>JAIUML010000004.1 GCA_022565595.1 Saccharospirillum sp. | reverse complement strand
GGCATAGTGACACCGGATGTACTCGCGGTGAGATAACTCACCGGGTTCAACCGCCGGATGCGGAAAACCGCACGTCCGGTGGTGTGGGAGGGGTAGCAGGCGCAATCCTGCTACTTCGACCCGATCAAAACCAGAAAGCTGATACATCAATAACGCCCCAATGGGGCGTCGATGTCCTCATCGACGTAGTGGGCGTAAGCCCACCTATTGCGAACTCGGCCAGGCCAGCAGGCTTGCGCCTGCCGTGTCGATGATGATATCGACACTCCAGAACCAGAAAGCCGATACTTCAACAAAGACCCACAAAAAAGACAGCCCTTGGCTGCCTTTTCTGGTTTTATCGATGGCTTACAGACTAGCCAACTTCTTTCGCCAGTATCTTCGCCGCCCATTGCTTGGGCCCGGTCTGGTGCACCGATTCGCCCTGGGTGTCTACTGCAACGGTCACCGGCATGTCTACCACATCGAACTCGTAAATGGCTTCCATCCCCAGGTCTTCAAAGGCCACCACTTTCGCATGGCGGATCGCTTTCGAGACCAGGTAGGCTGCACCGCCCACCGCCATCAGATAGGTCGCCTTGTGCCGCGCTATGGCTTCGATGGCGACAGGGCCTCGCTCCGCCTTGCCCACCATGGAAATCAGCCCGGTGTGTTCCAATACGGTATCGGTAAATTTGTCCATGCGGGTGGCCGTGGTCGGGCCGGCCGGGCCTACGGCTTCATCCCGCACCGGGTCGACCGGGCCGACGTAGTAGATCATCTTGTTGGTCAAGTCGACCGGCAAGGGCTCACCCTTGCTGATCATGTCTGCCATACGCTTGTGGGCGGCGTCGCGACCGGTGTACATCTTGCCGTTCAATAGCAGAGTGTCACCCGGTTTCCAGTCGAGCATCTCGTCTTTGGTCAGGGTGTCCAGATTGACTCGGCGAGCCGTCGGGCCCGCATCCCAGACGATGTCGGGCCAGTCTTCCAGGCTTGGTGGCGTCAATTCAGCCGGGCCTGAGCCATCGAGCACAAAATGAGTGTGGCGAGTGGCGGCGCAGTTGGGGATGATCGCTACCGGTTTGTTGGCAGCATGGGTTGGCGCTTCAGCAACTTTCACATCCAGCACAGTCGTCAAGCCACCCAAGCCCTGGGCGCCGATGCCCAGCTTGTTGACCTTGTCGAAGATTTCCAGCCGTAACTCTTCACCCCGGTTTTGCGCACCGCGCGCCTGGAGTTCCTGAATGTCGATCGGATCCATCAGGCTTTCCTTGGCGAGCAGCATCGCTTTTTCGGCTGTGCCGCCAATACCAATGCCCAGCATGCCCGGCGGGCACCAGCCGGCACCCATTTCAGGCACCACTTTCAACACCCAATCGACTATGGAATCAGAGGGGTTGAGCATGGCGAATTTGGATTTGGCTTCGCTACCACCGCCTTTGGCGGCGACCTGAACGTCTACCGTATTGCCCGGTACCAGACGAGTGTGGATTACTGCAGGAGTGTTGTCTTTGGTGTTCTTGCGGGCACCGTCCGGGTCGGAAAGAACCGAGGCACGCAACACGTTGTCCGGGTGCAGATAGGCGCGACGAACGCCTTCGTTGACCATGTCTTCGACGCCCATGGTGGCGTCTTCGAAGCGTACATCCATACCGATTTTCAGGAAGACGGTAACAATGCCGGTGTCCTGGCAAATGGGCCGATGGCCTTCGGCACACATCCGACTGTTGAGCAGAATTTGCGCCATGGCGTCTTTTGCCGCCTGGGATTCTTCACGCTCGTATGCGGCATGCACCGCCTGAATAAAGTCTTTGGGGTGGTAATAGGAAATGAATTGCAGGGCGTCAGCGACGCTCTGGATCAGGTCGTCCTGCTTGATGGCAGTCATGAAGGTCTCCTCTGGGGTGAGCTCAGTCGGTGCGCAGTGTACACCAATTCCTGAAAAATCGGAGCGCTACCAAAGGCCTAAAGGCATTGTTGTTGCCAAACAGGATGATAAAGCTGAGCTAGGCTTGCAAAAATCAAACGACTGTTTAAATTGAAGGCCTTTCATCGATAACAAGAGAGACACCATGACCGAAGTCATTCAACGATTGCACCACGGCGTACTGGAGTTGACGCTGAACCGCCCAGACAAGCGTAATGCCTTGACTGAAGCCATGTACAGCACCCTGACCGAGGTGCTGATAGCGGCCAAGAGCAATGACGAAGCCCGGGTGGTGCTCATATCCGGGCAGAAGTTCTGCTTTACCGCAGGCAACGATCTGAAAGACTTCATGGAACACCCCATGGAGGACAACGACGCACCGGTATTGCAGTTTCTGCGTGCGGTGGCGGATTTCCCCAAGCCCATCGTCGCGGCAGTCAACGGGCCGGCTGTTGGCATTGGCACCACCTTGCTGTTGCACTGCGATCTGGTCTATAGCGGTGAAAGCACGGTGTTCCAGATGCCATTCGTTAACCTTGGGCTGGTTCCGGAATTCGCCGCTTCCTACCTGTTACCGCTCAAGGTCGGGCACGTCAAGGCAGCTGAGTGGTTGATGCTCGGTAAAACCTTTACCCCTCAGGAAGCCCTCAACGCTGGCTTGATCAACGAGGTGTTTGGCGACGAGAATTACCTTCAGGCCGCTCATCAGCAGGCGCAACTGCTTGCTGCTCAGCCAACCCAGGCGCTGCAGGCAACCAAAAGGCTGATGCGACAGCACTACATGAGCAGCACGTTACAGGCGATTGATGAAGAAGCACGTATCTTTCAACAGCGCCTGAAAAGTGCGGAGTTTCAGCAGGCCGTGGCGGCCTTTTTCACCAAGAAGTCGAGTTAGTGCCCATTCAGAATCAGGGTTTCAAGATGGACACCCGTCAGGCCGGCTGCCAATACTTCTTGATCGCCAGAACCAGGTAGCCCAGCACCAGCCCCCAGAAGGCGCCACCAATGCCAAAGAGCGTCACATTGGTAGTGGTAACCAGCAGGGTAATCAGTGCCGCTTCACGCTGCTGTTCATCCTTGAGTGCCGTCAGTAGGCTGTTGGCAATAGTGGGCAACAAGGCCAGAGCTGCCAGGGTGATCATGTAGGCTGTCGGCACTGAGGCAAAAAACGCGACCACGGTCGCGGCCATCAGCCCGAGCAGAATATAAAAAACCCCGGCAGAAATAGCGGCGAGGTAGCGTTTTTTCGGGTCCGGGTGAGCGTCCGATGTCATACAGATGGCGGCAGTAATGGCCGCCAGGTTCAGCGCAAAGGCACCGAAGGGCGCCAGCAGCAGGGTGGTGGTGCCGGTCCACTTCAACATGGAAGAGGTAGGGGAGGGGTAGCCCGCCGCAGTCAGCGTCGCTATGCCTGGCAAATTCTGGGACGCCATGGTCACTACAAAGAGCGGCAGGCTCAGGCTGATGATGGCCGACAGGCTGAAGGCGGGCGATTGCCAGACCGGCTTGCCCAGCGACCAGGCAAGATGCTCGGTTTGCACTTCACCCAGTGAAAAAGTCACCACCAGCCCCACGACCAGAACCGCCAGTACGGTGTAACGCGGAATCCAGAAGCGAAGCACCATGTAGGTAAGCAGCATGCTGCCGACAATCAGCCGATGGTCACTGAAAGCGCTGAAACTCTGCAAGGCAAAGGGCAGCAGAACCCCAGCCAGCATGGCACTGGCAATGGCCGGGTTCAATTGACGCGTCAAGCGCTCGAACTGGCCGGTAAAGCCTGCCAGCATGATCAACAGGGCAGTCACAATAAAGGCGCCAATGGCCTCGTTCAGACTGTAACCCGACAACCCCACCACCAGAACAGCGGCTCCCGGAGTCGACCAGGCCGTCACCAACGGTAACTTGTGCTGGAGCGAGAGCCCAATGCTGGTGATACCCATGCCCAGGCTCAAAGCCCAAAGCCAGGAGCTGGCTTGCGCTGGCGTAGCGCCGGCTGCAGCAGCGGCCTGGAAGATGATCACAGCAGAACTGCTGTAGCCGACAATGACAACGATCAGACCGGCAATCAGGGCACTCAAAGGGAAAGGGTTCTGCATGGCGAATGTTATCTGCTAAAGTGACGTTGTGCGTTATAACGCATGTTGAATTCACTATAGCATCTGTACGTTATAACGCACAAGCGGGAGTGCATGGAATATGGAGCCTTCGTTTCATGGGTTGAAAGCCCTGCGGTTGCAGCGGCAGTGGAGTCTGGACAAGGCGAGTCAGAAAACCGGGGTGAGCAAGGCGATGCTGGGTCAGATAGAGCGCGGTGAATCGAGCCCTACATTGAATACGCTGTGGAAAATAGCCCAAGGGTTTGAGCTGTCGTTTTCACAGTTGATGGCCAATTTGATGCCGGATCAGGGCATCGGTGACAGAGAGCCCTTTGCGCCCCATGCCAGTGGCCTTGCCGTAAAGACCCTGATTCCTTACGACCCTCAGATGAAGGCTGAGCTGCTGGAACTGACGCTTTCGCCGGGATGCCTGCGGGAGTCGGCGCCTCACGAGGCAGGCGTTCGTGAGCACATCATCCTGTTGAGAGGGGTGTTGTCCATTCAGGCGAATGGACAATGGCAAGCCCTGGCGGCGGGGCAGGTGTTCGAGTTCATGGCCGATCAGCCACATGCCTACCGAAATGACGACGCTGAGGCAGCGGCGCTGTTCCACAACCTGATTTTCTACCCCCAGGGGCGGATTAGCTGAAGAGGTTCAATTGCCCCGGGTCGGCATCGTCTTCATCGGCTGTGTCAACTTCCGGTGGGCTGGAAGCGGCTGTATCGGTTGGTTCCTCTGGTTGTGGCGAACCCTCTTTTAACCATTGAACCTGTCGCTCCTGCCACTCGCCCAGCGCCTGCAGAACAGAAGAATCCGGTTGCTCCTGAAGCAGGGTCCGGGTGTCTGCTTGCGCTTCAGCCAGTGTCAGCCTGGAGCCAAAGTCGGGCTCGGTTAATGCCCGTTTTACCTGATCTCTCCACAGACTCTGCTCGGCAGCCGACAAAGTTTGCGGGAAGTGGCGCGCACGGACGTTAAATACCAGTGCCTGGAGCCGCTCATCGTGCAGGTCGTTGGCGATACCTGCCCAGTTTTCGGGGGGCAGTTTGTGGTAACGCATGCGGTTGAGCAGGGCGCGGTCGTGATCGCCAATAAAGCCCTGGTACAATGCCTGCTCGGGGTCAGCCGGGGGTGCCTGGTCGTGGCTGCGAAACACCTCTCGCGCCAGGGTGATCAGATCGTGCCAGCGGTTCAGAACGCCCAGATTGGTCTGAATGCCCTCCAGGCTGAGCCCGAAGCGCTCAGCAACGTCAGGCGTTAACAGTTTGAACGGCGCGATCATGGGGCTTTTGTTCAGGTGCAGGGTTCGAAAGGGGGGGCGCTTTACCCCTTCGGGCAATTCATCGGTTGGGGTATAGAGCCAGGTCCGCAATTGCTCTGCATCGTGCTCCAGCAGCCAGCTCGGATCTTCGGTCAGGTCCATCACTATGATTTCATTCGCCCGATCCGGGTGCACCAGCAGCGGAACTTCCACGGTCAAACAACCGCGCTCGGCGGGAATCATGCCGCTGACGCGCAAATAGGGTTGACGCTGTTCTATCGGCAAGTGTTGACGTACTTCATGCTTGAAGCGCAGGGTCAGAGCATATTCAAACAAGCGAGGCTGCTTTTGCTTGATCAGTTTGGCTAGCGCAATGGTGGCATAAACATCGCTGAGCGCATCGTGAGCGCTGCTGTGTTCAATACCATTGGCGGCAGTGAGGTGTTCCAGTCGAAAAGAGGGGGCGCCCTTGTCGTTTTTGGGCCATTCGATGCCTTCAGGCCGCAGGGCATGGGTCAGGCGGACCACGTCCAGCAGATCCCAACGGCTGTTACCATTGCGCCACTCCCGGCTGTAGGGATCGTGCAGGTTGCGGTAGAAAAGGTAACGGGTGAATTCGTCGTCAAAGCGCAGGGTGTTATAGCCGCTGGTGCAGGTGCCGGGCTCAGACATCGCCTGAAACACCCGGTCGGCGAATTGCCATTCGGTCAGGCCGGATTCGGCACAGCCTTGTGGCGTCAGCCCAGTGATCAGGCAGGCGCCCGGATCGATGACGGTATCAATGGCGGGTTTGCATTGGATATCGATCGGTGTGCCGATCGGATTCAGGTCGGCATCGGTGCGCACGGCCGCGAATTGGGCGATGCGATCTGACCTGGGAGAAATGCCCCAGGTCTCGTAGTCGTACCATAAAAAGGAAAAAGGCTTGGCCATTGTCAAAGGGGCCTTGAATCAAGAGTGGAGAGCGTAGTTTTCACAGAGCCATGGCGGTACACTGGCCGTCGGATCGCCGCCACTTTAACACGTTTCCGGCAGGGTAAGGCAAGCGGCAACCTGCCCGGTATTACTATATGAGAGGGAGTCGACATGGTCGTGCTCAGCAAATTGTTTTCCCGTAATAAAAAGAAGAAAGAGCCTGAAGCAATAGCGCCCAAAAAAACCACGGTTGAGAAAAAACCACCGGTAGAGGTCGTTACTCTGGAGTCACTGGTCAAGCGCAGCCAAAGCGAAGACCGCCGTGAACAACAGGGTGCCATGATGGAGCTGGCCAACTGGTTGACCGAGGGCAAAACCAGTGCCGAAGCACTTGCCGGCACTGGCCTGACCGACCTCCAACAATACGCCTTGCTGATACAGCACAGCGGTGAGGTCGGCGACAAAACGCCGAGCGAAGCCGACTGGCTGGAGTTGGCATTGCACGGCTTCACCGCCCAGGTACGAACCCATGCGGCCGAGCAACTGACAGAGTCCGATAAGGTAGAGCAGGTGCTCAAGGCCAGCAAGGGTCGCGACAAGGCCGTATTTCGCATCGTCAAAGACAAACAGGATTCCCTGCGCGCTGCACAAAAGCGGCAGCAGGCGCAACAGCAGAGGCTGACCGAACTGGTGGATGCGATGGCCCGCCATGCCAGAGCGAGCCTGGACCCACTCTACGCCAGCAAACTGAAGAACCTCGAAGAGCAGTGGCAGGCGGTAAAAGCCGATGCAACTGCGGAACAACAATTGGCATTCGAAGGTCACTTCAATCAGGCGCAGGACCAGCTCGACGCCCAATCGGCCCTGGTCACCGAAGTCGAGGAGCAACATCAGGCTGTGGCCATGGCCGACAGCGATCGACAGAGCATTGTTGATCGGGTACTGGCTGAATTGAAAGTCAGAGTCGATAACGCCGACATCACAGAAGAGGACCTGCGTGAGGCCCAGCTCTTTTTAACCGAACAGCAACACCTGTGGCGCGAGAGTGAGCAACACAGTAAGCCTAGCAAGGAAGAAGAGCGCAGTTTTCACCGTCTCTGTACGGCTTTTGAGGCCAGCCTGAGCAAGCAATACGACATCCACAGAAAGTTTGGTGCCGTTCATGAGTTGCTTGAACGGCTGGAGAATACACCCGACCAGATGGATGCCGAAGCCCATGCGCTCGATGAATGGGTGCATCACCTGGACTGGCCTGAAGACGTTGAGCCACCGGCCATGGTGGCCCATGTAGAAAAGATACTGGCTCGGCACCACGATCAGTTGGCCGAGCATCGCCAGCAGGAAATCCAGAAAGTACGGCAGGCTCGTGGCCTGATGCGTCGGTGTATGGCTGCAGTGAACGATGGTCACCTCAAACGGGCGTCTGGCCTGCTGCTTGGCTGTTCGGATTCCCTGGAAGGCTTGACCGAGAAACATCACCCCGGGCTGTTCCGCCAGTTCGAAGAAACCCGCGAGGCGGTTGAGCGCTTGCGCGATTGGCAAAGCTTTGCTGTATTGCCCAAAAAGGAAGCCCTGATTGAGCGCATGCAGCACTTGCTGGAGCAATCCATGCCTCCCGAATCCCGTGCCAGCGCCATTCGCAGCATGCAGGATGAATGGCGCCAGTTGAGCCGCGGCTTGCAGAACCAGCATCAGGATCTGTGGGAGACCTTTCATGAGCTTGCGCAGAAAGCCTACGAGCCCTGCCGCGAGTTCTTTACGGAACAGAGCAAATTACGCAGCCTGAACCTCGAAAAACGCAAGGAGCTGGTTGAACAACTCAACCAGTACGAAGCCCTGACGGACTGGTCGGCGCCGGACATCAAGGAAGTCGACCGCGTTCTGAACATGGCGCGGCAGGATTGGCGCCGTTTCACCCCTGTAGATCGGGCAGCCAACAAGGCCGTGCAACAGGCCTTCGACAGCGTTTATCAACGCATTCGTGAGCATCTGCAGCAGGAGCAAAGCCAGTTCAGAGAAGCCAAGCAGGCCATTATCGAAAAAGCCCGTGCCTTGCTTGACCTCGAAGACAGCCGCCAGGCGACGGAAGAAGCCAAAAAACTGCAGAAGACCTGGCAACAGGCTGGCCACCTGGCCCGACGCGATGAACAGGCACTGTGGAAAGAGTTTCGGGCCATTTGCGATCAACTGTTCGAGCGGCGTGGCCAGCAGGTAGAAGCCTTCAAGGCCGACCTCGAAGACCACCGCAAACAGGCCGAACAGATCATCAGTGAATTGAATGCACTGGCTGAAGCCGATGATGCCCTGGTTCAACAGGACCAGGCCAAAGCATTGCGCCAGTCATTCAAAGACCTGGGCACTTTGCCCAAGGCGCATCACAAGGCGCTGATGGACCAGTTCGACAAAGCCAGCAAAGCTTTTGATGCTCGATGCCGAGCCGGGCAGGAACTAGCCAGGGACCGCAACTGGCAGGAGGTTATCCGCTGGGTTCGCTGGGCGCGATTTGAAGCCACAGACGAGTCAGAAGCCCAGCAGGCGTTTGAAGCTCTCAAGCCACCTTCAGCCTCCCGCAGCCTGGTCACGCAACTCGACATCATTCGCCAGCCAGTAGAGCCTGGCCAAAAAGAAGCACTGCGCCGCAAGACCATCGAAATCGAAGCCATGGCTGGAGTGGACAGCCCGGAAGAGGATAAAGCCCTGCGCATGGAGCTACAGGTGCAGCGCTTGTCCGAAGGGTTGGGCCAGAAGGTCACGAGTGAGTCTTTCGAGCAAGCCGTTATTGACTGGCTGTTGACCCCAGGCGTACCTGCCGACTGCTACGACCTTATGGAGGCTCGCATGCAGCAGGCGAGAGCAGCCTGGTTGAAGGGAAACCAAAAAAACTGAAAAAAATCAAAAAGTTAGTTGACAGTAACAAGGCTGATCATTAATATGCGCAACCACTGAAGGGCAGTGACCAAGTGGTCAGGTTCTTCAACCAGTTTAGTGCGGGGTGGAGCAGTCTGGTAGCTTGTCGGGCTCCCACACCGAAAGAGCCGAAGGGAGTTTTAACGACCTTCGGTTTATGAGCCCTTCGAGAGTTTGGCTCAGGTCAGTGAAGTAAAAGTTTATTGCGGGGTGGAGCAGTCTGGTAGCTCGTCGGGCTCATAACCCGAAGGTCGTAGGTTCAAATCCTGCCCCCGCTACCACATTCAAACCCGAAGCCAGCGATGGCTTCGGGTTTTTTGTTGTTATGGCGGGCTTTCGCCCGCGACGTCGAAGAAGATATCGACGCTCCATTCTCCTACACGTGACCAGGCCGTGCCCGCTCACAACCCTCTGTGTTATCATCCTCCTGCGAAATCACTCACACCAAAACCCTAACGGAATAGAGCACCTGTCATGAAAATAGCCATTGCCGGTACCGGTTACGTTGGACTCTCCAATGCCATGCTGCTGGCGCAACACAATGAAGTGGTTGCCATCGACATCGTTGCCGAGAAGGTCGAAATGCTTAATCGGAAGGAATCTCCCATTGTTGATGTCGAGATTGAAGACTTCCTGCGCAACAAGACGCTTAACTTCACCGCCACTCTGGATAAGCACCAGGCCTATGAAGGCGCTGACTTTGTCATCATCGCCACGCCGACCGATTACGACCCGGAAACCAACTATTTCAACACGCGCAGTGTCGAGTCGGTCATCAAGGATGTAACGGAGATCAACCCGAACGCCGTCATGATCATCAAGTCAACGGTACCGGTGGGCTACACCAAAGAAGCCAGTGTTGAATTCAATACCCCAAATCTGCTGTTTTCTCCCGAGTTTCTGCGAGAAGGCAAGGCCCTCTACGACAACCTCTATCCGTCACGCATTATCGTCGGCGAGCGCTCAGAGCGGGCAGAGGCATTTGCCGAACTGCTTAAAGGTGGCGCGGTCAAGAAGGATGTTGCGGTGCTGTTTACCGACAGCACCGAGGCCGAGGCCATCAAGCTGTTCTCAAACACCTATCTGGCCATGCGCGTGGCCTACTTCAACGAGCTCGATACCTACGCCGAGCGGCATGACCTCAACTCCAAACAGATCATCGAAGGGGTAGGTCTGGATCCGCGCATCGGCAGCCATTACAACAACCCGTCTTTCGGTTATGGCGGCTACTGCCTGCCAAAAGACACCAAGCAGTTGCTGGCCAACTACAACGATGTGCCGAATAACATTATTCAAGCCATTGTGGATGCCAACACCACTCGCAAGGACTTCATTGCCAGTTCGGTGCTGCGTCGTAACCCTGGCAAGGTTGGTGTTTATCGGCTGATCATGAAGACCGGCTCTGACAACTTCCGCGCCAGTGCAATGCAAGGGGTGATGAAGCGCATCAAGGCCAAGGGCGTGGAAGTGGTTGTGTACGAGCCGGTATTGGAGGAAGACGAGTTCTTCCACAGTCGAGTCGTCCGCGACCTGGATCAGTTCAAGCAGGAGTGTGATGTCATCCTTGCCAACCGTCAAACCGAGGAGCTCAAGGACGTCGCCGACAAAGTCTACACTCGAGACCTGTTCGGTAGCGACTGACAGCACCCTCTGGCTGTTGTAGGGGCATCCAGATCCAGCGCCTTTACTCCTGAGGCCGCAAGGTCAATGTATCCCCCCGCTGCGTGAATTCCAATTCACGCAGTACACTCATACCCAGCAAAATCTCATTGCCTTGAAATCCCGGGTTCAAATGGCCGCGCACATTCTCGAACGCAAAGGGGCCGATGACCAATTGATCGATGTTCGTGGCATAAACCGTCACCGTGCCATTGGCCGTGAGACTGCGCATCGCATTGCCCGGTGTTAACCCCAATGGCTCCTGCAGGTGGGCCGGCACCGAGACCTGAGTCGCCCCGGTGTCCAGCAAAAAGGTGACCCGCTCACCATTGATGGTGCCCGGCAACACATAATGGCCCGATCGGTTGCGCTGCAGCACCAGCTCCGTACTACCAGGCTGAATGGTCAGGTTGCGATTCGGATTCTGTTGCTGATCCAGAACCTGATCGAACAGGAACCACAGGCCGCCCAGCATCAGGACCCAGGCCAGAATGACCAGGGGGTGCTTCATGTTAATGGGCGGGACGTTGTTGCTCATGGCTTGAAAGGCGTTTGGGTTTGAGGGTAATGATGGGGGATTGTGCGTGCCAGTGGTAGGGCTTTACTGTGTGATTACGGTTGGAGTTTGCTACAGTAGTCAGTCCGCTGTTCGGCTTTGAACGGCTCCAGCCTCGGATGACGATGCTCCATAGATGTCGATGGGTTAATCCATGTCACTACCCGATCTGAACCTGATACGTGTCTTTGTTTTGCTGTACGAAACCCGCAGTGTGACGCAGTGTGCCAGTCAATTGCATGTCACCCAGCCCTCAGTCAGTTATGCGTTGTCCCGGTTGAGAGAGCAGTTTGACGACCGACTGTTTGTCCGCAGCCAGCAATCCATGCTCCCGACCATGACAGCCAACCAATTGTATCCGGATCTGAAGCAAGCGCTTGAATTGCTTGAAACACACCTGAACAGCCAGCAGCATTTCGATCCGTCGACCTGCAATTCCCGCTTTCGGCTGGCTTTGACGGACCTGGGTGAAATGGTCTTTCTGCCAACGATCATGAATCACCTGCAACGGGTAGCGCCTGAGCTGGAACTGGAAGTCATCCCGCTCAAAATGGAGGAGGTGCCGAACTGGCTGACATCGGGTCAGGTCAATGCGGTGATCTGCAGCAGACCCATTGACTTGCATAGCCTCGAACGGCAAACGATCACTCGCGATCGCTATGTCTGTCTCGCCAGAGCCGACACTTTCAAACCTGGTACGATGGATATTGAGACATTTGCTAGTCGCAAACACATTGTGGTGTCTGGCACTTCAGGGCACAGCCTGGTTGAGGATATTCTTTATCAAATGAATATTCAGCGCAAGGTCGCACTGGAAGTGCCTCATTTTTCCATCTTGCCCAGCCTGCTGGTATCTACAGGGTTTCTGAGTGTGATCCCGATTCAAATCGCCAATCAATTCGCGGAGGGCCGCGAACTTGCCGTCCGGTCGCTTCCATTTCAAGTCCCGGATTTTAATGTCTCACTCTATTGGCATACTCACTCCAACCGCTCACCGGCACAGCGCTGGTTTTGCCAGGCGGTACTGGAGGCGGTTCGAACGATGAACATACCCGAGCCGATGGTCCTGATCGATCGAATGTTCGACGATGAAGGCGTCATCAATTGATGATCACTCACCAAAGGTTGTCGAAACCTCAATCAGGAAAGGACGGTTCTGCTGGCGGATGGCGCTTGAAATCAGGCGTTCAAAGGCTTCAGCATTGTTGGCGGACTCGGCTTCAACCCCATAGCCTCTGGCAATGGCACAAAAGTCCAACCCGGGCACATCCAGACCGGGCGAGTCTTCGGCGCCGAGCAGTGAGGCGAAGCCGCGCAAGGCCCCATAGGTACCGTTTTTCAGGATGATAAAGACAACTGGCACCTGATATTGTGCAGCTGTCCACAGGGCAGTAATGCCGTAGTTTGCCGAACCGTCACCCACTACTGCCACCACTCGCCGGTCCGGCATGGCCAACTGAACACCTACCGCTGCAGGCAAGCCGAACCCGAGCCCACCTGCGGCCGGGAAAAAATAACTGTTTGGTTGCGACATCGTCATATGCGCCCAGAACGTCTCCTTGGTCGCGGTCGCCTCCTTGACATAGGAGACGTTGTCTGGCGCCAACTGATCCAACAAGTGGAACAGATTGCCCGGATGCATGGCGCCGATGGGATCATCGGTGCGTTTCGGCTTTTTAATGGGCTTTGGCAGCTTTCGACCTTTGACATTCACGGCATCGACCAGGGCGGCAAGGGACTGCTTCACATTCGCTACCAGCGCCTCACCAAAAGGCGCCCGGGCGGCCTGGTGAGTGTCACCGGTGACATGCAGCACTTTGGCGTCCTCCGGCAAGTAGTTTCCTGGAATGTCTTTGTGGTAGCGAAACACGGGTGCACCCGCCACCAGGATGACGTCATGCCCCTCCAGGTGTTCACAAATCTCCCTGATTGAAATGGGAAGGACGCCACGAAAAGACGGATGATCGGTGGGGAATGGGCAGCGCGATTCGGACGGCGCCACCCAAACAGGGGCCCCCAGCTTGTTGGCCAGCTTGACCGCGTCTGAATTGGCTTGTTGAGCATCCACTTCCGGCCCGAAGATCAACAATGGCTTTCGCGCGCGCTCAAGCAACTCCGCCCAACCGGCTATTTGCCCGGGATTGGGCCTTGCGCCTACATCAACATGGCGTTGCAACAGGTGAGCCATGTTTGCGCTGGCGGGTTTGTCCCAGTCGTTGTGAGGAATGGACAAATAGGTCGGGCCCGGCGTTGGCAGCGTGGCTTCGTGTATCGCCTGGCTCAGTGCCCGGGGTACATCCTCAGCTTCTGCGGGTTCATAACTCCATTTAACCAGCGGCTTGGGCAACTGGGTGGCATCAACATTGGTCAGCATGGCTTCTACGCCCACCAGATTGCGTGCTTGTTGGCCGGCGGTGACCACCAAGGGGCTCTGAGAGTAGTAGGCGTTGGTCAGAGCGCCCATGGCGTTGCCGGTGCCGGCGGCGGCGTGCAAATTGACCAGGGTCGGCTGACCGGTTGCCAAGGCATAACCGTCCGCCATGCCCAGGACGGCACCTTCCTGTAAGCCGAGGATGTAGCGAAAATCGCTCGGAAAGTTTTTTAGAAACGGCAGTTCATTGGAACCCGGGTTACCGAATACCGTGGTCATGCCGTATTTTCTGAGCAACTCGTAGGTGAACGAGCGAATCGTGTTGTCTTTCATTGTAGAAATCACCCTTACATACTATTGGGTAAGATGAGTACCAGCCAGGGAAACAGCAGCAAGATGCCGAGTCGGACGAAGTCGGAAAGTACGAAGGGCAGAACCCCCTTGTACACCTGTCCAAGGGTAACGTCCGGTGCCACTGAGCGAATAATGAAACAATTGATGCCGATCGGGGGCGTTATCATGCCCATCTCCACAGCCACAACCACCAGGATGCCAAACCAGATCGGGTCGAAACCGAGGCTTTGAATGACAGGGAAGACAATGGGCACCATGAGAATGATCATTGCCATCGGGTCAAGCACACACCCCATGACGATAAAGGCGGCGAGAATCAGCAGCAGAACGCCGTAATCCCCAATTGGCAGAGCCACCAGCCAGCCGGTTAGTGCCTGGGGTGTCTGGGTAACCGCGAGAAAATAGCTGAACAGCATGGCGCCGACCAGGATCATGAAGATGCTGACCGAGGTGCGTAAGGCTTCTATCAGGCATTTCAGAGTGGTTTGGAAGTTGAGCCGTCGTCTCAGCACGCCGATGATGTAAGTACAAACGGCACCCAGTGCGGCTGCTTCCACCGGGGTGACAATGCCTAGGTAGATCCCGCCTACAACGGCAATGAACAGCAGGATGACCGCCCATACGCCCTTGAGTGAGTCAAACTTCTCACGCCAACTGCTCGGTTGCCCAGGTGGCATGGCGTCGGGTTTGCGCCATGCGATGATCAGGATGACCCCTACCTGAACCAGTATGGCTAAAATACCCGGTATAATGCCGGCGACAAGTAACTTGCCGATGTCTTGCTCAGTCAAAAAGCCATAGAGCACGAGCACAACGGACGGCGGTATCAGGATTCCCAGAGTTCCACCCGAAGCAATGACGCCTGAAGCCAGGCTGTTGCTGTAACCCTGGCGCTGCATTTCCGGTAGGGCTACTTTGGTCATGGTCGCAGCGGTTGCGACGGATGAGCCACAAATGGCCGCGAAGCCACCGCAGGCCGCCAGGGTAGACATGGCCATACCGCCTTTGTATTTGCCGAGCCAGGCTTGCCCGACACGAAACAGCTCTCGGCTCATCCCTGTCGCTGTTGCAAAAACCCCCATCAGGATGAACATGGGTATCAGGCTGAGGTTGTAATTGGTGACAGTACGAATCGGGGACGAAGCGAGGGTTGCCAACGCCGGGTCAACGGCAATGATGGCGGCAAAGCCTCCCAGACCAACCAGACCCATGGCAATTCCGACCGGTACTCTCAGGAAGATCATTGTGAACAGGGCGACAAAGCCCAGAATCGCAATCGAATCTCTATCCATCAGACGGGCTCTCCTGCGTTTTCTGCGGCTTCATCGGCAACACTCTTCTTGGTGGGCAGGCCTTTGGGGTTGAATACCAGTAGAAACAAACGCGCCAGGATCAAGATGGTTGCAGCGGCAACGCCCAGCCAGGCCATGAAGTAAAACGGCCAGATGGCGGTGCGAGTATCAACGGTCAAATCGCCACTGGACCGGACGGAGCCAACCTGTTTGAGTAACATCCAGCAAAACAAGCCGACAAACATCAAAATCAGAATTTGGCCAAAAATATCGACGAATCGCTTCAATCGATCACTCATCCCGGTGTACAACAAATCCACGGCGATGTGTTCATCTCGCCAGGATGCACTGGCCAGACCCCAAAGTAGTGCGACACCGAGCAACAGGCTTGCAAAGGCATGTGCGTCAGGAATGGGGCTGCTCAGCAGGTATCGAGCTCCGGCCGAGGCAAATACCAGAACCGTGACAATGGCCAGGAAAAGACCGGCAATCCGTTCTACCCAGGTCGCAAAACCAGTCAACACATTGGAAAAAGACATGGTCATAAGTTCCTAAAAAGAGAAAGCGCCGGTCAGTAAGGAACTGACCGGCGGATGACGGATTACTCGCCGTAGAGGGCATTCACTGCCCGCAAGCGCTCTGTCAGGTCTTGCCAAAGCGCATCCGGATCATCGCCGTTGTTTCGAACGGCAGCGGCCCAAGTCGACTGAAGCTCGCTGGACGCCTCTACCCAGACGGCTTCTTCCGCTTGTGTGGGTGTATAAACGGTGTGCTCGGGATCGTCGATAAAGGCCTGGCGAGCTTGGGCACCGGCTTCACTCCAGTGCTCAATCAACCGACCGGACCATTGCGCGCTGCAATGGTCGTCTATCACCGCTTTGTCGGCTGCAGACAAACGATCATAGCTGTTCTGGTTCATGATCAAACCGAAGACATTCACGTACAAAGGCACATCAAGGTGGTATTTTGCCGAAGCATCAATGCCAAAGGTTTTCATGCTGTCCCACGGAAAGCCGATGCCATCGACTACGCCCCGAGCCATGGCTTCTCTCGACTCTGGCGCAGATACCTGAACATTGCTTGCTCCCAGATTACTGAACAGGTTTGCAACATTGGCATTGGGTGGGCGCATGCTCAGGCCGTTCAAGTCCTCCGGCATGACAACCTGCTCACCGTTGGTGTGCAGCGCTCCAGTCGGTTGCAGGAACAACATACAGACCTTTGCACCCTTTACCTCATGGGTGCCATGCTCCTGGTACCAATCATGGTAGACGCCCGAGGCAGCGATCGGGTCGGAAATGACAAAGGGTATTTCAGCCGCACCGGCAATGGGAAAACGGCCCGGTGTGTAGCTGAAATTGGTGTAAGAAATATCCGAGATACCCTGGCGAGCCATGTCGTGGTGATCCGCAGAGGCACCCAGTTGTTGGGCCGGGTAGAGCGTGAAGGTCAACGAGCCATTGCTGGCCTCAGTGATGGATTCCATCCAGGGTTCAAAGCCGCCCCTGGACAATGGATGTGTATCAGGCACCCAGCTTGCCAAGCGGAGGTCTGTCTGGGCATGGGCAATACCGGCCGCTGACAATGAGGTGATTGCAGCCAAAGAGACGCAGAGCGTTTTGAGCTTGAAGGACATGGAGATTCCCCTTTTATTTGTTGTTTTACAGTTGATGGTTACCCGACAGTTGCAAATGAATCAGCCAGGTAACCTTGATGAAATAGTGATCAAATTGGGTAGTGGCGTTCCCCCATTTGAATGGTCATCCAGCGTAATTCCGTGAATTCCTCTAAGCCTGCCTTGCCGCCAAAGCGTCCATAGCCACTGGCTTTGACACCACCAAAAGGCATTTGGGGTTCGTCATGAACGGTCGGACCATTAATATGGCAAATGCCCGATTCTATCTGTTGGCTGACCTTCATGGCGCGAGCAATATCGCGGCTGAACACTGCAGCGGAAAGGCCGTATTCCGTATCGTTGGCGATGCGGATGGCTTCAGCATCGTTCTTGACTCGTATGATGGAGGCCAGAGGGCCAAAGGATTCTTCCGAATACAGCCGCATTTCAGGTGTGACACCATCAATAACCGTGGGTTGCATGATCACGCCAACGGCTCGCCCACCGGTGGTGATTTTGGCGCCCAATTTCACAGCGTCATCTACCAGTGCGTTTTGTTTCTTGCCGGACGCTTTGCTGATCAGCGTGCCTAACTGATTGGACGGATCAGAAGGATCCCCTGCCTTGAGGGTTTTGACTTTAGCCGTCAATTTGGAGACAAATGCATCGGCGATTTTTTCATCAACAATGACTCGTTCCGTCGACATGCAAATCTGGCCCTGGTGAAAAAAGGCGCCGAAGGCGGTAGCCGCGACGGCCGCATCGAGGTCGGCATCGTCGAGAACCAACAAGGGTGCTTTGCCCCCCAATTCAAGAAGTGCCGGTTTGAAGTGCTCGGCTGCTTTTTGGCCAATGATTTTTCCAATGCCGGTTGAGCCGGTAAAGTTAACACGCCGGACAGCAGGCGCCTCGATTAGGGCGCCGACGACTTTACCGGCATCTTCCGGTGCGTTGGTGATGCAATTGACTTCACCATTGTTCAGCCCGGCATCGTGCAAGATTTCGGCAATCAGATGGTGGGTTGCGGGGCATTGCTCTGACGCTTTCAGAATGACGGAGTTGCCGCAAGCCAAAGGCGTTGCAATCGCTCGCGTCCCGAGAATGATGGGCGCATTCCAGGGCGCGATGCCGAGTACTACGCCACAGGGTACCCGAACCCCCATGGCCAGGTTGTCGGGCACATCCGAGGGAATGACATTGCCCTGAATCTGGGTGGTCAGTGATGCGGCTTCACGCAACATGCCGGCAGCAACCATGCAGTTGAACCCGGCCCAGCCAGGGGTGGCACCGGTCTCGGCAACCATTCTTTCGATGAAGTCTGCCTGCCGAGCTTCCATCAAATCTGCGGCCTTCAATAAGACTTCACGGCGGGCATTAGGGCCCGTTTTCGACCATTTGGCGAAAGCTCTTTCGGCGGCCAGTACCGCGCTTTTTACATCTTTTCGACTGGCGGCGACGGCGGTAGTGACCTTTTTTTCAGACAGAGGGTTGGCTCTGGTAAAGGTTCGCTTTTTTGCACCGAGTACGGATTGCCCGCCGATCAGCAGCTTTAAATCAAACATGATTTGCCTCTTATCGTTTTGAAGTCTGAGTAAACCTGTTCCCGCCTGGTATCTTTGTTTTAACGGGAGGGCCTGGTTGTTTCGTTGTGATTCGATCTTAGGCAGGGTTGTTAAATCAATCAAATAAATGATATTTCTATATGAAATAGATAAAATTTATATTAGCGCCAGAATTTTACTCAAAGCTCTACATGAGTGTTTAAGAATGGGTACTTGAAAAGAGGAATTGATGAAATGGAATTCGCGCTTTGCCGCGTTAAATGGGCCTTTACTGGACGAATGTCTTTGTCTCAGCAGTGCCTGTTTGAGGTTTTACCGGCGCTCACTGGCCAACTCGGTGAAGATGATTTTCCTGAATAGTAACCGGATTTTCCGTTTTAGTACGGACCGTTCCTTGTTGTGCACGTTGGTTGTAACCTGCGGGGGCCACGAACGACGTCCTTCGCTTTGCGAAGGTTCAATAAAAAAGGGACCCCTTTGGGGGAGGTTGATTATTTGGCTGGGTCGGGATGGGCTCGGCCACATCCATGTGCCCGCCCCGGCTGCGCCGGGCGCTTGCGCGGCCCCAGATGCCCCGGGCATCTGGTCGAACCCGCGGGGGCCACGAACGAATGCCTTCGCTTTGCGAAGGTTAAATAAAAAAGGGGACCCCTTTGGGGTCCCCTTTTTTATTTAATTTGGCGGAGAGTGAGGGATTCGAACCCCCGGTAGGCTTTCGCCTACGTCTGATTTCAAGTCTGAGGTTTTTCTTTTATATATCAATGATTTATGTCGTTATTTGGTAATATACACCGATCTTAAAGAGCGCTACTTCAGGGCGTTTCAGCGGGGTATAGTTACTGGATATTACTATGCAACTGTTATAAGCAAATATGATGGGGCGTGATAGTAGCTCGAACCCTGTTGGGTAGACTAATGTACATTTAAAAACCTCTCAAACGCCTCTAGTTTATGGTTTTTCAGTGATGCTGTATGTATATCAGGATTTACCGATGCGATTCAGTTAGACCAACTCAAGACACAGCCTCAGTAGGGAAAAATTAATTAGGTATTGAGCTAAAAAACGCACTTACATCGAAGTCATCTTCAGGGGGCGGAAGTATTCGTCTCGCTATAAATAACCCATCAATTTTATCAATATCAATCCCAATATTGATGTTTAGAACTTGTTGTGAAGCCTTAAAGGTACAGCCTGTTGTAATCATATCATCAAAAATTATGATTCGATTTATTGTTGAGGGAATCTTTTCGATATCAATTGCAATACTATCACGTAGATCTTCTATATTTCTTTTTTCTTTGCCTTGGTGAAATGAATCTCTTGATTCTCTTGAATGTAAACAATCACATATATTAAGCTCTTTCAGTGAAGATGATACACGTAACTCGCTTGTTCTCGTTAGGATTTTTAATAGTCGGTCATCATAGTCAGGATCTATCCTTGCTTTTGATGAAGGCGCTGGAACGAATAAGCAGTCATCAAGGTTATCGGCCAGTGATTTGGCTAATGCCAACGCAACTATACGCATGTCACGCAATTTGTATTGGTAATGAGATTCATATCTTTTAGATACGCTCTTTTTTATATTATATATCAACTGATTGCTGCGATAATTATACCCTCCTCCAGACCTGTATTCACAAAGATATAAGCAATTATCACCAGGTATTAGGTGGTAGTGGTCAGAGCGAGTGCTATCGTCAATAGCTTCAAGTTTTAACTCAAAGTTTGACATCATTAATATCCTTTAATTTTATCGCACCCTTCTTTAAGAATTTTTCTGGCCATGTCAAGTTTGGATTGCTAAAGTTACTTTCTAAAATATAAAGTTTTCTACCTTGTTCCAATGCAGCTCTAGCTTGAACTAAAGTTCCAGAGGTGTTTCCGGCCTCAACTATAATGGTTGCCTCAGTTAGAGCTGACATTAATTTATTTCTTTCGGGAAAATAAAATCTTTTATTAGAAAATGGCTCTTTGCCATATCGAATAAAAGGGACTTGGCTCACTAAAAGGTGGTTCCTACCTATATACTTTTGAAGTTCGGCATTCTCTCGTGGATAGCTTTCAGACAATGGAGTTCCTAGTACGCCTATTGTAGCGCCTCCAAATTCGATTGCAGATAGGTGGGCCATTTGGTCAACGCCAGATGCTAATCCAGAAACTATTGTAAAACCCTGTTCTACCAGTAATTTGGTTAACTTCTTTGTTCTTGTTAACCCTTCTTTACTAGGTTTTCTGCTTCCAACTATAGCTACTGACCTAGTGTGAGCGAGGTCCCAATTACCTTGGTAATAAACAAGTTCAATTGGATATTTAGCGTCACGCAAACGTGTAGGGTATTCCGCTGTTCGAAAAACTCTAATTCCAAATCTTCCAAAATCACTATTGGCGAATATTGAAGTTAATTGCTCATAGTATTTTTCAAGTATTTTGGGTTCAACAAGGTCAGAGGGTAGAGAGTTAGGGGTTTTCGCGAAGAGCTCTGCTAAAGTTTTGAAAGATTGACCTTGTTGGTCATATAATGCTTCGTAAGCTGCGCCCTCTACCAAGGGGGATACAGGTTTATAAAAATGCTCATCGAACAAATTCATGTTTTCACCATACTTAATTTGCTAGTCTTTTAATATTTTTGGATTATCTAATTGCTTAAACATTATATTTACACCTTATTACTACCCATTGTTCTTGAATTAATTAATCTTTAAATTGAAAGTCAATATTCCATGAAGCTTTTTAGGTCAGGGGTTGTTGGGACTAGCACAAAATTTATAAACCACTAAACCGATACTCAACACAATGCACCAGGATCAGGGATTCTGCAACTACTGTACAATTAAGCCCTAGCCTCTTTATGCCTAAGGTAATCGTAAAGATTACAATTCAATCGTACTGGAAGCCAAGGGTGGCACCTCATACTTCAACTCGCCCCCCTCTATCATCGCCTTTTTCCCTGCCTCGATGCTCTCGCCTTTGACCTTGAAGCTGGTCCCGTCTCGGGTCTGCACGGTGCTGGTACCGTCGCCGTTGTTGCTTTGTACCGTTACCACGGCGCGGCCTTCGCCCTGCAGCAGGGCGCGGAATTTCAGCCAGGGGTTGCGGGTGCTCATTATGCGGCCCTCTCTATGGTGATGCTCTGGTAGATGGCGGCGCCTCCTGCGGCGGCCACGGTGATCCGGGTGCTCAGGGTCAAGCCCAGGTAGTCGTCGGCCGGGTCGTCGTGGCTGATTTTCACCAGCTGGCCTGGGGTGATGATGCCGGGGGCGGCGCCGTTCTCGGGGATGATCAGGCTCAGGGTCTCGACTACCTTGTTGCCGGTGGCGGCCAGCTCCTGGCGGCCTCGGCTGATGGCCGGCTGGGGGTCGGTGATCAGGTCGTGGTAGATGTCGGGCATGGGGGCGGTGCCGCCGCTGCCCTGCCGTTGCACATCCACGGCCACGCCCTGGTTGATGCCTGAAACGTAGCAGGCGTTGAACTCGGGGGCGGGCTCATACTGGGCGCTGCGGGTGCGGATCATGCCGATGTAGACCTCGGCGTCGGGGGTGGCGCTTGCCCACTGCCAGGGCGGTACCCGGTACCGGGGCTGGATGGTCCAGCTGTCGGTGGCCATGGCTGGGATCATTACGCCGCCGGCGGCTTTTACGATGTCGGCCACTACCTGGGCGGGGGCTTTGTCGCGGTAGCTCAGGGCGCCGACGGGGATGGGCCAGTCTGGCAGGGTGCCGTCGCCGCTGGTGAGCCAGGTCAGGCTGAAACCGGTCAGGTCCAGTTCCTGGGTGGCGGCTTGCGAGGCCGTCGTCGCCAGGGTGTTGGTGTAGGTGCGCGTGGGGGCAAAGGGCGCGGCCATGTACTGGGTGCGGCTGGTACCGCCGATCTGCCATTTTTTCGTCGGGAATCGCTCGTCGCTGCTGTAGCGCTCGATGGCGAACACCCAGCTGTGGCCGTTTATCGTGACGCTGATGTCCTTCATTCCGTTGGCGTCGGGCTGCACCAGCGCCAGGCTGCCGGCGCCGTAGAGGTTGCCGCTGAATTGCCAGCTCAGGCTGTCGATGTCCAGGCTGATGGTGACGTTCTGGATGTCCAGCGGGGTGCCGGTGTCCACGTCGGTGATCTCTAGTGTGTTCATGATCAGGTAGACCGTCCGTTTCTCGGGGGGTTCTGCGGGTTCGGGGGGTTCGGGTTCGTCGTTTTCTTCAACCGGGTACGGCAGGTTCCAGTTGCGCCAGATGGTGTCGCCCTCGCCCCAGGGTATCCGGTGCCAGCTGTCGCGCCTTGTGGCCTGCCTGGCGGTCAGTCGGGTGGTCTGGTCGTTGGGCACTATGGGGCGCTTGGGTGGCTGGTACCCAAAGCGGAAATGCACGGCGTCCCAGGCGGCCGGGGTGAAGGGGCCACTGGGGCCGGCCAGGCTGATGCTGGTGCCGGTGTCAATGTTGCGCAGGGCGGCGCGGGCGGCGCTGTCGTCGTAGGGGCTGCCGTACAGGTTGACGGTAAACCAGCCGGTACTGGGCGCGGCATCGGCCTGGGCGGGCTTGGGGTTCCAGTCGCTCAGGTAGTCCGGCCGGTCGCTCTCAGTGGCTCTGCCCCATGGGTGGCCATTGGCCCGGTCGGCGGCTTCGGTTATTGGCCACCAGCGGGCGCGGGTGTCGGTCTGGGCCACGCCGGCCCGGTCCCAGGGTGCCAGGTGGTCGCTGTCCCGGTGGTTGGCGTCGCGGTGCGTCAGGGCTGGCTGGCTGGGTGCGTGGCCGGCATTGCCCCAGCGGCCTGCCCTTCGGTCGTCTGCGGTCAGGGCGTTGCGCTGGGGCGCGGCTCGCGCCTGCTGGGCTTCGGTACCGGTGGCCAGTGGGGCGCGGTAGCTCGTCACCAGTCCGGGCAGTGCCCACGGCAGCGGTGGGTAGTAGGTGCCGCCGTCGAGGAATTCCAGATGCAGGGTCAGCGGGTTCAGGGGTACGCCGTAGGGGCTCTGGAAAAGATGCAGTTCTACGGCGGTGGGTTGCTCAGGGGCGTAGGTCATTCTACATCAAACACCCGAGTTTCACTGACCGTCCATGCCGGTAAGTCCTGATACGATGCTGCTGCAACATAATCCGCTTCGCTTCCTTCTTTTGTTTCCAGGTAAAAAGCCTTCAGTGCGCGACTCAAACGGTTGCTACCTTCAGCTTGCTGGATGGATATCCGGTCTATTCGAACACTCTCGCTAAAAACCAGCTCAGCGCTAATTGGCAAAGATGCACTATCGCTGCTGCTCCAGAATGTTGTCGGGTCTGCATCAAGCGCCTTATCTATTCCGAAGTTGGTTGCCCAGTTGGTTGCACTGGCAGACGCTACCGAAACTTCATTGTCATCTGTATCTATGACTCGAATATCTGATAGTGCCAGCTTGAATCCTGTCGATCCTTGGTTCTCCATGATCGTGATTCTTATGTGCGTTGCTTCAATACCTGTTTCTGGTTCTGGCTCCTGCCCTTCCTCCAGCACCTCGGCGTTCAGCGGCCCGCTGGCTATCGGCCGGTAGTACGGGCGGGCGTTGAAGGAGACGCTGCCGCTCTGGGTGTTGCCGCCGGTGTTCCACGCGGGTTCCTCGGTGCCGGTGGTGCCGGCGGTGGTGGCCTCGAAGACGTAGCCGTTGGGCGTGGTCGGGTGAATGATGGCGCCCTGGTTCAGGGTGGTCTCGGGGGCGAACGGGTCGCCGTAGTTGTCAAGGGCCAGGGCGATCACGGCGCCGATCCAGTTCGGGTAGGTGATGTCGAAGGTGCCGTCCGGTTCGCTCGCGGCCTCGGCCAGCACCTTGCGGCTGCCGGTTTCGTTGCTGATGACCAGCACGTCTCGGACGGCTGGGGTTCCGTCGATTTGCACGGTGCCGGCGATCCGGGCCAGGCTGCCGTCTCCGGTGTCGCCGTCTCCGATGTCGCCGCCGGTGGCGCTCTGGAATTGCAGCTGGGGGGCGGCTTCGGTCAGGGTGGTATTCAGGGCCATGTACAGGTTGGTGTCGCCGTCCTGTTCAAAGGCGATGTAGTTGAATTCCTGGTCTTTCAGGGCTTCAAACGAAATGCTTAATTCCCCGTTCTCGACATAGCCTGCCAGCTCTGTGCTGCCCGATACGGTGCTGCACGCTCTTACCCAGTATTGACTATCTGGTGGAAGGTTGGTGCTGATTGATTGCGGTGGCTGGAAGCCTGGCCATTCGTAAAGCTCATTGTTTTCATGGATTATAATCACTTTAGTCGCTCCAATCTGCCGGATTCAGGCTTATTAGTGCGCCGTTATGTGAATTGATTGAAATGTATCCATGGTCTCCTGGTGTCAGGTGACCTGGTTTTTCAAAACGATTGTCGGTCGATTGGATCAGCGGATCGACTGAGGGCAGAAAATATCGGTGGTAGTTTGCTGACTCTCCACCTGCAATCGTTTTAAAACCATAGAGTTTCCCGATCAAAACATAGCTTAAACCACTGACATTATTGTATTCAGGATCATGGCAGATAATTGGTACCTCTTTTAGTTCGTAAACTGGACCAAGTTGTTGACCATCTTGAAAACCTGATGATTGGCCTTCAAAACCATATCGACACCTAAGATCGCCCAACGGCAGGCCGCCATCAACACCACGCAGAATTCCAACTCCATGGCCTGTACTGCTCCAGTTCGACGTTGCTGAGCTGCCCGTATTAGATGTTACTGCGCCTCCAAATATTATCGATTTGGCTTTCTCTGGAACGCCGGGCCGGAGGTCTTTCATTTTTCCAACGTACAGCGTCATGCTATTTGCCCATCCATTGGCAGCGTTGACTGAATAGGTCCAGTGGGTATCTCTAGAACTCAAAATGAAAGTTTCCGGTGTCGCCAAAACTACCCAGTTGAAGGGTGCAGATCTTCGCCCCAAAAAATGGAGAGGATGTCCTCCCGGATTCGCTGACGACTGCGATCCGCTGACGGCTCCTGTAACGCTGCCATCACTGAACGCCTGCTCGCATAAGCTCAGTTTAAATGTTGCATCAAAGCTAGTGTCTTCTGCCGGCTCAATCATCCAGATCGTATTGCCAGAAGCGCTTTTAAAAATGGCCTTGGTGCCGACCACTGTCGCGTTTGCGTTGTCGATGTCGATGTCGTCATAGACCAAGGACCAGCCAGCGGCGGGTTTTCCGGGGTACCCGTCCACCAGGCAGGCTTTCAGGATGCGCAGCCAGTGCAGTGTGTGGTTTTCGTACCCCGGTCCATCCTGATCGGCATGGGTGTAAATCGTCGGCGCTGTCATTAGTTGTGATCTCCTCTCAGTTCAATTTTCAGCTCGTCGTCGTCCACCTGCGCCAGTCCCGGCAGTACGGTGCGGATCAGCCATAGCGGTGCCGCTGCGGCGTCGGTGTCAAAGCGCACGGTGTTGCCCACCTGCCAGCCGCTGCCCCAGCCGTCGGCCTCGATGGTGAAGTAGGGGGTGCCTGTCTGGGGGTTGGTTGGGCTGAATGGGGCGGCGGTGCTGCCGGTGGACACCAGCCCTCGGGTCTCGCTGTACAGCTCGAAGGCGGTGCTGCTGGTGAAGCGGATTTTCCAGCGATCGGGCACGCTGCCTCGGTTGTCGATCGCGATCGGGTAGGCCACCAGGTTGTACTGGGCGCTGGTGTTGGTGCCCTCGCCGTCGTAGTCGTTGGGGTCGGTGGTGTAGCTCGCCCAGTTGCGCACTCGGGCGCGCAGGCTGCCCAGGTAGACGGCGCTGGCCACCCAGGTGTCGCCGGCTGGCAGGTCGTGGTAGAGGGGCTGGGCCAGTTGCAGGGTGCCGTCGATGCGGGCCTCGGTGCAAAGGGCCATTTCGTCCACGCGGTGCACCAGGGTCAGCTGCCCCACCAGGGCGGTGCTGTCCTCGTCCTCCAGGCTCAGCGGGTCGGCCAGGGTCAGGGTGCCTGCCTCCTTGTCGGTCGTGTACTGGGCGGCGGCCAGCCGGCTGCCGTTTTCGTCCTCCAGCCAGATGTCGTGCAGGCGGTCGCGGCCGGCGTTCAGGGTGTCGCCTGCGCTCGGGGTGGCCACGTTGTCGCGGGCGGTGTGGGTCAGCACCAGGATGTCGGCGTCGCGCATGATGGGCACGCGGCCGTCGGCAGGCAGGCGTACCGGGTCGAGGCCCAGAATGGCCGGGTCCAGCGGTATCTGCTTGAAGCTCACGGCGTTGTAGAAAACGCTGGCGGCCTGGACGGGCTGGTTGAAGGTCACGGTGGCGATGCCCTTCTGCAGGTCCACGTTACCGCTGACGCCGGCGCCGGTGATGTCGCCCTGGTTGTCGGCTTGGCCGGTGTACTGGCTGCCGGTCTCCCAGTCGTCGGCACGGATGGTGAAGCCGTTGGGGCGCAGGGGCGCGGCGCTGGTACGAAAATCCGCCTTTTTCAGGATGCTCCAGTCCTCGCCCACCAGGATGGCCAGCGGGGTGATGGTGGCGCTGGTCGGCCGGCCGTCGTAGTGGTCTATGACAACCTCGGTGCTCTCGTAGTCGATGGTTCCCTGGGCGGTACCGGTGCCGGTCTCGGGGTTGTAGTTGCGCAGCAGGCGGCCGTCGCCGTCGTCGTACCAGATTTCACTGCCTACCTGCAGGATCACGCTGCCGGGCAGGATCGGCCCCAGCGGGGCCAGGGTGAATTGCCAGGGGGCCTGGCTGGCGGTGCGGCTGGTGCTGCCGCTCTGCTGGGTGGCGGTGGCCAGTTGGTAGCGCACGGTCTGGCTCTGGGCGGCCAGTTCCTCGGTGCCGGTCTCGGTCGTGTAGGCGGCGGCGTTGTAGGTGATGTTGCTCGGGTTGGTGTTGTTGCTGCTGTTCTGGTTCTGGATCGCAGCGTGGTTGGTATAGACGGGCATCGGTCTGGGCTCCTGTTATTGTGGGTTCAGCACGGCGAGGAAGTCGGTGCCGTAGACCAGCACGGCGCCGGTGCTGTAGTTGATCTCGCCGACGATGCTGCGGGTGCGGCTGTCCACCAGGTCGCCGTTGCCGTTGTCGCGGATGGTGTGGGTCTGGTACCGGTAGTGCTCGCTCAGTTTGTCGCCGGTCTCGCTGAATACCTCGCGGCGGATGCGCTTGGTTAGCGGAAAGGCGACGCTGCCGGGTTTCAAGTCGGGCTCGATGGTGAAGCTGATGTCGGCCCGGTTGGTGTTCTCGCTGATGTTCCGGGAGGCGGTCTGGTTCTCGGTGGTCAGGTAGTCGTAGGCCAGCTGCCAGTCGGTACCGGCATCGGGTTCGGTGGCGGCGGTGTACTGCACGCGGCCGCTGCTGTAGTCCACGGTTCCGGTGGCGTCGCCGGTCAGGGTGCCGGGGGTTCCGGTGTCGTTGGCGGTTTTCGGGTCGCCGTCGGCGGTCCAGCTCAGCACTACGGTGCCGGGCACCAGGTCGTCATGGGTGGCGGCAATGGTGTTCTGGGCCGGGGTCTGCTCGGTGTCGTTGCGGGCGTCGGTGTAGATGCTTGGCTCGGTCCAGCGGTAGAAGATCAGGCTGTTGGCATCGGGCTGGGCCTGCAGGGTCAGCACGGCGCTGCCGGTGTCGAGGTTGATCTGGCCGCTGCCGTCGCCGGTCAGGTTGCCGGTGCCGTCGTCGGCGATTTCGTACCACTTGCCGAGGTACTGGTAGGCGGCGACGAAGGTGCCGGGGGCCGGTACCGGGTAGACCTGCAGGACGTAGTTGAAGTTGCGGTTGGTCTCGTCGATCTCAATGCGTCCGGTGTGCGGCAGTTGCTGGCGTACCACGCCGGGCTGCCAGCTCAGGGTAGCGCCGCCGGTGGTGGTGCTCTGCCAGATTATCTCGCCGGTGAAGCGGTCGACGGTGGTGCCCTCCAGTGCGCCCTGCTCGCCGCTGCCGTTCACCAGAATGTTGCCCTTGTCGGTGTAGGTGGTGCCGCTCAGGGTCAGGCTCAGGGTGCCCGGTACCCAGGCGGTGGGCAGCTGGGTGGTGCCACCATTGGCGATGCTGATGCTCAGGCTGACGGTCTCGGTGGTGGTCGGTACGATCTGGCTCAGGGTACCGCCAGGGCGTTGGTCGATGACCGGGGTCTCGCTGCTTGCAGTGGGGATGATGGGCGCGAAGGTGTCGGCCACGCGCACGCTGGTGGCGCCGGCGTCGGCAGCCTCCTGCAGGGTGGTGGTGCCGTAGTAGCGGGCGCTGGGTGCGGCCTGGGTACTGTAGACGCGGCTCTGGTTGTTGGGTTTGGGGTTCGGTTCGCCGGCCGGGTAGTCACGAGCCAGGGGGGCGCTCAGCTCGATGACGTACTGGTCTGCGGTGAAGGTGCGGATGTCGCCATTGGCCACCTGGTAGGTGAAGGTCTCGCGGCTCTCCTCGACGCTCAGCACCTTGATGAATTGCCGGGTTTCCAGGTTGTCGTCGATCTGCAGCATGTAGGTCTCGCCGATCTCCGGAGCCGGTACCCGGTTAATGGTGGCGGCGTAGACGATCAGGGCGCGTTGCCCCTGCAGCTGGTTGCCGCGCAGTTGCAGGCCGGTTACTGGCCCCTGGATCACGAAGGATTCCACGCGCTGGCGGGCTTCCTGCCGTTCGTCATAGAAGTCGCGGGTGTCGAATACCAGGGCGCTGACGTTCGGGTCGCTGGGCTGGGCGCTTATGATGCTGTGGGCGTCGAGGTACAGGTCAGCGGTGGACGTGTCCACTTTCAGGAAGGCTTTGCGCAGGCTCACGCTACCGTAGGTGCGGTTGACTCGGCTGATGTCCTCGAACAGGTTGTTGATGTCGCCGTCGATGACTTCCAGCCCGGTCATCTGGCCGCCGCCGTCGCTGTTGTCGGTCAGGCGCTCAGGCTGCATGAGTTTGATGTCGTCTTTGGTGATGGCCATGGGGTGTTAGTCCTCGGGTTCGGGTGCTGGGGGCTCGACGGTGAGCAGGCGGATGGTGGTGGCATACTGCCAACCGGGCTCGTTCGCGGCCTGGGTATAACGGCGCACCGGGCGGGCCTCGATCGCTGGGCCACGAGTGCGGTCCAGAACCACATAAAATTCACGGCCGTCCGGAAGGGTGAGCAGCACCGGTTCGCTGGGTTGTGCTTCGAGTGTGTAAAGCAAGTTGACGGACTCACGAGTCAGCCAACCTTCAGAGAGGGTGATCGGGCGGCCATATTGCTTGGCCCCTTCCTGCAACAGCAAGCCACCGGTCAGGCTGCGCTCCTGCTCCTGCGCCATTTGGTTGTAATCGAATTCATCCAGCCAGATCAGATCCGGCAAGGTGATGTCGTCCAGTGTCATTGGGTGGTCCTCAATCCGGCTTGAGCCAGGAATTCCATCAGGCGATTGATGTCTTCGGGGTCGCCAGAAATGCTGGCCACTTGCCCACCGGGCAGGCGCAGGTCAACCGGCTGGGCGGCTGATCGGGCCGCTGCAGGGGTGGCTTCCGTTGTGCGGGTGCTACGTTCTTCGCGGGCCTGTTGGGCTTGCTGCTGTGATTGGGCACGCTCTTGCTCGGTGCGCTGTTCTCGACGCTCCCTGTTTATTTGCTCGAGTACTTTTAAGGCCTCTTGCAAATCGGCAACGGCTTGCTGGTCACCTAGTGCCCGAGCTTGTTCGATTTGTGCTTGAAGCTCTGCACGACGGCGCTCGTTCTCACGTTGCTCTACAGCATCGATGTTGCCTTGCAGCCTATCCAACTCATCCTGCAGGCTGGACAAAGTGTTACTGGCTGAGTCGGCCAGGGCATCCATTTCACGACGGGCGGCTGCTATGGCTCCCTGCAGTGTGTTCAACTGGGCATCGTTCAAACCTTCAACGTTGCGCATGGCGCTTTCTGCTGCACGCACCAACTCCTCACCTGCCAGGCTGCCGTCTTGTATCTGGCCAGTCAGTCGTTCGAATGCGATTTGCTGTTCACCCCAGGCGACAATGCTCTGGTTTTTGGCTAGCTCGACCTGGTTAGCAAAGTTGGAAAGGCTTCCGCTGAAGTTGGTTAATAGATCCTTGTTAGCGGCAGCCATGCCGGCATAGGCATCCTGAACTTGCTCTTCGAGGGACCGGATTTTGTTGCCAGCAAGGTCGACCTCAAAACCAAGCGCTCCGAGTGAAGCCTGAAAGGTGCTTACGGCGGTATCACCCAACGCTTGCAACTCGGTTACCGCTCGGTTGATGGAACCCGCTATAAGTTCAGCGGCGGTACCGCCTCGGCTGGCCATGGAATCAAAGTCGGTACCGGCATCGCGAGCGGCTTTGGCAGTATCCTTGATGGCATCTTGCGCGGCCTTCTGACCAGTGGCGATGTCGCGGCCTGCATTTTGACCGGCATCACCGATGGCATCGAGGCTACTGGCGGAGCCTTCCATCTCGGCCATGACCTTGGCCAACTCTTGCATGCTGGCTTTGAATTCGTTCGCGCCGATCGCACCAGCTTCATAGGCCTCAACCAGTTGCTGCTTGAGTGTCCCCAATGCATCGGCACTGGTAACGCGACCGATGGCAGCCAGAAAGGCATCCTGCAATTGCTCCCCGGTGGCTTCGCCATTGGCCGCAATACGCGCAAAGGTTTCGGTGGTTTCCTTCTCGATGGTGCTCAGGCCACTGCTGTAGACCTCGGTATCGATGCCGAGCTTTTTCAGGTCGTTGTCCAGATCCTCTATGGCCAAAGCCGTTTGACGGGCCTGTCGTTCGGCCTCGGCCATTTCTTCCGTCAGGGCATCGCCCATATCTTCGGCGGCGTCGGTGGCTCTCTCTGCCTCACTGGCGACCTGGTCGGCTGCCTGCGCGGTATCACTGAATGCGGTAACGGCCTTGCGGCCTGAATCCAGCGTGGCCTTGCCATAGTCCAGAGTTTGTTGGGCCAGATCCTTGGTAGTGTCACGAGCAGCTTGAGCGTGTGCCTGGATCTTATTGAAGGTTTCATCGCTGACCAGCCCGAGTCGATTGAGCCCACCGACCAGGAATTCGACATTGGAAAGGAAAGAGGCAACCAGACCAGTGACTACGGTCAGGAAACCTGTCACGGCTGTGCGCAGGCCATTGAAGGCGGCCATCACACCATTGGCAAAGAAGCCGATGCTTTGTCCGAGTGTTTTGAAACCCTGGCCGATTTGTTCCTGGTTATTCAGCAGCCGCTCGGCAAGACGAGACCCCCAATCAATGAGCCGCTGAAAGGTTTCTATCAGACGGTCACCCGCACCACTTTGATCAAACATCTGCAGGATGCGATCGGTTGCTTCACCCACTGCCGGGGCCAATTGCGCACCAATACGGCGAGTAAGGCCTTGAATGCGCAGGTTGATGTCGTTATAAACATCGTTGGCTTTGTTCAGCCGGTCGAGTTCGGCTTCGGTATAAATGGCACCTCGCTGCCGCGCCTCTTCTGCAATCGCTCGCAAACCAGCGGCGTTATTTTCCAGCAACGGTTGGATGCGTTCAGCGTCCGAACCAAGGGTGCGAAGAATCCCGACTTGTTCGCTTTTGGGCAGGTCTTCGATCGCCTCAGCCAATTTAAGCAACTGCTGGTCTGGACTGAGTGACTGAAACTCTCGGATGTCCATATTCAGAGCATCAAAGATTTGGCCAGCCCGGCCAGAGCCAGTGGCGGAAAGCCTGCCCAGTCGCTCAGTCACACCACGCAGCATGTTGGCGACGCCGTTACCGGTTATACCGACGCGCTCGCCAGCAATCTGCCAGAGCTGAAGTTCTTCGCGGTTGACGCCAATGGCGTTGGCGGTATTGGTCAGATCATCAGCCACCGAAGCCTGGCTTTTGCTGAACAGGCTCATGGTGGCAATTGAGGCACCGGCTGTAGCGGTAAGGCCAGCAATACCGACGCCAATTGCTTTCAGTGGCCCACCCAATTTACTCAGTAGCCCGCCAGTCTTCTCTGCCTCCTTTCCAAGATCCTCAGTACCTGCTGCGGCTTCACGCGCACCGGAGGCAGCGCCTTCTGCCTTGTCGCGCATTTCGGTCAGTTCGCTGTTGAGCTCGGTGGCTTCCTGCTCCACTTCGCCCATGCTTTTACTGATGCGAACCTGTTCACCAGCCAGATCTTTGGTGCTGATGCCCGCTTCTGAAAGCGTACCGCGCAGCTCCTGCAACTGGACTTGATTCGATTGCCAGGCTTCGTCTACTTCTCGGGAGGCTTTGCGCGCGCGTTCGAATTCGGCGACTTGTGCCCGGGTGGGGTTTTCGGTTTCGGCGAGAGCTTTGCCCAGTTCGGTGGCACGGGCTTTGGCTTCGTTCTGTTGCTCGGCCAGTTCCTGGGTTTCTTTCTTCAGGCTGGCGAACTGTTCGACCAGGCCTTTCTGTTTGGCGAGTTCTTCGAAGCGACTGCGCAAGGCTTGCATGGCATCGCTGGATTGGTCCAGGCCATCACGCAGTGCTTTGGTGGTATCCGGCAGTTCTTCGCTGCCGGTTTTTTCGAGAGTCTGTAATTCCCCGACCAGTGCCTCAATGTTTTTGAGACCGTCCACGGCGGCGGAGATCAGTAAATTGACGCGCTCGTCATTCGATGCCATTGGGTGGGTCCACAACTATTAAGGAAGGCTTACACGTTCAGATTTCCCGTCGCACAGTGGTGACCACTGCGCAACGGGGTGGCGGTTTAGATGACCGCCATTTCCATGAACTTGCTCAAGCCAACACCGGTGCGGCTGTCGTCAGAGAGCACGGAGCCACTTAGGGTGAGCTCGGCGAAGTCGTCACCACCATGGCGCTGGAACCCACTGGTCGGTGACAGCTTCACGCGGAAGTAAGTGGCGTGCATCGGGTTGCCACCGTCCACGGCGTTCAGACCTTCCCAGCGCAGCTCGTACTCCGCCTGACTGGCAGCCAGTGCCTGAATCAGGTACTGGGGGTTGCGCTGGTAGGTCACCTTGAGTGCCAGCATTTCATCGGGCGTACTGAAGGTGATGTTCTGCGGGTTGTCCGCAATGCGAATACCGTGTGGGGTGCGGTCGTAGTCTTCACCTTCGACCAGTGCCACCGGTGTCTCTTCGTCGGTTTCAACCACCACGGCTTCGGCCGGATCCGGCAGGTAACGAAAGCCAAGGCGTGTACCGCTCCAGGCTTGCAGGGGTTCGTCGGCTACGGCTTGTTCACCCAGCTTGTCGACGTTGGCCAGGAAGCCAGCGGCGATGTTTTGCGGGGTGATGTCGTTGCAGGTTGCCTCAAAAGTGAAGCTGGAAACCTGCTCGGTCACATCCAGTTCGCCGCCGGCGGCGCTGGTGTAATCCTGCCGAGATTGGCGGTCAATCTCGATGGACTCTGTGAAGCTGGTCACGTTGCCCAGCTCGAACGGCCGACCGCCACCCAGGGGGCGGAGAATGAAACGGCCACGGCCCTGATAGCCACGGGTTTGGGATTGCAATGGCATGGTTTAGCCCTCTTGGTTTGCGATGGTCTGCGTGTAGCCGACCGTTAAGGTGTAAGCGACGGCCGCCACGGTGGAACCGCCTTCCGGATGGGTGTATTCCCCACCTGAAATTTGTACCGATGACCACTGGGCACCCTCGTAGGGGCCTTTGGCCAGCAGGGGTAAGAGCGCTCGAACGATGTCTTCATCGAGTTCATCGAGCGCAGGTTCGTAGTCTCTGGTCGTGGCATCGACAACGCCGACGATGTTGATTTCGCGTTCGCGCTTAACGCTGCGCGTTGCCTGATTGGTGACCGGGTTCTGAGTAGTGCTGACCATGATCGCGGGCAGTGGCCCATCCTTGGGCTGCAGGCGATCAGGCCGGCCACGCAGTACAGTGGTCACGGTGTTTTTGAAGCCCTGGTCTGTATGAATGAGCTTCAGGGTTTCGATGACGGTATTGGTGATCTCGGTGCCTTTGGTCATCGGCCACCCCCACTGGCGAATCGAAACTGGGCCTTGAATTCCTTGACCAGTTTGCGGCGAATGGTGGGCTGTAGATCTTTGCGCACGCTGTTGAATACCTGATCTACAGAGGGCCCATAAAGGTGCTTGATGTCACCCTTTCCGCGACCGGTGCGAATGAACACACCCATCACGCTGGCATTGCGTAATGGCACCATAAAGGCCTTGCGCATCTTGCGCCGACGGCCACGCTGAACCATGACAGAGACACCGGCCTGGCGACGGCCTGAGCTGATCCCACGGAGTGAGTCACCCAATGAACCACCGCTTGATCGGGTCAACTGTTTGGCACCGTACCGGGCCAATCGGGTTGGCAGGATGCGCCCGGATATGATCGCCACCGGTTCTTGTTCAGTGGCCTTTCGGGTGACCTTCAGGTTCTGATTCACATAAGCTGCCGGCAGGTTGACTTGCTTACGGATCTCCTTGCTCGCCTCGGAGCGCATTGAATTAGTCACACGATTCACGGTGCGAAAACGGGCCTTGCTGATCGCCTTCTCGGTTTTGCTCACCTTGTCGGTCAGCGGTTTGATCACAGAACTGTCCAGTCGGTAACTCATCGCAGCAGCACCTTCACCGTTACACCATCGTCGGTACCGGGCACCCGCTCGTCGACCTGGTATTGAGTGCCCAGGATCACCACCGGCTGGCCTTTTTCGATGCTGGGTACCTCAGCCAGCAGCACGCTGACAGTCATACGGTTTTCGGTCAGGCCGTCATACCCGTTCAAATTGACCAACTCATTGCTGGGGATACCGCGCACGGTTTCGCCATTGAACTCAATGGGCTCAGCGAAGATGTCGAAGCAGGGGCCTGCGGTGAGTTCTGCCAAATCAATCGTCATCGTGGTCTTCTCCGTTGGCGCGTTGCTCGCAATGCTCGATGGCGCGTATCACTTCGTTCAGGCGCTCATTGCTCAGCGAGAGAGCCGCAGCGTATTCGTCAATCAGCATCAGCAGGTCCTGATTGCGGGTAGCGTGTTGGCGGCTCGGGTGTGCCACCGGCTGTGCCAGGGGGCCCGCTTCGCTGCAGGTTTCCACCACCGGTGCCGGGGGCAAGGGCGGAGTCGTTGAGCAGCCGGATAACAGAATCAGGCAAGCGAGTATTGGCCCATTCACGGTATTCACGGTTCTCTGCCTCCAGTTGTGCTCGTTCGGCGGCAGCCTGGCTGAGTGCGCCTTGCAGCCGCTCGCGGGTTTGTTCCAGCTCGCGCAGGGTTTGTCGTAAGCGTTCGTTGCGCCGGCGCGTTTCTTCGGCATTGGCCCGGGCACTGCTCAACTGAGTGGTCAGCGTTTCGAGCTCGCTTTGCTGCCGGGCACTGCGGGCTTCGGCTTGTTGGTTTTGGCCAATGGCGTACCAAAGGACGCCAGATAAAGACGCGATGGCAGCGATGTACATTAGATGTGCTTTGATCACTCTTGCCCCCGGCTACCGCTTTTAACGTAAAATCCAAACCAACCGGCTGCGGCTCCCCAAATCACACTGGCATAAAGCTGCTGCGCATTGGTCGGATCATCGAGCCCCAAAAACCAGATATGCGTACTCCAGCAAACGTACCCATACAACAACACGAGCAACCGGGGGACGATGCGCCAGGAATCGAATGCTTCGTGCGCCTTAACCAGTGTTGTGTTTTTGTCGCTCACGCCACCAGGCCCCCACATTAAAATTCGGGCAGGTTTTGCCACTGTCCAGATCGGTATGGCCACATACTTCAGCGCCCGGAAAACGAATCAGAAGTGCATGCAGCAAGCCTTCCAGGTACAGCAGTTGGCTCTCTTCAAAGTCGCGTGTACCTATCAGGCAAATGCCGATACTGTCTGCATTCTGGCCACCCACATGAGCACCAGGTCGTTCTACTGGTCGGCCTGCTCGGGGTGGGCCACTGCGCTCTATCACCCAGTGGTAACCGATATCGGACCATGGCTTGCTCGGGTCACGCGGATCGGGGCTCATGTGCCACAAGCGAATGTCTTCGAGTGTGTCAGGCCGACCATCTGGTGATTCACTGCAATGAACAACGAAGCGTCTAATGGGTCTCATCCCGCACTCACTCCAATCATGTAACCGGCAACAGCGAGCACCCCGGCGGCGGTTAGCTTCCCGATCACGCTGAAGGCCATGCCTTGCCAGCTATCGATCGTTTTCGAGCTGTTGCCGATGTGGACTTCCACCGTATTCAGCCGGCTGTGGTTTTGTTGAGCGAGGGTCAGTGCCTGAGTCGCGGTTTTCTGTGCGGTCTCGACACGGTCGTCGCGTGCGTTTTCGCGCTCTTCCAGACGAATGAGCGTCTTCTCAATGTTGCCGATTGAGTTCAAAACCTGCTGCCACTCGTCGTGTCTCATGGTGAACGTTGGGTCGGACAAATCTCAGCCCTCTGGGTGATGTCGCTGTAAAGCTGGGTTCATTATTCGGCGCTTGTTAACTTGTTGCCTGTCGCCGGTCTGAAAGTGTTCCAGCGGTGCGAGTATTGGTATCGGGGTTCACCAGAGTGGTGCTCGAAGTCAATCCTGCTTTGCGATCGGCCTCCTGTTCTTCGGCTCGCTCTGCACGCACCTGGTCCGGATCGTGGCCACGAGAGTGAATAACATCGGATTGACTGCGGAACCCGGCTTTGACTTCCAGCACATGGGCTTGAACATCTTGCACTGGGTGGAAGTATGGCCATGCAGGCGGTACCCAGCGCACGGCATCGTTGGTGTTTTCCGGGATGGTGTTAGCCAGCAAGCCCGCTTCGATAAAGCGCAGCTTGATCGGGCGCATCATCTGACGAACGATTCGGTTCCACTGGTGTTGTTCTACCCGGCGTCTGTACTCATTGATCAATACTCGGGCTGTGCGATCGCTCAGGTTGCTGAAGTCACCCGTCAGCAGTTCATAGGGCATGCTCAGCCCTGCAGCCAATACCCGAGCACTGATTTTCTGAAAAGGTTCGTAGTCGCCTCCCAGAGAAGGCAGATCTGGGAACTTCACGTCCTCACCGGGGAGCAAGGTATAACCGCTGCCGGGTTCGATATCGGCCATCTCTCGACCTTCAATTGGATCCCCTGTAACCGGATCGGTACCGGGATCTTCTGGCTCTGGGCGCATGAAGAAGGCGGTAAAGTGGCTCGCCTGTTTCTGGCGCTCGAGGGTGGATTCGTCGAAGTCGTTCATCTGCTGCATGCGCTGCAGGCCTACCACCATGGGTGGCACACCACGCACCTGGCCCGGGCGCAGGGCTTCGTACAGGTGCACCACATCACGCGCAGGCACACGCGTCAGATCGGCCAGATTGACGCTGGTCGAATAGCTCTCGTTTGGGTGCTCCCGGTGGAACCAATAGGCCACTCGACGGCCCACGCGGTTGAACTCGACGCCCTGGATAATGCGATTGCCATTGGCCAATTGCGGGTAATCGATCAAGGGCAGCATGTCGGCTTCGAGCAGTTCCAACTGCAGAGGCACGGCCAGATCGTCCGCCAGGCGACGCCAGCGCATACGCACAAAGGCTTCACCGGCTTCGCGCCAGGCACGCACGGCGGCTTCCTGCATGCCATAGATATCGTAAAGCCCGGCAGCGTCGCATTCGTCTTCCCATTGCAGCCAGAGGTCGGTCAGCAACCGGTCTTCAAAACGCGGCACAATGCCGGTACCGATCATGTTGGTGATGTCGACTTCGATGGCCCGCGCAGCCAAAGGCGCATTGCGAATGGCATCGCGGGCCCGCATTCGAATAGTGCCGAGGTTGGCCAGGTTGGCAAGGTTCGGGCCGGGGTTGCCCTTATCCCGGAATGCCTTGTTGCGCGACTTGCCAGCCTGCCAGTAGGAGTAGAAGCGCTGGGTGCGATTCACCACCCGCCGGCCAGTGCGTTTGATCTTTGCCCACCACTTCAAAAGCCTGTCCCCCGCATTGGCCAGACTCGGCGAGGGCCACCGTTGCCTTTTGCCAGGTCGCGCTGAATGGCGTCGCGGGCCTTCAACAGCTCGGACATATCACGGTATTCAACGGTACGATCGGCAAAAGAGACACGGCGCTCACCACGAGCAATGGCCTTGTTGATGGTGTCTAAGTCGTTCTGAGTAAAGCTCATCGCCCTGCCTCAAGTGTTGAAGGAAACAAGGACCCTTGCGGGCCCTGGGGCTTAGGTGCGCTTGGCGCGCAACAGCATGGCGGGGCGGGTTGCGATGGGCAGTGGGTAGCTGTACAGCTCAACATCGACGAAGGCATTGCGCTTTTCATCGGGGATGATGAGCGGGTACACGTCCTGCCCTGGCAGGTTGATGGTGTCGAAGAACTCCCCGGGGCTGAACGCCATCAGGAAAGCACCGGGCGCATTCACTGGGTAGAAGTGCGCCTTGTCGGTACCGATGGCCACTTTCGAGCCGTCGTCGGTGCCACGGTAATTCACCCAGCGGATGCCGCCATAGGTGAACTCTTCGTAGGCCATACCCACTTCATTGCGCAGCTCGGCCGCCTGCTGGGTGTTGAGGTAGGTCTGGCGTACTTCCGGATGAGCTGTGAGGTCATCCCAGAAGTTGTCGCCGACAATGGCCTCAACCATGGTGCGGCCCGGTACCCAGGCACCCTTGGCAGCTTTCTGCATGGTGCGGACAACCTGGTTGCACTTCTTGCGCACCGCGCCAGAGGCCGGGTCGGCCGCATCCAGGTCGAAGTCGATTTCGGCCGGCTGGGAGACACCAAAGGCAGTGAAGTAGTTTTCGATGATGTCGCCATCCGCGTCGACCACAATGCCCTGCACGGCGCCGAGCATCATGTTTTCCCAGGTCAGTTCGACATCGCGCATCAGGCCAGAGGGGCCATTGAGTCGGTCGGCCACTTCGGTTTGCACCTGGGCCAGTTCAGACTCGGAACCAAAGGCACGAATACCGGAGATTTCCGATGCAGTGATGCGATCACTTTTGGCGATCCGGACGGTTCGAAAATCGCGGATCTTGCGTTTGCCGGCACTGCCTGCCACGGGCGGAGCGCCGCGCTCTGAAGTTTTGATGAGGGAGAGCACACCCTCTTTGCTTTCGATTGCAACCGTCTCGGTACGCACCCGGCGAGGGGTGAAGATACCGCGATTGCGCAAAAAGCTCGGCTGGTACTCTTGCTCGGTCATCGCTTCCATAAGCGTGATCATCGAGAAGGCGTCGTTGCCGAAAATGTCCATAGATGCCATAAGAGAGTTACCTCGTCAGTTAGCGGGCAAGTTGAATTAGCGCGCGATGATGCCCAGGCCTTCCAGGGCCAGGGTCGCGGTTTCGATGTTGCCTTCGGTGGCGCCTTCGAAGTACACCAGCTCAGCGCCGTTGACTTCGCAATCACGCACCAGAGCGACGCCTTGTTTGTCTGCACCGGTGGCATCGACCTTGGCAAAGGCGACTCCAAACACCGCCTCGCTGCCGTCGTTGTTCGCCGGGTTCCATTCGCGCAGCTTGTTGGTGGCTGTCACGCGGCCGACTACATGACCAGCCTCCAGCACCTCATCTGCCAGCACAGTGGCTTGCAGCCGGGAGCGGTGGCCATTGGCCTCCGACACAATGAACTCGCCGGCGTGCCGGCCTTCTTCCAGGGTTGCCATTACCAATTACCTCGTTTCACTTGGGTTTTGCTGAAGGCATCGGACCAGGAAGCCTTGATGCCGGACTGGGAATCATCATCGGAGGCATCCGGTACCAACTGCCCGTTGGTCTGCAGGGCGTCATCGACCGCTGCCTTGATCTCCAGGATGCGTTGCTTGGCGTCCGCCACGGTCAACCCTTCCCGGATCCAGCTAGCCACCATGTTGTTCAAGCCATGCTCTGCGCACAGCTCGACCAGAGCGGCGGGGTCTGCCTTGCCGGCTGAGGGGGTAGCTGATGGGTTGTTATCACTGGGGGTGGGTTTCTGGGTAGACGCTTCGGGGTTAGTACCGGGTTCTGCCGGTGGATCCTGCTCTGGGTTCGGCTCATCGCCATCAGCAGGGTCGCCTTCGGGTTCATCACTGGTGGCCTGAATGCGAGCCAGCACGGCTTCGGGGATGTCGACGGCCTCTGCCAGAGCCACTGTGGCCGAGCGTTTGAGGCTTTCAACCTTGTCCGCAAAGCCCAGTTCAACGGCCTCAGCAGCCGTGAGCCATGTCTCTTCATCCAGCAAGGTGTAGATCTCATCTTCACTCTTGTTGGTACGGGCCATGTAAGTGGCCAGCAGGGACTTCTCGAACTTCTCAAGGTCTGCCGCTGTCTTGCGCAGTTCCTTGGCGTTGCCCGCGGCAAACGTCCAGGGGTTGTGTACCATCATCAGGGTGTTTTCTGGCATGATGATCTCATCACCAGCCAGGGCGATGATACTGGCAGCGCTCGCGGCAATGCCGTCGATACGCACGGAAACCGCAGCAGGGTGGGCTTTCAGGAAGTTGTAGATGGCCAGGCCATGGTCGACCTCGCCACCCCGGCTGTTGATGGTGACCTCGATCAGCTCGATGTCATCCCCGGCGGCCTCGACATCACGAATGAACTCGCGATCGGAAAGGCCCCATTCGCCGATGATGCCGCGAATCGAGACCTGAACGGCCTTAGCCTCAGCCTCTGCGCGGACGGTGAACCATTGTTGGGGCATGATGTGGATGTCTCCATTGAGTGGATGGGGACATCATGCATTAGGGTTTGACTGTGAACCTGTCGTGGGAGTAGCTCCTTGACTTGGATATCAAAAAACAGTCATCCTTACAATTTATAACTTATCAAGTTAGAATTTCAACTTAAAGTGTTACAGCTCATCGTAGCGAATATCTGTAGTTGTTGAACTTTGTTACTTTTACTATCACTTCGACTAATGTTAATACAATAATATGAGGCTTTATGAGAAAGGACTCAACATTCTATTTAATTAAGCATACTAAAATTCCACTAAAGCGATATCGCAGAGGTCTTTTAGAAAAATCCAAGAGAAAAGTTCGCAACATGCTGATTTCGACTAATGGAGTTTTAATAAGCGAAAACGAGATTGCTATCCATAGTCCCTCCAAAATATGTATATATAGAAAGAATGACTCAAATAAAACTAAATCTTTTATAAAAAACATTAACAAGCATTATCCAAAACATTCTAATCTGACATTGGATTTTAGTAGTGTCCAATATATATCAGCGGCTGGTATGCTGCTATTGCTTTCTACCGTCGATAGGTTAAGAAGAAAAGCAGGGAAACCTCCGAAAGTCAAGATGCCAAAAGACGAGAAAATGATTAGCATCTTCAATCAAACAGGTTTTACGGAAATACTTGGAAAAAAAATCAAAGATACGAAAGAATACAGTGATGTAAGTTTTTGGAATTTTACTTCTGGCACAGAGGTTGATGGAGAAATATTGAGTTCACTTGTCGAAAGGTTAATTGGTAAAGTAGCGGTCAATGAGCGTAAACGTCTTTTTGGTGGGCTACAAGAAGCCATAGCCAACTCAGTAGAGCATGCTTACGCACATTTAAACCGTAAAAAAATATCTCAGACAGGTAGATGGTGGGCATTTGGTGGCATAAAGGACAAACAAGCTATGATGTTAGTGTGTGATTTAGGAGCAGGAATACCAAAAACAGTTACATTGGAACAAAATACGAGCTGGGTGCGCAGAGCGTTAGAGATTTTTAATGGCAATTATACAGATGATGGAGACCTTATACATGCAGCAACCAAAAAAGGAGAAACACAAACGAAAAGATCTCATCGGGGTTACGGCCTAGCTGAAATTAGAGCTTTTATACAAAGTACACCGGATGCACTCTTAGCAATTCATAGTAATAAAGGAACCTTCCGGCTGAGAACTTCAAAGTCTGGTAAAAATTATGTGCCAACAACTAGTGGTAGCAAACACTCTATAAATGGGACTATAATTGAATGGCAAATACCGTTGGAGAAAGTTGATGACAATTAAATACTCAATAGCCAAGGAGTTCTCTAAATTCCCGGGGCCTAGATACAGTAATCTTGGTAAGCACTCAGGTCAAGAATTCCGGGAAACCGTCCTCTTAAAACTCTTAAAAGAGAATGATAAGGTAATTATAGACTTGGACGGGACAATGGGTTTTGGCTCATCTTTTTTAGAAGAGGCATTTGGTGGGCTAATCAGAGAAGCAGGTTTTTCTTTAGCTGATCTAAGGCAAAAGATAATTTTAGTTTCTGATGAGCAGCCTGAGTTGATTGAAGAAATAATGGAATATATAGAAAATGCTAGAGAGTGAAAGCTTAGTTATTTATTTTCCTGTCATCACTATTCTCGTTGTAATTTTCGGATGGTTTGTTAATTACTGTATTCAAAACCATTTCTATTTTTTAAATCGTAAACGAGAGTGTGTTCGGAAGGTGCTAAATCTATACGAGGAGACTATGGATATAGGTATTCTTTTCTGGGTAGATGAAGCACATTCAAGCAACCAATCAGATCAAACAAGAATGATACAACGGTTAAAGAATGCTAGGTCGCTACTTTCAGAATTGAATATACAAGATGATAATTATTCATTGATTATTGAAGCGCATACAGAAATAAAGAAGCAATTTACGAATACTCCCGCAACAATTCATGATTACTCAGGCATTAGTAAGCCAAGAAAGTATCAGGTAAGAATAGAGCGTGCATCGATAGCATTAGGCAAGATTAGGAATGTATTGGAATCTATATAGATCAATTCCTCGATTACTTAGAGCATTCCATTATGCAATTGCCATTGCCGACTTCGGAACCATATTACTACTCGACTTAATTTTCTACTATTTTAATCTTATAAACTAAGTAACTATTGGAAAGACTGCACTTGTTGATATTACCCTATATAATTTTTAACTATCATTGAATCAAAACGGATGATGAGATGTTTTTTTGACAGAATATATACCTCTTTTTAAGGAGTTAAAGCATTACATCTCAATTAGATTAGATGTCTGTTAAGTTAACCAATTAAATTTATGCATCTTAGTTTAATTACTGCTAGTATGTAGGTATTGATGAATATTTTTTACGGATTAGACTTTATGTGGAAAGCAATAAGTGAAATTGAATTTGCAAGAGGATTATATTTTAAAGATTTTAAGTCTGGAAATGTGAGGCTGTTAAAGTTTCTTGGTAAAGAATTAAAAATAACGCACTTAAATTATGACAGTCCAGTAAGAAAAAGTCACATTGTAGATTTGAAAGTTGAAATATGGCCTCTTGAAAATAAGAATGATGCAGAAGAAATACTTAGTCAATTTCATTATCATCTATTTAAATTTTTGACTAGTAAGGATTTCTCTTTTAGGTCAAATGATACTTTTGTTGAACTTTCAAAACGTAGTGACATAGGTCCTAAAGCCAGAGCCTTATTAGCTGCGGGAGATAGTCTAAAACCGTTTTTTGAGTCAGTTAACAATTACAGTCGGACGCTAGATATCAATAGGGATTCATTGTGTAAGTCAATGAAACTATTTGCGCTAGCTAAAGTGTCCGGAGCATCTATTTCGACATTAATACTTTTAATGAGTGCAGTTGAATGTTTGGCTGAACAAGAAATTTATGGCGAGCCAATAGGAAAAAACCTAGAAGAACTATTGCGAGTTTTTGATAGTAATCCAATAGAAGATAAAGAAGTATTTGAGTCGCTTAAAGGTCGAATAGTTGATCTAAAGAGAGAGTCGGTCAGGAGGTCGATAATTCGATTGTGCAGAAAGTGTAAGCTTTCTGAAGAAGATATCACATTCGTGGACAAAAAGGCTTATAGCGTTAGATCAAAGCTATTACATGATGGAAAGATCCCTGATGATTATTATGATGTTATGGTGAGGCTTCATGGCATAGTTTTAAGAATTTTCAACTATATACAAGTTGATATAGAAAGCTAGTTAGAGGCAACATATGACTTTATATCGTAACCCCTGGTTTATCATATTTAAATGAAGTTACTCGGAGGTTGGGTATAGGTTTAATGCAATTTATTTTATTGATAAAAAATAAATTCCTTAGGTGAAAAATGAAGATAATCATGCAGTTTCTTTTTGTCTTTTATTTCTTTATATATAGTAATTTTGTTTGGGCTCAAGGGCTTTCTATTGCAAGTTGGAACATAGAGCGTCTAGGCCATGGCTCAAACAAGAATTACGAAAGCTTGGGTATCGTCGGGTCTCATTTCGACTTTATAGCCATTCAAGAAGCAATGACAGTCCAGGGGTTAGAGTTACTGAAAAATGCTTTAGAGCAAGCTACAAGGAGTAGCTGGGATATGATGTACTCTCACCCGATTGGGCGAGGGAGCTACAAGGAGAAGTACGCCTTCATCTGGCGTGAAGAGTCTGTTGCCTACGAATCCGGTGCTGTTGTTTACCTTGATCGATATGACTTGTACGCACGCGAACCATACTCTGCACGGTTTATTGATTTGACAACTGGTGAACCATTTGTCGCAGCAACAGTCCACATTGTTTTCGGGCGATCAGTGGGTGATCGAACACCAGAGATCAATGAACTGGCGGAATACTGGTCATGGCTTCATGAAACCTATGATGATACGCCAGTACTACTCTTGGGGGACTTCAACCTTCCACCAACCCACGCTGCCTGGCAACCACTCCTTGATCGAGGTGCGATACCACTAATAACCCAGGGCGCAACAACGCTCTCGTCAATTGATGGCCGCTATGCGAATTTGTATGACAATGTCTTTATTGATGAATCCAATACTATAGGGGTTTCGTCATCAGGTATATTGCGCTTTCCAGAGCTTCTTGGTTGGACGCATGAGCAAGCCCGGGCTTATGTGTCGGATCACGCCCCAGTTTTCGTTTTGACACATGGTGCAGGCTTACACTTAATAGAGGAAGTCTCTATTACACCGCAACCCTCACCAGGTGAGAAAAGAGTCTTACGAGAAGGCCCGATAATCGGAAATCGTAATTCGATGATTGCGCATAGGCCTGATTGTCCCAGCTATGATGCAGTCGCTGAAAGGAATAGGGTTCCTTTCAGCACTTTGTCAGAGGCGCTTGAAAGCGGGTTTCGTCTAGCTGAAAACTGCCCATAGCTTTAATGAAATTCCAAAAGCTGTCAATCAAGTGCGTTCTCGGCGTTAATTTGCTATGGTTTTCCAGGTTATCTGGATACTTGGCACTGTGTGTCAAGCCCGGGTAAGGGGTGCGATTTGGATATGATGCTCAGGATACCCTGACCAAGGGCTAGGGCCCTGAATTCCAGAGTGTTCAGGTCGGTACCACACCCAGCCGCCACGTTGGTACCGTGGTGGCAAACCCATGTGAGTTGGAGGCATCCAGCTCATATGGCGTCCCTGGCCTGGGACGTTAAGCTCAGGTTTTTAACTTCCTGAGCCGGCTCGGGAATTATTGAGGCTGAACAAATGTTCACTTTCAAGAGTTTCCGGTATGAGGTTGCAATAGATATTGCCGCAATAATCAGGGCTTTAGCACTGTTGTTGCTGGTAGTTCTGTAACCGTTGGCGGGGTGGTATTTGCCACCCCAAGCCAAAACGCCCTAAAACTCGCAGCAGCACTGTCCTCTCAGAGCGTAGATTTCCATTTCCGGTAGATTAACCAAGCACCTACCAGTGCTGCTACACCAATCGCAAGTGGTATTGGCTCAAACGATGGTCCCCAACTACTTGGGCCAGACCTGCCTGAACTACTCGTACCTCTTGGGGTGTATGATTCAGCTATGAAGGCAACACCTAAAAATGTCAAAAGAACAATATGTAGAACTTTGGAAGTAATCCATTCCATAAGTTTTTTCATAGTTTTTTTAAATCCTATTCATTGACACTAGGTTACTCTAGGTACTGTATAGATCAGTGTGGCCTCACTCAACTGTTTCATCTTCGCTTGAACCCAGAGCTCTTCGAGAAACCCTTTTTGTTCTTGAAACCACCAATAGAACGACTCTGAGACGATGCCCGTTCTTCCCGTCTCTCGGCTTTGTCAACTCGATAGCTGTTCTGTTCCAGGGGACGAGCCCACGCCGGCGGATTATCCCAGTTGATCCGGCGCACACCCAATAGGAGAGCAGCAGCACGGTTCATAGCGGCCAGGTCGAGGGCTTCGTTCCGGGCTCTGATCTGTTTGTAAGTGCCATTGGTCTGGCGGACCTCGGCTTGCCACTCATCCCAGAACCAGGCACCCAGCCACTGAGGGAAATGCAGCCGGGAGGTGCCATCATCAGCCCGGCGGGCGGCATTGATCACGGCATCCTTCAGCAAATTGGGATTACACACCAGCAGTGGCACATCGGCCTTAGCGCCTTTGCCGACCTTACTCTCCTTGATCAATGGCGCCGTGCGCGACGATGCGCCTTTGTAGAGGGCAACCCGATTTGAAAGCCGATCTTTGGCACAGCGGCGCCACCACTGGTAGGCGTTCTCGGTCACGCCTTCTTCACCACCGGTATCGACAATGGTCTTGCGCATGCGCAGTTCCTGGTTGTAGAGGTGAGTTCGGTAGGTGGCAGTGACGACTTTGTCGGTGATGCAGTCCCAGTCTTCAGGGTAACTGGCAGGATCGAGCGGCGCAGGTTCGCCGTCCGGGCCTTCGCGGTGGCTAGTTTTGATTTCATAGCGGTCAATTAGCCACTGTTCCTGATCTGGGCCGTGGGCGTGCACTTGGACTACAAAGCGCGCGTTCTGGCCACCCTGTACGTCCACCGCTGCCGTCAGGAATCGGGCCTGCTCGGGCACTATGTAACGCTCGAAGTCTTCGGCATTGTCTGCCGGGTCGTTGGCGCTTCGGTCGGCCAATATGGCCCTTGAGAGATAAGGCGCGCCCTGGTCGGTGTTTACGGTTACCTGCAAGGCAAGCTCAGAGCCGGAACTGGCGTAGTCTCGCAGCCCATGAAAGTAGCGCAGCAGCAGGCTGTACCAGCTCTGGTAAGCAGCGGCCACGCCACCGAGCCAGTAACTGGCGATGCTGGATTCCATGCCGGTTTCGGACTTCTTGGCCGTTTTACTGATCTCCTGACCATCCCTCAGCCATTCCCCATGCTCGAGTAACCGCTGTTTGTGGGTGGCTTCAATGCCGGTACCGCAGTGAGGGCAAAAGATTACAGAGTGTTCCCGGGCCAACGCCGTGAGGTCTGCACCCCGGATGGTGCGAAGCAGCTCTTCGTCTTCCGGAATACTGGCGAACAGGTCAAGGCCTGGCGCTGCCCGGAAATACTCCTTGCAGTGCGGGCATGGCCAGTAAAGCTGCCGGCGGTCGCCTCGGTTGTAGATGCCCAGAATACCGCTGGAAGGTGGTGCCTCATGTGCCATGGTGGGCCGGAAATTCGGGTCCGTGATCGGTTTACCTGGTGAAGATTCCACCATGCACATGCCACGGCTGAGGAAGGTGGTTGTCCTCTTTAGACCCAGTTGAAAGGCCGAGCCCTCTCCATCGATGTCGTCTGGCATGCGGTCATAGTCGGTCAGTGCTACATAACGGTAATCGCTCGAGGCCAACTGGCTGGCCGATGGCCAACCGATCTTGAGCCACATGCCATGCTTGAACAGCTTATCGTGGGTGTTGTCGTCATGCGCCCGGGTACTTTTAAGCCCTGCCAGTTTGGGGCTGTTGCGGATGGCTCGGTCGATCCGGGTCTTGGAATAATCCCGCGCCTTGTCCTGAGTCATCTGAACGATGAGCATGTCGCCCGGGTCGCAGGTTACGGCATAGGAAACCCAGGCATCGAGCAGGCCCATGGTCTTGCCCGATCGGGCCGGGCCAACAAACACCACAGCCTCATGGTTCCGGCTGGCGAGCATGCTCATGGGCTCAACCATGTACGGCGTCTCTTTGTGCGACCAGAAGCCGGTATAGCCACCTGGCTGGATGATCTTCAATGTCTCGCCGGCACCCTCGGCCACACTGACTCGCCTCGGTGGCCGGAAGGCCTCGGCAGCCGATTGGATAATGGGCAAGGCAGAGCCAAACATCAGGCGGGTTCCTCTTCTTCGGGCATGGGGGTCAGTTCAGTGAGCACATCGGCAATGGCCGACATTTCGGATTCCAGGGCAATTTCTATGGCTTCGATCAGATCCGGCGGGCAGCCGGTGCGGCGCTCTATGTTGTCCGGCACACTGCGCAACCCTTGAGCCAGGGTGCTGAAGGCGCGGGCAACGTAATGTTCCACTTCAGAGGCAGGGATCAGTTCGCGGTCTTTGAGCTGCAGCTCGCGGCGCTTCACTTCGGATTCATACCAGGCTTTGCGGTCCTGGGGTGGCAGCAGATCCGGGTCGATCAGTGCGTTGGACTCGGCTTTCTCCCCAAATCGCCATCTGGCGACATCGAGCGCATCGAACACCCAGGGCTGGCCCGGTCGGCCTTTTTCCACAAAGGGGCAGCCGCGGCGAATCCACCCATCAATGGCTTGCGGCGACACGTCGAAGAACTGGGCGAGCTCCCCTTTGTTGAGCCGGCGCAGGGCCTCTGCTCGGTTCAGCTTGGTTACCTCAGACATTCACACCACAACAACAACCCATAGGGCGCCGAAAATCTCTCAAACACTGCGCTTCCGCGCCCCCGTACAGCCTCGCTTCCTGCAGGGTCCCCGGCGGTTCTCCAGCGGCAGGCCGAGCTGGCTGGTCCGGGTCAGCATGTCGGACTCGTCTGCCCAGTCATGCCACGCGGCATTGGCCTGGCTGCCTTCAATGAGGCGGGTCACCCTGTTCACGCTGATGTCCATCACCCAGGCAATCTGGCGAACGGACAAGCCCTTGCTTTTCAGTAGCAGGCACTGGCGGCGCTTGCGGATGTGGCTCTTGTTCATGATGGGCGGGCGGATCGTTTGACCACCATAGATGGCCACCAACTTCAGCAACGGCTCGTAGCCGATGTCCTGCGCAATGGGGTGATCCGGGCCCGGGTTGTCGGGAATGTAGAGAGTACGATCGCCCCACACTTCGCAAATGATGACGGCGGTTTCAAAGCCGACTTCGGCGGCGATGGTCTCGATAACGGTGCTCATACTGTGCCCTGCCTCTTGGTTTTCATGTTTGTCCTAGTCCCATAACATCTATGACACGCCTCCCGAGCAGGCCACTTGCTGTGCGCGTTTCGGCCTTTGGGTAGGTTTTGCCGGTCTACCATCTGTCTACCATCCGAGCAAAGTCGACCGACTGGGATTCCAGCCAGTGGTGGTAGTCTTCCAGTGCCTGCCGTGTCCGTTCGTCGGCAAAGGTGTGGATGTAGGTTCGGTCCATCTTGCTGGGTGTGTGGTTGATCAGCAGTTCAGAGATCATGTAATCGGTGCCCATGTCGGCCCAGGTGGTGCGGGCGAACTTGCGCAGGTCGTGGCTTTTCCAGTCACCTTTGCTGATGGATCGGATGAGCCGGTAGGCTTGCCTGCGTGAGATGGGCCCGTCTTCCCCGGCAAAGAGGTAATCCGTGTCTGTTGAGTCCCGATACCGCGTCAGTACTGCCAGAGCCTGATCGGTCAGGGGCAGGCGGTGTGCCTTGCGAGTCTTGGTGTTCATCGCCGGTATGTGCCACCAGCGGCCTTTGAAGTCGAACTGACGCCATGTAGCCAAACGGGTTTCGTTGATGCGAGTACCATGCATGGCCATCAGGGTGGCCAGCATCGATGCCTGATGCGGTGCCCGGCTGATTGCAGTGAACAGGTCAGCCGCGTCACTGGGCTTGAGCGCACTGCCTTTCGGTACCGAGCGGTTATCCAGGAACTCGCTCAACTTGAATTGTTTGAGTGGGTTAGTGCCAATCACATCCAGAGTGGCGGCCTTGTTCAGGCAGGCATTGAGTACCCGGTAAACCTTTTCGACGGTGGCTGGCTTCAGGGTTTGCTGCAAGGGAATGAGCAGCTCGGCATCGAGGGTAGGGCGGGTGAGTTCACTGGGGCGTAATCCAGTGAGGCCAGTGGCACACAGCAGATGCGTTCGAATAACACTGACGATATCGGCTCGGCGTTCTGTCGAGAGACTGCGATCCTTCTGCGTGCGCTCCAGATACCAGGCCAGCACCTGCCCCAGGGTTTGTTCGGTTTCGATTGTTCCGGACGCATCCGCCAACAGCCTCGGTGCATCCTTGCGAACAGTAGCGGCGGGCATGTCTGGCCAGCGGCCGAGCTTGCGCCAGCATTTGCGGCCGTGCTGGTTGGTGAGCAAATACCAGCTACCAGACTTGCGGTGACGGTGATAGCGCAAGTACAGGTGACCGATCGACTGATCGTGCAACTGACGCACGCCATGATTCGCGTGCCGCTTGATGGCAGCATCGGTGATTGCGGTGCGCAGGGTGCTCATAGCATCGCCCCGGCCGTAAAGCCAATGGCCACGGCTATGGCCAGCAGGATTTCGGGCAGCATCTGCAGCACCTTTCCCGCTCGATGACCGAGCATGTTTTGGTTGGCGCGTTCTTCGTTGCTGGCGAGTGACAGACAACCCACGATGAATGCAGCCAGTACCAGGCTTAAAATGATGTGCATCCAGTTCAATCTCCGTATCCGCCTTGCCCAGAGCGACGCCGGGCTTCTGTGATGTGTTTGGGGTAGACCTGCTCAGCCAGTTCTTTGGCTGCTGCCTGGGTGCGATAGGGCTCCAGCCGGGCGACCTCCGCCTGCAGACGAGTGATGGTGCTATCGCGCTTGGCCAATTGATCCTGCAGGTAGGCAACCTGCTCTGACCTGCTTAATCCGAAGCCGGTTTCCGCGTCGACCACACCGAAACCGTCGCACTGGAGGCAATCCCACGGTCGGTGGGCGAATGTGCCTTCGATTTTTCCGCTACCGCTGCAGTGACTGCAGGTTCTGATATTCGGTTTGCTCATGGGTTACCAGTCCGTGTTGCTGATGTTGCGCAGCGATGCCCGTACCCCCTGCCGTTGGTTCGCTTGGGGTGATTGGGGTAGCGCCACCACTGACGACGGACCTCCCCTGGAGAACTCTAGGGCGTTCACATACCAGGTCTTCCATGTGGCATTCCAATCCAGCATGGTCGTACCCTTGGCCTTGTGGTTTGTTGTGAATTTATCCCACTCCCGGCGCACATCGATGTCCGTTCGGTTGTGCTCTTTCCAATAATTCAAAGCGGCAGTAGCTCGACCCTTGGTGAGCGTGAAATCTTCCGGTAAACGGGTTTTTCGCTTCTGGGTTTTTTGTTTGGCGGGCGGTTTTGATTCCGATCGTTCGGCATTGGCTTCCCCCTTGGGGGATTCAAGGGGGGTGTTTAATTCTGTATCTGAGTCTGTATCTGTATCTGTATCTGTATCTGGTGGCGTTACTGTAACGTTACCTCCCTGTTCCTCTTGCTGTTTCTTGTTCTTCCTATGCCGTCTAACCCGCGCCGTGCTTGAGTCTGAGGCGAACTGGCGCTTGTCCCACGCAGTGGGTTGGCAGTGCTCATCGATCAGTCCTTTCTCGATCAAAGTGGCCTTGGTCTGGGCAAATTCATCGCTACTGATACGCAACTGAAACGCTACTTCGTCATCCTGTAACGTTACACCTTCGTTACTGCAACGCAGGCATAACAGCATGATGTAACGGCGCTGGTCTGCCTCGCTCAGCATTTGAACTTTCGGGTCTGTCGCAAATTCGTGGTACATGCGAAACCATGGGTTAGCCATTACGCCACCTGCTTCAAGTCGAAAAGATCGTGTGTGAACTTGCCATCCCAGCTCGTTTTCATCGGGAGGGCGCCCCGCAAATAGCGCTTGTAGATGGCTTTGGCACCCTGCAGGGTCAACGTCACATAGGGGCGCCCGGGTAGCTCTGCGCCACGGGCATCCGATACCTTTTGAACGAACCAGGCATCCCGGTACCGGCTGCTGGCCATGTAGCCGTGATTGGCCGGGTAAAGCATGCCTTGCTGCACCATCCACCCTTGTATGGCGCGGATGTTCACGCCGTTGAGCATGCGCGCGAACTGAGTAGGTGTTAGCCCGGGGGTAAACTGATTGGCGATGGTTTCGCAAACGGACTGGAGGCGTTTTACCTCTCCCTCTGCTGCCTGCTTTTGTTCAGCCAGATCTGCCGCCAAGCGCAGTGCCTCTGGCAAGGTCTCGGGTACCGATGAGGGCTTTTGCCGATCCTCAAGTCGTTTCAGTTGATCCAGGACCGATCGGCGCACTGCTTTGGATTCGCGCATCGAAACCAATAAGCACTGGTCATGGGTAAGCAGGTACCCGCGAGACATCGTTCTGTTCGGATTTTGAACTACGAAATGTTCGTAGTGCATGCCCTCCAACTCATCGACGATGCGAGCGTTGAAGTCGTTTCGCCGCACTGGACTCTCGCCAAGCTGCGATCGAGCCCGGTTTATAAGCTCCAGCAGCGCATTGCTGGTAACTGTTCCCGGCATGTTGTTCACTTTCGTCAGATCATTCATACTATTGACCTCCATTGAGATTGCCCGGCCAGGTGCTACCCACACCGATGACGCCGGGCATTTTTTTGCCCGTCTTCCCCGTTTACCGGTGCCAGCGACACCATTACCAGCCCATTCGGAATGGGCTCATCCCTTAGAAACGTCACCTGCGACACAAAATGTCGGTCATCAATGCCAAGGGCATCGGCGATGCCGTCACGCCCCGACTTGAAGGAGGCGATTACATTGTCGTCGTCGCGGTGTCTGCGATCTGGTGGGTAAAAGTCGATGGTGAGCGCCAGCCGTTGGCCAGCCTTCACCCATCGCTTGTATTCGTGGACATCTGCCCAGCCCTGGTCGATCGCCTTTTTGGCCTGAATGAAGCAGGCCCAGCGATAGCTCTTGGCTAACTTCGAACGAACCGACCAATGATTGCGAGCGTTCGGGCTGAGGTCTTTTGGTGGCCAAGCAAAAGCCGTGGACTTGAGAATCGGCATAAAGTCTCCTGCTTGTGGACGTCAGTTCTGACAGGAGTCAAACAAACGCAAAAAAACCGAGAGCCAGTACAAGAATTAGAACCATGAACACCTCTGACGCATAGTCGACACATTTGCTCAGGTCGATCCGTTTTAACTGTATGGATTGACAGACCCTACAGGTGCTATGGCATAGACTACTCGGCCGCCAAACTGGAGTTATGACAGAATCATTAAGAGGAAAAGTCATGTCACGCCACATCGGAGTCAGCAGACGGTGGGAACACATCATCAAGAGAGCATTCGACACCAAATTCATTCAATACCGAGATAATGTGACGACACATACTAAGAGCAGGGATAGTGCGCCCATTTTCGTATTGCCCGACGCGTGCCTGAGCGGCCTTGAAACCACATGCCTCACCCAGCTCTCGTTGTGTAAGGTTGGCCAGTTGACGGTAAGTCCTCAGGTTGTTCATAACAAAACCTTGTTAATAGTACATTTTGTATTTCCAATTTAACAAAACAAATCATTGTTTTGCAAACAATACTTTTTGTGATTTGATCCAAACTTTTCTTGGAATTAATGATGAATACCGTTGCCGAACGTATTAAAGCAGCCAGAGCTGCAAAGAAAATGTCGCAAAATGAGCTTGCGAACCGTTGCGGCTGGCCGGAGATGCAAGCGCGAATCAGTAACTATGAAAAAGGCAGGACAGAGCCAGCCTATGCAGACCTAGTCAAAATAGCGAAAGTCTTGAGTGTTGACCCGGCTTATCTAGCTTTCGGTGAGAAGCCATCAAACAATAGTTTGGCAAAGCCCTCAACTCCTTACTCTCTTTATCTCAAACCATCCAATGAATTCGAGTACCTTCCAAGCCAGATTGACCCGTGGGATGGCCAAACCCCTCTAGACCAGGACGAGGTAGAATTGCCCTTTTTTACAGATGTTGAACTTGCTGCAGGAGTAGGAAGTATGCTGGCAAACGAAAGGATCGGCCCCAAATTGAGGTTTGCAAAATCAACTCTAAAGCGAGCAGGAGTTCCTGCTGAGGCGGCCGTATGCGTTAAGGTTTATGGGGAGTCCATGGAGCCAGCATTGCCAGATGGCAGTGTTGTTGGAATCAACACTGCAGACAAGGTAGTAAGAGATGGCAAGATTTACGCTATTGAACACGGTGGGTTGCTCCGTGTAAAAATAATGCAGAACCTTCCGCATGGAGGCTTCAGGCTACGAAGCTACAACAGCGCAGAATATCCGGACGAAGCAGTAAGTCCGGAAGAGGCGGAAAGCGTTAAGATTATCGGCCGGGTTTTTTGGTCATCTGTTCTATATTAAAGGAGATATTCATGAATGAGAATTTCGCAACCCCCGTATTGGTGAACATCTTTTTCTGGATCGGCACGGTATTTTTAGTTGGCGGTGGCTTGTATATGGCTTTGGTACAAGCGGCAGGCCCTGGAATGGGCATTCCTGTAATTCTAGGGGCGTTATTCTTTGTTCTGATGCTTAGAGTGCTGTGTGAGTGGATCCTCATTCAGTTCAGTATTCATAGCGCCCTTTTAGACATCAAGGAGCAGTTACGTAAAAACCAACTGAGCAGCGAAAGAGGCGGTAACAGTTCAAGTTTAACCTCAAATCAGCCGGAAACATTGAGAAAAGAACCCAGTTTGGGTTCATTGGAATAGGCTTAATGTGCCTGCAATATAAAGAAATGTAATATTTGGTCGGAAGTCCGGCCATTTTTTTGACCATTATAAATACAAATTGTATTGACAAGCTGATTTGTTGTTCTTAGTATTTGCTTAGGCATAACAGTTGGTATTGTCAGAAATGAAAGAAGTCACTCAAAATCAATGGAAAGTCACACCCGGCGTCCTTGCCGAGCGTGAAGCTCTTTATCTGACAGGCTTTGCTGCTGGCAAAAGCACCAAGCAAATCGCCAAAGACTTTGGCGTTAGCCCAAATACGGTAAAAAAAGCATCCACCCGAATCCTCACAAAGTTGAATGCCTGGCGCATGACAGAAGCCATCGCCAATGCCTGCCATGAGGGGATCCTTAAACACATAAGCATCGCCTTTCTTGTCGGCATGTGCCTCGGTGCTGTCAATTTTGATGAAACCCCATACCGCCCACCACAAGGCCGCACCGGCAGCAGCATGGCCCGAGTGCGCCAGACCCGGAGGGAAGGCTATGCAGCTTAAAACCCTGGAAAAGGAGGCACGTCGGTATCGAGACCTGCGGCCATGGATACCTAAAACAGAGGGGGTTGTCTTGTTCTTTCCTCGCGAGGGTATGGGTTGGCGAGCCGAGTTGGAGCTGGAAGGCGGGATCAAGTGCGAACTGGGCACCATAGCAATCGACAACAACGGCAATTGCTGGGAGCTGCGCCGGGGTAAAACGCCTGAAGACGCTCCCCGCTGGGAATCACTGACCAATCTTCGGGATCACCGAAAGGGAGGGGCACACAATGCCGCGTAACTTCATCGAGCAATGCTTGCTATTGGCCATTATGGGGTACACCGAAGTCCATCAGGTGCCCCGGGAGGATCTGGGCCCTGTTACCCGAGCTTGGCTAAGCGATCGGCTGGCCAAAAAGCCTGAACTGACCACTCAGGAAGTGAAGCTGCTTAGCTATAGCTTTTGCGAACTTGGCCGGCGGCGCGTAGCCGATCACTCCGAATTCAACCAGGAGTGCAACCTCCTTTTGAGCCTCGCAGCAAGATTTGATCCGCCGTATATGGCGCAAATGGTAATGCACCTACGGCAGCGCCACCAACCCAAAGGAATTGCAGAAGGCATACAACTAAACCGGTTGGTTTCTGTGGATTCAACCCATTCAGTTGCAGAAGGAGTCAGCGCATGACCTGGATAATCACTCACACCGGGCACAAGTTTCATCTGACCGAAGACAAGATGGGCAACAACCCGATCCACGTAGAGGACATCGCTACAGCACTGGCTAAGCAGTGCCGGTTCAACGGCCACAGCCAGGGCTTTTATTCAGTCGCTGAGCACTCGGTACGGGTTTCCACAGAGGTGCCGCACAACCTAGCATTTGTCGCACTTTTGCACGATGCCGCCGAGGCGTATGTCGGTGATTTGGTGTCACCGGTAAAGCGGCAATGCCCTGAATTCGAGCGGATTGAGAAGCTGGTTCAGTGTCGCATCCTCGATGCCCTTGGCGTACCGCATCACTACATGACCGGACATGAGCGCATGCTCATTAAAGAAGCCGACCAGCTCGCACTGGCGATCGAAATGCAGGAGTTCTGGGGCTGGGGGAACCTCCCAGATTGGGCGCAAGACATGCTGCTCAGGAAAGGCTGGACAGGCCCACCCAATGGCGTTAAGTGCCTGGACTGGCAAGCAGCTCGGTTGGCATTCATCGAACGGTTTAACCAACTGAACCCCTTTCCGGAGGCCGCATGATCTTCAATATCATCAACCCCAGCGATCCCTATACCCTGGAGGCTAACAGTCATCTGATGGCTGCTTTGGCCATCTGCATACTTGGCCGTGGTGCCTACGGTGGTGAGCAACTCGATGGCGATAAAAGCCTTTCTGTTCCTCCGTTTCTTTTTGGTGGGCACGATGAATGGTTTCAGGAGAATTTTGGATCGAGCTTCAACACCTGCCTGGAGCAGGCAGACCAAAAGGAACTGGCTGAGGTACTGGATTCGGTGCTAATCGGTGATCTGAGTGTGCGGGAAGACTACGAGAATCGAGAGGCCGACGACACAGAAAGCTGGGAGCAGCGTCGAGATCGGTTCCAATTTCAAAAGCGCAGCAGCGTGAATGACATCGGTGCCCGGGCATGGGAATACGCCCGGCTCTTGAGGGAGGCTGCTTAATGGCTCGCGGCACAGTGAACAAGGTCATCCTGCTTGGCAGGCTTGGGCAGGATCCGGAGCAGCGTGCAACGGCGAGCGGTACTCAGTTGGCCATGCTGAACCTGGCCACCAACGAGCTAGGCCCAAAGGATGGCCAGGGCAAACGCCAGAACCAAACCGAATGGCACCGTGTCGTGCTGTTCGGGACTCTGGCCGCAAATGCCCTGCAGTATCTGGTGAAGGGTAGTCAGGTCTACATCGAGGGCCGATTGCGCACACGGAAGTGGCAGGACCAGAGCGGCGCTGACCGCTACAGCACTGAAATTGTTGGCACTGAAATGCAATTCATTGGCAGCAAGCCGGGCAGCAGTCAGCAAGCGGCAACCCATCAACCCAATCAACCATCACCGAGCCCAACGCCCGTTGATGACTTTGATGACGACATCCCTTTTTAACTGGACTAGAGAGGCAACCCCATGAGTACAGAGGTCACACCTTTCAGCGAGCAATTGTCTTATATGGCCAAGGGTTCGGTGAACGATGAAGCAACCGAAAAGCTCGCCGAGCTGGTGAAAGCCGTTAGAACCACCGGCAAGAAGGGCAGTATTACGCTCAAGATTGACGTCAGCATGCTGGACAAGGCCAGTGAAGATGCCATGCGTCTTGTCGGCAGCGTTACAGCCAAACTGCCAGAGCTTGAGAACCCAACCACCGTTATGTTCTCGACCCATGACGGTGATCTTTTGCGCGACGATCCGGAGCAAATGGCGCTCAACCTGCGCCAGGTCGGCCGGGCTGAACCGGAATCGGTTCGTCGTGTAGAAGCCAGCCAACCGCAAGCCAAAGTCCTTAACGCAGGAGAGTGAGAATGGACAGCAATTTGATCCAAGCCATTAACGAGATTTACCCGCAAGTGCGATTCGCGCATGACGATTCTGATCATGTTATTGCCGTTGTGCCGGAACAGTACAAGTTGGAATCGATCGAGCGCTTTCAGCAGTCCCCTTACCGGTTGAAGCAGCAGGCCGTTTTGCAATCACTGGAATCGTTCCTGAAGTACACCGAGGCGCATAAAGAAGAAAGCTCGGTGATTTTCTTCGATGAGAAGGAGCTGATTGCCCGGCTGATCGTCGACTACCACGAGCGAAACGACCTTCCGAGCTGGTGCGACCACAAGGCCATCTATGCCGCCGAGCTGGATGAACGCTGGGTAGAGTGGCGTCGCAAGAGCAATGAGAGAATGAACCAGATTGAACTCGCTCAGTTCATCGAGCGCCATGTGAAGGACTTCAAAGACCCGACCGGCGCCGAAATGCTCACCATGGCCACCAACTTCCAGGTGAACCGCAAGGTTACCTATGGCAACGCTGTGAACCTGAGCACTGGCGAAGTCCAGTTCGAGTACAGCAACGCCAGCGGCGGCAAAGGCACCATGACGGTACCCGACACTTTCAAGCTGGCCATCCCGGTATTCAAAAACGGCGACCACTACGAGGTGGAAGCCAAGCTGCGCTACCGGCTGCACGATGAAAACCTGGTGCTGATGTACGAGCTGATCAACGACGACGACATCATGCGCGATGCCGTATCTGGCGAGGAAGGCATGATCGTCAAGCTCGAAGCCAGCGGCCTACCGGTTTACCTGGGCAAGCTGTAATTGGCAGAGCTCAAACCATGGCAGGTGGGAGACCCAGTCGCAAACGGCCAGCCCTATCTGCCAGACCAGGCAACCCGGTCGGCATATCATGACGAATGCCACCGGCAAATGCTTGAGCATTGGGCCAGCAAGGTAATGAAGCAACGCACCCTGGGCGATCGCAGGATCATGCTCAAAGGCCTGCCGAAGAAGTTTTCAGAGGAAGTGAAGCAACGGGTGTCAGAGCTCTGGCAGAAGCGCAGAAAGGCGACCCCAGCGGGCGGTGGGGCGAATAACACCCGCAGCAGATAACGGGCCCTCCTTCCCGGGTATCTGTCGACTGGCCGGCGCAAGCGGCCGTTATTCAAACAAAGAGACGGATCAAGCCAATGGAAGTACCAGAAAAAGTGAAGCAGTTCTGCAATCGACATCCGATGTGTAAGGGTTGCCCTTTGCCTTTGTGTGACAGTGCACCTGTTGCTCAGGAAGCATTTGACCACTGGCTTGAGCGCATGATTCAGAAAGTTGAACTGCACATAGAAGGGGAGGGCGCGTGATTGATTTACTGAGCCAGGACGAAGTCGAAGAACTGACTGGCTATAAGCGGCCCGAAGATCAGCGCCGTTGCCTGGACCGGCATGGCATACACTATGTTGAACGCAAAGATGGCAAGCTGTCTGTCACGCTGCACGCAGTGCACAACCCGAGCGTGCTGCCGGGGCGGACAGCAAAAGCCCAGATTGATTTTGGTGCAATACAATGAGCCCACGGAAAAGAAAAGACCCACGTATGGAATGGCTGCCCAGCCGAGTGTACCTCACTGACTATGGGTACCATTTTCACCCCAAAGCCGGCGGCAAGGTTCGCATCGCTCCACCGGATGCCAGCAAGAGTGCTGTGCTCCGTGCTTATGAGGAATACGTTCAGGAGCACGACAGCACCACTTTTGCTGCCCTGGCCGACAATTTTCTGGAGAGCGACCAGTTCAAAGATCGTCAGGCTCGCACCCAAAAAGATTACTTTTCCATGACTGCTACTCTGAAAAAAGTATTCGGAAGGGTGCATGTGGATGATATTGAACCCATTCACATTCGCCAGTTCATGGACATCAAGGGTCAAAAGGCCAAGGTGTCGGCTAACCGCCATAAAGCCGTACTCTCGGCCATCTTCAGTTGGGGCTATGAGCGTGGCCTGGTTAAAAGCAACCCGGTCAAAGGTGTGCGAGCATTCACCGAGAAAGCTCGAGAGCGGTACATTGAAGACTGGGAGTATAAGCTGATCTATGAGCACGCTTCTGATGTACTCAAGGCATTCATGGAAATCAGCTACCTCTGTGCTGCTCGCAAAAGCGACGTGCTCAGCCTGCAGCGCCAGGCATTGAAACCAGAGGGTGTGTACATCCGGCAGGGTAAGAGTGGGGTCCGTCAGATCAAGTCCTGGACCAATCGCCTTCGCAATGCAGTGAATCTCGGTCTGTCGACGCCCTCAAGCCAACCTACCATGTTCGTTATCCACACACGGACGGGGACAAAGCTCACGGCAAGTGGCTTGCGAGTCCATTGGAATAATGCATGGGCGAAAGCTCTCGAAGACGTGGCCAGCATCGAGCATTTCACCCTGCACGACTTGAAAGCTAAAGGTATCAGTGATTTTGAAGGCTCGTTGTCAGACAAGCAGAACTTCAGTGGACACAAAACTGCCAGCCAAGTTGCGGTGTATGACCGGAAGGTGAAGGTCACGCCAACTCTTGACCCTGAAGAAAATATTAAATAACTTTTAATCGTTCGAAATTCGTTCTAAGTCATCTGTAGTGTATGGTTTGATTGGCTTGAAAATCCCTGTTTTAGTCATATTACGGATCAGATCATGCTCTTTCATTGCTTCGACTGGGTCGATTCTGGCTATTCGATTAAAGTCAATTTTTTGCCATGTGGAACGTTTGACAATCGCGCTCAATATGTACTCATCTGTGTCTTGTGCTGTAGCTGTGTCCACTCCAGTCCGATAAGCGGATATCATTATGTGATCGACAGTTGGTAATCGAGCATAAACTTCACCAATAATGCGAAGCAAAATAGCGTGAGCATAATCACGATAGATTTGACGTCTTTTAGATTCTGATATTTTTCTTGAGGTCAACCGATATGCATTACCTGGTACGGACCATTCTTTGTTGGGTAGGCCTTCTTCACTAGGCAGGAAAATATCCAGAGCCAAAGTTTTGTTGTTGCTGCCTAAGTCATAATCGATCTCAGGGACACTGGGCCATTCAATTTCGCTAAGGTAGAAGGACAAAACTTTATCCATAGCATCAATTGATTCGAATACCTGTTTCTCCTCTAGCTCTTTTCTGTCATTTTCAGCACTTTCAAACTCAGATTTTCTCCGATACCAAGATTTGAGTTTTTCGTGGAATTGTCTTTTTATGCTCGGCACGAAAAATCCCAGTACTCCCGACCAGAATCCATTCGAAGGCTTGGGCTCTTCAAATTTCTTTGGAATGTACTCTGGATTGTTGGTTGGAGCTGGTATGTCTTTATGTAACTCAGTAATAGTACTCAGTAGCTCGTTACGTTTGTCGCGAACGCTATTTAAATAGCTACGGATCTCATCTCCATTTGTTCTCTTTATTTTGTTAGCTATTGAACTTGGCAGGTCTTCTCCATTCTCATACAAGAATGATAAAGCGCCATCATCATCCACTTTCATTAAGGTAGAATTTGGTGCATTTACGTTAGAATTTCTAGATGTCTGCTGATGTTGGTCTATTTTCTTTCTATAGCTAAGACCGGTGCCTGGGATACCTAAGTTTCCGTATAGCCCACGCTTTCCAATTGAAGCAGTGGCGCCTCTGGGGCCGACTGACAGTCCCGCGCCACTTTTACTGATGTTAACTCTTATTCCTGGTGCTATTTTTATTCGTCTTTGAAATCTAAACGCCACAATTAACTTTCCTCTTTAGTTGTGCTCAGATTATTCTTATCTTTCTGGAATGCTTCGCTAAATGCTGCGGCAAGAATTCCTGTTGGCATTGCAACTAGTCCGACTCCGAGAATGGCTGTAATTCCTGCAAACACCTTGCCCAATCCTGTCACTGGTGTTACGTCACCATAGCCAACAGTGGTAAGTGTCGCAACACTCCACCAAAATGCCCGAGGAATGCTGCCAAACTCCTCGGGTTGGGCTGCTCCTTCAGCTAGATAAAGTACCGTGCTGGATATGATGATTAAAATGAATGCAATTGTAATGCTAATCGCGATCTCTGATCCGCGCTTTGAAATTGCTTCAAATAGGGATGTCCATGCCTGAGAAAACCGACCAATACGAGCTAGTCTCATAATTTTGATTAGTCGCGCCAGTCTCGCAAAAAAGGCGGTAGATGCCCATGTGGCTGGAATTAGAAAAGAAAGTAAAGCGACTAGGTCCAAAAGAGCCCAGGGAGACTTCATATAGTGAAGCGTGCCGTATGGTACTGCATACTTTGGGTTTTCTGTCGCTACGTAAACTCGAAGAAGGTACTCAATAAGAAAGAAAGAGAAAAATATTGACTGTAAAACCACTAACCACTGACCGAAGCTATTGCGTACTGCTGGCTCTGTTTCAAGTATGGTCAATATGAAAGCTGCGAAAATTAGTATGCAGACCAGCGTGTTGAACTTTGAAAGACCGGAGGACTTCCATCCCATAGGGTCTATATATTCGTACAGTATGGTTCGATTTAGTTTCATGATCTATCGCTGTAGTTGGTGGGCCTAAGGTGTCAATGGCACCCTTCCAGACTACTGGATATTACCAAACTTATTACCATTTATTACCAAAAACGAAAAAGGGTCAGTGGCTACTAACCACTGACCCCTTGAATATGGCGGAGAGTGAGGGATTCGAACCCCCGGTAGGCTTTCGCCTACGTCTGATTTCAAGTCAGGTGCATTCAACCGGACTCTGCCAACTCTCCATTTAACGCAGCGCAGTTTACCGAATTGAGTTTGGGTGTCAACCCGAAAGTTGCTAAGCTGCTGAAATTCATACAAAAACCTGGAGGTTGCTCATGTATCTGGTGGTTGTGTATGTGCCGGAGTGTGATGTTGATTCGGTGATTGAGTCGATGTCTGCTGCTGGTGCGGGGCGGATCGGGGATTATGATCAGTGTGCCTGGAAGGTTTTGGGGCAGGGGCAGTTTCGGCCTTTGGCTGGGGCTAACCCTCATATCGGTTCTGTGGGGGATCTGGAGCGGGTGCCGGAGTTTCGGGTGGAGATGGTGTGTGAGCAGTCAGTCATCAAGGCAGTCATGGCCGCTATGGTGGCAGCGCATCCTTATGAGGAGCCGGCGCATCATGTGTTGCCGGTAATGTCTGCTGGGGATTTTTCCGAGTGACAGCGCTGCTGGCAGCCTGATGGAGGCTGCCAGCAGGTCGATTCAGTACCTGATCAGTTCAGGCCGCTGAAGATCTTCTCGCGAATGTCGTCCATGGTGCCTTTGCCCGCTACATAGACGTATTTTGGGGCGTTTTCGGGTTCTTTTTCCGCCCAGTCCTTGTAGTAGCTGACCAGGGGTTTGGTCTGCTGGTGGTAAACGGACAGGCGCTTGGCGACGGTGTCTTTTTCGTCGTCCTTGCGCTGAACGAGTGGTTCGCCGGTGATGTCATCTACACCGTCTTTCCTGGGCGGGTTGTGTTCGACGTGGTAAACGCGACCTGAAGCTTCGTGGACACGGCGGCCGCTCAGGCGGGCGATGATTTCTTCGTCGTCAACGTCGATTTCAACGACGTAGTCGATGCGAATGCCTTCATTTTTCAGCGCTTCGGCCTGGGGGATGGTGCGCGGGAAGCCGTCGAACAGGCAACCATTGGCGCAATCCGGCTCAGCAACACGCTCCTTGATCAAGGCGATGATGGTCTCATCCGATACCAGGCCGCCCGAGGCCATGACTTCCTTGACCTTCAAACCCAAAGGACTGCCAGCCTTGACGGCAGCGCGCAGCATGTCGCCGGTAGAAATCTGTGGGATGTCGAACTTCTCTGTGATGAATTGCGCCTGAGTGCCTTTACCGGCACCGGGTGCGCCCAACAAAATAATGCGCATTGATGGTTAACTCCTCAGTCCTGTTAATGGGTTCATACGGTTCAATCGAAGCGCTCTTAGTCCTTGGCGGTTGCCAGTGACCAGAGACGGCGATGATTCTGGGGGGCGGCGAGCAGGGCGTTGCTGCCTTAATTCTGTAGCGATGAGTCTTGTTTTCCGCTGTTCAACAGGCCGATATCTGGCGGCCATTGTCCATCAATGGCGCCTAAGATACCCGTCATTGCCGCCAAGCTCAACCTTGGCGGCTCAGACTTCCGTCTATAGTAGGGGCCCATTACCCCGTATTACGCATGCCGGCGGCGATACCAGCGATGGTGACTTTCAGTGCACGCACCAGATCCGGGTCCAGGTCGGCCGATTTTCTGGCCCGCTTCAGCAGTTCGGCCTGGAGGTAGTTGAGTGGGTCGGTATAGGGGTTACGTACCTGAATCGACTGGGCCAGCAGTGGGTCGTCTTCGAGCAGGCCCTGCTGACGTTTGATCCTGTTAAGCAGGGTTACGGTTGCGTCGAGATCCTGTCTCAGGCTGTCGCCGAGGCTGTGGTATTCCGGTGCGACCAACTGGTTCTCGTAGTAGGCGGTAACGGAGTTGTCAGTCTTGCCCAGTACCATCTCCAGTAAATCAAGGAAGCTGCTGAAGAACGCCCAGTTATCCACCATGTCCTGCAGGGTCTCCGGGTGCGCCTGTTCGGCGTGTTCCAGTGCCTGACGGGCGCCGAGCCAGGCGGGCAGGTTGAGTCGGACCTGCATCCATGCAAACACCCAGGGAATGGCTCTGAGGCTTTCTACACCGCCAGTGGCTTTGCGTTTGGCGGGGCGGCTGCCAAGTGCGAGCAAGCCGAGTTCCTGTTCCGGGGTGACGCTGCGGAAATAAGGAACAAAGCGCTCGTCTTCACGGACGATGGCACGGTATTGCTTCAAACTTGCCTGAGACATGCTCTCCATCAGTTCTCGCCACTCGGCCTTGGGTGGCGCATTGGGCTCGAGCGTGGCGCGTAAGGTGGCGGCCACATAGATGCCGAGGCTACGCACCGCTACACGCGGGAAGCCAAACTTGTAGCGAATCATCTCGCCCTGTTCGGTGACGCGAATGCCGCCATTGACCGAGCCGGGCGGTTGCGAGGCCATGGCTTTTTCAACCGGGCCGCCGCCACGGCCGATGGTGCCGCCACGGCCATGGAACAGCATCAACTGGATGTCCTGGTTGGCTGCGAGCTTGACCAGTTGCTCCTGGGATTTGTATTGCGCCCAGGTGGCGGTCAGTTTGCCGGCGTCCTTGGCGGAGTCTGAATAGCCGATCATGACGGTCTGACGGGCATCGCAATAGGTGCGGTACCAGGGCATGCTCCACAGGCGGTCCATCACGCTGACGCTGCGGTCGAGGTCGTCCAGCGTCTCGAACAATGGCACGATGGGAATGTTCCAGTCGATGCCTTGTTCTTTCAGCAAGAGGGCGACGGCGAGCACATCCGAGGGCTGTTTGGCCATGGAGATGATGTAGCTCGAGAGAATTTCTCTGGGCTCGTTGGCAATAATGGCCGCGGTGTCGAGCACTTCGCGGGTGTCGTCACTGGGTTCCCAGCGCCGAGGGATCAGCGGGCGTTTGCTGTCGAGCTGTTCGAGCAGGAAGGCCTGGCGTTGCTCTTCGTCCCAGTCCTTGTAAGAGCCCAGTTCGAGATACTGAGTCAATTCGTCGATGGCGCCTATGTGGCGTTCACTGTCCTGGCGGATGTCGAGCGGCACCAGGCTGATGCCGAAACAGTGCACTCGGCGGATGGTATCGAGCAGGGCGCCGTCGGCAATGTGAGCCATGCCGCAGTCTTGCAGGGAGCGGTAGCAGAGCATCAGTGGTTCGAGCAGGTCATTGCGTTCGGTAATGACGTCATCCGGCGGCATCAGGTTTTCGCCCTGGGTGCGCCGTTCTGCCCAATCAAGGGTGGTTTCAACGCGCTTGCGCAGGGTGTGCAATATGTCTCTGTAGGGAGTATTGCTGTTGTCTGTCGCCTTCAGCAGTTCGGGCGAAGCGACGTTCATGCTAAGGCTGCCGCCGAGGGTCTTGATGTCCTTATGGTAGAGGTCGGCAGCCATCCAGCGCCCAAGCAACAGTACCTGACGGGTTACCTTGTGGGTGACGTTGGGGTTGCCGTCGCGGGCGCCGCCCATCCATGAGAAGAAGTGAAAGGGGCTGGCATCGATGGGCATGCCCTGGCCAAGCCGTCTGCGAGCGTTGCGGTCGAGTTCGCGCAGGAAGCTGGGTATGGCTTCCCAGAGGGAATTTTCAATGACGGCAAAGCCCCACTTGGCTTCGTCGATGGCACTGGGGCGTTCGTCGCGAATTTCGTTGGTGTGCCAGATCTCTTCGACGGTGCGGCGCAGTTCGGTGGCCAGTTCGTGCCGTTCGTAGTCGAGCAGGTCGGTACGGCGCAGATCAGACAGGGCTTCGGAGATTCGCTCGAATTTGCGAATCAGGGTGCGGCGGGTTACCTCGGTGGGGTGAGCCGTCAGTACAAGCTCGATGTTGAGGCTGCGCAGGGATTTGGCGACGGCGTCTTTGCCGAGGTCGTCAACCAGTTGTTCGAGGCATTCGTCGAGGCTGTCGCGGTGCGCAGCTTCGATGCTGGCGAAGTACTCCTGGTCGGCGAGATTGGCGAGGTTGAGAAAGTGGCTGAAGGCGCGGACGATGGGCAATACGTCCTTGTCTTCGAGCTTGGCCAGTTCGTCGATTAGTGGCTGTGGGTCGCTTTCGTCGCTGAGGTTGACGGCTTTACCGAGGTTGCGGATGGTTTCAACCTTGCGGAATAGAGCAGGCCCCTGGGTGTCGAGCAGGGTGTCGCCGAGCAATTCGCCGAGTAAGCGGACGTTTTCACGCAGGGTTTCCGGTATTGCAGTCATGGGTCTTTGGCTCCGCAGTTGACTTAACTTTGTGTTAACTTTCTTTACAATGCTTTGAGAGTTTGAGGGGAATCCGCCGAGGGTGGCCGGTCAGCCCCTGACGGGACGCCGTGAATCCATCCATGGAGGCTCGGCGGCAGCCATCCGTGGCTGCCGCCGCCCGTCAGTGACTGACCGGCCACCCTCGGCTCGACTTGTCGGCCGCTCTTCATGGTTGAAACTTCCGGCTTTTCGTCTCGATTCTGTTATGTGGCCGTGCGCACACTGTTTCAACAAGTGTACGCCGCGTTGCTAATTCTGGTGCATCTTTCGTTATTTTTCATTGTGCCGCTGTTTCGGCCTAACTCCAAGGATCAATGATGACAGTGTTTGAATCGGTTAACCCGGCCAGTGGTGAGGTGTTGCATCGGGCGCAGCCCTTGGCTGAGGCTGAGGTTGTGGCTCGGCTGGATGCGCAGCAGCGTGCTTGGCAGTTGCATTCGGGCTTGAGTTTGCATGAACGGTTGCGGTGGTTGCAGGCGTTTGGGGCGGAGCTGGTGTCGAATCAGACGGCCCTGGCGGCCTTGTTGACTCGGGAGGTGGGTAAGCCGATCAGCCATTCAATGGCGGAACTGGAGAAGACGCGGCAACTGGTGGATTACTTGTATCGGGAGTCGAGTGCGGCTTTGGCGCCGGAAACGTTGCGCGGTGGGGTGACTCGCTGTTGGCAGCCTTTGGGTGGGGTATTGGGCATTATGCCGTGGAATTACCCGATCTGGCAGGTGTGTCGTTTTGCCCTCGGAGCTCTGGTGGCGGGGAATACGGTGGCGGTGAAGCCGGCGCCGAATGTGTTGTTGGCTACCGAGAAACTGGCGCAGTTGCTGTCACAGGCGGGTGTGCCTGAGGGGTGGTTCGAGGTTTACCCGGTGGCGGTTGATTCGGTGCCGGTGATGTACGATCACCCTCATATACGCCAGGTGCACTTTACCGGTAGTACCCAGGCTGGGCGCCACATTGCGGCGGAATGTGGCAAGCGTTTGTTGCCGACGACTCTGGAACTGGGAGGCAGTGATGCATGGCTGTTGACGGCTGATGGCGATATTGCTCGCTTTGTGCAGACTGCGTTGGTCTCGCGCATGAACAACAGTGGTCAGAGTTGTTTGTGTGCCAAGCGTTGGTTGGTGCCGAGGGTGCATCTGGATCAGGTGCTGGCCTTGCTGGAGGCAGGCTTGAAGCGTTATGTGCCGCAACCGCCAGAGCATCTGGAGTGTCATCTGGGGCCTTTGGCGCGAGCGGATATTGTTCAGCGTCTGGTGGATCAATGGCAGGCGATGCTGCCGCATGCGGTACGACACAGCGCAGCGTTGCAGGTATCCGGTAATTTTGTCAGCCCGGGCTGGGCGGTGTTTGAGGATGCGACAGCGAACCCGGTCTGGGTTCAGGAGGTGTTTGGCCCGGTTATCCAGATCGCGGTTTATGATGAGGTGAGTCAGGCCATTACCTGGTCCAATGCCAGCCCTTATGGCCTGGGGGCATCGGTCTGGGATGAAAACGAGACCGAGGCGCAGCAACTGGCGGAGCAGTTGCATACGGCCAATGTGGGCATCAACCAACCGATGCGCAGTCGGATTGATGTTGCTTTTGGTGGCATAGGGGATTCCGGCTGGGGTGTGGAGTTGGGGCATGAAGGTTTGCGGGCTCTGAGTCGCCAGCAGACTCAGTATGGATGAATTAAATTAATCTGTAACGTGAAATCCTATCGTTTGTGACCATACGGTCAACTGCTTATTATGGGTCCTGTTGGCGGCATCAGCCGCTTCTTTGATCGAGCAGACCTTGTCTGAGGAGGCAAACACCATGAGTAAATTAGTCGATTTTGAGACCAATCTTGTTGTAGATCAGTGGGGCAACCCGGATGTGGCTTACTACGAAGCACAAGCCCGTAAAATGCGCAGTGATTACATCGTCAATGGGATTCTGAACGGACTTGCTGCCCTGAAGGCGACCGTCAAGCATTGGTTCAGTGCGCCTGCCCATACCCGCGACGCCTGAGCAAAACTGCCAACAAGAGCAAAAAACTTTTTCTCCTCTCGATCGTAAAAGGCGACTCTGAAAAGAGCCGCCTTTTTGCGTTTTATCAGGCTCCCGGAATCAGGAATGCAGGTAAATCATGGCAGCCGCAGACCAGGCCTGGGGTCGGCAGGCGTCCAGGTAGGGTAGGGGTGGGTAGCTGGGTCGATCGTAGCCGCCTACCAGTTCTGGCAAACGCTTGTCGTCCTGACTCATGGCCAGGTCGGTAAGTGCACGGCTTACGCGATCAAACCCCTCTTCGTCGCCGTATCGGCGCAAGCCGGCCGCAAAGAGTGCCGTGTCGTGTGGCCATACCGAGCCGTTGTGATACGACAGCGGGTTGTAGCGCACTTCCCGAGTGCTCAGGGTGCGCAGGCCCCAACCTGACCAGAGGTCCTGCTGGAACATGCGGGGGATGAGCTTTTGTGCATGCTCCGCTAGTACGACGCCCGTCCACAGCAGATGTCCAGCATCCGAACTGTTGGTGGCGAGCTGGGCGCTGTCTGCATCAATGGCAATGGCGAAGTTGTCGTCCGCTGGCATCCAGAACAGGGAGTGCAGTTGCGATTGAATGGCATCGGCTGCGGCTCGATACTCTTGAGCTTTGACAGCATCACCCAGGTGCTGATAGAAATCGCTTGCGGCCTGGTAAGCGGCGAAGGCGTAGCCCTGAACTTCAGCAACGGCGAGGCTGCCTTCACCCAGTCGTCCGTCGGCATAGCTGAGTGAATCCTTGGAGTCTTTCCAGCTTTGCACGGTCAAGGCGCGTTCGTTGCCACGAAAAACTATCAATCCTCGCTCATCCCGAAATTGCTCGATCCAGGTCAGGCAGGCCTGCCAGTAGGGTTGCAGTTCGGTAATCAGTTCGGTGTTACCCGTCTGTTTAACGGTGTCGTGCAATACCAACAAGTAAAGTGGCGTTGAATCGGCGGCGCCATAGTAGGTATGAAAGGGCAGGCGACCGGTTCGACTCAACTCGCCGTAACGTTGTTCGTGTAGTATTTTCCCCGGTTGTTCGTCTCGATACTCATCCAGTTTCGCACCCTGGTGGTTGCCGAGGAAACGCAAAACACCCCTGGCGAGATCCGGGAAACGTTTTAGCAGAAACCAGGCGGTGATGAGTGAGTCGCGCCCGAAGGGGGTCACAAACCAGGGCATGCCGGCAGCGATGTTAAGGCCCTCTGGTGTAGCCAGTAACAGACATTGCAGATCTCTGTTGGCTTGCATAAAGGCCTGGTGAGCGGCGGGTTCGGTTGGTGGCTCTCCCAACCAGCCCTGGGCGACATTCAGTGCTTCTGTGCCCTGCGGCAGTGAGCTTGAGGTGGTGACTTCAACGGTCAGTTTTCTGGTTTCGTGAGGCTCAATGGTCAAGGCTTCGTGAAACTGCGCACCCTTGATGACAACTTCCACATCGAAGTGAACCTGATCAGTGGCCTCATAGTGAGCCTTGTAATCATGAGTTCCCCTAGAGCTGGATTGGTTGCGGTGATCGAGGTCTGCAAACTGGCCACGAATCTCAAACATGTCGGCGAAATCACTGTCCAGCGAAAGCGCTACATCGAAGCCTTGGTCTTGCTGATCGGTGTTGCTGATTTCCAGTTGATCGATCATGCCTGTAGCAGTCATGGTCAGGGTTCGTTTGATGCCTAGCAATTGGCGATGGTCGACGGACCTTGACCAGTATTCAACCAGGGTGCGGCCATCTTCTGCCTGGCGCTTCAAACAATTAAAATCCTTTAGTGACCAGTGGTAAAGACTCAACACGCGAGTATCGAGAAAGTAGAGACCCGTTTCGCGCTGGCCTGGGTCGACCCCTCCGTGGTCGTCCAGGATCAGATAGTTGAAGTTGTGTTTCAAAGGGATCATTAAAGTGGTTACTCCTTACTGCCGGAGGCAATGGGGTTATCGACGATGTAACGTTGGAATACCATGAAGAGGATCAGCACCGGCACTGTGGACATGAAGGCGCCCGCCAGAATCAGCGACCAGTCACCGGCTCCGCCATAGGCGTTGCGCAGCGACAACAAACCAACCGGCAATGCAAAGGCACTGGTAGGGCTGTTGATCAGCACCAATGGCCAGAAAAAGTCGTTCCAGGCGCCTTGAAAGGCCATGATGGTAATGGTGATCAAGGCAGGTTTGCTCATGGGTAAAATGATTCGGTAAAAGGTGGTGAAGTATCCGGCGCCATCCATCAGCGCCGCTTCTTCGATTTCCCTGGGCACGCTTTCAAAAAATTGCTTCATGATCAGCACCTGTGCCGACACCACCAGCACCATGATGACGGCCCAGGGCGTATTGAGCAGGTTGATGTCCCGAATCACCAGATAGTTGGAAATAAAGGTGACCTGCACCGGAATCATCATGCTGATCAGAAGCAAAAAGAACAGGGCGCGGTGGCCAGGAAAGGTCAACCGTGCAAGGGCGTAGCCAGCAGTAGTGGCAAGAAGCAAGGTCAGGGCAACCCGTCCAAAAGAAATAAAGAGGCTGTTCTTGAACCAGCTAACGAAGAGGCTCTCGCCAGTATTGAGGTCGATGGATTCCTTGAACACGCGCCGGTAGTTATTGAAGACATACCCCAGAGCGCCGGGTGTGATGTTTTCCCAACTGGCGACACGGCCGCGACGCTCGAGCTGAGTCGGCGGCAAGGTTGAATCCACCAGAACCTGAGTCAAGGGTGCCAGGCTGTACAGCGGTACTCGCTCAACCCAGGGGCCTTCGTTGTCATGTTCGAAACTGACTCGCCAGCGAGCCTGGTGCCATTCTTCTGCTACTCCCAGTTCGTTGGTCACTTCGAAGTTGGGGCCATCTTCTCGAGTCACCTGGAAATTTGCCAGATGGTCAGCCGCAAAATCCCGGTAGACAGCGGCAGCCATACCCGTACCCGGGGCACGGCGCGGGACTTCTATTTGCGGGTCTTCCAGTTCAACCGTGGTCGGTGCTGCATAGCTCAGATAAAAGGTCACATCACCGCCCGGCCCAAAGCCACCCCACCAGGCATCCTGGCCGCCCTGGCGGCCCAGTTTCCAGGCAGTACCCCAATTGACCGGGTTGATCTGCTCAAACCAGAACTGAAAGGGTTGCTCGAGTGGGTCTTTCTTTATACTGGCCATCAAGGCAAACAGAAAGGTGCCCATCAGTACGGTGGCAATGCTCAGCAGCACGCCGTACATCAGGATGACAGAAGAAGCCTGACGGCGGCGAACCGCGGCCAGTTCACGTTTCATTTCAGCATTCAGTTCAGTCATTGGTCTTCTCCCCAACGCCGACAGAGCGCTGTATCAACACCATAACCAGGGTCAAAGCGGCCAATACCAGGGCTGCTGCACTGGCCATACCAATGCGTGGTGTACCGCCGGGTGGGAAAGCGTTGTGGTAAGTGAAATAGGCCAGGGTGATTTTCGATTCCAGAGGTGCCGCATCACCGAGCAGGGCAACCTGATCGAACATTTGCAGGGTGCCGATAATGCCCAGGGTCACCACGGTAAAACTCACTGGCATCAGCCTCGGCCAGGTGATGTAGCGCAACTGTTGAAACTTCGACGCACCTTCGAGTTCGGCTGCTTCGTAAAGCGAATCCGGAATGGACTGCAAGCCAGCCAGATAGAGCAGCATCAAAGTCGGGACGGTGGTAAAGATGTTCATCGCGACAATGGCCCAGATGGTGCGTGGCAACGGCCCCCAGGTTTCACGAGTGTTGAGCCAGGTAATGGCGACCGGTTCGCTGAGTTCTCGAACGCCAATGCCATAGCCAGCCAGGATGAGTGTGCCAACGGCAGTCAGCAACAAACTGACCAGGAAATGAAACGGATCGCCCCAGCGCACCCATTGATAGCGGCGTCGACCCATCAGAAATTGTACCGTCTGGATGGCCATAAAAAGGACTACACAGATCAACAGCAGACCCATGTGTTCGTTAATCCAGCCAAGTCCTTGATTGAGTACCCCGCGTCGCTGAAACAGCCACATGAAGATCAGCGTCATGGCAGCGCTGGACAGAATGGAAGGAAAATAAAAAACCGTACGGAAAAAACCCTGGCCGCGGACTTTCTTGTTGGCCGCCAGTGCCAGCAATAACGCCAGCATCGTTTGCAAGGTGGTCACGACAATCGAAAAGGCCAGAGAGTGACGTAATGCCAGGGCAAAAAGCGGATCGCTCAGTAAGGCGACATAGTTGGCTATGCCATTCCAGGTAGCCTCACTGAACAGATCGAAAGATTGAAAACTGTACACCAGGGTTCGGCCCAGTGCGTAGACGAAGAACACGAAGAGTGAAACGCAAAAGGGCGTAACAAAGAGCCAGCCGGCGATGCGTTCCTGTTGTTTTATTTTATGATTCATCCGATTGGCTAGTCCTGTATTATTTTTTTGGTTTCAGACAATAGATTGTTCTATGCCAGTCACCCAATCGAAAGTGAGTGGCTGGCCTGTAACCTTTATTGACGACCGGTCAAACGATCATACCGCTGTTGCGCAAAAGCGATCGCATCGTCAATAGTGCGTTCTTTTAAAAGAGCGGCACTGAGGGCTTCATCGACAATGGCTTTCCAGTCACCACCGTACTGAGCGAACTGAAAGGGCTCTACCTGTCCGTTGCTGGCGCCTTCGAATACCACCCGGCTGGTGATCGATTCCCGGTTGTCTTCCTGGAAGTAGGCATTGTCACCCAAAGCTTCAAGGCTCGGTAAGGCAAGACCACTTTCCAATACCCACTGCTGAGCCTTGGGCGAGGTCAGCAGACCGACCAGTGTGTGAGCAGAATCCTTGACCTTGCTATCTGTTGCGACAGACCAGGAGACCGTAAAGACCAGGTTACCGCGATCACCGGTTTCCGGGTGTTTGGGTATGCTCGTGGTGCTGTAGTACATGTTGGGAGCTTGATCGCGCAGAAAACCAATCATCCAGGCGCCTTCAATAGCGACTGCGGTATCACCGTTACCAAAGCAGCCACCGGTCCAACCCTGGCCGAGGTCGGTGGCCAGCACTGCCGCACCATCGTCTACCAGATTGACATAGAATTCGAAGGCCTCGCGAAAGCGATCATCCAGCAGGGTGTGGCCTTCATCGTTAAAGGGTTTCCAGCCGGTTGCCAGAGCAAAGGCGGCAAAGCGGGCATAGTCGGGTACCACACAGAGGCCATAAACATCGTCCAGGTTGGACTGAACCTGCTGCAGTTTGGATTTGAAGCTGTTCCAGTCGTCGTCTTCGTTGGGTGGTTCTACGCCAGCGTCATCAAAAACATCAAGATCGTACTGCACGGCCAGGGTATTGAAGTCCTTGGCGATGCCCATCAATTGGCCGTTGTGCATGAAGGCCTCGTTCAAGGAGGGAATCAGCTCATCGGCAATGGCCATATTGTCGTCTGAGACTGGGTCGATTTTACCGGACTGAAACACGGGGTAGGCCCAGAAGGAGTCAACATAGAAGACATCCGGCGCGGTGCCCGCCGACAAGGCGTTGGTAAGAATTTGTGCAAAGTCGCCTTCAACCGGCTCATAGCGAACGGTGATGCCTGCTGCTGCCAGTTCATCCACCAGAACTTCGTTAATCAGGGTGTTGACCACCACAACATTGTCGCCACCCCAACCGCTGACGCGGACAACATCATTGGCCAGAGTCGGCAAACTGGCGGCAATCATTGCAATACCAGCGGCTAACAGCGTTTTTCTTGTTTTCATGTTTCCTCTCCTGTCGAGTAAACGTTTACGTTTTGTTGCAAAAAAATCGACTGTGTCGATCGTTGGATCAGGCGCTATCGCGCCGGATCAAATGAACCGGCATGACCCGGGATTTGGCTTTCTGACCTTGCAGTGCTTCGATCAGTAATTCGGTGGCTGCCCTGGCGATGGCGCTGATATCCTGTTGGATGGTGGTGATGCCTTCACTAAATACAGGCAGATCATCATAGCCGATGATTTTCACCTGACCGGGCACATCGACACCCATGTCCAGCAGAGCGCTGCGCACGCCAAAAGCAATCTCATCGGTTTCGCAAAAAAGGCCGTCATAAGGGAAGGGCGAACCTGACCAATGTTGAGTCAGGTACCGATAGGCCGTTAAGGTGGGCGTTGTTGAGTCTGGTATATTGAGTGATTGAGATTCAATACCCGCCTCTTGGCAGACCTGCTGAAAACCAGAAGCGCGCAAGGCTGTGCCCTTTTCTGTGTTATCGATTTCGACAGAGGCAAGACGGCGGCAGCCCAACTCAATCAGGCGGTCCGCTGCCAATTGACCGCCGTGCTCGTCGTCCGGGCATACCCAGAAGCCATCGTGTCGTTTGCCAATGGCGACAAAAGGTATGCCTGCCTCATTCAGCGCACGGATACGACGATCTTCGTTTTCAACGCCCAGCAGAATGGCGGATGCCGTTTGCTCGATCAGTTGAGGAATGTTGGAATGATGAAAGAGTACCGGCATCAAGCCTCGGTAGTGCAGGTGTCGCGTCAAGTGCTCAAACATGATGGAAACGTAGGGATTTACCTGCCAGTCGTGCAGACCCAGGCTCAACCCAACGGTGGCCGTGCGACCTTCCTTCAACTGACGTGCCGCAACCGAAGGGGAATACCCCAGTTCCGCGCATACGGCCAGAATCCGTGCGCGAGTGGCTTCACCCAGGCCAGGCTTATTGTTCAGTGCTCGCGATATAGAAGCAACTGAAACGTTGGCCCTTCGCGCGGCTTCATGAATGGTATTACGGTCCATGCTCAGTCTCTGGTATGGCATTCAATACCACCAGAATAGGACAGATTTCTATTTAAGTAAACGTTTACGTTGGCATTATATGAATTTATTTGTCGAATGCGTGCAGCGCGCCCATCAGCTCCTTTTAGCGACGATAGACTGTGCTGTTCAGGACCGGTATAGCTGCGCGTTTCAGGTGGGTCTGGTAGTGTTCCAGCGTGGCAGTGACGGTACGAAAGGCGATTTCCTGCCAGGGGATCTGCTCAATCTCGAACAACTCAACGGCACTGCTCTCTGGTGTCGTCGCGTATTCAAAGTCGGGCATGTCGACGCGATAAAACAGGTGAACCTGGTCGAATTCCGGAAGGCTGATGATGGACAGCAGGCTAGGGTTCTGGCCGGTGACACAGGCTTCCTCTATGGTCTCGCGCAAGGCGCCTTCGACCGTAGTTTCACCATTTTCCATAAAACCCGCAGGTAAGGTCCAGTAACCAAGGCGTGGTTCAATGGCTCGCTTGCACAGCAGAATTCGGCCGTCCGGTGCGACCGGCAGTGTGCCGGTGATGAGTCTAGGGTTCTGGTAATGGATGGTGCCGCAATGGTCGCACAGGTAGCGCGACCGGTTGTCCATGTCGGGTATGGCGAAGCGCACGGCACTGCCGCAATGACTGCAAAAATTCATGATCTCTCGAAAGCGTCAAGCGTGTATAACACCGATTAGATTATCAGGTAGAGCCCTTTTCGTCTCCCGCTTTTCGGACAGGGAAAGGGACGACTGTACCTTGTTCTGGCCGATAGGGTACCGGCTGGGCGTTCAATTCCAGCAGGGACTCGCGCAAGTCGGCAACTCGGTCGTGCATCATCTGAGACATACGCACGCAGCATTGCACCGGATTCTTGGCGCGTCGGCGTTCCATATCAATGGTAAACTGCAGTCCTTTGAGCCGCTGACGTTGATTGTCTGGGGCGTGGTCTATCAGGTCTTCAATCAGCAGGCGGCGCAGGTTTTCCAGTCGATCCGGGTCGGTTGAGGCCAGTTCAACCAGATCGTCGAAGTCGGGGAGTACTTTTCTTGGTGCTGTCATGACGGTAACCTCTTCCTGAGTGGTTTTACAGCGTTCTCCTGCGCAAACAGATGATCATGACCGACCCTGTGGACCCTTAGCGGGAACAGGCTCCGGTTACACATCAGCGCTCTGTTTGGCTGTCTAATCTTCATAACCATACGACATTGCTTCTGTTAAAGTAGCATTTGACAGCAGGGTTTTACATATAATTTGATCAAAATGTGATCTGGTTAAAATGAATACCTCGCTTAATCATCGAGTAAAGGCACAGAAAAAAACATCGACGCCTATGCCAGCACCGTATAGCTTATGGCAGTTTGTCTTGAAGAGAGATTGTTTTGAATTCCATGCTGAGTAAATTGACGTCTCAGTTCGAAACCTACCAGCCAACCCTGCTGAATTTGCACCGGCCTGAGGCGGGTGTGTTGGTGCCCGTTGTGTTGGAAGATGAGCCAGCCATATTGCTGACGGTACGCTCCAGGCATTTGAAGTCTCACCCTGGCGACATCGCCTTTCCTGGAGGCATGCGAGAACAGAACGATGTCGACCTGTCCATGACAGCACTGCGCGAAACAGAAGAAGAGCTGAACCTGCCACCAAGTTGTATCGAGTTGCTGGGCCGCCTCTCAACGGGTCTTTCAAAGAACGGCATCCTGGTGAACCCTTTCGTGGGGGTCGTCCACGACCTGTCCAGTTGCCAACCAAGCCCGGATGAAATTGCCGAATGGTTTACGGTTCCGTGGTCTTTCTTTGCGCAGCAAGCACCGGATTTTCAAGCGGTGCAACGGCACGGCATTCATTTTCAGATACCTCACTACCAGTTCGGTGACAAGCATATCTGGGGGTTGACTGCCATGATCCTGCTCGAACTGGTTAACATGGTCGAAGGCACCACCTGGCCTGTTCCGGCTTTCTCGGAAGTGGTGGGTTAAATGGCGCCAGTCTGTGCTACACTTTTGGATATAAAGACCGCTAACAGGACCGTTAGGCTGGTGTACCAGGATGTCTGAGAACAAACAATTAGTCATGGTGGCCTCGCTCGAGCGCCATCTGCAGAAAGAACGATCCGCCCTTTATGAAGCGCTGATGGCGCAAGCTTGCATACCCACCGGCCTGCCTTTCCCTCAAGTGGCAGCAAATTACCTCTGGAAGTTGAATCAATTGGCGATTGCTGACGCCGACTACGTTTTTTTGTTGATCGGCAACGAATACGGCCCTTTGTCCGAGAAAGGCGTCGGATACATGCATCAGGTTTACGCGGCAGCTCGTGCCGCTCACAAGACCGTAGTGGCCTTCATCTACAATGGTGTCGACAAACCTTCGCTCAGCCTGATCGATCAGACTCGTTTGTCCGAATTGGTAGCGCAATTAAAGACCGGAATCCATTATCAATGGCGCAACGAAGACGAGCTGCGGGATGCGACCGAGCGGGCAATGGAACGGGTACTGGAAGATTTTCCTGCACCAGGCTGGCACCGCAACCCGGATACAGTTGTCAAGAACCGGGAGCTGCGGGTACTGCGTGAACAACTGGCGGAACTCCGGCGTGAGCTTGAAGAAGGCCGAGCCGATGCCGAAGTGGACTTGAGGCTGTTTGATGATCCCACCGCCTACTGGTTGTGCCCCTACAGTTGCAAAGCATTTCGAGAAGGCCAGTTGAAAGTACTGAAGGGCGAACTGAGGGTCACCTGGAAGCGCCTCTTTAGCTGGCTGGCACCTGCCATGTTGAGCCCGATTTCAGAAACCAGAGTTGCAACGTTGCTCAGTGAATACCTGCAGCCAATGGCACTGCTCGACATCAAGTCACGCTGGCCGGGTAGTCATGCGGTGGCCGATGTAAAGCCCGAGCGAGCCGCTCTGGATGTCCTGAAAGTGCAAATGCGCTCCATGTCGTTAGTGCGTTTTGATGCTCAGGGCCATTGGCGCTTGACCGATGCCGGTGAGGCGGTTGCCCTGAAAACTCTGCCAGCCATGGCTGGTAATCTGGGCGCCTGATGGCCTTTGCCGACAGACTCACCTTTCTGATTGGTGACGGCACGGTCAGCGACTTTGCCCGACAGGTTGGCCTTGGTGAGAGTCTGATCCGCAAATACCTTAAAGGGTCAGAGCCCAGCCTGGCGAGAGCCTACCAGATCGCGCAAAACTGCCGCTGTTCATTGGAGTGGCTGGCCAGTGGCGAAGGCTATGCCTACAGGCGCTCAGAAATGGTCGACCTGGACGCCATGCAACGGGCTTTGGCAATTATTGGCAATGAACCAGGGATGTCTGCCTTGACCTTGCCGGATGAAGACACCCTGATTCGAATCGTTGCTGTTTATCAGTTGCTCAGTACCACCAAACTACGCACTGGCGATCTGGATGAACTCCAGGCGAGGGAGTTTGCAGAATTCCTGAAGCGTCCAGAGCATCTGGAGGCATTCAAGGCAGAGAGGGTGCTTTGATGCCCGCAGTCCAGGCCAGACTGTACTGACTCTCTTCCATTTCCAACGAATAGCGCACAACCCCGCCATGATCGTGAACAGCTCTTACCAAGGCTTGAAGCCCCGAATACTGCATCTGTTCAGACAACGTACCTGGGAACCCGAGCGCCCACAAGACACCACCAGCCTGGTCGTCAGTAACGGCTTTGGCTGCCTCTTTGAACCAGGTTTCTACCGCTGAATCTGCATTCAGGCGTCGCCAATTGGTGGTCCCGCTGTTGCCCCAGGCGCGGTACATCAGGGCTGCTGGTTTTAGTCGATGTTGCCACCTGGTCAATGCCGGACATGATGCCAGGTCACGCTTTCCCGGAGTCAGCAGAAGATGTTGAACCCGTATTCTGGCCATGTCCGTTTGAATGCGCTGCAGGGCGACATCCACTGGCAGGTTGGCCTGATTCAGATGTCTCAGTGCGGTCAGCAAGGTCAGGCCAAAACCGGCACCCGGAGGCGTGCAGTTCAACCGACGCAGCCGAAATGGCAAGGTCAATCTGGCCATTTTGCGCGACTGGTCGAGCGCCAGCATTTGCGTTTCTGTCAGCGTCAGATGGTTGGCGTCTACCGAGGGAGGGTATGTCAGCAAGAGGTTGTCGTACTGGTAACACCAATCCGACTGCAAACTCAGCATTGCTTCTTCCGGTGTCTTGGCGCTTCTGTAATCCACGAAGCGGTACTCGACATGGGCGTTTTGCGGTAAGGGCTGATGTTCACCGACCACTATCACGGCAGTGCGCGGAATGAGAAGCATGTTGCCTTTAGTCCGTCTTCTGTTTGAACTCACAAAGGTCTTCGATCAGGCAGGCACCGCAACGCGGTTTACGCGCTACACAGGTGTAGCGGCCGTGCAGTATTAGCCAGTGATGAGCGTCCATCAGAAATTCCTTGGGTACCAGGCGCAGCAGCCGTTGCTCGACTTCAACCACATTCTTGCCCGGGGCGATGCGGGTGCGGTTGGCGACACGGAAGATGTGCGTGTCTACGGCCATGGTAGGCTGTTTGAAGGCGGTGTTGAGCACCACATTGGCGGTCTTGCGGCCAACACCGGGCAAGGCTTCGAGCGCTTCTCGTGATTCGGGTACCTGGCTGTTGTGCAGTTCAATCAACTGGCGACAAAGCTTGTAGACATTCTCGGCCTTGCTGTTGAACAAGCCAATGGTCTTGATGTATTCCTTGATGCCTTCAACCCCCAGTGCCGCCATGGTTTCCGGGGTGTTGGCCACCTGGAAGAGCTTGGCGGTCGCCTTGTTGACACCCTTGTCGGTGGCCTGGGCGGAGAGCACCACAGCCACCAGCAACTCGAACGGGGAGCTGTAATTCAGCTCGGTCTCGGGGTTGGGATTGGCTGCGCGCAGTCGGCTGAATATTTCAAAACGTTTGTCTTTGTTCACAGCGGGTCTCTCAAGAAATCGTGCCAGTTACCCGAACCCGCCTGGAGCCAGCCACCGGTTTTTCTTTCAAACGCTCTTGGCGCCTCTTTATGCCCAGGTCTATCCAGTTCTTCAAGGCAATCAACAAACCGAGGCCAACAAAGGCACCGGGAGGCAGGACGGCAAACAGAAAGTCCGGATAGTCGGCGAACAGCGTTAGCTCCCAATGGCTGGCAGCCGGCCCGAAAATCAGGTTCATATTGGTAAAGAGGGTGCCCTGGCCAATCATCTCGCGCAAGGCGCCCAGGACGACCAGTACCAGCAAAAAGCCGAGGCCCATCATCAGGCCATCGAGCATGGCGGGCAGGACGGGGTGCTTGCGGGCGAAGCTGTCGGCACGGCCAAGGATTGCGCAATTAGTGACGATCAAGGGTATGAAGATGCCGAGTATCTGATACAGCTCGTAGGTGAAGGCTTGCATCAGTAGTTCGGCGCAAGTTACAAAAGACGCGATGATCATCACAAAGGTCGGCAGACGCACTGTGTCTGGCACGTAATTGCGAATGAGTGAGACGGCCGTATTGGAGCCGATGAGCACCACCAGAGTGGCGAGCCCGAGGCCCAGTGCATTGACCACTGTGCCGGAGACGGCCAGCAGCGGGCACAGGCCCAGCAGCTGCACCAGAGCAGCGTTGTTGTTCCATAGGCCGTTGCGGCTGATCTCGGCGCTTTCTGTGCGGCTGGGCAGTGATGAATCGCTCATGATTCCTCCGCGTCAGTGGGAGCAGGTGTCAGCAACAGGGTGCGGTTGCGCTCAAAAAATTGCAGACCGCTATAGACTGAGCGGACGAGGGTGCGGGCGGTAATGGTGGCACCCGTCATGGCATCGAAGGTGCCACCGTCTTTGCTGACCTGCCATTCTTCCGGCGGGGTGTTGGTCAGTGAACGTTGATCGAATTGCAGAATCCAGTCACTCTTGGAGCGCTCTATCTGGTCGCCCAACCCCGGTGTTTCACGATGACTTACCACGCGCACGCCCAGCACTTCGCCTTCGGCATTCACGGCCATAATGGCGCGAATGGCTTCGGTGTAACCATCGGGTGCAATCAACGGCAGAATGACGGCCACGACGTTTCCGCTTCGCTCACCCTGGTACCAGAGGCCGGGTCGATCCAGGTTCAGCAAGTCGATGCCAACCAGGCCAGCCAGATCCGTCGGTTGGCCGCTGTCGAGCAGAGAGTTGTCGATGCTGTGTTCCGGTACCAGGCTGAACAGGGCGCGTGCCTCAAAGGCACGCTCATTCTGATGGATGCGCTCGGCAGTCAGCACCTGAGTTACCGCTATGATGCCGGCGGTAAAGATGGCAAAAAGCCCCAGGCCAATGGCCGAGCGGCGTATGGCTTGGGCCAGAGTGATGTTGTCCGGGTTCTCATCCGTCATGCTTGAACCCCTTGACGGCCTTGCTCTGGCCGTAGACGCGTGGTCGGGTGTAGTGGTCGATAAAGGGCGCGGTGAAGTTCATCAGCAAAACGGCGAAGGCCACGGCATCCGGGTAATTGCCCCAGGTGCGAATCAGATAGATCAGCACACCAATGCCAAAGCCATAAACCAGCTTACCCTTGTTACTGGTGGCAGCACTGACCGGGTCCGTAGCGATAAAGAAGGCGGCGAGCATGGTGGCACCACCGAGCAGGTGCAGGCTTAACGGCGTTCGCAGATCGGCATCCCAACTGAACAGTAGTGCCATCAGGCCGAGGCCAGCGAGCAGACTGACCGGGATATGCCAGGTGATGATGCGTTTGTAGAGCAGGAAAACCCCACCGAACAGAAAGGCCAGGTTGGCGATGTCCCAGCCTTTGGCGACGAAGTTGCCAAACACGGGTGACTGCAGAATCTCGGCAGCGACCAGTCGATCTACATCGGTTTTGTAGACATCCAGGGGCGTTGCGCCTGTTACGCCATCAATTGGCTGCACGCCGGAAAAAATAATGCCCAGGGTTTCTACTATTGAAAGACTCAGGTCCGGGTTGGCCCAGCGTGTGGTCATCAGCATGGGGAAAGACACCAACAACAGGGCATAGGCGACCATGGCCGGATTGAAGGGGTTGTGGCCGAGCCCACCGAATAGATGCTTGGTGAAAACAATGGCCACCAATACACCCAGGACGGTCAACCACCAGGGGGCCAGAGGTGGCAGTGCCAGGGCGAGCAGGGCGGCGGTGACCACCGCGCTCAGATCCTTCAGGAAAAAGCCAACCGGGCGGCCTCGCAATTTCAGCATCAGGGCTTCTGCCAGCAAGGCTGTCGCTATGGCCAATACCAGGTTGATGCCATAACCCCAACTGAAGCTGGCGATAAGCACCACAGCGCCTGGTATCAGCGCGGCCAGCACCCAGGCCATGACGCGGCCGACCGTTTGAGCGCCAGTGGTATGAGGGGAGGTCAGGGTGACGGGCATCAGGCAGAGGGCTCCTTGTTGCGGGCTTCATCCAGGGCTTTCTGGGCCTGTTGATGCTTTTCTTCGAGCTTGGTAACGGCCTTGCGCAGAGCGTTCGCCATATCAGGGGCATCCTGTTCGGCGGCGACCAGGCGTTCATTGGCTTTCTTGACCTTGCTGGCCGCCAGTTCAAGGGCTTTTTCGAGGTCTGCCAGGCTGGTCTCGTTGGCGGTGTCAGTTTTACCTTGCTTTTTAGCCTGGGCACGCGCCAGGGCGTCCTTGATGGCGTCGTCCTGCGCCGTGTCGCCAGCACCTTCGGCCTTCTTTTTTGCCTGGGCTTTGGCCGCAGCTTCAGCCCGGGCTTTGCGCCGGGCTTCTTTTTCCTGCTTTTCTTTTTCCAGCCGAGCCTGGCGGGCTTCGAAGCGGGCCCGGGCGCGCTCGGCCTTGATGTATTCTTCGTTTTCCTGCCGTATTTCGCCCTTGGCGTAGCGATAGTATTGCACCAGGGGGATCTGGCTTGGGCATACCCAGGCGCAGGCTCCGCACTCGATACAGGCGTCAATGGAATGCAACTGGGCAGATTCCAGATCACGATGTTTGGCCGCCCACAGCAATTGCTGTGGCAGCAGGCCCGCCGGACACACCTGTTCGCAATGACCGCAGCGAATGCAGGGGTTATCCGGCATGGGGCGCGGCAGTTCCTTGCGCGTTGGTACCAACAGGCAATTGGTGGTTTTTATCAGAGGTGCGTCGATGCTCGGCAGGGCAAAGCCCATCATCGGCCCCCCCATGATGACGCGATCGGCCTGTTTGAGATGGGCGCCAACATGGTTCAGTACCGTCTCGATTGGCGTGCCAATCAATATCTCATAGTTACCGGGGCGTTCGATGGCACCGCCGGTCAGGGTGGTGATGCGGCTGATCAGGGGTTCATCCTTGACCACGGCCCGGTAAATCTGTGCCAGGGTTCCCGGGTTCTGGCACACCAGCCCGAGGTCACTGGGCAGCCCGCCGGCAGGGACTTCCTGGCCAGTGGTCAGTTCGATCAGTTGACGCTCGCCGCCGCTGGGGTATTTGGTGGGTACCACGCAAACCTGAAGCGGCTGGTGCAGCAACTCCGCGGCCTGCTTGATCGCAGCCAATGCTTGTGGCTTGTTGTCTTCAATGCCCAGTAGCAGGGTTTCGGCTCCGAGCAGGTGCAAAGCAACCTGGGCACCCTTGAGGATTTCCTCGGCCCGTTCGCGCATCAGTCGGTCGTCGGCGGTGATGTAGGGCTCACACTCAGCGGCGTTGATCAGCAAGGTGTGTATGGGCTTGTGTTTGTTGCGGTATTTGACGTCGGTCGGAAAACCCGCCCCACCGAGTCCAACGACTCCATTATTGCGCAAGCGGCTTAACAGCTCGTCCATTGGCCGCTGTTGCCAATCGGGCCAGGCATGGCGCGAGCGCCAGGCGTCTTCGCCATCGGCTTCGATCAGGATGCAGGGTACCTTCAAGCCAGACTCGTGGGGGATCACTCGGTCTTCAATGGCGACCACACGGCCTGATGTCGGAGCATGGACAGAGGCACTGATGCCGCCTACGGCTTCGGCCAGCATTTCGCCTTTGCAGACGCTTTTACCAGGTTTGACGACCGGATCGGCCGGGATACCGGTATGCATGGCCAAAGGCAGAATCAACAAGGAGGGCAGTGGCATCGCCTCAATGGGGGTTTCCGAGGATTCAACCTTATGCTCGGGCGGATGAACGCCACCATGGAAGCGGTGTGCCGGTACCGTCTTGATCAAGGCCGATGCATTCATGCGGCCTCCTCGGATGAGGTTGAGGTAGCATCGGTTGCAATCAACTCAACGCCTGCGGCCGGCTTTTGCCAGTGCCAACTGCGCAGAGTGACCCCCACTGGAACCATGTCGATGCAGTCTACCGGGCAGGGTTCAAGGCAGAGGTCACAGCCGGTGCATTCGCTTTCGATCACGGTATGCATCTGCTTGGCTGCACCGAGAATGGCATCGACCGGACAGGCCTGGATGCATTTGGTGCAGCCGATGCATTCGTTTTCGCGGATGACCGCAACCATGCGGCCTTTTTCTTCACCGTGCTCGGCATCCAGTGGTTCTGGTTCGACATCGAGCAGATCGGCCAGGGCGGCAATGGTGGCCTCACCACCCGGTGGGCATTTATTGATTTTGTCGCCATCGGTAATGGCCTGGGCGTAGGGTCGGCAGCCGGGGTAGCCACACTGACCGCACTGAGTCTGCGGCAGTATATCGTCGATTTGATCAACAATGGGGTTGCCTTCCGGCTTGAAGCGTACCGAGGCAAAGCCAAGCGCAGCACCCAGAATTGCGGCGATGACGAGCAGGGTGAGAATGGCGATCAGCATGGCCGTTACCCCACCGCAACCAGGCCGGAAAAGCCCATAAAGGCGAGCGACATAATGCCAGCGGCGATCAGGCCAATGGCTGCGCCCTGGAAGGGCACCGGTACATCGGCCATGGCCATGCGCTCACGCATGGCGGCAAAGAGAACCAGCACCAAAGAAAAGCCGACGGCCGCGCCAAATCCATACAGGAAGCTTTCAATCAGGTTGTTCTGGCGACGAATATTCAGCAATGCCACCCCCAGAACAGCGCAGTTGGTGGTGATTAGCGGCAAAAAGATACCCAAAACCCGATACAGTAGAGGGCTGGTTTTACGCACCAGCATTTCGGTGAATTGCACCATAAAAGCAATGACAAGAATAAAGGTAATGGTACGCAGGTAGACCAGCCCCAGTGGTTCCAGTAGCCAGGTGTAGACGACGTAACTGGCAACGGAAGAGAGCGTCAGTACAAAGGTGGTGGCCAGAGACATGCCCACAGCGGTTTCCAGCTTGTTGGATACCCCCATAAAGGGGCACAACCCAAGAAACTGAACCAATACGAAATTGTTGACCAGTATGGTGCCTACCAGCAGCAGGAGGTATTCACTCATCTGAGCGTGGGCCTTTTCCTGTCGGTGAATTCCGGGCGCTATTATCGTGAAATGACTTATGCCTAACAAGGTAAGAATTCAATACTTCTTATTGTTTTTTGTTATTGGGTTAAGGCAATGAGCCCCACACCGACCAGAGCGACACCCATACCCAGCCAGGCTTTTTCGGATGCCTTGTGACCTCGTATCCGGTCGATGGAAAAAGCCATGATGGCACAAGTGGCGATCAATGTTTGCACAACCCCGGCCTCGAGTCGTTTTACGGCCAATTGTTGAAACCAGATCGCCAACAAGGTGCCAACCAGAGTGCTGATGCCCAGTATCACCCATTGCCGAGGGTCAAGACGGGGCCAGAATGGATGCCGCTGAATGGCAATGATCAGCGGAATGGCTGCAATGCCAGCGGCCAGTCGCAAGAATGCCGCCTGTACCGATGGCATATCGACCGCCAGAAAAACTTCGCGCATGAACACCATGCCCAGCGCCTGGCACAGGGCTGCGCCCAGCGCAAAGCCCATACCCAGCCAGGGGTTGCTGCGGTGGCTGGGGGCCTTGGGTTCCAGTACCCAAATCAGCGCCGGTATGATCAGTGCCGCCCCCAGCCACTGCCAGAGTGTCAAAAATTCCGCCAGCCAAAGCATGCCGAGCAGAATGGCAAAGAGCGGCGCTGCGGATTCGGCGATGGATAAAGTGGTGCGTTCGCCAATGCGGTTCAAGGCAGAAAAAATAAAGGTATCGCCCAGGGTGATGCCAATAAAGCCGCTCAGCAACAAAGGGCGCCATAGCTCAGTCGGGATGCTGACCCATTGGCCGGTTGCCATGATAATGGCCAGAAGACCAATGCAGGCCAACAGGCCTTTCCAGAAATTGAGTTGCAATGGAGACAGAACACCGCCCAAATGGCGGAACCCATAGGCGGCCACCGTCCAACTCAAGGCCGCCAACAAGGCGAAGAGAATTCCCAAGATTATTTCCTTTTTCGGACCAGGCACAAATCGACTAACCCGCGGCCCTTGCTATCGAATACCTGACGATTAGTGCCGTTCAGATGTGTGCTTAGAGTTTGCCCATGTCTTTGTAGTGTTTTGCGGCGGCTTTGCCCTTCGGGCTGGCCTGGCCCTGAACCAGGTCATCCAGCAGGGACTGGCTTTCCTGCTCGAAGAGTGCCCGGTTTTCCTGAAGCAGGGGTTGCAGTGACTCTAGAAAAGCTCGGGCCTCATCGTCTGGCATCTCGGCCAGCGCTTGTTCGCAGCGCTCGCGCCACTGAGCAAAGTTCTGCTTAACGTCGCCGGGTTGCCCGAGCAAGACAAACAGTTCTTGTGTCAGTGGGTGTGCCATTGTGCCTCCATCGACTCAGCTATTGACGTCGGGCAGAAAGTCGCGTGCGTCCCAACTGATGCCATTGTAGGCCTGGCTATAGGCGCTCATCAAATATCGGTAAAACGGCATGTGGTCAGCAGGCAAGGGCAGCTTTGTCGGATCTTCCGCCGGGTAGGCCAGGGCGCGCATGTTGGACCGGGTGCCACCCGGGTTAATACAGTGAGTGCGAATGCGCGACGTGTTCTCCAGTTCCTCGGCCAGCGTTTGCATCAGGCCTTCGGTAGCAAACTTGGAGACCGCATAAGCCCCCCAGTAGGCGCGGCCCCGGCGGCCGACGCTGGAGGTTGTAAAGATAATGCGACCGTTTTCGGAGTGCTGCATCAGCGGCAACAACCCCTGGGTCAGGTAGAACGCACTGTTCAGGTTGACCTGCATTACCTCTTGCCATTGGTTGGCCGGGTACTGCGCTATCGACATCTTGCTGCCCAATACCGAGGCATTCAGCAGTAGTCCATCGAGGCGGCCGAATTCCCGCTCAATGGCAACTGCAATATCCTGGGCGTTATCAATGCTGAGCTCATTCAGGTCAAAGGGCAGCAGTATTGGCTGTGTCGATGAGATCGCCTCAATTTCGTCGTAAACGGCTTCCAGTTTGGATTGGGTACGGCCAATCAGCACCAGGTGAGCACCAGCTCTGGCAAAATCCAGGGCAGCAGCACGGCCTATGCCGTCGCCAGCACCGGTAATGACGATAACGGCGTCTTTCAGGGCGCCGTCGGTCTGGGCGTTGTTCAGGTCGATCTGTTTGGGGTCGTACGTCGTTGCATTCACAGTGGTCTATTGCTCAGCCAGTCGGTTGCTTTCAGGGTGAGTTCGGCAGGCGAGTGCGCCAGGGCATCGGCCTGCCAGTCGTTCGGGTCATCGTCGTCGTGTAAATAGCCATAGGTGCAGGCCACTGCGGCCATGCCTGCAGCACGTGCTGCCTGAACATCGCGCAGGTGGTCGCCGGAGTATAGGCATTGCTCAGGAGCCAGGCCAAGTGCCTCAGCGGCTGCAAACAGCATTTCGGGTTCGGGTTTCATGGTCGGCAAATCGCCCTGGCAGACCAGACAGGTGGGCAGCTCTGTACCCAGAAGGTGATTCAAAACCGCTTCGGTATGAGGGCGTGGCTTGTTGGTCACTATGCCCCAGGGGGTTTCAGCTTCGGTCAACTGCACCAGCCAGCTGTCCATGCCCGGGTACCAGCGGTTCAACTCTGGCGGAGTATCCAGATAGAGCGTCAGGAAAACCTCTCGGTGCTGTTCCAACTCGGGGTGATCCAGTGCAATCTGGTGAATGGCGGCCATTGCCATGCGCGCGCCAGCAGAGGCGTAGTGATCTCGGTGCTCGCTTATAACTGGCTTACCAATGGTATCGCAATAGCGATCCAGTGCTTCCAGAAAGGCTGGAGCCGAGTCGAGCAGAGTGCCGTCCAGATCGAACAGCAGGGCGCGCTTGCTCATTCGGAGTCGCTCTTGCGACAGGCCAGAAGGTAGTTCACGGACACATCCTGGCTCAATTGAAACTGCCGCAAAATCGGCTGGTACTGAATGCCGCGGAAATTAATGCCTTTCAAGTCGCTTTGCTCGGCCCAGCGCTTCAACTCGCTCGGGCGAATCAATTTGCGATAGTCGTGGGTGCCTCTTGGTAGCATGCGCAGCACGTATTCTGCGCCAACAATAGCCATCAGCCAGGCCTTGGGGTTGCGGTTGATGGTCGAGAAAAATGCCCAGCCACCGGGTTTCAGCATCTGGCTCACGGCCCAGATGACCGACAATGGATCGGGCACATGCTCCAGCATTTCCATGCAGGTAATGGCGTCGTAAGCGGCAGGGTGTTGCTCGGCATGCGCCTCGGCCGTGCTGAGTTGATAGTTGATGGTCAGGCCAGAGTCGAGTGCATGCAGCCGTGCCACCTGCAATGGCGCTTCGGCCATATCAATGGCAGTAACATTGGCGCCACGCTGAGCCAGGCCTTCAGAGAGAATGCCGCCACCGCAACCGATATCCAGAACGGCCTTGTCGGCCACATTCAGGTGCTCGTCAATATAAGCACAACGCAGTGGGTTCAACTCATGCAGCGGTTTGAAATCGGAATCCGGGTCCCACCAGCGGCTGGCGAGAGCATCAAATTTGGCCAGTTCGGCGGGGTCTACATTGTGCGTCACGGTTTGGCTCTTTGCGGGTGTTGGGGTGGAGATTGTAGCAGGTTTTTAAGGTGACATGACCCTCACCGATTTGCGGGTGAGGGTGCATCTAATCTGAAGTTACTTCGACAGAATCCGTTCTTGCCAAACAGCCGCCTTCGCCATCACCGCAGCCTTATCAATAGTCGTCAACTCCCGATCCTTCAACAACTGCTTGCCCCCTACCCAGACATTGGACACCTGGTCACGGCTGGTTGCATAAACCAGATGAGACACCGGGTCATACATCGGCTGGCTTTCGAGGTCGTTCAGGCGAATGGCGGTGATATCAGCTTGCTTGCCGACTTCCAGGCTGCCGATTTCTTTATCCCAACCCATGGCGAGGGCACCGTTGTAGGTGGCCATGGCCAGTGCCTCATAGGCGGGCAGGGCGGTGGCACTTTGGCCGACGGCCTTGGCGAGAATGGCGGCGGTGCGCATTTCGCTGATCATGTCGAGGTCATTGTTGCTGGCGGCGCCGTCGGTACCCAGGGCGACATTCACGCCCCTCTGTTGTAGCTCATGCACCGGGCAGAAGCCGCTGGCCAGCTTCAGGTTGGATTCCGGGCAATGAATGATGTGGGTACCCGTTTCGACGATGTCATCGATGTCATCGGCGTTCAGAGCGGTCATGTGTACGGCCTGGAAATCGCTGTTGAGCAGGCCAAGCTCTTTCAAACGGCGAACGGGACGACCGCCGCGTTTATCGACTTCGCCATCCACCTCGCTTTGCGTCTCATGGACGTGCATCTGAATGCGCAGTTGGTGTTCTTTGGCCAGGTCGCGGATGCGGGTCAGCGGCTCGTCTGAGCAGGTATAGGGTGCATGCGGGCCGAACATGATCTTGAGGTGCTCATTGCCTTTGTACTTTTCGACCAATGCCATGCCCAGGTCGATGTGTTCATCGGGCGTTTTCGCCCAGTTGGTAGGAAAGTCGATCACCGAGAAAGAAAATTGAGCACGCACACCGGTTTTCACAACAGTGCTGGCGGCCGAGTCGACAAAAAAGTAGTTGTCGGCAAAGGTGGTGGTGCCAGAGCGCAGCATTTCGGCAATGGCCAACTCGGTGCCATCGGCCACGAACTCGTCATTCACCCAGGCGCCTTCGGCTGGCCAGATGTGGTCGTTGAGCCAGGTCATCAGTTCCAGGTCGTCGGCAAGACCGCGGAACAGGGCCATGGCGGCATGGCCGTGAGCGTTGATCAGGCCGGGAATGAGTGCCTGGTCACCAAGGTCCTGGACGTTGTCGGACTGGTATTGGGCGCGAGCTTCAGCGCTCGGCAAAATGGCGACAATACGACCCTCCTGGATGGCCAGGCTATGGTCGACCAGAACATCGCGTTGAGGGTTGACGGGGATGATCCAGCGGGCGTGTATCAGGGTGTCGACGGTTTGCATGTGGCCTCTTTGTATTGAAGGTTGTCTGAAGAGTCAGGTTATTCTAGAGGCTCGTGACATTAATAACCAGTAAAGCGCCTTCGAACCCCCTTAGGGTGGCCGAGCCAAAGCTATCTATCTTATTGATTTGTGGTATGATTCGGCCCTGTTTTTTAACGGCCTGCCTGGGTAAAAGAGCGGTTTTCGTCGCCCTTCCAGGCAGGTTAGAAAGTCAGAATAAGGATAGGGTACCGAATGGGTGAATTAGCCAAAGAAATCCTCCACGTCAATATCGAAGAGGAGCTAAAACAGTCCTACCTGGATTACGCCATGAGCGTTATCGTCGGGCGCGCCTTGCCCGATGTGCGCGATGGTCTGAAGCCCGTGCATCGGCGTGTTCTGTTTGCCATGAACGTATTGGGGAACGACTGGAACAAACCCTATAAAAAATCGGCCCGTGTGGTTGGTGATGTGATTGGTAAATACCACCCTCATGGCGACTCTGCCGTATACGATGCCATCGTGCGTCTGGCACAGCCCTTCAACATGCGCTACATGCTGGTCGACGGTCAGGGTAACTTCGGTTCCATCGATGGCGACTCTGCAGCGGCCATGCGTTATACCGAAGTGCGCATGGACAAGCTTGCTCACGAGCTGCTGGCCGATCTCGAAAAAGAAACCGTCGATTATGTAGAAAACTACGACGGCACAGAATTGATTCCAGCGGTTCTGCCCACCAAAGTGCCCAACCTGCTGATCAACGGTGCTTCTGGCATTGCCGTGGGCATGGCGACCAACATACCGCCGCATAACCTTAATGAAGTGGTCGACGGCTGCCTCGCTCTGATCGATAACCCGGATCTGACCGTTGACGACCTGATGCAATACATTCCCGGTCCCGATTTCCCGACCGGCGCCATCATCAATGGCCGCAAGGGCATCCTCGAAGCTTACCGTACTGGCCGTGGTCGTATTTATATACGGTCTCGTGCCGAGGTGGTGGTAGACAACAAGACTGGCCGCGAAAGCATCATCGTTCACGAAATTCCTTATCAGGTGAACAAGGCCCGCTTGATCGAGAAGATCGCGGAGCTGGTCAAAGAGAAGAAGATCGAGGGTATTTCCGAACTGCGTGACGAGTCCGACAAGGACGGCCTGCGCATCGCCATTGAAATGAAACGTGGCGAGTCTGGCGAGGTGGTGTTGAACAACCTTTATGCTCAGACGCAGATGGAATCCGTGTTCGGCATCAACACCGTTGCCCTGGTTGATGGCCAGCCGAAAATCCTTAACCTGAAAGACCTGCTCGAAGCCTTTATTCGCCACCGCCGCGAAGTGGTCACCCGCCGTACCGTATTTGACTTGCGCAAGGCACGCCAGCGTGGCCACATTCTTGAAGGTCTGGCCATTGCGCTGGCCAATATCGACAAGATGATTGAGCTGATTCGCTCCTCTGCTACCGGCGCCGAAGCTAAAGAGCGCATGCTGGCGCAGAGCTGGGAGCTCGGGCACGTGTCTGCCATGCTGGAACGGGCCGGTGCCAGCATTTCACGGCCAGAAGACCTCGAAGAACAATTCGGTGTGCACGACGAGCGTTATTTTCTCTCGCCTGAGCAGGCTCAGCAAATTCTCGACATGCGTCTGCAAAAACTGACCGGCCTCGAGCACGAGAAGCTGATCGGCGAATACAAGCAGATCATCGACACCATTGGTGAACTGCTGCGCATCCTCGACAGCTACGAGCGCCTGATGGAGGTCATCCGCGAAGAACTGCTGGAGATTCGTGAGCAATATGGCGATGAGCGCAAGTCCGAAATCATCGCCAGCCGACTCGATCTCTCCATGGAAGACCTGATCACCGAAGAAGACATGGTGGTCACAATCTCTCACGGCGGCTATGCCAAAACCCAGCCATTGACCGATTACGAAGCCCAGCGTCGCGGCGGCCGAGGTCGCTCTGCTTCCGCGCTGAAGGACGACGACTTCATTGAGCAACTTCTGGTTGCCAGCACCCATGACACCATTCTCTGCTTCACCAACAGAGGCAAGGTTTATTGGTTGCGCGTATTCGAAATTCCTCAAGCCAGCCGTAATGCTCGTGGCCGACCCATGGTCAACCTCCTGCCGCTGGATGAAAGCGAGCGGGTCACCGCCATTCTGCCGATCCGCACCTACGATGCGGACCATTTCATTTTCATGGCCACCGCCGATGGCACCGTCAAGAAAACACCGCTGGAGGCCTTCTCAAGGCCGCGCACAGCCGGTTTGATTGCACTCTCGTTGGACGAGGGCGACAGCCTGGTGGGCGTAGCCCTGACCGATGGCCAGAAAGAAGTCATGCTGCTTTCCGACGCCGGCAAGGTGGTTCGCTTCAGTGAAGACCACGTGCGCGCCATGGGCCGAACCGCTCGTGGTGTGCGGGGTATCCGTTTGCAGGAAGGCCAGCGGGTGATCTCGTTGATTATCCCGCAAGCCGAAGGCACCATTCTTACCGCCTCCGAGCGCGGTTTCGGCAAGCGCACCAGTGTTGACGAGTTCCCGACCAAAGGCCGCGGTACCCAGGGTGTCATTGCCATGGTCACCAGTGAGCGTAACGGCCCATTGGTCGGTGCCAAGCAGGTGTTCAGTGGTGACGAAGTCATGCTGATCAGCGATCAGGGCACTCTGGTTCGGACATCGGTCGAAGGCATTTCGGTTCTGAGCCGTAATACTCAGGGCGTCAAACTGATTCGCCTGGCCGAAGACGAACGTCTGGTCAGCATCGAGCGGATCGAAGAGCCCGCCGAAGACGAATCCGTTCTCGACGTGGCTGAAACACCGGACACCGAACATCCTGCTGCCACACCACCAGAGGCAATAGATGATGAAGGTGAGGCTCCAGAAGAGACAGACGATTAATTCAGTTCATATTGGACGGCTGTGGTTCGCGCTGGCTACCTGGTATACCTCTGAGGGGTCGTGCGGTGTGCCGCCCACTCAACCCCTCCATGGGGTCTAGACCGCAGCATCCGTGCTGCGGACTCCCCCTCAGAGGCACACCAGGCATCCATCGCTAGCCATCAGTGGCTTCATTTAACATTACTCGAGTAACAGGGCGGCTTGGCCGCCTTTTTCTGTGAAAGAACTTCACCAACAGGAACCAACCGACGATGACACGCGGATACAACTTTTGCTCTGGCCCGGCGATGTTGCCGGAAGCGGTCATGCTCAAGGCGCAGCAGGAGCTGCCCAATTGGCGTAATACCGGAATGTCGGTGATGGAACTGTCGCACCGTTCCGATGAATTTGTCTCGGTCGTCTCCGATGCCGAAGCGCGCTTGCGGCAGCTGCTCGACATTTCTGACGACTATGGCGTGATCTTTACCCAGGGGGGCGCCACGCTGCAGTTTTCCTGTGTGCCAATGAATCTGATTGCTCGAGGTTCAGGCGCCGAGTTTCTGGATACCGGAGCCTGGTCGGTCAAGTCGATCAAGGAAGCCGAGCGCTATGGCCCTGTTAGAGTGCTGGCGTCGACGAAAGACAAGCATTACCGCCATGCGGTACGTGCGGAAGATTTTCAGGTCAGTCCGGACGCCTCCTACCTGCACTATACTCCGAACGAGACCATTGGCGGGGTAGAGTTCAATTATGTGCCGGAGTCAGGCAAGGTACCGCTTGTCGCTGACATGTCGTCCTGTATTTTGTCTCAAACCATCGATGTCAGTCGTTTTGGTTTGATCTATGCTGGCGCCCAGAAAAACATTGGACCAGCAGGGCTGACGCTAGTGATAGTGCGCAAGGATTTGCTTGGCCAGACATTGCCCGGCACGCCCTCCTTGCTGGATTACCAGGCGCAGATCGACCAGGGCTCCATGGTCAATACGCCGCCGACCTTTGCCATCTATCTGGCGGGTCTGGTTTTTGAGTGGCTGCAGGAGCAGGGTGGAGTGCCGGCGATGCAACAACTGAATGAAGCCAAGTCGCAACTGCTGTACGATTTTGTCGATGCCAGCGGTTTTTATCGCAACCCGATTGACCCGGTACACCGCTCGCGCATGAATGTGCCCTTTATATTGGCGGACGAAACCCTGAATGAACGCTTCCTGGCCGAGGCGGATAAAGCAGGGTTGTATAACCTACAGGGGCACCGCAGTGTTGGTGGTATGCGCGCCAGCATCTACAATGCCATGCCATTGGCCGGAGTTCAGGCCCTGGTGACTTTTATGAAGGAGTTTGAGCGACGTTATGGCTGATCAGGAATCCAACCCAACTGATTTGAAAGAAACCGATCTAGCCGCGCTGCGCGACCAGATCGACCGGCTCGATACCGAAATTCTCGAACGCATCTCCGAGCGTGCCAAGTGCGCCTTGAAGGTGGCCGAAGTCAAGATGAAGGCCAACCCGGACGCCGCTGTTTTCTATCGACCCGAGCGCGAAGCCCAGGTGCTGACACGCGTCATGCAGCGCAACCAGGGCCCCCTCGGCAACGAAGACATGGCGAAGCTGTTTCGTGAAATCATGTCTGCGTGTTTGGCACTGGAAAAACCTCTGGAAGTGGCTTACCTCGGCCCGGAAGGCACCTTTACCCAGCAGGCGGCGATCAAGCATTTTGGTCAATGGGTCAAGAGCAAGCCGATGCCTGCCATTGACGAAGTGTTTCGTGAAGTGGAAGCCGGTGCTTGCAAATACGGTGTCGTGCCGGTGGAAAACTCCACCGAAGGCGTGGTCAACCACACCCTCGACAGTTTCATCAATTCCAACCTCCGTATCTGTGGCGAGGTAGAGCTGCGTATTCACCATCATCTGATGGTTGGCCCCAACACTCAGCCGGGCAAGATCTCACGCATATACAGCCACCAGCAGTCCCTGGCTCAATGTCGTAAATGGCTGGATGCGCATATGCCCATGGCCGAGCGCATTGCCGTGAACAGCAATGCCGAAGCCGCTCGACGGGTGCATGGCGAATGGAACTCGGCAGCCATTGCAGGTGAAATGGCGGCCTCTCTGTACGATCTGGAAATCGTCGAACAGAAAATTGAAGACTCGCCGGACAATTCAACTCGCTTCCTGATTATTGGTACTCAGGATGTCGGCATCTCGGGTGATGACAAAACCTCCATCGTTGTCTCCATGCGCAATGAACCCGGCGCGCTGTTTCACTTGCTGGCACCTTTCAATGACCACAATGTCGACATGACGCGGCTGGAAACCCGGCCATCGCCCTCGGGCAATTGGACCTATGTGTTTTTTATCGACTTTGCCGGCCATGTGGAAGACGAGAATGTGCAGAAGGCCATGGCAGATATCCGTCAGAAAGCGGTGGAATTGAAGGTGCTGGGGTCCTACCCGAAAGGCGTACTGTGACGGACAGAGTCAAACAAAAACCCAGAGTGCTGATCATTGGTCTGGGCTTGATCGGTGCCTCATTTGCCAAGGCTTTGCGCCTGGCTCAATCAGCCCGGGTAATGGGCATGGATGCTCATCCAGGTGTGGCAGATCAGGCGCTCGACCTGGGTATTATTGATGAAAAAGTCGAACAGCTGAGCCCTTGCCCTGAGTTTGATGTTGTTATCCTCGCTGTCCCCGTCCTGGCGATGGAGACCGTGCTGAAGCAGTTGAAGCCTTGTCTCAAGTCAGACACCGTCATTTCGGATGTTGGTAGTGTGAAGGGCAGTGTGGTCAAGGCTGCGGAGGCAGCTTTAGGTGAACTTCCGTCCGGCTTTGTGCCCGGTCACCCCATTGCCGGTGCTGAGCGCTCTGGTGTGACGGCAGCCAAGGCCGATCTGTTCGACCGCCACTTGTTGATCCTGACTCCTCTGCCAGGCAGCAGCGAGCTAGCCATCTCCTTGCTGACTCGCCTGTGGCAATCGGTGGGGGCTGAAGTGGTGCGTATGCCGGTGCAGCGGCACGATGAAGTCCTGGCCGCGACCAGCCATTTGCCACATCTTTTGGCGTTCTCACTGGTCGATACACTGTCTCGTGATTCCGAGCATCGTGAAATCTTCCGCTACGCCGCTGGGGGCTTTCGGGATTTTACGCGCATCGCCGCTTCGGACCCAACCATGTGGCACGATGTCTTTCTGGCCAATCGGGATGCGACCCTCGCCATTCTGAATCGCTTTCAGCAGGATCTTTCGCAACTGGCCAGTGCCATAGAGCAGGGCGATGGGGAGACGCTTCTGGGTGTTTTTGGGCGCGCCAAGTCGGCTCGGGATTACTTCACTCAGATCCTGCAGTCTCGTCAGCGCATCAGTGATGACGTCCGCAAAAGCCTGATAGTGGCGCCAGCAACCAGAGCGTTGAGCAGTTGGGTGCAGCCACCGGGCGACCGCTCCATCTCGCATCGAGCCATCATCCTTGCCGCGCTATCAGACGGGCAATGCATGGTGCGCGGCTTTGGCGAAGGCGACGACAACCGCGCCACCCTGGAAGCCTTGCGTAAGTTGGGCGTTTCGATAGAAGAAGAGAGCAGTACCCAACTGAGGGTGCAGGGAGTCGGCCTGACCGGCTTGAAAAAACCCGATAGCCCGATATACCTCGCCAATTCGGCCACCTCCATGCGTTTGTTGGCAGGCGTTTTGGCGGCCCAGGGCTTCGACTGCGAACTGATGGGCGACGCTTCGCTGAGCCAACGCCCTATGGACCGCATTCAAACGCCTTTGCAGCAAATGGGCGCCGCACTCGACCTTTCGGCCCAGGGCACTGCCCCGATCATGGTGCGTGCTCGAGCAAGCTTCACGTCCTTGGTCTATCGTCTGCCCATGGCCAGTGCTCAGGTCAAATCCGCTATTCTGCTGGCCTCACTCTGTGCTGGCGTGCCGGTAAGGTTGCAGGAGCCCGTGCCCAGTAGAGACCATACCGAGCGCTTGCTGGCTGACCTTGGTTGCTCCTTTGTTCGCCAGGAGGAGGAACTGCAGTTTGAACCAGGCCCGAGCATTCCCGCATTTGACATAGACATACCCGGCGATTTTTCAGTGGCTGCAGTGCATATGGCCGCAGCCACTCTGGTTCCCGGATCGCAAATCAACCTGCTGCAAGTTGGCGTTAACCCGACTCGGCTGGGTTTTCTGGATGTCCTCAAGGACATGGGTGGCAAGATTGCTTTGCACCATCAGCGGAAGGTAGGGGGTGAGCCTGTCGCCGATATTCAGGTAAGATACGCCCCGCTTAAGGCCAGCCAGGTGAGCGCTCAGTTCAGCGGGCGCACCATCGACGAATTCCCGCTGCTCTTTGTATTGGCGGCCCTGGCTGAGGGTCAGTCGCGTTTTTCCGGGGTTCGCGAGCTTCGCTACAAGGAAACCGACCGACTGAAAACCATGCTGGAAGGTCTGCACACCCTGGGCGCTCGCATCGAACTGGATGGCGATGACGTGCTTATAGAAGGGCGTGCGGGCGAACCTTTCAACGGCGGCATTCTCGATTGTGCTGGTGACCATCGTGTCGCTCTGGCCTTTCTGGTGGCCGCTCAGGTAGCCTCGCGACCGGTAATTATCCGCCATGCGGGCCGGTTGCTGGGGGCATACCCCTGTTTCACAGAGGACGCAGCACGCCTCGGCTACGCTGTGACCATAGAGGACTGATTATGATGACCAAGGCCCCAGTGGTAACACTGGACGGACCAGGCGGCGTCGGCAAAGGTACCGTCAGTGCTTTGCTTGCCAAACATTTCGGCTGGCACTATCTGGATTCAGGCGCCTTGTATCGCCTGGCCGCTCTGGCTGCCAAAAATCATGGCGTCGACTTTACCAACGAAGAAGCACTGGCCGTGATCGCCGAGCATCTGGATATTCGCTTCGATCAACAAGACAGCGGTGTCAAGATCCTGCTGGAAGGTGACGATGTCACCAGCCAGATCCGTTCCGAAGAGGTTGGCGCCAACGCATCCCGTGTAGCTGCCTATTCCCGGGTGCGTGATGCTCTGCTGAAACGCCAGCGTGCCTTCCGTACCGAGCCGGGCCTTGTGGCCGATGGCCGTGATATGGGTACCGTGGTCTTTACCGATGCTCCGCTCAAACTGTTTTTGACGGCTTCTTCCGAAGAGCGCGCCAGGCGCCGCTGGCAACAACTCAAAGACGGCAATATAGCCGCCGACTTCGAGCAGGTATTAGTCGATATTCAGGAGCGGGATGAGCGCGACAGCAGCCGCGCGGTAGCTCCACTCAAGCCAGCAGAAGATGCCGTCATTATCGATACCACAGAGCTGAGCATCGACGATGTATTCAACCAGGCAGTGGCTCTGATCAAGGACAGAGTCGAATAATGGCAGTTTTAGCCGATTTTTTGGCCAAAACCCTTGGTTCTTGGCGCTCAATCCGTATAATACGCGCACTTAATTTGACGCTGGTAACTTCGGGTTCAGGCTCGAAATAACTGGCAGGTCCTTGTTAAAACGCTGATCCAGCTGTGCGTTAACAGGGTTTCTTGGATTGACCCGTGCGGGCTGGCGTGCGGCAAAGCCTCAAAAACAGGCTGTTAATCATTAGGGCATTTAATCGAATGACTGAATCTTTCGCTGATCTTTTTGAAGAAAGCTTAAAAACAATCGAAATGGAGCCGGGCTCCATTGTCACCGGTGTTGTCGTTGCTATCGACAACGACTGGGTGACCGTTCACGCTGGCCTGAAGTCTGAAGGTGTGATCCCTCGCTCTCAATTTATCAGTGAGAGCGGTGAGCTGGAAGTAGCCGTTGGCGACGAAGTCAAGGTTGCTCTGGAAGCCGTTGAAGACGGTTTCGGCGACACTCGCTTGTCACGTGAAAAAGCCAAGCGTGCAGAAGCCTGGTCTGAACTCGAAAAAGCTTACGAAGCGGAAGAGGTGGTCAAGGGCGTTATCAACGGTAAAGTCAAAGGTGGCTTCACTGTCGACGTCAGTTCTGTACGTGCCTTCCTGCCAGGTTCGCTGGTAGACATCCGTCCGGTGCGCGATACCGCTCACCTCGAAGGCAAAGAGCTGGACTTCAAAGTCATCAAGCTGGACCGTCGTCGCAACAACGTTGTTGTATCTCGTCGTGCCGTACTGGAAGCTTCCAACAGCGCCGAGCGTGAAGAGCTGCTGGCGAACCTGCAGGAAGGCCAGGTCATTACCGGTATCGTCAAGAACCTGACCGACTACGGCGCTTTTGTCGACCTGGGCGGTGTAGACGGCCTGCTGCACATCACCGACATGGCGTGGAAGCGCATCAAGCACCCGAGCGAAATCGTTCAGGTGGGTGACGAGATCGAAGTCAAAGTACTCAAGTTCGACCGCGAGCGTAATCGCGTCAGCCTGGGTCTGAAGCAACTGGGTGAAGATCCCTGGGTTGAAATCAAGGCCCGTTACCCAGAAGAGAACGTGGTCAAGGCCCGTGTGACCAACCTGACCGACTACGGCTGCTTTGCCGAGCTGGAAGAAGGCGTTGAAGGCCTGGTTCACGTTTCTGAAATGGACTGGACCAACAAGAACATTCACCCCTCCAAGGTGGTGTCTGTTGGCGACGAAATCGAGGTCATGATTCTCGACATCGACGAAGAGCGTCGTCGTATTTCTCTGGGTATCAAGCAGACTGTTGTTAACCCATGGGAAGACTTCTCCAACAAGTTCAACAAGGGCGACAAAGTCAGCGGCAAGATCAAGTCGATTACCGATTTCGGTATCTTCATTGGTCTGGAAGGCGGCATCGACGGCCTGGTACACCTGTCTGATATCAGCTGGCACGAGTCTGGTGAAGACGCCGTACGCAAGTACAAGAAAGGTGATGAGCTGGAAACCGTTATCCTGTCGATTGACCCAGAGCGTGAGCGCATTTCCCTGGGTATCAAGCAACTCGACAACGATCCGTTTGCTGAGTTCGTCTCTGTGAATGACAAGGGCACCATCGTTACCGGCACCGTGAAAGAAGTGGATGCCAAGGGTGCGATCATCCTGCTGGCCGAAGACGTTGAAGCCACTCTGAAGGCTTCAGAGATCTCTCGTGACAAGGTTGAAGACGCTCGCAACGTACTGAACGAAGGCGACAGCGTAGAAGCCAAGATCATCAGCGTTGACCGCAAGAACCGCGTCATCAACTTGTCCGTGAAGTCGAAAGACGTTCAGGACGAGAAGTCTGCCGTTCGCGAACTGAAAGAGAAAGCCGCTGAAGCATCTGGCCCGACTACCATTGGTGACCTGATCAAGCAAAAAATGGAGCAGAACAACGACTGATCCCGGTTGTTGAATCTCTTAAAAAAGCCGGCGAGAGCCGGCTTTTTTGTGTCTGACGATCAGGTTTCATTGAAAAAAAACGTTAAAAAATAAACACTTGTGTTATCCAGCCAGCTGATCTAGTCTTGCATGTGATGAAAAAGGAACACCCTTGAGGGGAGCAACCCAATGACCAAGTCTGAGTTAATCGAGCGCATCGTCGACCGTCAGTCTCAACTCTCGGTCAAGGATGTTGAGTTGGCGATCAAGACCATGCTGGATCATATGGCCGAAAGCCTGGCTGATGGAGAACGCATCGAGATTCGCGGATTTGGCAGCTTTTCACTGCACTATCGCTCTCCAAGAGTAGGCCGGAACCCCAAGACCGGTGAATCGGTCACCCTTGACGGCAAGTACGTACCCCATTTCAAACCGGGTAAAGAACTTCGTGAGTCCGTCAACCTCAGTATTGAGGACGAATAATCCCTAACCGGTCGTCGCAACATCGCCGGGAGGCAGCACCCACCTTATGATTCTGAAATTACTGCGCATTGTCATTGCACTGCTTCTGGTTGTGTTGGTCTGGCTGATAGCTATGGGTAACAATCAGCTTGTAGCGCTCACCTTTATGGGCTGGACAACACCGGGCTTGCCGCTTTTTGTCTGGCTGCTGAGTGTGCTGTTTGCAGGCCTTGTTTTGGGCGTGGTTCTCGGCCGCTTTAGTGGCGGGCGAGCCAAGCGGTAAATCATGATCGATAATGTACTCGCCTTCTGGCGCCGTATTACCCAGGTTGGGCCTCAGGCCAAGCGCTACCGCCTCGACCCCTTCGAACCTCTGGCTCCCCAGCCAGATCGAGAATTGGACGTATTTCTCGACCGTCTGCCTGTTCAGGAAGATACCCTCGAAACCCATCTGGCACTGGCGGAGCTCTTCCGTGCACGCGGTCAGACTGACCGCGCCATTCGGGTGCATGAGAGCATGCTCGAAGCCGATCTCGAACGATCCATACGCAATAGGGTTCGGGTTGAGCTCGCCCAGGACTATTTTTCTGCGGGTTTCCTTGGGCATGTAGAAACCGTGCTCGAAGAGATGATACTGGGCGATGGCGAAGTATACTCCGCTCAGGCCTTTCGCCTTTGGCTGACTGTTCTGGAGCGTGAAAAAGAGTGGGGCAGGGCGATACAACTGGTGCGCAAATACGGCGAACCAGGCTCAGGCAACATCCGCCTCGCCAACCTCTACAGTGAGTACGCCAACCAACTCTCGAGCGAAGGCAAGGTCAAGGAAGCCCGTGAAGCATTGAAAGAGGCGCGCAGCATCGCCTCAAGTGCCCGTATCTACATTGTCAGCGCCGAACTGGAAACCAGCCTCGGTCGTTATCACAAGGCCATGCAATTGCTGAAGCAGGCCCTGGTGCAGGATGTCCGCCGCGTAGACGTGGTACTGCCGGCGCTCAGAAGGCTTTCCAGCTTGACTGGTGGCGAAGCTGGCCTGCGCCGCTACCTTGAGCACCTCTACGATGAGCACCCCAGCCACCGCGTACTGGAAGCACTGCTCGACTTTGTAGGCGACAATGACCCCAAGGCTGAACGCTGGCAACAGGAACTGGAGAGCATCGTCAACGCAGGCGCCTCCTTTGGCCTGATGCAACGCTGGCTCGAAGAGCGTGAAGACATTGGCGAAGCCGCCCGCCAGGTGCTTATCGAATCTCTGCAGCGCCTTAAGGTGCGTCTCTCCGATATCTACCAGTGCAACCATTGCGGCTTCGAATCCACCACCATGCTCTGGTTCTGCCCGCAATGCGAACGATGGGAGACATCCTACTCCCGCCACGAACAGCGCACCTTTGTCAGGCAGGCTGAAGCTCTGTCAAGCAAGGCCTCTGCCGCCGCAGTTGGTCGATCAGACGATAAGCCTTAATGTGTTGATTTTTATAAAAAAACTCTTGATTCTCCAGCGATTCTTGGTAATATGCGCCTCGCTTTCGACGAAACAAAGCAAGTTGTGTCCCGTTCGTCTAGTGGCCTAGGACACCGCCCTTTCACGGCGGTAACAGGGGTTCGAGTCCCCTACGGGATACCATTTCCTTGTTGAAAGTTTGCGGGAATAGCTCAGTGGTAGAGCACAACCTTGCCAAGGTTGGGGTCGCGAGTTCGAATCTCGTTTCCCGCTCCAGATTTACGATTAAGCAGCCCTAGAGCTGCTTTCTCTGTTTATGGGGAACCGAGATTACATCTCGTTAGTCAGGTCCATCCATGGACCTGCCCCTTCGGGCTCGCTTCGCTCACGCAAAAGCGCTCCCGGCGCTTTTGTCCCGCTCCAACTTACAGAACCCAGCCAAGTCGCTGGGTTTTTTGTGCCCGCAAGCACCTGAATAACGGACTTGTTGGTTGTCAAATGGATTCACATAGGTCTTTATGGATGTTTGGTAAATGATCTCTGCTGTGCCTCAGCTCTGAGGTTTGGCGACTCGCCCAGCCACCCATGGTAGGGCGATGGCAATGATCAGAAAGCGCACCACATGATGCACCACCACAAAGGCAGGGTCGGCATTCAGCGTCGCGGCGATGAGCACCATTTCCGGCAGGCCGCCGGGCGCAAAAGCGAGAAAGATGGCCGCTGGCGGGATGTCTGTTGCCAGGGTCAACAAGGCCGTCATCAAGGCGACCAGGGTTACTGTAATCAACAAGGCTACCAGGCTGTGGCCGGAAATGATCACCGCCGTGCGCCAGCGGATTTTGGCAAATTTGGTGCCCAGATAAGTGCCGAGCACAAATTGCACCGGCACCAGCGCCTGGCCGGGAATACTGAGGTCCGTCAGGCCACTGATTTGCAATAGAGCGATACCACTCAAGGGCCCGAGCATTAGCGGTTGCGGCCAGCGCAAGCGTTTTGCCACCCAGGCTCCGAGAACAACGGCGCCCAATGCCCAAAGAACGGATGGCCATTCGGGCAGAGCCCAGGCCTCATCAGGCACGTCGCGAATGCGGCTGATGTCCAACCCGGTCAAGTCGCCCGCACTCACCAGAATCAAAGGCACGAAGTAGATAACGGCCAACACCCGGGTGATTTGCGGAATCAGCATCTGCTTTTCATCAGCCCCGCTGCGCGCACCCAGGATTAATACCAGTGATTGGGCACCGGGCACCGATGCAAACAGGGCCGTGGTGTTATCAAACCCGGCGAACCGGCGGAAATACCAGTGGCTCGCTGCAGTAGTGGCCGCCACCAACAGCACCATGCCGATCAACGACAGTGGCCAGTGCCAGATGGTAACTAACAGGCTCTGATCCAGCGCTGCCCCGGCATAGATGCCCAGTATCAACAACATGGCCGTAAAAAGCCGCATCGGAATATATGGCCTGAAGCCGAGCAGACTGCCGACCAGGGTCGAGGTAAGGGCACCCAGCATCCATGGCAACGGCCAGGACAGTAAACTGAACACCACCGCGCCAACGGCAGCAATGGCCAGCGTTGCCAGCAGGTTTAACGCGCTGCTTAAATGGTACGATGGGCTGAGGTTCATGGGCATCCGGCGAGGTCAACAGAGGTGCGCAGTATAGAAGGGCCGGCTGGAATTCGGAATACAGCAGATCATCCAGTGACAGAGACACTCAATGCTATCGCCCTTTTTTAACTCAGGCTTGCTCTTCACCCAAATGCGCAGCCAGCCCTGCGGGGATGCGGCCAGGTTCGAATATTTCGATCCAGTAGCCATCCGGGTCTTGAATGAAGGCGATGTCGTTCATTTTTCCGTCCTGTGGGCGTTTTACAAAGGTTACACCTAGAGCCTCGAAGCGGGCGCAGGCGTCGTCCAGGTTGGGGACGGCGAAGCCGATGTGGCCGAAGCCGCGCGGGTCGCTGTTGCCGTTGTGGTAGTCGACGTTTTCATCCTGTTCTGAGCCCCAGTTGTAGGTCAGTTCCAACATGGCAGGTCGGCTGAAGGTCTGTTCTGTGCGGGTGTCGGTGTCAGCGTTCCAGCTTTTCAGGTCGGCCGGGCCTATGGCGGCGAGGAAGTAGAGGGTAAATTGCATTTCGGGGAAGGGCAGTTTGCGCACCAGTGTCATGCCCATAACGCGGGTATAAAAGTCCAGAGAGGCCTGGGGGGATTTGATGCGAAGCATGGTCTGGTTGAAGACGAAACCCTCTGTGGCGGGGTCGCGGGCTTCACAGAGGCCTTCGGCGGTTTCAAAATGGCGGCTCATTGGTATGCTCCTGTTGTTTCACGAGGGATGAGTGGCGCTCAGTAAACCGGAAACAGTTGGTTGGCTCAAGTGCTGCCTGGGCGTGGCTTTGCTTGTAGGGCATACTTTGCGTGTTTTTGACTTTGGTAAGGTCTCCTTATGTTGAATGGCTTGAACCACATTACGCTGGCGGTCAGTGATCTGGACCGGTCCCTGGCGTTTTATGTATCCGTGCTGGGCATGAAGGGGCTGGTTCGTTGGGATACTGGGGCCTATCTTAGCCTGGGTGAGGTCTGGTTTTGCTTGTCGTGCGATGCCGTCGTTCCTGCCGGGGATTACTCGCACATTGCACTGGATATCGCCGAACAGGATTTTGCCGCCTTTACGCAGAAGCTGAGAGCGGCCGGTGTGGCAGAGTGGAAACAGAACAGAAGCGAAGGTGGTTCGATGTATTTTCTGGATCCGGATGGTCACAAGCTCGAGGTTCACTGCGGTAGTCTGCAATCGAGGTTGGAGGCTTTGAAGCACAAAGCCTATTCTGGTTTGCAATGGCTATAAAGGGTGTTCAGCCAGGACGATAGGTGGTTGAATGGGTAGGGGTGGCCGTGGACGAAAGTGCTCGGCAGGCAATCGAGTTGTGCCGAGAGTATTCGGACTGTTCTAGCTGCGCATTCATTGTTATCCCGCGAGCGGATCAGTGAAGCTGGGCACCGCCGGAATGGGTGTGCACACTGGCTGCACAATAGGTTGTTAGCCTTGCTGCGTTGTAAGGTTAGCCTACTGCCGAGAATCACAGAGTCACCATGCGCATCAGTCTCCGCTACAAAGTCTTTTTAATCATTCTGCTGGCCAATGCGCTGGTGGCCAGTGCCATGGTGCTCATCAATAATCGCGCGTTCGAGAACGGCTTTGATGCCTACCTGGAGCAGGTGCAGAGCCGGCGTCTGGCGCCGCTGTTGTCGACCCTGGCAGAGCGCTATGCTGACCAGGGCGACTGGCAGTGGGTGCAAGGGGAGCCGGGTCGCTGGCACCGCTTGATGCGCGATGTGACACCCGGGCGCATGCCACACGAGCAACGCTCGGTACCGGTTTTGCTACTGGACGCCGAGGGTAATCGGGTGTTGGGCGATGCGCGCCTGGCACAACGCAGTGATTGGTTTCCGATTGAACACGAAGGTGAGATTGTCGGCACACTGGGGGTGCCCCGTGCCCAGCGCTTTGGTTCTGAACTGGATGCGATCTTTGCCGACCAACAGCGCCGGCAGATGCGCTGGATCGGGCTGATTGCCCTGGTGGTCGCTGCCGCTCTAGCCATTCCCTTTGCGTCGCGTTTGTTGCAGCCCATTGCACGCTTGAAGTCGGCCTTCGATGGTCTGGCTCGGGGCGAATTAACAGCCGATGGCGAGCCGCGCACCCTGGACGTCAAGGGGCAGGATGAACTCGCCGACCTGGCGCGGGATTTCAACAGCCTGGCCGAAACGCTGCACCGCAATCAGCAAGCCCGCCAACGCTGGATTGCCGACATCGCCCACGAGCTGCGTACGCCGGTGGCCGTGCTCAAGGCCGAGATCGAAGCGCTACAGGATGGCGTGCGCGAGCCTACAGCTGAGGCTTTTACCTCACTGTTTCAGGAGGTGCAACGCCTCGGCATCCTGGTCAGCGATTTGCACGATTTGTCGTTGAGCGATGCTGGCACGCTTGCCTACCACAAAGCCCCAGTCGATCTGGTGAGCTTACTGGAGCGCATTCACACCGCCAACGCAGGAGAGTTGGTGTGCAAACATCTGCAATGGTCGCTCAATGCGCCACCGCAAGGCGCTTACTTCGAAGGCGATGCGCACCGTTTGCTGCAATTGTTCAGCAACCTGATGCAAAACAGCCTGCGCTATACCGATGGTTCCACTGAACAGCCCGGGCAGGTGCAGGTGGAAGTGGAGACCACAGCGCAACAATTTAACATTATCTGGTCCGACTCTGCGCCCGGTGTGCCGCCGGAGGCTTTGCCTCGCTTGTTTGACCGGCTCTACCGGGTGGAGGCATCGCGCAACCGGGCGACTGGCGGTTCCGGTTTGGGCTTGTCGATTGTGCAGGCTATTGCGCAGGCCCACGGTGGCGAAGTTACGGCAGAACCTTCAGCGCTGCGCGGTTTGACCATTAAAGTGACTTTAAAGCGTGAGTCGGGGAGCCGTTCGAGCCCATGACCGAGCACATTCTGATCGTTGAAGACGAACCCAAACTCTCCGCCATACTGCGGGATTATCTGACGCGGGATGGGTTCAGCGTCACTATCAGTGACCGCGGCGATAGGGTAATGGATTGGCTCGAAAGCAACAGGGCGGATTTGATTCTGCTCGACCTCATGCTGCCGGGTACCGATGGCCTGACCCTGTGCAAGGCGATTCGTGCACAGTCGGCAGTGCCAATTATCATGACCACGGCACGCGTGGAAGAAATCGACCGACTGCTGGGCCTGGAGCTGGGTGCGGACGATTACATCTGCAAGCCTTACAGCCCGCGTGAGGTCGTCGCCCGCGTCAAGGCGGTGCTGCGCCGCACCCGGCACAATGCGCAACCAGAGCCTGAAGCACAGCTGCAGTTGGCTGAGCAGAGTAACCGGGTGCATTTTGGGCAACAGGACATCGAACTCACCGCCATCGAAATGCGCCTGTTGCAGGTGTTGATGCAGCACCCGGGGCGCATCTATACACGCGACCAATTGATGGATGTCATCTACCCGGACAGGCGCCTGGTCAGCGACCGGACCATCGACAGCCACGTCAAGAACTTGCGCCGCAAGCTGGCCACTCTGGCACCGGAGCACGACTTTGTGCGCTCGGTGTATGGGGCCGGCTACAAATACGAGTAGCAACGCTGGCTACTCAGGCAGTGCAAAGAATCCGTCATCCACACTGGCTCCACAATGCCTGCAATAACGCAGCCGATACTGTGATTGTCCGGGTCAGAAGACCCCAGTCATGGAGAACCAGATCATGAAAACCTTATTCAACACTCAACCGCGCAAATTACTATTGGCCACTGCGGCCGTTATTGTGCTCGGCACAGCCGGCGTCGTTTACGCTCAGAGCCCGATGAACCAGGCGCGAATGACGGAGCGGTTCGATTACATTTTTACCGAATTGAACCTGACCGAAGACCAGCGCACTGAGGTGATGGACATCGTGACCAACCAGATGCAGCAATGGCGTAATCAGCATCGAGAGCAACGCGATGAAGGCCAGCAACGACCGCACGCTGAGGAGCGTCAGGCGCAACATGCGCAAGCTCGCACAGCTCTGGCGGATCAACTGGGCATGGTGCTGCAGGCCGATCAGGTCGAGGGCTTTATGACCTATCTTGAGGCCCATCAACCCCGTGGTGGCAAGGGTATGCAACGAGGCCATGAAGGCGGCATGCAGCGCGGCCATGGCGAGATGCAACGTGGCCATGAGGGCGGCGGCCGACAGATGCGCCCCAATAGCTGAAGCATTCAAAAAAGAGCGGGCAGCAATGCTCGCTCATTCCGCTTTGCTTTCCCCTGTTTTGTTGATGTCAAAGTGGTTCATGAGTCATAAAGGGTGACTCTCAGCGTTTTTTTGGATGGCAACTGAGCCGCCAGAGGAGCAGCCAGGACAAAAAAGGTGATTGGTGGTGCACTTCAACCCTGTCCAGTTGATAGCGGCCTTTTGAGTTTCAGGGAGAGAGTGGGTAGTCTACCAACAGTTACTCAGTCAAATAGCAAAGGATGTAGAGGGAAATGTGAAAGCATTTATAGATAATAAGCACTACTTTGGGACGTCCTTTGAAAGTCTTGAACTGTCTGAGCGTCAATTTCAGGCCATAGAGTTTGAAGAATGTCGGTTCATTGATTGTGAACTTTCAGGTGTGAACTTCCATAACTGCAAGTTTACAGGGTGTGAGTTCAAAGGTTGTAACTTGAGCCTGGTCGAGTTTTCCAATTCAAAACTCTTTGAAATCACCTTTATTGAAAGCAAGCTGGTTGGCGTGGACTGGGCAAAGCTTGCATGGCCTCTGTATCACACCGATTTTGAATTGAGTTTTCATCGCTCTATTCTGGATCATTCTACTTTTTTCGGCCTTACCCTTAAAGAATTGATCATGGAAGAGTGCATGGTTCGTGAGGTGGATTTTCGGGAAGGGGACTTTAGCGAATCGACTATGACTCAATGCGACTTCAGCAGAAGTCTCTTCATGCAAACGAATCTGCAAAAAGTCGACTTCAGCGATTCAACCGGCTTCGCAATCAATGTGTTGGAAAACCAGGTTGCAGGGGCCAAATTTTCACAATATGAGGCCTTGAGCTTACTGCAGTTTTTGGGTATAGAATTGGTCGACTAATTGCCAAAGGGGCACAGGCATCAGATGAAAATTCGCTACAGACCGGCTAACATTGAAGACATTGATGCGCTGTTTGAGGTCCGCAGCAGGACCAGAGATAACCTTGTTTGCCAAAACAAAAAGGTCCAAGGTTCCCTTTAAAGTGATCACAATGGGTTTGTTTTCAAGTCCCTGCAATAACTCACTGGTAGGCTGAAAAGCATGACAACTCTTTTGAACCAACAAACAGATATAACGGAACAGGCATTAAAAGCCATAGCGCATATGCCCACCAGGAGCCTTACAGCCTTGCTGGATAACGCCTTCGTTCAGAAGTTGACGGATGCCGATTTCATGCGAATCGCCGTCTATCTTGCACAAAAGAGCTATGACGAAGGCGGCTGCCCGATAGGTGCTGTGATAGTGCACAACGAGACGAATCAGATTGTAGGGAAGGGGCATAATACGCTTGTTCAGGAAGACCATCCTTACAACCATGGTGAAACCTCTGCTATTCGAGATGCGGGTCGGGTCAACTTTGGTGACACTACTATTTATACCAGTCTGAGCCCCTGCGAAATCTGTGCCGCCCTGGTATCCATGAGGGGGTTCGGTCGTGTGGTTGTGGGTGATGTGACCAATGCGAATGGAACTGAAGCCTATTTGCTGCAGAAAAAAATAGAGGTCGATATCCTGGAGGACCCGCAAGGTATAGCGCTCTATGCTCGTTTCCGCTCCGAAAAGCCCGATCAGGATCTTGAGGATTGGCGAGGTCTGGATGCGGTTGAAAAGGCTCGCAACCCGGTGGCAGGAAGATAAAGCATGACACCTGAAAATGTCGTAGTCGCTTTCTGGGAAGCGATGCAATCAAATGACTTTGAAAAGGCCAGCGAATGGCTTTCCGTTGACTATGAAGGTTTTTGGCCGCAATCCTCTGAGCTTATTTCCGGACGTGAAAACTTTGTTGCCATCAATTCGCACTATCCAGCCAATGGAAAGTGGCATTTCGTCATGAACTCTATTGTCTGTGAGAACGACACAGTGGTGACGGATGTTTCGGTAACGGATGGTGTCATCCGGGCAAGGGCGATCACTTTCCACACTGTGAGAGATGGCTTGATTCACAAGCAAGTAGAGTATTGGCCAGACGATTTTCCAGCGCCGGAATGGCGCAGGCAGTGGGTAAAAAATTGTTCAGTTGAATCGAAACTTGCCGGGGGGATAACCCTGGTTTAGCGTTTAATGAACACTTGCAGTTGTTGCTTCAGAGCCAGTCGATGAATGTGTCCTACCCGGCTTGAGTCAGTCTGTAGCTGATATAGACTCGAAAAACACATACTCAGGAGGGGTGTTACAGCCGTTTGTGGATTGGTGAAGCGGTTTGAGGGATGAGTCGTTCAGGGTATTTCGAAGAAGCTGGATTAGATCGAATGGTCCACCACCGAAAACACGTCAAAAAAGTACCGTTGCAGCCAGGGGTGCCCGCAACGGTCAACTCAGTGCATTCTTTAATGTTCAGTTGAATGAATGATCCTTTGGCTTGTCTCTGTACTTATCGGGACGTCCTTTTCCCGATTCACTGCCTTACTGCGGGTTATCGATGATGATTTCGATCCTTCGATTCTGCTGCCTTCCGCTGGCTGTGTCGTTACTTGCGACCGGCTGAGACATGCTCAGTCCTGTTGCCGACAGGCGCCGAGACTCAATACCTCGCTGTACCAGATAGTTTCTAACAGAATCGGCACGACGTTGTGACAACTGTTGATTGAGCGATTCGCTGCCGACATTGTCTGTGTGTCCTTCAATGATGGCGTTACGGTCAGGGTACTGATTCAAGAAGGTCGCCAGCCTATCAAGGTTGCTGCGCGCTCCTGGCTGAAGATCAGCACTTCCTGTTGCAAAGAGGACATCGCCAAGTGTCAGAACAATGCCTCTGTCTGTGGTTTCGGCTTCCAGGGCAAGGGCTTCTATCTGCCGTTGAAACTCAGCCAACTGCTCTGCTGCCATGGCTGCACCTGCTTCTTGTGATCGCACCGCAGCATCAGCAGTCGAGCGAGCGTCGGCCGTTTCCGCGCGGGCTCTATCCGCTTCGAGTGTCCTGGCTTGTAACCTTAACTCATCACGCTCTTCACCCATTCGCGAGCGCTCATGTTCAGCAAAACGAGTCATGGCCTTTGCTTCGGCAATCGAGACTTTAGTTTCTGCCATGAGAACTCGGTGCTCTGCAAGGGCGGAATCCTGATCTGACAGCGGTTGCTCGGCGATGCGTACGGCTTCTTCCGCTTCTCTGATTTCAACCCGTGCTCGCTCTGCCAGGTCGGAATTGCTCTGCAAGGCGGCTAGTCTGCTGCGTACTTCTGCTGCCCCATCGGGACTTTCTGGTGACATTGCACAGGATGCAACCACCAGTAGCGTAAAAACAACAGTGGTGACCAGGGCTCCGATCTTTTTGGCTGTGGTGATAGAGGATCTCATTGGTCATCTCCTTGTCTTCTCATTTCTTCGATAAGGGCATCAATGCTTCGCTCCATCTCCCGGTTGATCTCGGTGGCCTTGGCTGACTCGGTACGAGCTGTTGCCAGTGTCGCCAGGGTCGTGGCTTGTTGTGCGTAGCGTTCTGCATCGACCATTTTTTCGTTCTCAACGGATTCTTCCGCCCGAATCAGTTTTTGCTGTGCTTCATCCAGCTCGGCACCCGCGTATTGCCTGGCTCCTGCTTGCTCGGCGCTGGCAATGGCACTGCGAGCTTCATCCAGTGTTGATACCGGTGCTTCGGGCACAGAGGCGCAAGCGGCAATAAACAATGTGGCTGCCAACAATAGCAGGGCATTACGGCTAAATCGGTTGAGTATTCCAGTGACGTGCAGGTGCATTTTAAGACTCCTTGTGGGTGAGAAATTGTGTTGTCGAACCCGGTCGTTTAAGCGTTGATCTTGAAACGAACAGTAATAGGCCACCAATAAAAATGCCTCCGGCGCTTGCCCAGGCCGGTATATGCACCTGATGTTCGCCTTCGAAAGTGAGCATTAGTAAACCTGGCGTGAGTTCAAAAGTTTCCTTGGTGTAGGTGAAGCCACCGTAAGTCAGCGCAAGCAGGCTAGCGACAATCAGCACCGCTGCGGCGATTTGTATTATTCTCATGGTTGTCATCCTCCTGACTGTTTTCCTTGTATCTTCACTTTATGAGTGGATAAGGCACAAATCTGTACGTTACCGAACGGATTGTAATTCTTGTTCAGCGTTATTATTTGCTCAAAATCAGTGGTGGCTTCCATGGCAGTATCGAGAACAGTAAAAAAGCATGCTGAAACAGCCGTTTGCGGGCGTAATCTCATAATCGAGAGCCTCCCTGTCCGGCAGCGCAAGGGCTTCCTCGCTTTGTGTGAGGACATTGAACTTTCCCCCGGTACCACGCTTTGTCACGCTGGTACTCCTTTCGAGTATGTCTATTTCCCGGTCTCCGGGACTATTTCCATGATGACCGAACTGGTTGGATGCCGGCCTTTGGAAACAGAGAGTCTGGGATGTGAAGGGATGATGGGCGCTACGATGATATTGAACGAAAAGCGCGCTACCCAGACTGGAATCGTTCAAACGCATAGTTTGATGATGCGTATCAAAGCCAGGACCATAGCGGCGGCCTTGATCGAATTCCCCGTTTTGCGCCGACTAATGCAAAGGTATTTGTACTTTTTGCACGTTGAGCAACAACAAAGCGCGGCCTGTTTTCACCTACATGACGTGCCCATGAGGCTTGCGAAGGGGCTGTTACACACTCAAGATCGAGTAAACTCTGACCACCTGCTTTTGACTCATCAACAGTTGTCAGAGTCACTCGGTGTGCGTCGTGGTGGCGTCACTATTGCCGCCCTGGCCTTGCAACAGGCGGGTATCATTCAATACAGTCGAGGCAAAATCATTATCCTCGATCGAGTGCGACTGGAAGAGTCTGCTTGCGACTGTTATCGGATGAGCCAACAGCGTTATTCGAGCCTGCTCAGCTGAGCAGCCGGTTCTACCAGAGTGTCTGAGCTATTTTCGTCTAATGTTCGACACCGCACAGAAGGCTGGACACCTCTATACTATTGTTGCGATAGGCCGGTAGTTGAATGCAGTGGGCTATCAGTTTTCCGGCCATTGGTGCTCAGGAAGAGCAAAATGAGCTAGCACGGAAGATAAGGAAAAGCGGAACAGAAGGGACGACATGGAGGTAGGCATGCGCGTCCGGAAAACTGATAACCCATTGTTGCTATGAGTAGTCACAGGCTGTTTCCATGTATAGTTACATTATGGCAACTTTATCAAGGCCCAATATCAATGCAGCAAGTCGAGACGAAAATATCTCCAAAAGTGTCTCCATCCATCCAACCCGCAAGGAATCGAATCCTCGCTGCCTTGCCACCCGACGTCCAAGGCAGGCTTTTCCCGTACCTTGAAGAGGTTCCCATGCCTTTGGGTGAGGTGCTTTATGAGGCCGGCGTTAAAATGCGGCATGTGTACTTCCCGGTCGACTCCATAGTGTCTTTGCTCTACGTCATGGAAAGCGGTGCTTCGGCCGAGATTTCTGTTGTCGGTAACGAGGGTCTTGTGGGTATTTCCCTGTTTATGGGTGGTGAGAGCACTTCCAGCCGTGCTGTCGTTCAAAGTGGCGGATCGGGCTATCGGTTGTTAGGCCATCGGCTGGTCGATGAGTTTAATCGGCATGGCCCTTTAATGGCCCTGGTGTTGCGTTACACTCAGGCGTTAATCACCCAGATGGCGCAGACTGCTGTCTGTAATCGACATCACTCCATTGATCAACAATTATGCCGTTGGCTGTTGCTTTCTCTCGATCGACTTCCCACAAACCACCTGGTGATGACTCAGGAGTTGATCGCAAACATGCTCGGAGTGCGCCGCGAAGGCGTAACAGAAGCTGCAGGGCGGTTACAAAAACAGGGTGTTATTGAATACAGACGTGGGCATATAGAGGTAGTCGATCGGTCCAGGCTAGAGCAATTAAGTTGTGAATGTTACAGCGTAGTCAGAAGAGAGACGGATCGATTACTGAGTCCGCCTTTCCATGACCATTGACGATCCTTGTCAATATCCTTTAGTGTCATACCTTAATGCTGCTGCATCGCTATATCAGGAAGGCAGGACGCTGTTTTTCTTGTTTCCTTTCAGTATGTCTTTGGTCGCCGTCGACTCGATCGAAGCCTCCTGGTGAGTCGGGTTGGTCGGAGTGGGATTGTCCGGTGTTGGATCACCAGGTATTTTGCCTGGTTGCTGTTGAGGTGGTTTTTGTTGTTGCTGGTTATCGCTGGCTGCTATTTCTCGCGATTTGTTGTCTGGTTGTTTTCTCATGGTCGTTCTCCAGGGAAGCGGTTTACTTGTACGAATTGGACAAGTTTTAACTGATGTTCCACTGGTAGAATAAGCGTCGTAGCGCAATCTGTATGTGCGCTTACACACGCTAAATCACTCTTCAGGTATAGACGTTTGAAGTCGTAGTGCACGGATTCTGACTCTGTGTGTTTGCGAACAGACTCGTTTTAATCGGCTGCTTAGGATTGTTTTTTGTGGCCCATACTGAGAGTTGATGATAACCAATGAAAACATTGCGTAACGGTATTGAGCCGCACTTGAACATGAAGCAGTTGAGTTCAAATGACACCCGACATTCACCACGAGTTTCTGTTGAGCAGAAGGCCGGTCAGACTTACGGCCGACTAAAAGCCTTCGCACAATGGCTATTCTGGCATATCCAACAGTTGCTGCAATCTGATAGAGAGCCTGAAAAAAGAAGGATCACCCCCATGAATTTTCAACCCGATACTGGACTTTTGGGAGAACTATCCTTTGAGGATATGGCTCAGATCACTTTGGATGCCATAGGCGATGCTGTGTTGGTCATCGACCCGGAGGGCAGGGTGATATACCTCAACAAGGTGGCCAAAACATTGACTGGCTGGAGTGATAGTGATGCCTTGGGTCGATCCGTCGATGATGTTTTCTTTGTAATAGATGGAGTTAGTCGGCATCGAGTGAAAAACCCGGCACAAAGGGCGATCAAAGAGGGCCAGGTTGTGGCTTTGGCTCTAGGCAGCATTCTTGTTCGTCGTGATGGCTCTGATCTGGCGATTGAGGATTCTGCAGCACCCATTTATGATGCTGCCGGCAAATTGGCTGGTGCGGTTATTGTCTTTCATGATGCGCGTCAATCGGGCAGTGTGACACAAAAAATGAGTTACCTTGCCCAGCATGACTATCTTACCGGGCTGCCAAATCGTGTCTTGATGCAGGAGCGCCTGACCCAGGCCATTGGAATGGCAAAGCGCCATCAAAAGCACATCGCTGTGTTGTTCCTTGATCTGGATGATTTTAAACAGATCAACGATTCCTATGGCCATGCGGTTGGCGACCAATTATTGCAAAGCGTCGCCGACCAGATTCTGACTTGCGTTCGTTCCACTGACACTGTCAGCCGACAGGGTGGTGATGAGTTCATCATTCTGTTGTCGGAAGTCGAAGCAAGAGAGGACGCGGCGCATATAGCGAACAAGTTGTTGGCGGAACTCTCTACCCCGAGAACCATTGGAGGGCATGTCATCAACATTACCCCGAGTATCGGTATCAGTATTTATCCCGAAAACGGAGACGATGCCGACTCTTTGCTGTTGCATGCAGATATGGCCATGTACAGCAGCAAAAAGAGCGGTCGGAATACTTTCCAGTTCTACCATTGAGTCCTGGTCGGAGCTGCCCCTGACAAACCGCTGTAAAACCGGGATAATGGCCGCCGTTGCCGCCAAGGCATGCCATTTTTGATAACCCCGGAACCCGCCTGATGGAAATCACAGTCAATTTTCTTGAAAATCTCAGACTTGAAGCAAAGTTTGATGATTTTACCGTCATTACCGACCAGCCCATTCGTTACAAGGGCGATGGCTCGGCTCCAAGTCCGTTTGATTACTTCCTTGCCTCCTCTGCGCTCTGTGCGGCCTATTTTGTTCGGGTTTACTGCCTGGCGCGCGATATTCCGACAGAGAACATTCGTCTGTCGCAAAACAACATCGTTGATCCGGAAAACCGCTATAACCAGGTGTTCAAAATACAGGTGGAATTGCCGGAAGGCATTTCCGACAAGGACCGCCAGGGCATTCTTCGCTCTATCGATCGCTGTACGGTCAAGAAGGTGGTGCAGACTGGCCCCGGGTTCGAGATCGAAACCGTCGATAATCTGGATGAAGATGCCCAGGCTCTGCTGATGGCGGCCTCTCGGGAAGAGTCGCGCACCTTTATTCCGGGCAAGGACCTGCCGCTGGAGCAGACCATCGCCAACATGACCGCCATTCTGGCGGACCTGGGCATGAAAATCGAGATTGCCTCCTGGCGCAACATTGTGCCGCATGTCTGGTCACTGCATGTTCGTGATGCCGCGTCGCCCATGTGCTTTACCAATGGCAAGGGTGCCACCAAGGAAAGCGCGCTGTGCTCGGCATTGGGTGAGTTCATCGAGCGCTTGAGCTGCAACTTTTTTTACAACGACCAGTATTTCGGTGAAGAGATCGCCAACAGCGATTTCGTGCATTACCCCAACGAGCGTTGGTTCAAACCAGGGCCAGACGATGCATTGCCTGAAGGCTTGCTCGATGACTACTGCCTGGGCATATACGACCCGGAAGACGAGTTACAGGGTTCCAACCTGATCGACACCAACTCCGGCAAGGTAGAGCGGGGCATCTGCGCCTTGCCTTTCGTGCGTCATTCGGATGGAGAGGTGGTCTACTTTCCCTCAAACCTGATCGAGAACCTCTACCTCAGCAATGGTATGAGTGCGGGCAATACTCTCTTTGAAGCTCAGGTGCAGTGCCTGTCGGAGGTTTTCGAACGGGCGGTGAAGAAGCAGATTCTGGAACAAGAACTGGCCTTGCCGGATGTGCCAGAGTCGGTATTGCAGAAGTACCCGGACATTCTCGAGGGCATCAAAGCACTGGAAGCTCAGGGTTTCCCTGTGTTGGTAAAGGATGCCTCTCTTGGGGGGCAGTTTCCAGTCGCCTGTGTCACGCTGATGAACCCGAGAACGGGAGGGGTCTTTGCCTCCTTTGGGGCGCATCCGAGCTTTGAAGTGGCCCTGGAGCGCAGCCTGACCGAGTTGCTGCAGGGCCGAAGCTTTGAAGGTCTGAACGATGTGCCACCACCCACCTTCAATAGCCTGGCGGTCACTGAGCCGAACAACTTTGTCGAGCACTTTATCGATTCGACCGGAGTAGTCTCCTGGCGCTTCTTCAGTGCCCACTCGGACTTCGACTTCCACGAATGGGATTTCTCCGGCAGCAATGAAGAAGAAGCCGCGACCTTGTTTGGCATTCTCGACGCCATGGGCAAAGAGAGCTATATGGCCGTTCATGAAGATCTGGGCGCACCGGTCTGTCGCATACTGGTGCCTGGCTACTCCGAGGTGTACCCGGTGGATGATCTGATCTGGGACAATACCAACAAGGCGCTGGATTATCGCGAAGACATTCTCAATCTCCATGCTCTGAGCGATGAGCAACTGCAAGATCTGGTCGACCGCCTGGAAGAGAGCCAACTGGACGACTACACCGACATCCGTACCCTGATCGGCATTGAGTTTGATGAAAACACCGTCTGGGGTCAGTTGACCATACTGGAACTGAAGCTGCTGGTTCACCTTGCCCTGCAACAGCACGAAGAGGCGCTGGAGCGCGTCGAGACCTTTCTTCAGTTTAATGACAATACTGCTGCTCGCGGGCTCTTCTATCAGGCAGTGAACGCGGTGTTGGAAATCCAGCTGGATGACGAACTCGAGTTGGATGACTACCTGGCCAACCTGCAGCGCATGTTCGGTGAACAGACCATGGCCGCCGTGGTTGGCTCAGTGGAAGGGCGGGTGCGCTTTTATGGACTGACACCAACCAACATGCAACTGGAGGGGTTGGATAAGCATTTACGTCTGATCGAGAGCTACAAGAAATTGCATGCTTCAAGGGCGCAAAAGAGCCGCTCGCTCTGACTCTCTTCCCCTTACGGGGATAAACCCAGAGGGAGAGAAGGCGTGCTTTTTGACCGGCGGCGCAGTGCGATCAGTGCTATTACTGCGCCTGCAAGCCAGCCGCTCACTGAGCCTCCGCTGCTGCCCCCCGCTGTGCCACCACCACTCGTTGCGCCACCACTGGGTGGCCCGACTACGGGGCCTGGGTCAGGGGCTTCACCAGTAAAGGGTGATGGTGCTGCTTTGGACCAGTCTCTGGCGCCGGTGACTGTGGCATTGGCCGGCAGACCGGTGATGCCAAGCCACTGAAAGCCTGTTGGAGTCCCACCTGATACTCGGCCCTGAGCCAGTTGAAGTCCGTCTGCCTCGAGGAGGGCAGAAGCTGTGAGACTTGCACGGAGTGTGAATGGGGTGCCGTAGGTAAAGGTAAAACTTTCTGCGACGACTTCATCAGGCATGGTATCGGTGCTGCTGTCTCCAGCGGGACTCAGGTTGTGCGTTAAGAAAAAGACCCCACTGTGGCTAGCTACCCTGACACTCATTTCCACCCATATATTCAGTTGAGGCACGTTAAATGTAGGAGGCAGATCATCGTGTTGTATAAAGCCGTCCAGCACAGCGTAGGCATCATGGGTGTAGTGGAAGGTGGCTGTGCCCTGAGTGCCAGTCAAGCCGGGTGCATCGATGATTACCTCATCCTCGAAGCGAGCCGAAGCGCTAGCGCTGACTTCTCCAACAAAGTCGTCGGTCAGCACGCCTGCAAAAGCCTGGCTTAGCGTTCCGCCAACGGAGACATCACTGATCAAATAGCCTTGTGTGGCCAGAGCTGTTGCACCAAGTGGTCCACCTGCGGTGTAGATTGCGCCAGATAAATTCAGCGATGAAGTCAGCAAGTCTGCCACTACGTCAGCAGAGTCTGGGCTTTCCAGTCTTTCACGTTCAAATTTTTGTTCAAAGTTACCCTGGCTGTCGGTGCCGATCCTTCGAACATCGGCAACAGTCCTCATTTCTGTATCGGCCTGAACCGTTAGAGGCTGCGCCAGCAGGTAAGCCGTAAACAGCACTGGCAGAGCAAGGCTTTTTGAAAATCGCATGTTCATCTTGACCCCTTCGGTTTTTGCTGGAATGCCGGCGATGCGTGGGATAAAGCTGCTGGAAGTAAGGAATTTTTGGATGTCCGGCGGCGCAGAGCGAACAGTGTGAGTATTGCGACGGTTAACCATCCGTTCAGGGAGCCACCGCTGCCTCCACCCCCTGTTGCACCACTTCCGCCGGGTGGCCCCAAGATGGGGCCAGGGTCCGGGTCTTCACCGGTAAAGGGGGAGGGAGCTGCTTTGGACCAGTCTATGGCGCCGGTGACAGTGGCATTGGCCGGCAGGCCGGTGATGCCGAGCCATTGGAAACCTGTTGGAAAGCCACCCGAGACTCGTCCTTGCGCCAGTTGAAATCCACTGGCTTCGAGGTAGGCGGTAGCGTCGAGTTTTGCTCGAATCTTGAATGGGGTACCGTAGGTGAAGGTGAAATTTTCTGCGACGACTTCATCAGGCATCTCATCGAGAGTGATATCGCCCGCAGGGGTCAAACTGCGCGAGGTCGAAAAGTCCTCCCTGTAGTTGGCCACTCTCACCGTCATTTCCACGGTAACACTCAGTTCGGGTTTGTTGAAAGTCGATGGCAGACCATCGGGCTGAATAAAGCCGTCCAGCAAAGCGTAGGCATCGTGAGTGTAGTGGAAGGTGGCTGTACCCTGGGTGCCCGTCAAGCCGGGTGCATCGATTATGACGTCGTCCTCGAAACGAGTGCCGGCATCAGTTTCGTGGCCGCCAAAGAAACTGTCGGTCAATACGCCTGCAAAAGCCTGACTGCCAGCCCCGCCAATCGTAACCTCTACGATCATATACCCATAGGTTGCTACAGCGGTGGCACCAACGGGTCCGCCTGCGCTGAAGAAGGCCCCGGAAATATTAGACGACGACGTCAGCAAATCGGTTTGTATGCCCGCTGTGTCCGGGCTTCGTAAGGCCTCCCAGGCTTCTTTTTCTTCCCGATTGCCAAGGCCGTCGGTGCCGATTGTTTGCACGTAGGTGCTGGCTCTCAGTTCCGTATCAGACTGAGCAGTCGTTGGTAGTGCCACCAGACAAGCTGCAAACAGAACGGAGAGAGCAGGTTTAGCGGTCGAAAGAGTGGTCATCGTGACCCTCCAGGAATGCTGGCAGGCATTCGCTTTGTTAGTCGGCGCGGTCATCTTTGCATGGAGGGTGGGGCTTGGGTATCCCATGAATTGGGGAGGGGCGGCGCAGTTAAAGGCGTTATACCGGCATACTCAGGTGCAGTTGGGTGCCCTGGTGGGTACTGGTCAAGGTCAAGTCACCACCAATCATCTGGGCGCGGCGTTGCAGGTGTTTCAACCCTCTTCCGTTGTGATGGTTGTTCTGAGGTTTGAAGCCACAGCCATTGTCCAAAATTTCGATAAAGACGCGCTGCTGCCCATTGCTTTCGATTTGGCAACCGGTACTCAAGGTTACCTCGCTCGCGCGTGGCGCAGGCAATTGGTCAGTGCTTCCTGCAGTATGCGCAGGATGTGCAGTGCCTTTTCCGGGCCGAGTTCAGGCAGCGGTGGCAGGTCCGTCACGCGCCAGTTCAGAGTGATGCCTGCCTGCTCCAGGCGGGGTTCTATACGGCCACGGAACATGCCGAGTATGGCCAGCAGGTCGCCGTCGATGTCTTCCATGGAATCGATCATCAGGCGCAGATCATCCAGGGCTTCGCGCAACCCTTGCATCACCGCTTCAGGAGTATCGTCCTGGCCTTCCAGTTGTGCCATCAGGGAAACCAGGTGACCACCAATGCCGTCGTGCATGTCTCGAGTCAGACGTTCGCGCTCGGCGGTCAGCACGCGTTCTCGCTCCAGTTGTTGCAACTGGGCGTAGTTGGCCGCGAGTTCATTGTGTTTTTGTTGGATGCGTTGCTCCAGGTCGCGGCTGAGATTTTCGGACAGTGACAGGGCTTCAACAAAGCGACGTAACAGGATACCGGTGAACACCGTCAGCACCAGGGGTGCGCTGTAGTGCATTAAAAATCCCTGGTGATTGTCGATCCACTGGTTTACGACCATCGCATCATGCCCACCCAGTACGACCATGAACAGGCCAGTGATCATCAGGTAGCGAACGTCTCCTTGAGGTTGGTTTATGCCGAACCAGGCCAGCAAGGCGACCGGGTAAAGGCCCAGTATCAGCGTCAGATTGTTAATCAGGGCGAGGCTTTTATAAAACAGAGACGTCGGCAGTAGCAGCAAGAGAATGGTCAGGATAAAGAGCAGACGCATGGCAAGGCGTTCACGAACCGGGTACTGCACTTTAAGGTGGCGGTGAATAAAAAGCGTGCAGAGTACTGGCAGCCAGAGCAGGCTGACAACCATCAGCCAGTCCCACCAGTGAGCGGCAATGGGCAAGTTGACGATGACACGATCCAGAGTATGCACCGCCCAGGCAAAGCTGGCCAGAGCGTACCAGCCATAGATGGACTCGTTCGGCCGTAGGCGCCACAGTGCTGTCATCAGTGCCGCCATGATCAACAAGAGAACGACAATGAACTGGCTCAGCCGATACTTGTAGAAATCCAGCTGGCTGTGAACCGGCAAGAGTTGTTCAGCGGGCCCAAAGTAGAGGGCGCTCAGGTCACCCTGGCGTGGTATATCGGCTGCCACGCTCAGTTCCAGCAGGTTGTCACCCTGAACCAGCAGTGCCGCGGGCACCAGCAACAACAAGGGACGGTTGTCCAATCGATACTGAGAATTCTGTAGCCAGATGTCCGGGTTGATGGTCTGGTGGTTCACGGCCAGTTGCAGTCGACCACTCAACCTGGGAATGTACAGTGCCCAGACCTCCTGCGGTGGTGTTTCCAGATCAAGGGTTAACCGATAGGTCCCTTCCGCTGTCAGATGGCCGGTGTCGTGCCAGGTGTGTGGTAATTGAATGGGGGTTTCAGTGCCTTGATCGATCGCAGTGAAGGTGGCCTGCTCTATTTGCCAGGCCTCTATGCGAATGGGTGTCCGATGGATCTGCCACAGACACCAGAGCGTCATTAACAACAGCACGGCCAGTAATGCCGGGAAGTAACGCCATGCATCTTTTGAAGGAGCCATCCAGTGCCTCTTAGCGCAAGGTCAGCAGGCCTCTTTGCACGGCTTCGAAAACGGCTTCACTGCGCGAGTGAACCGAGAGCTTTCGATACAGCTGTTTGACATGGGAGGCTACGGTGTTGACCGTCATCTCCAGAGTAGTCGCGATCTCCTGATATGAGAAGCCCTTGGCGACCAGGTTCAGTACTTCGGTCTCGCGGGGTGTGAGCTTGAGCTGTTCGTCGCGGGCTGACTGCGCCGGTTCCTGGCCCATGCGCTTGAGCAGGTGACGAGCGATGGGGGCACTGATGGGGGAGCCGCCATCGAGCAATTGGCGAACCGACCGGCCGATGTGGTCTGAGCTGCCATCTTTCAGAAGATAACCACTGGCACCGGCTTCAATGGCGGCAAGTACGTGGCGCTCGTCGCCGAATACCGTGATGACCATGATTTCTGTATCCGGGCTGTTTTCTCGGGTTTCGGCAATCAATTCCAGGCCACTGCCATCGGGTAAACCGAGGTCGACCAGCAACACCCGCGGAGGCAGCGCTTGCAGTTCGGCTCTGGCTGCCGCGCAGGTACCTACGGCCAAAACCATAGCAAAACCCGACGCCTGTAATGCCTCGGCGAGCCGTTGGCGAGTAGGGGTGTCGTCTTCTACCAGCAGAATACTTTCCATGCTTCAAGGCTCTAATAGGTGACCAGGGTGTCAAGCTGTCAGCTTAGCGGGTTATTTCTGGCGGTGCACTTCATCGAAATGACAACGCATTGTTCTGCATGCTCACACGATGTAACGGCTTTGAACATCCCATGAATTGGTGAGGTCAGCTTTAATCCTTCAGCACCGAATCGGTCGGTTCATGATCAAAGTGTCCGGTAGGGTCTCGGTAGTGCCACATCAGGCTGAGCCCGATCAGGCAGAAGCCGAATGCCGCCATGGCTGCCAGTCGAATGCCGAGGTCCTGATCGATGCTTTTGCCGAGCAGCAGAATGGACGGGAACAAGAAGTTGGCCAGCGAAATGCCCAGCTTCATCATGAAGTTGCGGACAGCAAAGAACATGGCCGCGCGGGCCTGACCTGTGAGCATGGCATCAGCAGCGGCGGCATCGGCAATGAGGGCGTTGGGCAAAATGGCGAAAATGGCAAGAGGCAGCCCGGCCAACAAGGCCACGCTCAAACCTTGATAAAAAGGCGGGATCGGCCAATAACCCAGGCTGGCATTGAGCAGAAAGACCAGACAAAAGAGTGCAAAGGCGAACACCAGCAAGGGGCGATGGCCATAGCGTTTTGCCAGTGCATTGATTGGCCAGTAATACAGAAAACTCGACAGCAGCATGACTTGCAAGTACAGGCTGATGATGGCCCGCTCAAGTTGAAGTAACACCAGTACATAGTATGCGAAGCCCACCTGAACAAAGGTCAGTGCGACCCAATACAGCAGGTCGGCAATGATAAAACGCCGGAAATTGAGGTCCGCCAGGATGGATTTTAACGACATCAACAGAGGCAGGTCGGATTGGGTCTGCACGACCAGATCCCGAGTGCGCAAGGCAAAGACCGGCACCAGCGTCAGCACCAGGCTGATCAACGAGAAGCCGAGTATGGACCATTGGAAGGCTTCAAGGCTGCTCATGCCCCATTGCTCAAAGGCCGCCTGAACCGCATAAACACTGTTGCCGAGTATAAAACCGCCAGCCCAGGCAACGGCGATCCAGGTGGCGAGACCAATGCGCTCTTCCGGTTGCTCGGTCAGCTCAGAAAGCAGGGCAGTATAGGGTACAGTGTAGGCAGTGAAGGCGAGAAAGTAGCCGAATAACATCAAGGCGAGCCAGAGGGCATTCCACGGGCTCACTCCATCGACGGGCGGGTAAAAAACCAGAAAACCGAACAGCGCCATGGGCAGTGCCGAGATCAGCATAAAAAATCGGCGACGATCGAGTGGCCCCTTGAAGCGGTCGGACAGGTTGGCGATCCAGGGGTCGGTAATGGCATCGAAGAAGCGGCCGGAGAAGGCGATGATGCCCAGCAGGGTCATGACACCGAGAATGTAGTGCTGGCTGATGAAGAGTGACAGAACTTCGCCTTCAGTCTCGGCAGGCAGGTAAAAGTACGCCAGCAGGTTGGAGACGCCAAAGGTCGATAACGACCAGCCAAACTGACCGGTGGCATAGCCCAGCTTTTTTGCGGCACTCAATCGTCTCATGGCTGTTGATCTCTTGTATTTTTGCCAGCAACGCTAATTTGAAAACGTTTTCAAGTAAAGGTCTTGTTGGTGTCAGTCGCTTTTGCTGAGTAATAGTTACAGAAAGCGGTGTAAAAAAGGTTTATAAAGACCGGGGGTTGAAAATAACCGTCCCGTAGCGTCAAGCACTCACTTTCCATGTCTGGTGAGCATGCGAGGTCAGCGCCGATCCGGCCTGCATTCATTCATGATCTCCCTTGTGGGCGAAGGCTGGCTGCTACACCATTAAAGTTGGTTTGGTAGAATACAACTAAAAAGGTTTAAATATAGTAATTTAAACTATAATGATTGATTCAATTCGGCTATTAGGCTAGCCTGTTGTCATGAAACATCTTGTGTTGATCGCCGACATTGTTGCATCCCGTCAACTGCCCGACCGAAAGGCGGTGCAGCAGCAACTGCGCCAATGTCTTGCCGAGCTGAACCAACACCATTCTGGCCTGGTATCGCCCTATACCATTACGCTGGGAGATGAATTCCAGGCCGTATTCGCTTCAGCCGATGGCGTCTTCAAAGACATCACTCACATCATGGTGGCTTTGTCGCCGGTGCGCATTCGTTTTGCCCTGGCCGTCGGCGAGATCACCACCGCCATCAACCCGGATCAGGCCATTGGCATGGATGGGCCGGCTTTTTACCTGGCGAGAGCCGGTATTGAAGGCTTGAAAAAAATCGATGAATTACTGGCCATAGGCAGCGATGACGAACACCCCTGCGAGTTATTGTCAGCGTCGCTGGCTTTGCTTAATCATCACCTTACCAAGTGGAAGACGCACCGTTTCGACACCTTGCTGGGCTTGATGAGTGAGCAGCCGGTGGCGGAAATCGCCCGTCGTCTTGATGTGAGTGAACAGGCGGTATACAAGAATATTCGAACGGGAGGGCTGGAGGCGGTTCAGGCTGTGTTTCAGGCGCTTACGGAAGCAATCAACAGAGACCTGGCAAAGGGTGTGCTTTCAGAAAAAGGCGATGGATAAGCGAATAGCTGACTCAAAGATGAAGGAGCGATGGTGACGTTACTGATCATTCTGAATATCTGGCTGATGTGCCGACTGGCATTTATTGAACACGAAACCCCCTTGCCGAACCGATTGTTGATTGGTGTCATACTCATAGTAGTACTCGCCGGTGGGCTGCTGTCGTTCAGTTGGGGGATGCTGGGTGTTGTATCCCTGCTGGTGCTGAGCCTGATGGCTTCGGAGCGCTGGCTGCCGGAGGTGCACCTGAATCTGTGGCGTCTGTTGATGGTGCTGCTGGTCTTGCTGGCACTGGGGCTGGCGCGCCCTCATTTTCCAACTGACGCCTGGATACCCGGTTTGCTCGATATGGATCGGGTTGCCGTTGGTCGTATTGTAACGGCGCTCTGGGTGCTGATGGGGCTTTTATTGTTGGCCAATGAGGTCAACCTGTTGATCCGGGCTTTGTTCCATCATTTTCAACTGGAGCCCACTCAAGCTGCCGAGCAGAACGCTGCAGATGCCACCGAAGAGGCGAGTGCAGAAAAGCGGATAGACCAGCGGGAATACAACGCAGGACGGATCATCGGTATACTTGAGCGGTGGCTAATGTACTCTGTCATCGTGGTGTCGCATAACTACAACGTCATTGCCTTTATACTGGCGGCAAAAGGCTTTGCTCGTTTTCGTCAACTGGAGGAGCGAGCATTCGCCGAATATGTGCTGATTGGAACCCTGGCATCCACCCTCTTTACGGTTGCGGTCAGTGAGGGCATTCTCTTTTTGAAAAGTCTTTAGACTGATGATTACCGCAAGAAATAGTCGCGAACAAAATTTCACCCACCCAGTGATGGTACATGCGCTATTTGAAGACGCGGCGATTCAAATGAAAGCCGCCGGTGCCGATGAAACCTTTCTGACCATGACCAATGCGGGTATGGGCCTTGCGGAACGTGCATCGGCCAGACTGAAACTACAATAAATAGCCTGGCCGATGTCAGCCACCTCAGGCGGCCGACGTAGCAAGGGGATAATCACCAGAAAAATAGTGCTTGGCGATGGCGGTGTGCAGTTCATTGAAGGTGATCTGCAGGTCGTCTACATAGTCGTGCAGCAGGTCCGGTTCTCGGGCGAGGGTTTCCATGTCCTTGTGCAATAGCTGACTCAAGGCTTTGTCGACCAGTGCCTGTACATCGTCGTGGCGTGGCAGGTGCTCCAGCGAGTACGAGAGCCCCGCCATGCAACAGGCAACGGCTCGAGGGAAGGCTTCATCCTGCAACAGGAAGCGCAATACATCCGGCCCACTGACGCGCAGCCGCACTTGCTGGCGGTACATCTGATAGCCGGTCAGGGATTTCAGTACGCTCATCCATTGCAGGTTTTCGAAGGGCGTGAGGTCATCCGGGGTTCGTGGCAACAGGTTGGCTGAACGTACATCGATGATGCGCGTGGTCATATCGGCGCGCTCCAGGTTGCGACCCAACATCAAAAAGGTGTGTACCTGGGTGTAGCTGAGCGTACCTTCGATCAAACCAGTAATGGTCTGGCAACTGCGAATAATGCGCTTCATGAAGGCATCGCGTTTGCGTGAGGTAATGCCGGCTTCCACCTGTTTCTCGGTATCCAGGTAAAGCGTATTGAGTTCTTCCCAGATCTCCCTGGGCATGATGTCGCGCGTGGTGCGCAGGTTTTCCCTTGCTGCCTTCAGCGCGGAGATGATGGACCCACCGTAGCGTTCATCGCCACAGAGAAAGTTCAGCACGTTTTCGGCATTGCGTTGTTCATAGTGTTCATCGAACAGGCTTTCGGCGCCGGTAATGGTGACCAGAGAATCCCAGTCGAGCCTGGTAGTGCGCGGAAAATCCAGCAACAGATTGCTGGTGACGTTGATCAGGCGGGCGGCGTCCTCGGCACGCTCCAGATAACGAGCCAGCCAGTAAATGTTTTCAGCAACGCGAGAGAGCATGGTACTCCTCCTTTCGTCATTGGTAATCGATCAGGAATCCAGATCCACAATCCAGGTGTCTTTACTGCCACCGCCCTGGGAAGAATTGACCACCAGTGACCCCTTGGTCAACGCCACCCGAGTCAGACCACCGGTCGTCACATAGGTACTGTTGCCACTGGAAAGGATAAAGGGCCGCAAATCGACATGGCGTGGCTCGAGTTGGTCGTCGATCAAAGTCGGTGTGGTCGAGAGTTTCAAGGTCGGTTGCGCCATGTAGTTGCGTGGATCGGCCTTGATCAGCTCGGCGAAGGTGTCTCTGTCTTTCTTCTTTGAGTGCGGGCCTACCAGCATGCCATAGCCGCCGGATTCGTTAGCCGGTTTCACCACCAGTTCGTGCAGGTGTTCGAGCACATATTGTCGGTCCTTGTCGCGCATGCAAAGGTAACTGGGTACGTTGGGCAGCAAGGGTTCCTGATCCAGGTAGTAGCGAATGATTTCCGGAACAAAGGCATAAACAACCTTGTCGTCGGCAACACCGGCACCTGGGGCGTTGACCAGCGCGACCTTGCCGTTGCGCCAGGCACGCATCAGGCCCGGCACCCCCAGGGTGGACTCCGGGTTAAAGGCTTCGGGGTCGAGGAACAAGTCATCGATGCGACGATATATCACATCCACTCGTTTCAAACCGTCGACCGTGCGCATGTAGACCTCATCCTTGTCATCCACGATCAGGTCCGAGCCTTCCACCAGCTCTACGCCCATCTGTTGAGCAAGATAGGAGTGCTCGAAATAGGCAGAGTTGTAGATACCGGGTGTCATGACCACTATCTGGGGGTCATCACCAGGCCGCGGTGACATGGCGGCGAGCATGTCGTAGAGCTGGCCTGTGTAATCGTCTATCGGCTGGATGTGACCGGTTGCAAAGAGTTCGGGCATAACGCGTTTGGTGACGTTGCGGTTCTCCAACATGTAGGAGACGCCCGAGGGGACACGCAGGTTATCTTCCAATACATAGAGGGTGCCATCCTTGTCACGCACCAGGTCTGAGCCGCAAATGTGTGCCCAGATATTGTGGGGTGGGGAGATGCCGACACATTGCGGTCGGAAGTTGGCCGACTGCGCCAGTACTTCAGCCGGGAAAACCTTGTCCTTGACGATCTTCTGATCGTGGTAAAGATCGTTGATGAACAGGTTGAGCGCTTCGACTCGTTGCTTCAGCCCCGCTTCGGTTTTTTGCCATTCGGATAACGGAATGATGCGTGGCACAATGTCGAACGGCCAGGCGCGGTCGATCATGGTGCCTTCGGAGTAAACTGTAAAGGTGATGCCCATGACTCGGATGGCAACCTCGGAAGCATTTTTCAATTCGGCCAATTCGCGCCCGCCGAGTTCCTCAAGATAGTCGCACAACATGCGCGCCGCCGGGTGCGGCAAACCGGGTTTGGCCATCAACTCATCATAGAACCCTTTGCAGGCGTACTCCGCCCAGTTGATTGTACTCATGCATCTGTCTCCTGAAGGTGCGTCATACTGATCCGTCCGCTTGATGACCATAACGCAGGTCAAGGGTGTAGGGGTATTCGCCCTGGGCATGGGTTTGTTTGGCAGGCAAGTGCCCCTGGGTGTGGCCGTAGGGCCAGAAACGGGCCAGGCGTCTGGCTTCCGCTTCGTTGGCGTTGACCGGGAAGTGTTCGTAGTTGCGCCCGGCCGGGTGGGAAACGTGATAGGTGCAACCACCGATGGAGCGTTCATTCCAGGTGTCGACCAGATCAAACACCAGGGGGGCGTGCACCGGTATCATCGGATGCAGAGCAGAGGGTGGTTGCCAGGCACGGTAACGAATACCGGCAACGGCCTCTCCCCTGGTCTCGCTGTGATGCAAAGGCACCGACCGCCCGTTGCAGGTGAGAATATGACGACCAGGCACCAGGCCGCTTACCTTCACTTGCAAACGTTCAACGGAGGAATCGACATAACGAGCCGTGCCACCACCACTGACCTCCTCACCCAGCACATGCCAGGGCTCAATGGCCTGGCGCAGTTCTATAGTGAGATCACCGTACTGCACCTGGCCATAAAGCGGAAAGCGAAATTCCAGAAAGGCTTCCAGCCAGACCGGGTCGAAATCAAAACCGTGCTCGCGCAAATCGGCCAGAATGTCGAGCATGTCGGCCCAGAGGCAGTGCGGCAATAACCAGCGATCGTGCAGACTGGTGCCCCAACGCACCAGGGGTTTGCGATAGGGGTGTGCCGCGAACCTGGCGACCAGAGCCCGAATCAGCAGTTGCTGCATAATGCTCATGCGTGCGTGCGGTGGCATTTCGAAGCCGCGTAGTTCCACCAGGCCGAGGCGGCCGGTCGGGCCATCAGGCGAATAGAGTTTGTCGATGCAGAACTCGGCGCGGTGGGTGTTGCCGGTAATATCGGTCAGCAGGTTGCGCAGCAGGCGATCAACCAGCCAGGGCTGAGGTACTTCACCGACCGGCATTTGCTGGAAGGCGATTTCCAGTTCATACAGCGCCTCGTGCCGGGCTTCATCCACGCGCGGTGCCTGGCTGGTTGGGCCCATGAACATGCCCGCAAAAAGATAGGACAAGGCCGGATGATGCTGCCAGTAGGTGATCATGCTGGCGAGCAGGTCTGGGCGCCGCAAAAAGGGCGAGTCGTTGGGGGTGGCGCCCCCCAGGGTAACGTGGTTGCCCCCGCCTGTACCGGTGTGTCGCCCATCGAGCATGAACTTGTCGGCACCCAAGCGGCTCAACCGGGCCGCCTCGTAAATAACCTCGGTGTTGTGAACCAGATCGCGCCAGTGACGCGCGGGCATGATGTTCACCTCAATCACCCCGGGGTCGGGCGTGATCATGAATTTTTCAATGCGCGGGTCCGAAGGCGGCGGATACCCCTCGATGCACACCGGGCACTGCAAGGCCGCAGCGGTCTGTTCAATACTGGCGAGCAGATCGAGGTAGTCCTCCAGTTCGGCCACCGGAGGCATAAAGATACACAACTGACCATCACGCGGTTCAACGCAAAGAGCGGTGTGGATGGTGCCATCGGCCTCGTCCAGATACTGAGGCTTGATGGTGGCGTTTATCGGCTGCTCTGGTTCGTGCATCCAGGTTGAATAGCGGCTGGCCACTTCTCCGTGCACATCCGGCAGAGGCGGATGCAACTCAAAGGCGCTCTTCGGGTGGTGTTCTTCAACCTTGTCGCTGACCGGCAGGCTGTCCAATGGCAAGCGCAAGCCCATGGGTGAATCACCTGGAATCAGAAACAGGCGCTCACGACGCAAGGGCCATGGCGATGATTGCCAGCCTTTCTTGCGCACATCCCAGGACAGCGGCAGGGCATAGCCGGTGACCTCATCGAGCCCTTTTTGCAGCAATTTGACTAGCCTGCGACGGTTGTCGCTGGATTTCAGGTCTTCCTTGCTCAGGTCCACATCGGCAGGTTGCTGTGCTTCCTGCATCAGGTAGTGGTAGCCATCTTCATAACCGGGAATCAACCACTGCTCACGCAAGCCCAGGCGGTTGACCAGGCCCTTGGCAAAAGCCAGGGTGGTTTCGGGAGTAACCGCCTGCGCAGCCTTGTCGTTTTTGCCCTCGGCATGAGTCGCCAACCAGCGTTCATCCCGCCACAGCGGTTGCCCATCCTTGCGCCAGTAGCAGGCCAGTGCCCAGCGGGGCAGGGGTTCTCCCGGGTACCATTTGCCTTGCTGGTAATGCACCAGGCTGCCAGGGGCGAATTCATCACGCAGTTTGCCCAGCAAGGTTTCGGACAGTGCTCGCTTCTTGTCACCCAGTGCTGCGATCGTCCATTCGGGCGAGTCCATGTCGTCGATTGAGACAAAGGTCGGCTCTCCTCCCATGGTCAGCCGCAAATCCTGCTGCTCCAGTTGCTCATCGACCGCATCCCCCAGGCTCAGAATGCGTTGCCAGTCGTCTTCGGAATAAGGCCGGGTCACTCTCGGGGTTTCGTGAAGGCGAGTCACGGACATATCGAAGTCAAACTCGACCTCGCACGGGTCACTGGAACCGGTAATGGCCGCGGCACTGCTCGGCACCGGCGTCGCCGCCAAAGGGATGTGCCCTTCACCGGCAAAGAGACCCGAGGTCGGGTCCAACCCGACCCAGCCTGCACCGGGAATATAGACCTCTGTCCAGGCATGCAAATCGGTAAAGTCGACCTCGGTACCCGAAGGCCCATCCAGTGCTTTCACATCGGCTGTCAATTGAATCAGATAACCTGACACAAAGCGTGCAGCAAAGCCCAGGTGCCGCAGAATCTGCACGAACAACCAGGCCGTATCCCGACAGGAGCCCTGCGCCAGCTCAAGCGTCTCATCCGCCGCCTGGACGCCAGGCTCCATCCGCACGAGATATTTAATCTCTTCCTGCAGGCGCTGGTTGAGACCCACCAGAAAATCCGCCGTCGCCTGCTTTTCGAGCTTCACCTTCTTCAACCAGGCTTGCAACAGAGGCCCGTTTTCGCTCACCTCAAGGTAAGGCCCCAGTTCTTTCTTGAGCGCTTTGGGATACTCGAATGGCACGTGCTCGGCATAACTTTCAAGAAAGAAGTCGAAGGGGTTGATCACCGTCATCGGCGCGACCAGCTCAACATCGACTTCGAGTTTTTTCATTTTCTCCGGAAACACCAGTCGAGCCAGGTGGTTACCGAAGGGGTCCTGCTGCCAATTGATAAAGTAGGGTCCACCATTAATCTTGATGGAATAGGCTTCAATAGGCGTGCGGCAATGAGGGGCGGGCTTGAGGCGAATCAAGTGCGGCGAAAGGTTTACGGCCCGGTCAAACTTGTAGTGAGTCGAATGCTTCAAAGCAACACGGATGGTCATGGTTCCGATCCTTGTGAGGGTCAAGGTAACTAGCAATTGCCAAGCCACATCAATAGCTTAGACGATTTTTTGTAGCCTGCACTAGAGCTATTTAGTGGCTCAATACGGTTTTGTGGTGATGGCACGCGAAGGCTACCGGGGATGCCTCTGAGTGGGCGGCACCCCGCACGACCCCAAAAGGGTCTACCCAGCAGCGCTCGCGGATTCTGTCGATCACCAAGATCAGCCAGAATTAAAAGTAGGCAGAGAAGTCAGCCAGAGTGAATCACCCGATGGACGAAGGTGAGTTTCTGGATGGCGCCGGGTGAGAGGACGAAAGGGTATAGGTCGTCGTGTCCCATGCTTCGGTTCAGGCTGTTCAAGGCGTAGGTGAGGGGTAGCCAGTGGGCGATGAGGCTGTCCATGTCCGTGTCGTCGTAAGGGTTGAAGGACTGCTCCAGGCTCATTTCTGGCGTGTCTGCTGTGCGGGGGTGCACGCTCAGCCCGAACTGGTAGGCCGTCTCCAGGGTGTCTACCAGGTGCAGATAGTGCGCCCAGGTTTCTGCCCAGTCTTCCCAGGGGTGGGAGCTGGCATAGGCGCTGACGTGATTGGCTTGCCAATCGAAGGGGGGCCCCTGGTTGTAGAGCCTGTCCAGCGCCTGGGCGTAATCCTGGCGTTCGTCGCCGAAGCAGAGGCGGAATTCCTCCAGCCTGGGGGTATTCCAGATCAGTCGGTCCCAATAATAGTGCCCACTTTCGTGGCGAAAGTGCCCCAAAATGGTGCGATAGGGTTCGGCCATCTGGGTACGCATCTGCTCTCGCGCCACCGGATCGGCCTCGGCGATGTTCAGAGTGATCACGCCTTCCTTGTGCCCGGTGAGCACTCGACCGGTTTCATTGAACTGAGGGGCAAGGTCTGCGAGGAAGTCAAAGGCCAGGCCTTCCGAGTGTTCTGCCTGGGGCAGAATGGGCAGCTTCAAGCGCAGCAAGCTGTAGACCAGGCGGCGTTTGTCGGTTTCCAGGCGCGACCAGAGTGTCTTGAAGTGAGTGTTGTTGAGATCCGGAATGGTTCTGTTCAGGCGGCAGGCAACGCAGTAGTGGTCGTTGCTGTCGGCCGGGAGCAGCCAGTTGCAGACGCCCTGGTGTGCATAGTTGCTGCACAGCTTATAGGTTTGAGCGTCTGCGGCTGATTGCCAGAAACCATTCTCCAACAGGGTTAGGGCGGCCATATCGAGCTTTTCGGGTACAAAGCCCAGGCAGGCACCGCAGCGAGTACATTGGGTGTTCTCGAAATAGACAGGCTGACCGCAGGAGCCGCAGCGAAACAAGCGCATAAAATTACTCTGTTATGAAGCGATGGTTTACTATTAACTCAAGTTTCGGCATTGACCACCCAATGAACGTCGAACCTTGATGTTGAGTCAATGTATCATTTCATTTTTGCCCCAGGGCATTTATTTACTATCTCCTGCCGGATGTATTTTTGCTATGCGCAACCCTTCTGTCATCAGCCCTCTTATGCAAAAACTGCTTGCCGACTATCAGGCTGAACGAGGAAGTGACTTCGATGATTACGATGACCTGGTGAACCGGGAGGGGCAGGTGCGTGCACGCTGGCAACCCCTGGTTGAGGAGTTGGATGAGCTGGGTCTGGAGGGTTTACAACAACGCTCGATCGAAGCGCAGAACCTGCTTTATGAAAACGGCGTCACCTTTAACGTCTACGAAGACGATGTGCGCAAGATGCGCTCTTGGCAACTCGACCCCATTCCTTATGTGATCAGTCCGCAAAGTTGGGCCATGCTGGAAGGCGGCATGAGGCAGCGGGCTCGCTTGCTGGAAATATTGGTTGAAGATTTGTACGGCGAGCGCCGTGTGATTCGCGATGGGGTCTTGCCGCCAGAACTGGTTTATAGCCACCCTGGCTGGTTGTTTCCGGCCGCAGACAGCGGCAATTTGTACGAACGCCCGCGAGTGATTCTTCAGGGCATGGATGTGATGCGCAACCATCAAGGGGAATGGCGCGTACTGGGCGATTGGACTCAGGCCCCCTCAGGTGTAGGTTATTCACTGGAAAACCGCATTGTCTTGTCGCGCGCTTTGTCGCGTCTCTATCGTGATGCGCCGCTGAGCCGGCTGGCTGGTTTTCTGCAAGCCTACCATCGTTGTCTGGCTGAACTGGCGCCGGCTCAGCGGGAAAACCCGAATATTGTGTTATTGACGCCAGGCCCGGGCAGTTCCGGTTATTTTGAGCATGCCTGGCTGGCCAATTACATGAACTTTTCGCTGGTTGAAGGTGGGGATCTGGTAGTGCGAGATGGTCATGTTGCCATGCGCACTCTGGGTGGCTTGAAAAGGGTCGATGTCATTGTTCGTCAGATTACCGACCCCTGGTGTGACCCGCTCGAGCTGCGGGGAGATTCACTGTTGGGCGTGCCCGGCCTGGTCCAGGCCGCCCGTCGTGGCGAAGTGGCCATCGCCAACACCCTGGGTGTCGGTGTGCTGGAGCATCCAGCCCTGGCCGCCTTTCTACCGGGCTTATGCCAGTATTTGTTGAATGAGCCTCTGCTGTTGTCTGGTCGAGATGTGCTCTGGTGTGGTCAGCCAGATTATTGCCAGTCGGTGCTTTCGGATTTGAATCACTGGCAGTTGCGAGAAGTGCACGATGTGAATCAGGTGTTGGTACCTGCACAAATGGATGTGCCAGAGCGGGAGGCACTCAGACGATCCATCGAGGCTGGGCCGCACCTCTATGTCGCTGAACAACCCTTGCAGCCGGCGTCCACGCCCAGTTTTGATCTGAAAACCGGTAAGGTGTCGCCTCAGCCGGTGAATCTCAGATTTTTCGCCTTGGCCGATCCCAGTGAGCGCGCGGACGAAGGCGGCGCCCCGAAGCATCGCATCATGCCCGGAGGCCTGGCCTGGGTTGCCCAGCCGGGCACTGCCATTATGGACAGCCAGATGGTCAAGGACATCTGGGTGCTGTCTCCTGTGGCTCAGCCGCATGTCAGCCTTTTGCAGCGTGCCAAGGGGCCCATACTGGTGACACGGGATGGCATGGACCTGCCCAGTCGCGTGGCCGAGAGCCTGTTCTGGATTGGTCGTTACGGGGAGCGGCTGGATAACCGTTCGCGCTTAATGCGTGAAGCGCTGACCAGCCTGGTCGAGGAGGGCCAGTCTGAACTGGAAGAGACACTCCTGCCGGATTTGTTCAGTGCTCTCAAATTGACTTTGCCAGAAGAGGAGGCTTCTCAAACAGAGTCAGTGGTCAGATCTGATGCTTCGGTATCCGTGCATCAGTTCATGCAGTTGCGCAATGTTTTACTCGGGCAATTTTCTGAGGAAGAGTCCGACGCCTTGCCCTGGTTGTTCTCTTCCTTGCTGCGCAATTGTCGGGCGGTGCGTGACCACCTGGGTGATGATGCCTGGCGCACCATCAACACACTCAGGCAGACCTTCAATAGCCTGCCCTCCATTCAGGGAGCCAATGCTGGCCAGCGTAGCCTGGAAGATATAGTGACTCTGCTGGCCGCATTCTTTGGGCTAAGTAACGAGACCATGCCTCACCACTTTGGCTGGCGCTTTATGGACATTGGCCGTATTACCGAACGTTGTATTGCCAGTCTGGAACTGTTGCAACTGGCCATGATCACGGCGCAAAAACCAGGTACCGATCTGTGGGAAACGGTGTTGGCCAGTACGGATAACTTGACGGTATATCGGCGTCGCTATCGCTCCCAACTGTACCCCGCCGCCATCCTCGACTTGCTGCTGTTTGACGAAACCAACCCGCGCTCGGTCGGCTATATGCTCAAGCGCCTGGAGACACAAATTCAACACCTGCCGCACCCGGATACCTCGCCGTTTCGCAGCCAGGAGGCGCGTTTGATCATTCAGGCAACCAGCCACTTGCATCTGGTGGATCTTGATACGCTTCTGGATCTGGAAAGCTCTGCCGAGTCACAGGCCGCTTTGGGTGACCTTCTGGATCAACTATTGACCCCCTTGAACGCTCTTTCCGATGCTGTGTCGCACAGTCACTTTACGCATGCGGAGACTCCCAAGCAATTGGTCAGCCTGCAGGGGGTGTTCTGATCATGAAATATCAATTGCGGCACACCACTCGTTACGATTACAGCAGCCCGGTCTCGCTCAGCCATAACGAAGCGAGGTTGCTGTTGCGCGACCTGCCCTGGCAACATTGCAGCAATACCCGTTTGATCATCAAACCGGCGCCATTACGCCAGCATGAACGCAAGGATTTTTTTGGTAACCGGGTGGTGTACTTTGCCATAGCGGACATTCACGAAAGCCTGGAAGTGACCGTGCTCAGTAAGGTCACTACTCAGGCCAGACCACAGCCGGATGTGAATTCCATGGCCTGGGAGCAGGCGGTTCAATCTCTGGCGCCGGGAACGGTTCAGTTTGATGCGGCTGACAATGAAGAGAACCTGGCAGCGCGGCTTTACACCCTGAACTCGCCATTTATCCGTCGCAGTGAGGCGCTAAGAGATTTTGCACAAGCGCATTTCACGCCAGGTCGATCTCTGGTGGAGGCAGTGTTGGCAATGAACTGCTCCATATTCGAAGAATTTACCTACGATCAAGAATTCAGCACCCTGGCCACCCCGCTGGATGAAGTGCTGGAAAACCGCAAGGGCGTTTGCCAGGACTTCGCCCATCTGGCCATAGGCGCCTTACGATCCATTGGCCTGGCAGCACGTTATGTCAGTGGGTATCTGGAAACCCTACCACCACCCGGGCAAGAAAAACTGCTTGGTGCCGATGCCAGCCATGCCTGGCTCAGTGTCTATCTGCCGGGCTGGGGCTGGTTTGATATAGACCCGACCAACGGCAACCAACCAAACGAGCGCTATTTAACTCTGGCCTGGGGCCGGGATTATGCCGATGTGACACCATTGAAGGGCGTCATGAACGGTGGCGGTGCGCACGAGTTGGAAGTCGCCGTGGATGTATTGCCGATATAGAGTTGGTCAACCATGGGCGGCGCCTATCAGCGCCTGGTCGATACACTTTGTACCACCTCAAACAACCGGTCCACAGTCACAGCCAGGAGACCGATGAGAATGGCGCCTTGCAAGGTGTAGGCAATATTGTTGTTGATCAAACCGGCAATGACAGGATCTCCCAGGGTGCGAGCACCGATAGTTGAACCGATTGCCGCGGTGGCAATGTTGATGGTGACCGACGTACGTATACCGGCAAGGATGACATTGAAGGCCAGGGGTATTTCGACCTGCCACAGAATCTGGGTCCCGGACATGCCCATGCCTCGAGCTGATTCGATTACCGCAGGCTCGACGTCCCCGATACCGGCAAGGGTGTTGCGGACTATAGGTAAAAGCCCATAGAGAATAAGACTGAGGATCACCGGGCCAGCGCCAAAGCCGAGCAAAGGGACGCAGAGCGCCAATACGGCCACGGGTGGAAAGGTCTGACCGACAGAAGCAATAAGGCTGACCGTGGGGAGAAAATCCCGCCCCCAGGCGCGCGTGACAAGAATGCCTGTGCCGACCCCTATGGTGATTGCAACGATACTGGCCAGGCCGACCAGGCTTGCGTGATTGAGCATTAAACTCAGGAAGTCGTCACGCTGATAAATGACCTGCCGTTGTCCTGGTGCTACCCAACGGAAAAACCGTTCCAGATACTGCATGCCGAGTGTTGCCATGATCAGCACCACTAACCAGCCACTGGCTGACCAATGTGAAGGTAACTTCATTTGCCATTCGCTCGGAGAATCTGTTCAAGGGTCAACTGGCCGAGAACTTGCCCATTGGCATCCACTACCGGCATTTCACTGGCGCCTGCCCAGAGCATTTTTGATAAAGCCAGGCGCAGTGAATCGGTTGCTTCGATGCAGTCCTCCGGCCCGCTGCCTGGTGCTTTCAGGCCATTGGCCTGGATGGGGGTGTCTGTTTCGAACAGGGACCTAACCGGGAACAAGGACGCCAGCTTCAGCCCCCTGTCCTGGCTGCCGAACAGGTTTTCCACATAGGCATTGGCGGGGTGGCGCAACAATTGTTCAGGGTGATCAACCTGGACAATGCGGCCCTGATCCATCACAACAATCTGGCTGGCCAACTTGAGTGCTTCATCAATGTCGTGAGTAACGAACACAATCGTTTTTTTGACTTGTGCTTGAATGCGCAGTAACTCGTTCTGCAAGTTATCCCGAGTGATCGGATCCAGTGCGCCGAAGGGTTCATCCATCAGCAGGGTTTCCGGGTTGCCGGCCAGTGCTCTAGCTACGCCCACGCGCTGGGCCTGGCCACCTGATAGTTGCCTGGGGTACTGGCGTGCGTAAATTGCCGGGTCAAGGTCGAGCAGGGTCATCAATTCTTCCACGCGATCCTGAATTTTCTGTTTCGGCCAGCGCAGTAGTCGTGGTACCAGGCCGATATTCCGTTCCACTGTCCAATGCGGAAACAGGCCAGTGCTCTGTATGGCATAGCCAATTTGCTGGCGCAGCTTCTGTTCGTTGAAACTTCGAATCTCCTGACCGTCGATGCGAATGATGCCAGCGTCATGGGGCAGTAGCCGGTTAATCATGCGCAGGGTGGTGGACTTGCCACAGCCTGAGGTGCCGACCAACACACAGATGGACCCTTTGGGTATTGTTAGATCAATGGCATCTACGGCCGTGCGTCCATTAAAGGTCTTGCTGACGCCGATCAACTCAATCATGGTGCCGTTGCCTGTGCGGTTAAACTGGTTGAAAGATGACGCTGGCGAAGCCATTGGATTGCGGCGGTGAGGAACCCATCGGCCAGCAGTGCCAGGCCGATGGTGGGTAAGGCGCCAAGCAGTATCAGTTCGTTGGCCGCCTGGCCCAGGCCTTGAAAAATGAAGGTGCCCAAGCCACCCGCGCCAATCAAAGCGGCCACTGCGGTCAGGCCGATGGCCTGAATGGTCGTGATCCGCACACCCTCCAATAAAACCGGCAGAGAGAGCGGCAGACGAACCTGGATGAAGACTTGAGCCGGGCTCATTCCCATACCTCGAGCGGCATCCACCACCCCGGGGCTTACTTCCGACAGGGCGACCCATGTATTGCGAACAATGGGCAATAGGCTGTAGCCAATTAACGCCAGGACTGCAGGCGCCCAACCAATACCGCGGATGCCAAATTGCTGCAACCAGGGCCATTGGTTTGAAAGGTAACTGAGCGGTGCGATCAACAGACCAAACAAGGCCAGACTGGGGATCGTCTGGAAGAAGCTAAGCACGTTCAGCACCGGCTCTTGCCATCTGGGTCGCCGTAAAATCTGCACGGCCAGCGCAAAACCGAGTACCAGACTGCAACCGACCGCACCGCCGACCAACAGCAGGTGTTGGCGCAGGGCCTGATGGAATTGACCGGACCGACTGTGATATTCACGCAGCAAGCCCAATGCTTCAAGCTGTCCACTGCTGTAAGCCCAACTCCAACTGCCGATCACGGCGGCCATGGCGATCAACCGCCAATGCACGTCCAGATTCACCCGTTGCCAGCACTCGACCAGCATCAAACTGAGCAGAAACAACAATAGCCAGAAAGCCGCACCCAGTCCTATGCGGGCTGATGGCTGATCGTCTGTCAATTGGTTCAGGCTGACCGAGACCAGCAACCAGGGCAGCAGGCATAAGCCTGCGGTGGCGATTACGACGGCGGCCACCAGTCGGCGCGACCGGGACCAAAGACCCAACAGCACCAAAGCAGCCAGCATGATGCTCAATACAACGCTCAACGCTGTGCCTGCTGCCGCGAACAGGTTCTGACTAATACCAGGCACGATACGATTGGGCTGGATACTGCTGAAGTCGAGCAGCCATAATCCCGCCAGTGCACTTGCAGCAAGAACAATCAGTACCGTGTTTTTCCTGGTAGGCTCCGGTGCGGCCATCAAAAGCAATCTAACGCCTTGCCTTAGCGGTTCTGGTCAATAAAGTCACGTGCAACCTGGCGTGGGTCGGCCCCGTTAACAGCGACATTGCCGTTCATTTCCTGCAATCCCTCTAGCGTCATGGCATTGAACAAGGGTGCCAGAATGGACTCGATTTCAGGGTACTGCGCCAGGGTATCGGCTCGAATAATCGGAGCGGGTTCGTATACCGGCTGTACGCCGAGCGTGTCCTTCATGACACGCAGATTCAGAGCGTTAAGACCGCCGTCGGTACCGTAGGTCATTGCCGCGTTGACACCATTGATTTGCTGCGCTGCCGCTCTCATCGTAGCGGCCGTATTGCCACCGGCCAGGACGACCAACTGATCTGATCTGAGCTCAAATCCATAAGCTGCTTGAAAAGCGGGCAGGGCACTTTCGGATTCCACAAATTCGGCGCTGCCAGCAAAACGGAACTCACCTCCATCGTTCAAGTAGGCCGCCAGGTCTTCCAGCGTATCCAGGCCATGGGCACTTGCAAGGTCCTGGCGGACGCTGATTGCCCAGGTGTTGTTGGCATTGGCAGGCTGTAGCCAGACCAGTTGATTGGCATCGAAATCCAGTTGGCGAACCAGTTCATATGCTGCATCCGGGTTCTTCCAGTCTGGGGCATCGGTCCGGTCAAAGAAAAAGGCGCCATTGCCAGTGTATTCGGGATATATATCGATTTCACCGGCGATGATGGCATCCCGAACGATATTGGTTGCGCCCAGTTGAATGCGATCCTCTACCGGGATGCCTGCATCCTGAAGCGCGAGATAAATAATATTGCCCAGAACGGAGCCTTCGGTATCGATTTTCGAGGAAACGACAACATTGTCGGCGAGGGCTGCAGTAGAGATCGTCAAAGCCGTGGCAATCTTGAGTAGCATCGATGCCAAAGGTTTTGCCGTTTGAGCCCGGGACACGACTGACTTGTAGCGCATTATTGTTGATGAGATCAGGTGTTCATGGAGGCTTGTGTGGGTCACGGAGGAATTCCCTATAGGTTTGCATGAGAGAAACAGTATAGGAAAGGTATGACGATCATGAAAGCGATACAGAAAATGGGTAAGCGCTGAAACGTCGGTGACTGTTAATGACGCCTATAACAAAAACCGGAGCACAACTCGGCTCTCCGGTTTTGTCATCTGGCGACGTCCTTTGCGATCTGGCTACCATCCGTGGGGCGTTTCCTTGTTGCACCCTGTGCATCCTTTGAAAATGCATTCCCTGCGCGCTCTTTTTGCCATCCCGGCCTGAGCCTGTCGTTCCTTTATTTGGCCATTCCCGGCCATTCCTTCTGTGGCGCTCCCAGCCTTCAGCTCTTTATTCCTTGCTGCTCTATCCCTTTTCCCTGTCCTCCTCCCTTCGACAAGCAACAAGGTACCAGTGCCGAGTCAGCAGTAAAACAACAATATTAAAAGTACAGTCTGGTGCTACCCAAGGGAGCCATATACGCGACTTTTTCGGGCGGCTGATCAAGGCGTGATCAGATCAGGACCCAGGCCAGCAACAGAAACAGTGCCATCAAGGCGGTGCTGAGGGTCACGCTGTCCCACCGGGCATTAGCGGTTCGCGTCTGCGAGTTTTTTAGCCAACGCATCGAACCCGAACGGTCTTTGGCTGGTATGGCAGGTTGCAAGTAGTTCTTGAGTGTCAGCGAGAGCCAGCGCGCCAGGCGTTGTCTGGGGTGGAAGCGATCCGGCCGAACAACAAAACGCATGGTCAGGCCATAAAAGATCAACCCGAGCAGTATCGGCAAGTTCTGATCCCAGAGAGCGCTGGCGTGAAAGGCCTCAGGGCGTAGATTAATAAAGACTGGCCAGAGCCAGGGCAGCAGCAAGGGTGCCAAACAGAGCAGGCCCCAGCCCAGCCAAAAGCGCAACGGCACCTTTTGCGTTGTCGTGATGCCTTCATTGGTGGCCAGCATCAAGGCAATAATACGCATCACCAGCAGGGTGGTTGCCAGGGAGCCGAGTGTCAGCGCCGTCACCAGTATAGTGTTGATGTCATAGACACCGGTTTTTAATGCCGTTTTGGCAATGGCTCCAGAGGTATAGGGCAGGCCCGCCAGGGCCAGGGCTGGAACAGCCATCAGGCCCCAACCCAATCTGGGAAGACGCCTTGCCATGATAACCCCCGCACCCATAAAGAGTGCACCCTTGGCCAGGCCGTGATGAACGCCGTAAAGGATTAACACGCCTGCCCAACTGCTGAACCCAGCCTCATCGCCGAGTGCCAGGCCAAGAATCATCAGCAAATACCCGATCTGGCTGATGGAGGAATAGGCCAGAGCGACTTTTACCTTGCGCTGCACCAGGCCCATGGCTACACCAAAGAAAGCGCTGAAAAGCCCCAAACCAATCAACCAGGGCGACCAGGCCATCAGGCTCATGTCCTGCTCCGGCAGGAAGCGCCATAGCCCGAGAATGCCTGCCTTGATCATGGCACCAGAGAGCACAGCGCTGGCCGCTGGTGGTGCAGCCGGGTGCGCCAGGGGTAACCAGATATGCAACGGGAAAAAGCCTGCCTTCAGACCAAAGCCCACCAACAGCAGAACCATGGTCAGGGGCGTGGTCGAGCTTTGTTGCCAATCGGCCAACAGGAGTGAGCCGCCGGATTCGTGAATTCTCAGCATCAGAGCAGCGTACACCAGCATCTCGCCCAGAATGGCCAGTTGCACATAGAGGCGGCCTGCCTGGATGGGTTCCGGGCCGCCCTTGTGCACCACCAGACCGTAAGCGCTGAGGCTCATCAGGGTAAAGCCGACATAGAAGCTGACGGCGTCCATGGCAATCAACAACAGGAAGTTGCCGGCTTGAGTCAGTAGCCAGAACCCCCAGAAGCGAGCGGCGTGTGCATCGTCCTTGTGGTATTGCCATGCGAACAGACTGGCAGCCAGCCAGAGCAGAGCGGTAAACCCCAGCCAGTTGGTGGCCAGTGCATCGGTTATACCCCATTGGGCATCCGGCCAGAGCCAGCCGAGCTTCAGAACGTCAACCGGCAACCAGGCTATGGCCAGAGCCGGCAGCGGGGCAAGCCACAGCAAGGGTGCCCAGCGCCGCCCGCCTTTGAGCAGCAGCAAGGCGCCGAGCAAGGGGGTCGCGATAGGCAGAAGCCATAAGGCAGCGTTCATAAGCTGAATTCCAGATCAACCACCAGTTTGGCCCAGGCCAGCGGGCTGATGCTGGTCCCCGCCAGAACACCCACCAGTATCGATACAACGGCCGTAAAGAGGGTTGGCAGCAGCAACATCCAGTGCGTTTCTCGCCAGCCAGGCGAGCCACCGCCCAGGCCGGTATCCTCGGGCCAGGCTTTGGGTGGTAAACCAAACCAGCCACGATAAATCAGCGGCAAGAAGTAGAGCGCATTGAGCAGACCTGAGCCGACCAGGACCAATAGAACCCAGGCCTGGCCCACTTCCAGAGCCCCGAGGCCAAGGTGCCATTTGGTGATAAAGCCGGCGATGGGAGGCGCGCCCATCATGCCCAGAGCACCAACGGTAAAGGCGGCCATGGTGTAAGGCATGCGTTTGCCGATGCCGTTCATGTCCTGTATGCGATGAACATGCAGTGTTTCGGCAAAGTTACCGGCGCAGAAAAAGAGGGTGACCTTCATCAAGCCCTGGTGCACCAGATGCGCAATGGCTCCTATGGCTGCTATCGGCCCCAGCAAGGCGACGCCCAGGGTGATGTAGGAAACCTGACTGACGGTAGAGTAGGCCAGGCGTTTTTTCAGTTCGGTCTGGCGTAGTGCCATGACAGATCCAAAGATGATGGTGAAAGCTGCCAACCAGAGCAGGGGTGGCATCAGGTTGAGGTTTTGTACGAGATCCACGCCAAAGACATCGTACACCACGCGAACAATGCCGAAAGCACCAGCCTTTACTACCGCCACAGCATGCAACAAGGCACTGACCGGGGCGGGTGCAACCATGGCTCGCGGCAGCCAACCGTGTACCGGGAAAAGTGCCGCCTTGACCCCCAGCCCAGCAATCAGCAAGGCAAAAGCCAGGGTGAGGGAGGCGCTGTGCTCGGTTTCAAAAACGGTCAGGTAACCACCAATGGTAAACTCGGGGCTGCCGGCAATGTCGTGCAACAGCACTACACCGAGCAATACCAGGGTTCCGCCAGCCAGAGTGTAAGCCAGGTAGATGCGACCAGCGCGCAAAGCGGCTTTGGTGCCCCGATGCACGACTAATGGAAAGGTTGCCAGAGTGAGCAACTCGTAAAACAACAGAAAAGTCACCAGATTGCCGGCGAGGGCGAGACCTACAGTGGCGCTAACGCAGAGACTGAAGTACCCAAAAAAGCGGGACCTCAGTGGTGAGCCTTCGAGGTAACCGATAGCATAAATGGTGGTCGCCATCCACAAAATGGACGACAAAGTGACAAACTGCAGCGAGAGCGCATCACCCCGCAGTGTCAAATCCGCATTGGGCAGGAACGGCAATCGGAACTCATAAGAGTAACCCTGACTGACGCCGATCAGCATGGTGATTACCAGTGCCATCTTGATAAAGACGCCGCTCAAGTTGAGCAGGGTACGCAGTTCAATCTGGTCTTCACGCAGAGTAAAAATGATCAGCCCGGGTATTAACGAGCTGAGCACAACCATTAACGGCATGAGCATATGCAGCAGAGTCATGGGTTGGCCCCCGTGCTCAGCCATAGCATCAGCGGCTGACTGATCAAGGCCAACCCCCAGACTACCAGCGCTGGCAGGAGGCTAAGCCATTGAGCCAGGGCATCGGTCTGCGGTAATTCTGTTTCGACATCGTAGCGGTCGAAGGCCAGAGCCACCACCCGGAATACGTAGGCAGCACTGGCCAGAGTACCCAGCAGAATGGCAAGGGCCCAGGGCCAATGAGCTGGCTCGGCAAACAGCGGTTGCAACAGGATCCATTTGGCCAGAAATCCGCCACTGGGTGGCAAGCCAATCAGGCTGCCCCCGGCAACGGCAAAGGCAAACATGGCCAGTGGCATGGATTGGCTGGCGCCACGCACCGCGATCAGTTCTTTGCTGCCAAAGGTGGCCTGCATCTCACCGGCGGCCAGAAAGGCCGACACCTTCGCCAGGGCATGCGCAATAACGAACAACCACAGGGCTGTCGCCAGTTCAGGCGTTTGCCAGCGCAGCAAAAGGCCCAAGGTAATGAGTGCATAACCAAGCTGGGCCACCGTGGAATAGGCGACCAGGGTTTTCAGATAGGGTGTCCTTAAGGCGGACCAGGCACCCGATAGCAGTGCTACGGAACCAAACAGAGCAAATATCAGCCCGAGTTGTTGGGCAAATTCGACCGGTGCGATCTGGGTCAGAGTCAACCAAAGGATAAAGAGTGGGCCCTTGACGACCAGTGCAGAAAGCAAGGCACTGACCGCAGTGGGAGCATTGGCATGCGCATCGGGTAGCCATAGGTACAGCGGCCAGAGCGCAGCCTTGAGCATCAGCCCGAGTACCATAAGCAGCAAGGCCAAGCGGGTATTGGCGCTGTCGACGGCCAGAGCAGAGAGTCGGTCCAGGTCGAGCACGCCATATTCACCATAAAGCAGGGCGACACCGAGCAGGTAAAACAGCGAGGCGATCAATGACAACACCAGGTAGCCCAGGGCGGCTCTGTAGGCTTTTGGGCCACTGAGCGTGACCAGAGCGACTGCAACCAGGGTCAGTAACTCAAGAGTGACGTACCAGTTGAACAGGTCGCGTGAGAGCCATAAAGCCACCAGGGCTGAATGCAGCACAGCAGACAGTGGCCAATAGTCACTGTACCGGCCACTGCCATGGCGGCTGAAGCGATTATAGAGACCGACCAGGAAATGTATGGTCGCGGTTAATACCATCAACAATGCATTAAGAGAGGTCAACTCGAAGCGAATGGCCAGCGGCAAGGTCCAGTCACCCAGCAAGAGCGTTTGCACAGGGTCGCTCTGCACCTGATAAAAAGCGGCGAGGGCGGCAGTCAGACTCACCAGGGTGGCGAACAGGATAGTTTCGCTCACGGCACGTCGTACCAGCAGCACCCAGAACGCCGACAGCAATGGCAACGCCAGGCTGAGTAGAGCCCAATTCAATGGTCACCCTCCCTGTCGCTGGACTCGGCCCGAGTCAGGGCACTGCCCAGGCGCAGTGCAAAGGCCGTGGCACTGACGGCAACCACCAGGCCAGTAACCACCAGCGCCTGCATCACCGGGTCGACACTGTCGCCACGGCTGGCCAGGCTCACCATCACCAGAAATACCCCGCCGCCGCTGACATTGATGGCAATCAGGCGGCGAATGGTATGCTCGGAAAGCACCAAACCATGCACCCCCAGCAGAAAAAGCAACAGGCCCAGGCCCAGAAAGAGTTGAAACTCCGTCATTGATTCAACTCCCGGCTGTCACTGCCAACCAACAGAGCCAGGGAAATGGCGATCGAGGTGGTTGCAGCAACCTCGATCAGCAGAATCAGAGCCTTGCTCCAGTCAGGCGGGAACGCCAGCCAGCCTGCTCCCAGACTGGCTGTTGCCATGGCGGCCAGCAAAAATATGGTCGGTCCGATCAGTATGCTCAAGCGCACACCGAAGCGTGACCAGGGTAGGGCCGGTGACAAGCCGACCAGGCGCAGCATCAACAGGCCTGCGGCAATCAAGGCGCCCGACTGGAAAGCGCCACCGGGAGCATCTGCACCGCGCCACAGCAGGTATATGCCCAGTAGCAGGCTTAGCGGCGCCAGCAAACGACTCCAGGCCAGCAGCAGTGGCCAGGCGTCGGGGAATGTCTCGTCGGGCAGAGTCAACTGGCGCAGTGCCAGCAGCGCCAGCAATACCACCAGGACCTCGAGCAGGGTGTCCCATGCCCGGAAGTTGAGCAGAACCGCAGTAACCGGATGCTCGACCCCACTCTCTGGTACCGCCAGTAAGGCGGCCTGACCGACGGCCGCCATGCCCTGGGGTAAGCCCCACACCGCTTTCACCATCATGATCAACAGCAGCAAGATGGCGATTCCTGTGAGTCCAGGAAGCCAGGGCCACCCCATCAGACGAGCCTTGTTTGGTTGGTGCTTGAGTGCAGACAACAGCAGAACACCCGTCAGCCCGGCACCGATGGCTGCTTCTGCCAGGGCCAGATCTGGCGCCCCAAGGCGTGCCCAAACCAATGCCAGAACCAGGCCGAGCGCAATATAGAAAACCACTGCCCGATAAAGCGACAAGCTGTACAACGCGCCTGCGGCCAGGCCGAGAACCAGCAAGGCCAGCAGGCCGTCATAGACCCAGTCAACGACCGCCATTTTCGTCCTCCACCTGGGGGCGCTCTCGCTCGTAGCGGGCGAGTAACTGGCAGGCCGTAGCGCCGGAGGCCATAACCAACAACCAGACCAGGATCATCAGCAGAGTGGTTCTCAAGCTCCCGGACAGGAGCCCGAGGCCAATGACGGTCAAGCCAAGCCCCAGAGTATCGGCCTTGGTGACCGCGTGCAGGCGACTGTATATGTCCGGAAATCGAAGCACGCCCAGGGTGCCAGCAATGAAGAAGAAGGCGCCAGCCAGCAAAAAGGGCCAGGCCAGAATGGCTGTGAACTCAATCATGGTGCTCCCTCCTTAAAAACTGCACCAGTGCCGAGGTAATCACAGCCGCTAACAGAGCGATGATCAGAGCTGCATCGATCAGGGCAGGTTGCCCCCAGAGGTAGGCCATCATCAACAACACTGCCGTGCCTGCCGTGCCAAAGAGTTGTATGGCAAGCAGACGATCGGCCCGCGTCGGCCCCACGACTACGCGAACCATACTGGCCATTACCGTCAACAGCAGCAGACTGATCAGCCACAGCATCAGCTCCGACCCTCCAATAGCTGTATCAGATGGGTTTCGAGTGTCTCAACGGTCGCAGCCCATTCTTGCCGACTATCCAGTGCATGGATAACCAGGCGACTGCCATCGTAGTGAGAGGCCAGAGTGCCAGGCAACAAACCGACCATTGCGGACAGCATCAAGCGCACGCGAGCGTCTTCGGAACGCATCTCATACTCCACCCAATCCGGGTGAATGGGCAAGGAGGGTTGCCAGGCGCGAATGGCCACATCCCAACCGCCATGAACCGCCGAGCGCAGGAAGAACCAGAGAAAAGCAGGCAGATAACGCCACCCCGGCAAGCGCACTGCCGGTTTGAGCCAGACGGTCATAGCCGATGCCGCCACCACAGCGATCCCACCAAAGCCCCAGCCCTGTCCGCCCGCCAATAATGCCCAGAGCAGCGCAAAGGTGAGGCACCAGCCGAAAAAGGCCGTCCAGGAGAAAAGGGTGTTTGGTGAAGGTTCCTGCTTCATGAGCTCCCGTTTTGCTGCTGTTGAAATAGTCAGTCGTCTATGTCGATTGTGGCCGTTCAGCCAATACTCAAGTCTAACAGGACTATAGCGTACTATTTTTAATCCGGATCAGTGTTCAGTGCTTGTAAATTCAGACTCCTGACTCCGAACGCCCCTCTAGGAGGTCACCCAAGCTTCCGCTATAATGCCGCAAATCCGACCGAGACCCACGGAATGCCTAACCCCCTCTTTGGTCGCGACATCGTCTCCATTCGCGACTTATCGAAAAACGACCTCAATGCCATTATAGACCGAGCAGCCATACTCAAACGCCAGGGCGCACAGCCCTTGCTGCATGGTAAATTGGTCGCCAGTTGCTTCTTTGAAGCGTCTACGCGCACTCGGCTCTCGTTCGAGACTGCCGTACAGCGTCTCGGTGGCACCCTGATTGGCTTCTCCGACAGCGGCAACACTTCCGCCAAAAAGGGGGAAACCCTGTCTGACAGTATCCGCATGATCGCTTCCTACGCCGACGCCATTATCATGCGTCACCCCCAGGAGGGCTCTGCACGCCTTGCTGCTGAAGTCGCCAATATTCCCGTCTTTAACGGCGGTGATGGTGCCAACCAGCACCCGACCCAAACCCTGCTGGACCTGTTCTCCATCGCCGAATGTCAGGGCCGGCTCGAAGGGCTGAAGATTGCCATGGTCGGTGATCTCAAATACGGTCGCACCGTCCATTCCCTTGCTCAGGCGCTAAGCCACTACTCGCCACACTTCTATTTCGTGGCGCCTCAGGCCCTGGCCATGCCCAGCTACATAGAAGACAACCTGACCGAAGCCGGCATTCCCTTTGAATATGTCGACTCACTCGAAGCCGTGATCCCCAAAGTGGATCTGCTCTACGTTACCCGTGTGCAAAAAGAACGCTTTGACCCCACCGAATACATGCACCTGGCCTCACAATACGTGCTGCGTGCCGAAATGCTCGAGCATGCGCAGCCCCATATGAAGATCATGCACCCTTTGCCTCGGGTCGATGAAATACATCCGGCCGTGGATCACACCCCTCATGCCTATTATTTCCAGCAGGCAGAAAACGGTGTCTACACTCGCCAGTCGCTGCTGTCGCTGGTCATGAACGAAGCCAGGATCGAAGGGGAGGGCCATGCCGATGCCTGATACCAAAACCAAGTTGATGGTGGAAGCCATTCAGACCGGGACAGTGATTGACCATATTCCCGCCGGCAAGGGGTTAACCATTCTCAGCCGACTGCAGATCCGCAATGCCCAGGCCCGCTTGACCGTCGGACTGAATCTGCCCAGTGGAGGTTCCGGCCTTAAGGACCTGATCAAGATCGATGAATGGCGCTTCACCGAAAACGACGCTGCTGAACTGGCATTGTTCGCGCCCGATGCGACCGTCAACATTATCGAAGATTACCGGGTCGTTAAAAAGTTCTCCATTGGTTTGCCGGAGCGTTTTGTCGGGGTATTTACCTGCCCGAACACCAATTGCATCACCCATAACGAGCCGGTGGACAGCCGTTTTACCGTCATACAACGTCCGGCGCAACCACAGCGCTCAGCCCAGGTCCTGCTGCGATGTGACTACTGCGAACGCAGCTTTGCCGATACCCTCTTTACCGAGGCGGGCTAGTTTCCATCCTGAAACGACTTCCTGTCGTTTCGCGGAGTCGCTCAGGAAAAAGCGTGATTTTTCCTGGCTCGCATATTCAAGCACTTAAGTGCTTGATTATGGCGGTGCATCCGTGCACCGCGTTCGTGCCTTACCAGAAACGTTGTTTCTGGTAAGGACTGGTTAAGGCAGTTGCTTATTTTGGCTTCATCCTTATAGTGTGGCCTTTTTCTGTGAGTCTTGACGGGAGTTTTTACAGTTCATGGATACCCTAAATCAATTGCACACCGAGGCGTTGACAGCGGTGCGCAACGCCCAGACCCCCCAGGAACTCGAAGAACTTCGAGTGCGCTATCTGGGCAAAAAGGGTGACATCACCGCGCAATTGAAGAGCCTGGGCACGCTCGACCCGCAGGACAGGCCTGCCGCCGGTGCCCGTATCAATGAAGTGAAAACGGCTGTCTCCGAGGCCATCAATGAGCGCAAAGCAGCGCTTGCCGAAGAAAGCCTGACGGCACAGTTGGCCAGCGAGCGCATCGACGTTACCCAGCCGGGTCGGTGCCAGTCCACTGGGGGGCTGCATCCGATTACCCAGACACTGCGCCGTATGGACGAATTTTTCACCAATATCGGTTACGATGTCGCCGAAGGCCCGGAGATCGAAGACGATTATCACAATTTCGAAGCCCTCAATATTCCCTCACATCACCCTGCGCGGGCGATGCACGATACCTTCTATTTTGATGCCAACACCCTGTTGCGCACCCACACCTCCCCCGTTCAGGTGCGCACCATGGAGCACCAGAAACCTCCCATTCGAGTGATTTGCCCGGGACGCGTCTATCGGTGTGATTCCGACCTGACGCATACGCCCATGTTTCACCAGATGGAAGGCCTGTACATCGACAAGCATGTCAGCTTTGCCGACCTCAAAGGCACTGTGGAAGAGTTTCTTCGTGTCTTTTTCGAGAAAGAACTGGCGGTGCGTTTCCGCCCCTCTTACTTCCCGTTCACGGAGCCTTCTGCCGAAGTCGATATCGAGTGCGTCATGTGTGGCGGCGAAGGCTGTCGCGTTTGCAGTCATACAGGCTGGCTGGAGGTCATGGGCTGCGGCATGGTGCACCCGAACGTACTTGAAGCCTCCAATGTAGACCCGACCGAATACAGAGGCTTTGCCTTCGGCATGGGGGTGGAGCGCCTGGCCATGCTGCGCTATGGCGTCAACGACTTGCGGCTGTTCTTTGAGAACGACCTCAAGTTTTTACGTCAGTTCAACTAGTTTTCACCCAGAAATGGCCAACGGCCATTTTGTGGGGGCGCTCAGGAAAACCGGGCCCACATTGGGACAACACAGAATCAGGATTGGTAACACAGTATGAAATTCAGTGAACAGTGGCTGCGCGAATGGGTAAACCCGAGCATCAGCGCCCAGGATTTGATGGACCAGATCACCATGGCGGGCCTGGAAGTCGATGGCTCAGAACCGGTTGCCGACGCCTTTGACGGCGTTGTTGTAGCCGAAGTGGTGGGCTGTGAGCCACACCCCAATGCCGACAAGTTGCAGGTCTGCCAGGTCTCCAATGGCGTGGAGACATTTCAGGTCGTATGCGGTGCACCCAACGCCCGAGCCGGCATCAAGGTAGCGCTGGCTCAGGTCGGCGCGACGCTGCCCGGTGATTTCAAGATCAAGAAAGCCAAGCTCCGTCAGGTAGAAAGCCAGGGCATGCTGTGCAGTGAAAAAGAGCTGGGTCTGTCAGAAAACCATGAAGGCATCATGGAACTGGTGCCTGATGCACCCCTGGGTACGGACCTGCGTGAACTGCTGCGCCTGAATGATCTGAGCATCGAAGTCGACTTGACCCCTAACCGGGCAGATTGCCTTAGCATTGCCGGCCTTGCCCGTGAAGTGGGCGTATTGAACGAAGCCCCTGTCAAGGGCCCTGAAATTCCCAGCATCGAAGCGGTACACCAGGACGTCTTCCCGGTTCGCATCGAGGACTACACTGGCTGCCCACGATACGTCGGCCGCGTGCTGAATAACGTCAACGTCGCAGCGGCTACCCCGCTGTGGATGGTTGAGCGGCTGCGCCGTTCAGGCCTGCGTTCCATTGATCCGGTGGTGGATGTTACCAACTACGTCATGCTGGAGTTGGGTCAACCCCTGCACGGTTTTGACCTCGATCGATTGAACGATGCCATCATCGTTCGGCGCGCGAAGCCGGGCGAAAGCCTGGAGTTGCTCGATGGCCAGACCATCGAAATGAATGACCAGGTGCTGGTCATTGCCGATGCCAAGGGGCCTCTGGCCATGGCGGGGGTGATGGGCGGTGAGCAAAGTGGCGTATCAACCGAGACGCGGCGCGTCTTCCTTGAGAGTGCCTTCTTTGCCCCCCTGGAAATTGCCGGTCGTGCGCGCCAATATGGGCTGCACACCGATGCCAGCCACCGGTTTGAGCGTGGTGTCGACCCGACTGCTCAGGCACTGGCTGTAGAACGTGCAACAGCGTTGCTGGTCGACATCTGCGGTGCCGAGCCAGGCCCTCTGGTGATCGAAGAAGACACCAGCCAGTTGCCCAAAGCCGCTGAAATCAGTTTGACTGGCGATGTGGTCGAAGCCGCCCTGGGAATGCCGATTGCTGCGACCGAAGTGCGTCGGATTCTTGCTGGGTTGGGCTTTGAATTTGTCTCCGAATCGGATGCCGCCTGGACGGTAAAGGCGCCCAGTTGGCGCTTCGATATGGCGATTCGTGAAGATCTGATCGAAGAGATTGCCCGAGTCTATGGCTACAACCGCCTGCCGGTGTCTGTGCCTTCGGCCGCTCTGGCCCCCAGAGGGGATATCGAGCAGAACACACCACTGGCACGGCTGGTTGATCGCCTGGCTTCGCTAGGATACCAGGAAGCCATTACCTACAGCTTTGTTGAGCCTGGCTTGCAACAGGCCATGTTCCCTAAAGAGAAGGGCATAGAACTGGCCAACCCCATATCTGCCGATATGGCCGTCATGCGGGTATCACTCTGGCCCGGTTTGCTCAAGGCCATGACCTACAACCTGAAAAGGCAGCAGGAACGTGTGCGCTTGTTTGAAACAGGGCTGCGTTTCCGTTCAACAGAAGCGGGTACCGAGCAGGTGGCGATGTTGGCTGCTGTGGCTACTGGAACACGCACCCCCAAAGCCTGGCACAGTGGCAACGAAATGCTCGATTTCTTTGACACCAAGGGCGACCTTGAGCAGGTTCTGAGTTTGATCAAGGGTGCGGAATTCGAATTTGTACCTGGCCAGCACAGCGCATTGCATCCTGGGCAGTGTGCTCGCATCGAGCGTGACGGCAAACTGGCTGGCTTTATTGGTGCCCTGCACCCCTCGTTGATGCGCCAGCTGGATATTAAACAACCGACCTTTCTGTTTGAGCTGCGCCTTGATAAAACGCTGAAATCGGAACTGCCGGCATTTACACCCTTGTCGCGCTACCCCAGCTCCAGCCGTGACCTGGCGGTCGTTGTGGATGAAGAAGTGTCGGTCAGTGATGTTATGAACAGTGTTCGTGAAAAGGCAGGCGATGACCTTGAAAGCCTGAACTTGTTTGACATCTATCGTGGCAAAGGCATTGATTCGCAAAGAAAAAGTGTCGCTTTAGGCTTGACCTGGCAGAGCGCTTCGCGCACTCTTACTGATGATGAAATAAACAATTTGATGGATTCCATCATCACCACCTTGCAGACGAGGTACAATGCTGCGTTGAGGAGCTAGCTATGGCCCTGACTAAAGCAGAGATGGCGGAACGCCTGTATGAGGAGCTAGGCCTCAACAAGCGCGAAGCCAAGGAAATGGTCGAAATCTTCTTTGAAGAGATTCGGGAATCTCTGGTACATAACGAGCAAGTGAAACTCTCGGGGTTCGGCAACTTCGACCTGCGAGATAAGCGGCAACGCCCGGGGCGGAACCCCAAGACCGGCGAAGAGATTCCTATCTCGGCGCGACGGGTCGTGACCTTTCGTCCAGGCCAGAAGCTGAAGGTTAAAGTCGAGGCATATGCTGGAACCGAGCCAGAATGATGAATTGCCTCCTATCCCAGGGAAGCGTTACTTTACAATCGGCGAAGTCAGTGACTTGTGTGCAGTCAAGCCTCATGTCCTTCGCTACTGGGAGCAGGAATTTCCGCAACTCAGTCCGGTAAAGCGCCGAGGAAACAGGCGTTACTACCAAAGGGATGACGTCGTTCTCATCCGCCAGATTCGTCATCTTCTTTATGAGGACGGATTCACCATTGGCGGTGCGCGGCAAAAACTTACCGAGCCGGAAACCGAGGGCGCATTGGTAGTGCAACAGCAGGCCTTGATTCAGGATATGATCCGTGAACTCGAAGCCGTGCTCAAACTCCTCTCGGATGACTAAAGTTTCTCAAGAAAACGCTTGATTATTCAATCGCTTAGCGTATTATTCGCAACGTTTTCGGGCATTAGCGCAGTCTGGTAGCGCATCGTCATGGGGTGGCGAGGGTCGCAGGTTCAAATCCTGCATGCCCGACCAAATTCAGAACAAAAAGACCGGCCTTGAGCCGGTCTTTTTGTTTGTGGCTTAAATCGAAAGTGGGGTGGCTCGGGTCGCAGCCGGAGTGCCGGCCAGATCCAATCCTGCATGCCCGACCAAATTCAGAACAAAGAGACCGGCCTTGAGCCGGTCTTTTTGTTTGTGGCTTCAATCGAAAGTGGGGTGGCTCGGGCCGCAGCCGGAGTGCCGGCTTTTTTGGAGCGTCGATATCCTCATCGACGTAGCAGGCGTCAGCCTGCCTGTGCAGCCAGTTATTTTACTCAAGAAGTGATAATCAACTTTTGTAGTCCTTCACCAGCTTATCCACTTCACTTGAAAGCGCCTCCAGTTTCCCCGCGAGCGCCTGAACGTCCTTGCTTTCATTTACCACTGTACGGTTTTGTTCTGAAATAGTTTTAACATTGTTGTTGATCTGATCAGCTGCTGCCGATTGCTCTTCAGTCGCTGTGGCAATTTGCAGATTCATATCGGTCAAGCCTTCAATCAGTCCTTTAAGGATGCCCAGAGCTTCGTTGAGGCTGCGTATGGATCTGGCGGATGTAAGTGCCTTTTCCTGGCCGCTCGCCATTATTGCTATGACTTTATCAGTACCATCGGTTAGCTGCTCGATCATGGTTTGTATTTCATGAGTGGCTTCCTGGGTACTGACTGACAAGTTTCGTACTTCATCGGCGACAACAGCGAACCCCCGGCCCTGTTCCCCAGCTCGTGCTGCTTCAATGGCAGCGTTCAATGCCAGCAGATTGGTTTTTTCGGAAATGTCGTTGATGGTGCCAACGACTGAGCCTATTTTTTCGACGCTTTTCATTAGCGAATCTATGGTTTTACTGGCTTCGTCCAATGTCTGGTTGGTACCTTCGATTGCCTCGATGGACTCAGTCATCAATTTGCTGCTGGTGTTCACCTGTTCTGTAGCACCATTGGCGGCCTCGGCTGCCTGGTTGGCATTCTCTGCAACACTGTCGATGGTGCTTTTCATCTCGTAGGTCGACTGCGCAGCTTGCTCTACCTGAATCATTTGCTGTTCCAGGTTCCTGTTCGTGTTCCTGGATTGTTCTCCCAGTTGATCGGCAGAGTCTTTCAGGTTGTGTACGGAGGTCTTGAGGGAACTGATCAAGTGCAGGATATTGGATTGAAGCTGGTTAAAGCTTTGTACCGTCGGATCGGTCTGCCGAATAGTGATCGTCTGAGTCAAGTCTTTGTTTTCGGCAATTTGCTGAATGCGTTCAATCAATGCAAAGTTGATCTGACGCTGCAACGCCATGCGCACGGCGATAAATACCAGCACTGCCGTTTCCATGACGACGAAAGCGGCATGCAAAAAGGCGATGCCCCAACTACAGCCATAGTTGTAAATCATGATAGGCATGTTGCCGATCACGGCTTCGTTCAATTGCAGGCCGGTCAGCAGGAGGTGATGTACGGCGATAAAACCAGCAGCAACGACGATAGGAAGCCAGTCACGGTAGATGAGCAGGAAAGCCAGTGCGGCGAAGATGTGAAAGTGCATTTCGATGCGCCCCAGTTGGCTCTGGATCATGATGGCCGAATAGGTCATCAAGAGAACCCCGGTTAGAGCGCTGTACGCACGCTGTCCTCGCAACAAGAGGAAACCGACAACCGCCAATGCAACAACCAGCAGTGTCGCTATAATGGCAAATTGATAAGTGCCGTAGCCCATGGGGATCAAGAGTGCGGTGAAAGGCGCGTGTGCCAGCAAGATGATTAACAAGATCCTGTCTGACTCGAGGCGGTCTTTTACATAATGGGACAGTACTTCACTCATGATTCATTTCCCTCCTCGGGTAATGGCTGTAAGAGTACGGAAGTCTTCACTCAGTCGAATGATGTCGTTCTGTTGAGGGCTGTAGACAAGTCGGATATCCCGGTAAGGCGACAGCAGGTAAAGCCGGCCGCTGTGTTGCAAATCCTCGTTATGGGCGTTTCTCGCAGCAAAATCCCGAAAGGCGTTGGTCGCCTTTTGGGCCTGGGCAAGGCTTTCTGGACGAACCATTCGAAAATTCGGGCCTAATTGGCTTCCGACATAGGTAAGTGCTTCATCAGTGTCTCTTGCAGGGTCGATGCTGACGTATACGAAGCGAACCTTGTGTTCTTGCAGTTCTTGTTCAAGAGCCATCAGGGTAGTGAGTTGAGCAGGGCAGGTATCCGTGCAGTTCAGAAACCCAAACATCAGGTATTGATGGTGATTGGGAGCTTCGGCCAAAACAGCATCCAGCCATGGAACTTTGCCACTGGCTGAGAAGTTGGATTCAAGGCCATAGAAACCGCTTTTTTGATTCAACCAGAATAGCCAGGGCAGGCTGAATGCCAGTACCAGGCTGAATAGAATCAGCAGGGTCGCTATAAGGGTACTGGCGTTTTTAGGCGCAATATGGACAGTTGGTGCGAGAGCGCTTTGTATTAACAAACATCAGTCCTCAGGCTTCTTTCACTCGAATATATCGGCTTCGAGGACGTATCCTTGAACAATTCATCAGTCGTTACAGTGTAGACTATGAGTTTATAAGTAAGCACTTAATTAACTGAAAGGTTGATCCAACAGTGACATACATCAATTTCGACCACCTGGCGGATCGATTTCAGGATCAGATATACGGCAGCACCAAGGGGCGTATTCGCCAGGCCGTCATCAACGCCAGTTACCTCAAGGTACTGCCGGAGCTGGATTCAGGGTCTGGGCTGAGAGTTCTGGATGCCGGCGGTGGACTGGGACAGATGTCTAAGTGGCTGCTTGAACTCGGCCATCAGGTCGACTATTTCGATGTCTCTCAAGAAATGCTTAACCGCACTGAGCAGCTTTTGTCTGAGCAGACGGCCTCTGGGCAATGGCAAGGTATGCAGGCTTCCATACTGGAGTATGAGCCGCGCCATGCCATGGATCTGGTCGTCGTCCATGCGGTGCTGGAGTGGCTGGAGCAACCGCAATTGGCTTTGGAGCGTGCTGTCGCCTGGCTCAAGCCTGGCGGTGTTCTGGGGCTGATGGTGTACAACCGTCATATGTTGGTCATGCGCAACCTGATGCGCGGTACCCTCAAGAAGGTGAAGGCGGATCAACTGGGTGGTGATGGCCAGGGGCTGACACCGATCAACCCTCTCGACCCGACGGCCGTCAGAGGCTGGTTGGAAGCCGCTGGGCTTGAGGTTGCCTTGCAGGCTGGAGTTCGCACCTTCTCGGACCTTACAGAGCCTGTGGTGCTGTCCTGGTACGAAGAGGCAGATATCATCGAAATGGAGCTTGAACTGTGCGAACAGGCTCCTTATCGAGATCTGGGGCGCTATGTGCTGTTCCTTGCCCATAAACCGCTTTGAGGTAGTAGACACTCTCAGGCTTTCATCTTGTGCTTATTCCAGATTCATTCCTGCAATAACGGATTAACATTCTATTAGTGCTCGCGAATGGCTAGCTCCGGCTGCTGGGTTGGCCTATACGGGGACGTCAGCGCCCTGGATGGGCGCTGCCGAGCCTCCAGGGATGGATTCACGGCGACCCCGGATAGGCCAACCCAGCAGCCGGTGCGGGTTCCCGGCGATTAATTGAAGAGCAGACTGGCAAAAAAAACCGGGCAAGGGCCCGGTTTTACATCTAATCGGCTATTTGGTTCAAGCCGCTGAAGTCGCAATCACCGAATCGGCTGCCTTGACGAAGTCTTCCATCTTGTCAAAGTTCAGGTAACGGTAGACATCGGCCGCCATGCTGTCGATCTTGTTGGCGATCTCCATGTATTCTGCCGGTGTCGGCAGTTTGCCATTGAGAGCAGCTACCGCAGCCAGCTCAGCCGAGGCCAGATAGACGTTGGCGCCATCACCCAAACGGTTCGGGAAGTTACGGGTTGAGGTGGATACCACCGTCGACTTGGCAGCGACGCGTGCCTGGTTGCCCATGCACAAAGAACAGCCCGGCATTTCGGTGCGAGCACCGGCACGGCCGAAGATGTTGTAGTAGCCTTCTTCCATCAACTGAGCCTGGTCCATCTTGGTCGGCGGGGATACCCACAACCGGGTAGCGATCGGAGCGTTATGGGCGTCGAGCAGCTTACCAGCGGCGCGGAAGTGACCAATGTTGGTCATGCACGAGCCGATAAAGACTTCGTCGATTTTCTCGCCAGCGACTTCAGACAGCAAACGAGCATCGTCCGGATCGTTCGGGGCGCACAGAATGGGCTCCTTGATCTCGTCCATGTCGATTTCGATGACGGTGTGGTACTCGGCATCTTTGTCGGCACGCATCAGTTTCGGGTCGGCGAGCCAGGCTTCCATGGCGGCAGCACGACGCTCCAGAGTGCGGGCATCGCCATAACCACTGGCCATCATCCAGCGCAGCATGACGATGTTGGAGCGCAGATACTCAGACACGGAGTCTTCGCTCAGCGTAATGGTGCAACCGGCTGCAGAACGCTCGGCAGAGGCGTCAGACAACTCAAAAGCCTGCTCGACCGTCAGTTCTTCGAGGCCTTCAATCTCCAGGATGCGGCCAGAGAAGACGTTCTTCTTGCCTTTCTTCTCGACGGTCAGATGACCTTCCTTGATGGCAGCGTAAGGAATGGCGTGAACCAGGTCACGCAGAGTGATGCCGGGTTGACGTTTGCCCTTGAAGCGCACCAGAACAGACTCCGGCATGTCCAGCGGCATAACGCCGGTAGCGGCAGCAAAAGCCACCAGACCAGAACCGGCAGGGAAGGAGATGCCCATCGGGAAACGGGTGTGAGAGTCGCCACCAGTGCCGACGGTATCAGGCAGTAGCATGCGGTTCAGCCAGGAGTGGATGATGCCATCACCCGGACGCAGAGAGACGCCGCCGCGGTTCTTGATGAAGTCCGGCAGGGTGTGTTGAGTTTCGATGTCGACAGGCTTGGGATAAGCCGCCGTGTGACAGAAAGACTGCATGACCAGATCGGCCGAGAAGCCCAGACAGGCCAGGTCTTTCAGTTCGTCGCGGGTCATAGGACCAGTGGTGTCCTGAGAGCCTACGGTGGTCATCTTCGGTTCGCAATACTCGTTGGGGCGAACGCCTTCGAGGCCACAAGCCTTGCCAACCATCTTCTGTGCCAGGGTGTAACCCGACGTGCTTTCGGCAACGCTTCCAGGACGACGGAACACAGTGCTGGGCTCCAGACCCAGAGCTTCACGCGCACGGTCAGTCAAACCACGGCCAATGATCAACGGAATACGGCCACCGGCTCGAACTTCATCGAGCAGGACCTGAGTTTTCAGTTCAAACTCGGCAACAACCTCGCCGTTTCTTTCAACCTTGCCGGCATAGGGGTACAGATCAATTACGTCGCCCATTTCCAGCTTGTCGACATCGACTTCAATCGGCAGAGCGCCAGCGTCTTCCATGGTGTTGAAGAAGATGGGTGCGATTTTGGTGCCGAGCACAAAGCCACCGGTGCGCTTGTTGGGCACGAAGGGCATGTCGTCACCGGTGTGCCACAGCACAGAGTTGGTGGCGGATTTACGCGATGAGCCAGTACCAACCACATCGCCAACCAGGGCAACGGGGTGGCCTTTTTGTTTCAGCTCTTCAATCTGTTTTAGCGGGCCGATTTCGCCGTCCTTGTCCGGGTTCAGGCCATCACGCTTCATTTTGTACATGGCGACCGCGTGCAGCGGGATGTCCGGGCGTGACCAGGCGTCCTGGGCAGGAGAGAGGTCGTCGGTGTTGGTTTCGCCAGTGACCTTGAATACCGTCAAGGTGATTTTTTCTGCCAGTTCCGGCTTGTTCAGGAACCACTCGGCTTCGGCCCAGGACTGCATAACAGCCTTGGCGGCAGCGTTGCCACCCTTGGCCAGTTCGTCCACATCGTGGAAGGCATCAAATACCAGCAAAGTATGTTTGAGTTCTTCAGCGGCAGTTTCGGCCAGTTCAGAGTCTTCGAGCAGGCTCACCATGGTCTCGATATTGTAGCCGCCCTGCATGGTGCCGAGCAGTTTTACCGCTTCTTTCTTGTCGATCAAGGGGGTGTTGGCTTCACCCTTGGCGACGGCAGAGAGGAAGGCCGCTTTGACGTAGGCGGCTTCATCGACACCGGGGGGAACGCGGTTGACGATCAGATCCTTGATAAAGGCTTCTTCGCCCGCTGGAGGGTTTTTCAGCAACTCGACCAGTTCGGTGACTTGTTCGGCGCTCAGCGGCTTGGCAGGAATGCCGAGGGCTGTGCGCTCTTCAACTTGGTTACGATAGGTTTCTAACACGGGTGTAATCTCCAAACAGTGGTTGGGTTGCTGAGGTGTGTCTGGCTGTTCTGGTCAGCAACCAGGACTGGCTGAGCGTAATCGTGGCGCGATTTTAGTGAAATTTGACCAAAAAGTTAAGGGAAGCCGCCTACGACCTTGTGATAGTGACTATAACTCAGGCGATATTGACAACCTTGTGCATTTGTAGTGTCAGTCGCCATTCGGGGTGTTCCATGCAGTATTGAACGGCTGCCTGGGTGGTGTCCTGCCGGGACGGGTGGATGGTTTCATCCTGCCAGGGGTTCATCGGGCTCAGGTATCGATAGCGGGCCTTTATCTGGACGAAGCGTTCCGGTGGCGCTTCAGGCTGAGGATACACCAGTTTGAGTTCATCGCACTCGGTAATGATGATGTCACTGTTGCCCTTGGGGCTGATGCAAACCCAGTCGAGGTTGGGCGGCAGAGGGCGGGTGCCATTGGATTCGACGGCACATTCAAACTGATGGTCATGCAGGGCATCAATCAATGCTTCTGTCAGTTGCAGGCCGGGCTCGCCGCCGGTGAAGACGACAAAGGGCGTTCCCGGCTGGTTTTCTGGCCAGAATGAGGCAATTCGCTCGGCAAGAGCGCGGGCGTTGTCGAATCGGCCTCCGCCTGGGCCATCGGTGCCAATAAAGTCGGTATCACAGAAGGTGCATACGGCGGACGCTCTGTCCTGTTCGCGACCACTCCAGAGGTTGCACCCGGTAAAACGACAGAACACAGAGGCTCTGCCCGCTTGAGCACCCTCGCCTTGAAGGGTATAGAACATTTCCTTGACGTGGAACACCATGGATCAGCTGGTCTCCAGAATAATGGGTTGCTCGCGCAGCAGGGTAATCAGGTCAGCTTCGAGTAGAGGTGGAGAGAAGTAGTAGCCCTGGTATTTTTGGCAGCCTTTCTCTTCAAGGAAGCGGACTTGCTCTATGGTTTCGACGCCTTCGGCAATGGTTTCCAGGTTCAGGTGACGAGCCATGGAAAGGATGGTTTCGACAATGGCGGCATCGTTGCTGTCGACATGAATATCTCGAACAAAGGACTGATCCACCTTGAGCACATCCAGAGGTAGGCGTTTCAGATAGCTCAAACTGGAGTAGCCGGTCCCAAAGTCATCGATGGAGAAGCTGACGCCAAATTCTCGGACCTGATTCATGCGAATGATGGTTTCCTCCACTTCGTGAATAACCATGCCTTCGGTAATTTCCAGATTGATGCAATGGGCCGGTATGCCTGTTTCAGCAATGGCTTGACGAACCTGATCAAAGAACTCGGGTTGACTGAATTGCTGTGGACTGACATTGATGCCCATCACCAGGTCCTCCTGCCACAGGCCCAGGTCCATCCACTGACGGACACAGGTACAGGCCTTGCGCAGTGTCCAGTTGCCAACATTAACGATCAGCCCCATGCTTTCCAGAACCGGAATAAATTCCACTGGTGAGACAACGCCGCGAGTGGGGTGCTGCCAACGCAGCAGAGCCTCAGCCCCTATAATGGTGTTGACGTGGTATTGGGGCTGAAAGGTCAGGAAAAACTCCTCTCGTTCCAATGCCTGTCGCAAGTCGTTTTCCAGTGAAATGCGAAAGGCCGTGGCTTCTGCCATGGCGTGTTCAAACAGGATGTGGGTGTCCTTGCCTCTTGCTTTGGCCTGATACATGGCCGTATCGGCATTGCGCAACAGGTCAGAGGCTGTCTGGTCGCCATCGGGGAACAGTGCAATGCCAAGGCTGGCGGTCACCTGTAACCGCTGTCCTCCGACATAAAAAGGCTCGTGAAGGGCGCTTCTCAGGCTCTCCGAGCGCAAAAGAGCCAATTCAGTGGCTTTTTCAATATCACGACCCAGTTCATTGATGCACACCACAAACTCATCCCCACCCAGGCGCGCAATGGTGTCTTCACTGCGTACGATGTCCTTGATGCGCACTGCAATCTGGCGCAACACCGTATCGCCAGCACCGTGGCCGAGTGAGTCGTTGATGTTCTTGAAATTGTCCAGATCAATGAAGATCAGGGCACCACTCAAGCCTGAACGACCCGCTCGTTTCAAGGATTGACTGAGTCGATCAAGAAAGAGGTGACGATTGGGGAGGTCGGTCAGCGGGTCATGATAGGCCATGTGCTGCATGCGCGCCTGGTGTCGTTTACGCTCGGTTATATCGACACCCACAAAGAGTACCGCCTGTTCACCACGGAACTCCAGAGGCAACAAGCGTGCTTCAATCGCACTGTAGCTGCCTGTTTCATCCAGCCACTCCAGTTCCGGAATAAACAGGCTTCTGCGCTGGCTCAGCACCGACTGCTGTGCATCCAGAATAACCTCCCTGGAGCGGTCATCGTAATGTTTCAACAACAAGGACTGGCTTTCGTCCCCCTGGGGTTGTTCGGGAGCGTGAAAGGTGGTCTTGGTCAACTGGTTGACCAGTAGCAGCTTGCCCTTTTCATCGGTCACAAAGATCAAGTGTGGCAGGTTGTCAACGAGCCTTCTGAGGTTACGATAGGATTCTTCGGCATCACGGTGGGCTTTGGCGTTATCCTGGAGCAGTTGTTCGGTATTACTCAAGTATAGGTTGATGTTCTCGGCCAAGGCGCCCAGTTCATCCTTTTCATGCCCGCTTGGGGTTGGCAGGCGCTGGCCTTCTGGAGCTTTAGGATCGATGGCGTCTACGGCATTTGACAACAGGTTGAGCGGCTTGGTGATCAGGCGATAAAAGACCAGAATAAAGAGAACGATCAGGACGAAGTTTTTAACAATACCGAGCATCAATGTAGAGAAGGCTCGATCAATAAAGCTTTCATAAGCCACGACCTGATCCACCGTGAGGGTGAGCAGGCCATAAATGTCCTCGCCGAGGGTGTCGGTAATCAACGGCGTCTGGCGTTCGATGTAACGGTTCTGAATAAAGCTTGCAAACCAGGGCAAAACGACGTCATCGGCAGGGATAACACGCTGAGCCAGAGGGTTGCCCAGTTCGTCTATGACGGCCGCTTCGGTTACATAATCGTAAACGAAGAGGCCACTGACGACTTCATTGGCCAGGTTGAAGTCGAGTGTATGAACGGCACGGGCCGCTGCGAAGGTCGAACCGTCCAGCAGCCGGGAGACTGTATTGTCGAGCGACCGGCTTTCCTCACGAAAATCGAGAAACACCTGGTAACTGCTGCTGATCAGGCTGACCAGAAGTGCCAATATAACGCCCAATCTCGCCAGGCGGAAGGAAAGGCGATGGGTGGTTCTGGTCCTGGTTAACGCTGGGGGCATCAGTATTCAGCCGGCTGAAGTGGTCACGGGGCGCGACAACATACTCAATGCATACAGATTAGTCAAAAACTGGCTGCTTCGCCAAAGCCTTTAGCTTACCCCAACGCAAGATCAACCAGAGTGCAAGCAAAGGGTTGCCGATAAAGGGGAGAGTCAGGGTCAGAGCCCATCGAACCCAGGCTTTTGGCTCCAGAACCCACACCAGTGTTAGACCAATAAAGAAACCACCATACAGATCAATGAGAGAAATTTGCCCCCAGACGTTGTTCATCAACCAGGCACCTTGCTCAGAAAACTCTGACCAGGGTGATTGTGTCAGCAGCCAGGCAAGCAGTGCGATGGCAAAGAGCACACTGAGGCCCAGACAGAAAGTCATGACAGTCTGTTCCAGTTTGCCAAGTCTCATTAGAGTTCACCTTCATATTGGTATTCGATACGGGCTGTGTAATTTCCGCCTCCGGCTTTGGGGACGTTGGTCAGGCCCCGGTATTCCAGCAGTCGACGAGAGGGTATGTCGTACGTCAGCCTGATCGGGTCAAAAAACAAGGAGATCAGCCGATTTCTTGGCTTCAACTGCATCACTAATCGATCGTTGCTGTTTGATTGCGGCTCAATCACCAGGCTTGTCCAACTGACACGTGTCGGAGCGAGGAACTCAAGGCGAAGAGTGTCACCCGCTTTCAAACGGTCGAAATGCGCCAGAATAAAGTAGTGAAAGCCGCTATCGATCACGGCTTCGCCGGATGGCCAGTCGAGGTTGCCACTGCGGACACTGTCGACTCGAACCCCGGCATCGCCCGGTTCGACCCTTTCGGTGTCTCGATCCAGACCTGTAATATCGAACTCGTAGGCTGGGCGTGCTGGCTCACGGTAACGTGACCGTTTAATTCCCAATTCGTTTTCGTCGGCATCGAGGTAGATGACTTCGCCAGAAACAGGCTGCTCGTCCTCGTACTGAATGCGGTGCTCTTCCCGGTAGAGCAAGTCGTCGCTGTCCAGAGCATAGGCAAAACCAACAAAGACGTCATTGCCGCTGGCCCAACTGGCCATGCTCATGCAGCTTGCCATCAATAAGCTAACCAGGGGCCTCATGAGGGTTCTCCCATCGGGTCTGGCTGAGTTTTGATGTTCATGATTCGGTAGAAAAGCGGTAGCCAGAGCCCCCAAAGCAGTGGCATTGCCACCCAGCCAATACCGGAGAGTTCGGCAGCGCCGAACTTGGCACCAGCGATGTAACTGCCACCGCCACCAACGGCACCAAAAACAACTTGCAAGGCCAGTCGGTTGTTCAACCACGACAGCGAATGAGCCAGGGTGAGCGGAAACATGAGCCAAAGCCCCATCAACCACAGAGGGATGGGCCAGCCAGCACCAACAAAGTGTATCCAGGGGGAAAAGTGCCAGGCGGTATCGACCGTCAGCCCTATGATCATGATCAAGCCGACCTTCGGCCATTCACCGGGTGAGGCCACTTTCAGTTTATGGAACAGGACAAAGGCCAGCGCCCAAAGGATGCTCCACGCCGCCTGGGTCAATACCAATACAAACCAGCCGATCTGAAAACCTGCGTAATTGCCTATTTTCTTGATCATTCAAAGTTATGCCATTGTTGCCGGTTGCCATTCTTGGCAAAAATCACCTGGTTGGTGGCGATGGCGCGCTCTGCAAAGCCACCTTCGCAGTAGGAAAAATAGTAACGCCAAAGACGGAAGAAGGTGTCGTCATAGCCCAGGTCGGTGATTTGATCACGAGCCTGAAAAAAGCGGTGGTGCCAGTCTCTCAGGGTAGTGGCGTAGTGCTCGGTTATGTCCTCAAGGTGCACCATCTGCATATCGGTATGCTTGCGCATATTGTCGAGCAGAACGGAAATGGAAGGCAGGTGACCGCCCGGGAAAATGTACTTGCGAATAAAGTCGACGCTCTTCAGGTAGCTCGAGTAGCGCTGATCCGGCATGGTGATGCATTGCAGTAACGCCACGCCGTCGTCCTTGAGTCGCTCGGACAATACCCGGAAGTAGCTGGGCAAGAAGTCATGACCGACCGCTTCGATCATCTCAATGGATACCAGTTTGTCGTAGCGACCGGTCAAATCGCGGTAGTCCTGCTTGAGCAGGGTAATGCGGTCGCCAAGACCTTCCCGTTCTACCCGTGCCTGACTGTAGGCGAATTGCTCATCAGAGATGGTGGTGGTGGTTACCTTGCAGCCATAGTGTTTGGCCGCATGAATGGCCAATCCACCCCAGCCGGTGCCTATCTCCAGCAGGTGTTCGCCCGGCTTGAGATTCAATTTTTGGCAGATGCGATCGAGCCGGTAACGTTGAGCCTGCTCCAGACTGGCATCCTGAGTGGGGTAGATGGCACTGGAGTACATCATTGAATCATCGAGAAAAGTTTCGAACAGATCATTGCCAATATCGTAGTGGGCACGAATGTTCTTGCGTGAACCGGCTTTGTCGTTCCTGTTAAGCCAGTGGGCAAAGCGTAAAATCGGCTTGGAGATAGTGCCCAGTGTGCGGTTCAGGCTGGAAGTGGTTTCAATGTTGATGGCGAATACGCGTACGACAGCGGTCAAGTCCGGGCTGTCCCAGTAGCCTGCCACATAGCACTCGGCCGCAGCCAGGGCGCCACCGGCCAGCATTTCACGGTAAACGCGACGGTTACGAATATAGGCGACACCGTGAGGGCCTTCGCTGTTGATATCGCCAAAAACAAAGGTGTTATCGCCATCATGAAGCGTTAAAGAACCATGGCGAAAGCGGTTCAAAGCCTTGATCAGCAGACGTTGTGTCAGAGTCTGACTGCCGACGCTGTTTTGGGCGGGTGAAGCGATGGTCATGCTTTCTTTTCCTTTTGTACTTTGTGCGGGTGGCGAAGAAAGGGCACCTTTTTTAGCCACAGCCGCAGTGCGTGCCAATGGATACCTATCACAACTTTTACGGTCATCCACGGAAAGCGGATGAGTGCCCTCCTCATGGTCTGGGCATTGATGGCCTCTGCCTCCATGACCAGGGTGGCATCGAAGACTCGGCTGCCCTGACGGTGGTTTTCCAGGTGGATACGCAGAGTTTCTTCGGGTTCACCAAAGACCCAGCGATAATCCATATCCATCGGCAAAAAGGGCGACACGTGAAAGGCTTTTCCGAGTCGGTATTCGCGGTAGTGACGATGAATCCGGCTGGGCTGAATACCGACCTGGTCTGCCTGGGCAGGCAATACATACTGGAAGCGTTCTTTCCAGGGGGTATTGGTGATTTCCGGCATGATGGCGACCAGTTGATCGAACTCATCGAAGGCGTAATAAACGGTGACGGGATTAAAGATATGCCCCAGGTATCGCAGGTGAGTCAGCATGCGCACAGATTGAATACGCTCGGGGTTCAAGTCGCTCTGTTCGCAAATGCGAGCGATAACCGCCTGTTTCAAATCACCTCTTTCCGGGGCGAAGAAATCACCCCGACGAAAGCTGGCCCAGTTGAATCGCTCCACCGACCAGAAAGGGGATTGCTCGAAGACCTGAGGTATTTCATCCAGGTCCAGATACAGCATAAAGAGGGGCACGTTTAAACTGTGCTCTCTGGGGGCATACCGGCGGTGTCGAACCCAGCCACTGTAAAGGCGGCTTTTCATTGCCATGGTACGACTCCGAGGTCTTCAACAACACGCAAGGCGCTGTTGACGCCGTCTTCATGAAAGCCGTTGAACCAGTAGGCACCGCAAAAGTGAGTGCGGTTTTTATTGCCGATCTTGTGATAGTTCTGTTGTGCTTCAATGCCGGCCCTGGTGAAAACCGGGTGAGCATAGTTGAAGCGTTTAATGATCTTGTCCGGGTCAATGTGGTCGGTTCGATTCAGGGTCACGCAGAAGGTGACGGGGGCATCGTCAAAATTCTGCAGAATGTTCATGTTGTAGGTCAGCCCGACCGCCTGAGCAGGGTCGGTGGGAATGTGATAATTCCAGGCGGCCCAGGCTTTGCGGCGTTTTGGCAGCAGGCTTTCATCGGTGTGCAGTACGACGTCGTTATCGCTGTATGGCAGGGCACCCAGAATATGAGTCTCGTCTTCTGTGGGCGCTTCGAGCATTGCCAGTGCCTGATCGCTATGACAAGCAAAGACAACCTGATCGAAGCGTTCTGAAGTGCCATCTTCAAATATCAGTTGCACCGCGCCTTCTTCGCGAATCACCCTTTTCACACCGCGGTTGAGCTGTACTCTGTCCTTGAAGGGGGCTATCAGGGGTTCCACATAGCTGCGTGAACCGCCACTGAGCACATACCATTGTGGCCGATCCTTCACTTGCAGCAGGCCGTGATTCTTGAAAAAACGCACAAAAAACAGGGCAGGGAAGTCGGCCATGTCACCTTCACCCGAAGACCAGATCGCTGCTCCCATGGGAATGATGTATTTTTCAATGAAGGCCTTGCCGAATTTCTTTTGCTTGAAATAGTCACCCAGGGTCAAATCGGGTGTGAGGCGACCGCTGGCCAGGTCTGCCTGGCTTTCCTTGTTGAAGCGCAGTATGTCCTTGATCATGCCAAGGAATCTCGGGTTAAAGAGGTTGCGGCGCTGGGCGAAAAGGCTATCCAGATTGTGGCCATTGTATTCAAGGCCAGTGTTGTCGTCGCGCACACTGAAGCTCATTTCTGTCGGTTCACGTTGAATGTTCAGTGTTGCCATAAGTTTGTTGAAGTTGTGGTAGACCCAATCATTGTAGACGATAAAGCCTGTGTTAACGCCAAAGGTCTGGCCGTTAATGGTAAAGTCTTCCGTGTTGGTGTGGCCGCCTATGTAGTCGTTTTGCTCAAACAAATGAATGTCGTGATGTGGGTGCAACAATCGAGCTGTTGTCAGGCCAGCGATACCGCTGCCGATAATGGCGATACGATCTGTCATGATTATTCCTGTCAGGGGGTCATTCTGTACGGTTCAAACGAGACTTCAACCAACCCAATACCGAACCCAGCACGGGTGCGTGGTCAAAGATCATCTGATTGCTGTCGAAATAATCCTGGTGCAGGGTGACCTTGTCCTTGTACTGCAGAAAGGTCGCACCTGGCAGGATAATGCTACTGCCGTTCTTCAATTTGGGGTGACGAAAATCCATCTGCCAGCGCAACATGGCCTCGCCGTCCTGGTCCCAGGTGTTCAAATAGTCGAAGCGAATGTCGATAACATTGCGATACATACCTTCGAAGTAGCTCTGAAGTGCGGGCAACCCTTCGATACGATGCAAGGGGTCGATGAACAGGATGTTGTCGTCGTACAGCTCGCTGAGCAGGCCGGTTGTAACCGTCTCTGCGTTCAACTGACTGTAGGTGCGCTGTATGCGTTCGATGATAGACATCAGAGGCGTCTCATGGTGAATCACAGTTGTTTGAAAGCAGCGAGGGTGTTCTCTCGCGCCTGCTTGTAGTCAACCAGTGGTGCCGGGTAGCCCAGGTGTTTCAGGGTCTTTACCGGTGGCTGGCGTAGGGTTTTGGCATCCAGGCTGGACAACTCGGGTACCCAGCGGCGCACATAGTCGCCCTGAGGATCGAAACGTTCGGCCTGGGTGTAAGGGTTAAAAATTCGAAAATAGGGCGCTGCGTCGACGCCCGTCGAGGCGCACCACTGCCAACCTCCGTTGTTGCTGGCGAAGTCGATGTCGAGCAATTGCTGTGCAAACCAGCGCTCGCCAGCTCGCCAATCCTGTTGCAACAGCTTGACCAGATACATGGCAACCACCATCCGCACCCGATTGTGCATCCAGCCGGTAGCCTTTAACTGCCGCATACCGGCATCCACAATAGGCACTCCGGTCATGCCCTGTTGCCAACGTTCCAACGCTTCCTGATCCCGAGACCAGGGGAAGGCATCCCAGCGTGGGTAGAAGGGTTCATGTTTGGCCAGATCAGGGCGCCAGTAGAGCAGGTAGTGGTAGAAATCGCGCCAGATCAATTCTGAAATCCATGTCTGAACGCCCTTGTCGTTGGCTCTCGGGTGAGAAAAGGCCTGGTGCAGGCATTGCTTCAGGCTGATGGCGCCATTGGCCAGGGCCGCAGACAGGCGTGAAGTCCCCTCCATGCCAGGTAGATCCCGGTTCGACTGATAGCCACTTATTTGCTCGGAGAAACGAGCCAGCTGTTCATGGGCGGCGGATTCCGTGAGCGGCAGTTCCGATGTTCCTGACCAGTTGACTTCAGGGATGTTGGCAATGGGCTTGTACGCATCACCGATGGCCCTGGGCACAGGTAATGGGGCGGGAAGGGGGCTTGCATGCCACTGGTTCAGCCAACGTTTCTTGTATGGGGTGAATACCCTGTACATCTCGTTCTGGCCGGTGAGCAGTTGCTGTGGCTCCCAGAGGATGCGATCTTCATGGACGCGGGTTTTCAGACCAGTCTTGTGCGCCAGCTCGATCGCCAGGCGGTCACGCTGCACCTCGTCCCAACCGAATTCACGGTGAAAACTCAATTTTTTCATGCCATGGTGCTGTGCCCAGTCGATCATGGCACGCACGCCCTCCGGCCAGCTATCCGCTTCAAGCAGTGTCAGACGAACGCCGAGTTCCGCCAGCGACTGGGCTAGCTCCTTCAGCGCCTGCGACCAACTGTATTGGCGCGCCAGGCCATAATCGTGGCGTTCCCATTGCTGCGGCGTCCACAAGAACAGCGCCTCAACCTCGCCGGGCCCAGCGTTCGCACAGGCCTCATAAAGGGCCTGGTGGTCGCTGACTCGACAATCGTTTCGAAACCACACCAGGTGGGTCATAAAAAAGCAAACCTTGACAGAAGTTAGACAGGGGAGATACGGAGCCCAATGAGCACCGGTTCACTCAAAGGGCCAAAGAGAAGGAATTGCTGGTCGCTTTATATCGGATTACGCAAACCCAGCTCTTCCGGATAAGGGTTGAGAAAGGTCTGTTGCATCAGATACGGGAACTCATCACCGTGCAGATGGGTGTAATGCTTCAACAAAGAAATGGGCACAATAAAGGGCACCTGTCGTGCCTGATACTGCTCGATCGATCGCCGGATCGAAGCTTTTTCTTTTTCAGAGAGCTTCTGCTTGAAGTAACCCAGAACATGCTGCATCACATTCACCCGCTGGCCACGTTTGGGCACCTTCTTCAATGCGGCCATCAACTGCTGCAAATAGGTGTCACCAATCGCAGGCAGCTTCTCCTTGTCACTCAAGTCCGACAACAACTGCCCCAGCGACTTGTAAGTCGGATAGTCATGCATCATCAGCAGATATTTCTGCCGTGCATGAAAATCGATCAAACCCTTGGCACTTTGCCAGGGCTGCTCCCGCCGCCAAGCCTGATAAACAAAAAGCCGCTGTACAAAATTCTCGACCAGATTCGGGTCAGTCAAACGGCCACTTTCCTCGATCGGCAAAAACGGCAACTCACGCTGAATGACCTCGGCATAAATTCCAGAAGCGTTTTTTTCAGGAATCATCTTCTCGCTATACAACTTGACCCGCTCCATGCCACAGCTCGGTGACCCCTGCATCAACACATAACCGTCCATATCCTTCAACTGCGGTACCACAGACTCCGCATAGTCCTGAAGCGGCGCCGTATAATCGTCAACCAGATTGACCGAATCCACCGCCTTGATGCCCACATCAGTCTGAATCAGACGAATCGGATTGCGCGGAATACCCATGCCAATGGCAACCTCAGGGCAGAAGGAGGTGAAGTCTGCGTATTGGCTCAATACATCAGTCAACCAACGGTGCCGCTTGTGACCGCCATTGAAGCGTACTTCTGAACCGAGCAGGCAACTGCTCACAGCGATGTTCAATTTGGTCATGTGTAGATTCTCTTCGGTTTTAAAATTTGTAATTGGTTCAAGCGTAATGGGGCGCACAATGTAAGCGGTGGATGCCGGGGGTGCCTCAGCAGGGGAATCTGCAGCATGGCCGCTTTTTTGTTCCTGTTAAAGCGGCACTAGGCCATCCATGGCCGTCGGATGCTGCAGTCCAGGCTCCATGGAGGATTGAGTGGGCGGCATTCCGCCCGACCCTGCAGAGGCACCCCCGGCAGCCGGTGCGAACCACTGACATCAAATCGAACCCAAGTCGCTAATCACCACCAATACGAGCTAAACGTCGCTTCAAGATCAGTCCCGTTCCAGGTTTTTGTCAATGTTTTGCCGTGAACCGCTTTGCCTCTTGCGATTTTCACAAATAAAGGCATAATGCCGCGCTCGTTAGGGTGGCCCTGCCGGTCCCCCCGCAAGGATAAGTCGCAAACCCCGCCAGGCCCGGAAGGGAGCAACGGTAGTGACGGATTCCTGTGCCGGGGTGTGGCTGGTGGGGCCGCCACCCAATCTGACTGCAAATCACCAAACACCTCTATCTAACACCTTGATTTCCCGCACCTTTTTCTTTTCTGGTAGCGATCAGGCGCCATCCCAGTTAGGATATTGGCTGGTTCCAAGCAGGTAACGAACAACCCCATGTCTTATCAGGTACTGGCCCGAAAGTGGCGTCCCTCCACCTTTGCCGAAATGGTCGGGCAGACGCATGTCCTCAAGGCACTGATCAACGCCCTTGATCAGCAGCGGCTGCACCATGCCTACCTGTTTACCGGCACCCGTGGGGTTGGCAAAACCACCATAGCCCGCCTGTTGGCAAAAAGCCTGAACTGCGAAGTCGGGGTCAGCTCCACACCCTGTGGCCAATGCTCGGCCTGCCGGGAAATCGCCGAAGGACGCTTTGTCGACCTGATCGAAGTCGATGCAGCCTCTCGAACCCGGGTTGAAGACACCCGTGAGCTGCTTGAAAACGTACAGTACGCGCCAACTCGTGGACGTTACAAGGTATACTTGATCGACGAAGTCCACATGCTCAGTACCAGCAGTTTCAACGCTTTGCTGAAAACCCTGGAAGAGCCACCGCCTCACGTCAAATTCCTGCTCGCCACCACCGATCCGCAAAAATTGCCGATGACGGTGCTGTCGCGCTGCCTGCAGTTCAACCTGAAAAACATGACGCGTGAGAGCATCGTTGGTCACCTGAACCACATCCTGGTAGCTGAATCGGTGCAGTACGAAGAGCCGTCACTCTGGTTGCTGGCTGAAGCCGCCAACGGCAGCATGCGTGATGCCCTGAGCTTGACAGACCAGGCCATTGCTTATGGCCAGGGCCAATTGCGCGAGCTCGATGTCGCCGCCATGCTGGGAACCGTGGACCTCAACCGCGTTTTCAAACTGATACAGGCCTTGATCGAGAAAAAAGGCGATGCCCTGCTCAAGCAGGTAGCCGATATTGCTGAACACGCACCGGATTTCAAGCTGCTGATGACAGAGGTGTTGTCCAGCCTGCACCGCATTGCGGTCTGTCAGGTGGCTCCCAACGCCATAGACAATAGCAAAGGCGACCAACAAGCCATTAGAACCCTGGCTCAGGCCGCCCAACCCGAAGACATTCACCTGTTTTACCAGGTCGGCGTCGCAGCCAACAAGGAAATGGCCCTGGCACCGACAGAGCAGGCCGGTTTCGAGATGGCCTTGTTGCGAATGCTGGCGTTCAGCCCCTCTCCCGCCGGCAATGTCGAGTCGTTGCCCTTGCTCAACGCCGATCCAGTGTCGAGCACGAAAGCCGAAATGGCGACCGCTGAATCCAGCCATAAGTCGGTAGCAGAGACCCAGGCAACAGAGAGTGCAGCCCCAGCAGAGGTCAGCAGCGTAACCCAGGCAGAGGCACCGAACCCATCGGAAACGCCAACTTCACCACCTGCACCATCGGCTGGCGATGAAGCCGCACCGCCCTGGGATGAAACAGCCGCCGCGAGTCCAGTAGCGTCTGCGCCTCAGCCTGAACCAGAGCAGAACCCCATAAGCAAGATGGCTGAAGATCGGGCGGCAGTTTTGCCGATGGACGTTGCCGATGCTGAGCCCACAGAAGCGGAGCCCCAGATCGAAGCAAAGGCCGCGCAGGCCGCTCCAGACAATGCGGCAGAGCCTGAAACATCAGAAACGCCGGAGCCTCCTGCCAGGGCAGTGGAACAGCCAGAGGTTGATGAGACAAGGCCGGCTGCAAACCACGCCAGGCAAAGGGAGGAACCGCGCTGGCCAGAAACCGACCGCGAAGCTGACCCCTTGTTCTGGTGGCAAGTCAGTTTGCACAAGTTGGGGCTGACTGGCATGGCGCGTACCATCTTTGCCCACTCTCAGTATTACAGCTACGATGGGGGCGAGCTGCATTTGCTGGTCTCGGCCAATTATCGAAAGGTCATGAACAGCACCTACGAAGCGCGACTGATAGAATCGTTGCCGGCGTTGTTGCCTGAGTTCAAGACGCTCAAGGTCTCTTTTGGTACCGCTGAGGTGACGCCTCAGCTCTGGCTGGACCAACTGCATCACAGTGCCTGGCAGCAGGCGGTGGCTGAGCTGGAACAGGATCAGTTTGTGCAAACGCTGGTCAAGGACTTTGGCGGCGAACTGCAAAGAGACAGTGTGAAACCTACTTATAACCCCTTACCGACAGGAGCCTGAAGATGATGAAAGGCGGAATGGGCAACCTGATGAAACAGGCCCAGAAAATGCAAGAAGACATGAAGCGCATGCAGGAAGAAGTGGCGCGCATGGAAGTCACCGGTGAAGCCGGGGCAGGGCTGGTCAAGGTTGTAATGAACGGTCGGCACGACGTGCGTAATGTCAGCCTGGATGATTCCGTGCTCAGTGAAGACAAGGAATTACTGGAAGACCTGCTGGCTGCAGCCGTCAACGATGCTGTGCGCAAGGTGGAAACCGCGAGTCAGGAAAAAATGTCTTCGGTGACCTCCGGTATGCAATTGCCACCAGGCTTCAAGATGCCTTTCTGAGTAAAGCGATCATGGCCTTCACCCCCCTGACTGACCGGTTGATTGAGGCGCTGCAGGTTCTGCCCGGCGTTGGTACCCGGTCGGCGCAGCGCATGGCCTTGCAACTGCTGGAAAGAGACCGAGACGGGGCGGCGATGCTGCAAGCGGCGCTCTCCGACGCTTTGTCCGGTGTGCAGCAATGCCGGGCTTGCAGAGCTCTGAGTGAAACCGAGCTGTGCTCTCTGTGTGCCGATGATACTCGCGATCACAGCCTGGTCTGTGTGGTGGAGAGCCCGGAAGAGCGAGAGGCTGTTGAGCTCTCCGGCGGCTACAAGGGAGACTACTTTATTCTGCAGGGGTGTCTGTCACCAATAGATGGAATTGGGCCCGATGAATTGGGCATACCCGCATTGCTGCATCGTCTTGAGTCCGGTTCCGTTAGGGAACTGGTATTGGCATTGGGTGCCAGGGTGGAAGCCAAGGCGACCAGCCATTATTTGATTGAGCAAATAAAGAACACGCCGGTGCAACTGACTCAACTGGCTCAGGGCGTATCCTCCGGGGATGCGCTGAAACGACTCGACAGCGGCACTCTGGCTCAGGCCATGGCGGACCGCAAGGTGATGACTTTTGAACAGGACTGACTACTGGCAGTGGCTTAAAACCGATGCCGAACTTGCCGAAGCCTGCCCTCTATGGCAGCAGTCAGCCGCGATCATGGTCGATACCGAGTTTATGCGCACCGACAGCTATTTTGCGCACCTGGGGCTGATCCAGATCGGTCTTCAGGATCGGGTCTGGTTAATCGACCCGCTCGACATCAAGAACTGGCAGCCACTGATCAAGGTGCTCGAAGACGAGCAAGTGATCAAGGTGCTGCATTCGCTGTCGGAAGACGCTGAGGTCCTTTCAAGCGCTCTGGGGGCGCAATTGAAAGGGCTTTTTGACACTCAGATTGCGGCCGCCTTGTTGGGCATGGATCAGCAAATGGGTTTTGCTCGACTGGTAGAGTCCGAACTGGGGGTGAGCCTGCCCAAGGAGGTCACCCGCAGTAACTGGTTGCAACGTCCCTTGAGCGAAGAGCAATGCCGCTACGCAGCAGACGATGTTTACTACCTGAACCAGATCTTTATAGGCCTAGCAACGCGCTTGCACGCGCAACAACGTTTTGATTGGGTGGTTGAAGACAGCAACCGCGTAGCCCGAGACAGCCAGCCAAGTGACCCCAAGCGCTACTACCTCAAGTTACGAGGCGCCTGGAAGTTGAAGGGAGAACGCCTTTATTGCTTGCAACAATTGGCCGCATGGCGGGAAGAGCAGGCCTGCTCGGCCAATCTGAATCGCTCTCGTGTGTTATCGGATGCGGAAATTATTCAGGTAGCGCAAACCATGCCTGCGAATCTGTCTGCCTTGAAAGGCCTGAAGGACTTACACCCTCGCAAGGTTCGCCTCTATGGCGATGCCATACTGAGCATAGTAGCGAGTGCCCAGGAATCCTCTCGGGATCTCTGGCCAGAGCGTGTACCAGGCCCCTTGCCAGTAGATCAGGCTGAACTTTACAAACAGGTGAAAGCCCGAGTCATGGCGGTGGCGGACTGTCACGGTGTGCCAGCCGAATTCCTCGCACGGCGCAAGCAACTGGAGCAACTGGTGCGTAGCGGTTGTTACAGCGGTGAATACGAAATACCGGAAGCTCTGACAGGTTGGCGTCGCCCCCTATTGGCAGAACCTCTGATGCAACTGTTGCTGGAGCACCCCAATGACCAGGACCAATGAACGCGTGATGGTGAGTATTTATCGCTCCATGCGCAGGGCCGAAATGTACCTCTATTTGCCTCGTTCGGCCAGCCTGAGTGACTTACCCGAGGCTCTGCTGAAACAATTTGGCGAAGCCCGCAAAATTACCGACATGCTCCTGACACCGGACCGCAAATTGGCCAGGGCCGACACCAACAGGGTTCTGGAGCAACTCATCGACCCCGGGTATTATTTGCAAATGCCGCCAGCCGATACCGAAAACCTGCTCGACGCCATGCGCCGTGAGCAAGCTTCCGGGAGTAGCCGTGCGGATGTCTGAGTTACCCTTCTGGAAAACCAAATCGCTCGCAGAAATGAGCCGAGAGGAGTGGGAGTCGCTCTGTGATGGCTGCGGCAAGTGCTGCCTGCAGAAACTGGAAGATGAAGACGAAGGCGATGTTTATTACACTCGTGTCGTCTGTCGTTATATGACCGACCGTTGTCGCTGTTCCATCTACGAGCATCGGCAAAGAGAAGTCCCTAATTGTGTCTGGTTGACACCCAAGGATGTCGATCAGTTTTTCTGGCTACCTCAGACTTGTGCCTATCGGCTAATAGCTGAAGGCAAGGACTTGCCAGAATGGCACCACCTCAACAGCGGTGATGCCAACCGCATACACGCGGTCGATGCCTCTGTATTGGCAATGGCATTGGTGCGAGACGATGCCGTACCAGAAGAAGAGTGGGAAGATTACATCATTGATAACCTCTGATTGAGGTTGTACAAAAACAAGGCAGGGTACCACGTACATGATTTATGAAGACCTCTATTGGACCGCAGCACTGATGTATGGCCTGGGTGTCATCGGTTTCTGGTTGGTGCTGTGGCGATTGGGACGGTTGCTGCCCTGGCGCCCACTGCGCTGGTGGATCATCTGGATCTACCTGTGCATAGTGTTGACACCCTGGCAGGGCACCGATCCTGAGCCCTATCTGGCGCCTGCGATCATAGTGGCCGCCTTCGACTTTCTGGATGTAGGCCTGTCGGAAGCGCTGGCAATTCTGACGCCGATGATACAAGCCATGGTCATAGGTACTCTGGTCATAGTGTTGTTGGGCATCGGCCTGACTTTGGCGCGATTAAAGGCCAACAACAGCGATGAGCAAGACAATACCGAGCGGACTTGAATACCAATGGCGGGCCTTATCTGCTATATCTAACACCGTCTAACAGACATTGAATTCAAACCGGGCGCACTAGCTCGCCCGGAAAAAAGAGCCTAAAGAGGAGTTGGAATGGCCATTCATATTTTCGTCCTGGTCGCTGTCATGTTGATGGCCGGGGTTTTTGGTGGGCTGGTGAACTATTACATGTTGTCTCAGCATGACCCGGATACCACCAGTTTGCCGCGCAGTCTGGTGGTAGGGATTGGCGCCTCCTTTCTGGTGCCAGTGGTGTTGGCATTGGTCAACAGCGATCTGGTATCTCAAAGTCAGGAAGACTCGACACGGTTTCTGATTTTCACGGGCTTCTGTCTGATTGCCGCCATCGCCAGTCGCTTTGTGGTGACCAGTGTATCCGAGCGAATTCTGGCCGAAGCAAGAACAGCGCGCATTCAGGCAGACCGAGTTATGCATGAACTCTATCTGGTGCAGTCCGAAATCCGCCCTTTGATAGAAACCGAAACCGAAACCGACGATGAAGGCCCGTTCGAGCCAATGACGCCAGACGAAGAACTGGATGTCACCACCGCCATCGTGCTGAAAACCCTGGGCAATGGGCGTTATATTTTCCGCTCATTGAAAGGCCTTTGTAACGAAACCGATACCGACGAAGGCACCATCAGCAAGACGCTGGATATCATGGTGGCGCGAAATCTGGCGGGCCGGATCATGGGCAAGCATGGCATGCGTTGGCACATTACCGACAGCGGTCGTCAGATGTTGGCCAGAATGGCCTGAAGCGGCTGTGCCCTCTGAGTCGAAATGGTTCCTGGGCACAACCCTTGCAGGTTTATTGTTGAACGGCACCGTTGCCGTTCAACGAGAGATGCAAGCCTGGCCATTCAAGTCTTTTCAAGTCAGGCCGATGCATAAGGTATTGACGAGAAATGGACCCTTTCATGGCAAGGCCTGTTAACGGTTTCTTGAAGCCTCTGGTCAGTCTGGTACTGGCCATGCTCTGCACGCTTTCGCTGCAAACCCGAGCCCAGGACTCGGCTGCCGGTGATGTACGCATAGTCTATGATATAGCAGCCAGCATGGCCGAATCAGATCCGGATAACCGGCGCACGGCAGCGACCGAAATGCTGATTGATGCGTTGGCGGAAGATAGTCGAGCCGGTATCTGGAGCTACGGACGTCAGGTCAACCTGCTTATGCCTCACGCTGCCGTCGACCAGAACTGGCGCAGTGAAGCGCGCTCCCGGATCACAAGCCTGCGTCCCATCGCCCAGTATTCCAACCTTGGGGCGGTGCTTGATAGAGTGTCCTACGACTTCGAGTTTGCTGACTTTGAGGGCCCAGTCGATGTGGTCCTGATCAGCGATGGCCGGGTGTCCATAGCCAATAACGACAGCGTCAATCAGGTTGAACGCAACCGCATACTCGATACCCTTATTCCACGCTTCAACGCTGCGGGTGCCCGTATTCATACTCTGGCCTTGTCGGATCGGGTGGATCACAGCCTGTTGGAGCAACTCTCTGTTAGGACGGGGGGTGTATTCAGCCGTGTCAACGAGTCGGCAGACTTGAACCGCTTTGTGCTTTCGGTGGTCGATGAATTACCGGAAAGAGGCGGCAGTGAATTGCCGATGACGGCTGATGGGTTTCGCATTGATGAGGGAATCGAATCTTTCACCGCCCTGTTTTTACACGAAGGCGGCAACCTGAGCCTGGTCAGCCCTTCCGGACAGCGCAGTTCGGCTCAATCGCCCGGCAATCAGCAATGGCGCGCGGGCCCGGGTTACAGCCTGGTGCAATTGAGCAGTCCTGAATTCGGGCAATGGCAGGTTGAAGGGGACGTTGCCGATGCCCGTATTCGCATCGTTTCAGATATGAATCTGCGTTGGCGAGTGCCTCAAGGAAGCGCCATTGTGCGCAATCTGCCGGTGGTGCTTGAGCTGGAGGTTGTTGATGCTCAGGAGCAGCCGGTGCGAGGTCTGGAGGGATTGGTGGCAGCGAATCTGACCATCAATGGCGAAGCCTTCAGCGCTCTGCGTTGGCAGAATGATAGGCTACGAGCACAGTTGCCCAATATCTTCGACACCGACGAATTGGCGCTGGAGGTACGTATCAGCGGACTGGGGTTTGATCGAGCTGTTCGTAAGGTGGTACAGAACAGCCCGGTGTTCCGCACAGAAATCATAGTGGTTGACGACGGCTACCAGTGGCGGTTGTTCCCATCTGACCGTGATCTGGTCATGTCTCTGGATGAGGTACAAGCCCGAGTATTGGGGCCTGTCCTGGATGAAAGGGTGCCATTCGAGCGTCATCCTGCCGGCTACCTCTATATTGATCTTCCGTCTGATCGAGCGCCTGGGCAATATCAACTGAGTGCTATCGGGCGCGTTACCGTTAATGATCGGCTATTGACCGACCTGGGTGTAGCCCCAGTCACGGTGCGTTTACCGGTCAGTCCTGGGCAGCCTCGTGTACTCGACCTTGAGGCGACGCCCATGTCGCCTTTGACAGCGGAAGAAGCGTTCGTCAAGGAACCCATGCCGTTGTTTGAGGAGTTGACGCCCAGCGAACCCGTGGCCACTGCACCCATGCCTGAACCGGTTACCCTTGCCGAGCCACCGATGCAGAGCGAGGCATCGACCAACTGGCTGACCTATCTGCTTTTCACATTACCCGGGATCGTCATATTGGCGCTGTTCTATCTGTTTTATCAGCGTCTGGAGCGTAAAACGAACCCGGATAATGACGATCTCCTGCTGGCGGATGATGCCATGAGTGACGACGCCCTGGGAGACATCGGCGAACTGGATACCGCTGCCGGTTTCGACACCAGTATCGGTGCCGACGACCTGGATGAAGGCGAACCACCGACCATGGAAGACGTCGAACCACCAACGCCGACCAGGACAGAGGCGCCCAGGGCCAATATGGAAGACGCTCTCGACACTTCATCGCTCGAGCAGGATGACTGGTCAGACCTTGACGACCCCGCCTCAACAAAAGATGAAAGCATTGTTGAAGATGACGAAGAAAACGACCTTTTTGACATCAGCAACATCGATGACAGCCTGTCCGACCTCGACAACCTGAATCTGGACGAAGACGAAGACCCCTTCGCCGAGTTCGATGATCTCGACGACGGTAACTCGCCAAAACGCTGAATTCCTGCCTTCCCGTAATTAATGGCACCCTAGTGGTGCCTTTTTTTCATTAAAATATTGAACTGAGGCTGGCAAAAGGGTGACAATCCGTCCACATTTAAACAAACGTTTGATTTATCGCCGTTGCCCAACAACAATGAAACGGAGCCCTTATGACTGATGCATACCAGCACACCCAGTACCCGGATGGCATGAGTGCCAGTATCGACCCGGAAGCCTATGACACCGTGCTCGATTTGTTTGATGAGAAAACCCGTGAGCACGCCGACAAGGCTGCCTATACCTGCATGGGCAAGACGCTGACCTACGGCGACATTGATCGGCTGTCGGCAGCCTTTGCCGCCTATTTGCAGAACGAGACGGACCTCCAGCCTGGTGATCGGATAGCGGTTCAGTTGCCGAATATCCTGCAATACCCCATCGCAGTTTTTGGCGCCTTGCGGGCTGGCCTGACTGTCGTCAACACCAACCCTCTCTATACCGAGCGAGAGCTGGAACACCAGTTGAATGACTCTGGCGCCAAAGCCTTGGTCGTCTATGCCGGTATGGCCGCCCAGGCCTTGAAGGTCCAGCCGAAGACGCCGGTCAATCAGGTGCTGGTAACCGAAATTGCCGATATGCATCCGGGGCTCAAGCGCTTACTGATCAACACCGTGGTCAAGCACGTCAAGAAGATGGTGCCCGCCTACGATGCCAGCAAAGCCCTCTCGTTTCGGGATGCTCTGCACAAAGGCAGCACCCAGAGCTACAAGCGCACGCCAGCCGGGCATGATGACACCATCATCCTGCAATACACGGGTGGCACGACCGGGGTTGCCAAGGGTGCCATGTTGACCAACCGCAACCTCATCGCCAACATGTTGCAGTCATACGAATTTTTCCGTCTGGCCTTGAAGGACGGTCAGGAAACCTTTGTTGCTCCCTTGCCGCTCTATCACATCTACGCCTTTACCGTGAACTGCATGACCATCATGCTGACCGGTAATCACAACATTCTGATACCGAACCCGCGCGATATTCCCGGTTTCGTAAAAGAACTGAAGAAGCACCGTTTTACCGGCTTTGCCGGTTTGAATACGCTCTTCGTCGCCTTGATGAACAATGAAGACTTCAAGACTGTCGACTTCAGCGCGCTCAAGTTGACCATCTCTGGTGGTATGGCATTGACGAAATCAGCCGCAGAGCGGTGGGAACAAGTAACCGGTTGTCCGGTTTCTGAGGGCTACGGCATGACGGAGACGTCGCCCGTGATCTCTTTCAACCCCAGTGGTCACCAGCAATTGGGTACCATTGGTATCCCGACACCCAATACCAGCGTGCGGATAGTGGATGAAGAGGGCAAGGTGCTCGGCTTCAATGAAGCCGGCGAACTGGAAGTCAAGGGTCCTCAGGTGATGAAGGGCTACTGGAATCGTCCTGAAGACACCGCCAAAACCATAGATAAAAATGGTTTTCTGAAAACGGGCGATATTGCGGTATTGCAGGAAGACGGATACTTGAAAATCGTCGATCGCAAAAAAGACATGATTGTTGTCTCCGGTTTCAACGTCTACCCGAATGAAATTGAAGAAATACTGACTCAACATCCCAAGGTAGTAGAGTGTGCGGCTGTAGGTGTGCCCAGTGAAAAAACTGGCGAAGCCGTCAAGGTTTTCGTGGTAGGCAAAGACAACCCGACCGAAGAAGAACTGATCGAATTCTGCCGCAAGGAGTTGACGGCCTACAAGGTACCCAAACTGTTTGAATTTCGCGACGAACTGCCCAAGACCAATGTCGGCAAGGTACTGAGGCGCGAACTTCGCGACAGTTGATGGCAGACTGATGGACGGACCCGGAAATCCGAATTTCTTGGCTTACCGGGTCGGTTTGGCCAAAGACTTGAATTTACGTTCAAATCCTGGGTAATCTTCAGACTAATATCCAGGTGTAGGGACGTGCGAAATGATTGCAAGGAATGCTGCCTATCTCCTGCTTTATGGCCTCGCGACTCTTCTGAGTACTGGCCGCTTCAGCCTTGCTATAGCCGCATGGCTGGCGCCGATTATGGGCCTGTTGTTCCTTTACTCGAATCATCAAAAAGCCTCTGTTCGCCTGCGTTGGTTGTTTCTGGCCAGTTGGGTGGCATTGAGTATTGCCTGGTATGGGGCAACCCCAATCTGGGGGTTGGCACATCTGGTTTTTATGGCATTCAATGCGGCCGTTGGTGTTTGTGTTTACATCCTGGTGTGGTGGTTGTGGCAACCAAAAGTCCGAGGTTTTCTTTGGACCCTTGTATTTCCGGCTGTTTATGTGAGTGTCGAAACGCTTTCTATATCGGGAAGTCCATTCGGGAGTTTCGGTGCTGATGCCTATTCACAAGTCAACTTTTTACCCTTTGTTCAATTGACCAGCATCACCGGGCTCCTGGGGATAAGTTTTTTGATGACCTGGACAGCCAGCACCCTTGTCTGGTGTTTTATCAAAGGCAGAGCAAGGAGCCTGCGACACCCGGGCCCATGGAGTATGGCGGCCCTGCTGGTTGCGGTAATCGGATGGGGAGGCTGGCAATTGCAGCAACCAGTGGGTGCTTCAACGGTGAGAATAGCCGGCGTGACGGCTCAATCAGTGGACATGCATCAGTACATGAACTGGTTCGAGTCTGATCCTGCTCGCTTTGATGAGCAAAGCCGAGCCTTGCATCGCCTCTATCTGGAGAGCAGTGAGGAAATGGTTGCCGACACTGGAGCACAACTGGTGGTCTGGCCGGAATTGGCAGGGCTGGGAACCTTTGATTCGGTTGAACAATTGTTGGCTGATGCCAGTGAGCTCGCTGCACGCCTTGGCGTCTATTTGCTGGTGCCTTCACTGTCTTTGGACACGGACGGAGAGCGCGTTGCGCTGAATCAGGCACACCTGATCGATGCTGGCGGAACCACTCTGTTGCAGCACGTCAAGTTTGGTGGCAATTTTATTGAAGGTACTCAGCCCGGGCCGGTTCAGGTCAGTTGGGTGGATTCCAGTCTTGGCCGTATCGGTGTGTTGATCTGTTGGGATGCCGATTTTCCGGATGTTGTTCGTGAAGCCGGTCGAATGGATTTGGATTTTCTGATTGTGGTCGCCAAGGATTGGGCCGGAATAGATCCTTTGCATGGCGAGATGGCCATCTTCCGCGCTATGGAAAACCGGGTCAGCCTGTTCCGGCAGGCCGACAGTGGCCTTTCTGTCGCAACTGATCCTTATGGTCGTGTGCTCGACAAGGCACAAGGCGCTGAACACCGATTGTTCGTCGATTTACCCACTCCGCAGTCCACCGCTCTGTATCCGCGATTGGGAAATCTCCTGGGTACTTTGTGCCTGGCTGCGGTCCTGCTGCTGTCTGCTGCAAAAGGGGGGCAGAGTTTACGGCGGCGTCATTGGCAGTGACGACTCATCCAGGCAGGGAACTCTGCCAGGCTGTTCAATCTGGCAGTCAGGCGTTGCTCCCAGACTGGGTCGGTTTCTATCAAATCCGGTATGTGAATCACCACACAGCCAGCGCTCAGTGCCGAGAGCACGCCATTGGGACTGTCTTCAATGGCCAGAGCAAAAGGGGCATCGATGCCCAGTTTTTGACAGCCACGCTGGTAAGGTTCCGGGTGAGGCTTGCCGTTTTCAACCTGGTCGCCGCCAAGAATACTGTCGAAATATTCCAGCAATCCCATGCGTTCCAGCTTGTCTTCTGCCATAGCGGTGCGAGTGCTGGTGACGACCATTTGTTGAATGCCCAGTTGGGTGAGGTGGTCGAGTGACTCTTTTACCCCTGGCTTCAGTTGCAGTTCGGTGCGGGAGCGCTGGTTGAAGCCATCACGGGTCTTGTCGATCCAGATTTCTGCGGTTTGCTCATCCGGTACAAATTGCAAAAACCAGTTGATCAATCCCGTCCGGTTCAAACCGATGGTTTCTAGGTAGCGTTTTTCCGGGTCAGGAACGGGACCTCCCTGATCCATGACCTCCACGAAGACCGACTGAACCAGACGTTCTGAATCGATCAATACACCGTCCATGTCCCACAGGACACCTTCTATTCTGGTTTTCTGCATGCTGTCCGGCTTTTTGAAATATGGAGCTGCGTTATAGCGGTTCGAGGTGAATTTCGCAAACCTCGACTAGCTGATGTAATCATTTCGTCGATGGTCGGTCGGCATGCTGGGGCAAGTCGTCGCAAATGCTGTACCAGTTGGCTTTGGAGGCGGTGTAAATATGAAAAGCTGGCCGGGTATCGAGATCACCGTCCAGTGTGCCGGCCCGAAGCCGCACCTGACCTGGTTGTTTGGTCGTCTTGCTCATCACGGGAGAGCCGCATTCCTTGCAGAAAAACCGGTGTTTGCCCGGAGACGATTCAAAGGACGACAAGTTGTCCTTACCCTGAGTCAGCTTGAACTGGCTCTCGTTGACCGGCAGATTGGTTACAAAGGCCGTACCTTGTGCCTTGCGACATTGCTGGCAATGGCACATGACAATAGGTGGCAATTCGCCGGTGACCTCGAACTGCACGGCTTTGCATAAACAACTGCCGGTTACCATGGAATGTTTCCTCACTTCACAAAGAGCTTACGCGGAAAGTCGCACAGCATTTCCACACCAGTTTCGGTGATCAGAATGCTTTCGGTGATTTCTATGCCCCAGTCTTCCTGCCAGATGCCGGGCATGAAGTGGAACGTCATGCCTGGTTGCAATACGGTTTCGTCGGAAGCACGCAAGCTGGAGGTACGCTCGCCCCAGTCCGGTGGGTAACTGACGCCAATGGGGTAGCCGCAACGTGCACCCTGGCGGTCGATGTCGTATTTCGCCATCGTCTTGTCGAGGGCATTGGCGATGTCGCAGGTTCGGTTGCCGGGTTTGGCCTGTTCAAGGCCTGAGTCGATGGCTTCCAGTAGTGCTTTTTCTGCTTTGAGAAAACGCTGGCTGGGCTTGCCCATGTAGAGCGTGCGCGACATCGGGGCGTGGTAGCGTTTATAGCAACCAGATATCTCGAAGAAAGTGCCTTCGTTGGCTCGGAAAGGCCGCTCATCCCAGGTGATGTGCGAGGCTGAAGCCTCCTTGCCGGAAGGCAGTAGTGGCACGATAGAAGGATAGTCGCCGGCGTGCCCGTCGATGCCTGCGATCGCTGTTTCGTAAATCTGAGAGACAACGAAACTCTTGGGAATACCGACCCGAGCAACATCCAGAATCCGTTGGTGGATTTTGGAGGTGATCTTGCCCGCGATCTTCATGAACTCGATTTCCTTGGCCGACTTGATGGCACGGCACCAGTTCACCAGGTTGTAACTGTCGACAAAGCGCGCTTCCGGTAAGGCCAACTTCAAGGAGCGATGGGCGTCAGCGGTGTAGTAGTAATTGTCCATTTCCGTGGCAATGGTGGCTCCGTGCCAGCCCTTTTCGGCAAAGAGGTTGTCGGCAATCCACGACATTGGATGTTTTTCGAGGTTCTGAACGTATTCTTCCGGGTAGCTGATCATGTTTTCCCGTTTCATGAAGCAGCGCAGCAGGGCGGCATTTTCGTCCATACGACGGCCGAACCAGATAGGTTCTTCCTGGTCAACATGGATCACAACCCCCTGATGCACATAGAACGACCAACCATCGTAGCCGGTCAGCCAGTTCATGTTGCCAGGGTCAGTCGCGATCAGGACATCGACTTTCCGTGTGCGCATTTCTCGCCGTACTTTTTTGACGCGCTGTAAATATTCTTTTTTGGTAAATGCCAGCTTCACTCGAACCCCCATCCGTCGTAGCGCCCCTCCTGAATCTTTGGGGGCCTAAATATCCTGATTGTTTCACCACAAATCATCCCTAGTAGTACTGGCATAGAGCATTCGAGTCAATTGCATTAGCACCAGAAAAGTCTGTCTCGAATCGCTGGAAAGGGCAAACGCCTGCTGGGCACCTTTTACTGGCTCGGAAATCTGCACGTTGGTCCGCTCTGGGCAGTAAATAGTTGTATCGACAGGGATATTCCTGGAATCTCTTACCTTTAGGGAACTAATGAGTTTGCGTCGAAACCCTAGCTGATTAGCACTTTGAACGGGCGATTTAGATGCCTATAATGCCAGCCCTTTCTTAGCTGAAGTGATGCATGTCCTCTATTTCGAGTCCAGAACAGGTTCTTGATGCTTTGCCACAGTGCCTGGTGCGCGATCGGCATTTCTTGCGCACTCGCTGTCGTCAGTGGCAGCAGCAACTGGCCGCAGGCAAGAATTGCAAAGGAGTAGAGGCATCGGTCGCCAGAGTCCTTGAGCGATCCCTCAAGGCATGTGCCGCGCGCGAAGCCCTGGTGCCGAAGATTTCATTGAATGAGTCCTTGCCGGTCAGTGAACGCGCCGACGACATTCGTGAGGTGTTGCTGGCCAGCCAGGTGGTGGTGGTCGCGGGTGAAACCGGATCGGGTAAAACCACACAGCTTCCCAAGATTTGCCTCCAGGCGGGGCTGGGCCGAGCGGGCATGATTGCCCATACGCAACCCCGCCGCCTGGCTGCGCGCTCGGTATCTGCCCGCATTGCCGAGGAGCTGGAAGTGGAGTTGGGGCAGGCGGTTGGCTACCAGGTGCGCTTTACCGATACCTCCAGCGATGCCACCCTGATCAAGTTGATGACGGACGGCATTCTGCTCAATGAAATTCAGCAGGACCCGTTTTTGAGTCGTTACGATGCGGTCATCATCGATGAGGCACACGAGCGCAGCCTCAATATCGACTTTCTGTTGGGTTACCTCAAACAATTGCTGATCAAGAGGCCCGATCTCAAACTCATCATCACCTCAGCCACCATTGATGTTGAGCGTTTTTCCCGGCATTTTGACCAGGCTCCGGTTATCGAAGTCAGCGGCCGAGGCTTTCCGGTGGATGTGCTGTACCGGCCGATGAGCACCGATGAAGAGGACTACTCGGCAGACCTGCCGGGTGCCGTGCTGGATGCAGTAGAAGAGATTGAGCGCCTTGAACGTTCTGGTGAGACGGCCAACAAGGGTGGTGATGTGCTGGTCTTTCTGCCCGGAGAGCGTGAAATTCGCGAAACATACCAATGCCTGAGGCGGGCTGACCTCAAACATACCGAATTGCTGCCGCTATATGCGCGGCTCAGTGCCAGTGAGCAGCAACGCATATTCAGCCGTCACAGTGGGCGGCGCATAGTACTCTCCACCAACGTCGCCGAGACCTCCCTGACAGTGCCTGGCATTCATTATGTGATCGACAGTGGCCTGGTGCGAATCAGTCGTTACTCCTACCGTTCCAAAATTCAGCGTCTGCCGATTGAGGGGGTGTCTCAGGCATCCGCCAACCAGCGTGCTGGTCGCTGTGGGCGTATTGCCCCGGGCTTGTGTATTCGCCTGTTCAGTGAAGAAGAACACGAGCAACGGCCTGCCTTTACCGACCCAGAAATACTGCGCACCAATCTGGCCTCGGTGATCTTGCAGATGTTGCACATGCGTCTGGGCAGGGTAGAGGATTTTCCGTTTCTGGATGCACCGGATTCCCGCATGATTCGCGACGGCTATACCCTGCTCAATGAGTTGGCTGCAGTGGACAGCAAAGGGCGGTTGACCGCCATTGGCAAGGAACTGGCTCGGTTACCTCTCGACCCTCGTCTGGGGCGGATGATCATAGAGGGTCAGAACCAGAAAGCCCTTGCTGAAGTACTCGTCATCACCAGTGCGCTGTCGATACCCGACCCACGTGAACGCCCTCAGGACAAGCAGCAGGCATCGGCCGAAAAGCACTCGGTCGATAAGGACAAGGACTCCGACTTCCTCGCCTTCTGGAACTTGTGGCAACGCTACGAAACTCAGCGCCAGGAACTCAGCCAGAATCAGCTTCGCAAGTACTGCAAGACTCAGTTTCTCAATTACATTCGTATGCGCGAATGGCGTGATATTCACCGCCAGATAACCTTGTTGTGCCGCGAAATGGGCTATCGGCAGAACGCCGAGCCAGCCAGTTACGAAGGGCTGCACAAGGCACTGATGTCGGGTCTGCTCAGCCAGGTGGCGACCTTCAAGGAAGACCGACTCTATACCGCCGCCCGAGGTCGAACCTGTCGCATACACCCATCCTCAGCGCTGTCACGCAAGGGCCCCAAGTGGTTGATTGCCGCTGAGCTGGTAGAGACTACAGCGCTCTTTGCACGTACAGTGGCAAAAATTGAACCGGCCTGGCTGGAATCACTCAGCGAGCATCTGGTCAAGCGCCAGTATTCCGACCCGCATTGGGAGAAAAAGCGGGGCCAGGTAGTCGCCAGCGAGACACTGACACTCTATGGCTTGCCCATTGTCAGTCAACGCAAGGTTCACTTCGGGCGCATTGAACCTGAGCAGGCAAAGGCCATTTTTATTCGCAGTGCCCTGGTTGAAGGCGAGTTCGATACCCGGGCAGACTTCTTTCTGGCGAATCGCGCCATGCTGGATGAGGTCACTGGACTCGAGGAGAAAGCGCGCCGACGAGACATCCTGGTCGATGACGATACCCTATTCGCCTTTTACGATGAGCGAATCCCCGAGGGCATTGTCAACGCCAAGGGGTTTCATGCCTGGCTGAAAAAACAAGCGCCGGATCACCTGCTGCTGACGCCTGATAAACTGATGCAGCACGGCGCCACCGAAGTAACCGAGCAGCGTTACCCGGATCATTTTCAGCTCGGTGGCATGTCCTTGCCTTTGGAGTACCGTTTCGAGCCGGGCGATGAAGCCGATGGTGTCACCATGACAGTGCCGGCCGGTGCCCTGACTCAGTTGCCCAGAGGACGGCTGGAGTGGCTGGTGCCGGGCATGCTGCGTGACAAGGTGATCGCCCTGTTGAAAGGGCTGCCCAAATCCTATCGCCGCAATTTTGTGCCGGTACCGGATTTTGCCGATGCGTTGCTCAACAGTCTGGAGCCCAGTGATACCCCCTTGCACAAGGCCATGGGTGAGCGGTTGTTCCGCATGACGGGCATTCGAGTGCCGGACGATCAGTGGAATCCCGAGAGCCTGGAAGCCCATCACCGCTTTCGTTTCAAGGTGGTGGATGAATTCGGCAAGGTATTGCGAACCGGCCGCGACACCGAAGTTCTGGCACGCGATACTCCGCCACCCTCGGCCTCAGTCACTCAAGCCGAAAAATCCGGCAGTTCTGTAAAAGACAGCCATATGACCCATTGGGCCTGTGGTGATCTACCGGAGATCGAGCATAAGATGCAGGCCGGTATCAAGGTTGCCTACTACCCGGCGCTGGTGGACAAAATCAATGCGGTGGCGAGAGAACGTTTTGCTCAACCCGATTGGGCGCAACAACAGCATGCCCAGGGCCTGGTACGATTGGCCAGCTTTGAACTGAGCAAGACTTTGGATTATCTGGCCGGTCAACTGCCCAGATTCAAGGAATCAGCTCTGATGTTCGCGCCCTATGGCAAAGCCGAAGCGCTGAAACAGGATCTGCTCTGGGCGGCCTTGCAATCAGCACTGCTGTGCGAGGAACCGTTGCCCAGAACCGAGCAGGCATTTCGAGAGTGGCTCGATGCCGGACGCGGGCACCTGGTAGAGAAAGGACAGGCCCTGGCGACCTGGCTGCACCTGGTGTTGCAGTTGCACCACCAGGTGCGTAAACAACTGAAAGGCAAGGTCAACTTTGCGACCGCCTTTGTCTACGCGGATATCGCCGCACAAATGGATCGGCTGGTCTATCCCGGCTTTATCTCAGCCATGCCGGACGCCTGGCGTAATGAACTACCGCGTTACCTCGAAGCGGCGGACAAACGATTGAATCGCTCAGGTGGAATTCCGCGTCAGGAACATCAATGGGTGGATGAACTGGCAGAATTCTGGCAACGTTACCAACAGAAGCATAAAAACCTGAGTGAGCAACAAAGGGTGAATCCGACATTGTCCGAGTTTCGCTGGTTATTGGAAGAGTATCGTGTTTCGCTCTTCGCCCAGACTCTGGGTACCAGGGTGCCTGTGTCCGCCAAGCGGCTGAATCGGCTATGGCAGGAGGTGATCGCTGAATGAAGCGTAACCTCAGAGAAGAGCGACACAAGGTTGCCACGGTTCAGGGTGGGCAGCTCTTTGTGCACCGCATAGAGCCTGAGCAATCCAGGGGCGTTGTACTGATGCTCCATGGGCAGGGCAGCAGTGCTCAGGCCTTTCTCGGTACCGACCGTGGTCTGGCGCCTTATCTCGCCGAGATGGGCTACACCTGCCTGGTGGTTGACCTGATTGGCCATGGCCAGAGCTGGCCCTTGCCCAGTCGAAAGCTGAAACACGGCTTGTCGACCATTATCAACGAAGACCTGCCGCGATTGGTGGCCGATGCGCGACGCAGTGCCAAAGGTCAGGGCATTTTTCTGATCGGGCAGGGGCTGGGTGGGGCCTTGCTGGCCTCGGCCTATGCAGCGCACGCTTCGGTTCGCCCTGGTGTGGTCGGCATGGTGCATTTTGGCGCGCGCAGAGCCATCAGTCGGCAAACTGGCCCTGTGGCTTTCTGGTGGCGACAGGTCATGCCACTGTTGGGTGCTCTGCTTGGCAAGGTGCCCTTGCATTGGTTTCGATTGGCAGCAGAGGCGGAAAATATCAGTCTCTATCGTGAGTTTCTGAGCTGGTCCAGAGGTGAATGGGTTGACCCGGAAGCCCCGGAAATGGACTTTGCCGAAGCCGCCCGGGTGCTTGATTGGCCCGCCAGCCTGTACTTCGCCCGGCGCAAAGGTGGTTATGCCGATCAACTGCAGGATGTTCGCGAGTTCATTCGCGGTATTGGCACGCACAACGCCCGTTTATTGGTGTTGGGCCGAAAAGAGGGCAACCTGCGCAATTATCGCTTTGATCAACTGACGCGTCATGACGACGCCTGGGTGGATCACTTCCCCTTGTTGCTGGACTGGATGAACGAGCATCTAAAAGACAGTGGCACCGGCAGGAATCGCCCTCATCTCAAGCTGGTCAATGGGCAGCCCCGAGCTAAGGGGTAATGTCTGGTTTGCCGTAGGCATCTCGAACCCGCTGATAAGCTGAGCGGGTGGCGCTTGGGGAGAACCCTTCGGGCACCTGGTCCTTGACGAAAAAGGCAAAGGCCAACACTCTCGCTACCCATTCATACAATTCCGGTGGAACCGGTTGGCCGACCTCAAACTGGCTGAGTATGCGAACCAGATCCTCATCCTGGTAGATTGGTACCTTGTTTTCCTCGGCCAGTTTGACAATGGCCCGCGCCTGCTTGTCTTCGCCCAGAGCGCTGATGATGGGTGTTTTGCGGCCGTTGTAGGTCAGCGCTGCTGCCTTGTTGTCTTTGTCGGTTGAGTCGCTCATGTGCGTACGTCCACCAGAGGTTGAAAGTCGTCGGATCTGGGTGTGGTTTTCTTTGGCGGCATACCATGGCGCGTGGTGAACTGGCGTTCGCCCAGCCCCTCTGTCCAGGCGGTTAGCTGATCCAGGTGCTGGTTCAGCGCGTTCAGTGTACCCGGGTCCTGGGACCAGAATATGACCTGAGCCTCGTGGTTGTGCCAACTGAGGTCGGCACAAAGAGGTGCCAGGGGTTTCAGCTCCAGAAACAAGCGAAACCGCCAGAGTCGATCTCCGCTTCGTTTATTGTGTTCGTCCTTGCGTTCGCGTTTTTCCTGCCACCACTCCAGGTTGGCCCAGGCAGTCACACCCAACCAGATCAACGGAATGCTCAATTGCTGTACCTGCGGCATATCTGGTTGAGTCAGGGTGCTGAAACTCTGTTGAATGGCGTTGTTCTGCACTTTGGCCTGAACACCTTCCAGAAATTGTCGCAGTTGCAACAGCGGTTCCTGAATCTCCAGCCGCGGCGCTGTGCCCGCTTGTTGCGCCTGGGTGTAGGGCGTTTGCTGAGTGGGACGAGCAGCATCATTGGCGTTCAACAGTTGCTGCGCCTTGAGAGTCAGTGCCTCTTGCAGGGTAGCGGGCTGGTGGCGGACGCTTTGATCAATTTGCGCCAACCACTGACCCAATCGAATTTCTATGGGCAGGGGGTTATTGGCCGTGGATTGCACTGAAGCACCCGCAGGGCTGGCCAGATCTCGCCAGAGTGGGGCGGTTGGATTGCTGGCGGGTTCGGTGCGAGCCGTACTCTGGGCCCCAGTTGACAGTAAAGCGTTGATGTCACTCTGTCTGGTGGGTTCAGCCGCTAATGGAGTGGCTCCAATCGGCGTCGGGTTGAAGAACTGCTGAGCGCCAGCCGGCAGGGGTGGCGCCAGAACGGTGCTCTGAGCCACTGTTCTGGCATTTCCTTGCAGAGGTAAAGGAGCCTGATGATAAACCACAGTCATGGCCGGCTTTATTGCGCTGTTGGCTTCCAGTGGGGAATTGGCATTCGATATGGCCTGAGTCAAAGGTTGGGTTGGTGGCAATGGTGTTGCCAGGGAGGGTGTTGCTTGCCCCATCGGCTGTGCCGAAGCCGCCAGGCCGAAGGCTGCCGTTGCGGCCCCAGGCGTGGCCGTGGTCACAACGGTGGTGGCTGCCGCGCCGGGTGGGGCTCCCGGCTGAGCACCAGGCACTGGCAGTCGGTCTGCGCCCAATGGCTGAAAGCTGGCAACCCAGCGCATCAGATTGGCGCTGCTTACTGTGTTTTGTTGTGTCAACCATTCCACCAGGGGCGCGAGGTTGGGGTGTTGCTGAGCCAGGCTGTTCAGAGCGCCCGGTGCTGGTACTGGCGGCAACTCAGTCGGGTGGACTCTGGGCAGGGTGTGCGCCTGCCAGAAACTCAAGGATGCCTGCATCATTTGTTGCAACTGGGTGGCATCGGGTCGAGACAGCACCAGCAACTGGTTGCCCTGGCCGGCTTCAATCATCAAGACGGTGCCGGGTTTGAAGTTCTGTTCGGTACGTGCCTGCAGCCACTGATCATTGACCTTGAGCAGTAGGTCAAAGAGAGGTTTTTGTGCACTGCCGAGTGACGTCTGCTCCACCACAATCGCCAGCACGGGTGATTGCTGCCGTACCTGAGCCAACACTTCTGCCTGAGCAACAGGCATGCCGCTGACCCCACGGTGCACCTCTCGGGTGGCCAGGGTGCTGTCGACCGGTCGTCTTATGGCATCACCGCGCTCTATCATGGCTGCTCTTTCGGGGTCCGATTCAGGTTCAGGCGTCTGATGAGTATAGCGGCCGTCTATCAGGAGTCTAAAGCCTTGAATGCGAGGCAAATAAGCCAATGTTCGAAAGCATTTCGTAATACGTTGCCCGCGTCGCTATAATCGCGCCACATTTCTCAATAGGTACTGGCATGGCGGTGGTGCTTTCTGCGGAACGACTGAGGTGTGTACGGGATCATCGGTGCCTGTTCTCCAATCTGTCGTTTCAGGTTTCAAGGGGTGAAATACTGCACCTGAAGGGCCCCAATGGTGCCGGCAAGACAACCCTGTTGCGTGGTCTGGTGGGTTTGACAACCCTGGTGGAAGGGCGCATTCACTGGTTCCCACAAGACTCGAGTGACGATGAGAAACCCAATGAAAAGATTTGGTATATCGCCCATAGGCCAGCAGTCACGTTGTTACAATCACCGCTCGAAAATTTGCGTTACTCTCTGACGCTGCACGGTATTGCATTACCCGAAGCCGATTTGTGGCAAGCCCTGGCAACGGTCGGCTTGCTCGGCTACGAAGACGTACCCAGCCATCAATTATCGGCGGGTCAACAGCGCAGAGTAGGGCTGGCTCGGCTGTTTTTGCCAGTGGAAGATCAAATCAGTATCTGGGTGCTGGACGAACCCCTGACCGCTCTGGATGTCAGCGCCGTTCATCAATTGAAAGAGCGCATCCTGACCTTTGCCGGCCGGGGCGGCGCTGTCATCATGACCAGTCATCATGGTATCGATTCTGATGCCGTCAGAAGTCTGGATCTGGAGGAGGCCGGTTGACTCTTACAGCAGTGATTCAGGGCATCATGCGTCGCGAGCTGCAGTTGGCGTTCCGGCGTCGTGCCGAGTTACTCAACCCTCTTCTGTTTTTCCTGATTGTGGTGTCATTGTTTCCCATAGGGGTGACACCAGAGTTGGCTCGGTTGTCGGAAATGGCGGTTGGTGTGCTCTGGGTTACGGCCTTGCTGGCCAATCTGTTGTCGCTCGATTTGCTGTTCCGGTCTGACTTTGACGATGGATCACTCGAGCAGCAATTGATGGCCAATGTGCCTGCGTCATTGCTGGTTCTGGTTAAAGTGGTGACGCATTGGCTGGTTACCGGTTTGCCGCTGACGCTGATGTCGCCAATGCTGTCGCTCATGCTGGCCCTGCCCAGCGAAGCCATCCCATTGTTGATGCTGACGCTGGCACTGGGCACACTGACCTTGAGCCTGCTGGGCGGCATTGGCGCGGCCTTGACCGTGGGGCTGCGCAAGGGCGGCCTGCTGTTGACAGTACTGATCATGCCGCTCTTTGTGCCGGTCATTATTTTCGGCACCGGTGCCGTCTCTGCCTTTATCGACCAGTTGCCCTGGTTGGGGCACCTGGCCCTGTTGGCGGCAATGGTGACGGGTTCACTGGTTTTGGCGCCACTGGTAACAGTGCTGGCACTCGAGATTGCTGTGGAAGACTGAACTTCCGACTTTGATCAAGGTCAATGGAAGGGGTTTTCGACAGGGTCGAGGCAACGGAGACGTTGAATTTACAACGAGAAGTCAGACGACCCCGGGCTAATTGGTTAGAATTAGCCGTGTTTTGAATTTGGGTGTGTGTAGTCTGCATGGAGGCCGGATCGCACCTTACCGAGGTTGATCAATCAATGTGGCAAGCGCTGGTTCGCTGGTTTCACCGCTGGACATCACCAAAGATATTTTATCAGATCAGCCGCCCCTGGATATTCTGGTCCAGTGTCGCGGCGATCGCTATTCTGGCCGTCGCTCTGACATGGGGGCTGGTGTTTGCACCGGTAGAAAGGCTGCAGGGCAACAGCTATCGCATCATCTTTATTCATGTGCCCTCTGCCTTCCTTTCTCAGGCGATCTACCTGGCCATTGCCATCATGGGCCTGGTCGGTCTGGTATGGCGCATCAAGCTGGCGTTCTACGCAGCCAAGCAGTGTATACCCATAGGGGCCAGTATGGCTTTGCTGGCTCTGGTAACAGGTGCCATCTGGGGTAAACCGACCTGGGGAACCTGGTGGGTCTGGGATGCTCGGCTGACCTCGATGCTGGTGTTGTTGTTTTTGTATCTTGGCTTGTGGGCGCTGCATAACGCCATGGAGCGACAGGAGACCGGAGACCGGGCAGCAGCAATATTAGCGCTGGTCGGGGTGGTGAATCTGCCGATTATCAAGTTCTCGGTCGTCTGGTGGAATACCTTGCATCAGCCCGCAACACTCAAACTGACTCAGGCGCCACCCATGCACATCAGCATGCTGATTCCTTTCCTGATGGCCATAGTTGGCTTTTATCTGGCTGCGCTTGCCTGGGGGCTGAGTCGAACGCGACTCGAAATTCTGCAACGTGAACCCAATGCACGCTGGGTTCGTGAAGAGCTGGACCAGCTGGGGAGCGCTCGCTAATGGGTGTTTTCGAGAGTTTTTCTGATTTTATGGCGATGGATGGGCACGGCATCTATGTCTGGTTGTCCTACGCTGTTGCAACGGCCGTTATCGTTTTCAATATTGTCAGCCCCAGGTTGTTGCGAAACCGTTTAATTTCTGAGCATAAAAGACGTCTGCGTCGGGAGCAACGATGAACCCAAAACGTAAGCAAAGGTTAATGTTGGTATTACTGGGAACCTGTGGGGTGGCAGTAACGGTACTGTTGGTGCTGTTTGCCCTGGGCCAGAACATGAACTTTTTTTATTCCCCTTCTGATATTGCCCGTGGTGAAGCCCCCTTTGATCGACAGATTCGAGCTGGTGGCATGGTCAGAGAGGGGTCCGTGTTACGCGATCCCACTTCACTGCGTGTGTCCTTTGTGGTGACGGATTTTGTTGAAGACGTCACGGTCGAATACGAAGGCATCTTGCCCGACCTGTTTCGTGAGGGAGATGGCGTCGTCGCCATCGGTCGCTTGAATGGCGATGGCATAGTGCGTGCCAGTGAAGTACTGGCTCGGCATGATGAAACCTATATGCCGGTTGAAATAGCCGACGCCCTGGAGCGCGCAGGGTACGACAGCTCAAAATACGATTACTGAGAGGTCTCATGTTACCTGAATACGGACAATTTGCGCTGATCCTCGCGTTATTGCTGGCCTTTGCCTGTGCCAGCTTGCCTCTCTATGGTGTCCTGGCCGGCCATAAGGGTTTTCAACAATCGGCAAAGCCACTGACCTGGGGAATGTTCTTCTTCCTGCTGGTGGGTTTTGCCATTCTCGTGCACGCCTTTATGGTGGACGACTTTTCCGTGCGCCTGGTGGCCTCTCACTCCAGCACCTTGTTGCCCTGGTACTACAAGTTTTCAGCGACCTGGGGCAATCACGAAGGCTCGATGCTGTTGTGGATATTGATGCTTGCCGGATGGGCGGCAGCGGTCAGTCACTATGCGCGCTCCTTGTCATTGGACCTGAAGGCGGCTGTTCTGTCTGTCATGGCGATGATCGCCGTGGCTTTCCTGCTATTCCTGCTGATGACGTCCAACCCATTTGATCGCATCTTGCCGATACAACCACCAGACGGCGCTGACCTCAATCCCTTGTTGCAAGACATCGGCTTGATCCTTCACCCGCCGACACTCTATATGGGGTACGTCGGCTTCTCCGTCGCCTTTGCTTTCGCCATTGGCGCCTTGATTACGGGCCGCTTTGATGCCGCCTGGGCACGATGGGCTCGGCCCTGGACCAATGTGGCCTGGGCTTTTCTGACCATCGGTATTGCACTGGGCAGTTGGTGGGCCTACTACGAACTGGGCTGGGGCGGTTGGTGGTTCTGGGATCCGGTCGAGAACGCTTCTTTCATGCCATGGCTGATTGGTACGGCTCTGATTCACTCTCAGGCGGTGACGGAAAAGCGCAACATGTTCAAGAGCTGGACCTTGTTGTTGGCGATCATGGCCTTCTCGTTCAGTCTGCTCGGTACCTTTTTGGTGCGCAGTGGAGTCTTGACCAGTGTTCATGCCTTTGCGGTAGATCCCGAACGCGGTGTCTTCATCCTCATGATCCTGCTGGCGACCATTGGCGGTTCTCTACTGCTCTATGCGATGCGAGCGTCGCAGATCAGGGTGGCTGGGGAGTATCAGTTGTTGTCTCGGGAGTCCTTCCTGCTGTTCAATAACATTCTGCTGGTGGTGATCACCTTCATGGTGTTGCTCGGTACGCTGTTCCCGCTGATATTTGACGCCTTTGGCTGGCGTAAAATTTCGGTCGGGCCGCCCTATTACAACCTGATGTTCAACTTCTTCATGGTGTTCCTGCTGTCGCTTCTGGCGGTTGGCCAGTTGCTGCGGTGGAAAAAGCACGACGGGGCCAATCTGGTCTCCCTGCTCAAGGTGGGTATTCCGGTAGCGGTGGTTGCAGGCCTCGTTTTGCCCCTGGTCTTTGGTGATGGCTTCCATTGGCAGGTCTGGTTGGGCCTGGCACTGGTCTTCTGGCTGGTAGCCGGTCTGATTCGTTCGATTTATGAGCGCGTTAAAAACAGCTCGACACCGCTGAAAAGCCTGATGCGTGCCGGCGGTGGCTATTGGGGAATGTGGCTGGCGCATCTGGGTGTGGCCATCACCACAGTGGGGGTCGTACTGGTCTCCAACTACGATATCGAGCGAGATTTCCGCATGGGGCCCGGAGACAGCGTGCAGATGGGGCGCTACGAGTTCCAGTTCCTGGGCGTAGAGCCGGTTGACGGGCCAAATTACCAGTCTGATTTCGGCTATATTCAGGTGTTCAAGAACGGCACGGCCATTGCCATGCTGAATCCTGAAAAACGCTTTTACCATGTGCAGCGTTCGGGCATGACCGAAGCAGGCATACAGTCCGGCTTTTTGCGCGACCTCTATGCCTCTCTGGCGGAGCCCATGGAAGAAAGCCGTCAAGTCTGGGCGGTTCGATTGCAGATCAAGCCTTTTGTGCGCTGGATCTGGTTGGGGGCCATTTTCATGTCCATAGGGGCCGTCGTGGCGGTGCTTGACAAGCGTTACTTCAAAGCGGCGAGGGGAGGTCAGTGATGAAGCGCTGGATACTCTTTGTGCCTTTAATGGTGGTGGCCGTTATTACCGGCCTGTTTGCCTACGCACTGCTCAATGAGGTCGACCCAAGGGTCATACCCTCGGCATTGGAGGGCAGAACCATGCCGGCCTTTCAGCTGACTGCTGTAGAAGATCGGCAGCAGTTTTTGACGGAGCAGGATTTGCTGGGCGAGCCTTACATCATCAATTTCTGGGCCACCTGGTGTCCATCCTGCCGTTGGGAGCACCCCTATCTGAACAGCCTGGCCAATGACGAAGGTGTGCGCATTATTGGCGTCAACTACAAGGACGAGCGTGACCTTGCCATCACCTGGTTGCAGGATTACGCCAACCCTTATGCGCTCGATATCTTCGACCCCAATGGAGACCTTGGCTTTGAAATGGGGGTGACCGGTGCGCCAGAGACCTTTTTTGTCGATTCGAAAGGGGTCATACAGCATCGCTTTCAGGGGCCCATAGACGCGGCACTATGGAACAATCGGCTAAAGGCGGTTTACGATGCGTTGGATTAACAAATTCCTGATACTGGTGCTCATGGTGGCCGGCTCCCTGGTATGGGCCGGGCAGGAAGCCCGGTATTTCGACAACGAACAACTGCGTGATCGCTACAACAAGCTGATCTGGCAACTGCGCTGTCCTCGTTGTGAAAACCAGGCCATTGGCGACTCCAATGCCCCCATTTCTGGTGACATGCGTGATCGCACCTATGAAATGCTGCACCAGGGCTACAGCGATCGGGAAATCATCGACTATATGGTCGATCGTTATTCCGAGTTTGTGCTGTACAACCCGCGGCTGACCTTCGGTACCTTGTGGCTCTGGCTGGCGCCTGCTCTGGCCCTGGTTCTAGGGGCTGTTGTTGCTGTGCTACTGGCACGCCGGAAACAGCGTTCGCCCTCTTCAGCCGCTTTTACCAAAGACGAAAAGCAACGCCTTGAATCACTCCTGGGTAAGGACTCTTGATGTCTATCTGGTTTTTTATTGTGATGCTGCTGGTCGCAGTGGCATTTTTGGTTCTGGCTGTTTGGGCCGGGCACTCTCATGAAGCGCGCGACTCCATCGCTGAGGCTATTGATATTCACAAATCGAGGCTGGCCTCCCTCTCCAAAGCGCATCAGGACGGCGAACTGAACGATTTCGAATACCAGCAGTTCAAGACGGAAACCGAGCGCGCCTTGCTGGAAGATACCGCCCGGGAAACTCGTCAGGTGAGTCAGGGTCGGTTGCCGTGGGTCGTTGTCGCTGGCAGCGCCCTGATCATCAGCGCCAGCTCCTATTATCTTTACGGTCAATGGGGGCATGCGGAAGGCGTGCAGGTCAGAGCCGATTTTGAATCCTTGTCTGAAGTCATTCAGAACGGCACGGAAGCAGAAATCGAGCGCCATGTCGAGCGCACCTTGAGCGGCTATCAGGCCATGCTTGAAAACAATCGGGACGATCTCGAAGGCTGGTTTCGACTCGCCAGCATGCAGATGGAGCTCGGCCAGTATGACGTCGCCCAGTCGAGTTATGAACATGTGTTGACCTTGCTGCGGTCGGGCTCCCGCAATGCTGAAGACGAATCGGCCATTCTGGCGTACCTCGGTCAAACGCTCTGGGCCCAGGGTGAGGATGACGCGGCTTTGACTCGTTTTGAGCAAGCTCTGCAGTTCCATGCTCAAAACACCATGGCGCTGGGTTTTGCCGGTCGTCTGACCTACGAAGGTGGCGATTACGAGGCGTCGGTTCGTTATTGGACACGCCTGAAGCAATTGGCCAACCCGGAAGCGGATACCCGTCTTATTGATGAGTTCATCCAGCGTGCTCAGGTTGAACTGGAAGCCCAGGGAATAGACTTTGATGTCGACTCACTGGCCATCATTCGGGCGCAAGTGCGCTTACCCATCGCCTGGGAAGGCTTGCCTGAAGAGGCGGTGTTGTTTGTTTATGCCCGAGCTCCGGGCGAGCGCATGCCCATTGTTGTAAAACGCCTGCCGGTGCTCGAGCGTGATGTGTTGGTTCCATTGACCGATGCTGACGCCATGGGCCCGACGGGGCAACTCTCTGACTACAGCGAAGTGGAAGTGCTGGCAAGAGTCTCCTTTAGCGGTGACGCTGAGCAATCGGCAGGCGACTGGGTGTCGCCAGTGATCGCCGTAGACATGACGGAAGAGACCGACCACAGTATTGAACTGATGGTTTCACAACCCTGAGCACAGGGCCCGGTTAAGTTGTTGATCTGACTAAAAAAACGGTTGCAATGAGCGGTTTCAACCAGTCAAGATAACCGCTAAAATCGTGGGTCGAATCAATCGACCAGCCTGGTATGGGCTGGTCCTCCATCGGGCGGGCAGGGTGCCATGCGACTGAAATGCATCAAGTTGGCCGGGTTCAAGTCTTTTGTGGACCCGACCACCATTCCATTTCCGACCAACCTGTCGGCCGTTGTCGGCCCCAATGGCTGTGGCAAATCCAATACCATTGATGCTGTGCGTTGGGTGATGGGCGAATCGTCCGCCAAGCATCTGCGTGGTGAATCCATGACGGACGTCATCTTCAATGGCAGCAATGCACGCAAGCCAGTAGGGCAGTGCACCGTTGAACTCATTTTCGACAACTCCGATCACACGCTCAAAGGTGAGTACGCCGCCTTTACTGAAATCTCCATTCGCCGTCGGGTGACCCGCGATGGCAAGTCGGACTATTTTCTCAACGGCACCAAGTGCCGACGCAAGGACGTAACCGACCTCTTTCTCGGCACCGGTCTGGGTTCACGCAGTTATGCCATCATCGAGCAGGGCATGATCTCTCGGCTGATCGAAGCCAAACCGGAAGACCTGCGTAACACCATCGAAGAAGCAGCTGGCATCTCACGTTACAAGGAAAGACGTCGCGAAACCGAAAACCGGATGCGGCGTACCCGAGAAAACCTGGAGCGGTTGACCGATATACGTGAGGAACTGGAGCGCCAGCTACAACACTTGCACCGACAGGCCCAGGCCGCTGAGCGCTACAAGGAATACAAGCAGGAAGAGCGGACGACCCGCGCGCAGCTCTCTGCGCTGCGCTGGCAGGCACTGGATGACGAAGTCAGCCAACAGGAATTGCGCATCGCTGAATTTGAAACCCGCTATGAGAGTTTTGTTAGCGAGCAACGCGCCATAGACGCCGACCACGAAGCCTTGCGCGAAGAACATTATCAGGTAACAGAGCAGTTCAACGAGGTTCAGGCCCGCTACTACCAATTGGGCAACGAAATTGCCCGCTTTGAGCAAACCATGCAGCATCGCCAGGAGCAGAGCCATCAACTGGTTCAGGATGTACAGGATGCTGAGCGTCAATTGCATGAGGCCGACCTCGAAAGCCAGAGCGATCGCGATCGTTCCGAGCAGGCACAGGAGCGCCTCAGCCTGATTGAACCCGATATTGAGGCTGGCGATGAGCGGCTGGTACTTTGCCAGGACGAACTGGCTCGTCTTGAAGAGCAACAGAGCCAGTGGCAACAGAAGTGGGACCATTTCAACCAGAATGCCCAGGGGCCCAAGCGTCAGGCGGAAGTAGCGCAATCAAGAATTCAGCATCTTGAACGAGTAATAGAGCAACTGCATCGCCGCCAGGAGACGCTTTACCGGGAGCGCGACCAGCTCGATGCCGACCCCGATGCCGGTAATCTCGAAGCCCTTTTTGCCCAGACAGAAGAACTTGAAGAGCGTTCCGAGCAGGCCCAGATGCAACTGGATGAACTCGGTGAACGGCTCCAGACAACCCGGGAAGAGGGTGAGCGCAAACGCACCCAGTTCGAGAACCTGCGCCAACAATGGCAGATGAAACAGGCCAGGCAGTCCACACTCGAAGCGTTGATCAAGGCCTCCATGGGAGACGAAGCCGAGGGTGTACAAAACTGGCTGGCCAGCCAACAGATGCGTGAAGCACCGCGTCTGGCGCAGCAACTTCAGGTACAGCCGGGTTGGGAAAGGGCCGTAGAAACCGTGTTGGCGGATCGATTGCAGGCCGTCTGTGTTGAATCGCTCGATACACTGGCCCGGGCTGCTGTTGAACGGTTGAAAGACGGCAGCCTCACGCTGATCAAAGCGCAACAAGGGGCTGCAGCTCAAGCGGAAAGCCTGGCCGCCAAAGCCAGCAGTGATTACGATTTGCGCCCCTGGCTGGGCTCGGTGCTGACCATCGATAGCCTCGAAGCGGCACTGTCTCGTTTGCACGAACTGACGCCGGAGCAAAGTTTTATCACCATTGATGGCGTCTGGGTGGGACCTGGCTGGATCAGAGTCAAATCCGGCGAAGCATCGGCAGAAGGTTTGCTGAGCATGCAGCAGGAACTTGAGCAACTGCTCGAAGAACTGGATGAACTTGAAGCCCAGGTCGAAGACCTTGAAGTGGGTCTGAATGCCAGCCTGATGCAGCAAAGTGCCATTGAGAGTGAACGCGAGCAGTTGCAGCGTGATAACCAGCAGTTATCTCGGCAATTGGCGGAAGCCAAGGCGGAGCTCAGTGGCAAGCGAGTTCAGGCGGAGCAAATGCGTGAGCGTCGTCAGCGTTTGTCGAGTGACATCGAAGAAGTTGATGCTCAGATGCAGGAAGAACGCGAAAGCCTGGCGATGACCCGAGAAGAGTTGCAGCAGTCGCTAGACTCCATGGAAGAGGATGTAGAAGAACGCGAACAGTTGTTGGCACAACGTGAAGAAGTGCGCATTCAGGTTGACGAGAAGCGAGACGAATTGCGCCACCTGCGTGAAGCGCATCATCAATTGCAACTGCAGCAACAGGCGTTGCAAACCGAAGTTCAGTCATTACAAAGCTCTCTTGAACGAGCGCAACAGCAAAAAGCCCGTGCCGAAGAACGTCTGGCGCGATTGCGCGAGCAACTTGATCAGCGTCAAGACCCGCTCGACGACCTCAAGGAAGCCCTCGAAGAAAAACTCGAGGCACGCCTTGAACTGGAGCATGAATTGGCAGACCGTCGCAGTCGGATGGAAGCGGCGGATGCTCGTATGCGTGAACTCGAGCAAAAACGCGTTGCGGCAGAGCAGCAGGCGCAGTCGGTTCGATCCGAACTTGAACAGCAAAAAATGGCGGCTCAAACCCAGATCACCCGCAGGGCAACGCTGGCGGAGCAGCTGCGCGAAGCCCAGTTTGATCTGGAAACCCTGGTGGCCAATATGCCCGAAGGCGCCGCTGAGGCAGAGTGGGAAGCCTCACTGGAGCGCCTGGCCGCTCGTATTCAACGCCTCGGGCCGATCAACCTGGCGGCGATCGAAGAGTATCAGACGCAGAGCGAGCGCAAGCGGTACCTGGATGACCAGGACAAGGATCTGCAATCAGCCCTGGAGACTCTGGAAAACGCCATCCGCAAGATCGACCGTGAAACCCGGACGCGCTTCAAGGAAACCTTCGATCGAGTCAACGCGGGTTTGCAGGAGCTGTTCCCCAAGGTGTTCGGTGGTGGTCATGCCTACCTGGAGATGACCGGAGACGACTTGCTGGATACCGGTGTGGCTATCATGGCCAGACCGCCTGGCAAGCGAAACAGCACCATCCATTTGCTGTCGGGTGGCGAAAAAGCACTGACCGCCATCGCACTGGTATTCTCAATTTTTCGACTTAACCCGGCTCCTTTCTGTATGCTGGACGAAGTGGATGCGCCGCTGGACGATGCCAATGTCGGTCGCTATTGCAAGCTGGTTGAAGCTATGTCAGAACATGTACAGTTTATTTATATTTCACACAACAAGATTGCCATGGAAATGGCACATCAACTCATGGGTGTCACCATGAACGAGCCGGGTGTATCTCGGTTGGTTTCGGTCAATGTCGAGGAAGCGGCCGAACTGGCAGCTTTGTAAAGGGGGAGCGAATGGAATTGCGGGAAATGCTGGTCATTATCGGCCTTGTGCTGATCGCCGTCATCGTTTGGGATGGCATCAGACGTATGCGGTCCAGAAAATCCACTCGCTACAGTGGCAGCTATACCAGAGCGAAAGAAACGGATGACTATGAGGATCCGGACGAGCTCAAGCGCAAGGCCGAGCTGAATCGTGAGCTGCCTAATGGCGGCGCACGCATTCGACACATGACGCCGGAAGAGCGGGCGCAATTGACATCGCGGCTGAATCTGCGTGAACGTGTCCCCATGTTGATGGACTCAGTCGAAGTGGCTCCTGAGCCAGAGGAAGAAGCGCCAGCGCCGAGAACTGGCGCCGAACGTCCAGCCAAACAACAGAGTCTGGATTTCGATAACCCGGTTGAACCGCCCGCTGAGGATACCTACCCATCAGAACCTCAAGCAGAAGAAGCACAGGCACCTGAATTCGAGCCTGAGCAAGACTTTAGCCACAGCGAGGATGACGAACCACGCATAGGTGACTGGCATTTTTCCGCCGAGGATGACTTCGAGCCAGACTTTGGTGATATCAAGGAAGCCGACGACGACCCTGTGGCAGAGTCGGAAACCGCTGAAACCGAGGTTGAGGCCGAGGAGCCTGAGCAGACTTCTGAGCCAGAACAAAAGTACAGCAATATATGGGCTGAAGAAGAGCCCGCCGAGACTGCATCTTCTGAACGGGATGCCGCTGAAGACTCAGCGGAAACCTGGCCAGAGCCCGAGCAGCCGGTAAGGTCACCAAAGGCTGCTGCAAATAAGGCCGCAGATAAAACCGATGCGGCAGATGATCAATACGAAGAAGACACTCGCCCGGTGGAAGAGTTGGTCATTATGCACATCATGGCAAAGGGTGAGCGGGATATTGCTGGTAGTGAATTACTGGAATTGTTGCTACGAGCAGGGTTGCGCTATGGTCCGATGGATATCTTTCATTACCGAAACCCGAAAGGCCAACTGGAGTTCAGCCTGGCCAACAGCGTGCAGCCCGGTACTTTGAACCCGGATACCATGGAGCAAATGACCACTCCAGGCATCACTCTGTTCATGCAGTTACCGCAACACGCCGACATGATGACCTCCTTCGATCACCTCTACGAAATGGCCGTCTTTCTGGCCAAGCAACTGGATGCCGCGATCCTCGATGAAGAACACAGCACCGTCACTGCGCAGCGGGTAGAGCATTATCGGGAGCGGCTACGCAATTTCGCCCGCACCCAGTTGATTCAGGCACACGAATGACAACAAGCAACCTTACTGACCAGCAACACCAACGATGGCAAGTACTGGTTGAACAGATACGCGACTACGATTACCAGTACTATGTGCTGAATGAATCCACTATTCCGGATGCCGAATACGATCGCTTGATGCAAGAGCTCAAGGCGCTCGAAGCAGAGCACCCGGAATGGGTAACTGCGGACTCCCCAACACAAAGGGTCGCCGGTCAGGTTCAGGGTGGCTTCGAGACGGTGCAACATGAAGTTCCGATGTTGTCGCTCGACAACGCTTTCAATGAGACGGACCTGGCGGCTTTTTACAAGCGCATTCAGGATCGCCTCAACCACCACGGTGAGATTGAACTGGCCTGTGAGCCCAAGCTCGATGGCATTGCCATCAGCCTGCTTTATGAAAATGGCCAGTTGGTGCGCGGCGCAACCCGCGGTGACGGTACGACCGGAGAAAACATCACCGCCAATGTGCGTACCTTGCGTTCAGTGCCATTGCGCTTGCGCGGTGAAGATTGGCCCGCCGTGCTTGAAGTACGCGGCGAGATCTATATGCCTCGCGATGGCTTCGAAAAAATGAATGAACGTGCCCTTGCCGAGGGCAGCAAGGTGTTCGTCAACCCGCGCAATGCTGCCTCAGGCAGCCTGCGCCAGTTGGACCCCCAATTGACCGCCCAGCGTCCTCTGGAGATGTGCGCCTATTCGGTGGGACGGGTCGAAGGTGGCCCTGAGCTGGAAACTCACAGCGCCATGCTGGACGCCTTGCATCACTGGGGCTTGAAGATCAACCCTGAAAGCCGGGTGGTTACCGGCCTGGCCGATGCCGAGGCCTATTACGACCAGTTGCTTAACAAGCGCGACCAGCTCGATTACGACATCGATGGCATTGTCTTCAAGGTCAACCGTCTTGCCTTGCAACAGCGGCTGGGTTTTGTCTCAAGGGCACCGCGCTGGGCCATAGCCCGCAAGTTCCCGGCTCAGGAAGAAATGACCGTCCTGATCGATGTTGATTTCCAGGTTGGTCGCACCGGCGCTGTAACTCCTGTAGCTCGGCTTGAGCCTGTTTTTGTTGGCGGGGTAACGGTCAGCAATGCCACCTTGCACAACATGGATGAGATTGAACGGCTGGGTGTCCGCAAGGGCGATACAGTGATTATCCGTCGCGCAGGGGATGTGATTCCACAGGTGGCCCGAGTGGTGCTGGAACGCCGCCCGGAAGGGGCGGAACCGATACAGCTACCCATGGGATGCCCGGTCTGCGGGGCGCACATCGAGCGCACCGAGGGCGAAGTGGTGGCACGCTGTACGGGCGGCCTCAGTTGCAAGGCGCAGCGGCGTGAAGCGCTCAAGCATTTTGTCTCGCGCCGTGCCATGGACATCGATGGCCTCGGCGAAAAGCTGATCGACGCCCTTCTGGAGCAGGAGTTGGTGCAGGCACCAAGCGATATCTATGGCCTGGGAGCAGAGCAATTGACCAACCTCGAGCGCATGGGCGAAAAATCGGCCGACAATCTGGTCAACGCCATCGCTGTCAGCAAAGAAACCACCCTGGCGCGCTTTCTCTATGCTCTGGGCATTCGGGAAGTGGGCGTTACCACCGCCAGCAACCTGGCCCAGCATTTTGGCAGTCTGCCCGCTTTGCAGAGTGCTACTGAAGAGCAATTGCTGGAGGTCGAAGACGTCGGGCCCAAGGTGGCAGCGCATGTTCGGCATTTTTTCGCCGAAGACAGGAACGCTGATGAAATAAAGCGCCTGTTGGACTCGGGTATCGAGTGGCCGGCCCCGGTGGTTGATACCGATAACCAGCCCTTGAAAGGTGAGACCTGGGTGGTGACCGGCAAGCTCGAGCAACTGAGTCGGGATGAAGCCAAGGATCATCTGATGCAACTGGGTGCCAAGGTCGCCGGCAGCGTCAGCGCCAAAACGCATAAAGTGGTCGCCGGCCCCGGCGCGGGCAGCAAACTCAAGAAGGCGACCGAACTGGGTATTCCCGTCATCGACGAAGCGGCTTTTCTTGCGGAGTTGCGCAACCATGGCCGCTGGCAATAGGACTTTGAAGATGGATCAGGAAAGCATTGTTTATGGCGTCATTCGTGACGTCGCATCGAACGACTGGCAATTCTTGCAACGCAGCCGACTGGTCAATTGCGACGCCCTGTTGGGCTTGACCGATATCGACACCTTCCCCTATTTGACCACCAGCATGTTTTCCATTCCCACCGAAGAGTTGGAGCAGGGCACCTACCAGACACAGTGCATTCACTTTGCCGCTTCCTATCAGGCTGTGGAGTACCATTGGGAGCAGTGGATCGCCAAGTTTGAATCCCTGCTCAAACGTATGTATTGGGTATCGGCCACGGTTCACCTTGAAACCGAGCTCTCTGGTAACCATACCTTTCACTGGGACAGCCCGGGGTCGCATCACGCCCCGAGTGATGATCTGACCGTGCGATGCGAGTGGGAGCATGAATTGGCGTTCAACTCGTCTCGACTATGAAAATACCACCGGATCAACTCGACCCAAGCACCCTGGAAGCCCTGGTGAATGAGTGGCTGATGCGTGAGGGTGAAGACTGGGCTCTCGTTGACCGAAGCCTGGCCGATGCCGCCATGGAAGCGACCGAAGCACTGAAGCAAGGCAAGCTGGTGCTGGTCTGGGATGCACAGAGCGACAGTTTTAATATAATGTCAGTCGACGACTTCAACGAAGAGTAAGCGAATATGAGTACTCCGATCCTGCTGCTGATCGCTGCAGTCATCATCATTGCCGGGTTGGCCGTTACCGCCTGGCGGTTACAGCAACGTGTCCGGCAACAACAACGCCACCTGGAAGCACAGCAAGCGCTGGTCGCTCAGAAAAAAGCCGACCGACAGGCTTTTGCGCTGGATAGCCTGCGCATCATTTCAAGCAATGTGATTGAAGAAGACCTGAACCTGTCAGAAGCGACCATAAGGTGCAAGGTCCTGATCGACGCTCTCGAACTGAACGAGAACGAACGTCAGCCCTATGAAATTCTGGATGTGGTGTACGAGAAGGTTCAACATTTTGCTACCCACCAGGCCCGAAAAGACTTGAACAGAGCCGAGCGCGAACGACAGGATGCTGCCCGCGAAGCCATAGAGGCGGACCATCAGCAAGACCTGATCAGTTGTTTCAAGCGGTTGCGTCACATTCAATTGAATGGTTAATGTGGCTGTCAGTCAGCCTGGGTCGCTGACCCGGGCGTCAGCGTGGTATAGACAGGCGATAGCTGAACTCCACTTGCTCACCGGGTGGTAGCGAAAAGATCAACCACTGCACAAAGCGGACATCTTCAGCCGCCATATCAACCCCGGCCGGAAAAAATGTCTCTCCATTACGAGACAAGCGAAATTCACCCAGACTCTCATCGACACGAAAAGAGCCCGCTACCAGCAGCGATCGGCCGGCATCATCCGTCGGCACCGAATTGATCAGGTCAAGGTTGCGGGCGGTCTGATTGCCTCTGTTGGTCGCGGTGATCTTTAGCTCAAGCAGCTCGCCGGGCCTGGCTTCATCGACGGCTGTGCGCCGATACTCACCCGAATCAATATGATAGCTGAGCCGATAGAACTGTTCGTCAACCTCGATCAGGTTTTCTTCGGCCGCAGCAGCCGTTGCCAGAGCGAACAGGATCAGGGCAGCGAGAAAGGGAAACAGGCCTGCCCGCAAGCAGTACTTCAAGTTAAACGGCATCGGCAATCCCTCGGGTTCAGTTTCAGCTCATCAGTCATTTCAGCACACTTTCACACTTGAGGCGAGTAGTGCCTGTCTGAGTAGTCGATACAGCATTAGACGCCCGTCTCGGTAACCTGCGGCAGCAATTGTTTTAACCACTGGCTCAGGGTATCCGACATCAGCAGGGCATCGGTTCTGGGGTCGTCCGAATCACCGGCCTGCTCCAGCAGGGTGTCGCCGAACTTGAGGCGTTTCAGGGTAAAGCTTTCGTCGATCATCGCCTGGCATTGATCGTTCATATTGATGGCGATTTGCTTGATGCGCATACCGCTTTCCAGTGAATGCTGGATTTCCGGCGCTTCCAGATCCAGATTGCGGTAGCGAGCCTTGACCGTCGGATCCTGTGCCAGAACCAGCTCCATATCGGCCAGCAAGTCAGTGCCCTCAGGGCGAGTTTCTGGCACTTGATACCATTGCGTCAGCACATCTGCCCCAGAGGCCGCCTTGCCCATGGGGATAACAGGCAAGGTGCCAATGACTTCTCTTAATCTGGAGGTGAACTCGTCCGCCATTTTTTCACTGGCCGTATTGATTGCCAGCCATTGCTGCTCCAGGTCGATCCAGGCGCTGATGCGGCGTGTCTTGTGAAAGGCGCGCGGCAGCAGTTCAGCCCGAATCTGCTCTTTAAGGTTTTCTTTTTCTTTGCGGCCGGGCCTCCGGCCGTCGGCTTCTTCCAGTTGGTCCAGCTTTTCGGCCAGGTGCTCGTTCAGAACACTCGCTGGCAACAGCTTTTCCTGCATTTGCGCTGTTATAAAGAGCCTGTGGCCAACGGTTTCGCACAGCATGCCGCTGTCGGCAAAGGGGTTGACCCAACCGAAGGAGGACTCCTGCATGGCCGTCAGCCCGGTGAAAGGATGGGCAGCCAATTGATCGTTGAGCGACGCTTCGGTAATGGCGAATTGATCCGTGAATCGATACAGACGCAGGTTCTTGAACCACATGAGACAAATAGCTTCCTTAAAAAGTTGGCGCGACAAAAGGAGGCGCAGTGTAATACGCTTTGGCCAGAACCTGAATGGCAGTAAGCCTGAAACGTGACATTATGCTGATTCCCGTCGACCGAACCGCCGCTGTGCCCATACCAACTCTCTCATGGTTGCTGGGTATTGCCGTGTTAACCTTGCTGGCAAGCCTGCAGCCAATTTCCGCCTGGCTGTCGTACGATCAAAGCTGGTTTGAACAGGGCCACTACTGGCGTCCCTTGACCGCATCCATTGCCCAATTGCACCTGAAACACTGGCTAATGAACCAATGGGGCCTGGTAATCATGGCACTGCTACTGCCAGCCAGGTTGGCCAGGGTCGATACCGCAGCGCTCCTGTTCGTCTGGCTGACACTAACAGCGAGCCTGCCGCTGATGGGCTACAGCGATTATGCAGGTCTCTCCGGCGTGATCTATGGCTGGTTAATCTGGTCGCTGTTGACCAGCCCTCACTACCCATCCTGGCTGCTGCTGACCGTCGCTTCGGGAGTCAGCCTGAAGGTGATGCTCGAGAACTTTACCAGCATGAGCCACCTGCTGAATGCCTCAACGGCCGACTTTCTGGAAGCAGACATTGCCGTTCGCGCACACCTTGTAGGGTTGAGCAGTGGCTGGCTGATCGGTCTCTACTACGGGTACCGTCACAAAGCTCGGCGTGCGATGTCGAGCAAGGCCTGAGCCCCGCGGCTCAGCGTTCTCTGACGATGATGAATCACCCCCAACTGACGCATCAATTGCACCTGTTCAATATCGAGTTGAGCGACCGACTCATCCAGCAAACGCTGAGGTAACACACTCCAGCCCAGCCCACTGGCCACCAGAGTCCGAATGGTTTCCAGATAGTTGACCGCCAGACAGCGATTGAGCGGCAGGTGGTGGCGCTCAAAGGTCTGCTGCACCAGGCGGAAGGTGGTCGTGGTCGAATCCGGCAAAATAGCCCGAAATTGCACCAGCTCATTGAGCCGAACACGCCGCTGACTGGCCGCCAGAGGGTGATCATGGCTGACCACAAAGCACAGTGGGTCCGACCATAGGCGTTCCTTGACCAGATCCCTATGCAGCACAACGGGCAGGGTGATGAAGGCCAGCTCCAGATCCCGCCGAAGAATGGCATCCAGCGTCTGCTCCGACTCCAGAAATTGCAGATCCAGATCCACCTGAGGGTAGCGATCCACCAGCTGCCGCAAAATCGGCCCAAGATAGTGCAAGCCTATGTGGTGGCTGCTGGCCAGGCCCAGATGGGTAACCTCGCCACTGCTGTGCTGGCGAATGGCCTGACGTGCATCGCGAATGTCCTCCATAATCCTGCTGGCTCGGTCCACTAACAACCGACCACTCTCGGTGAGGTAAACCTCCCGCCCGATGCGATCAAACAGCTTCGTATCCAGACTACTCTCCAGATTCGCCACCCGTTTGGACACCGCAGGCTGAGTCAAAAACAGCTTTTCCGCCGCGCGACTGAACGAGCCCGAATCGGCGACCGCAAGGAAAGCTTCAAGGCTGTGATGGTCCATAGTATTCCTGTTTAGAATCAAATTTATAAAAATAATAAATTTGTATTATTTATCTGTCCACTTAAACTGTTCATCATACCGCTAACTATTAAAAGTACTGGCTGGCCGCCTTGAACGTGATAGCTGGCTGACCATGCCGAAGACCGGATATCCATGTCGATAGACCGGAGATAAAAACAGGAGGCCCTAATGGCCGGCAAGACGCTTTATGACAAACTCTGGGACGCCCATCTGGTGTCCGAACGCGAAGACGGCACGGCGTTGATCTACATCGACCGTCAACTGCTGCACGAAGTTACTTCTCCCCAGGCTTTCGAGGGCCTGCGCCTCGCCGGCCGTAAGCCCTGGCGGTTGGATACCAACCTGGCCACGCCTGATCACAACGTACCGACCGACTTCAATGAGCGCAGTTCCGGTGTCGCCGGTATTCGCGATGAGATATCGCGCATTCAGGTCGAAACCCTGGATGCCAACTGCTCGCACTTTGGTGTGCGAGAATTCGGCATGAACGACGTCAATCAGGGTATTGTGCATGTAGTTGGCCCTGAGCAGGGTGCCACCTTGCCTGGCATGACCATTGTTTGCGGCGATTCACATACCGCGACTCACGGTGCCATGGGCTCACTCGCTTTCGGTATCGGCACTTCCGAGGTGGAGCATGTGCTGGCCACGCAGTGCCTGATACAGCGCAAGATGAAGAACATGCGCATTCGCGTCGAGGGTGAGCTCGGTGCTGGAGTGACCGCCAAGGATGTGGTGCTCTACATTATCGGCCACATAGGCACGGCGGGTGGCACGGGCTATGCCATAGAATTTGCGGGCAGTGCCATTCAGTCACTGTCGATGGAAGGCCGTATGACGGTATGCAATATGGCCATCGAAGCCGGAGCCAGAGCGGGCATGGTTGCGGTTGATGAAAAAACCATTGAATACTTCCATGGCCGTACCTTTGCGCCCAAGGCCGAACTCTGGGACAAGGCGGCTCAAGCCTGGCGTGAGCTCTACAGCGACGACGATGCCGAGTTTGATCAGGACATCGTTCTGAACGCCGCTGACATTCAACCCCAGGTCAGTTGGGGAACATCGCCAGAGATGGTGACCGATGTGAACGGCCGAGTGCCAGACCCCGCCAGCTATAGCGACGAAAACCTGCGCAAGGGTTACCAGCGCGCTCTGGAGTATATGGGGCTCAAGGCGAACCAGGCGATCACCGAGATCCCATTGGACAGGGTTTTTATCGGCTCCTGTACCAACTCCCGTATTGAAGATTTACGCGCCGCAGCAGTCGTCGTTAAAGGGCGCAAGGTTTCCAGCAAGTTGAAACAAGCCATGGTGGTGCCGGGCTCAGGCCTGGTCAAACAGCAGGCGGAGCAGGAAGGGCTTGACCTCATCTTCCGCGACGCCGGTTTCGAATGGCGTGAACCTGGTTGCTCCATGTGCCTGGCCATGAATGCCGATAAGCTGGGGCAGGGCGAACATTGCGCCTCGACCTCCAACCGGAATTTTGAAGGGCGTCAGGGCTTTGGTGGCCGTACCCACCTGGTCAGCCCGGCGATGGCCGCCGCCGCTGCCATTGAGGGTCATTTCGTGGATATTCGGACCTGGGAGGGTGTTGCATGAAAGCCTTTAAGGAAGTTAACGGATTGGTAGCGCCCATCGATCGGGCCAATGTCGATACCGACATGATTATTCCCAAGCAGTTCCTGAAATCGATCAAGCGCAGCGGCTTTGGGCCCAATCTGTTTGATGAGCTGCGCTATCTGGATGAAGGTCAACCGGGTATGGACAACAGCAAACGTCCATTGAATCCGGATTTTGTGCTGAATCAGTCCCGCTATCAGGGTGCCGAGATTTTACTGGCGCGCCGTAACTTCGGTTGTGGTTCCAGTCGTGAACACGCGCCCTGGGCATTGGAAGACTTCGGTTTCCGCGCGGTTATTGCGCCAAGTTTCGCCGACATCTTCTACAACAACTGTTTCAAGAACGGTGTGCTGCCGATTGTGCTGGATGAAGCCGTTGTCGATAAACTCTTTACTGCAGTAGACCAGACACCTGGATATCGGCTCAAGGTCAGCCTTGAGAAGCAGTGCGTCGAGACACCTGAAGGCGAGCAGTTCGACTTCGAGGTCAACGAATTTCGCAAGCACTGTCTGATCAATGGCCTGGATGATATTGGTCTGACACTGCAGCAGGCCGATGCCATTCGTGACTACGAGAAAAAACGACTGCAAAGCGCCCCCTGGGTGTTTGGGCAAATTCAATAAGGATTCTATACATGTCTGAAGCAAGAACACACAACGTACTCATTCTGCCCGGTGATGGCATTGGTACAGAGATTGTCGCCGAGGCCGAGCGTGTGTTGCTGGCGGTTGCGGAAAAGTACGACATCAGTTTGCAGTTGTCTCACGCCCTGGTCGGCGGTTCTGCCATTGACGCAACAGGCAGTCCACTGCCGGAGGAAACTCTGACTCAAGCCAAGGCAGCCGACGCCATTTTGTTGGGCGCAGTCGGTGGGCACAAATGGGATGGGCTGGAAATGGCAAAGCGCCCTGAAAAAGGGCTGCTCGGCTTGCGTTCCAATCTTGAACTGTTTGCCAATTTGCGCCCGGCAATACTGTTTCCACAGTTGGCTTCGGCGAGCACACTAAAGCCAGAGGTGGTCTCCGGCCTGGATTTGTTGATCGTGCGCGAATTGACCGGCGGCATCTATTTTGGCCAGCCAAGAGGTGAGCGCATCAACGATCAGGGGGAGCGTGAGGGTTTCAATACATACATCTACAATGAAACGGAGATTCGGCGCATCGGCCGGGCCGCATTTGAAGCGGCGCGGAAGCGCAACAAGCGCTTGTGTTCGGTCGATAAAGCCAACGTACTTGAAGTTACGGTACTTTGGCGCAACATCATGAATGAGCTGGCCAACGAGTATCCGGATGTCGAACTGTCTCATATGTACGTGGACAACGCTGCCATGCAGCTGGTTCGCGCGCCGAAGCAGTTCGATGTCATGGTAACCGGTAATATGTTTGGTGATATTTTATCCGATTGCGCAGCCATGTTGACCGGTTCTATTGGCATGTTGCCATCGGCATCACTCAACGCTGCCGGGAAGGGGATGTATGAACCCATTCATGGCAGCGCGCCAGATATTGCCGGCAAAGGCATTGCCAATCCTTTGGCGACCATCATGTCGGTTGCCATGATGCTGCGTTACTCCTTGAACGAATCGGCCGCAGCGGATGCCATTGAGGCAGCAGTAAGCAAGGTCCTGGATCAAGGTTATCGTACTGCTGATATCGTCGCTGAGGGTGACCAGTCTGTTTCCACTCGTGAAATGGGTGATGCGGTTGTTGCAGCGCTTTAATAAGCCTTTGGTCAGCAATCAGGTGAGCTGTTGTTCCGTCAAGGGCGGCTCACACACAAGTCAAGGCGGTCAGCCTCTTGGGCTGGCTGCAGAAAAATTGAGGTGACTATGAAAGTCGGAATAGTAGGTTGGCGCGGTATGGTCGGTTCCGTGCTGATGGACAGAATGCGTGAAGAAGGCGATTTTGCCCATATCGAACCCGTATTCTTCACCACCAGTCAGGCCGGGCAACCTGCCCCGGATGTCGGCAAGGCTGCGAGCACTTTGCAGGATGCAAGAGATATTGGCGCTTTGGCTGCCTGTGACGCCATTGTGACTTGCCAGGGCGGTGACTACACCGAGGCGGTTTATGAAGATTTGCGCAACACCGGTTGGAAAGGCTACTGGATCGATGCGGCCTCAACGCTGCGGATGACTGAAGAATCCGTGATTGTCCTGGACCCGGTTAACCGTGCTGTTATCGACAAGGCCATTGATGGCGGCAGCAAAACCTTTGTCGGCGGCAACTGCACCGTCAGCTTGATGTTGATGGCGCTGGGCGGCTTGTTCCGTGATGACTTGATCGAGTGGGTTTCACCTCAGACCTATCAGGCCGCCTCAGGCGCAGGTGCGCAGAATATGCGCGAGTTGTTGCAGCAGATGGGGGCCATTCACAAGGCATCGGCTGATTACCTGGCGAACCCCGCTTCGGCCATTCTTGAGCTGGACAGAACCGTCTCCGATTTTATCCGCAGTGATGATTATCCCAGTGAGCATTTTGGCGTTCCCCTGGCCGGTAGTTTGATTCCCTGGATCGACAAGGCCATGCCCAGTGGGCAAAGCAAGGAAGAGTGGAAGGCCGAGGTGGAGGCCAACAAAATTCTGGGTCGTAGCCAGAATCCCGTTCCTGTAGATGGTAACTGTGTCCGTGTCGGTGCCATGCGTTCGCACAGCCAGGCCATGACCATCAAGTTGCGCAAAGATGTGCCCCTGGCCGATATTGAAGCCAGCCTCGCCAGTGCCAACGATTGGGTCAAAGTGATTCCCAATGATCGTGAATTGACCATGAAAGAACTCACGCCGGCCAAGGTCACGGGGACGCTTTCTGTGCCTGTCGGACGCTTGAGAAAGCTGTCCATGGGTGGCGAATATTTGAGCGCTTTCACGGTGGGTGATCAGCTGTTGTGGGGGGCTGCAGAGCCTCTGCGCCGTGTTCTGGCGATACTGGGCGGCCGCCTCTAAGGCTGGCATTCGGCTGCACAAAATCGAGCTTTTACGGCAATTTTTTTGTTTAATATCAAAGATTTGTCGCCCAGAAGGCGGTCATGATGACCGCCTTTTTTATGCCAGGATGATCACAAAAGCTCGAATTGGCGCGATGAATGACAGCTCTTTTGTTGCGAAAACTCCTTTTATCAATAATACTTAGCTGCAGTTTTGAAAGTCTTTTCTAGTTTTCAGAACACAGATTTTGGGGGCGTAGTACAAAATTGAGAACCAGTTCTCGAATTCGTGCGCCTGGACATAAATTCAGAGAATTCCTTTTCGAAATATCAGACCATTTTGTGGTATTGATATCAGGGTTGAGGGAAGGGAAAAGGATGATGTTAAAAAAACAGGCGCTCATTTTACTCTTGTCCGCATTGGCCTGGACAAATATTGCTCATGCTTTGGGTATGGGTGATATCGAGTTGAACTCCAGCTTGAACCAGCCACTGGATGCTGAAATCGAACTGATACAGCTTCGGGGTCTGACGGCGGGAGAAATCTTACCAGCACTAGCCAGTAACGATGCATTTCGCCGCGCCGGCGTGGAGCGAAGCTTCTTTCTCTCCAATATTCGTTTTCAAGTGCGCGAGAACGAAGCAGGCAATCTGGTCATTGCTCTTACGACGCGTGACCCGGTGCGGGAGCCGTTCCTGAATTTCCTGGTCGAAGTGAACTGGCCAGGTGGGCGATTGCTCAAGGAATTCACACTCCTGCTCGACCCCCCCGTGTTCGATACCGGAGTGGTCGGCGAGTCTCTGGTCGTTGATCCTGCTGCCACGTCAACCGGCACGGTGACGCAGCTTACGACGACTACGACTGTCAGCGGCAGCGAAACACAAACTCAGACACAGCCTGCGCCGGTTGAACGACGCACCGAGAGTCTTGGCTCGGATCAGTATCGCGTGCAGCGTAACGACACTTTGTGGGAAATAGCGCTGCGCATAGAAGCAGGCTCTGGCTATTCGCCGCAGCAAGTCATGCTGGCGATTCAGGATCTGAATCCTGATGCCTTCCTAAATAACAATATCAACCGATTGAAAGCCGGCAGCCTGCTCAATCTGCCCGACGAAGCCCAGATTGCCATGCGCTCTCTGCAAGAAGCCGTGAACGAAGTACGCCTGCAGAATGAGGGTCAGGCCGCTCGTCCACGTGCTGTTGCCAGTGAAGCTCAGGATGTCCAATTGACTGCAGCGGATACTGCAGCATCGGCCTTGCCTGATGGCGAACTGGGTCGTGACCCCGACGGTTATCTGGAGGTTGCTCCAGGGGAGGCTGAAGGTACTTCTGCTGGTGGCGACGCTACCGCCCAAGCGGATGTAACGCGATTGCAGAACGAACTGGCGATCGCCGGGGAGTTGGCTGACCAATTTGAGCGCGAGAAACAGGAGCTCGAAAGTCGCGTCGCACAACTTGAAGAGCAGATCAACATCATGCAGCGTCTGCTGAATGTGCAGAGCGCCGATGCAGCAGCCTTGCAATCTGAACTTGCGGACCAGCAAGCGGAGCAGACTGAGCCAGCACCTTTCGATCCTGCTCAGCCCGCACCTGATGTTGATGCATCCGTTGTACCAGACCCCGCCGATACAGGTGTTGAGCCTGTAACGCCTGCAGAGCCTGTAACACCTGCCGAGCCAGCGCCACAGCCTCAGCCGGAACCAGCACCTGCGCCGGCACCTGCACCACAACCGGTGCAGCCAGTCAGCGATCCTGGCTTTATGGGCTTCGTGCGCGAGTTCACAGCGCCTGTGACGAACTGGGTCACCGCCAGTGTGACCAACATGATCATTGCCGGTGCCGGTGCGATCATTCTATTGTTGCTGCCGACTTTTATCCGCAGTCGTATGAAAAAGGATGAAGATGAGTCGGAGCTGGACGAAGCACTGCCTGCCAGGACGGCGATGGCCGACGGCGAAGACCACGATTTTGGTGACGACCTGCTTGCAGACTTTGATGATGATGCGGAATCCACCGAATTCGACACACAGGATACGGACGAAGCCTCCGATGCGCTGATGGAAGCCGAGATGTACATGGCGTACCAGAAGTTCGAGCAGGCTGAAGAAAAGTTGAAGTCAGCATTCGCTGAACAGCCGGAACGAGCAGATATTGGCTTGAAGCTTCTGGAGGTTTATTCCGAAACCGGAAACAGCAGTGCTTTTGAAGAGCTGGCTGCACGTTTGTCTCTCTCGGCAGAGCAGCAGCGTCAGGTTTCCGAAATGCGTGATCGTATGCCGATTCTCAGCGATGGCGATGATCAGGACTACAGCATGGACATCGATGCTGATTCTGATCTGGACTTCGGCAGTGAAATGGACGAGGACAAAGCACCATCCCTTGATGACCTCGAGGCCGATTTACGTACTGAAACAGGCAGCTATGATCTCAGTGATTTTGACGCCCAGCCAGAAACAAGCACCAAAGCTGAGGCAACGACGTCATCTGACGACCTGGATTTCAGCCTCGATCTCGACGACCTCGAGTTAAGCGAACCAGATCTGGCCGATGAAGAGCCAACTAACAAGCCCAGTGATGGTATGGGTGATCTCGACTTCAATCTTGATGATGATGACTTCAGCAGCTCCAGTGCGCTGACGCAGAAAGAAGACAAGAACGAAGTCGAGACGGATGGCATTGACTTCAGTCTGGAAGACGACAGCGGTGATACCGAGCTTGATTTCAATCTGGATGACTTTGAAACAGAAACAGAGAAAAGCTCACCGGATTCACTGGACCTGGATGAACTGGCTGAGACGGAAAGCGCCGCTGATGAGTCTGACTCCGAAGACGACTTGAGCAGTCTTGATTTCGTCGATTTCGAAGACGACGCTCTGACAGAAGATGCCAAGCCTGAAGGCGACGGGCTCGAAGTGCCTCAGGATCAGTTGGATAGCCTTTTGACTGAACCTGAAGCCGAAAGCGCCGAGGACGACGGCTTGAAGGACCTGGCAGATGCACTGCCCGGTAGTGCAGAGCTGGAAGACGATGAATTTGACTTTTTGTCCGGAAGTGACGAAGCCAGTACCAAGCTCGACCTTGCCCGTGCCTACATCGAAATGGACGACAAGGAAGGTGCTCGCGATATCCTCGAGGAAGTCGTCACCGAGGGCAATGACGAGCAGCAGCGTCAAGCCAAGGAACTGATGGATCAACTCTGATTGGCCTATTCAGTGTCTGACGCAACTCAGGTAAACTGCGCCGCTCTTTGAGCGGCGTTTTTATTTCTGATGTCTGAAATCTTTCCTTTCAATAAGCCCGAACATCGATATCGCATTGCCATGGGTGTCGAATACCGTGGCTCCAATTACTATGGCTGGCAAATTCAGAAGACGGGTGTGCCGACCGTGCAGGCTCGCCTGACCGAGGCAGTGTCTTCCGTTGCCAACGAGGCGGTGGACATCATCGTCGCTGGCCGCACCGATGCTGGCGTGCATGCCAGCAATCAGGTCATTCATTTTGATACCTCGGTGATTCGCAAGGAATACGGCTGGACAGTAGGTACCAACACCCGTCTGCCAAGAGACATCAGTGTGCAGTGGGCAAAAGTGGTGGATACCCATTTCCACGCGCGCTTCTCGGCAAAAGAGCGGGCATACCGCTATGTGATCTACAATGCACCCATGCCGGGCGGTATCTTGCGAGACGGCCTGACCTGGGAGCGCCGACCGCTTGATCTGCAGCGCATGCAATTGGCTGCAGAGAGCCTGCTGGGTGAACATGACTTCAGCTCCTTTCGTGCCGCCAACTGTCAGGCGCACTCCCCGGTAAAAGAGCTGCGAGAGCTGACACTGATCCAGCAGGGCCGCTTGATAGTGCTTCAGGCCCGAGCAAATGGTTTTCTGTATCACATGGTCCGAAACATCGCCGGCGTGCTGATGGCCATTGGACGAGGCGACCAACCGGTAAGCTGGGCTGCTGACCTGCTGCACCACCAGGATCGCACCCAGGGCGGCGTCACAGCGCCAGCCGCTGGCTTATACTTCGTGCGTGCCCGCTACGAGCGAGAAGACCTGCCACGGATGCCCGCCGGACCAGGGTTTCTGGATGGGTTTGCTGCTTTGCCGGATGTTTGAAATTGGGGGTAGGGCACCGCTTTTGGTAGACTCTGTTGGAAACCCAGGGAAGCCTTTATGAGAACTCGAATCAAACTCTGTGGCATGACCACAGTAGACGACGTCCAATTCGCTGACCGCTTGGGTGCGGATGCCATAGGGTTGGTGTTTTATCCGCCCAGCCCACGCGCTGTTGAGCTTGAGCAGGCGCGACGCCTGTCCCGCTCGGCCAGTGTGTTTTGCAGCAAGGTCGCCCTCTTTGTTGACCCGGACGTCGAAACAGTGAGTCGGATACTGGACCAGGTAGCCATCGACGTGCTGCAATTTCATGGCAACGAAACTCCGGAGTTCTGCCGGCAATTCAATCGACCCTGGCTCAAAGCCCTGCGTGTGCGCGATGGTGACCAATTGATGGCCGACCTTGGACGCTACAGCGACGCCAACAACCTGCTGCTGGATGCCTACAAGGCCGGTGTGCCCGGAGGAACGGGCGAGACCTTTCAGTGGGAACTGATACCTGAGCCATGGCGTCACCGGATTGTTCTTGCCGGGGGCCTGACTCCAGCCAATGTGGGTGATGCCATCAAGGCCGTATCGCCACTGGGGGTCGATGTCAGCGGTGGCATTGAAGCCAGCAAGGGCGTCAAGTCGGCCGAGAAAATGACTCGGTTTGTGTGCCAGGTCCGACTGGCAGACGCTCAGAAAGAACAGGCATGACTTCAGGCTAAGGCGAGATCAGGTATTTCCGCTTTATGAGGCACCACGGTGTGCTACTGGCGCAGGGGTTGCCCTGTTCGCCGAACGAGTTCAGTTCATGAAAAAGCACAATCCCGGCTGGCTATTGAAATTTGTTCACAGCTGTCTCTGTTGCTGGGTAATAGGCGTAAGGCCCTGAATACCGCATAATGGCCCAAAGGCATTCATTTTTGATTGAGTGAGGACACAATGAGCAGCTGGCTGGATAAAATCGTACCGTCATTGATTAGATCGGGTAGCGGGCAAAAATCGGCCATTCCCGAAGGTCTCTGGAAAAAATGTCCAAAATGCAGTGCTGTCCTCTATCGGCCAGAGCTGGAGCGTAACCAGGACGTCTGTCCCAAGTGTGAACACCACATGCGCATTAGCGCCCGTCGCCGTATCGATCTCTTTCTCGATGAAGAAGGCCGGGAGGAAATTGCCGCAGACGTGAAGCCGGTCGATCGGCTCAAGTTCAAGGACGGCAAGCGCTACCGAGATCGATTGGTCGCCTCACAGAAAGCCACCGGCGAGAATGACGCTCTGGTGACTTTCAAGGGTGATTTGAACGGTCAGCCCGTTGTCGTGGCTGCTTTTGATTTCAACTTCATGGGCGGCTCAATGGGCAGCGTTGTGGGCGAGAAGTTCGTCAAGGCTGCAGAATTGGCCTTGAGCGAAAACCGTCCCTTTGTCTGCTTTTCCACGTCCGGTGGTGCTCGCATGCAGGAAGCGCTGTTCTCCCTGATGCAGATGGCCAAGACCAGTGCCGCCATCGAGAAGCTGCACGAAGCCGGCGTACCCTATATCTCGGTCATGCTGGACCCTTGCTTTGGTGGCGTTTCTGCGTCCCTGGCATTGTTGGGCGACATCAACATCGCCGAGCCCAATGCCCTGATCGGTTTTGCTGGCCCTCGAGTGATTGAGCAGACCGTTCGTGAAAAACTGCCTGAAGGCTTCCAGCGCAGCGAGTTTCTGCTGGAGAAAGGCGCCATTGACATGATTGTGCATCGTCACCAGATACGTGATCGCCTGTCCGGTCTGCTGAAAAAGTTGTGCCATGTCGAAGCCGCCTGAGTCGGCCGCACTAGAGGATTGGCTGGCCTGGCTGGAGCACCTGCACAGCCAGGAAATTGATTTGGGTCTGGAGCGGCTGGTGGTTGTCGCCGCGCGGCTGCACTTGCCTCTTTCTTTGGCGCAACGCTCGCCAGGGCCTTATGTTTTCACCGTTGCCGGTACCAATGGCAAAGGGTCCACTTGCGCTGCGCTGCAATCCATGGCTATGGAGGCCGGCCTGGAAGTCGGTCTCTACAGTTCGCCCCATCTGCTGCGCTTCAATGAGCGCATCATGCTCAACGGTCGCGAAGTCGAAGATGAACAACTGGTTGCAGCCTTCAGGCAAATCGAATTCGTTCGACAGGGCGTCAGCCTGACCTATTTTGAATACACCACTCTGGCGGCCTTGCTGATATTCACCCAATCCGATCTGGATGTCTGGGTCCTGGAGGTTGGGCTCGGTGGTCGTCTCGACGCTGTCAATCTGGTAGACGCCAACTGTGCCGTACTGACCACCGTGGGTCTGGACCATCAGAGTTTTCTTGGCGATAACCTGGAGCAGATCGGTTTTGAGAAGGCTGGCGTTTTCCGAGCGGGCCAGCCTGCAGTTCTGGGTAGCCCGGCTCTGCCTGCATCAGTGGAGCAGCAAGGGCAGCGCGTCGGAGCGCAATTGCAGCCCTATGGGGTCACACACGGCATCGCAGGCGATGAATTGTTCTGGGGCAATGGCCAACGATTAGCCATGGCCGAACTTGGCTCCACCGTGCCGCTGGCCAACCAGGTAACCGCAGCTCAGGCCTTTTCCTTGTCGCCTTTCGCTTTACCAGCAACAGCTGTCAAACAGGCGCTGAATGCTGTTGCTTTGGCTGGCCGCTGCCAGCGGCTGACCTGGCAGGGGCGCACTCTGGTATTGGATGTGGGCCATAACCCTCATGCTGCCGAATACCTGGCGGCGCATCTGGCTGGGCAGCGCTGGCATCTGATTCTGGGCATGTTGTCCGACAAGGATGTAGCCGGCGTTGTATCGGCCTTACGACCACTGACGAAAGACATCTCCCTGGTAAGCCTGGGCGTGCCTCGAGGGCTGACTGCCGAGGCGCTGCAGCAAAGGGCGACACTGGGCGACGCTCAATGTTATGATTCCATGAGTCAGGCATTGGCGGCGGTTTGTGCAAGCGAAGACGATGCGCCAGTGCTGGTTTGCGGTTCTTTTTATACAGTGGCCGCTGTACTGACCCTCACGCAATCACTGGATGTTACCGCCAACAATTGAACCGTTGGTGACGCTTTCTCACGGGGTTTCGCTTTGAATATTCGAATCAGACAGCGACTGGTAGGGGCCCTGGTGCTGTTGTCGCTGGTCTTCCTGATCATTCCGGTCGTTCTCGACGGTGATGGTCGCATACCAGAAAAAATCACCCAGATTCCGCCCAAACCCAAGCGGCCAGACTTGTCGCACATCAGAGTAACCGAGCCTGCCCAGGATCAACTGGTGCCTCTGCCTTCGGCGGCTGAATTTGACTCTGCTCCCGAGTCGGAAGCTGTTGAACAACCCTCGCCCCAGCCAGAAACCGCTCCTGAACCTGTGTCAGAACCAGAGCCGGCGGCCATCGAAGTCGCGTCCGGGCAGGCGTGGAGTGTTCAGGTCGGCAGTTTTCGCGACAGTACCAAGGCGGCCGAACTCAGAGACAAACTGCGAAGCGAGGGCTTTGTTGCTTACACCAAGGAAGTCATGATTTCCGACGGCAGCCTCTTTACCCAGGTATTGGTCGGCCCGGAACCTGAAATGGAAGCGGCGCGAGCGCGTCTGAGCGAGATTCGTTCCAGTATTGGCGAGCAGGGGCTGGTGGTGAGGTATCAACCTTGATCTTTAGTCAGAAGCGCGACCCAGTGCAGTTCACAATTGGTCCGGGTCTGTTAGAATGCGCGCGTTCTCGACTGAGGTAAGTTATGACCGCCATTGACTGGATCATCATCGCCATCCACCTGGTGTCATCATTAATCAGTATCAAGCGGGGCTTTACCAAGGAAGCCCTATCTCTGGCGAGCTGGATTATTGCGCTGGTCGTCGCCCGTCTGTTCAGCGACCGTCTGGCCGTGTTGATGGTTGGCCTGATTGAATCTCCCGCCTGGCGCTATACCGCCGCCTTTGCCATTCTTTTTATTGCCACCCTGGTCGTGGGGGCGCTGATCAATCACCTCCTGGGTGAGTTTGTCCGTATGACCGGCCTGACCGGCACAGACCGAATGCTGGGAATGGTATTCGGCTTGTTGCGAGGCCTGGTCATTGTTGTCGCTCTGTTGGCCATGGGGCGTTTGTTTGCGTTGGACCAGTTCTGGCAGGATTCGGTGCTGGTGCCCTATTTTGAGCCGGTCATTCATTGGACTGGCGAATACATAAATCGAGCATCGAATGCAATCTTGTCTGTCGGAGGTGAATAAACCATGTGCGGTATAGTGGGTATCGTCAGTGATACACCCGTAAATCAGCGTCTGTACGACGCCTTGACTGTCTTGCAACACCGAGGGCAGGACGCCGCAGGTATCGTCACTGAAGACGAAGGTCGGTTTTTCTTGCGCAAAAGCAACGGCCTGGTGCGTGATGTTTTTTACACCAGCCATATGCGTCGCCTGGCGGGCAATATTGGCATTGGCCATGTGCGTTATCCGACCGCTGGCTCTTCCAGCACCGCAGAAAGCCAGCCGTTTTATGTGAACTCGCCCTACGGCATCGTGCTGGCTCACAATGGCAACCTGACCAACTCGATCGAGTTGAATCGCTCGCTGTATCAATCCGACTTGCGTCATGTGAACACCACCTCAGACTCCGAGGTGCTGCTCAATGTCTTTGCCCATGAGTTGCAAATTCAGGGCAAATTGCAACCAACCTGTGATGATGTTTTCGCTGCGGTGCGCGCCGTCCATCGGCGCTGCCGGGGTGCCTATGCCGCTGTTGCATTGATCTCCGGCTACGGCATGGTGGCCTTTCGTGATCCCTTTGGTATTCGGCCTCTGGTGATCGGTGAGCGTCAATCAGAGCACGGCAAAACCGACTACATGGTGGCTTCAGAGAGCGTCGCACTGGATGTGCTGGGCTTCAAACTGATTCGCGATGTGGCGCCAGGTGAGGCGGTCTATATTGATCAGAGTGGCGAACTGCACATGCAGCAATGTGCCGACAACCCGCGCCTGACACCCTGTATGTTCGAGTTTGTCTACTTTGCCAGGCCCGACTCCATTATTGATGGCATCTCGGTATACAAAGCCCGGTTGCGTATGGGTGATGCCTTGGCTGAGCGCATTCAGTCGCAGTGGCCCGATCACGATATAGACGTGGTGATCCCCATTCCCGACACCAGTCGGACCTCCGCGTTGCAACTGGCCAACCGACTCGGTGTGCACTACCGGGAAGGCTTCATGAAGAACCGTTACATCGGCCGGACCTTTATCATGCCTGGCCAGACCCAACGTCGGAAATCCGTTCGCCAGAAGTTGAACGCCATCGGACTTGAGTTCAAGGGCAAGAACGTCCTGCTTGTGGATGATTCCATTGTTCGCGGCACCACCTGTAATGAAATCATCGAGATGGCGCGCGATGCCGGTGCCAGAAAGGTTTACTTCGCCTCGGCTGCGCCAGAAGTCTGTTACCCGAACGTTTATGGCATTGATATGCCGGCCGCCAAAGAACTGATTGCTCATGGCCGCACCAACGAAGAGATCGAGCGCTTGATCGGAGCCGACAAGCTGATCTACCAGAACCTCGATGACCTGATCAGCGCAGTGCGTACACGCAAGGCCGAGGTGGTGGATTTTGACTGTTCGGTCTTTAACGGCGAATATGTCACGGGTGATATCGACCAGGCCTACCTGAACCAGCTCGAAGCCCTGCGCAACGACGATTCGAAAAGCGCCAAGCAGGAACTGGATGACGAAACCGCCCTGGTGGACCTGCACAACGACGATTAATGCAGGGCACAGGCCAAACGGGAAGTAGTAATGAACGAAGAACGCAAAGCGATTCTGGCCCAGGCACGACCCGCCACCCAGGCCATAAGGGGCGGCCAGACGCGCAGTCATGAACAGGAGCATGCCGAAGCGCTGTACATGACGTCTTCCTATGTGTTCGACAGTGCAGAACAGGCAAGCGATACTTTTGCAGGTGACTGCGAGGGCAACGTATACAGTCGCTATACCAATCCAACGGTGCGAACCTTTGAAGAGCGGCTGGCCTTGCTCGAAGGGGGCGAAGCCTGCGTTGCTACCAGCTCGGGTATGGCGGCCATACTGTCCATCTGCATGGCGTTCTTGAAAAGTGGCGATCATCTGGTGTCGTCACGCAGTATTTTCGGGGCCACTACGGTGGTGTTCGACAAATACCTGATGCGCTTTGGCGTGCAGATCAGCTACGTCGACCCAAAAGACCTGAGCGCTTGGGAAGCGGCAATAAAGCCCGAGACCCGGCTGCTGTTTCTGGAAACACCGTCCAACCCTCTTTCTGAGGTGACAGACCTGCGTGCCCTGTCGGCCATAGCCCAACAACAGCAAGCACTGCTGGTTGTGGATAACTGTTTCTGCTCACCGGCACTGCAACAACCCCTGGCCCTGGGTGCCGATCTGGTCATGCACTCGGCAACCAAGTTCATCGATGGGCAGGGCAGGGCTCTTGGCGGTGCCGTAATCGGGCGCCGAGAACTGACAGACGAGGTGCTCGGGTTTTTGCGCAGCACGGGCCCAACCATGAGCCCGTTCAATGCCTGGATCTTCCTCAAAGGTCTGGAAACGCTCTCCATTCGTATGAAAGCCCATTGCGAAAATGCCCAGGCATTGGCGGAGTGGCTTGAGCAACAGCCGTTGGTTGAACGGGTGCATTATCTTGGTCTGCCGTCACACCCCCAGCACGAGTTGGCGAAACAACAGCAAAGTGGCTTTGGTGGGGTGCTGAGTTTTGTCGTCAAGGGCGGTCAGAAGGCTGCCTGGAGCGTTATTGACGCGACCCGTATTGTCTCCATTACCGCCAACCTGGGCGACACCAAAACCACCATTACCCACCCCTTTACCACCACCCATGGGCGTGTGGCAGAGGCGACCAAGTTGGCAGCGGGAATCGTGCCTGGCCTGATCAGAGTCTCTGTTGGTCTCGAAGACGTACGCGACCTTCAGGACGACCTTGCACGCGGTCTGGCTAAGTTACCAGCAGACTGATTGGTCGACTAAGCGGCCTGGGTGCGCTTGAATCAATAGGCGCTCCGTCGGGCAGACGGGGTGCCCTGACCGACCACCAGAACGGAATTAATGATGCCCGATATCGCCAGTGTGACGCAGCAATTATTGGATCAAAGCCGTACCATTATTGCCGGCAAGGACGAGGTCGTGCGCCTTGCCTGGGTAGCCATTCTGTGCGATGGCCACATCCTTCTGGAAGATTTGCCTGGGGTAGGGAAGACCTCTCTGGCGCAGAGTCTGGCACGGTTGTTGTCTCTGGACTTCCAGCGTGTGCAGTTTACCTCTGATCTGTTGCCGGCCGATGTGTTGGGTGCTCAGATGTTCAATCGTGAGCTTAGTCAATTCGAGTTCCATGCCGGGCCGGTTTTTACTCAGTTGTTGCTGGCCGATGAACTGAACCGTGCAACGCCTAAAGCGCAAAGTGCCTTGCTCGAGGCAATGGAGGAGCGCCAGGTCAGTATCGATGGCATCAGCCGCCCCTTGCCCGACCCCTTTTACGTCATAGCCACCCAGAACCCCCGCAGCCAGAGTGGTACCTATCCGCTGCCGGAATCACAGCTTGACCGCTTTTTTGTGCGCTTGAGCCTTGGCTACCCGGATACCGAGTCGGAAAAAGGCCTGTTGCGTGGGACCCTGGGACGAACGCTGATGTCCGAGCTGCAGCCGGTGCTGAGCCCAGAAAGTCTGGTGCGATGCAAAGCTGAGGTTCATCAGGTCAAGGTATCAGAGGCCGTACTCGACTATGTGATGCGACTGGTGCATCGCACCCGCGATGCCGATCTGTTTCGGTTAGGGCTGTCGCCCCGTGGTGCCCTGGCCTTGATGATGGCCTCAAGAGCCATGGCGCTGACACAAGGCCGCCACTATGTCATGCCCGATGATGTGCAGGCGGTATTCAGTTCTGTCACCGAGCACAGAGTGCAGGGACAGCGACAGCTTGACCCGAAGGTGCTGGTGCAGCAGGTACTGGACGATGTTGATGTACTGGCCGCTTGAGCTAAGCTCATACGGGTTATTTTCAGGCGTGAACCGGGCTGGAACTCGACTGTGATCAAGTCATTAACGGCACTGAAAGACCGCTGGATAGAGCGCCGCTTGCCGGTCAGAAGAAGCCTTCGCCTGAATCAATCTCGCATCTTTATCGTGCCAACGTGGCAAGGGCTGGCACTGTTGCTGGTGGCGGCTCTGGTCCTGCTGCTGGCGATCAATTTCGAAAGCGCTCTGAATTACGCTCTGGGCTTCTGGCTGGTGGCCATGCTGTGGGCAGCGGTTCACTTTACCTACCGAAGCCTTTCCGGTCTCAAGCTGGAGGTGCGCAAGGCGGATCTTGTAGAGGCCGGGCTGGAAGCGGATTACTCCCTGATACTGGGCGAAGACGACGATCGCTACCGTGGTCCCATCGAGTTGATTCACCCGGATTGGGGACTGGTCAGTGTTGAACTGAACCGTCGGGCCACAACAGTTGTGCTCAGTCGCTTGCTCGCCAGACGCGGGGCTCACCCTTTGCCGCGGTTTCGATTGGAAAGCCGCTACCCCTTTGGTCTGGTTGTCGCCTGGTCACATATTCAGCTGGATCTGACTGCCTGGGCTTACCCGGTTGCGCGCGAATCCGAGCCCACACCAACTGGATCCGCCGGCGATGATGAAGGCCTGGATGACCAGTTTGTTCAGTCGGGCAGTGAGGATTTCCACGCGCTGCGCAGTTACCAGCCCGGCGATGCCTTGCATCGGATTCATTGGCCATCCTTTGCTCGCGATCAAATGATGGTCAAGTCCTTTGTCGACTACCAGGGCCGTGATGAATGGCTGGACTGGCAAGCCTTTCCTCAGTTGCCCGACGAAGATCGGCTCAGTGCTCTGGCCTGGCAGATCGATCAATGCATCGCCGCCGATACCCCCTTTGGGTTGCGTTTGCCCGGCCTTGAGTTGCCGCCCGACAAGGGTAGCTTGCACTATGAGTCTTGCCGTAGAGCGCTGGCCGAATACGGGGAGCCTTCATGACCTCGATGATCAAGCCCATGCGTCGCGCCATGCCCCTGAAAGTGCTCTGGGCGCTAATGGCGGTGCAGTGGGTGCTGGTATTGCCCTTTTTACGCTATCTGCCGTTCTGGCTGGGGCTGGTTTTGGTATTGGTCATGGCCTGGCGCTGGCGTGTTATGCATGGCGAGCTGCGCGCTGCACCGTTCTGGCTGACTTTAACCGCCATCGCTGTTGGGGTGGCTGGCCTGTTCTTCAGTGGCCTGACCCGCTATACGCTGGACAGCGCCGTTTCGCTATGTGTGCTGGGTTATCTGCTGAAGTCGCTGGAAGTCTTGCGTCGTCGGGATGGAGTTTTTCAGGTCTACCTGGGCTATTTTCTGATCGGCGTCTACCTGCTCTACCATTACGACCCCCTCGGTGCCTTGATCAGCTTGATGATGGTGCTGGCAAACACCCTGGCACTGTTCGCCATCTTTGCCGATCGAAGCTTCGACTGGCGCCGTGGCATGCGCCAGAGTGCTGGTCTTATGGCGGCGGCCATTCCTATCATGATCGTTGGTTTTCTTTTCTTCCCGCGCATCCCTCCGTTGTGGAGCATTCCCAACGACGAGCGCGGTGCGCAGACCGGCATGACCGATGAAGTCACACCGGGCAGTGTGTCCTCGCTGGCAATGGACCGGTCTCCGGCCTTTCGTGTTGCCTTCGAGGGCGATTTGCCGCCGCGACACCAATGGTATTGGCGCGGCTCGACTCTGGATCAATTCAATGGCACAAGCTGGCGTGCCAGCTATCGGCAGGATAATCGCTCCCAATGGCCTAATGGTCGCTTGCCTGAAGCCGGGGAGGGCGAACGCTACCATTACAGTGTCATCATTCAGGCCTCCCAACAGCATTGGCTGTACTTTCTGGATTGGCCGGTTCGTATCGACGCAGATGATAGCCGCATCCTGCCGGACGGCCGTGCCGCCGCGCGCAATACGTTAAGCCAGACTCGGCGTTATCAGGCGCAATCGCAATCGGATGTTCGCTGGGCCAGTGAGCCAATGCAGCGCTATCTGGACCTGCCAGAAGGGACCAATGTGCGACTGGCGGAATGGGCCGGGCAGCAACGAGAGGCGGTCGACTCGGACCGGGCCTTTATGGACCGCTTGATGCAGCACATTCGCAGTGAACCTTTCTTTTACACGCTAAGGCCACCCCTATATCCCGGTAATCAGGGGCTGTCGGAGTTCTGGTTTGAAGGTCGACGCGGTTTTTGCACGCACTATGCCAGTGCCATGGCCTTTATGGCTCGCTCTGTCGGAATACCGGCTCGACTGGTCGGCGGTTACTTGGGGGGAGTCTATAACCAGGGTGGTGAATACATACAGGTACGGCAGATGGAGGCCCATGTCTGGGTAGAAGTATGGCTGGATGATCAATGGGTCCGTTACGACCCAACGGCAGCCGTTGCGCCGGGGCGCATCGAATCCAATCTGGACGAGTGGCAGGATGCATCCAACCTCAATGAATTGCCCTTTGTTACCCGCTTTACCGGTGGTATGCCTTTGTATCAATCGCTCAGCCTATGGTGGGATTCTGTTGAGTACCAGTGGCAAACTCTGGTACTGAACTACCAACAGGACAGCGCTCTCAGCGCCCTTGAATATCGTTTCGGTAAGATCAATTGGTGGCAGGCGGGGCTGGCCATGGGTGGTCTGATGGCGGTTCTGGGGCTGACGATGGCATTCATGACCGGTGTCTTGCGCTTGCCGGTCAGAGTCAAGGAGCCTTGGGCCAGCCTGCATCACCTCGAAAAGCGTTTCGGGAAGCGAACACCAGGCGAGACGGTGTCTGATTATCTCGAACGGCTGTCAAAAGCGTACCCGGAACATCGAGACTTGTTGAGACAGATCACAGCAATTATCAATGAGGCTGCCTATAATCCTGAACAGAGTTTCGACAAAGCAGCGCGAGAGAATCTGCGTAGTCTGGTCCGGAATCCCTGAGTCGGCTAGAGAACGACCCATTTGCGTATGTCAGCCAGTACCGATGGTTGGTGTGAGAGGCAACCTGCATAATGTCAAAAACAAAAGCAGAACAGCTTGTTGAACTGAAACAGCACTTCGGTCGACGTGTAATGGACCAGGCACGGCTTGTCATTACTTCCTGGCATGACCTGGAAGAGGTCCTCTGGAACAGCACCTGGCTTGATGAATTCACGGCTCAAGTTCATAAGCTGAACAAGCTGGCCAACCGCCATGACAACGAACGCATCAAGGAGCTGAGCGCTTTTCTGCAACAACTACTCGCCGACGTCGTACCCGGCAAGATTCCTCAAAGCCAGGTCATCGAGTCCTTGAGTCAGACCGTTCAGGCTCTGGCGGACGCCTGTTCTCGGGACTCAGATCAGGACTCACAAAACCGTATTAACGGTCGCAGGCCTGTCTACCTATGTGGTCAGAGCGTTGCGCAATCGGTCAACCTCGCCGAGCAGCTCAATTTTTTTGGTATACCGATACAGGTGATCAGCACCAGACAAGAGCTACAACAAGCCGTTCTGCATCGCATTCCAGCCGCCATGATCGTCAATGTCGACTTTGAGCAGGATGGCATTGTTGCCGTTCAGGCTGCGCAAAAGGCGCTCAGCAAGCCCGCACCTGTGTTGTTTCAATCCGAAAAAGAGCCCAATATTCATACCCGCCTGGCAGCCACTCGTGCACAGGGTGTGCATTTTCATATCGGCCAACCGGATGTCGGTTTGTTGGTAAAACAACTCAGTGCCATCTACTCGATGCGTCCGGAAAACCCCTACCGGGTGTTGGTGGTCGATGATTCCAGAGCGCAATCGACCTACGCGGAGCGAGTGCTGAACCAGGCCGGCATGATTACCCACGCCATTAATGACCCCTTGACCATTCTGGAGGCACTTCAGCACTTTCAGCCTGATGCCATCCTGATGGATATGTATATGCCCGGTTGCACCGGCATAGAACTCGCCCGGGTGCTGCGCCAACAAACCCGCTATGACACCCTGCCGATTCTCTACCTCTCGGCCGAACAGGATGTTGAGAAACAACTGGATGCGATTGGTCAGGGCGGAGACGATTTCCTGACCAAGCCCGTGCCCAGGGATGTGCTCATTACCACAGTGCGTAATCGATGCCTACGTAATCGGGGCTTGAAGCAGCAAATGATACGAGACAGCCTGACCGGCCTGCTTGACCACATCAATACGCTGGAGGCCTTGCAGCAGGAAGTGAACCAGGCCGAGGAGTCCAACAACCCGCTGACATTCGCCATGCTGGACATTGACCACTTCAAAGCGGTAAACGATACCTACGGCCATGCCGTCGGGGATTCCGTTATTCGCAGCCTGGCCCTATATCTACGCCAGCGCTTTAGAGTCACCGACCACCTGGGCCGTTATGGCGGAGAGGAATTCGCCATTATCCTGCCCAACACACCGCCAGACATAGCAGAGACACTGCTTAATGAAGTGGCGGCTGGTTTTGCCCGTATTCACCACGAAACCGGCAGCAAGCCCATCAACGTGACTTTCAGCAGTGGTCTGGCAGCTTGGCAACCCGGCTTGCTCGGAACCGACCTGAGTCAGGCCGCCGACATAGCACTGTACGAAGCCAAGCGGCAGGGCAGGAACCGGGTTTGTGTATCCGGCAGTGAGTAAGCTCTTCTGGCTACTTTTCCCAGCGGTAGGGTTCGCAGGCAAAGGCAACAGAGAGGGTGCGAGGCCCGAGGTTGACGCCACCCGAGAGCGACATGGGAGTGACGATGACGTGCACCTTTTGATGTTTCGCCTCTGATTGCAGCTTCTGAAACATCGGCCGACCGACGATATCATCAAGGTGACCGGCATAGCTAACACAAATAAAGGGTGACAGCAGGCCGGCCTTTAACTTTTCGATACTGTGGCTCAGCAACTTGTCTACCGCCTGATCGTAGCCGCGAATCTTGTCAACCGGGAAGGTCTTGTCGTCCAACGCCAATACCAATGGGAACACACTCAGCGCTCGGCCAAGCAAAGCACCCAACCAGGAGATGCTGTTGTCGCCTTTCTTTCTGGCGCGTTCACGCAAGTAAAAGAGATCAGCTGGTATTTGATAGGAATGAACCTTGGAACTGAGTCGATCTACCTTGCGCCGCAGCGCTGTGCCGCTTACGCCCTTGCGAATCAAAGCAACCGTATGGGCAGCCAACACCCCTTGACCGGCCAGAACGGTGCGGCTGTCCTGCACACGCACACTGACCTTGTATTCACCGCCGAGTTTGCGCAGCGCTCTGTTGGTAGCATCTGTTGCGTGCTCAAAAGTGGGGCTGCGGGCACGGTTGACTGTTTGAATCAGGATGTCTGTTTTACCTTCCTTGATCAGCGCTTCCAGCAAGTGCTGAATATCGCTGATGGGGGTAGGTGCCGATTCGCTGTCATGGCTTTTATCGAGCACGCCGCTTTCGTAAATATGAATGGTCTGAGTCGGGTCGCGCTGGTCATGCAGAAATTCGTTATCGTATTTGATAATGGCCGGCATTAAACGGACATCGTATTTGTCGATAAAGGCCCGGGGCAAATCACAGGCGGAATCAACGATGAGTGTGGTGCTCATTGGGGTGAAAGTCTCCATTCCTACAGCAATCCTGTTCTTTTTGGAGTTTAGCATAGGAGGCTCTGAAGTGGATAAGGAACTGGCCTGGAAATCCCGCCAGGCAAGCGATACTGTCTTAGTGGCAGTAAATAACGGACAAGATCAGACACTGCGACCAAAGCAGTAGTAGCCCGATTGGGTGTGAAACTTTCGTAACTTACTTTCAGAAACTATTTGGCCTTTACCTGCTGGCGGTTTGCCAGATCACGGCTGATTCAAGTAAATGGGTGTTGTTCGGTGAGGTTCAGGGTTATTAAGGTATTTTCAGTTCAGACTGCCGAGGGGTAGGGTAGAGGCGAGGACAGACCCGGAAGTCTTTTTGTTGTAATAAACTTACATTATGCTGATCGTTAAAAGGAGATGCCTGCATGTTTGCAGAAAATGACTGACAAATGGACTCGATCAAGAGCGCTGACTGCCTTACAATGCCCGCCAATCCGGACCCATACCGGTGTCGTGACTACCCAGCAACTGGACATGAGGACAGACAGTGAACCACGCCGTCATCGATCAAACCCTGCTGCGCTGGCAGGAAAAGGAAGCCCTGGCCGAAGCCATGATCCCCATCATCGGCCGACTCTACCGCAAGAACAACGTCATCACTTCCATTTACGGTCGGCAGATTATCAACCAGTCTGTCATCCAGTTGTTGAAGACTCACCGCTTTGTGCGCCAGGTGGAAGGGCATGAGCTCTCTGTCAACGAAACCCTGGCTGTACTCGAAGTACTGGATGGCATGAACCTGGGGCCGGCTCACATCGACATCGGCAAGCTCGCGCTCAAGCACAAGGAACAGGCCATGGGTACACCCCTGACCCACTTCCTTGAAGACGAACTGGCCGAGCTGAAAGACGGCTACGACCCAAATGCCCGTTATAGTACGCCCGCCAAAGACGTTGTGCTCTATGGTTTCGGCCGTATTGGCCGCCTGTTGGCGCGCATCCTGATTGAAAAAGCCGGCGGATCGCCACTGCGTTTGCGCGCCATCGTCGTGCGTCCGGGTGGTACAGAGGACGACCTGGTCAAGCGCGCCAGCCTGCTTCGCCGTGATTCCGTACACGGCAGCTTCGAAGGCACCATCAGTGTCGACAAGGAAAACAGCAGCCTCATTGTTAACGGCACCGCCATCCAGGTGATATATGCCAAATCACCTACTGAAATCGACTACAGCCGCTATGGCATCAAGGACGCCATTGTCGTCGACAACACCGGCGTCTGGCGCGACCGTGATGGCCTCGGCCAACACCTGCAATGCCCCGGCGCCAGCCGAGTATTGCTGACAGCTCCGGGCAAAGGCGATCTCAAGAACATCGTCTACGGCATCAACCATGGTTCCTTGACTGATGCGGATACCATTGTTTCTGCGGCTTCGTGCACCACCAACGCCATTACCCCAGTGTTGAAAGTCATGAACGACAAGTTCGGCGTACTCAACGGCCATGTTGAAACCGTACACAGCTACACCAACGACCAGAACCTGATCGACAACTTCCACAAGGGTGAGCGCCGCGGCCGCAGCGCTGCGTTGAACATGGTGTTGACCGAAACCGGCGCTGCCAAGGCTGTTGCCAAGGCACTGCCGGAGCTGGAAGGCAAATTGACCGGGAACTCCATTCGTGTGCCTACGCCCAATGTTTCCATGGCCATTTTGAGCCTGAACCTGAACACAGAAACCAGTGTAGAAGAAGTGAACGAGTTTCTGCGCCACACCTCGCTCTACTCCGACCTGTACAAGCAGATTGACTACACCAACTCACCCGAAGCCGTCTCCACCGACTTTGTCGGCAACCGCAAAACCGGCATTGTGGACAGCAACGCCACCATCGTGTCCGGCAACAGAGTCAACCTCTACGTCTGGTACGACAACGAAGCCGGCTACAGCGCTCAACTGGTGCGCATCATCCACGACATGGCCGGCATCCGTTACCAGGTATACCCCCGCACCGCCTGATTTCCTCTTTGCTTTGTCCCTTTCAACCGGCCAATTGGCCGGTTTTTTTATATCCCCTCTCCTTGGAGTTTATACCCGCCAGGGTGAGAGGGTCCGGGTGAGGGGGAAGTTATAGCGCAGAGCCAAATCCAAACTCCCAAAGGGTAAGAAAGATCTACACCCAACAAACCAATCCCGAACATAACCACCCCACCCCTTGAACAAACCAATCATTCTTGCTATTTATAAACACAACCAGCAACAAACCCACCGAACATTGCCGCTTCATTGGTTTGCCATATACCCGGCCTGGCGGTAGCGTGCCCATGCCAATCCTGCTTGGGCAATACTTCAACAAACATCAGTATGCCAAAGTTTACCCATAACCAATAAGGGCAGACGGACAGCTTGCTCACTGCGCTGACAAGCTTTCCTGGTTACAGTCACTAAAAGAAGGCAATATGGATTACGGGTTAATAGAGTTGCCCACAGGGGGACAGGCCCTGGTGCCAAGCTGCTGAATAAAGCTGAGCGATATGGAAAGGAGCAAGGCGCAGTCATCTCGTTCTTGAAAACTGAAAAAGCCAAAGGCTTTTACGAAAAGAACGGCTACCAGGTTTTTGGTGTACTGGAGGACCGACCAATCGGCTCTTTTCTTTACCATATGAAGAAGCGATTGGACTGAAATCATATAACCAGTGGCGACAGTCGGGCCGTTTCGTTTTAGCAACGCTACAAAAAACCGGTTGCAGCGCATAGCGCTTAAGGCAGAAAGAGAGTTCGGTTTCCTGACCGTCGGCATAACGGATGTTTCTAACCAGGGGATTGACGAACGAACATTGGGCCGTAGTGCTTTTAATCATGAAGGCACTGTAATGTATGCAAGACGGGTAGGATCAAAAGATGGGACATTATTGGCAGACTCCAAGCTCCTTATGGCCCACAAGGTTCTCTATTAAACTGGCTCTGATGAATATTAACCACGATAAGAAAAAATCGGGTGAAGGTGTTTCTGGCAACTCGGATTAAACTCTGGTTTTTGAAGGCCAGTTCATCTGTTTTAGGCTCCAGGAGCACCTAGGCAAGATATTTATCATCAATGACTAGAGTCAGTTGAAGTACGGATAGTGAGAATTCACACAGGAACAAAATGCTAGGGTATGTCAGTATTGCGTTGGATAGAAAATTAGTTTTTACTGATGGCCAACTACAACTGGCGTCGGCCACATTAATTTAACGATGGTGTGCCACCGGCGATAGCTGAAGATCTGCCAAAATTAGTATCCGGAATTAGTCGACCACTACATCATTAACTACCTTATTCAGTAGAACGATACTTGTCAGCAATTTAAAAATCATAAAGGTACGGATCGGTTCAATCACTTACCATCTTAAGTTCCTTGATGCCAGTATAGGTGAGCAATGGAAATACGTTTAGTCAATAAAGAAGATGCTGCAGCTCTGGCTGAGTATTTTTATGTAAACATGGAGCACTTCAAGCAGTGGCAGCCAATACGTGAAACTGGTTACTATAGCCTGGAATCATTAATAACGAGATTGGCTGAATATGAATTTCAACAAGAAAATGGTAGTGCGGCATATTTCGTTGGGCTTGTAAACGGCGAGGTAGTTTCGCACTGCTTTCTGACCAATATTATTTATGGGCCATTTCAGGCGGGCTTTATGGGTTGTGGTGTATCAAAAGCCCATGAAGGGGCAGGGGTGATGACAAAGGTATGCGTAAGTGCATTAGACTATGCATTCAAAGAGCTTGCTCTCAACCGTGTAATGGCGAACTACATTCCACATAATATTCGATCAGCCAGGCTGTTAGAAAAACTGGGTTTTTCTGTAGAAGGGCTTGCAAAGAAGTACCTCAAGATCAATGGTGTATGGGAGGATCATGTACTTACTTCAAAGCTCAATCCTGAGAATAAGTAATTTTTCCAGAAACCCCGGACCTTTGTGCCTGATACCTGCAATAGTCGACCGTTACTATGGAAGAAACCTACACGGAGAAGCCAGTGACTCAAGATGATATAGAACTTGGACATTTGCCGCTTCAAAAGGAGCTAGTAAAATCTGAATATTCAGCCTTTATAGCCGAAGAGAATGCAGTCGCAGCAGTGCTTTTGGGTTCGCTAGCCTCAGGTAGAGGTGATCGTGTTTCAGACGCAGACATTGTCGTATTTACGAAAAACCTTTTCCACAAGTCCGTTGATTCCTGTTTTTCAGTCTTTGAGGCAGGCAAGGAAATATTCTACTGTCTCGATGGTGTTCACAGTGAGACTTCGTGCTTTAGAAAGTATATTTTCACTGACTTGACCAGTGCAGAGGTTCATTGCCTGGATATAAGCGTACCTTTCAAAATATCAAGGCCTTTTAAAGTTCTATTTGATAAAAATGGCATCGTAGAAGAACGGACGACCGATGAGCCTGCGCCCAGGCATCAAGATTTCCCGGTATATACCAGTGGTGATAAAGGTCTTATTTGGGAATTGTTCGACTGCATCAAGTGGTTAAGTCGTGACAACAATGAGTTGGCGAAATCCTACATCAAGAAGTTATCGGAAAAGATCTAGTTGATTGTGGATGTCGCGGGAAAAGCCGTTTCTTTGCCCACTAAACTGTTTTGAGGTGTAGGCCGGAATCGCTGCCGATCATGGAAGATTTGTCTCTGAGCGAAAAGAGAAAGTAGTCATGCAACACTTGGTAAAAGGAGGTTCAATGCATAAACAGACCAAATGCAACGATGGAGTAGAAGTGGTGGCGTTTTGCCTATTGGGGCTAATTGCCAGCAGTGCTGTTCGCCTTTTGGCTTGGTCAGATTGCTTTGACCTGCTCCCTGCTTTCTAATCCATACCGATCTTACTAATGTTCATCACCAGAGAGGACGATGAACCCGCTAAGGTCAAAACTACTTGATTTTCGAAAAGGTGTGGAAGGGAAAGAGTGGCAGGAAATATGGTCAAAGTTTAGCGTCGTGAGCCCCTTACCTGGCTTTGCCCCGGAAAACTATTGAGCAAAAATGTTGGTATGCCCATGAAACGTAGGAGAAAGCTTCGCATTGCATGGATCTGGCTCCTTACATCCTCCACGCACATCATATTGATAGTGCTTGCTCGTTTAGAGTTATTCAACGGTACACTACTTGAAGGGCTTGGCATTACCGCTCTACTGGTACCTTATGGTCTTCACTGGCTTGGGCTTCCTGTGCTGATGAATGATGGCTTGACTGGCTGGGGGTGGGCCGCCCCGAACAGTTTTGGATGGTTTCTTTCCGTTGTGGCCTGGCTGTCACTGCACCTGTTGATTGCCATAGGGCTTGAGCGCTTGACGAGTGGCTCCAGATGATAATTTTGAGAAAGTAGGTCTGTTTGATCGAAGAGGTAGTTTTCCCATAGGAAAAGGTACTACTCTCAGGTACTCTTGCTATGCCTGAAAGTGACACGCCCTTGTCTTGCGTAATGAGGAAAAGCAGGCTACTGAAAATCCAATATGGGATTTCCAGTAGCAGGCGATATATTCCGACTCAGAAGACCAATGAGGGGAGGAAGGTCGACAGCGACGGTACGAATGCCAGTACCAGCAGGCACGCTACCAGTGTCAGCAAGAATGGTAAGACCATTCTGGATATCTGCCCAATTGTTACGCCGGATATGCTACAGGTTGCGAATAGCGTGATACCCACAGGTGGAGTTGCCATGCCGATGGCTAATGCAACCACCGTGATAACACCAAAGTGAACCATGTCTATTCCCAATTGTTGGGCGACAGGCGCAAAGATTGGTACGATCAATAAAATAATGGCTCCTGTCTCCATAAATGTACCCAGTATCAAGTACATCAAGATCATGAGCAGCAGGATCAAATACACATTGGTTGAGATACCGAGCAAAGCTGATGAAGCCATTTGAGGTACCTGCTCAATCATCATGATCCACCCAAAGGGGCTGGCTACTGCTATGAGCAGTATGATCATTGCTGAATTGAGAGAGGCTTTGTAAAAAACGGGTGCAAGGTCTTTCCAGCTGAGTTCACGATAGACCACCATGCTGACAAACAACCCATAGAAGACAGCTATACCTGCGGATTCTGTTGGTGTGAATATACCCGTCATGATACCCCCGAGGATTATAACCGGCAACATAAGCCCCCAAAGTGAATCGAGTAACGTCCTTCCCCGCTCCTTCCAGCTTTGTTTTATCTCTGTGGGATAGCCCAGGCTCCTTGAGCGAAGCACACTGACAATAATCAAAGCAAATGCAAGGAGAGCACCGGGGATGATACCAGCGATAAAGAGTTGGCCAATTGAAACGTCGGCCACAATACCATAGATGATAAAAGTAATACTCGGTGGGATAACGACGCCCAGGCAGGAAGCAGATGCAACGACTGAGGAAGCATAATCCTTGGCATAACCTCGTTTGACCATTTCTGGAATGGTTAGTTCACCAACGGCCGCAGCTGTGCCGGGAGCAGAGCCGGAGATGGAGGCGAAAAAGGTGCAGGCCAGTACAGACACGGCTGCCAGGCCCCCTCGAACATGACCCAATAATGCACTGGCGAGATTAACAATGCGCTTGGATATGCCTCCACGCTCCATAATGGTTCCCGCGAGCATAAAAAGTGGGATGGCAAGTAGCGGGAATGAGTTTATCCCCGTCATCATTCGTTGCGGTAGCATGGTTATGGGAATGCCACCAAATACCAGCAGGCTAGCTAATACGGCTATGCCCATTGCAAAACCAATAGGTATATTGATTATGAAACAGACCACAAGCACAAGGAGTAGTGTCAATAACATACTTAGGCCTTCTGTTTATTGTTAATCAAGAATTTTATAAGGCTTAAAATTTCCAGGCTGCTATAGAAAATGATCAGAACACCCATGGTTGGAACAGAAAGGTAGACCCAACTCATTGGTATGCCGAGAGCCGGAGACGACTGAAACTGAGTAGACGAGACCAGCTTCGCACCATAGAAGACGAGTTGACTGGAAAACGCAATAATCAGTGTATACGATACAATCTCTATTGCGCTTTGAACTTTTTCTGAAAAAAATTGTACGACGACATTTATCCCAATATGTATTTTCTCTCTTATTCCAATAGAAACAGCAAGAAAACTGCACCAGATAAAGGTAAAGCGAATGGCTTCCTCACTCCACGAACTTGATTTGCTCAGGCCGTAACGCATGATTATTTGATAAAGTGTCAACAATGCAATGGTCATCATCATGCACACCAGGCAAGTCTTGATGATTAGATTGATGTATTTGACAAAGCCAGTGTCCTGGGATGTTCTCAAAGTGGCCACCTACTGCATTTGGTCTCTTGTTTTTGTTAAAAGACTGGAATTGACCATGCCAATTCCAGTCCCGCTTAGTGTGTCTATTCTACACTAAGGATGCTTCTTACAAGTTCTTCACCTCTGGTTGCGTCTCCGCCACCCAGTACTTCATAGTAGCTCGGGTATATATCCCTTAAACCAACTTCAATGAATTCTTGCTTGCTTTCTTCACTCACTTCATTGACCTTCATGCCACGTTCCTGCAGAACCTGAAGCATTTCAACTTCGTATTCTACTAGAGCTACACGCTGTATCTCACTCGCCTCTTTCGAAGCCTGGGCAATGATGTCCCTGTACTCCTGGCTCAGGCTTTGCCACCAGGTTTCGCTGGCAATGTACTGCCTTGGGTAGTAAAAGTGACCGCTGAGAGAGAGATAGTCTTGAACTTCGTAGAAGCGCTGGCTATAAATCAGGTTCATGGGGTTTTCCTGCCCGTCCACTACACCCTGTTGAAGGGCGGTGTAAAGCTCACCGAAGGACATTGGCACAGCAGATGCGCCGAAGGCATTTACGGTGTCTACCATGACCGCACTTTCCATAACGCGAATCAATAGACCGTTCATGTCGTCAAGAGAGTGTATGGGCCGCTGATCATTGGTGAAGTAGCGAAAGCCCCCATCGTTGTATGCCAAATGGCGTATGCCAACTCCAAGGTATTTTTCTTGAATGGCCTGGCCTATTTCGCCATCCAGCACTTTATGGGCATGCTCAATGTCACGGAATATAAATGGCAAGTCCCATACCATGGCTTCTGGCACAAATCGGCCCATTGGTCCATTCTCGACATCCGCCATCTCGATGAGCCCAAGCTGCAGGCTTTCGACAATTGAGCGAGCGTCGCCTAACTGCCCAGCAGGGTAAATCTGCACTTGTAGAGAACCATCGGAGCGCTCCTCCACCATTTCCTTGAATGCCGCTACACCAACGTTTTGAGGGTCTTCCGGATTTGTATTCCCGTTGTGAGCGAACTTGATTGTTACAGTCGATTGCGCAATAGCCCCTATGGATAACATACTGGCAAGAACGCCTGACACAAGCAGGTTTCCTATGATCTTTATTTTTTTTGGATTCATGGTTTTAACCTCAATTTGCTTATATTTGTAATGTGGTTATTGGTTTAACTCATACGGACAACGTCAGTTCACTTGGTGCTTTGGCTTCCCCTCCTTTAATGTGCGGACAACTTCCAACGACGCTTTCATGCGCAACTCGTCTACGGAGCTTGCTGACAGAAAGGCGGTGTGAGGTGTCATGATGGTATTATCCAGTACGGCCAGCTTGGGCACACCTTCAGGTGGCTCGCATTCCAGAACATCCAGGGCGGCACCGGCGATTTCTCCAGTGGTTAACGCCTGGTACAGGTCTTCCTCTTGTATCAACCCACCGCGTGAGGTGTTGATGACCTGGGCAGTTGATTTCATGCGTTTCAAAACTGCTGCATCAATGATGTGGCGAGATTCTTCAGTCAGTGGTAGGTGCAGCGAAAGGAAGTCGACATTTGCGATAAAGGTATCAAAATTCTCTGCTCGCTCAATGTTGTTCTTTTCAAGTGTTCCTGGGGTTGTATAGGGGTCATAACCAACTACTTTTAATCCAAATGCAGAGGCACGCTTGGCGACAGCCAGGCCAATGGCGCCACAGCCCAGTAAGCCGAGCGTTTTACCCTCTAGTCTCGGCGCTTCCCGGCCCAGATTGGCATCCCAGTTGCCTTCACATATCGAATTTTGTAACTGGCAAAGTCGACGAGCTAATGCAAGCAATAATGCCAAGGTATGATCGGCTACTTCATCTTGACAATAATCGGGTACATTAGCCACCTTGATTCCACGCCTATTGGCGGCATCGAGGTCGACGTTGTTGTAGCCAATACCCGCTCGAATTATTGCCTTGCAGTTAGGTAAGCTGTCGATAATTTCGGATGTTACAGGGGCGTAAACGACTAACAAAGCGTCGGCTTCCTGGCCTTGTTCAGCAAGTGTTTTTGCATCAGAAGCCGAACTAAGTTTAAAGGCCACTTCACCTTGACGAAAAACCTCTTCTTCGATACCGGTATCAGGGAATATTGTGTCTGTCATAAGAACATTGTATTTCATATATTTTTTTCCTTTTCCGGGCAAAAAAGACCCACAGGAAGTAGATTCCCGTATAGAAACGAATGGGTTCTATGATTTCTTTTATTGAACTTTAAGAGTATTTGTAAGCGTGCCGACTCCATCAATGGTAACTGACATAACGTCACCGGAGTTCACAGGCCCAACACCATGAGGTGTACCAGTAAGTATGACGTCGCCTGGAAGTAGTGTCATATGTCGAGATATATAACTGACAATTTCATTTGGTCCGAATATAAACTTGTTGATGTTGGATTGCTGTCGTATCTCACCATTTACTGTTAGTTCGATACTGGCATCGTTTTGGTTAATGGTTTTAACAATACCCGGGCCAAGTGGGCAAAAGGTGTCAAAAGATTTTCCCCGGGTCCACTGTTTGTCAGACAGCTGAATGTCGCGTGCGGTAAAGTCATTGGCACAGGTGAAGCCAAATATGTAGTCCGCAGACTCTGTTACGGAGACGTTTTTTGCTTCCACCCCGATAACGATTGCCAGTTCAGCTTCATAGTCCAGGCGCCCAGTGCCTTCGGGAGCTACAATTGCATCATGATGAGCAATGACGGTTGTTGGGGGTTTCAGGAACAGTAATGGAGCTTCCGGCAATGTTTCATTCATTTCCTCAGCATGGTCACGATAATTAAGACCCACACAAATCACTTTAGTTGGCTGGCATGGAGGCAATAATTTGACAGAGCTGAGTTCGAGGCTCTCGTCGGAAAGCCCGGTGTGATTGAAGAGGGTGCCATTCAAGCGTTTGATTACACCGTCCTCCAGGAAACCGTAATGCGCCTGGTTATTGTAGTTGTAGCGTATATACATTGATTATACTCCGGATTTAATTATGTCTTTGCTTATAAGGTGTTCTATGCGTTCTTGAACATCGAACAGGTGATTATGCATCTCCTGTTCAGCGAGCTTCTTGTCCCTGTTTCTCAATGCCTCCAGGATTTTTCCATGAAACTTGATCGACTCTCTCATTACTGATTTATCATACCCAACGCTTTTTTGTGCTCTGAAAACGAGTGTTATGATCGAGTTATAAAGGCTGGCCAGAACCCTGCTTTTGGATGCTTTGGCGATTTGCTGATGGAATGCGATGTCCGCGAGTACATAGTCATCATTGTTGTCGGCTTTTTCTGCTTCAATCATTAGCGCCAGTTGCTGGTCCATGATAACAATGTCCGTTTCCTCAATCCTTTCCGCCGCAAGGCTCACCATGGTTTTTTCAAGGAAGAGTCGTGCCTCGGTAATGTCCCGGTAACTGCAGTCGTCCAGTAGAATTTTAAGCGCTAGTGTTTCTTCGAGAATGGACGCGAAGTTTGTGGTAATGACAGTGCCTGCATTGGTCCTTTTCAAAAGCCCTTGAAGTTCGAGTATTTTCAGACCTTCTCGTACCGAGGCCCGACTCACTTCAAATTGCTCGCACAGCTCACGCTCGCCAGGGATTCTGTCACCTTCTTTGAGTTCGCCGCTCAAGGTCATCGACTTGATTTTGGCGACAACAAAGTCACTTAAGCTTTTCTTTTCGAGTGGCTCTATTTTCATGATTGGCTGCTTAGGCTCCATTCATCAGGCGGCTTCACTTTGGTGCTGCCTTGGTCTGTTGGTTTGCATGTCCGATGGTCAGACCACGCAATATGGTTTTAACTTAGCCCAATCCTTTCGGATCGTCAACAGAAATATTGACCCTTACATTAAATAGGTTGGAAAGGCTTTATCGCTGGGCTTCTGAGCATTCCCATACTTGTCGGACAGCTTCAAAAATGGCGGCAATGGGTGGCTCCTTTGCTCTGTCCAGTCGGCAGATAAAACCTAATGTAGCGGGTATGGCGACGCTGTCTGCAATCACTACCCCCGCTTCATGAGCAACCTGGAATGCCAGGTTTTCGCGTGCCAACGCCAAGGCGACACCAGACTTCACCAGATCCAGCATGGAAGATTCGACATCGACTCTGGCGACAATACGGCGAGAAAGACCCAGATCGTCATATATGTGCTTAAGAAGCCGTGAATGCACCGATTCCGGCGGGGTTGAAATCCAGGGCATTTGGGCGAGCTCGCCCCAGTCCTGGCCTTTCACACGGGATTGCCAACCAGGTGGTGCGATGACTCGGTACCGGAAGTCTGCCAGTGATTGAACCTGGAAGTGTTGTTGGAGCTCCGGGAGGCCGGGTGAGCCCAGGGTGAAAGCGGCATCAAGTCGGCCTTGCTCAACCGAACGAGCAACAGCCCCCGAAACCCCATGTTGCAACTCAAAGGAGAGCCCTGGGTGCAAATTGACCAGATGCCTCAGGAACCCACCAAGGCGTAAGAATTCGGGGTCGACAATGGTACCTATTTTGACTTCGCCGTGGACAACGCCAGCCAACCCCATTGCAGCGCTTCGAAACTCTGTCATGGATTGGACGGCACGTTGTGCCGCGGGTAGGAGCCTTCTGCCATCATCGGTCAGCTTCATACCGCGCGAAGTGCGCTCAAAAAGCACAAGGTTTACCTCGTGCTGCAACTTCTTCAGTTGCAGACTGAGGGCTGGTTGTGTCATGTGAAGGCGTTCAGCAGCACGCGTAAGGTTGCCTTCTTGAGCCACTGCTACCATGACACGTAGAGCGGTATGGTCCATATGTTTTACCTTTTTTCATTGGCCGCGGTGATCCAGCCTGCGGCCTTTTCGGCAATCATAAGGGTAGGGGCGTTGGTATTGCCACTGGTAATCAGTGGCATGATGCTGGCGTCCACCACTCTCAGGTTATCAATGCCATACACGCGTAGGCGAGTATCAACGACGCCCATGGGGTCATCTTTGGTACTCATTTTTGCGGTGCCTACAGGGTGAAAGATTGTTGTGGCGATGTCTCCTGCGAGGCGAGCCAGTTCATTGTCTGTCTGGAACTGAGCACCAGGCTTCCATTCCTCTGGTTTATAGTCTGCCAGAGCCGGTTGTGACACAATGTGGCGAATTTGCCTCAGACTCTGCGCGGCGATTCTCCGGTCTTCCTCAGTACTCAGATACATCGGTTTGATTAAAGGTGCGTGCCTGGGGTCCCTGGATGCGATGTGGACCTCACCCCGGCTGGTTGGGTTCAAGTTGCAAACACTGGCGGTAAAAGCTTGAAAACGATGAAGGTCCTCTCCAAAGGCGTCAAGGCTCAGTGGCTGAACGTGATATTCCAGGTTGGCAAAGGGTTGTTCCGGGTCTGAACGAGAGAACGCACCCAACTGACTGGGTGCCATACTCATGGGGCCAGAACGTTTAAACAGATACTCGATACCGATAGCGGCCTTTCCTATAAGGCTGTTTGCCATGGTGTTGAGTGTTTTCACCCCCTGGACTTTATAGACTGATCGTATCTGCAAGTGGTCCTGCAGATTGGCTCCGACACCTGGCCTATCTGCAACAACCTCAATGCCCAGCCTCTTCAACAGGTTTGCTGGCCCGATTCCAGACAGTTGAAGGATCTGGGGTGTGCCTATCGCCCCAGCGGAAAGAATGACTTCCTTGCGGGCATGCACGGTGGTTGATATGCCTTTGCGATACAATGAGGCGCCAGTGCAACGAGGGCGACCAGATTCTCTTCGGGTAAAATTCAGGCGTTCAACCTGAGAATGAGTCCATACAGTCAGGTTTTTGCGATGTGAAACCGGCCTCAAGAAGGCCTTCGAAGTATTCCATCGCCAGCCCTTGCGCTGGTTGACTTCAAAAAACCCCACACCATGGTTATCACCACCATTGAAATCGGTAGTGCGCGGCAATCCGGCTTGTACGGCGGCGTCTGCAAAACGTTCGAGAATCTCCCAACGTAAACGTTGCTTTTCTATACGCCACTCCCCTCCGGTGCCGTGTAGTTTGACAAAGGTGTCACGTTCATTCTGGCTTGCAAAGTCCTGTTCGCCAATCCGATAGTGGTCTTCATGCGCCTTGAAGTCGGGCAGGCAACCTTGCCATGACCATTCTTCGTCTCCGGTGAGCTTCGCCCATCGATCATAGTCTCTGGCTTGCCCGCGCATATAGATCATGCCATTTATCGAAGAACAACCGCCCAGGGTTTTACCTCGGGGGTAGCGCAATGAGCGACCATTGAGCCCTGCATCGGGCTCTGTCTGGTACATCCAGTCTGTTCTTGGGTTGCCTATACAATATAAGTAGCCAACCGGAATATGCACCCAGTGGTATCTGTCGCTACCCCCGGCCTCCAACAGCAGAACCTGCACGCCAGGGTCACGGCTCAAACGGTTGGCGAGCAAGCAGCCCGCTGAACCACCGCCAATGATGATGTAGTCGAATTCAGTACTCGGCATGAATGCTCCCTCCGGAATCAGCGTGCGACAGGCATGGTAAATTCCGCACCCTTAGCGATGCTTTCGGGCCAGCGCTGCATGATTGACTTTTGTTTGGTGTAGAAGCGAACCCCTTCCTCGCCGTATATGTTCGTGTCGCCAAATAGACTCTTTTTCCAGCCGCCAAATCCATGCCACGCCATAGGAACAGGGATGGGGACATTAATGCCTACCATGCCTACCTGAACCTGACGACCAAATTCGCGTGCAGTATTGCCATCCTTGGTGAAGAGTGCGGTCCCGTTGCCAAACTCGTGTTTGTTTATCAGCTCAAGGCCGGTTGCAAAGTCAGGAACCCGAATACAGGCCAATACCGGCCCGAAAATTTCTTCACGGTATAGGGTCATTTGCGGCGTAACGTGATCAAACAAGGTTCCGCCCAACCAGAATCCATCCGGATGGCTGCCGACCCCGGATTCCCGACCATCTACTAGTAAATGGGCACCTTCCACCACACCCTGGGTGATATAACCTTTAATTCTCTCTAGTGCCTGAGCTGTGACAATAGGACCCATTTCTGCTTCAGGGTCATTGCCTTCTCTCATCTTGATTGTTGCCGTGCGCTCCGCCAACTCGGGCATGATCCGGTCGGCAACATCACCAACCAGAATAGCCACTGAGATTGCCATACAGCGCTCGCCAGCTGAGCCGAAGGCAGCTCCAATTAGAGCATCGACGGTCTTCTCCATGTCCGCATCCGGCATGACAATCATGTGGTTTTTTGCACCGCCCAGTGCCTGTATGCGCTTTCCAGATTGAGCGCCTTTTGCATAGATACTGTGGGCGATAGGTGTAGACCCGACAAAGGACAAGGCTTGCACTTCCGGATGCTCGAGCAAGACTTCCACGGCCTCTTTATCGCCCTGAACCACATTAAATACACCGTCGGGCATGCCGGCCAGCTTCATCAGGTCTGCCATGATTAATGAAGGCGTGGGGTCTGTAGGGGAGGGCTTTAAAATAAAGGTATTACCAGTCGCCAAAGCAATAGGGAACATCCACATAGGGACCATCACCGGAAAGTTGAACGGGGTGACTCCGGCCACGACGCCGAGAGGCTGGCGCATGGTCCAGTTGTCGATACCTCTGGAAACCTGCTCGGTGAAGTCTCCTTTTAAGAGGTGTGGAATTCCGCAGGCGAATTCCAGAATGTCTATGCCACGCTCTACCTCACCACAGGCATCTGAAAAGACCTTGCCATGTTCTGCCGTTATAGCGAGTGCAAGGTCAGCCTTGTGTTTTTTGACGAGTTGCAGAAATTCGTTAAGGATACGAGCGCGACGAATTGGTGGTGTAGCTGCCCATGCTGGAAACGCTTGCTTTGCCGACTTGATGGCCTGTTCTGTGTCGGCCGCATTAGCCAGCAGTGTATGAGCAGTCACTTCACCGGTAGCAGGGTTGTAAACCTCATGAGTGCGCCTTGAAGTCCCTTGGGTGCGTTGTCCGTAGATAAAGTGCTCTATTGGTCTGACAGTCATTCGTTCGCTCCAGTTCGGAATAAGTGCTGCGTTATGTGCTGAAGGTATGGCCTTAGCCTTTGTGCAGTCTTGCGAATGCGACTCTGGAAATCCAATGAGATGTTTTTAGTTTCGGTATTAGCAGTGCTTATATTAGATGAGCCTGGTTGGGCCAGTTGCCTTTTGGAGGAGCAAATAATTTGCTTGAGGTTAGCCGTCAGATTTCTGACTCCCCGTTCGCCCACCGTCCGAATTCTGTCAGACTGCCTTTCAGTAAAGAGTCCTAAGTCATTGTGTTTAAAGTATAAACAAGGCTTGGCACAGCAATCGCATAATGCGCCAGCACGGCACCAAAAGTGCCACGTCAATTGACTGACTGCTGGAGTGATGTTCGATGAATCATACACTCCGTCGCTGACTCACTGTTTAAACGGAGTGACAAAGATGATCGCTGCACCCGCTCTCAGCTCGGAACAGCTTGCACTGTTTCGTGATACGACACTGGGGTTTTATCTTGATGACAAAGCCGATGCCATTTTCTACCTGGGTCAGATGAGCGAGCTCGCCGCTGATGCTCAACTGAAAAATCCTTCTCCTTATTGCCTCTATGCCGTGCTTCAGGGGCGCCTCGGCCATGCAGAAGGTTGGTACGGCCCCGGGAATCACTTCATGGCCGCTCAGTTTGAGCGCAAGACTCCCCTGACTGCCCTGGGTGACACCGTTATTCTTTGGCAACTCGATCTCTCCAGTGATGCCTGGCAAGCACCAGTCGCCATGCGACTGCGCCGTGCGATGACATTGGCCACGCTTGCTTGCGATGCCGCCCATAAGTCTGTCGAGCCGCTGCCTGACGCCCAATTGCCAAATAAAGCAGAGCTGTGCGACTACCAGCATCCGGCCGTTCAGAAATGTGCGCTCAAGCTCAAGGGTGAAACGGATGCTGACACGGCCCGAAACATTTTCTATTTTGTGCAGGCCTTCCCCTACCGCTTTGGCACCTGGCAGGAAACCGCCTCGACCACCCTGGCCAAAGGCGTTGGCATGTGCACCACCAAAGCCAACTTGCAAGTCGCTCTGTGCCGGGCAAACAATATTGAGGCGGGTTTTGTCGAAGCACCGCTGGCATTGAGCGTGTTGGGCATCATTATGCCGCCGAGCTGGCGCATGCTGATGCGCTCGTCCTTCAAGCATTATTACGCCGCCATCAAGATCAACGGTCTCTGGCACTCCGCCGATGCCACCTTCAACACCGCCGTTTGCGATGCTTTTGTCCAAGCCAACCCGGAGTTCGCCCAGTTGCACCCGGTCACCTTTGCTGAAGGCAAGCCTTTCAGCCCGTCGTCGATGATGAACCAGACCGATCCCTTTCTGAAAGACGATGAGGTCTTGACGAACCTAGAAGAGGAAATGAGCAAAAAAAGTCGCTTTGCTGTGCAGCACTTCGAAGCCCTGAACACCAGCCTGGATCGGATCCAATCGGTTTACATGCCTCTGGTGAATCAGGCGCAACAGCAATTCCAGCCGGTACAGACCGCACGCCGCGAGGAGCAGGTTGCATGACGCGAAGACCCACCGCTGCTGAAGTGTTCGACTGGAACTTTCAGGCTCCTACACCAAGCGATATGGGCGACCACGATGTTCCGGTCATATCGGATCGCCTTGCTGGCAAACGTGTTGCCCTGTTGGTCACTGGCGGCATAGCCGCCATGAAGACCCCGCAAATAGCGCGCGGGTTACGTCGGCACGGTGCTGAGGTTGTCGCCTTCGCATCGGACGATGCCCTGCGTTATGTTGCACGCGAGGCCCTCGAGTGGGCCACCTGTACACCCGTGGTCAGTACCCTGACTTGGGCCGCAGAACACCTGTCGGATAACGCACCCTTTGATGCCTATCTGGTGGCGCCAGCCACCCACAACACCATTGCCAAAATGGCCACTGGCGTTGCTGATACGGTCATTACATCGGCTTTGGCGTCGGCCCTGGGCCGAATGGAGCAGGGCCGCACCAGAATCCTGATTGCACCGACCATGCACGGCACGCTGCACAACAGCATACTGGTTGAGAACGCTCATAAACTCAGCAAGCTTGGTGTTCATTTCGTCGCCCCGCGCGATGGCTACGGCAAGCACAACCTGCCCGATACCGATGTACTCTGCACCAGCGTTGGCCGAGTGCTGAGCGATTCACCCTTGCGCAATAAATCCATCCTGGTCACCGCCGGGCCAACGCCGGTGCCGATAGACGGTGTTCGCCGAATCGTCAATCGATTCCGCGGTCGTCTGGGTGCCGCCATAGCGGAAGAACTCATCTGGCGAGGAGCCGATGCGGAACTCATACTCGGGGATGGCGCCTGGCGGCCAGACATGACCATGCCATTGACCATCGCCCGCACCTTTGATGAATACCGCGATACCGTTGTAGAGCGTGCCCAGTCTGGCCTCTTTGCCGGGGTCTTTTCCGCCGGCGTAGCCGACTACCGGCCAGCCGAAGCGGTGCAGGGGAAGATCACCTCCGGTCAGGCCAGCTTGCCACTGAACCTGGTGCCTACGGAAAAAGTCATCGATCTGGCCTGTGAAGCGGACCAGAGCATGCATTGTGTCGCCTTCAAATATCTGGAGCAGGTGAGTGAAGAAGAACTTATCAAGGTCGCCTCCCAACGCCTGGATCGTGCCAGCCTTGTGGTTGCTACTCGGGGTGAAGACACCAAGGGTAAGGAGCAGCGTGCCTTGATGGTTACGAAAGAGGGGGTGAAGGCGATTGAGGGGAAGCACCGGATTGCCGTGGCTATAGCGGATTATTTGGAGGTTTTGGTTGTTGAGGTTGGTTAGCCGTTAAACCCACTTTGGATCTTTCCGTGCTTTCGCATTGTCGGGAGGCGCAGCGCTTTCCCGACCCAGGTTGTTGCAGATATTTGGTTTGTGGGTTGGTTGGGGGGAGCACTGCCCAACAAAACCCCGTCTTTTGTGCCCTTCGCCAACAGGCTATACTGTCGCCCTTTTGCTCATCCTGAAGAGAAGCCTTGTTGATATGACTCAGATTCGTACGCGTATCGCGCCATCACCCACGGGTGATCCACATGTCGGAACTGCCTATATTGCGCTGTTTAATCGCGCCTTTGCCAAAAGCCATGGTGGTCAGTTCATTTTGCGTATCGAAGACACCGATCAGGGCCGTTCAACACCGGAATCGGAAGCGGCCATTCTCAAGTCATTGAGTTGGCTTGGGCTGGAGTGGGATGAGGGGCCGGACTGTGGTGGACCGCATGGCCCTTATCGGCAGAGTGAACGCAAAGCCATCTACCAAAAGTATGCTCAACAACTGGTAGACGAAGGCCATGCCTTTCATTGCTTTTGCACTGCTGAACGGCTCGAGCAGATGCGCCAGGAACGTCAGGCTGAAGGCTTGTCCGGTTACGATGGCCACTGTGCGCACCTGCCAGCCGAGGAAGTCGCCAAACGTCTGGCGGCCGGTGAACCCTCTGTCGTGCGCATGAAGGTTCCGGAGTCGGGCGTGTGTGAGTTGCAGGACGAGCTGCGCGGTCAGATCGACATCGAATGGCAGCAGATCGATATGCAGGTGCTGTTGAAGTCCGATGGCATGCCGACCTACCATCTCGCCTGTGTGGTGGATGACCATCTGATGGAAATCACTCACGTGCTGCGCGGTGAAGAATGGATTTCATCGACACCGAAACAGGTTCTGCTGTATCAGTATTTTGGTTGGCAGCCACCGGTTTTTTGCCACCTGCCATTGTTGCGAAATGCCGACAAATCCAAGTTGAGCAAGCGCAAGAACCCGACCTCCATCGATTACTACCATGCCCTGGGCATTCTGCCCGAGGCGTTGCTGAACTTCCTCGGCATGATGGGCTGGACCATGCCCAATGGTGAGGAAAAGTTCTCTCAGCAGCAGATGATCGAGCACTTCGACGTCAAGCGGGTATCACTGGGCGGTCCGGTTTTTGATCCGGAAAAGCTGGATTGGCTAAACGGGCGCTACATTCGTGAAGATTTGAGTGCGGAAGAGTTGCTGCAGCGCCTGATTGACTGGCGCTTCAACAAGGAATTTGTTGGTCAGTTTTTGCCCATGGTGCAACAGCGTATAGAGCGGCTAAGCGATGCGGCACCCTTGGCTCAGTTTTTCTTCCAGGGCTTGCCCAGCATGACGCCTGCCAGTTTCGAGAGCGTGAAGTTGGATGAAGACGCTTTGAAAAAGGTGTTGCAGTTGATCCTCTGGAAGCTGGAGGCTCAACGCCACTGGAGCAAGGACAGCATCATGGAGGATCTAAAACAGGTAGCCGAGCATCAGGCGTTGAAAATGCGTGATGTGATGCCGGCGATGTTTATCAGTATTACCGGTTCGCCGGCTTCGGTGTCTGTGCTTGATGCCATGGCCATTCTCGGCCCGGATATGACGCGTGGGCGTATTCGGCATGCCATTGACGTTTTAGGTGGACTGGGCAAGAAAAAGCTGAAGTCGCTGGAGAAGGAGTTTCTGCAGATGGCAAAGGCTTCGGACTAAGGTGTAGTGCGGGGGCAAGTCATTGATATACAAGAAAAAAGCTTGACAGCCCCCGGAGTGAACTTTAGTATTCGCTGCGTTCCCGGAGTGGTGATTTCGGGGTCGACAGTTTTGGGGCTATAGCTCAGCTGGGAGAGCGCTACAATGGCATTGTAGAGGTCAGCGGTTCGATCCCGCTTAGCTCCACCAAACATTAAAAAGCCGGTCTTTTGACCGGCTTTTTTGTTTCTAATTCCCTCTCCCTCTGGGAGAGCAACCGTGTTCACTGTCAAACGATTTTTGGATGCCATGGGCTATTATTTTTCACCATGGCATTCATGATCGTCAGTAACTTTCTCATGCAGGCGACTATGACTACTTTTGCAGGTTTGCC
>JAIUML010000003.1 GCA_022565595.1 Saccharospirillum sp. | reverse complement strand
CCTAGAACTCGAACAGTTGCCGCCGCACTTTTGCCATACTGGATGTACAGCTCAATAGCCTTCACCTGATCAGAATATGAATACATGAACTACCTCCAAAGTAGTCCAAGATTTCCGCCGCACCCTCTGAGCGGCCAGTGCACGTCGCACCTGACGCAAATCGGCCGGGTCGATGTGCTCGCTGACGTCAAAGTAATCGCCTTCCTGGGTATTCTGTCCGAAAAACCGTTGACGATCGGAGTGGTAGACTCGGTGCCGGGTCAGATCCCAATCCCAGAAGCCAAGCCCACTGGCGGCCATGGCCAGGTTCATTTGCTCTTCGCTTTTCACCAGGGACTGGTTGACCGCACGACGCAATTCCACCTCCGCATTGAGCTGATCATTGGTCATTTCCAGCTCTTCGGTGCGGCGTTCAACCTGCTGTTCCAACTGGTCGCGATGTCGCGACAGCAACTCCGTCAGATGGCGGTTTTCCAGGGCACGCTCCATATTCCGCAGCGCCATGCGATGCCCTTGCCAGCTTCCCGCCAGTATCAAAGCCATCAATGGCAGGTGCACCTCCAGCAGGGTCACCCAGTCTATGGGGCCAGACACGATCATCGGAATCAAGGCAACCGGCAGCCAGGCCACCAGCACCAGGCGGAACTGCGCATAGAGCGCTATTCCGGCCAGCCCCGCAAACGCCAACGCCAGGGTCAGGCATAACCCGCCCCAGCGAGCAGCCATGCCCCACAAAACAGCATCGATCAATACCAGGGCAGCCAACCAGGGAACCGGGTTGAAGCCGGGGTGATCCTGCAGATAGCCGAGCCCCCAAAGGGTAAACCCCCAACCAACGAGCGGCACGATCAACGCCAGCACCATCAGTATTTGCAATTGGTGCCACTGGGCAACCAGACAAACAACGGCAAGGCCAGCGGAAGCCAGCCAGAGAATCGGGCTGTGCCGTAGCAACAGGGTGTGGCGCAGGTAGCGCAAAGTGTCTTGAGGTTGGCGCATGAGGATCCGGTCCGAAGTATGACCGGAGTATAGAACAGGCTGTGAATTTTGCCCGTCGCTATCTGCCGACAAGGCGACGCTTGACGCGTCGCGTTAAACCGCTGAGCAGTGTGTAAGGAATGGTGCCACACAGGCGTGCCACATCATTGACCGATACATTCTTACCCCAGAGTTCGACTCGGTCACCCACCTGAGCATTGGCATGGGCATTCAAATCTATGGTCACCATATCCATGGAAACGCGCCCGGCCAGGGTGGCATATCCCGATTGCAGATGCACCGGTGTGCCATTGGGTGTGTGGCGTGAATAGCCATCGGCATAACCTACCGCCAGGGTGCCAATGCGCGTGCGTTGCTGACAGCGATAGGTGCCACCGTAGCCGACGCAATCCCCTTCCTCGACCTCACGGATGGCAATGATCTCGGTACTCAAGGTCATGGCGGGCTGGAGTTGATCGGCAATGGGCTGTGCCATGCCGAAAGGGCTGCCGCCATAAAGCATCACACCTGGACGCAGCCATTGCCGATGCGCCTGCGGCCAGGCCATCACCGCGGCAGAGTTGCTGAGGCTGACCGCGCCATCATGCAGCGCCAGTATCTCGTCCATCAGTTCAAGTTGCCGCACCGTCGGGTTCGGGTCCGGCTCATCGGCCGAGGCAAAATGGCTCATGACCACCACCTCGCCCACCCCAGGCAGCGCCTTGACGCGTTGCAGGGCCCCAGACAACGCAGCCGGATCCAGCCCCAAACGGTGCATACCCGAATCGACCTTCAGCCAGATAGCCATTCCATCCAGACCCCCTCTCCCCTTCGCAAAGGCTTCCAGCGCATCCACCTGATGCAACGCATGAACCACCGTCCAGAGGTGATGGCTGAGAATGGCGGGCAATTCACTGGCCTCAAAAAACCCCTCAAGCAGTAAGACCGGGCTGGCAATACCGGCCTCACGCAATTCCAGCGCTTCTTCGATGCAGGCTACACCAAAGGCATCCACTTCCCGATCCAGATGACGCGCCACCGCAACGGCACCGTGACCATAAGCATCCGCCTTGATAATGGCACAGGCACGCGCCCCCGGCGCCTGAGCTTTGGCCAACCGATAGTTGTGCGTGATCGCATCCAGATGAATATCTGCCCAGAGATTACGTGCCATTTCAGTTTATACTCCAGAAATTCTCGACTTCATTGGCTGTATTGCCGGTGAACCCGCACCGGCTCCAGGGATGGATATACGCCGACCCCGCAGAGGCCTACCCGGTAGCCGCTGCGGGCCAAAGCCACTCAGGTCAAACTGAGCCTTATTTCAGTTGAGTACCATGATTGCTTCTACTTCGATGTCGGCGTCTTTTGGCAATGCCTTTACCGCATAGGCGGCGCGCGCTGGATAGGGTTCCTTGAAGTAGCGCGCCATGATCTCGTTGACCTCGGCAAAGTTGCCCAGATCGGTGAGCAGAATGGTCAGCTTGACGCAGTCATTCAGGGTGCCACCGGCTGCTTCAGCAACAGCGGTCATGTTCTCGAACACCCGCACCGCCTGAGCTTCGAAGCTATCGGTCACCATTTCCATGGTCGCCGGGTCGAGCGGAATCTGCCCGGACATATAGACCGTGTTGCCGGTCTTCACTGCCTGAGAGTATGGGCCGATGGCCTTGGGAGCCGCGTCAGTACTGATAATGCTTCTGTTCGCCATAGGTGTCTCCTTGAATTTTTTGAGTGTAACGGTGCACGCTTAAACCGTCCGAATTGATCTCGGGCCTGCGGCCGGAAATCAGGTCTGCAATGACTCTGGCTGAGCCTACCGACATTGTCCAGCCGAGAGTACCGTGGCCAGTGTTCAAATAGAGGTTGTCGTAGGACGTTGGCCCGATGATGGGCGTGCCGTCCGGTGTCATCGGGCGCAGCCCGGTCCAGAATTCTGCCTTGGAGAGATCGGCAGCGCCACCAAAAAGATCGCTGACCACGTGTTCGACGTTGCGTCGGCGGTTCTCGGGCAAGCTCAGGTCGTATCCGGTCAACTCGGCAGTTCCACCGACGCGAATGCGATCGCCCAGTCGGCTAACGGCCACCTTGTAGGTTTCATCCATGACGGTCGAGACCGGCGCTCGGCTGGCGTCTTCCACCGGCAAGGTAATGGAGTAGCCTTTTACCGGGTAGATCGGCAAATGAATGCCCAGCGGCTTGACCAGCATGGGGCTGTAACTGCCCAGCGCAACCAGGTAGCGATCGGCCTGGAGTTCCCCGGCACTGGTTTGTACCGACTGGACCTGGCCACCCTCCACGCGCAACAACTGGATATCGGTGTCGAACCGGAACTCGACGCCGAGTGCTTTGCAACGTTCGGTCAGGCGCTGGGTGAAGAGAAAGCAATCGCCGGTTTCATCGCCGGGCAAGCGCAGGCCACCGGTCAGTTTACCGGCGACCCTTGCCAGTGCAGGTTCGTGTGCGATCAGTTCTTCGACCGACAAGGCTTCGTAGGGCACATCGCAACGGTCGAGGATGTCCATGTCAAAGAGGGAGGCCTTGCGCTGCTTTTCGGTACGGAACAGCTGAATCAGGCCACCGGCGCGGTTGTCGTATTCGATGCCGGTTTCGGTACGCAAGGCCTTGAGGCTGTCGCGGCTGTATTCGGCTATGCGCAACATCCGTGCTTTGTTGATGGCGTAGTCGCGGCGGTTGCAGTTGAGCAGCATCTGCGTCATCCAGCGCCACTGATGCCAGCTCCATTGTGGTGAAAAGCGCAGCGGGGCCAGATCCTGAAGCAGCCATTTGATCGCTTTAAGGGGCACACCAGGCGCGGCCCAGGGAGCGGAGTAGCCGGGCGAGATTTGACCGGCATTGGCGTAGCTGGTTTCCAGTGCCGCTTCGGGTTGACGGTCGACCACCGTGACCTGGTGACCGGCCTGAGCCAGATACCAGGCACTGGTGACGCCAATGACTCCACTGCCAAGAATGATGACGTGCATCTTGCCCCCTTCGTTATTGTTGAATTTCGCTATTCTAGGGCAGATTAGTCCGATATTTTTTCTTATATTAATCGTTTTACAGTACTATTTTCTGTATATCAGGATTTTTCAGGAAATTACTCCATGAGTAGCCAAACAGCCACACGCAAGCTGGATCGCATCGACCGGCGCATTCTGCAAACCTTGCAACGCGATGGACGTATCTCCTTTACCGATCTGGCCGACCGGGTGGGGTTGTCGACCACGCCTTGCATAGAGCGGGTGCGTCGCCTGGAACGAGACGGCATCATCAGTGGCTACCATGCCAGCATCAACCCGCATCAGCTTGGCTACGACCTGCTGGTGTTTGTGGAGATCTCTCTGTCCTATCAGTCGGCGGACGCCTTTGAGCGTTTCAGCCGGGCGATTGAGGGCTTGCCTTACATTCTGGAGTGTCATCTGGTGTCGGGCGATGCGGACTATCTGCTCAAGGCGAGGCTGGAGGACATGTCTCAATACCGTGCGCTACTGGGCGACCTGCTGCTGACTCTGCCGGGTGTAAAAAACTCCAAAAGTTACATTGTGATGGAGACGGTAAAGGAAAGCATGCAGTTGCCTATACAGGGCGCTTGAAGGCTCAACAAGGCGGTTGATTGTGACTTCTGGCCGCCCCGGGTGCGGTTGCAATCGGCGTCTGGCGGCCGCATTCTAAGACTCAAAGTCATCGGGAGGGCCTTATGCCTCGTCCTTTTATCATGTTCAACACGGGTCGCCCTGCTTCACCGGTCAAAAGACTCTTTTTTGCGATCATCGGTCTGGCGATCCTGGTCTTTCTATTCTGGGTCGGTTTTTTCGTGATTCTGGCCGTCGCCGCTCTGGGTATTACCCTGGCCGCCATTAATGCCATCAAGATGAAGCTGACAGGCAAACCGCTCTTTGCTTCACGCTTTCAGAAGTTCTACGAGCAACAGCAGCAGGCACAGCAGGAGCACAGACGCGGTGGGTCGGTGATCGAAGGGGAAGTGGTCGATCATGGTGAGGACAAAGACAAACCCTGATTGGCGACACTGGTCCGCTGCGGCTACCTCTGAAACCTCAGAGGGGTCGGGCGGAATGCCGCCCACTCAATCCATCCATGGGGCCTAGACCACAGCATCCGACGGCCATGGATGGCCTAGTGCCGTCGTTGCAGGAGCAACAAAGACGGCCATGCTGTGGACTCCCCCTCAGGGGCAACTGCGGTATCCATCGCTAGTCTTGTGAAGGAAACAATACATACCCTTCCACGCTAACTGTTTTTCAACAATACCTTTCACGAACATGCCTCAAGAAGTGCTCTGGATTCAACGTCTCTCCGGTTGCTTCCATCATCAGGTCGTCATAGTCCAGCAGTGATCCTTTTTGCCAGACATTCTGACTTAACCAGTCGAAAATGGGCTCCAGATCCAGTCGGGCGACGCGGTCGGCTGCGTCGGGTATGGCTTTAACCATGGCCTGGTGCAACTGGGCAGCGTTGAGGGCGCCGAGGGTGTAGGAGGGGAAGTAGCCGACGGCGCCGGCGGTCCAGTGGATGTCCTGCATGGGGCCGTTGCGGTAGTCGCCTCGGGTGTCCACGCCGAGGAGGTTCATCATGGCGTCGTTCCAGCGTTCGGGGATGTCGGCGACCCGGGCATGGCCGAGGATAAGGTCTCGTTCCAGTTCGTAGCGCAGTATGACGTGCATCGGGTAGGTGACTTCGTCGGCGTTGACTCGGATTTTGCCGGGCTCTACCCAGGTGTAGAGCTGGTGCAGGTTGTCGGCGTTGAAGGCCCGGTCCTGGCCGAGGTGTTGTTGCACGCGCGGAGCGATGGCTTCGAGGAAGGGGCGTGAGCGGCCGAGCTGCATTTCGAAGAAAAGGCTCTGGCTTTCGTGCACGCCCATGCCCATGCTGCGGCCAACGGGTTGGTCGAGCCAGTCTTGCGGCAGGCCGGTTTCGTAGCGGGAGTGGCCGGTTTCATGGATGACGCCCATCAGGCCTTCGACCACGTTGTTCTCGTCGTAGCGGGTGGTGATGCGGCTGTCTTCGGGTACGCCACCGCTGAAGGGGTGTGCTGTCAGGTCGAGTCGGCCGGCGTTGAAATCAAAGCCGAGTACGGCCATCAGGTCTCGCGCCAGGGCGTCCTGGTGCGCTATGGGTATGGCGGCTTTTGGGGTATTGGGTCGGGCCCTGTGTTTCTGGCGCTCAACGATGGTTGCCAGCAGGTCTGGCAGGGCGGCCTTGAGTTGGGCGAATACAGGGTCTATGCGGGCAGAGCGGGTGCCAGGGTCAAACTTGTGGATCAGGGCGTCGTAATCGTTGGCGAAGCCGAGTTCATCGCCCAAGGCGGCGTTCAGTGCCTGAGCCTCTTCGCGCACCAGGTCAAAAACAGGCTGCAGCTTGGGAGCGAAGTCTTTCCAGTTGTTGTCGCTGCGCAGCTGTCGCCAGCTGTGCTCGCATTCGCTGCCTGCCAATGACAGGGCTTCAACCAGGGCTTTGGGCACGGCCAGGGTCTGGCGCCATTGGCGTTCCATTTGGCGCAGGTTCGCTGTTTGCCAGGGGGTGAGTCCGGATTCAGAATGAGCCGCCTCGAACTGAGCCGCCAGTGAAGGGTCCTGCAGTATTTCTGTTCGAAACACACCCAGCTCGGCCAGAGCACGGCTGCGTGCGGCGTTGCCCTTGGGTGGCATCATCACACGCTGGTCCCAACCGAGCATGGATTCGGCATGCGACAGTTGCGACAACCGGTAGAAAGTTTGTTCCAGAGTAGCGTAGCTCATTGTTCACTCCAATCATTCCGTTTCAGGCAGGCTAACCAAAGACCCGGTAAAAACATAGAGCAGTCGACAGTCAGGGCAGACTCTCCTATGCTTGTCGCTATATGGCCATCAGGACACCACATTTTGCGGGTAGCCCTGATTGTACCGAAAGGAATGACCGGACTAAGGAATGACCGGAATGCAGTACCGGAATAGAGAACTGTAACGATGTACCCGATGCGACTCCTTCCAGCCCTGGCCTTAATGGCTGGCCTCTTGCTGAGCCTTGCCCCAGGGGCCTTTGCTCAAGAATTGACCCTGTCTCACCCCGAGGGAAGACTGTCTTTTACGGCGGCCGAATTGCTGGAACTGAGCTCGGCTGAGCTTATAACAGAGACCCCCTGGACAGACGACGTGCAGCACTTCGAAGGCATCTATCTGGCCGATCTGCTCCAACAGGCAGGAATTGAATCCGGTTACCTGGCGGCCACCGCCCTTAACGGCTACAGCGTCGACTTGCCTGTTGAAGACGCCATCAAGGCGCAGGCCTTTATCGCAGTAAAGGCCAATGGCGAATTCATGAGAGTGCGCGACAAAGGGCCTTTCTGGATCGTCTTTCCCTGGTCGCAACAATCCGAACTGGAAACACGCACGGTTCGTGCCTGGGCCATCTGGCAACTGGTTGAACTTGCACAGGGTGACCAGTGAATGGTCAGACGCTACGGCTTTCTGGTTCTCTGGGTTATTCTGTTCCTTTCGCTGTTGATCTGGCTGGCCGTGCTGGTGGTTCGGCTTTCGGGTGAGATCGATCTTTACGGACAGCAACTGAAGGACGACCGTCCCTGGCACATCAGCCAATTGCAAATCGAAATGGAGCGCTTGCTGGGCTCACTGAACCTTTATTTGGTGCAACCGGTCGAGGAGCATCGACGCCAGAGTATTCTCCATGCCGAGATTTTCTGGAGTCGGGCCATATTGCTCAATGAGGGTGATACGGGTCGTTACCTGCGCGAGCTGGATGAATCAACCTATCAACAGGTTACCGCTGTGCTCGACTATCTTGAACGGCACGACGCTGAAATTCTGTCCATGCCCATCGACTTTGCGACGCAGCTTCGACCAAACCTTGAGCAGTGGATAGCCGGTTTCCAATATCGCATCGTGCGTTTGTCTGAAGACGCCTTTCGCGAGGCAGACGCTCGCGGTGATCTGGTGCGCACCACCTACTACAACATTCGTTCTATTTTACTGGGCCTGGGTGTCATCGGTGCCATTGGTTTTCTGGCACTACTGAGCAACGCTTATCGCAATCGAAAACTTCGAATCCAGGCAGAGAAGGCGACCCGCATTCAGAGCGAATTTCTGGCCAACATGAGTCATGAGATACGTACCCCCTTGAACGGCATTATCGGTACCGTCGACCTGCTGAAAGACTGCGACAACGAGGCCGAGCGTCAGAGCCTGATTCACACCCTGGGCAGCTCATCAGAGGCCTTGCTGGTGCAAATCAATGACGTTCTCGACTACAGTCGACTGGAGTCCGGGCTCAGCGATATTGAAACCGATTCCTTCGAGTTGGTAAGCCTGGTGCGCGATGCCGTCACTATCCTCCAGGCTCAGGCTCAGGCAAAGGGCATCATCCTGACTTACGAGCCACCTGACCTGGCAGCCATCTGGGTCATTTCTGACGAAAATCGACTGCGACAGATTCTCCTCAACCTGATCGGTAACGCCATCAAATTCACCGATGAAGGTCATGTCAAGGTAAGCCTGCAAGTCAAACGCCAGGCAAAACTGATTCAGGCAAGCATCAGCGTCATCGACACCGGCATCGGTATTCCCGAAGACCAGCGCCAACAACTCTTTATGCCTTTTCGGCAGGCCGACAACTCCACCAGCCGACGCTATGGCGGCACCGGCCTGGGGCTGGCCATCAGTCAACAGTTGGCCGGGATACTTAACGGCCATATTGAAGTCGACAGCCAATTGGGCAGGGGAAGTGAATTCCGGCTGAACATCAGCCTGTTGCCTGGTCGCTCGGGAAACCAGACCGCCGACCCGGTCATCACCCTGCCGGAACTGAATTTAAGTGGCCGAGTGTTGGTGGTTGAAGACAACCTGGTCAACCAGGGCATCGTCTGCAAAATGTTGCAAAAAATGGGACTGGAGGTGGCCGTTGCCAACCATGGCGAAGAGGCGCTGAAAGCCTGCAGCGAAAGCCGCTTCGACCTGATCCTGATGGATGTGCAAATGCCCGGAATCGATGGCCTCGAAGCCACACGTTTGTTGCGACAGCGCGGAATCACCACCCCCATCGTAGCGCTGACCGCCAATGCCACGGCCGAGAGCCGCCAGGCTTGCGTCGAAGCCGGTATGGTCGACTTCCTCAGCAAGCCTTTTCGCTATCTGGCCCTGCAAGCCATCCTGCAGCGTTTTCTGCCGGCCCAACGGCCGGGTCACTTGCCCAGAAACACCCTTACCGCCGATCCAGGCGCTGGCGAAACTCGCCCATAATGGTGTCGTACAAGCCATCGCCCGACCAGGCATCTTCGACATCCGAATCAATGGACGGGTTGTCGTTGACTTCGATGATGTAAACCTCATCGCCTTTCTGCTTGAGGTCGACCCCATAAAGCCCATCGCCAAAAGCACTGGCCACTTCCAACGCGGCCTTGAGCACCGCACGCGGTGCTTCATGAGTGGGCAGGGTTTCAAAGCCACCACTCTGCTGGCTGGGCTTGGCCGAATGGTTGTAGATCTGCCAATGCCCCTTGGCCATGAAGTATCGGCAGGCATAGATGGCACGGCCATTGAGCACGCCAATACGCCAGTCGTAGTCCGTCGGCACAAAAGCCTGGGCCAGAATAATGGCGCTCTGCTTCAACAAGTCCGCCGCTGTCGCCTTCAATTCGGCTGGATCTCTGGCCTTGATGACCCCCCGCGAGAAAGAGCCATCAGGAATCTTCAACACCATGGGGAACCCCAGATCGGCGCTCAGGTCACGAACCATGGCTTCGTTCGCATGGGAAATGACTCGGCTCTTGGGTGCAGGGAGTTTGCGATGGTTGATCAGATCCGACAAATAGATCTTGTTGGTGCAACGCAGAATGCTGTCCGGGTCGTCCATCACCACCATGCCTTCGTGCGCCGCCTTGCGGGAAAAACGATAGGTGTGGTGATTCACATTGGTGGTTTCCCGAATGAACAATGCATCGTATTCCGCCAAGCGGAAATAATCCGTTGGATGAATAAAATCCACGTCCATGCCGTGACGCTTGGCCGCCTTCTCGAACTTGCGCAAAGCACCCTTGTCGCTCGGTGGCATGGCTTCTTTCGGGTTCACCAGGATGGCCAGATCATAACGGTAGCTGCGTTTGCTGCGCGGCGCCCGCCAGATCTTGCGCGAGAATTTCTCGAGGCTGGCTGCAAAGCGCGTCTCCTCCGCTTCGGTCAGCTTGTTCAGGCCAACGGCTTTGATGGAGGACAGTTGCCAATCCGCCTTACGCTGAAAGGTCACCTGAAGAATGGGCAGCGGAAAACGCTCAAACAACTGGCGCGACAAATCCGCCAACTCCGCCTGCTCACTCTCGCCAAAAAAGACCCGCCAGCTGAGCTGTTTCGCCTCGCCTGCCACCTTGTTCAACACCTTATTGGTGCTTTCATCAAAGACACCAAAAATACCAGGCTGAGCCAGATCGGTTAGCGCCTTGACCGAGGGAATCACCTTGTGCCCGCGCGCTTCCGCCAACAACGACACATAGTAGCCGCGGCTCATGTACTTGTAGGTCCGACACAGGTTGATCACCCGCTGCGGCTCCAGCCCCGCCTGGTCGAGGTAATGCTCCGCCGTATCCAGATCTTCGGTCGGGTAATAGGCTTTCCAGTCGCTGGACTGGTCTACTATGATGCTGAGTTTGGTCACGGGATTCCTTGTTGTATTGTGGCGTTTGAGACAACATTAGTCTGATCCAACCCAAAAAATTCTCAATATCTTTTTAATGATTGGCCTTACACTGTATTGTAAAGGGCCTCTCCGACCGCACCGCACACCAACAGGTAGTCACCCATGCGCATCCGGCCTGCTGTACAAGCCGATCATTCCCTTCTGGTTCAACTTGAGCAACGCTGTTTCAGCGGCGACCGCATCAGCGAGCGGAGTTTCCGTCGTTTTTTGAAAGGCGATGCCAATCGCCTCCTGGTCGCAGAGGGCGATGATGGGCATCTGGTGGGTTATGGCCTGCTGTTGCGTCACCGAGGCACCAGCCTGGCTCGGCTCTATTCGCTGGCCATAGCGCCAGAAGCCCAAGGCCAGGGGCTGGGCTATGCCTTGCTGGTGGCGCTTGAAGCTCAGGCCGAGACCGATGAATGCCGTTTTATTCGGCTCGAAGTCCGAACCGACAACCAGGGCGCTATCGCCCTTTATCGGCGCAATGGCTACCGCCGGGTGGGTGAGCGCAAGGGCTATTATGAAGACGGCGCTGCCGCCCTGCTGATGGAAAAACGGCTGCACCCTTCTCACCCACGACCGAAAAACCTGCCCTATTATCCGCAAAGTACGCCCTTCACCTGTGGCCCGGCGGCGCTGATGATGGCCATGCATCAGCGGGATGCCAGGGTCCCGTTGAACCGGCAGACGGAATTGCAGCTGTGGCGTGAAGCCACCACCATCTACATGACGACAGGCCTTGGCGGCACATCGCCCTTTGGTCTGGCTCTGGCAGCGCGGGCGCGTGGCTTCGAGGCGGAAGTTTGGGCAACGCACTTGCAGGCCCCCTTCCTCGACAGCGTCCGCTCCACTGACAAGCGCGAGATCATGTCGCTGGTGCATCACGACTTCATCGAGCAATGTCAGCAACAGCAGGTACCGCTGCGCCAACAGGAATTGACCATGGCCGAGATTCCTTCTTTGCGCGCAGAAGGCTGGGAAATCCTGCTGTTGATCAGCACTTGGCGGCTGAACCGCAACAAGGCACCGCATTGGGTCTGGCTGGTCGGTCTGGACGAGGATCACGCCTTTCTCAACGACCCGGACGTCGACGAAGACCTGGACCAATCCGCTTTCGACAACCATTTCATGCCGGTGTTTCGGCACGAGCTGGATGTCATGACCCGTTACGGCAAGGGACGCTACCGGGCTGCGGTGTTGATTCGCAAAACCCTCAGCTGAGCGGTTCCCACCTTTGTAGGCTTGATTATTCAAGCCCGGATGCTTAGCGTAAGCCCCTTTCCATTAAGGACAACCCAATGCGCCTTGCCAACCTGCACTCTTCGCCCAATAAAGGCCTCCCGCTTTTTGTTGCCGACTGGCACGTGTCACCGGGTGAGACCTGGGTCGTACTGGGCGCCAATGGCAGCGGTAAAAGCCAGTTAGCCAGGCTTTTATGCGGTGAGTTGGTGCCAACTGGAGGCCACATTGAACAGCGCCCAGCGCGGGTGCATTGGTTGTCGCTGGAAAGCCAGCAGGATTTGTACGAACTGGAACTGTACAACGACGATACCGATTTCAGCGACCAGTTGGACCCGGGTACAACCGTGCAGGACCTGCTTGCCGAGGTACATGGCTGGAACGACCAATGTGTAGCTCTGGCAGAGCAGTTAGGGCTGACTCCCTTGCTCAGCCGGGGTTACCGCCTGCTCAGCAGCGGCGAAGGCCGCAAGGTCATGCTTGCACGAGCACTGCTGGAAGCGCCGGATCTACTTTTGCTGGATGAGCCCTTCGAGGGCCTGGACATCAATGCCCGCCAGGACCTGTTCCGCATTCTGGGTGATCTCGCGCGCTCGGGACTGTGGTTGATGTTGCTGGTCAATCAGCGCCATGACATTCCCGACTGGGCCAGCCACCTCGCGCTGCTAGACCGTGGTCAACTGCGCTTGACCGGCCCAATGAGCAAAGTGAATACTCACCCAGACTGGCAGGCCGCGCTGGACCTGTCGTACATCAACGACTTTGAACTGCCGCCGCGCCAGTCCGATTTTCAGTTGCCACAATGGCCCGAGGATCGGCCTCTGGTCGAGCTTCACCAGGGCCGGGTCGAATACGCCACCGGCGTTCAATTCGAGGGGCTGGACTGGTCTCTGCTGCCCGGCCAGCATACGCAGATTCAGGGCCCCAATGGCTGTGGCAAATCGACCCTGTTGAGCCTGGTCAGTGGCGACCACCCGCAGTGCTACGCCAACAACCTGACGGTCTTTGGCTATCGACGTGGGCGCGGCGAAAGCATCTGGGACATCAAGAAACATCTGGGACTGGTCTCCGGGCATTTGCATCGGGATTACCGAGTCCCGGGCAACGCCCTGACTGCTGTGGTGTCCGGGCTGACCGATTCCATTGGCGTGTACCAGGCCACCGGTGAAAAGGAGCATCACCTTGCCATGGCCTGGCTCGAACTGGTCGGTCTGGCCGACAGGGCCAATGCCGCCTTTCGCAGCCTTTCGAGTGGTGAACAGCGGCTGGTGTTGATCGCCAGAGCGCTGATCAAGCAGCCGCCCTTGCTGATTCTGGATGAACCTACCCAGGGGCTGGACGACGTCAACCGCTTTCGGGTACTGGCTGCGGTAGAACGCATTCTCGACAACGGCCCGACCACTCTGTTGTTTGTCAGCCATCGCGAAGATGAACATCTGTCGCTTATTCGCCAGCGCCTGGTCTTTCACAAGCACCCGGCAACTGGCCCCCTTTACCAAATAGAAACCGCATGATTCTGCGTTATCTGGCCAAACTGCTGCTGTTACCACCGGCCATCAACCTGCTGATGATGTTCACCGCAGCCCTGCTGTGGCAGCGTTTTCCGCGTCTGGCGCGCAACCTGTTGGCAGTGGCGGTGGTCAGCCTATGGTTGTTGTCCACACCCTGGATCAGCCAGCAACTCAGCCGTGTGCTCGAGCAATATCCGGCGTTGTCCTTTGCGCAACTGGCTGAGCTGGATCGGCAGGCTCAAGCCATAGTGATTCTTGCCGGCGGGATGGAAGCGACCCCTCAGGAACTGGGATACGCCGCGCCCGACAGCAATACCCTGATGCGACTGCGCTATGGCGCTTTTCTGCACCGCCAGACCGGCTTGCCGATACTGGTATCCGGCGGGCGAGTCTTCGACAGTGAAGGCCCGACCCTGGCCGATGCCATGGCGCTGGATCTGGCGCAGAGTTTTCAGGTGTCCACTCGCTGGCGCGAGACGCGCAGCCGCACTACCGCTGAAAACGCCCAGTTCAGTGCCGAGATGCTGCTGCCAGAGGGTGTTCGCCGAATCGCACTGGTCACTGAGTCCTTTCATATGCCACGCTCGGTTCTTTCCTTTGAGCAGGCAGGTTTCGAAGTCATTGCCGCGCCAACGCGTTTACCCAGAGAGCGGGAGGCTCGATTGCTGGACTGGGTGCCCAACGCTCAGGCCTTGCAGTCCAGCAGTCAGACATTGCATGAGTGGCTAGGCCTGATCGTGTATCGCTGGTTGTGATTGGCATGGAAGTTCGATTACACATCAGCTATAAACCGTCGATCAATCTTACACCCCAAAATCCTTCCGTAGAAAAATCTATTAAAATCAATGATTTGAATGCCGGCCGAAATATTGCATGTCATTGAGAATGTCTGACCACTGGTCAATTCATGCCGATCTGACTAGATGCTGTCAGCCTCTTCGGCGACTCAAATTCTGATTAAAAGGAACTGAAAAATGCTTCGACTAAAAGTGATACTGACGGCCATCCCACTGGCGCTGCTGTTCAGCGCAGCAGATGCAAGGCAACTCAATGAGGGCGACTCGGTCGTAGGTGGGTCTCTTGGCCTGGGTGTAGGCTGGGGCGGTGTAACAGTGGGCGGCAGTTTTGAGCGTGGCATGATTGACGACATTGCCACCAACATCAATCTCAGTGCTGGCATCACCGGTATTTACACCAATTACACCTACTCATCCACCTGGAGCGTCAGCCATACCTTTGTTGGGGCCATGGTCAACCTGAACTACTACACCCCTGATCTGGGCCAGTTGCAGCCCTATGGTGGCCTGACTGTGGGTTACAATCTGATCAATGTTGAAAGCGGCTATGCCGGCAGCTATGGTTCAGGAATAACAGGTGGCGGCCAAATAGGTACGCGCTACTATTTCAGTGACACCCTGGCACTGAACGTTCGATTAGGCTTCCCGATCACCAGCCTGGGTCTGGATTACCGTTTCTGATTCTTGCGGCTGGAGCGTCGATATCCTCATCGACGCTGTCGGCATCAACCGACTGTTCTTCAAGCGGGCTTGCACCCGCAACGTCGACTACAGACAACCATCATGACAACCGCGTAGAGTCGAGCAGCTTCAGGCTGGTGTGCCGCAGTCGCTGACTGATCATCCGAGAAATTTTCCATAACACCTTGAACGCCAGTTCCGGCTCTTCCTCCGCCATGCGGAACAGCTGCCGTCGACTGGTAATCACAAAGGTGGTGTCCGCTATCGCCTCCGCCAGGCCAGAGCGCGGTTCGCCGTCGATCAAGGACTGCTCACCAAAGGTCTGGGATTCGGTCAACACCACCAGTGGCCGCACGGAGCGATCCGGCGATGTTTTACTGATACGAATCTTGCCGCTGATGATCAACCCCATATAATCGGCGCGTGCCCCTTCGTAAAAAATCACTGTGCCTTTACTGACCTGATAGGTTGTAAAGTAAGCGCCCAGTTTGCGAATTTCTTCCCAGCCGAATTCGTTCGCCCAATTGGTCTTGTCGATCAACTCGGCCACTTCCAGGGGGGTATAATTGACGGGCTTGAGCTTGTCCATCAGGGTTCTGTTCATCACCTCATCTCGCCCCGCCCGTTCATGGCTTCGAAAGCCGCTCTAATGCCTGCCACTGCTCATCGCTGACCGGGCTGATGGACAGGCGACTCTGCTTCAACAAGGGCAAATCTGACAACGCCGGCTGTTGTTTGATGGTTTTCAGTGTGACGGTCTCTGGCCAATGTTGTTCATGGCGCACATCCACGACCCACCAACGCGGTTGATCCGCCTTGCTTTTCGGATCATGGTAGGGTGATTCCGGGTCCAGTGCCTCTGGATCAGGGTAGGGTTCAGTGATGACAATGCCCTCGCCGACAATACCCGGCACAGCGCAGGAGGAGTGATAGATCAACACCCGATCTTCCGGCTTCATTTGCTTCAGGAAATTCCGGGCCTGATAATTTCGAATGCCGTTCCAGGGCTCACCCCTGGCACCACAAGCCTCCAGGTCGTCGATGGAAAAAGCGTCGGGTTCGGTTTTCAGTAGCCAATTGGTCATAAATTCGTCATCTTTGCCAAAAAAGAATAGTAATATTTGACTTTGTTCACAGATTTGCCACATTGGATAGGCGAGTATAAACGACCGTTTGAAACGGCAAACCATTAACATCCGCCTCATAACAAGAAAACTGGGAATCAGTACAGATTATGAAACGCAGTAAACCAGATATCTTGATCATGCTAGCACTGATATTGGGTTTGGGAGTAACCTTCAGTACGATGACTCAGGGGGAAAACCAGGAACGCGTCAACAGCGTAAACCCCAAGGCATCCGGCATCATGCTTGGCAGCGACCCTCGCTACTGAGGCTTGCCAACACTGGTGAATCTCGTTCAGGATGAGCCATACCACCGCTGATCTGTAATCACGCCGATCAGCGGTAGATCCCAACCCTCCTTTGGTACCGACGCCACTCGCTGACACTCATGTGCAATGCCCAGCCGCCGCGGCTGTCGGGGCCAACGCGCCTCATCGGCAAAGGTGCGATCGTAAAAACCGCCACCCATACCCAGGCGCCCACCCTCGGCATCAAAGCCGACCAATGGCATGAGCACCCAATCCAGGCACCAGACCGGCCGTTCAGCTCGTCTATCCTCAGGTTCCGGTATGCCAAAATGGTTTGGCTGCATGCGACTGCCGGGATGCCAGCGACGAAACCTCAATTGGGGGGAGAGCGGATCAAGAACAGGCAGGTAAACAGCCTTGCCGTCCCGGTGCAGTTGGCGCATCAGTGCAGTAAGGTTAACTTCACCGTCCATCGCCCAGTAGAGAGCGACACGCTTCATGCGACAATAATGGGCACTGCGCCGCAGTTGCCGAACAATGCCCGCAGCGGCCATTCGCTGTTCGCGAGGCGACAAGGCACGGCGTTGTGCTCTGAGCTGAGCGCGCAGACGTCGCTTTTGTTGGGCAATGGAAGGTTCATGATCGGCCATAAGGAAAAGTAGCCTTCTCCCTGATGGGTAAGAATAGAGTCCCCAAACTACCGCTGCCGTGGGAGAACCCTGAACCGTAAAGTTCAAGGCGGTGGCCCTGGTGACAAATTAGGCTTTCCGACAAGCGGACATGCTCACATCGCCAACGCAGAAACACCTGAATTCTGAGTATCGGCTCGGGGACTGTGCACAACTGGCGCATAGCCCAGGGACACCTTCATTATAATGAAAATGCGTCGGATAACAGTCTTGACAAGCGCATTTTTAAAAAAGAAATTGTAATCACTGACGGTCGTCAACTTCCATGGGGATATTAAGCTGCTCAGGCAAGGCGTTATCGATCTTCTGCTCCAGCCGCGCCAGGGCCTCGCCGTCAGCGCTGTCTTCGGGCTCCCGATCGAGCAATTCTCGCGTCAGGTTCAAGGCCGCCATCACCGCGATGCGCTCTATACCAAACACCTTGCCAGTACGGCGAATTTCCTTCATCTTTCGATCAAGAGATCGGGCTGCTTCCTCAAGCTTGGCCTCCTGCCCTTCCGGGCAGGCAACGCGATATTCGCGCTCGAGGATCGTCACCGTCAGGGTCTGTTGGTCACTCATCCACTGTGCTCCATGGCTTTCAGCCGTTCGATCATGGCTTCGACACGATCCCGTGCCAGTTCGTTTTGCTTGATCAGTTTGGCCCGCTCTGCCTGCCAGGCGGCACGCTCGGCTTTTAGTAAGCGATTTTCCTGGTCGAGCTGCTGGTGAAGAGCCAACAAAGCGTCAACTTTACGCTCCAGGCGGTGCAGGGGTGCATCAGACATAGTCAGGCCATTTGAATTCACAGAACGCTACTATATAAACGACGCTGAGGTGCGGTCAACGACTGCGATCACAGTCTGCGCATGTTAACATTGGAGAAAGCTCGATCAGGGCCCGGCTCGTGGCCCAAACTTCGGAGAAATCATGTCAGAATCGCATTCAACCGAACTGCCTCAAATGCTCCATCAGGACCTCACAGAGCTGTTCCAGGCATTGGGTTCGGCTCAGTCCCCTACCGCTATACACGGCTCTCTGGCGGGTGTACTGGCCGCCGGGCATCGCCTCAGCAAAACCGACTGGCTGGAGTGGGTGGTCGATCAACTCGGCCCTGTCGACCCCTTGACGGAAAACCAGCAGGTCATGTTGCTGGCCTTCTATGTCAGCACTGTAAAGGCATTGGAAGACAGTGGTTTAAGCTTCAAACCCTTGTTGCCGGAAGACGACAGCCCCATGACACTGCGTCTGGAAGCGCTGAGCGACTGGTGTGGTTGCTTTATCGGCGCCTTTGGCACCGTCGGTGTGCTTGCTGAGGGCAAGGAAATACCTCAGGAAGTGGAAGAAATACTGGAAGACCTGTCCGCCATCGCTCAGATCGACACAGAAAGTGACGACAGTGCCGAGGCTGAGGAAGACTATATCGCCGTCAGTGAGCACGTCCGTATGGCCGCTTTATCGCTGTATCTTGAGTACAATAAAACGAACACACCCGACACCCCCAAACAGACGCTGCACTGAGGTCACCCCTATCATGAAGCGAATCAGCAAAGCCGAATTTGCCGAGCGCCGCACTCGTTTGATGGAACAAATGGACACCGGCAGCATTGCCATTGTTCCCGGTGCCGTCGAGACCATCCGCAACAACGACGTACACCACCCCTTTCGCCAGAACAGCAATGTCATGTACTTGAGTGGTTTTGCCGAACCGGACGCCGTACTGGTTTTGATTCCTGGCCGCGAGCAGGGGCAATACATTCTGTTTGTGCGCGACAAAGACCCGGAGCGGGAAATCTGGGACGGCTATCGCGCCGGGCCAGAGGGCGCTGTAGCCGAGTATGACGCCGACGATGCCTTCCCGATCGATGACATCGACGACATTCTGCCCGGCCTGATGGAGGGACGCAGCCGCGTCTATTCACCCATGGGGGTGGATGATGCTTTTGACCATCAGTTAATGGTCTGGGTCAACCAGATTCGCAGCAAGGTGCGCACCGGTGCCCGTCCGCCCGAAGACTTTTCCGACATTTCCCACCTGCTGCACGATCTGCGCCTGATCAAGTCACGCCAGGAAATCGCCATCATGCGTGAAGCCGCCACCATCAGTGCTCGTGCTCACAAGCGGGCCATGCTGGCTTGCAAGCCGGGCAAGATGGAATACCAGCTTCAGGCGGAAATCGAACACGAGTGCATGCTGGCTGGCAGCCCCTGGCCCGCCTACCCGGCCATAGTAGGTGCAGGCGCCAATGGCTGCATCCTGCATTACATCGAAAACAACAGCAAAATCCAGGATGGCGACCTGGTGCTGATCGACGCCGGCTGTGAGATGCAATACTACGCCTCTGATATCACTCGAACCTTTCCGGCCAATGGCCATTTCAGTGAGCCCCAACGTCAACTCTACGATCTGGTGCTGGCGTCCCAGTATGCAGCCATTGACCAGGTCAAACCCGGCAATACCTGGATCTCTGCCCACGAGACCGTAGTGCGGGTGCTGGTTGAAGGCTTGGTGGAACTTGGCATTCTGCAAGGCGACATCAATCAACTGATAGAGCAGGAATCTTACAAGCCTTTCTTTATGCACAAGACGGGGCACTGGCTGGGCATGGATGTGCACGATGTCGGCGACTACAAGGTCGGCGGCGAGTGGCGTGTGTTGGAGCCTGGTATGGTGCTGACCATCGAGCCGGGGCTCTACATCTCACCCCACAACCAGGACGTCGATGAACGCTGGCGCGGCATCGGTATTCGCATTGAAGACGACGTGGTGGTGACTCGCGACGGTTGCGACATTCTGACCAGGGACGTCCCCAAAGAAGCTCGAGACATCGAGTCTCTGATGAATGGCGGTCAAAGCAGCCTGTTTTAAGATCGAGTTTCAAGACACTGGATTTGTGGCTGTAGCCGGACTCGGCCAGCAGCGGTACCTGTACACCGCAGGCTCGACTCGCTGGCCTTGATCTACTGGAGCAGGCGACACTCGATAAGGGTGTTGCCTGAACCCCCAGCTTTGTATTTGATTTGTATCTGAAATGTATGAAGGATCACTGCATTCGTAAATTTTGGCTATACTGATAATAACCTTTTGGCGACAAGCCGAACCGATGGAAACCTGGATACAACAATACCGCCAACTGCCGGACACCAATGATCGGGATACCTTTCTCGATCGACTGGTGACTCACTACACCGAGTTGCTGGATGTAACGGACAGCGGCTATCTTTTGCTCGATTCCGAGTACAGCATTCTGTCCGTCAACCGCATTGCTTGCGAAATGCTGATGTTCCACCCTCAGTTGGGTGATCCCATGCCCAAGCCGGGCGACCTTTTTGAACTGGAAGACCCGGACGATTCTGACGAGTGCGTTATTTCAGCGGCAATGTCCACAGGTAAACCGCATCACCAGGAAATGCAGTTACGGCGTGATGGCGAACCCTGCTGGATTAAAATGACCGCTATACCCATTCAGTTCATGCAAATATCGCAGGTGCTGTTGGTACTTCAGGACATCAGTTCTACCAAGCGGTTACAGGCCGATGTGCTTGCTAAGCAGGCGGCTCTTGACAAGGTTCGTACTCGTGACACCCTGACCGGCCTCTATAACCGTCGTTTCATACTCGATGAGTTGGCCCACCTGAACGCGCGATCAAAACGCTACAACACAACCTTCTCGATCGTCCTGATCGATCTGGATCATTTCAAGAGTGTCAACAATACCTATGGCCACGAAGCTGCCGATCAGGTTTTGGCAACCCTGGGCAAACTGATCCAGGATGAGCTTCGAGACGCTGACCTTGGCGCACGCTATGGCGAAGAAGAGTTCCTGGTGTTGTTGCCGGAAACCGGTATCGACGACGCTGTCCATACCATCAACCGGTTGCGGCAACGCTTCAATGAAACCCGCTTTGCGGAGATTTCCCGCCCATTGACGATCAGTGCTGGGGTGCTGGAGTGGCAGGATGGCAAGTCGCTGGAGCAACTGCTGTTCAAGACCAACGAACGCCTGACCATGGCCAAGTACGCTGGCCGCAACCAGGTATGCGGTGATCTCGAGTAACTGACCTTAAACCGTCCCATCGTCAAGCAAGGCCTTGAATTCAGGCAAGTCACGCACAGAGTCGAACGAGGAATCCGACTTCGCTTCTTCCCGGTAAGACGGGGTAAGCTGTATGGCTCTGCCCAGATGCTCATAGGCGACTGTTGCATCATTACGATGCGCATAGGCACAGGCCTTCTGATAATGCGCATGAGCGTGTTCAGGGTCTATCTCCAGAGCCTGCTCGCTGAGGTTGATTGCCCAACGGGTTTCGTCCAGCTCCAAAGCCGCATCGGCTTTGTAGGTCAGTGCTTCGGTATCGAATGGCCGCAACGTCAGAATTTGATCATAGATCTGAATCTTGCTTTGCGGGTTGGTTTCCTGGCTGGCCCTTAACCAGAGCGAGTGAATCTCGTTGGTTTTTTCGATCTCCTCTCGGTTCTCTTCAATCCACTGAGACTTCTGCTTGAGGTTCTGCTCCAGAGCCTTCAACCGTTTTTCGTAGGACGAGACCAGCTTGGTCACCTCCCGGTCTGCATAGGTATGTGCCTTCTCCTTGATATCCCGGATATTGGCGTACCCCACCACAACCAGCAAGGAAGTCACACCAGCGATCAGGTAGAAGAAGTAGGTGACGGTATCAATAGAGTAGGTAACGGATTGAGTGGCCAGCTCCATTTGCCGGGCATTGAGTTTGTCGGAATACTCGACCCGGAAGTTCATCATTTCCCGTCGAATGTCTCTGACTTCATCGAGCAGATAGCGCTCAACGAAAGGGCTGTACATGGGTTCGTTCAGATTCTCGATGACGTCGGCAATGCTGTCATCGGTATAGATATCGCTTGCGGTGGGTCGGTCTGGCGTAGGCTCACCCCAGAGGGGGGTGAGCATCAGTAACAATATCAGCCCGGTCAGGCAACGCATGTGGCTTCTTCCTGCTTGGTGGGTTCGATCAAGGTACCATGCAACACACGCAGCGCTGCCTCGTACTGATCGTCTTCTACCACCACGCGGATGTCAACCTGTCTCATGCCCTGGTGAATGGCCAGCACACTGATGTTGTTCTCTGCCAGCGCCACACTCAGACGAGCCAGAATGCCAGGCACGTTCATATCACTGCCAATAACCGAGACCATAGCAATCTTGCGACTGGTAATGTCCGCATCCGGGTAGTAGCGCTCCAGGCGGGACTTGATGCGTTTGACTGTCTTCAACCCGGTGTCCAGATAGAGCGTTACCGTATTGGCATTATGTTCCTTGGCCAACAAGGGCACATTGAAGTCCTGCACCAGCTTCTGGATTTCCAGAATGTGGCTGGGTTCACCGACAATGTCCTGATCAAAAACATCAATGGCAAAGATATGGGGTTTGCCCGCAACGATCTCGACACAGGGTTTTTCACTGCGATAGTCGTTGGTGATCAGGGTACCATCGTGCTCTGGCTCGAAGGTATTCTTCACCCGCAGCGGAATGCCTTTTTGACGCAAGCCTTTGGCAGCCTTGGGGTGTATGGCTTCCATCCCGATCAGCGATAGCTGATCAGCCACATCGTAATTGGTGCGGCCAATGGGCATGACTTTATCGTCGCCAACAACTTTCGGGTCGGCCGTCGACAGGTGGTACTCCTTGTGAATCACGGCTTCGCGTGCGTCAGTCAACTCGGCAATTTTGCTGAAGGTGATTTCACTGTAGCCACGATCGAAGGTTTTCATCAAACCTTCCTTGCACTGGGTATAACCGGTGACAACCGGCATCTCATGCGCCAGATCAAACCGACTGAAAGTCTTGTGAATTTTCTCGTCCATGCTCAGGTTGTCCGGCTCACGCCAACCGGTCAGATCAACAAAGCGAGCATTAATGCCTTCGGCTTGCAACAAAAGGGCGGTATTGAACGCACTGTGGGCTTCACCGACACCAGCGAGCATTTCACGTACCGTCATCAGGTGCTCTTCAATCTGGAAGTGTCCGTAAGAACAGACGCGCTGCAGATCCAGCAGGCAACTGCGGATGCCTTCCATACGTTCAGTAATGAACTGGTCTGCCTGCTTGCGCGAATGCGGCAATTCAAACAACTCGGCATTGGTTTGACGCATGGCCTTGGCTGCGTCGGTCAGGCGCTCGCTCCACTGCCAGTCGGAATCGTTATTGGCAAAGAGGGCATAGACGCCCGGCTCTTTGGATTTCTTGTGCTCCAGTAACAGGTTGGTAATACCGCCATAGGCTGATACCACAAAAATACGCTGATAAAGCGTCTCTTCTGGTCGATGAATCTGCACAATGTTGTCACGCACCGCGGCGTAATTACTCATGGATGTACCGCCGATCTTCTCGACTGTATGGTCCGACATTGAAAAGTGTCCTCCTGTGGTCTGAATGCTCTTTGGATGGCAGCTTGAATGTCGCTACACAACAATCAGACCTGTACGAATGTCATTTGCGTTTGGTGTTGCTTTATTTAAAAAACCGAATTCGAGCGTTGACTGCATACACCCAGCGTTCGAGTTCGGTTTTTGTGTTGACTGATCTTCCCCCCCCTCACCCCGACCCTCTCCCCAGGGAGAGGGAGTAAGTCTAGCCCTCTCCTGGGGTGTATACCCGTCAGGGTGAGAGGGTTGGGTGAGGGGAACATAAACTTAACTGGCCTTTTTGGCTTCTGCTTCTGGCAGTACCTTGGCGAAGGCTGCTTCCAGTATATCAAGACCCTTGTTCAGGTCTTCAACGGGAATGGTCAACGGGCACAGGCATTTAACGACTTCGCTCCAGGGACCACTGGTTTCGATGATCAGGCCGTTGGCAAAGGCTTCTTTGCAAATCTGCTCGGCGATGTCGCCATTGGGTGTGGAGATGCCACGCATCATACCACGACCTTTCAAGCTGTATTCGCCGCCAAAGCGTTTGATAATGACACTGAAACGCTGCTCCAGGATCTCGGCTTTTTGCTGGATCTCATTGGCGAATTTATCATCCTGCCAATACTCCTTCAATGCAACACGGGCGGTAACGAAGGCCAGATTGTTGCCGCGGAAGGTACCATTGTGTTCGCCTGGTTCCCATTGGTCCAGTTCGGGACGCATCAGGGTGATGGCGAAGGGCAAACCATAACCGCTGAGTGACTTGGACAGGGTGACGATGTCCGGCTTGATGCCCGAAGGCTCAAAGCTGAAGAAGGTACCGGTACGGCCACAGCCTGCCTGGATGTCATCGACAATGAGCAGCATATCGTGTTTGCGGCACAGGGCTTCCAGCTCTTTCAACCAGTCCATGCGTGCGGCATTCAAACCACCTTCACCCTGAACGGCTTCAACAATAACGCCGGCCGGTGTTTCGACGCCACTGCCCGGGTCGGTCAGCATCTGGTCGAGCAACTTGAGGCCCATGAAATCGTCTTCTTCTTCACCGTAGCCGTCGTAAGGGATGCGAGTGACATCACCCAGTGAGACACCGGCGCCGCCTCGCTGACCCTTATTGCCCGTGACCGCCTGGGCACCCAGGGTGCACCCATGGTAGCCGTTGGTAAAGGACACAATGCCGCTGCGCTGTTTGGCCTTGCGTGCAATCTTCAATGCCACCTCGACGGCGTTGGTGCCTGTCGGGCCGGTGAACTGCACTTTATAGTTCATACCACGCGGCTGCATAACGATGTTATTGAAGGCTTTCAAAAAGCGTTCTTTCGCATCGGTAAACATGTCCAGCCCATGAGTCACACCGTCGGCCTGAATGTAGTCGATCAAGGGTTGCTTGAGCAGGTCGTTGTTGTGGCCGTAGTTCAGGGTGCCGGCACCTGCCAGAAAGTCGATATAGGACCGACCTTCGCGGTTGACCAGGCGCGCGTTTTTGGCGGTGGTAAATACCGTCGGGAATGAGCGTGAGTATGAACGTACCTGTGATTCAATCTGTTCAAAAATATCCATGAGTGTGCTCCTCAAGTGGTTTTAATTGGTGATGCGTTACTGCAAAAACTGCGCGCGGGCCTTAACGAACAATGGGCCCGATACGGTAAAGCTGTTCGGTGTCGTGCCGACCGCCAAAGTGGCGATCACGATCAAAGAGGACGTCGACGCTGAGGTCGGCCTGCCAGCCCCGGGCGAGAGACTTGAACAAGCGCTGCGACGGTTCGTTGTCTGGCGTGATGGTGGTTTCCAGCCAGTTTACGGAAGCCATGGACTCACGCGCCATCAGCGCCTGAATCATGCGTTTGGCAAGGCCCTGGCCGCGAGCAGCCTCACCCACCACGACCTGCCATAAAAAATAGGTATCGCTCTGGCCCGGCTTCAGGTAGCCCGACACAAAACCCAACAGTTGGCCTTCGTGTTCGGCAGCTATCGCCGTTTCAGCAAAATGACTGGTCTGCAACAGGTTGCAGTACAGCGAGTTGGTGTCCAATGGCGGGCTCTGCTCCACCAATTGGTGGACGGCGAGGCCGTCTTCGGAACGAGGTACTCTAAACGCTATATCCATCGGTTTTTCTTGAACCTCCGGTTGAGCCCCTTGGGGGCTGTCAGTGTTAATTCTTTATCTAATCTTTCGTATGCTAATCATTTTAACACAGCTCATACCATAAAATGCAACCCCGAGGCTGTTTTTAAGCATAAATATCTTTAGGTTACTAAATTTTCGCTTGAGAAATAGCCAAGTTTCAGGCTAACCTGTATAGGGTTTCAAAATTGTTTCATTAGAGGACGAACCTTTTGTTATGCGATATAATCTGGCTTTGATGGGCGACAACTCGCTGTTAACGAAGGATCTAACCATGAAACGAGTGGATGAAGTATTGGTGTCTTTGCGCCGAATAATCCGCGCAACCGATATTCATTCGAAGAAACTGAGCAAGCACAGTGGCCTGACGGCCCCTCAGTTACTGATTCTGATGGCCATCGAGAAACTCGGAGACGTCACCATAGGTACCGTTGCCAAGGACGTCAATTTGAGTCAGGCAACGGTAACCACCATTCTCGACCGCCTGGAAAAACGCAACCTGGTGCTGCGCGTGCGCAGTGAGGTGGATCGGCGCAGGGTACACGCCAAGCTGACGGATGAGGGCAAGCGTGTTGTCGGCGAAGCACCCAGCCCCTTACAGGAAAGCTTTGTCGCCCAGTTTGATACCTTGCCTGAGTGGGAGCAGACCATGATCCTCTCATCCCTGCAAAAGCTGGCCGAACTGATGCAAGCAACGGATATTGATGCCTCGCCCGTGCTCCATGTGGGTGATGTGACTCATCACTATGGCAATACCGGTCGGTAGCTGCATCCTCGGTGTCAACCGGCGGGTGCCGGGAGCGCCTGTTTTATGACGTAGCGTAACCGCCTGTGGTTTTTTGTAATTTCGCCTTTCCAAACACCCATCTTGAACTATCTTTGAACCTGAAGCTGGAGTGAAACCCAGGCTTCACCTGTGATGGGGGCAACCCCAATGTGGGCGGTTGGGCTGGCTGCTGCCAGTCAGACTGGCGGCACCCACCGCCCCTATAATTCCAGGCTCAACTCGAACTGATTCTCACCCCCCTTCGGACAAACTGACGACCTTTATTCTTCGTCGACAATCAATTGCATGGGTGTCAGCCGAACAGTCAGGGTGCGCTCACCTGCCGCAGGCACCTGCACGGTAAGGGCATGGTCCAGTTGACGGTTATTATCCCAATGAGACAAGGCCAGTGCGGTCTCGACCTCTTCGCTGTTGCGGTTGGTCAGGGTCAAGCGCCAGTGTGCGTCAGACAGCGGCTCTGTGCTGAGCGTCACCATGTCTGAGCTGCCCAATTGCAGGGTGGCTTTATCGTTCTGCTGGGGCTGATAGTGGGCTTCCAGCAAGGGCACCTGTTCATCCCAGACCGCAACCTGCACCTGACCGGCCATGGGTGGCAAGGTGTCTTCGCTGCTCAGCTGTAATGACCACTGGCCAGGCTGACTGCCTCGGCTTCGCGTTTGCCAGTTGAATTGGTAGCTATGACTGACGTCACTCAAGTCGATGCTCTGCGCCGTCAACCAGATATGACTGCCGCTGCTCAAAACAATAGGCCGCTGCGATTGCAGAGTCGCCATGCCGCTGCTATCGCCCGGTACTGGGGCAGCAGCTATAGCCATATCAGCCATCATGGCAGCCTCTCGCTTTAGGGTTACGCGCCCCTGGTCACGACTTTGAGCGTAACTGTAGCCGGGTGCTTCGAGGCTGTAATTACTCTGGTTGTGCAATACCAGCATTTGCAGCAGCCTGGGCGTTTCAGCACTCTGATCGAGGATGTAACGGATTTCAGCCGATATTCCGGGATCAAACCAGGCGTAACGAAAGCTGTTTGGACGGGCCTCGGGCTGTAAAACCGTCAGTTCGAGTTCCGAGCTGATGTTCTGACCTACGACCCAGCTCATGCGATGCCATTGGTCGCGCGGTAGCGCCCGGCGAACGCCGGCTTGCGCCATGATCAGCATGTCTTCACCCGGTTGCAGTACCGTCCAGGAGCCGGACCAGCCTTCGACCTGGACGAGGCTGTCTTCACGCACCCACCAGCGACGTTCGGGTGTCTGCCAGCTGACCAATAAGTCCGGGTTGTCGGCTTGCCACCAGAAGGAATCGGTGGAGAGTCGATCTATGGGCAAGGGCAAGGCGGTTGATGCCTGACGCAGCTCTGCGGCACGCGGGATCCAGGCACCTTCTCCGGTCAGGTAGAGCCAGTCGGCCTCGACGGGGTCATTGGCAATGGCGGTTGCCATAAGTGCGGGCAAGCATCCGATCGCCCAGACCATGGGCAAGGTGCTGCGAAGACCTGTGAAGCGCATATCCATTCCTTCTGCTTGTTGTTCATTCAGGGAGTCAGTTTAGAGCGCGATTCGACGAAAGTCTTGTACCTGACGGAGGACTTTCAATTGCTTGAAGGTCTGGTTATGTGGCCAGAATCCGCGCACATACTATGAACTCAAGAACCAGGATAGGGCACATAACCATCGTCACCCGGAACGGGCGGGAAACCTCGCTCTTTCCAGCGCAATCGGGCGGCGTCGATCAGGTCAGCTCGCGTGGCTACAAAGTTCCAGTCCATCAGGCGTTTTCCGAGTGGTTCTCCGCCAATCAATACCCAGCGTGCACCGGCTTGCCAGGTCAGGCGCCCGGCCTGGTTGCGGATGCGCAGGTGGCGTGGCTCGAGGTTGTGACCGTCCCATGCCAGTTCGCCTTCAACGCCATAGAGGCCCCATTCCCAGGTGGTGCTCGGTTGCGGCAGATGCAGCTCTCCCGCTGATTGGCTTTCGAATACGACGAGACTGAGTGCGGAGTCGACTTTTACCGGCGATTGTTCACCTTGCCATTGGCCGGCGACCAGGGTCCAGTTTGTACCCGAGAGCTGTCCTTTGGGCAGTTCGCTGGCCTCACAATGTTGAAAGCCAGGCTCGCCTTGCTCGGTTGCCTCGGGTTGGGCTACCCAGAATTGCAGGCCTTCGATTTCGCTTCCAGCAGCGCGCGTTGCGTCCGGGCTGCGTTCGGAGTGGACGATACCTTTGCCGGCGGTCATCCAGTTGACGGCGCCGGGAACGATGCGTTGCATCGTGCCGAGTGAATCACGATGCTGGATTGCGCCGGAAAACAACCAGGTCAGGGTGGAGAGGCCGATGTGGGGGTGCGGAGGCACATCGAGGCCCTGGCCAGGTGCCAACCGGTGTGGGCCCATATGATCGAGGAATACGAAGGGGCCACAGTGACGCTGGACGCGTTGTGGCAGCAGACGTCTGATGGGTAGGCCCATCAGGTCCTGCTCGCGCGGCGCCAGGGTTACATCAGTAGGGGTTGTCATGCATTCTGGACAAGACGAAGGCCTGCAACGCGATGATGTCGCTGTCCTCCGGCTTGAGCCATTGTAAGCCCAGGGTGCAGGTGCCGCGCTGGTCGTCCAATACGAAGGAGCGGACGATGCCCTGGAGGCGCATGACTTTTTCGGTGACGCCCAGGTCCAGCTTGGTAATCACCGAAACTTTCTCGCCATTTTCAAAGGCCTGGGCGCGGGTTCTCAGTCGGCCCCCCGCTATGCTGAGATCAATGATTTCGCCACTGCTGCGTTCGCCTTCAAAGACCAGGGTAGCATGGATATTCACTCGGGCACGCAGAAACTTCCGGACTTCCCCCAGGTACAGCTTATTGGGCATGGCCAGATGCAGATGCGGGAAGGGGGAGATGGAGACGTGTATAACGTGCGTCTTGAACGCGCAGGCGCCGTTGATCTTGTTGGCAAAGAGGCGCACGTTGATGGCCGTTTCCAGCTTCAAGGTGATGGGGTGGCCGTGCACCACGGGTGTGGTCACGATGATCGATTTACCGGGTCTATAGCCCACCAGTACGCTGCGATCGCGTTCGTTGGTGTAACCTTCTATTTCCAGTTGCAGGGGCTGCCCTGGCAATAACTGCAAGGAATCAAAACTGGGATTCTCGGCCATTGGAACTCCGTTAAAGGCGCGCTTTACACAGCATAGCCACAATGGCGCCGAAGCTCTAGTCCTGTAAGAATTTCATTAAAGACTGGGGTTAACCCAGTGCCTTGGGTCCGCGTCGGCTACCGGTGGTGCGACACATCGCTCGGCGTATATCCATCCCTGGAGCCTAGGCCGCAGCATCCCTGCTGCGGACTCCCCCGCTGAGGCACCACCGGCATCCGACGCTAACATTTGCGGCTTCATCACCCGTGTCGGTTAGGCCGGTTGATCATCATAACGACCAGAGTGGCAATAGCGACTGCCAGCAGCACGACGGTGCCGTAGGTCAAGCCTTCGACCATGGTCATGCCAAAGAGGAAGGGGGGTGAGTAGCCACACATGGTCCAGACTTCAAAGAGGTTGGGAAACCACTGGTCAAGCGGTAACCAGCCGGGAAAGCCGGCGTCGAAACCGCAGAGGCCTTCGTAGATTCCGCGTTCTACCTGAAGCGTCCGGTAGGAGCGCTCAAGCAAACCGGCTACCGAGATGACTACCGCTACTTGCGCCAGCACGCGGCCGAGCCAGAGTCGGCGCACGACAATGCCAACCAGGGCAGCCAGCACACCCGCCAGGGTCCAGATACGGGCGTGGATGCACAAAACACAAGGCGGCTCATCCAGCACATGCTGATAGAACAGGGCGACGGCTATCAACACCACCCCTACTACGATCACCGCCAGCCAATACCAGGGCGTCATCAACCAGTCGTTCAATCGCTTGAGCTTAGTCATAGTCAGCGCGGCTCCAAAGGCAGTGTCAGGCGTACAAGGGCTTCATGCACTCGGGCACAGCCAGCGCGGCTTGATGCATATCGGCGTTGTAGTAGTGAGTGACAAAGGCTTTCTGTTGCGCCGCTTCTTTTCTGTAGTCGGTTACCGTCAAACCCTTGCTGGCCATGGTGCAGCTCCACCAGCCGGAGGGATAGATGGGCTGCGGAAATGGCAGGGTGTGCAGGCTGGTAAAGCCGGCCGCCTTCAACTCGCCGTACATTTCCCGGATGATGCTGTCGGTATGAAACAGCGGGCTTTCGCTTTGCTGAACCAGCAACCCCCCCTCTCCCAGAGCACGCAAACAGTGGCTGAAGAATTCGCGGTTGAACAGGCCTGCCGCTGGGCCGACCGGGTCGGTTGAGTCGACAATGATCACGTCCAGTTCACCGGGTGTGCAGTTCTTTATCCAGGCAATGCCATCTTCAAACAGCAATTGCGCACGCGGGTCCTGGTTCGATTCGCACAGGTCCGGAAAGTATTGTTCAGCCACTCGAGTGACGCGTTCGTCGATCTCGACCTGCCAGGCCTGTTCGACATTGGGGTGCTTGAGCACTTCACGCAGGGTGCCGCAATCGCCACCGCCGATGACCAATACCCTTTTCGGGTCCGGGTGGGTGAACAGTGCCGGGTGGGTCATCATTTCGTGGTAAAGGAAGTTGTCTCGGTCGGTCACCATATAGCAGCCATCGAGCACCATGAGCTTGCCCCAATGGCGGGTTTGATAGATCTCGATTTTCTGGAACTCGCTCTGTTCCTCGTGCAATTTTTCTGTGACTTCCAGCGAGAAAGCCGAGCCTTCTGGCGACCAGACTTCAGTGAACCAGGAACCGCTTAGGGGGGACTCTGTCATGACAACAACCTGTGTCGAAGATGAAATAAGAACGTGGGCGGAAGTGTAGCACCAAAAACAGCATGCCCAAACCGAGCCTTGCTTCTCCTCAGTTCAGGATGCCGGCGCCGACTGCCCCGGCTCTGTCACGGCTCTGTTCTGTTGATGAATTGCCACCAGTCCATCGCCAATCATCTGTTGCACTTCCTTCATTGCGGCCGCTGGGGCCATATCGGTCAGGTAGAGCGGCGGATGGATGATGACATCGATGGTGCCCGGCAGCTTGACAAAGCGTTTGTTCAGCCAGTAGTCGCCAGAGTTGTGCGTCACCGCGATGATTGGCACTTCGGCGGCCTTGGCGAGCACAGCACCGCCGCGCTGAAAGGGCAGTAAGCTGTGCGGCTCTGCACGGGTTCCCTCGGGGAATATCAGCACATAGATGCCCTCGTGCAAGCGCGGCACCCCTTGCTCCAGTATCTGCGCCATGGCGCCTTTGCGGTTACTGCGGTCTATGGCGATGGGTTTCAACAGGGCGAAGGTCCAGCCAAAAAAGGGAATCTTGAGCAGACTTTTTTTGACTACCTGAGTTTGTGGCTTGAACAGGCGTTGCAGAAAAAAGGTTTCCCAGGCGCTCTGATGGTTGGACACAATAACGCCCACATCGCTCTGCAAGTGCTCGGCCCCGGTGATGCGGTAACGTATACCCAATATCCAGCGGCTGGCGAATACCGTTGCCTTGGCCCAGGTCCCAATGACAAAATGGTAACGCCACCTATAGGGCAACAAATAGGCAAAGAGGGCACAAAAGGTTGCCCAGCCAATAGTAAAGGGGCCGTAGAAAAAAACGTAAAACACCAGAGTGCGCACGTAGGCTAACCACATGCCAGCAGGTCTCGCAGTTCATGATCAGCGGTCAGTTTACCGTTAATAGCGGTCAGTACAGTAGCCAAAAAGTGAATTGAGCCTTTCCGGCAAGGAAAAGAGTGACCATTCAATCCGCCTCGACGACGCCAATTTTTTCCTTCGGAATGAACTTGCTCAAGGCCAGACCCAATTCGAACAGCAACCACATGGGCACCGCCAGAATGGTCTGTGAAATGATGTCTGGCGGAGTCACCAGCATACCGATGACAAAACAGCCAACAAAGATGTAGGGTCGCTTGGCCTTTAGTGAATCCACCGACACTATGCCAGCGCGCACAGTTAAAAAGGTTGCTATAGGGATTTCGAAGGCGATGCCGAAGGCGAAAAAAAGCTTCAGAATGAAATCAAGCACGTTGCCGATATCCGGCATCAGGTTGATGTCTTCCGGCCCGACCGAAGTGAAAAAGCCAAACACCAGTGGCAGTACGACAAAATAGACAAAGGCAACACCAGCGTAGAACAGAAAGACACTGGAAATAAACAGCGGAATGGCCACCTTGCGTTCGTGCTTGTACAAGGCCGGAGCAATAAAGCCCCAGATCTGATGCAGCAAATAGGGCACAGAGATGAAGACGGCCAGGACAATGGTCAACTTCAGGGGCACGAAAAAGGGTGATGCTACACCGGTGGCAATCAGCATCCCGCCTTCCGGCAGCAATAACTCAAGCGGACGCACCAGTATCATGTACAGGTCGCCCGCCAGGAAATAGAGCCCAAGAAATACGACCAGTACCACCACCAGAGAACGGATCATGCGATCGCGCAACTCTTTCAGGTGGGACACCAGCGGCATGGAGAATTCTTCAGGATTTTCGGCTGTCATCGTTTTCCACTGGGGCAGTTTCAGGCTCGGTCTGAGCGGGCTCTGAGCGAGGCGGCTCCGGCATATCGAAGGAGTGTTCGGCCTCTTCTACCGGAGGTTCATTCGGTACCTCGGCGTCTTCATTCCGATGGTTGGGCGGAACTTCTCTGTCGGCCGGTTTTGCTGGCTCACGACCCTCAGCCATGATCTTCTTGTTCAACTCGTCAAGCTTGACCTCCTGCTCAATCTGATTTTGCAGGCTGGTCATGTAACGTCGCAGTTGACCGAGAGTACGGCCGATAGAGCGCGCTGCCGTAGGCAGACGCTCAGGGCCGATCACCACCATACCGATAATGGCCAGCATCAACAGCTCGGTAAAACCGATATCGAACATTGGAGAACCTCGTGCGGTCAGTGAGCGCTCTTATCGGTTTCCTTGCGGCTTTCCTTGCTTTCGGTTTCTGCGAACTGAGCGTCTTTCTGCTCCAGGGCAGCCTTTTCTTCTGACGTTTTCGCCTTGTCGTCTGCGCTTTCGTCTTCATTCATGGCTTTCTTGAAGCTTTTCAAGGCGCCGCCGACATCATTGCCCAGGCCTTTCAAGCGCTTGGTGCCGAAAATTAGAATCACGATGGCCAGTACAATCAGTAACTGCCAAATGGAAATACCGCCAAAACCCATCTTGTTGTCCTCTTGGTTTATAAACACCTGGCATCAACAAAGCGTGCCAGGTTAACGCGGCACCAGACTGCGCCGCTGCGGCTGTAAAGCCTGCCATGAAACGCTAAATCCATGGCCAGGTTCGAGTGCGCATCCGTTTCATCGGCAATCCGGGAATGGATCGGGATGATGGCTACCCAGCACGAATGAATTGCGCTCAGTATGCGCAATTCAGGCCGTCGATGAAAGCCCCAAACGCATCAGACAGCTCAGGTTGTGCGCGAGGCTTTCTCATCCAGGCCGGAGAGGCCAAAGCGTCGGCCCAGCTCCGCGACCACATCCTCTGGTTTCAAATCCAGAGCCGCCAGCATGACCATGCTGTGAAACCACAGGTCTGCCGTTTCAGCTATGACCTTGTCTTTCTGACCGGCATCCAACTGGGCATTCTTGGCAGCCAGAATGGCCTCGACGGCCTCCTCACCCACTTTTTCAAGGATCTTGTCCAGACCCTTGGCATAGAGCGAAGCGACGTAGGACTCGTCAGACGCTGCCTGTTTGCGCGCTTCGAGAGTCTCGCCTAATTGTTGCAAAACGTCCATCATGGGAAACAACCTTTAACGATTTGTTGCAGCAGCGATACATCACTGCCCTTTACCAGCCGCGTCAGGGCCACAGCAGCAACAAGCCGCCGAGCCCAAGTCCAGCCCACTGCTGCCAACTCAGACTCTGCAGCCAGGCGCTCGGATCCCCCGTCCAGGCCACAAACAACAGCAAGACCGCAGCCAAAAGACGCCGGGTAAGGCGCCGGTTGGCCTTATGCTGCTCCCGTTTCAAGTCGTCAAGGCGCTCGTGCAGGCGCTGTTCTACGCCGCCGATTTTGCGCAAATTCAACAAGGTATCGTGCACCAGGTCCGGGATTTGAGGGGCCTTGGCCAGCCAGCCTGGACCATGCTGTTGAACGGCCTTTATAAAGCGACGCGGCCCGACCTGTTCACGCACCCAGTGCTCCAGGAACGGCTTGGCGGTCTTCCAGAGATCCAATTGTGGGTAAAGCTGTCGGCCCAGACCCTCAATATTCAACAGTGTCTTTTGCAGCAACACCAGTTGCGGCTGAACGGTCATGTCGAACCGTCGTGCCGTCTGAAACAGGCGCACCAGCAAGAGCCCAAAAGAGATTTCCGCCAGGGGCTTTTCAAAAATGGGTTCACACACACTGCGAATGGCCGCTTCGAATTCGTTGACTCTGGTGCCGGCCGGCACCCAGCCGGACTCCACATGCAGTTCTGCAACTCGGTAATAATCGCGGTTAAAGAACGCCAGCAAATTCTGGGCTAGGTAACTCTGATCTTCACGCGACAAGGAGCCAACGATGCCGCAGTCGATGCCAATGTACTGGGGCGACTCAGGGTGCGCCCTGCTGACAAAAATATTGCCCGGGTGCATATCGGCATGAAAAAAAGAATCCCGAAACACCTGCGTGAAAAAGATTTCGACGCCTCGTTCGGCCAATGCCTTCATGTCGATGCCGGCGGCCTTCAAGGCGTCCACATCCGACACCGGCATACCAGTGATGCGCTCCATTACCAGTACCGACCGCCGGGTGTACTCCCAATGCACCCAGGGGATATAGAGGAGTTCGGAGTCTTCGAAGTTGCGACGCAGGGTCGCCATATTGGCGCCTTCACGCAGCAGGTCGAGCTCATCAAGTATGGTTTTGCGGAAGTCATCGACCACTTCCAGCGGGCGCAGCCGCTTGCCATCGGGGATCATGTTGACCAGCCTGGCCATCAATTCCATCAGCCGCAGGTCCTTGACGATCACCTTCCGAATGTTGGGTCGGATGACTTTTACCACCACCGCTCGGCCATCGTGCAGAACTGCTGCATGCACCTGAGCAATGGAGGCAGACGCCATCGGCGTTTCATCGAAATGCTGAAAGAGCTCCGTCGTCGGCGCACCCAGGGCGCCTTCAATCAGTTTACGCGCTTGCTGGCCCGGAAAAGCCGGCACGCGATCCTGAAGGTAAGCCAATTCCTCGGCCATTTCCGCAGGCAACAGATCACGCCGGGTCGACAAAATCTGACCGAACTTGACGAACACCGGTCCGAGTCGCTCCAACGCCAGCCTGACCCGACGCCCCTCCGAGCCGGTCGCCGGAATGATCCATCGAAAGGGAAAGAACCACTGAGCAAAACGAATGGGCCAGGGCACCTGCTGATGCAACAGCAAGGTGTCCAGTCGGTACCGAGTCAGAATCCAGCCGATCAGGATCATGCGCAGCAAGGTCATGACGGATCGTCCTCCGCGTCGTGCCGTTCCGTCATGCGCTGTTGCAAACGTTGCACTCTCGCCTGCAATCGATCGGCCCCCAGCCGCAACTGATACACCGACTCGGTATGATGGCGCCAGAGCGACGCCGGCACAAAGAGGCCGCTTTCTTCACGACCAAAATTGCGCAGAGTTCGTTGCAAGGATTCACCATGGTTGCGCGCCATTTGGCCTGCCAGGCGCAACCCATCGGCCAGCCAGTGCGCGGGTAGATCACCAAGCCGATCCGCCAAAGCCATTTCCCAGTCGACATCCAGACCAGACAGCACTTCCTGCAGGCTGAAAAAGGTGCGCGTGTCGCCCTGAATGTCTATCTGGTGTGCCATCATGGCAGCGGTGCGATCGCTCGCCTGCAAAACCGCCAGCAGGTCTGAAGCACGGCCGCTGACGCGGGCGTCGCATTCATCCATGTCATCAAGACTGATCAATACCTGGGTGCTGTCGGCACCCGCAGGGGCTTCGATGACCAAGGATAATGTCAGGCTCGGTTCGCGCATGGCCAACACCAGCCGCTTGCCATCGAGCGCGGCCAATCGCTGCCGCGCTACCGGGTCATATTGCAGGGCCTGATTCACCAGCCGCTGCAGCGGCCAGATGCGTAAACTCATGCCTTGACTCCGCGATGCAGTGCCACCACACCCCCGGTCAGATTGTGATAACGCACCTGACTCAAGCCGGCGTCTTCCATCATCGCCTTCAAGGTGTCCTGATCCGGATGCATGCGAATTGACTCCGCCAGGTATTGATAACTCTCGGGGTCACCGGTTACTGCTCGACCCATGAAGGGCAATGCCTTGAAAGAGTAAAGATCGTAGGCCTTGCTGAGCAAGTCGTTGCGCGGCTTGGAAAACTCCAGAACCAGCAACCGACCACCAGGCTTGAGTACTCGGGCCATCTCGGCCAGGGCTTTGTCCTTGTGGGTGACATTGCGCAAGCCGAAGGCAATGGTAATGATGTCGAAATGGTTGTCCGGAAAGGGCAATACCTCGGCATTGGCCTGAACCGTTTCCAGGTTACCGGCGATGCCGCGATCGGCCAGTCGATCACGGCCGACCTTGAGCATGGAGTCATTGATGTCCGCCAGGACCACCAGCCCCTCGGGGCCGACCCGGCGCGCAAAATCGTAGGCGAGGTCGCCGGTGCCACCAGCGATGTCCAGAACTCGATGCCCCGGGCGCACCCCGGACAGTTCAATACTGTACTTCTTCCACAAACGATGGATGCCGAAGGACATCAGGTCGTTCATCAGGTCGTACTTTGCGGCCACGGAATGGAACACATCGGCGACGCGCTTTTGCTTTTCCTCGGTCGCGACCGTCTGGTACCCAAAGTGCGTGGTGTCTTTTTCCGGCATGCTGTCCCCGTGGCTGTGCTGATTCAGGAGTGCGGCATTGTACCGACATTGCCCGCGCGCGGCGACTGAGTGACCGGCTTTTGTTTGTTGTTTTGGAGGCATAACCCGCGAAGGCTGTCGGGTAGACCTGTCCGGGTGGTGCGACACATCGCTCGCCGTAAATAGGTATCAGCCCCATCCATGGGGCTAACCCTTCGGGCTCGCTTCGCTCATGCCAAAACGCTCCTGGCGTTTTGGTCCCTGTAGGCTCGACTGCGGCCTTCCTGGCCGCAGACGCCCCCGGACAGGTCTACCCGACATCCATCGCTAGTCTTTAATGACCAATAAAATACGTTACTATGCTCACCTTAATATGTAGCCATCATTCAAGCTCACAGTCTGGAGAGCGCTATAAATGCTTCGTCAGTTTCCTCACACCCGCCTGCGGCGCTTGCGCGCTCAGGATTTTTCCCGTCGCCTGGTGCGCGAACATCGGTTGAGTGTCGATGATTTGATCTACCCGGTCTTTGTGCTCGAAGGCAAGCAACAGCGTGAGGCGGTGCCATCCATGCCCGGTGTCGAGCGCTTGTCGATCGATTTGTTGGTCGAGGCGGCGGCGCATTGGGTGAAGCTGGGCATTCCCATGCTGGCGTTGTTTCCTGTTGTTCCTGTCGAGAAAAAGTCATTGCTGGCGGAAGAAGCCTACAACCAGGAAGGCCTGGCTCAGCGCGCCATTCGGGCGCTCAAAGCCGCCTACCCTGAACTCGGGCTGATGGCCGATGTGGCGCTGGATCCCTTCACTACTCATGGTCAGGACGGCATCATCGATGAGCAGGGCTATGTGCTGAACGACGTGACCGTGGAAACACTGGTCAAGCAGGCGTTGTCTCAAGCCGAGGCTGGTGCTGATGTGATCGCCCCCAGCGACATGATGGACGGCCGTATTGGTGCCATTCGTGAAGCACTGGAAGTCGAAGGCCAGGTCAATACACAGATCATGGCCTACTCGGCCAAGTACGCCTCGGCCTATTACGGCCCCTTTCGCGACGCGGTCGGCTCGGCTGGTAATCTGGGCAAGGGCAACAAGGCCACCTACCAGATGGACCCGGCCAACAGCGATGAAGCCCTGCACGAGGTCAGGCTGGACCTCCAGGAAGGCGCTGACATGGTGATGGTCAAGCCCGGCATGCCCTATCTGGACATCGTCCGACGCGTCAAGAACGAGCTTCAGGTCCCCACCTTTGCCTACCAGGTCAGCGGCGAATACGCCATGCACCAGGCGGCGGCGGCCAACGGCTGGCTCGATGGCGAAGCCGTGATGATGGAAAGCCTGATCGCCTTCAAACGCGCCGGCGCCGATGGCATTCTGACTTACTATGCCGTCGCGGCTGCTGAAAGGCTTCGTAAATATGATCAAAATAGTTGATGTACGTCACTTGAAAAGCTTCAACAACAGGGCCATTTTATAGCCTTCGAGATGGACAACGACGCCAGGCTGAGGCATGCTTTTCGCCTCCTTAGCCCTTTCGGTAACAGCCAACGGCGTTCCAACCCATTCTGAAACTGACCAACCCATTCCAGGAAAAACGGACCCAAACCCAATGAGTGAACACATTCAGAACGTATCCGACGACAGCTTTGAAACCGATGTACTGGGCAGTGACAAGCCTGTACTGGTTGACTACTGGGCCGAATGGTGTGGCCCGTGCAAAATGATTGCACCGGTCCTGGAAGAAGTCGCAGACGAGTATGCCGACAAAATGGTGGTCGCCAAGCTGAACATCGACGAGAACCCCAATACGCCGCCCAAGTACGGCATTCGTGGTATCCCGACGCTGATGATGTTCAAAGGCGGCGAAGTTGCAGCCACCAAGGTGGGCGCGCTGTCCAAGACCCAACTGGTCGAATTTATCCAGAGCAACCTCTGATTTGAGGCGCCGCAGCGGCTCTGCCGCTGCACCCTGCCCGCCAGTTTCGTGACCTCGGACAGGTTTTGATCAAATTTGGTGCTTTTTCGACCGAAGATGACTGGACAGGGGCAAAAACAGTCCCTATAGTGACGACATTCCCATTTTCAAACGATCCCGACCACGTCTCCGGGCGGCCGCCCGATCATCATTCCTATACACATACAAATCGCAAACCCTATGAATCTTAGTGACTTAAAAACAAAACCTGTGCCCGAGCTCCTTGAAATCGCCAAGGACATGGGACTCGATAACCTGAACCGGGCCCGCAAGCAGGACCTGATATTCACCATCCTCAAACGTCACGCCAAAGGCGGCGAAGATATCTGGGGTGATGGTGTATTGGAAATCCTCCAGGACGGTTTCGGCTTTCTGCGTTCAGCGACAGCGTCTTACCTGGCAGGGCCTGATGACATCTATGTCTCACCCAGCCAGATACGTCGTTTCAACCTGCGCACTGGCGACACCGTTTCGGGCAAGATCCGGCCACCCAAGGAAGGCGAACGCTATTTTGCCTTGCTCAAGGTCGACAAGATCAATTACGACACGCTCGAAGGTGGTCGTAACAAGATCCTGTTCGAGAACCTGACGCCGCTCTTCCCTCAGGATCGCCTGGTACTTGAAACCGGTAACGGTTCCACTGAAGACTTGTCCAGCCGGATCCTCGACCTGGTGTCGCCCATCGGCAAAGGCCAGCGTGGCTTGATTGTTTCGCCACCCAAGGCCGGTAAAACGCTGATGTTGCAGCACATGGCTCAGTCCATCGCGCGCAACAACCCGGAAACCCATCTGATCGTCCTGCTAATCGATGAGCGCCCGGAAGAAGTGACCGACATGCAGCGCTCGGTGCGTGGTGAAGTCATCGCCTCCACCTTTGACGAGCCGCCTGCACGTCACGTTCAGGTCGCCGAGATGGTGATCGAGAAGGCCAAGCGCCTGGTGGAGCACAAGCAGGATGTAGTCATTCTGCTCGATTCCATCACCCGTCTGGCCCGTGCCTACAACACCATAGTGCCGAGTTCCGGCAAGGTACTGACCGGCGGTGTCGACGCCCACGCTCTGGAACGCCCCAAGCGCTTCTTCGGCGCTGCGCGTAACATCGAGGAAGGCGGTTCCCTGACCATCATGGCCACGGCCCTGATCGACACCGGCTCCAAGATGGACGAAGTGATCTACGAAGAGTTCAAGGGCACCGGCAACATGGAAGTCCACCTCGATCGCAAGATCTCCGAAAAACGCATCTTCCCCTCCATCAACATTCGCCGTTCCGGCACTCGCCGTGAAGAGCTGCTCACCACTCAGGAAGAACTGCAACGCCTGTGGATTTTGCGCAAACTCCTCGCCGAGATGGAAGACGTCAGCGCCATCGAGTTCCTGCTCAACAAACTCAAGATGACCAAAACCAACGACGAATTCTTCAAATCGATGAAGGGGTAAAAACCCGTTTTTCAGCTTCGCTGAAAAACTAAAGCCCCTTAACGGGGCTTTAGTAGGGCTTTTACGACCGCACACGGATGGGCTGGTCCGACACATCGGGGCTGGACCGGGGAGCATGGATGCGGCTCCTACAAATTAATACCGACCTACAAAAGCCAACCCAAATCAAAAAACCCACCCCAACCCCCTGAAATACCCCAAAACACCCCCAACTGCTATACTGAATCAACTCCAAAGTATTCCGCCCAAAATGCCCAGCCAACACAGCCACATGCAAAAGCACCAGCGCCGCTCCGTTGCGATTATTCTGGTGTCTTTGGCTCTGGTCTGGCTGGTGGCCGCTCTGGCTCTGGTCATTTTCTTTCGCAGTACGGTCAGTACCTTCACCAGCAACAGCGAAGCGCAGTTGCTGCAAAGCGTCACCTTTTTCGCCAACAATCAAAGTGAGCTGGTCAACGCCAAGTTGAACGAGTTGGAGCGAACTCTGTTGGTGCTGGGCAGTGTGATTGAATCCAACCAGGTCAGCGACTCCGACATCCAGGATCTGCTGCTGCTCCAGGTAGCCGTCAGCCCGGAAATTGCAGACTTTCTGTTCCTGGATGAAAGTGGAGCCATAGCGCTCTGGACTCGTGACGACAGCGAGCCTTTGCCTTCGGTTACTGATCGCGATTACTTCACGGCCCACATACAGTCTGAGCGCGAGCACCGCACCTTTCTTTCCAGCCCTTCGCTATCACGCATTGAAGACAGCCGGCCCTTTGTCGCCATGAGTCGGCCCCTCTTTCGAGAGGGCGAGTTCGGCGGCGTACTGGCACTGGCCATAGACCTTGAACGCTTCAGCAATGCGCTGGGCGGTGTCACCGAAATGGAGGGGGTTACGACCGTCCTTGCCGACCTGGAAGGCCGCCTGATCATGCGCCGTCCCTTTATCGAGTACCAGGCTGGCCAGGTTCTGGATTCTCTGGCTCAATATGAAGGGAGCCCGCCCGTGAGTGCCAGTTTTCTGGTTGAATCTCCTTTCGACGCGGCTCAAAGACGCGTTGCCTTTAATCGACTGCCCGATTGGCCCTGGGTGGCCTTTGTCGGCGCGGAGTTGGCGCCAGTTCATCAAGCCGATGCCGCCTTTCAACGAGCGGAACGCCTGCGTCTGGTGTTTTCTCTGATCATCATTTCACTGATGATTCTGGTCATCGCCTGGCTGACATGGATGCGCAAACGTTCCGAACAGGCATTGATAGACGATATTCGCGAACGCAAGATCATTGAAAGGCAACTCGCCTGGCAAGCCCATCACGACTCGCTGACTCGCTTACCCAATCGCATGTTGTTCTACGATCGCTTGCGCCAGGCATTGCAACGCCATGAGCGTTACCGCCACCCTTTCGCCTTGATATACCTCGATCTGGACGGCTTCAAGCAGGTCAATGACCAGTGGGGCCATAGCGCTGGTGACGAATTGCTGCAGGCCGTTGCTCAACGCCTGATCGAACATACCCGTACCAGCGATACCGTCGCCCGTCTGGCCGGCGATGAGTTCGTCATTCTGGCGGAGCAATGTGATCGACAGGAAGCCATACAATTGGCCAACAAGGTGCTGGCCGCTCTGGATGACCCCATCGCCTTGACAGAACACTCGCTGGTCATCAGCGCCAGCCTGGGCGTCGCCTCAGCCCCGGAAGACGGTTCCGACGCCGATGAACTAATCAGAATAGCCGATGCGGCCATGTACAACGCCAAGAAAAGCGGTAAATCACAAGTCAATACCGGAGTCGATTTACTCGACTAATGTACTGCGGGAATGACAGCTTCTCCACTCGATCACTGCGCCAAAAACTGGACACAGCGGGTAGATGTTTTATCTTTTGATGCTGTGCTGTATCAAACAGAGCATGGTTGCCCCAAAAGGGCCCAAACCAGCTAAACCGAAGCGGCGACCCCGCCTCCACAACAAAGGAAAAGCACCATGAGTCTTTTCAATCATGTCGAGTTCGACCACCATGAACAGGTCTGTTACGTCAGTGATGTTCACTCTGGCCTGAAAGCCATTATTGCCATTCACAACTCCCAGCTGGGCCCCGCGCTCGGTGGTACCCGCATGTACCCCTACGCCAATGATGAAGACGCACTAACCGATGTATTGCGTCTGTCGCGAGGTATGACTTACAAAAGCGCCATGGCTCGCCTGCCGTTAGGGGGAGGCAAGTCCGTAATTATTGGCGATCCTCGTCGCCAGAAAACACCCGACTTGCTGCGTGCTTTCGGCCGTTATCTGGAACGCCTCGGTGGCAACTATATCGCGGCTGAAGACTCCGGCACTTCTGTACCAGATATGAAAATCATTGCCGAGGAAACCCGGTTTGTTACCGGCCTGCACGACAAGCAGACTACAGATGGCCAGACCCGATCTGGCGACCCCTCCCCAGCGACGGCTCTGGGCTGCTTCCTTGGCATCAAGGCTGCGGTAAAGCATCGACTCGAAAGGGATCAATTGGACGGTCTGACGGTCGGCATCCAGGGCCTCGGCAGTGTCGGCTTTCGGGTTGCCCAAATGCTGCATGAGGCTGGCGCCAACCTGGTCGTAACGGATATCAACGATGAGGTACTGACCCGAGCCCAGAAAGAACTTGGAGCCCGTATCGTTGCACTGGACGACATCTACCAGCAACCCATGGACATCTTCTCACCCTGTGCCCTGGGCGCAACCATCAACCCTGCAAACATGGCACAACTCACCGCCAGCATCATCGCCGGCGCGGCCAACAATCAACTGGATACACCTGAAACAGGTCACTTGTTGCACAAAAAAGACATCTGCTACGCCCCCGATTACGTCATCAATGCAGGCGGCATCATTGATGTCTGTTACGAGCAGTTGGGCGCCTACGACAGCCAGCAGGTAAATCGACACATCGAAGGCATATACGACACCTTGCTTGAGCTGTTCGAACGCTCTCGACGAGAGGATATCGCCACCAGTGAGTTGGCCGATACGGTCGCTCGCGAACGTCTGAACCGCGGCGAAACGGTCGAAGCGCTGCGTAAAATTGCCTGATCAGAACAATGCAGCCACGCAGGGATGCGCGACCCCATGGATCTTGCCCTCAAGTGAATCGTCGATGATGGTTTTCCGTCAACGGGCGATCTCTACTCGATTTCGGCCGTTTTTCTTCGCCTGATAAAGCGCTTCGTCGGCTTTCTTGAATTGCTTTTCCAGCGTATCAACCAGTGCGGTGTCACAGAGTCCTGCACTGAGCGTAACCTGAAAAGAGGTATCGCCGGCGTTAAAAACCATCTGGGAAAAGGTCACGCGCACTTCGTCCAGAACGCGAGCTGCAACTTCAGCCTGCGTCGCTGGCATCAACACCATAAATTCCTCGCCGCCATAGCGACCAACCAGGTCTGCCGAGCGCAGCCGCAAACGCAGCAATTGGCTCAGTTCGGTAATAACCTGATCGCCGACATCATGACCCCAGGCATCGTTGACCTGCTTGAACCGATCCAGGTCGATCATCGCCATGCTCAGTGGCCGCGATGCACTCGCCTGGTCAAAGCTCTGTTTGGCCAGATGTTGGATGTGACCATGATTATAAAGTCCAGACAGTGCATCGACGGTCATCTTGGCGCGGATCTGGCGGGCTCGAAACGCACGAGTGCGTAACTGAGAAATCAATGAAGAGGGGTCGATCGATTTACTCAGGATGTCATCCGAACCAACGTCGATCAGGTTGGTTCGCTCCACAGACTCTTCACCGGTAAGAAACAGAATAGGCAAAGCCAGGTAGCGATCGTGCAGGCGCACGACGCGCGCCACTTCAGTGCCGCTGGCCATGGGCATGTTGATATCCAGCAGCAGAATATCCGGGTCAAAACGATCAATCTGATCGTATATCCGACCAGGATCCAGCACAACCTTGACCGTCATGCCTGCCGCTTGCAATAAGGTCTGGAAATAAGCCGCGACATCGGATTGATCGTCTACCATTAGAATCCGACAAGCAATCGCTGGCTCCGGATCCAGAGCTCGCATCACTGAACGCGTCAATTCGTCGTTCGATAAGGGTCGCGACAGACTGGCAAAAGCGCCCGCACGCAGCAAGGTCAGGTCGGTCGCAAAATCGGCTTTTGGTGTCAGCACCAACACACGGAAGCAACGACGTGCCAATAGTTTCAAGGGACCCACCAGAGTTCTGAGTGACGTCTCATCACCGAGATCAACAATAACCACTGGCAAAGCACCCGGTTCGGGCTCCAATAGCAGCAACGACGCCAGGCTGTCATTTATCACCTGAATGCCCAGAGCTTCAAGGTTACCCAGCAGAGTCTCTATCTTTGAGCCCTCCTGTACCTGGACGTAGTACAAGGCTCGGGTCCATTCCTCTGCTCTGGCCGGTGCCAGGGCGTTCAAATCATCACTCGCCATCGGCGTGCTTTGACTGGCATCCAACTTCAAGGCTGCATTCAATCTGGCGTATGCACCACTGAGACGATCCAGTTGGCTTGGCTCCCAACTCGTATCGTCTCCTGCTGTATCGAGCAATCGACGAATGCCCTGCTCGAACTGACGAGCGGCTTCGCTTGTGGAATGAAAGCCAAAGGTGCCACTGCTCCCCTTGAGGCTGTGCACCGTCAGATGAAGGGCTGCCAGGCTATCTCTGTGGCGCGTCTCGGTGAAGCGACGCCACTGATCAGCCAGTTCGGCGCGCAACGCAGGTAGACGTTGCTTGAAAGCATCTCTTAGTGAATTCAGTCTGGCATGGACATCTGTCATGGCTTGCTCTATGAGATTAACTTGATGCGAAATCGACCGGCAGCCAGCCTCTGCTCCAGTGCCTGAATATCGTTTCAGCTAGTGTGAACTTTAGTTTAGTCTGCTTCAATTCTCAAAGATTCCAACATCTACTGAGCGCATTCTTGACCCTGGTCACCCAGGCCATGCACAAAATATTGTTAACTCCCGGTTTTGCCGACATACTCAATGCATTACAGCGACTGCATGCTGACGATGAAAGTATTAATTGTTGAAGACGACACTCTGATGCGTGACCTTCTGGTCACTCTTGCGATCAGTATTGAAGAGTCTCTGGACGTTGTAGAGGCGGACTCTGTTGAAAGCGCCCTGAGCTTATGGCGAGAGAGTACCATTGAACTCATCCTCTGCGACTGGCATTTGCCCGGTACTCTGGATGGTATCGATCTGGTCCGGCAGATACGCAAGGAAGACGCCAAGGTCCCAATTTTAATGATCACCGGTCAGGCCGATCGCCAGAAAGTCATCAGCAGCGCCAGGCTTGGCGTCAATGCCTTTATCAGCAAACCCTTTCAGGTTGAAGACGTCATCAGGCGGCTGAAGCCCTTCATCCAGCCTGAAGGGGCCACAGCCAACGCGGCGCAACCAGAACTGGAAGAGTTTCTCACCTGGGCAGCCGATCCCGAGCGCCACCAGCATCAACTGGACTCCATTGCCGATGTGCGCCCAGCTATCGATGCCTTGCAACAGGATCCGCCACCCACCGCGCGCAGCCTGAGCAAAGCCTGGCAGGGAAATCCCTCCATTACCACTCATCTGATTCGCCTTTCCAATAGTGCATCGATGAGCCGCAAGGGCACCCATGTCAACAACCTGCTGGATGCAGTTGCCTTGATGGGTGTCGATATGGCGTTGCAGCAGGTTGTTGCTCTGTCCTTGAATGAACATGGACAGTTGCGTGACCAACGGCTTATTGAGCGACAGGCCGGCTTTGCCACTGAAAGCCAGACGCTGGCCCAACAGGCAGCACAGCTGGCACAACAGCTGGGAGAAACGCCTTCACTGGCCTACACCGCCGGGCTCCTGCATCGATTGGGAGAGACGGCTGTTCTGCTCCTCGCCCAGCGATACCTGGATCAGGGCGGCGCCCTGACCGAGGACACTATCGATCAGGCACTGACCAATCTCAGCAGTGGCTATGGCAATCTGTTAAAGGTCAGCTGGCATTTGCCGTTGCCCTTGCGCGAACTGATTGGCGCCAGTCACTGGTTACCGCGCGATGCCGTGCGTCGAGAGCTCATTCTGATGCGCGTAGCCGCCTGTAGAATCAAAGACGATACCGACTCGCTTGAATACCTTCGAGCTGAACGTCAACTTGGGCTTGACTCATAGCCGCAGACGACGCAATAAAATACACTATCGCGTCTATTCACTTTGTCAGGATTTGGCTGTGCTGACGCCAAACGACTTTCAACATCCGGCTTCACAATTGGTCGACACCGTACGCTTTTTAGGTGCTCAGGGCTGGTGCCCAGCCACCGGCGGCAATTTTTCCACGCGAGTCAGCGAAGACCTGGTGTTGATCACCCAATCCGGCTGTGACAAGCGCCATCTGATCGAGGCGGACCTGATGCTTTGTCAGCCTGACGGACAACCTCTTGATGCGCGCCTGACCCCCTCAGCAGAAACGGTGTTGCACAGCTGCCTTTACCAACTGGACGAGCGTATTCAGTCGGTTCTGCATGTGCACTCAGTCAACAACACCTTGCTGTCACGCCACTGCTCTGGGCCAGGCCTGGCGGTTTCCGGGTTCGAAATGCAGAAGGCACTGAGCGGTATTGGCACACACGAAACCCCCCTGCACATCCCGGTGTTTGACAACAACCAGGACATGCCGGCTCTGGCGAACCTGGTGAGCGATGCCTGGCAGTCCGGGCTGATCAAGGTACCGGGTTTACTGGTTCGTGGTCATGGCCTCTATGCCTGGGGTAGCAGCATCAAGGAAGCCCGGCGCCACGTCGAAGGCTTCGAGTTTCTGTTCGATTGCCTCTGGCAGGAGCGCCTGATGGAGCGCCCGTCATGATTCAGCATCCTATAAACACCATCATCACCGATATAGAAGGCACCACCACGGACATCGACTTTGTTCACAAGGTGCTGTTTCCCTATGCCCGTGCGCGACTGCCCGACTTTGTGCGCAACCATGCCAACAACCCCGAGGTTCGTCAGCAACTGCTGGCCACAGCTGAACTGGCCGAATTACCCGAGGCGGACGATGCCACTCTGGTGCAGACGCTGTTGAGCTGGATCGATGCCGATCGCAAGGCCACGCCGCTGAAAGCACTCCAGGGCCTGATCTGGCGCCGTGGCTATGAAGCCAGTGATTTCCGGGGTCATCTTTACCCGGACGTAGCACCTGAGCTGAAACGCTGGAAAGATGCCGGCATCGCGCTGCATGTTTATTCCAGCGGCTCGATCAAGGCACAACGGTTGCTGTTCGGCTACTCCGATGCAGGCGACCTGACGCCCCTGTTCGACGGCTATTTTGATACCACCACGGGCCAGAAACGCGATGCTGACAGCTATCGCACCATCGCTTCCGCCCTAAAACAGGACGCCAGACACTGCCTGTTTCTGTCGGATGTGCTGGCGGAACTCGACGCCGCCCGCCAGGCGGGCATGCAAACCGCCCACCTGGTGCGCAGCCCCGATATGGACAGAGGGCATCACCCGGCGTTCAACGACTTTTGTCAGATCAGCCAACAGCTGTTTGCAGCGACATCCTCGGAGGCATCCTCATGACCCAGTTACGAATTTTCTCGGAACAGACTCCCGAAACACCGGTGCTCGAAACAACCGAGTTCGAACGCATCCAGCACGAGCTGGCCCAGAACGGCATTCGGTTGCAACGCTGGCAGGCCGATCAGGCCATCTGCGCTGAAAGCACTGCGGAAGAGATTCTGGCCGCCTATCAGACCGACATTAACCACCTGGTGGACGAAGGCGGTTACCAGAGCTGGGATGTCATCTCGATGCACCCACAACATCCGGACAAGGCCGTTTTTCGCGAGAAATTTCTGGCCGAACACACCCATTCAGAAGACGAAGTGCGCTTCTTCGTGCGTGGCAGCGGCCTGTTCACGTTACACCTGAACAGCCAGGTCTTTGCCGTGCTCTGCGAGAAGGACGACCTGATAAGTGTGCCCGCCGGCACACGCCATTGGTTCGACATGGGCCCCAACCCTGAATTCACGGCAATTCGCCTGTTCAACAATCCTGAAGGCTGGGTCGCCAACTTTACTGGTGAGCCCATCGCCGACCAGTTTCCACGGCTAGAGAACTGAAGGGTGAGCAACCTCTCCGCCACCAGCCTGCGTTACGACGTCGATGGGCTGTCGATACTTGACCAGCGATTGCTGCCGAGCGAACTGGTCTGGCATCGCTGCACCACAGCCAACCAATTGATTGGTCATATACACAGCCTGGCCGTACGCGGCGCACCACTGATTGGGTTGGCGGCCGCTTTGATGGTGGCGTGGCGTGCCCGTCAGGGCATTCAGGGCGCAGCCTTGCTGGCCGAACTGGAAGCCTTGCGGGCTTCACGGCCGACAGCCGTCAACCTGATGAACTATCTCGACCGGCTCAGCGCATCGATTCACAGTGGTGCGTCAGCCGAGCAGATTGAGCAACTGGCTGTGCAACTCTTTGAAGAAGACCGGGACCTGTGCCAGCGCATGGCCGACCATGCCCAGACATTGATACCATCTGGCGCCCGCATTCTGACCCATTGCAATACCGGAAGCCTGGCCACAGCCGGCATCGGCACTGCCCTGGGGGCCATAACCGAGGCTCACCGTCGTGGCAAAGGCATCTCTGTCTGGGTAGATGAAACCCGCCCGCTGCTACAGGGCGGGCGGCTGACCACCTGGGAACTGGCTCAGGCCGAGGTGCCTTACCGGCTGATCTGCGACAACATGGCGGCGAGTCTGATGGCCAAAGGCGAAGTCGATCTGATCATGGTCGGCGCTGACCGCATTGCCCGCAATGGCGACTTCGCCAACAAGGTCGGCACCTACAGCCTGGCGGTACTGGCAAGGGCTCACGACATCCCTTTTTACGTTGTTGCACCGGTTACCACCGTTGATCTCAATTGCCCGAGCGGCGATACCATCCCAATAGAACAACGCGCCGCCGAAGAGGTACGAGGCGTCAGTCTGCCGGAGCGCAGCCTGATCTGGAGCCCGGAACAGGCCGAGGTTTATAACCCGGCTTTCGATGTGACACCGGCACGACTGATCAGCGGCTGGGTACTGGATACCGGCGTCATGCTGGAGCGCTTTATACCCAGTCAAGCAGGCGCAGAATAACCAGACCAAGGCTGGTGGTCACCAGGCTGGCCACCGTCGACGTGGCGATGATCGACGCCGCCAATGTGGCATTGCCACCCATGGCCCGCACCATAACGTAACTGGCTGCGGCAGTGGGTGAGGCGGCCATCAGAAAGAAAACCCCCAGCTCGATTCCACCAAACCCCAGCCACCAGGCAACCATCACACCGAGCCAGGGCAGAATGACCAACTTGAGCGAGGTGGTGATCAGGTTTACCCGCCCCCCCTCAACAAAACCCGACCAAGACAGACTTGCGCCAACACAGAGTAACGCTAACGGTAAGGTCATGCGTGCAAAGTAATCACCCGTCTCCATTAGCCAGTCCGGCATCGGTATTTTCAACACCACGACCAGGGCCGCCAGCAATATACCAATGATCAAGGGATTACGAGCGATGTCCTTCGCCGCTGCCAGGGCTGGATGACCGGACGTTTTGCGCGGAGACCAATGGCTGAGTGCGATGACGGCCAGCACATTGAACATCAGGGTGATAATGGCCAGATAGACCGAGGCCAGTACTGCGGCTTCATCGCCAAAGGCATTCAGGCAGAACGCCAGACCGATGATACCCATATTTCCGCGCATGCCGCCCTGAACAAAGACACCACGCTCATCCTGATGAGGCACCAGGCGCGGCGCCAGCCAGAACAACAGTATGAAGATCACCAGAGTAAAACCGGCAGCAAAGAGGATGATGCCCCCACCCGGTATCCGGTCCGGCCGTGCCGTGACAATGTTCAAGAACAGCAGGCTGGGTAAGCCAACATTGAACACCAATCTTGAACCGCCCTGCACAAAGGCTTCGTTGATCCACTCCCAACGCCGAAACAGCACACCCAGAACTACGACCAGAGCAATGGGCCCGGTGACTTCCAGAGAAAACAACAAGAGTTCAAACATGAAGGCTCCAACAACAGCAGGGTAAGGGCGTCGCTATTGTCGGAGAATTGGCCGGGAACGCAAGCAGAGTTGCCAGGACCATTGGGATGTCGATTACCAATCGGCGCTCCAGTGCAATCTTTGCAGCGTCGATATCATCATCAACATTGTCGGCGCCAACCGACTGAAGTCAAAGCGGGCTTCGCGCCCGCAGTCTCGACCTCCAGAAGCCTTACAGCTTCTTGAGATCTTCCTCGATCTCTTCGATCTTGCTCTGCACCACCTTCTCCAAATGACGCAGATCGCCGAGGATCTTCTTCTTCAAATCGACTTCTTTCACTTCACGCTTGGCGATTTGGTCGAGCTCTTCGACCACATAACGCAAGGTTGGTGAAATCTCGGTCGTGTCGACGTAACGACCGGTGCCGCTGTCGGCCTTGAGTCGCTTGTGCTGACGTGGGTATTTGAATTTTTCGCTGCGCGCAAAGATATCGCCTTTGGCGCGTTTATAATACACCTTAAGAATGTCGTAATGACCTTCGGTACGGAGGGTGTATTTTTCGATATTGTCGGTGTCGGTCACACCAATGGCACTGAGATGTTCGTACATGAGCTTTCCTTAATGTAAGACAGTTCTGATATAAAGTGTCTAGCTTAGACCAGAGCCGCAACGTTGCAACCCGAGTGTCGCTCTTCCATAAGGCACGACATGGGCCCCTGTTGTAATTCGGCAGATACAGTGATGCTCAGCGCACCCAACCAATACTGAAATGCAAATCCGACTGCACCGCCAGGCGCTCATCGCTGTTGTAGTAACCCAGGGCGGCTCCGAGTCCAACACCCAGATTGAAGGTATCCCAACGCCACATATAGCCCTGGTTCACGCCAACCCGAGCGAGCCAGTCGAGTTCGTCGCTCTCTTCAAAGGTGACAGGGTCGTATACACGACCAGCCACTTCCTGACCGCCAACGGCATAAACAGACAACATCCAGCCGGGCTGAAAAACGCCCTGCTCATAGTAGGTATAACGCAAACCCGCTTCGAATTCTGGGTCAACGACACTGGCTCTCAACATGGGGCCGATTGATTGCTGGTTACCGGCGCGTACGTCCAGTTCCAGATTCACGAAACTGCCAAATACCATAAAAGGATTGGTGCGGATATTCAGGGTATCGGCACTGGCTGCCGCGCTGACCAGGGTCAGAGCAAAAGCGGCGATGACTAGACGGTGGGACATGCGACTCTCCTTAAAAAGACCGACCTATGGACAACTCCCAGGCAGGGTAGACCCAACTGTCATAGACATAGACGTCATCGTCGGCGTCACTGAAACCACCGAGCAAAAATTGCAGGCCAATGCCCGCATTGATGTGAAACCGATTCCGGCTCCACTGATAGGTTTGCGTTCCCTTGATGCGAGTTCGCTCCAACTGAGTCTCGACAAAGTCACCTTTCAGAATGAGGTTGGTGTGCCAGCCGCTGGAAAACACACCACGCTCAAACCAGTCCAGTCGCATCCCGATGGAGGTCATCTGTTCGGAGTCGTACCAGTCACCGTCAAAATGCCAGATCATGGCCCCCACAGACAGGTTGGGTGAAATGGCTCGATCAACTTCCAGATTGGGAAAGTTGGCCAATGCGAGGAGTGGATCCATACGGACTTTCCAGGTGTCTTCCGCATGCGCCATGGCAACTGGCCAACAGAGGGCCGTAGACGCTAAGATAGTGGCTAACCATTTCACGATATTGAGACTCCTTGCCTTGTGAGGGGGTCCTCCTGAGAACCCTATTATCCACGCAATTCAGATGGCGACCATGAGTTTATTCATTCGGCTTATCGAAATAGAAAGATATTTACCAAAGGTCAACAACCAGTCAGATCTGCATCGTGCTTTTGGCCCCTTGCGGCGCTACTGCAAAACCCGGACTGACCTGGCGCTCACCCTGGCGCCTTTTGCCGATACCGATCGAGGCGAGGCGGCGCTGGTGCTCATTGGCCAGGACAGAGGGCAAATTGAAAAGGAAGCACGGCTGCTGGAGGAGTGGATGGAGTTGAATCTGGAGGGGCAGGGGTTGAGGTTGGAGGCTAGTTGGTTGTAGGGGGAGGCTACTCCCCCTATACAGCAGCTATCAATTACGCCCAACCGCATTCAAATCCGCAAAGGTCTTCTCCAGGCGAGCACTCATGCTTTCCTGTGCCTTACGCAGCCAGACACGCGGGTCGTAGTACTTCTTGTTCGGCTTGTCGTCCCCTTCCGGGTTGCCGATTTGAGCCTGCAAGTAGCCTTCGTTAGCCTGGTAGTACTCGCGAATGCCGTTCCAGTTGGCCCACTGAGTATCGGTGTCGATGTTCATCTTGATAACACCGTAGCTGATCGACTCTTCAATCTCGGCTTCGGTAGAACCGGAGCCGCCATGGAACACAAAATCCAGAGCGTTTTCGGGCAAACCGAATTTCTCGGAGCAGTGTTTCTGCGAGTCACGCAGAATGGTCGGCGTCAATTTGACGTTGCCAGGCTTGTAGACGCCATGAACATTGCCGAAGGAGGCGGCAATGGTGAAGCGTGGGCTGATGGCCTTTAACTTCTCATAGGCGTAGGCGACGTCTTCTGGCTGGGTGTAGAGGCTGGCTGCATCAACACCACTGTTGTCGACGCCGTCTTCTTCGCCACCGGTGACCCCCAGTTCAATCTCGAGCGTCATGTCCAGTTTCGACATCCGCGCCAGGTATTCAGCGCAAGTTGCGATGTTTTCTTCCAGGCTGTCTTCGGACAGATCGATCATGTGCGACGAGAACAACGGGCGACCCGTCTCGGCGAAGTGTTTTTCACCGGCATCAAGCAGGCCGTCGATCCAGGGCAGTAACTTGCGGGCAGCGTGATCCGTGTGAAGAATGACCGGTACACCATAGGTTTCGGCGACCGCGTGGACGTATTTGGCGCCTGCTATTCCACCGAGAATCTGACAACCCTGACCGTCCAACTTGAGGCCTTTGCCAGCAAAAAAGCCCGCACCACCGTTGGAAAACTGAATGATCACCGGCGATTTCACCCGAGCCGCCGTTTCCAACACAGAGTTCACGGTATCGGTGTTGATGCAATTCACGGCAGGCAAGGCAAACTTCTCTGCCTTGGCAATTTCGAATATCTTTTGCACATCGTCGCCGGTGACAACACCGGGTTTGACGACATCCAGAATTTTCTGTGACATCTTTTTGTCTCCTGTAATGGGGCGGGCGATAGGGAGTCACCTGCCCAGGACTTTAACCTTTAGCGCGCTTTTCCAGTATGTCGACAGCAGGCAAAGTCTTGCCCTCGACAAATTCCAGAAAAGCACCACCGCCAGTAGAAATGTAGGAGAAGCGATCCTCCATGCCAAACTTCTGTACTGCGGCAATCACATCGCCACCGCCCAGCACGCTGAAGGCGCCGCTGTCGGCAATGGCTTCGGCGATGTCTCTGGTGCCCTGGGCAAAGTTGTCAAACTCGAACACACCGCAAGGGCCATTCCACAGAATGGTTTTGGCACCCTTGATCACCTCGGCAAACCTGGCCGCTGTTTCCGGGCCGAGGTCCATAATTTCTTCGTTGTCCTGCACCTGATCCACCGGCTTGACCGTCGCCACAGCATCGGCGCTGAATTCGGTGCCGGTTCGCACATCGACAGGCTCGGGAATGTCGAGACGGTCCATCAGGGCTTTGGCCTGAGGGATCAGGTCTTTCTCGTGCAGCGAGTTACCGACGTTGTAGCCACGAGCGGCAACAAAGGTGTTGGAAATACCGCCGCCAACAATCAACTGGTCACAGACTTTGGACAGGCTTTCCAGAACGGTCAATTTGGTGGACACCTTGGCGCCGCCAACAATGGCCACCATGGGGCGGGCCGGGTTATCCATCGCCTTGCCCAGCGCATCCAGCTCACCCGCCAGCAAGGGGCCAGCACAGGCAACGGGCGCGTACTTGGCCACACCGTGGGTGGAGGCCTGAGCGCGATGCGCCGTGCCAAAGGCATCCATGACATAGACATCACAGAGTTTGGCCATTTTTTGCGACAGGGCATCGTCGTTCTTTTTCTCGCCCGGGTTGAAGCGAACGTTTTCCAGCATCACGACCTGGGCGTCCGTTTCAAAACCATCGACCCAGTCCTTGACCAGGGGGATGTCCTGACCCAGCAATTGACCCATATGCCTGGCGACTGGTGCTAGAGAGTATTTCTCTTCGTATTCGCCTTCAGTCGGGCGGCCGAGGTGCGACATGATCATGACTTTGGCACCCTGCTTCAGGGCCAGTTCGATGGTTGGCAGGGAGGCCGTAATGCGTTGATCGGAGGTGACTTCACCAGACTTGCTCAGGGGGACATTCAAGTCCTGACGGATCAGGACGCGTTTTCCGGCCAGATCAAGGTCAGACATTTTGATCACAGACATGGCAGTTCCTTCCAGGGGGGTGATGAATTCAGGGCTCATAGTGTAGACCCTGAAGGGTTCAGAATCACGATTTACGTAATTTTATTACAAAAAAGCCGAACCCTCCTTGAGGCCCGGCCATTTTTAAACCAAATGGTTGCGCCTGGCGTAACCGAGCTACTCAGCTAGCGTCGTCTATGGCACGCTGGATGTCTGCCTTGGGAAGAGCCCCGCGCAGAACACTGTTACCAACTATAAAGGTCGGCGTGCCGGTGATGTTCAATTGCCGTGCTAGCTCATGGTTACGGGCTACAGCGGCTTCTATATCGGCCGACCGACTGCGCTCCTGCACCGCACCGACATCAACTCTCAGCGCCCGGACAATGGACCAGACAGCATTGTCATTCTGCAATGACCCACGATGCGCCATCAAGCGGCCGTGGAATTCGGCATATTGCTCAGGGTAAAGGTCGTTGACGGCCAGAGCAGCTCTGGCGGCCGTCATGGAAGTTTCCGACAAAATAGGAAATTCCTTCAACACAACCCGCAAGTCAGGGTTGGACTCGATCAGAGCCTCTACAGTGTCATGGGCTCGCTTGCAGAAACCGCAGTTGTAGTCAGAAAATTCGACCAGGGTGACGCTGCCATTGGGGTTACCCAACACCGGGTCGCCAGGATTGGCAATGAGGTCATCCTGCAGCCTGGACAGCATTTCACCTTCACCCGCCTGCTGTTGAGCCTGTTCACGTTGCTGTAAAATGGTGATGGCTTCGACGATGATCTCCGGGTTTTCCAGGATATAACTGCGTACCAGACGGTTAACGTCCTCTTCGGACAGACTGTCAGCGCGCGCCAACAGGGCTGTGATCGCCAGAACGGGAACCATGAGTGCGATCAACAACCAGCGTTTCGTAATTTGCATAACATCTCCAATGCAGTCAGGACGGAGTTAAAATGACTCCGCTTAATCAATAAAGTTCAGCACCTTCAAGGTAAGCTCGGCGGGTCAGCCGATTCACTGCCCAAAACGTGCTGCGTCACCGGCCAGATAGTCGGCCTCCTCCGCTGTTGATTCACGCCCCAATACCGCATTGCGATGTGGGTAACGCCCAAAGCGGACAATAATCTCACGATGTTGCTGGGCCGCTTGCACAAAGCTTTCCAGAAACGCCTCTTGATCCGGAAACCTCTTTAGCAGTTGCTGAGCCTCCCGGTCCAACAGATGATGGTGATCCTCATGCTCGGAATGCATCAAAGGCATCAAGCAGAACATGCGGCCGCTGGCGCTCAAGGCGTCCAGGTGGCCATTTTTCAGGGCATCTTCAGACCACTGGCAGGCCAGACTGTCCCAGGCAAAGGCTGCGGCCTCACCACGGTAGATATTGCGGCTGAACTGATCGACAAGGATGATCTTTGCCAGCCGGCCCTGTGGGTGCGACAACCAGGCCTGGAGTTCACCCTCAACAGCGCGCTGGTGCTGAGTCTTGAAACGCTCGCAGATAATCCGATCGAGTTCCTCGCCACCGGTAAACCACCGCTTTTGATAAGCGGCTTCCGGCGGCTCCTGATCACCAAACCAGAAATCGAGAACAGTTTGCCACGGCTTCAACTTGCTCCTCTCTGCCACCTGAGGCGGCATCTTGTATTTACACCGAAGTGTAGCAAGGACAACGCCCAGTGGGCACCGCTTTTGCGACGCATTGACGCTGCAACGTTCAGGCTGTGGTCTTCTGTTTCCGAAAAGCCTGCCAGAGCGTTCGGGCTGCTTCTGACTGCTCGGCCTGATCGTGCTGGCGAGCCAGGGCTCTGGCGTAGCCTCCACTATTGGAAAGCGCCCATTCGGCAGGGGCATTCATGCGGAACTGGCCTTCAACGCCTTCAGGCGCTTCTGCTTCGCTCGCCGGTAGCTTCAGCCAGTCGGCCCAATCCGTCGGCGACTTTTGCTGCTCTTTGCAGTATTGGCTGAATGCATCCCAATGCTGCTGAATCTGCTCAAGTTGCTTGTACAGAGCATTCAAGCGCATGGCTTCGCGCGGGCCGATCAATGCCTGGGCGCTACTGGACTGGCGTTGGCGCTGATGATCATGCATGGGATGCAGCCATTGCAGCAAGCGCTCAAAAGCCGCAGGAAAACGTCTCTCCAGACTGTTTGACCAGAGTAGGTAGAGCGACCATGACCAGTAATAGAAGGCTGGAGCATGGGGTGTCACCTGGTAAACCAGACTGCCGACAAACTGTTGCAGATTCATTGACTGCAGGTGCGCCAGACCCATTTCCAGATCGGCCTCTCGGCGCAGCCATTGCAGCGGGCTTTGTCGTAAACGGACCACAGGCCCTTCCATCAACACCAGGGTCTTGATGCGGGGGCCATCGAGATACTGGCTGACTTCTTCGACTATGGCGTACAACAGAAGTTCGTTTTCTTCATCCAGCTCTATGCCAGATGACCTCTGAGTGGGCCTGGCAGGCCAAAGCGCAATGGCAGGCACAAAGAGCAACAGGGACAACAGCAGTTGGCTCAAGGCGGCGATAAACTGCCCACTCCAGATAGAGAGGGACAACAAAGGACGCAACAGCGACAGACCAATCAGCGGCAACAAGACAAAAGCGAACACCGGCACGGCACCGAGAACCACCAGACTCAAACGCGTTTCAAGCTCATCGCTCGGGTGCCGATAGCGACCAGCAAAATAGTGACTCAGCCCGCCATCAAGCAAGTGTTGGCGCAACTCATCGGCGGAGAGCTTCTGATTGGCATCAGCGCTCTCGGCCTTGATGTTCAAACCGGCTTTCACCAGCTTTTTGCCCAGCGTCTGGGCTTTTTCGGCGGGTAAATTTCTCGCCAGAATAAAACGACGCGAGGCCATCAGATCGGCCACCTGAGCATCGCTCAACTTCATTTTCGACTTCAGCGTTAGACTGAGTTCGGTTTTGTTGACCTGATTGTCGCGAAAACCCTGACAGACGAGATGGTAATGCCTGGTCGCCATGGCGACTTTTCCTTGAATCGTGAGTGGTGCCAGTTTATGCCCTGACGAAGCCTGGCCCAAGCAGCAGAAGAAAAAAATGTGAGGCAGTACCCCATTCCAGCACCTCTGGCCTGGCAGATAGCATCTGCACAGAGGTAAAACGGCGAGATCAGCAGGCCAGCATTTGCAGAATACGCGCCTTGATCATTTCTATAGCCACCCGGTTGCGGCCGCCCCTGGGAACAATGATGTCGGCAAATTGCTTGGACGGTTCAATAAACTCAAGAAACATGGGACGTACGTTGCGTTTGTACTGTTCGATAACAGACTCTACCGTTCGACCACGCTCCTGAATGTCTCGCTGCAGCCGCCTCAACAGGCAGATATCCAGTGGTGTATCCATGAACACCTTGGCATCGAGGCGTTTACGAATGGCCTTATCGTGCAACAGCAGTATGCCCTCGATCAGCACCACCCGCACGGGCTTCAACTCAAAGGATTTTTCGGAGCGGTTGTGCACGGCATAATCGTATATGGGCACCTGGACGGCCTTGCCCTGATCCAGATGATCCAGATGCTCTATCAACAATTCGTGATCAAAGGCGTTGGGGTGATCGTAATTGACCGAAGCGCGCTCTTCAAGACTGAGGTGTCCCTGCTCGTTGTAGTAACTGTCTTCCTTGATGATGGCCAGTGCGGAAGCTCCCAGCTCGGTCTGCAACTCGTGGAAAATGGTTTCCGCCAGCAAGGTTTTACCCGAGGCTGAGGCACCGGCAATACCGATAAAAATGGTTTTAGACGTCATCTGCAGATTCCGGTGGTTCCGTGGCCGGTGGTTGGGGGTTGCTGGAAGGGATTGTAGCAAGGTGGGTTGGGGGTGTCTTTAGTGGGGATTTCTCTGCCCAGTTCTCCCCTCACCCCAGCCCCTCAACTACTGGCCCGCTCAATCTTGCTGACCGGCTTCAGATTATGCAAACGACGAATCACCCGCGCCAGATGCTGCCGGCTGTGTACCGACACCGTCAGGTTGAGTCGGCTGATGGTGGCGTCGCGCTCCTGCATCTCGATGCTTTCTATGTTGGCGTCGGCCTGAGAGACGGCGTTGGCGACGCTGGCCAGGACACCACGGGTGTTGTGCATCTCTATGCGCAAGTCCACCACAAACTCGCCCTGCATGTGTTTATCCCAGCGCAGGTGCACGCAGCGGTCCGGGTCCTTGCGTTTGTCGACGATGTTGCGACAGTGCTCGACGTGAATGACCATGCCCTTGCCTTTGGAAATCAAACCGACAATGGGGTCGCCGGGTATCGGTCGGCAACACTTGGCATAAGTGACCAGCATACCTTCGGTGCCCTGAACCGTCATCGATTTCTCGGTCTCGGCCTCATTCTCCGCTTCGCCTTCACTCAACAAGCGACGCGCAACCACATAGGCGACTCTGTTACCGAGGCCTATGTCCTCTAGCAGGTCGTCCAGGCTCGGCAAGTTGTATTCCTGCAGCAGCGCCTTCAGCGTCGGCTCGGACAACTTGTCCAGCTCGGCATCGAAGTTTCTCAATGAGTTGTTGAGCAGTTTGCGGCCCAGCTCGACCGAATCCTTCTTCTTCAGGTTCTTCAGGAAATGCCGTATGTTCGACCTGGCCTTGGCGGTAATAACAAAGTTCAGCCAGGCCGGGTTGGGCTGGGTGCCGGGGGCGGTAATGATCTTGATGGTATCACCACTCTCCAGCGGCTGGCTCAGTGGCGCAATTTGTCGGTTGATCAGGCAGCCAACACAGGTATTGCCCACGTCGGTGTGCACGGCGTAGGCAAAGTCGACCGCTGTCGCCCCCTTGGGCATTTCCAGAATCTTGCCCTTGGGCGTGAACACATAGATCTCGTCCGGGAAGAGATCGATCTTGACGTTTTCAATAAACTCAAGCGGGTTGCCGGCTCGTTCCTGAATCTCCAGCAACCCTTTAACCCAACGTCTGGCACGGGCATGGGTGGGGCTGTTATGGGATGAATCGTCCTGCTTATACAACCAGTGGGCGGCAATCCCCTGGTTGGCCATGTCTTCCATTTCCTGGGTACGAATTTGAATCTCGATGGGCACGCCGTTCATGCCAATCAGGGTGGTGTGCAGGCTCTGGTAACCGTTGGCCTTGGGTATGGCGATGTAGTCCTTGAACCGATTCGGCACCGGTTTGTAGAAATTGTGCACCACACCCAGCACGCGATAACAGGCATCGACCGATTGAGTGATAATACGGAAGCCATAGACATCCAGAATTTCCTGAAGCGTCTTTTTCTGATCTTTCATCTTGTTGTAAATGGAGAACAGATGCTTTTCCCGGCCAAAGATCTGAACGTCAATGTCTTCCTGGCGTAGCCGCTCGGTCAGCGCCTGCTGTATTTGCGCCACCAGTTCCTTGCGATGGCCACGGCTCTTCTTGATCGCCGAGGCGATGCGCTTTGAACGCAGCGGATACAGCGCTTCAAAAGCGAGATTTTCCAGCTCGATACGCAAGTCGTTGATGCCCAGGCGCAAGGCAATGGGTGCATAGATATCGAGCGTTTCTCGCGCCTTGCGACGCTTCTTCTCCGGCGGCATGGCGCCAAGCGTGCGCATGTTGTGTAAACGATCCGCCAGCTTGACAAGGATAACGCGAATGTCCTTGGACATCGCCAGCACCATTTTCTGGAAGTTCTCGGCCTGTTCTTCTTTCTTGGTTTCAAACTCCAGGTGCGTCAGCTTGGAGACGCCATCGACCAGTTCCGCAACACCCGGGCCAAACTGCTCAGCCAGAGCCTCCTTGGACACCGCAGTGTCTTCAATGACATCGTGCAGCATGGCCGCCATCAGGCTCTGATGGTCCATATGCATCTGCGACAGAATGTTGGCTACTGCCAGTGGGTGGGTAATATATTGCTCGCCACTGCGACGCATCTGTCCGTCGTGGGCTTGTTCTGCATAGAAATAAGCGCGTTTAACCCGGCGTACCTTTTCAGGCTCCAGGTAGGATTCGAGCCGCTTGGCAAGGGCATCGACGGTGGGCAAGATGGCGTCTTCCAGCTAGGTTACTTTAGTCTAGTGTATTAAATGCCGGTCGCGCAGCAATAAAAAAACCGGGATTCCCCGGTTTTTTTTCGAAAACACTGCTTTCGGCGGGCTCGAACCCGACCCTGTTACTCTTCGATATCGTCCAGAATGGACGGGCCGATTTTCTTTTCGGCCACTTCACGCAACGCTATAACGGTTGGCTTGTCATTGTCTTCCGGTACCAGCGGATCGGCACCGTCATTGGCGATTTGACGCGCACGTTTACTGGCAACCATGATCAATTCGAAGCGGTTGGCCACATTTTCAAGACAATCTTCTACGGTGACACGAGCCATCATGGTCTCCTGAATGGGTCTAAGCAAGTCGTTGAGGCAAATCCTCTCGGGGGCACGCATTGTACGGAGATTGAGCAAAAGCTCAAGCCCGCCTCTTCCTGGGCATGCAGTTGATTCCTGTCGTACCTTTGGCTCCCTTTTTTGTAAAGGTTTTGTATTCAAACCCAAGGTCACTGTTGACACTCGCCTTGGGGGCGTAAAACGGCGGTCTTAATCTCTACATGAACGTCAAGGATAGCGTGTGAAAACCTTTTTCAAAGCCTGTTTACGTCTCTTGCTTGCTCTGTCCATACCCGCCGCCGCCATTGGTCTGGTGATGATAATGAATCAGGCCAACAACGGTGACGAGATCGCCGAAACACCAGATCGCCGCTTGCCGGTCGAGGTAATCGCTGTCAATCCGGGCCAATATCAGCCCATTGCGCAATGGACCGGGCGTGTCGTGGCGCGTCGCCAGGTGACACTGACCGCACCAGTGACCACGGATGTCATCGACATTCCCGTGCGCGAGGGGCAAAGCGTAGCCCAGGGCGACGTCTTGATTCGCCTCGACACTCAGAGCTTGCGCTGGGATCTGGAGCGCACCGAGGCGGACCTGGCGGAATTCGATGCCAACATAGGTATGACGCGCAATCAGCAGCGTGCCGATGAAGACATGCTCGCACTGGAAACCGCTTTACTGCAACAGTCGGAGGCTTCTCTCGAACGCCAACTGGGCCTGCTGCAACGAGGCGTTACGACAGAAGAGGCCGTAGAACAGGCTCGAGCCAGTGTCACCCAGGCAAGGCAAGCGGTGCGTCAGCGACGCCTGGCCATCGACAACCATCCGGCGACCCTGACCAGCCTGGAAGCTCAGCGTGATCGACTTAACATTGCGCTGGCACGCCAGCAGGATGCATTGGCGCGAGCCGAACCGGTCGCGCCTTTTGCCGGTCGCATTGGCCGTATCGCCGTGGTCAATGGCGAGACCGCTCAGGCCGGCCAGCCACTGGTCAGCCTGTACCAGCCTGAGAGCCTGACCTGGCGCGTGGTTATGCCAACAGATGCACCGGACGGCCTGATGGCCGACATTGGTGGCCAACTGCGGCCCATGGTTGAACGCGCCGACCAGATTGAAGAAGGTCAGAGCGGGCGCTATGCCTGGTTCCAGATACCAGTCGATGCCAACTGGTCTCCTGGCGAAACCCGCAGCAGTCGTGTTGTCTGGCCAGAGCGGTCGGGTGTGCAGCCCATTCCCAGGGAGGCCTTGTATTCCGGTAATCGCCTCTTTCTGGTCGATGACGAGCAACGCCTGGGCTCGGTGGTGGTGGATGTTGTGGGTGTGGTGGAACACCAGGGCGAGGAGCAGTGGCTGATCGATAGCCGAGCCTTGCCAAGCGAAGGCCGTATTCTGATTACTCGCCTCGCCAACATACTGCCTGGCATGCAGGTTTCTGTCGTGACCAATCATGATGCGGCCAGCCCGATTGAGGGAGTCGATAGCGAATGAACGACACCACCACTTTTCGTCAGCCGGCCAGGGCCTATGCGCTGCTCGCCTACTTTGCTCGACACCGAGTCGCCGCCAACCTGATGATGGTGTTTGTCATCCTTTTGGGTGTGCTGTCCATGGGTCGGCTCAACACTCAAATCTTTCCAGACGTCAACCCGGGGGCCGCCGGGGTATCGGTCAGTTGGCAGGCCGCCGGTGCAGAGGCCGTGCTCGACCGCCTGACCAACCCACTGGAAACCGCCATTCTGGATCTCGACGTGGTTGATCGAATCACCTCGAACAGTCGCGATGGCGGCACTGGCATCAGCGTCTATTTTCGAGCTGGAGCTGACTTCGACCGAGCCATGACTGATCTGCGCAAAACCGTCGACGGTGTCAGCCTGCCGGCCGAGGCGGATGAACCGGTTATTCGGGAATACAGCTTCTCCGAGCCGGTGGTCTTTCTGGTGCTGACCTACGATGGCCTGCTGGAGGATTTACGCCCCCTGGCGTACGAACTGGAGCGCGATCTGAAACGGCGCGGTATTCCAGAAATCACCCTTTACGGCCTGGCCGAGCAGGCGCTTTATCTGGAAGTGACACCTGAAAAACTGGCTCATCATCAGTGGACACTCGACGCCCTGGCACAACGCATCCGCTCAGTGAATGACCGGTACGCCGCCGGCAGTACCGGGGAGCAAAGCCAGCGACGCAACCTGACCACTGGGGAGCAGGTTATCTCTGCGGCAGAGCTCGCTCAATTGCCCATCGCAGACAACCTTCGCTTGGGTGATGTGGTGCACATACGCAGTGCTGGGGATGACCCCAACCTGCGGCTGTTCTTCGACGGCAAGCCAGCCATCATGTTGCAGTTGTCGCGCTCGGCATCGCTGGACTCTTTGGCCACTTCCGATCTGTTCAAGGCCTGGCAGGAAGAGGTCGTACCAACGCTGCCGGAAAGCCTGGGTGTGGAAGTCTTTTACGATACGTCCGAGTTTGTCCGTGACAACCTCAACCTGCTGATCAGTAACGGCCTCTTTGGTCTGGTATTTGTGCTGGTCATGCTGTTCGTCTTTCTGAACTTGCGGGTAGCCTTCTGGACAGCCATGGGCATACCGGTGGCTATTTTCGGCACCATGACGCTGCTGTACTTTACCGGTGGTAGCCTGAATTTCTTTTCCATCTTTGCCATGTTGATGGCGCTCGGCATCATCGTCGACGACGCTATTGTTGTCGGCGAAGAAAGCCAGACCCTGGTCGAACAAGGCGTGCCGCACGACAAGGCGGCTGGCATCGCTGCCACCCACATGTTCCCGCCCGTATTGGCCTCTTCTCTGACCACCATAGCGGCCTTTTCACCGCTGTTGTTTGTGCCGGGCATTTTTGGTGAATTACTGCGACCCATACCGGTCGTGATTATCTCGGTGATCGTGGCGTCGTTGATCGAATGTTTTTTGATTCTACCGGGCCACTTGCACCACAGCCTGGCGCGTCGGCGCGAGCAGAAGCCGAGTCGTGTGCGTCAGGCCATTGACCAACGCCTGACCTGGGTGCGCGAGGGCATTTATCGCCCTCTGATCAAGGTGCTGATTCGACAGCGCCTGTTCACCCTGATGACGGCCATTGCCTTGTTCATCCTGGCCATTGGCCTGGTCACCAGTGACATCGTGACCTTTTCAGAGGATCTGGAAGTTGAAGACGACCGGGTTCAGGCCGAAGCAAGGTTCATCGAAGGCACCTCCGAAGCCGACATTCTGGCCTTTGTGAATCACCTCAAAGACCAGTTGGCACTGACCGATACACACTTCAGTCAGGATCACGGCAGCCAGGTGCTACTCGACCTCTACTACGAATATGATCTCAATAGCCGATATGCGTTCTTCATGGCGCGATTGCCGGCACGCGACGATCGAGCGTTTTCCAATACGGAGTTTCTCAGCTATTGGGAGTCTCTGGTAGAGCGGCCAATGACCGTAGAGCGTTTACGCATTCAGAGTGAAAGTGGCGGAGGCTCCAGCGCAAGCCAACTCAACTTGCGCCTGGTGGGCGACGACGGTGACCGCCTCCAGGCCGCTACCCTCGCCCTCAAGGACGCTCTGGAGCAACGCGGTGACTTGCGCAACATCGATGACAGCTTGCCTGACACCAACCGTCAACTGGTGCTTAGCCTGACCCCCGCAGCGCGCAGCCTGGGTGTCTCGGAACGCGAGTTGGCGTATCAGTTGAGTACCGCCGTCGATGGTGTTCTGGTGCAGTCATTTACGCGCTTTGGCGAGGAAGTGGATGTGCGCTTGCGTCTCGATGAAACCAGCCGCAACCGCCTGGATCTGGTTCGTTGGTGGCCGATCAATCTACCCAATGGTCAGCAGGTACCCCTTCAGGACCTGGCCACCTTTGAGGAACGCGAGGAATTGAGCACCATCTATCGGGTCAACGGGCAACAATCGGTCACAGTAACAGCCGATCCGATCAGTGAGGATGCCAACAGCCAGGCCATTCAGTCCGACATTCAAAGCACCATCATGCCGGCCCTTTTGTCACACTATGGTCTGGTGGCTGAGTACGAAACCGGCCAGGATGCAGGCGAGTTGCTCGAAAACTTGATCTTCGCCGGCTGGATTGCTGCTGCGCTGATCTTTCTGATTCTCGCCTGGATATTCCAGTCCTACTCCTGGCCGCTGGCGGTCATGCTGTCCATTCCGCTGGCGATGACCGGCGCCATTACCGGCCACTGGATCATGGGGCTGGATTTTACCTTCCTGTCCATTTTCGGCCTGTTTGGCCTGGCCGGTATCGTGATCAATGGATCTATCGTGCTGATTGTTCGATACCGGGAAATGCTGGATGAAGGCTACGAGCGCCACGAGGCCATTGTTGAAGCGTGCTGCCAACGCTTCCGGCCTGTAGTACTGACCACCATGACCACCGTTGCGGGCCTGGTACCCATTCTGTTGGAAAGCTCCGTCCAGGCCCAACTGGTGCGCAGTATGGCTACCTCCCTGGCGTTCGGGTTGGCCTATGGTTCTGTTCTGGTGTTGCTGATCGTGCCTTGTGTGCTCAGCTACGTCCAAAGCATGGGCGATAACAGCCATCGCTTCTTCGGCTGGTTGTTGGGGCGGAAATCCGATCAGAAGGCCGAACAATCCGGCTCATGAGTCATATCAGTTACTGTAGAGTGCCCTCGAAGTACTCAAAGGGCAGCAGAACCATCGGCTGCCCTCGCTGATTCACCAGAAACTCCAGGTAGTCCTGCCGATACAGCCGTGGGTCAAACAGACCGGACGCACTGCCTTCGAGATCGATCAGATAGCGTAGATCGCGCCAGGAAGACAGGCTCGGCCGAGGGCTTTCTACCACGCGAATCTTGTCTGCTGCGGTCAGGCCCGCCTGGGCTGCGGCCATATCAATGGCCAGGGTCAGGCTGCCCAACTCATCCACCAGACCAAGCTGCACCGCATCGAGCCCGCTATAGACGCGGCCTGCTGCCAATTCACGCAACTCCACCTCAGGAATACCCCGTGCTTGCGCCGCCTGGGAGACAAAGTCGTCATACCAGCCATCGAGGCGCTGCTGTATGCGTTGCAGTTCACCATCGGTCAAGGCGCGATGAGGTAATGACCCACCAGCCACTGGCAGCCCTATACCAAAACCGATGTCGGCCGACTCACCGCGCTTGACGAAATCGCTGTTGACGCGCAATCGCTCGCCCAGTCCATCGTCCCAGAGTCGTACGCCGATAACACCAATGCTGCCGGTGACGCTGTTTGGCGCGGCAACCAGAGTCCCGGCGTGCATGGACACCCAGTAGCCACCGGAAGTGGCCAGGCTGCCCATGGACACCACGACCGGTTTCTCCGCCTGGGTTTTACGAATTTCCTGAGCCAGGAGGTCGGAAGCCAGAATACCACCGCCAGGGGAGTCGACGCGCAGCACTACCGCCTTGATGTCAGGGTCGTCTCGCATCTGCTCCACTATGTCGGCGAGCTGGCGCGTGCGCATGCCTGTATCGGTGGCGGTCATCCCGGTCGCGTAAATAACCGCGATAGTCTGAGTCGGGCCCCAATGGTCGTCACGCGGCGTTCGCAGCACGCGCAAGGAGTCTGGCGATACCTGGTCCGGAACAAAGCCAAGCTGTCGCTCGAGTGCATCATCAAGCTCATTAAAGCGAGCCAAGTCATTTACGATGCCTGCGGCCACCAGGTCTTCTGGTGTCAAGGTAATACCGCGATCAATCAGTTGGCCAAAGGTGGTTGGTGACACACCGCGCCCCTGCTGCAGGGCGCTTTGCCACAAATCGTAAAAGCTGTCGATCATGGCCTGACGTTGCTGTCTGTCCGGCTCCGACATGCGATCGCGCGATAAGCTTTCAAAAGCGGTCTTGAATTCGAGATTGCGGAACTCCTCGACGCCGATGCCCCAATGGTCAAGGAAGTCGGCCAGGTAGGTACTGCCCGAGACAAAGCCAGGCATCAGCAAGGTACCCGCCGGGTCCATCACCACCCAATCTGCAGCCGAGGTCAACAGCAATTCAGACATGCCACCGTTTTCCACATAGACCACCACCGTTTTGCCACTGGCGCGCAAACCGTCCAGTTCAGATTTGATTTCCCAGACCAATGACGGGGGTATTTGCATTTGCGCAGTATTCACCACAACACCGCCAATGGTGGGATCCTGCTGTGCCGCGTTGATGGCACGCAGGGTATCCAGCAATGACTGGCGTCGGTCCAACATTGCGACCCTTTGATAGGCCATTTCCTGATCAAGCTCCAGCAACATGAACTGCTCCTGGCTGCTTTCGAAACCGCCAAAGAGTGGCCTATCCCAGGCGCCCACACGAACACTGTAGGATTGATAGTCCGCATCTGACTCACCACCGCCATGACGCTGCGCACTGAAGCCACTGTGCCCAAAACTCAACTGCAGACCGGCGGTGACCAGTCCATCGTCGAAATAGCGCCCGGTCAACCGTAAACCAGAAACCACTTCGGATGCAGCACCCACAGACCACCGCCCCTCAGTCCAGGACTCGTCATTGCCAAGAGCATAGTCGGCAAAGAGCGTCAGCCCGGCGCCACCCAGAGGGCGCAAGGCGACATCGAGCACCGCTTCATGATAGGCAGTGTCTCTGGCAACTGTGCCAGTAAAACCAACAGATAGGTATTTATTGGGCCGACTCAATAACCCCAGAGTAAAGTGCGTTTGAAGGTCAGCCTGCTCTGTATCACCACGATACCAGCCAACTGAAAAGCCACTGGAAAATGCATCAGTACCACCGCCAAAAGCCAGGTTGTAATCTCGAATATCCTGGCCTCCACGTTGATCTCGGCCGAGGCTAAAGCTGAACCCGGGAACAGCTAGACTCCCTTGCCAACGCTGTTGATCATACCAGAAGTGATCACTGGTCCAGTAAAGCAATGCATCGACCTGCTGAACATGATGCAGACCGGCTGGATTATCGTAACCGTATAGCCCAAACTTGAGTGCGCCCGGCGATGTCAACAAAAACTCGTTTTGCTCATAATATCGCTTGAAACCCTGCCCATCAGCCAGCGCTGCAATTGTTGCAGTCAGCATGAAAAAAAAGATGACGAAAAATCGCATAACGGTTATTCCTTTATAGGCGAGCTGGTGTCAATAAAACCGTATTATAGCCGGGATAAATCTACTTCGATATCGGTTTACCCCGGAAGAAAAAAATAATTCGTAGTTTGGTAGAAGTTACTCCTTCAAACTCATAAGCTAAGGTGCTCTACTGAATTGCGGGCCCACTGAGGCTCAAGAGACATAATAACAATAGCCGCTTTCAGTTGGTGGGCCAAATATAAAGCTCTGTCACTGTTATTTTTGCGCATGGAGCACTCCCGGTCGGCGACTATTCTACAAGAGCAAAATGCTCATCTTGTTACCTGTCGGTTTACTCCGACCTAACAGAGAATCGCCTATGGCCGAATACTCTGAAAGTGCTTACCGACAACAGGCAAAAATAGTAACACATCGCTTTGTCCTGATGGTGACCGTCGGGTTTGCCTACTACATTAGCGCCTGGTTTGGTATTAGCCAAACCATCGCCAACGAAGGCATCGCCATTCTGTGGCCACCGAACGCCATTCTGCTCTCGGCTCTTTTGCTCTCCACACCAAAACTCTGGCCATACATTCTGACTGCTGCCTTTACAGCGGAAATTATTGCCGGCTTACCCAGCTTTCCACTCTGGGCAACCATCAGTTTCGGATTGATCAATGCCTTTGAAACCTTGCTGGCGGCGACACTGATCCGCCGTGGCTTGAATGAGCCCTTTGATTTTACCAACCTCAGAAGGGCCAGCCGTTTTTTGCTGTTCGGACCCATTCTGGCAGCCGCCATCGCAGCGGTCTTTGGTGCCACTGTATATCTCTTTCTCGACCGTTCAGGTTCGACTTTCCCATCACTTTGGCGGCTCTGGTGGTTTGGTGACGCACTCGGGCTGCTGTTACTGACCCCATTACTGGTCCGACTCGGCCGAGAGTCAATGAATGGTTTTTCCGGGCCGGGTTGGAGCTGGCCCAGACTTCTGGAGTTTGCAGCACTCTGGAGCACCGTGTTTCTGCTCGGTACCTGGGTATTCGTTGCTGTTGAACACACCCTGGAGGTATTCCACCTGACACCGGCCATGATGATTCCTTTGGGCCTTTGGGCGGCTTTTCGCTTTGGTGTGCTGGGGGCGGCCTCTACCGTCTTAGTTATCTCATTACTGGCCGTCAATTACCTGGTTCATGGCCCACACCCCTATGCCGAGTCGGCCCCTCACTTCGCCGTCTGGCAAATGCAGGAATACCTCACCATCGTCTCGATGCTCTCGGTCGGCCTGGCCATTTTTTTACACGAGAATCGCCAGCAGCGAAATACACTGCATTTGCAGTATCGCGCCATGCAGGACAGCAACGATGCTATAGCCATTGCTGATGCCAGCAAGGAGGACATGCCTCTGGTATGGGTCAACCCGAAGTTCGAATCCTTGTTCGGTTACTCGGCAGAGGAAGTCATCGGCCGCAATTGCCGTTTTCTGCAAGGTGACGACAAGGATCAGGATGCCGTTAAAACCATCAGAGCAGCATTACAACAACGCAAAGCATGTGCAGTTACGGTACGCAACTATCGTCGCGATGGCCGGCCGCTTTGGATACAACTCTCCCTTGCTCCAGTCCACAATCGCTCTGGTAAGGTAACTCATTACGTCGGTATACAGCATGACCTTACTGAAGAAAAAGCCCAGGAAGAAGCACTTCGGAAAACACGTCACGTGCTTGAGCAGCAGAACGAAATCCTGGAAGCCAAAGTACTGGAGCGAACCCATTCACTGCAGACATCCAACGAGGCCTTGCAAGCAGCCAACAAGAAACTGACGACCCTGGCCTCGCAGGACTATTTGACCGGCATCGCCAATCGTCGACATTTTTTTGAAACAGCACGACGTGAACTCAAGCGGCAAAAAGGTGAGCGCGGAACGGTATCGCTGATTATTTTTGATCTGGATCATTTCAAGGAGGTGAATGACCGCTACGGCCATGAAGGTGGGGATGAAGTGTTACGCTCCATTATAGCACCCACCAAAGAAATGATACGGCCCATGGATCTGTTTGGGCGTATTGGCGGTGAAGAGTTCTTGATTTTACTGCCGGGTATCGACGGGCAAACTGCAACTGAAATAGCAGAACGCATACGCTGTAAAATTCGCTCATTAGAGATACCTTGCAAGGACAAAACCATTCGAATAACGGCCAGCTTTGGCGTCTCAAACTGGGATGGCAAGAGCGACCTTGAAACGCTGATTTTCTGGGGGGATACCGCACTCTATAAAGCCAAGCAAAGTGGCCGCGACTGTGTTCACAACTTCCCTACAGCCACAGCGCAGACCAAAACAGCAGAATAAAAACGGGGCGGCACTGGTATTCATCCGCCGCTTTGTATCAACACAATAATCTCCATGACGTTCTGGCAGAAGGTGCGTAGACTGCGCGACTTCAATCCACCGTTCGCCCTATTCCCATGCTTCTAAAGACCGACTCGAAAAAATTATCAGGCCTTGGCTTTGCGCTCTTGTCTGCGCTTGCCTTTGGCGGCTCTGGCCCCTTTGCCAAACCCTTGATGGAAGCCGGTATAGCGCCCCTCCAGGTGACCTGGCTACGTTTGCTTGGCATGGCTCTGGTACTGTCACCCGTTGCCTGGAGCTACCGTCATCTGCTGCGCAGCCACTGGAAGCTGTTGCTTGCCTACGGTGTCTTTCCCATGGCAGGCGTGCAGGCATTCTACTTTGCCTCGGTCGCACTCATACCGGTCGGTATCGCTCTGTTGATCGAGTTCACTGGCCCGGTGCTGGTTCTACTCTGGGTAGCTTTCGTGCGCCATCAACCCGTAGCCCGATCTGCAGCACTGGGTGTACTGTTGGCGATTATCGGGCTTGGTGTTCTGCTCGAAGTCTGGCAAGGGGTTGTGTTGAATCCGATTGGGTTGTTGTTGGCCGGTGGCGCTGCAATCGGACAGGCAGCCTTCTTTTTGATGTCTGATGCAGCCCAGGATGACGTCGAGCCCCTGCCGCTTATTGCCCTGGGTGGCATGGCCGGTTTTCTGGCCATTAGCCTGATCGCCCAGCCCTGGACACTGCCCTGGTCGGTACTGGCAGGGACGATTGAAATAGCCGGTATAGAGACGTCGGCCATGGTATCGGTGCTGTGGTTGGGTCTGGTCGCTACTGCCCTGGCCTACTTGAGCGGTGTCGCGGCAATACGACGACTTTCCGCATCTGTCGCCAGCGGGGTGGCTTATCTTGAAGTAGTAACGGCCATTATCCTTGCCTGGATTCTACTCAGTGAATCACTCAATACGGTACAAATAGGCGGTGCCGTTATTGTCGTAACAGGGGCTTGGCTGGCTCAGCGGGCGACCCCAAAAGAGAGCCCGCATCCAGAATTGACCGTAGAAGCGGACCCAAACTGAAGCCCCTTAGAGCCCCAGTTTGTCCAGATCTTCAGCCGAATGACGTTCGGGCAACTGGCACTCCCCCCAGGTGGCATTGACCACCTGCCCGCGCTTCACGGCAGGGCGCTCGCCGATGCGATTGGCCCAATCGATTAGATGCCGGTAAGTCTCCACCTCCAGAAACTCACCCGCATTGTACTGATGCCCTTGCGCCAGACGTCCATACCATGGCCAGATGGCGATATCGGCTATGCTGTAGGCTTCACCAGCCATATAGGGTTGCTCTGCAAGGTGACGGTCCAGCACATCCAGCTGGCGTTTCACTTCCATGGTAAAGCGGTCAATGGGGTATTGCTGCTTGGTTGGGGCATAGGCATAGAAATGGCCAAACCCACCGCCCAGGTAGGGGGCGCTGCCCATCTGCCAGAACAGCCAGTTCAGGGCTTCGGTACGTTGTTGATGCTCTGTCGGTAAAAACGCACCGAACTTCTCCGCCAAGTACAGCAGTATAGAACCGGATTCGAATACCCGTGTCGGTTGCTCACCACTGTGATCCACCAGGGCCGGGATCTTGCTGTTGGGGTTGGCTGCGACAAAGCCGCTGCCAAATTGATCGCCTTCGGTTATGCGAATCAGCCAGGCATCGTATTCAGCGCCCTTGTGGCCGAGCGCCAATAATTCCTCAAACATCACCGTTACCTTGATGCCATTGGGCGTGGCCAGCGAATAGAGTTGCATGGGGTGCTGGCCTAAGGGTAAATCTTTTTCATGGGTGGCACCGGCGATCGGACGATTGATGCTGGCAAACTGGCCTCCGCTTTCAGCTTCCCACTTCCAGACTCTGGGCGGTGTGTAGCTCATGATATCTCCACTTCATTAAACATAGAACGCGGTTGAGGCGACTGTGTAACGTCTTTTTTTTGGTTCATACAACGCTTTCTTGTTCCTGAAAAATTACAGTGTATCGAATTTGAAGGTCTTTGATACAGTTTGACCAAAGCAGTCTACAATCCAAAGTCATGCGGACCGTCGCAAGGAGGCTGCCATGGAAACGAGCAAGATTTATCCAGACCCGGTACTCTCTGGCTTTGCTGAAGCCAGTTCAGATGACGAACGTGTTCAGTGGTTGCAAACCCACCTCGATTCCCTGGGACCATTGGCAGCTGACTGGCTACTGGAACAGCTATGGCTGATCAGCGATGGGAATTTGCGCCGGGATGCCTATCGATGGGTACTGCCACTGATAAACAAGGACGACTTGCCTCGCCATCTGAATGCTTTGTCCAGCCAGCCGCTTAATGAACAACTTCCCATTCTTGCCATGGCAGTACCACTGTTGCCGGAAGCGGAGCGCCCTGAGCTTTGTAATCGGCTGATTGCAGACTTTGGTGGCTTGCTTTCTGGGCCCGATCTAATTGAAGTAGTAACACAAATCGCGCCCTATATACCGACGGAACTACATCTGCGCGCAATTGACTCCTTGCGCCAGAGTAGCGATGAGCCCACGCGAGTGCAGGCACTGGCGGCTCTGGCCCCTGTACTGGAAATCAGATTGCGTCACGCCACCCTGGATGAAGCGCTGAGCCTGGCCCGTTCGCAAAGCCAGCCCCTGGATAAGGTCATTTCACTGATTGCACTGATACCGGTGCTCAATGGGCACCTGCAAGAAGAAGTCACCCAGGAAGCATGGCATAGCCTGCAGCAGGAGAGTCAAGCAGCCAATCGCACCTGGCTGATTTCTGAACTGTTGCCCTGGTTGGATGAGAACCTGGCAGGTGAAGCCATTGCTCTTGCGTTCAGGGCTTTGAGCAACATTAGTGACAACTTTGAAAAAGCCGATGAGCTGGTCAGGTTAGCCGAAGCACTGCCCGCCAAAGCAATATCAGAGCTGGAGCATATCGTCACCGGTATCGAGAATTCCGATGCACGAGCACGCGCCTACCTTGGTTTGGAAGCCGTTCAGCAGAGGGCCACCATTGAGCTGAAAGCGGCCGATATGGAAGCGGCCATCGAACAGGACCATACCCAGAAAACCGCCAGTAATGAACGCCCCGAAACCGCATCATCCGCTTACCAATCCGTACCCACCCACCTGGATCAACCGGCCGATCTGGACCGCTTGAACCGTCGCCCCTTTGCCGAAGTGATCGCCGTCAGCATGCGTCAGGCCTTCCGGCAAATGGACCAGCATAGCAAAGCGATCAAAGGTAGAAACCAGCTCGATGCCGAACCTGAAGGTGATGCCTATATGGTGCATCTGCACGGCCAGTGGGGTGCGGGCAAAAGTTCGGTGCTGAACTTTCTGCGAGAAGCCTTGACCGAACCCGACACCCCCGAAAACCCGGCCTGGCTGGTGATCTCCTTTAATGCCTGGCGGCATCAACACCTGGGCCCGCCCTGGTGGGCTCTGATCAATACACTTTACGGCCAGGGGCAGATACAATTGCAACAACTGGACAAGAAAGCGGCCCGACGCCTGCGCTGGCTCGACTGGCGTTGGCGGTTTCGTACTCGCCTCGGCCCCCTGGTGCTAACCGGTGCCCTGGCGCTTTGGGGGTTGTCTTTGGCTCTGGGTCAGTCAGGGTCGGACATTGCCGGGGCTGTGAGACGCTTGCTGGAAGTGGCAGCCGTGATTCTGGGCGTCAGCGGTACTCTGTTGGGTGGCTTCCGCACTCTTTTTCTGGGCTCCGCCCAGAGTGCAAAACTCTACACCGAACTCAGCCGCGACCCCATGCAGCCCATTCTCGACTACTACCAGCGTCTGGTGCAGTCGACCGGAAGACCCATTGCCATTTTCATCGATGATCTTGACCGTTGCGATTGCGACTACGTCATCTCTCTACTCGGTGGTATCCAGACCTTGTTCCGGCACAGTAATGTCAGCTATGTGGTCGCCGCCGACCGCGACTGGTTGCGCAGTTGCTACGAAAAGCACCACAGGGATTTTGGCAATACCATCGGCGAACCGGGCCGCCCTCTGGGTTACTTGTTCCTTGAGAAAGTCTTTCAGGTATCGGTTGGCTTACCACGTTTGTCGGCCCATGCACAGACCCGCTACCTGTCCACCCTGCTGGCCATGGGCGAAAGCGAACCGGAGAGTGCCGTAGTAGAACGGGAACGCCAGGCCGAGCACCAGGCCGAAGCCGAACTCCAGGAAACCATCAGTGAAGCCGAATTCAGTGAACGCATCCAGCAGGCGCGCCACGACCCCTTGCGCCAAAGAGCCATGCGAGTGGCCGCTGCGAAACGCATGCTCACACCGGAGGTAAAACGCCACACCGAGCATGCCCTGCAACCCTACGCCAACCTGCTCGAACCCAACCCCAGAGCAATGAAGCGCCTGGTCAACGCCTTCGGCTTTCAGCAGGCGGTGAACTGGCTCTCCGAGCGCGACGTGCCGCAACATCCACTGGTGCTCTGGACCCTGATTCAGATGCGCTGGCCGCTGCTGGCCGACACCCTCGCCCGTCACCCCGATACGCTGACCGCCATCGGCCAGGACATCCCACTGGCGCAAGTGCCAGCCAATCTGCACGACCTGTTCAGGAGCCCGGAAGTGTTGGCCGTCGTCCAGGGGCGCCACACCGGGCAGGACGACGCCCCCCTGACACCCGAACAGATACGCCGCATCGTCGGTACAGAACTGGCCGAGGCCGACGCCGGCGTTCGCTGAACACACAGCGGATCACCACACTCTCTGCATCTGCAGAGGTACCCAGCCTGGCAGTTCTGGATTTTACGCCTTGGCTGGTCAGCTCACCTGGTTCAGGCCAAGCTCTTTCTGTCGTTTTTTGGGCAACCCCAGGGAGACCAGTCGATGCGATTCCCTTATATAGTATTTGAGTTCTTCGGCAGAGGGGCCTGACAGGTCGATTTGTTGTATCCACTTCATGCCACGAGAGGCAAGGTAAGGTGCTGGCCGAAAGCCGGGTTGGTTATGCAGAACGTCAAAATCCAGGTCTGAGGTCTTGAAGGTAAAGGCGGGCTCGTCATCTGGCCCCCAACCGCCAATGGCGAACACCTTACCGCCTACCTTCCAGACATGAGCACCGCCCCATTGAATAACATGGCTCGTCGCCGGCAGCGCCGTGCAAAAATCATTGAATTCATCGTAGGTCATAGGCTTGCCTCCCCTGGAATGAATGAAGCCCTCAGTTATAGGTGTTCAACCTGCATTAAATTTGTTTTTCTTTGCCTCTCTGTCTAAATTGAGGAATCCCATTCGACCAGTAGTCAAGTAGCCAGTCGAACCCGGGTTGAGTCGGCTCCCAAAGGGCGCACTGTTCGACCGAGACTGCGCAGAATACAAGAACAGTTTGAGGGCTATACCATGTCTGACACTCTGATACTTGGCACCCGCAAGGGCACTGTCATTCTTGACCGAACTGCCTCTGGTTGGCAAGCACGCCCCATCCTCCATGCCGGTATTCCCGTCTGCTATGCAACTCGCGACCCACGCGATGGCACTCTCTGGGCGTCTCTGGACCACGGCCATTGGGGGCCGAAACTGTCCCGCTCACGCGATGGTGGCGAGACCTGGGAAGATCTGAGCACGCTGAAATATCCGGGAGGCGCGCGCCACATCGTACAGTACCTCCCCACCCCAGATTTCGAGGCGGACGCTCCGACCGGTGAACCGGACTACGCCAACGCAGCAGTGTACAAGATATGGTATCTGGCCTTCGGTGGCCCGAATCAGCCCCGGCGCCTTTACGCAGGCACCATTCCCGGTGGCCTCTTTGTCAGCAATGACGGCGGCGAAAGCTGGACACTCAACCGCCCTTTGTGGAATCACGAAAGCCGAGGTGGCGACCTCTTCGCGGGCGATGCTACCAGCGAAAACCACTGGGGCGGCACTCCGGCGAGCGTTGATTACGGCGTGTTCGAACCCGGCATCCATTCGATCCTGGTCGACCCGCGTGATCCGAATCACCTTCATGTGGCTGTGTCTTCCGCCGGTGTGCTCGAATCGACCGATGGCGGTGAAACCTGGGCCGGACGCAATCAGGGCATGCTGATGGATTACCTGCCCAACCCCGCCGCCGACTGGGGGCACGACCCACACTACATCACCCAATGCCCCGGCCAGCCGGAGCACCTTTGGCAGCAGAACCACTGTGGTGTCTTTTACAGCAGCGATGGTGCCAAACACTGGAAGAAAGTCAGTGTACCCGAGGCTGGCGTGCACTTCGGCTTCCCGATCGCTGTCGATGAACAGGATGGCCGCACCGCCTGGGTTGTGCCCGCACGTGCAGATGCTGTGCGAATGACCCTGGATGGCGGCCTCTTCGTTGCCCGCACCACCGATGGCGGCGACAGCTGGCAGGCGTTACGTACTGGGCTGCCGCAGCAACATGCGCACGACATTGTGCTTCGTCATGCACTGGATGTCTCCGGGGACCGCCTCTGTTTCGGCAGCACCACCGGCAATGCCTACCTTTCGGAAGATCGTGGCGATACCTGGCTATGCCTTGGCAACAACTTCCCACCAATCTACTCCGTACGTTTCGGGTGATGCCATGCCGACGGTTAAAATGACCTCGCACCTCTACCGCTTCTTTCCGCAATTGAAAGATCAGGACATCAGGCTGCCATCGGGTTCGGTGGCCGAGGTTCTGGACGGCATCAATGAATTGGCTCCCGGCTTTACCGACTATGTGCTGGATGAATGCGGCGCCATGCGCCGCCATGTGAAGCTGTGTATCAACGACACCATTGTTATCGATCGCAAAGCGCTCAGCGATAGAGTGAAAGAAGGGGACACCCTCTTTATCTTTCAGGCTCTGAGTGGCGGTTAATTCAGAAGGGCTGGCTACTGGCGCAGTATTTTTTCCATGGCCTTGCCCTTGGCCAGTTCGTCAATGAGCTTGTCCATAAAACGTATTTTCTGCATCAGAGGGTCTTCCAATGTTTCCACACGCACCCCGCAGACCACTCCCTTGATCAGTGAAACATTGGGGTTCAATGCCGGGGCCTGAGCAAAGAAGGCTTCAAAATCAGTCTCCTGTTCAATTTGCTGGCGCAGCCCCTCAACGTCGTACCCCGTTAACCAGCAAATGATCTGGTCCACTTCGGCCTGAGTACGGTTTTTGCGTTCCGCCTTTTGCACGTACATGGGGTAGACCTTTGAAAAGGCCATGGTGAAAATGGGGTGTTTTTTCATGGCTTTGTCTCCTGTAACGGCCAGTGGTCCAAGCCAGGACTACTAGTAAGTCTGCCTGGCCACCAGTGACCTGGTCAGCTCAGCCGCCGGTATTTCCCGGCAACCCGATACATTCTGACCAGCCCATAGCGGGCTGAAATCGCCCTTGCCCTTGTTTTCAAAAGCGGTTCTCAAGGGTGCCATGGCTGCTACGGCGAGTGGGAATTCCGGCGCGTTCGAGTTGATCGGCCCCAACTCCTTGACTGAACGATTGACGATGCTGCGCGCTGGCCGGCCGGTAAACACATTGGTCAAGGCCGTGTGGTGCGCAGCCTCGCTCTTCAGGGCTGCCCGATGCACTGCACTGGTGTTCGCTTCAGAGCACAACAAATAGGCCGTACCGACCTGAACACCCGCAGCGCCCAGCGCCATGGCGGCTGCCACACCCTGCGCGCTGGCAATACCACCGGCGACGATCACCGGCACCGATACGGCCTGAACGACTTGAGGCAGCAAAGCAAAGGTTCCCATCTGGGCACTCAAGTCGTTTGTTAGAAACATGCCACGGTGTCCGCCGGCTTCATACCCCTGAGCGATAATGGCATCCACCCCTTGAGCCTCGAGCCACAGCGCTTCTTCTGGGGTGGTAGCAGAAGACAGTACCTTCGCTCCCCAGGCCTTTACAGGAGCCAACAGCTCAGGGCTGGGCAAACCGAAATGAAAGCTGACCACTGGCGGCTTGAATGCTTCCAGCACCTCAAGAACTTCTGGACCGAAGGGCTCGCGCCCTGGTCCGGCCTGAATGCGGCTTGCATCAATGCCAAGTTCTTCGTAGTAGGGTGTCAGAGTGGCACGCCATTGCGACTCTCGTGCAAGATCAGGCTGCGGCGTTTTGTGGCAGAAAAAATTCACATTGTAGGGCTTGTCCGTTTGCTCCCTGATTACCGCAAGCTCTTTGGCCAGGTCTTCAAGGCTCAACATGGCACAGGGCAAAGAACCCAGCCCACCGGCATTGGTCACCGCCACCGCCAAGGCACTGCCTTGAACGCCAGCCATGGGTGCCTGGATGATCGGCAACTCGATGCCCAGCAATTGTTGAAGCCCTATGGTCATGTCTCCGCCACTTCTTCGGTTACAAAGCCTCTGCACAGTCGCTGGTTAACGGTGGTACTCGCCTGCGCGTTCAGGTTGATACACCACCTCTTCAATATGCACTTTCAGTGTGCCACCACCAGGCTTGGGCCACTCGATGTCATCCCCCTGGGACAAGCCCAGCAGCGCACTGCCCACCGGCGCCAGAATGGAGATCTTGTCGCCGCTGGCATCGTGGTCCTTCGGGTAGACCAGGGTCAATGAAAACTCCTCTTTTGAAGAAGCCACGCGAAAGCGGACGGTTGAGTTCATGGTCACCACTGTGGGGGGTACCTGCTTTGGATCAACAATGTCGGCGCGGGCCAACTCTTCCTCCAGCTCTGTCTTGCCGGGAAAGGCGCCTTTGGGCAGTGACTCCAGCAGCGCGTCCAGTCGGTCGGCATCCAGAGAAGAGATGATGATGTTGGGTCTATTGGTCATTTTCTATCCATGTTTACAGGGGTGAAATAGCCCCCATCATAGCCCGCTACAGCAGGCTTTGCCATGAAGCTGATGCGCGCTCAAGAACACTCCATTGGTTTGTCAATTTTCAGTTGAACCCCACAAATACCCCTGGCCGGCTTGCGCCGGCTACATCGATGATGATATCGACGCTCCACTTTGATCGCTCGCTAAATCCGCTTTCTCCAGACAATGCTTCTGGTATCCTCCCTGCATCCTTTACTTGCCCTGATACTGAGGTCTTCAATGTCGCGTTTCTGGAGCCCCCTGGTCCATGACCTGGATCCTTACGTCCCCGGCGAGCAGCCACGGGTTGAGGGTCTGATCAAGCTGAACACCAACGAGAACCCTTACCCACCTGCGCCAGGAGTTGCTGAGCTGCTGCGCCAGCCGCAGACGATTGAGCGTTTGCGGCTTTACCCGGACCCGAATTCGCAGTCGCTAAAAGATGCGTTGACCGAGCATTATGGCCTGCAGCCGGGCCAGGTCTTTGTCGGGAATGGGTCTGATGATGTGCTGGCGATGGTCTTTATGGCTTTGTTCAAGAACAGCCAGCCGCTGTTGTTTCCGGACATCACCTACAGTTTCTACCCGGTCTATTGCCAGTTGTTCGGCATTGACTACAAGACTGTGCCACTGGCGGAAGATTTCTCGTTGAACCTGGATCATTACCCGGCCGACAACGGCGGCATCATTTTCGCCAACCCCAATGCGCCCACCGGCCTGGCGTTGGGGCTCGACAGAATTGAAGCACTGCTGCAACGCAATACCGATTCCGTTGTGGTGGTGGACGAAGCCTATGTCGATTTTGGTGCCCAGTCGGCTCGTGCTCTGATCGATCGCTACCCCAACCTGCTGGTGGTGCAGACCTTCTCCAAGTCCCGTTCGTTGGCCGGTATGCGCCTGGGTTTTGCAATGGGCTCTATTGAGTTGATTGAAGGGATCAACCGGGTGAAGAATTCGTTCAACCCCTATCCGCTTGATCGCATCGCCGAAGCGGCGGGTCGTGAAGCGGTTCTGGATGGTGCTTATTTTGTACAGTGCTGTCAGCGCATTATGGCTACTCGCGAGCGCACCCGGGAGGCATTGATGGCGATGGGGTTCGAGGTGCTGCCGTCTGCGACCAACTTCCTTTTTGCACGGCCACCGGCTTCGTTGCCGGCCGCTGAACTGGCGGAGCGGTTGCGGCAGGACAGGGTGCTGATTCGGTATTTCAACAAGCCACGGATTGATGGGTTTGTGCGGGTGTCGGTGGGGACGGATGAGGAGATGGGGGTTTTGTTGGGGTTGTTGAAGGGGTATTTGGGGTAATTGGTTATTGCCTTTCATTGCCATTACCACAAGTGGTCCTGGCATTGAAAGGCCGTCTAAACGTCACTGGTCTCCAGCCAACAACTCCCCCAGCAACACCACATGCCGCTGCTGCTGTTTCTCCTGCGTCAGCCGGTTGGCGATAAACACACTGCATAACTCATCCAGAGCTTTATAAAAATCGTCGTTGACCACCAGGTAGTCGTACTCGGGGTAGTGGCTCATCTCGCTGGTGGCGTCGCGCATGCGTCTGGCGATGGTTTCGGCACTGTCCTGGGCGCGTTTTTCCAGCCGTTCCTGCAAGGCTTCGCGCGAGGGTGGCAGGATAAAAATACCCTGGGTGACCTCGGGCATTTTCTGGCGTATTTGTTGGGCGCCCTGCCAGTCGATTTCCAGTATCACATCGTGACCCGCATCCAGTTGCTGCTGCACCCAGACCTGGCTGGTGCCGTAGTAGTTGTCGAAGACCTGGGCATGCTCCAGAAAATCGCCCTGGTTGACCATGGACAGAAACTCATCCTTGCTCACAAAATGGTAGTGCTCACCTTCGATCTCGCCCGGGCGCATAGCGCGGGTGGTATGGGAGATCGACAAATAGACAAAGGGCAGGCGTTTGATCAGGGCATTGACCAGGCTGCTTTTGCCGGCACCGGAAGGCGCCGAAATGATGTAGAGCGTGCCGGTAGCGGTGGCGTTGGGCATGAGGCGTTTACCTGAAGGCGTTAAAGGGTTCGGCAAAGCATAGGGGCAAACTCTAAGGTTTGCCCCTATGAGAGCCGAATTACTGCAGGACCGAAATATCCGCCACTTGCAGAAACAGCTGTCTTAACCGGGCCAGCAGAGCGAGGCGGTTGGCGCGCACGGCGTCATCTTCGGCCATCACCATGACGCCGTCGAAGAAGGCATCCACGCTGTCGCGCAGGCCTGCCAGGTGCGTCAGGGTGCCCTGATAGTCAGTCTGGGCCATCAGCGGTGCAGTGTCGGCTTCGGCGTCTTCAATGGCCTTGAAAAGGGCTTGTTCCTGGGGTTCGCTGAGCAGTTCTGCTTTCACCGAACTGGCCACGCCTTCACCGGCCTTGGCCAGCAGATTGGAGACGCGCTTGTTGGCGGCGGCAAGGGCGTTGGCCTGCTCCAGCTTGCTGAAGTTGGCTACGGCCTTGACGCGACGATCGATGTCCAGCGGGCGGCTCGGGTTCAGGGCACGCACGGCCTGGAAGACTTCGGTGCGGTAACCGGCATCGTGATACCAGGCGCTGAAGCGGTCCAGAGCGTAGTCGACAACCTGCTCTACAACCTCATCGGCCTTGGGTAGTTCCGAGTGTTGTTTGGCGGCAAAGGCCACCAGTTCACGCAGATCCAGATCCAGCTCACGCTCGACCAGGATGCGCAACACGCCCAGGGCCGCGCGGCGCAGGGCGAAGGGGTCCTTGGTGCCGGTTGGCGGTTGGCCGATGCCAAAGAGACCGGAGAGGTTGTCGAGCCGGTCGGCCAGTGCGACAGCCATGCCAGCGCGGCTTTTCGGCAGTTCATCACCAGCACCGGATGGGCGGTATTGCTCGAGAATGGCATTGGCCACGCCCTGGGCTTCGCCGTCGTGAAGGGCGTAGTAATAACCGGCGATGCCCTGCATGTCGTCGAACTCAAAGACGAGGTCGGTTACCAGGTCGGCCTTGGCCAGCCAGGCGGCGCGCTCGGCCTGGTCAACATCATCATCCAGGCGCTGAGCAATGTCGCCCGCTATGGCCTTGAGCCGCTCGGCCTTGTCGTAGAGGCTGCCCAGTTGCTGCTGAAAGGTCACTGCCTTGAGTTTTTCGACGCGATCCGCCAGCGGCGTCTTGCGGTCGGTTTCCCAGAAGAAGGCGGCGTCCGAAAGACGCGGACGAATGACTTTTTCGTTACCGCTGATCACCCGGCTCGGATCCTTGCTTTCCAGGTTGGCGATAAAGACGAACCAGGGGGCGAGTTTGCCGTCGGTGGTGCGAGTCGGGAAGTACTTCTGATGTTCCTGCATGGACGACATCAACGCCTCAGCGGGGACATCCAAAAAGCGTTCTTCGAACTGGCCGAGCAAAGCCACCGGCCATTCGTTCAGGGCTGTGACTTCATCGAGCAGGTCGGTGTCGATGACCACCTCAACGCCCTTTTGCTTCGCCACTCGGGTAGCCTGTTCGAGAATGTAATCACGACGCTCATCAAAGGAGGCGACAACATAGCCTTTATCGCGCAGGGTCCGGGCGTAGTCGGCAGGCTGTTCTATGGTCAGTTTGTCTGGCGCATGGAAACGATGGCCCCGGCTCTGGTTGCCGGATTCGATGCCATAGGCTGCCGCAGGCACCACTTCGTTACCCAGCAAGACCACCAGCCAGTGTACCGGGCGCACGAATTCAGCGCGGCTATTGCCCCAGCGCATCCGCTTGGGAATGGGCAGGGCATCAAGAGTCTGTTGAATCAGTTCGGGCAACAGTTCGCGCGTCGCACGGCCCTCGGTCACACCGCGATAGACCAGCCACTCACCCTTGTCGGTGCTCATCCGTTCCAGTTCATCGACGCTAACGCCGTTGCTGCGGGCAAAACCTTCGGCGGCCTTGCTGGGCCTGCCTTCAGCATCAAAGGCCGCTTTAACGGCGGGCCCTCGGCGCTCAAAGGCTTCATCGGGTTGCGCCAGTTGCAGGTCTTTTACAAAGAGGGCCAGGCGGCGTGGGGCGCCAAAGCGTTCATTGTCGCCAAAACTCAGGCCGGCATCGGCCAGTCGCTTGAGCAGATCGTCGGCGAAGGCATCCTGGAGGGATCTCAGTGCCTTGGGAGGCAGTTCTTCGGTTCCCAGTTCAATCAAAAAATCGGCGTGTGTCATTCGCTCTGTTCCTTGCTGTCGGCACTGAGGATCTCGTCTCGCAATTCGGGCGGGGCCATCGGGAAGCCGAGCGCTTTGCGCGCCTCGTAGTAGGCCTGGGCAACGGCGCGAGACAGGGTGCGGATTTGCAGGATGTAACGCTGACGCTCGGTGACCGAAATGGCGTGACGTGCGTCAAGCAGGTTGAAGGTGTGGCCAGCCTTGAGAATCTGTTCATAGGCAGGCAAAGGCAGGTTGGCGTCGATCAGCTTTCTGGCCTCTGCTTCATGATAGGCAAACTGACGGAACAGTTGCTCCACATCGGCGTACTCAAAGTTGTAGGTCGATTGTTCAATCTCGTTTTGCAGATAGACATCACCATAGGTCACCTTGGTGCCATCCGGGCCGATGGTCCAAACCAGGTCGTAGACGTTGTCGACGTCCTGGATGTACATGGCCAGGCGTTCGAGGCCATAGGTCAGTTCACCGGAGACCGGGTAACATTCAATGCCACCCACCTGCTGGAAGTAGGTGAACTGAGTCACCTCCATGCCATTGAGCCAGATTTCCCAGCCAAGGCCCCAGGCACCCAGGGTCGGGTTTTCCCAGTTGTCTTCCACAAAGCGGATGTCGTGCACCAGGGGGTCAATGCCAATGGCCTTGAGCGAGCCCAGGTAAAGCTCCTGAAAGTTGCTCGGGTTCGGCTTCAGGATGACCTGATACTGGTAGTAGTGCTGCAGGCGGTTCGGGTTTTCACCGTAGCGGCCATCGGTCGGGCGGCGTGAGGGCTGAACGTAAGCCACGTTCCAGGTTTCCGGGCCAATGGCGCGCAGGAAGGTGGCCGGATGGCTGGTTCCCGCGCCCACTTCCATATCGAGTGGCTGCAGTATCACACAGCCCTGATCGGCCCAGTACTGCTGCAGGGTCAAAATCAGGCCCTGAAAGGTCTGTGGATTCGGTGAAGTCTGTTCGGTCACGGTGCGCATCCTGATCGTGATGTGGTCGAATTCGGAACGGCGCATTATACATAGGGTGGCTGGTGGGGTCACTTGGGGGTTGGGCTTTCACCGCCGCCAAAAATGGGGTGAAAACAACACCAGCAAGGTAAACACTTCCAGGCGCCCCAGCAACATGGCGAAACACAGCAGCCACTTGGCCGGATCCGGAATGCTGGCATAGTTGGCGGCGACGTCGCCGAGGCCGGGGCCGAGGTTGTTCAAACTGGCACCAACGGCAGACCAGCTGGTGATGAAGTCCAGCCCGGTCGCCAGCAGGGCAAACATCAATAGACCATAAGCCACGATGTAGGCGCTGAAAAAGCCCCACACGGCATCGATTACGCGATTGCTGATCGGCCGGCGCCCCACCTTGACCGGGAAAACGCCCGTCGGGTGAATCAGACGTTTGATCTCGCGCGCACCCTGCTTGATCAGCAGCATGGCCCGAATCGCCTTTATGCCACCAGCTGTGGAGCCGGCACAGCCGCCCATAAAAGCGGCCATGATCAGCATGAAGGGTAGAAACAATGGCCAGGAGGCAAAATCCGCATTACCGAAGCCGGTGGTGGTCAACACCGACACCGACATGAACAGGCCGTAGCGCAGGCCATCAAAGGCACTGTAAGTCTGTGTCACCCAGAGTACGGACACTACCATCATGACCAACAGCAGGGTTATACCAAGGAAAAAGAGGTATTCCGGATCCTTGAGGTAGGGTTTGAAATTGCGGCTACGGAACACCACAAAATGCAGCCCGAAGTTCGCCGCCGACAACAACATAAAGAACACACAGATCAACTCGACGGCCACACTATCGAAGTGGCCAATGCTGGCGTCATAGGTGGAATAGCCGCCGATTGCGACGGTCGAAAAGGAGTGTGCTATGGCATCAAAGGGCGTCATGCCCGCCAACCAGTATGCCAGGGCGCAGGCGGAGGTCAGGCCGAGGTAGATGTACCACAGCGCTTTGGCCGTCTCGGCGATGCGCGGGGTGAGCTTGTTGTCTTTCATGGGCCCTGGCGTTTCTGCCCGGTACAACTGCATGCCACCAATGCCGAGCATGGGCAATACCGCCACTGCCAATACGATGATGCCCATACCGCCCATCCATTGCAGTTGCTGACGGTAGAACAGAATGCTTTTGGGCAAATCATCCAGACCATAGAGCACCGTTGCGCCGGTGGTGGTCAGGCCGGAAAAACTCTCGAAAAAGGCGTCGGTAAAGGTGGTAGTGGCCGTTGGCGCCAGGTGAATGGGCACGGCGCCGGCAAAGCCCAGCACCACCCAGAACATTACAACAATGATAAAGCCTTCGCGCGTGCGCATTTCTCGCTTGCGATGGCGCACCGGCAACCAGACCAGAAAACCAATCGCCAGAACAATGATAAAGCCGTAGATAAAGGCGTTGTGAATGCCGTCTTCGTAAATGAAGGAGACCACCACGGCTGGCAACATCGACAGGCTGAACACCATCAACAGCAAGCCCAGAACCTTGATGGTGATACTGTAATGCATGGCGTCTGGCTACTCCGTTAGAAAAAGGTCAGGCCGACCTGGAACAGACGTTCAACGTCCTTGATGCGTCGCTTGTCGATCAAAAACAGGATGACGTGATCATCCGGTTCTATGACCAGATCATCATTGGCCATCAGGACTTCCTCGTTGCGAACAATGGCGCCGATGGTGCAGCCCTCTGGCAGGTCAATATCCTCAATTGCCCGGCCAACCACTTTTGACGATTTTCGGTCACCGTGGGCGATCGCTTCAATCGCCTCGGCAGCACCCCGGCGCAATGAGTGCACGTTCACGATATCGCCTCGGCGAACATGGGTCAGCAGACTGCCAATGGTGGTCTGCGAGGGCGAAATGGCGACATCGATCTCACCGCCTTGTACCAGGTCCACATAGGCCGAGTTGTTGATCAACGTCATCACCTTGCGCGCGCCGAGGCGTTTGGCCAACAAGGAAGCCATGATATTGGCTTCGTCGTCGTTGGTCAGTGCCAGGAAGATATCGGTGTCTTCGATGTTCTCGTCGAGCAATAAATCCTGATCCGATGCATCGCCGCGCAACACGACGGTACGGCTCAGACTTTCACTGAGCAGGCGACAGCGATTTTCGTTGTGTTCGATGATCTTGACCGAGTAATTTCTTTCCAGGCTTTTTGCCAGCCGATAGCCGATGTTACCGCCGCCAGCAATGATGACGCGTTTGTAATTCTTCTCCTTGCGTCGCAACTCGCTCATCACCGCGCGAATGTCGTTTCGACCGGCAATAAAGAACACTTCGTCTTCGGCTTCAATGACGGTTGAGCCCTGGGGGGTAATGGGTCGATCCTTGCGGAAAATGGCGGCCACTCGCGTTTTCACTGAAGGCATGTGTTGCTTCAAAAAACGCAGTTCCTGCCCGACCAGAGGCCCTCCGTGATAGGCCTTCACTGCGACCAATTGCAGTTTCTTGTCGGCGAAATCCAGCACCTGAAGTGCGCCGGGTGTCTCCACCAGGCGCTGCACATAGTCCGTCACCAGCTGTTCCGGGCTGATTAATACATCCACGGGCACGTTGTCGGGTTTGAACAGTCTCTCTTTGTGATCGATGTACTGAGTGGCTCGGATGCGGGCTATTTTGGTCGGCGTGCGGTACAGGCTGTAGGCGATCTGACAGGCGATCATGTTGACTTCATCACTGTTGGTGACAGCAATCAACAAATCGGCGTCTTCAACTCCGGCCTGTTCCAGGACGGGGGGCCAGGAGGCGACACCATGGACGGTTCGAATGTCCAGCCGATCCTGAAGATCACGCAGGCGGTCGGCATTGGTGTCGACCATGGTGATGTCGTTGTTCTCACTGGCCAGGTTTTCCGCCAGGCTGGTGCCCACCTGACCTGCTCCCAACAGAATGATTTTCACGCAGTTTCCTTTGACGCTGATTGGTCTGAATACTCTGGCAGTGGTCCGCCTTGGCTACCGGGTAGGCTCCTCCGGGGTCGGCGTGCACCCGTCCATGGGGCCTAGGCTGCAGCATCCATGCTGCAGGCTACCCCGGATGAGCCTACCCAGCATCCAAGGCTAATTCTTCAACACCGCCAACAATATGCCATCAAAAAAACAATTTACTAACTCAAGTTTTGGAGTTGCAGCAATTTGAGCGACTGATCCTGATGTACCCATCAAGGGAGTCCGTAGCAAGGATGCTGCGGGCCAGCCCTATAAAAGCCTACCTGGTTTATGCGGTGGTTGCCTTGTGCAACAAAGCAAAATAAAACCCGTCATGGCCGCCTGATTTTGGCAGCCACTGTACCCCGAATGGGACCTCAGCGTCACCTGTGATTGGCAGGCTTTGCAGCTCCGCATCGGGGTTTTGAGCCATGAAGCGTTCGATCTGCTGGCTGTTTTCTTTTTGCAGAATGGAGCAGGTGGCGTAGAGCAGGCGTCCGCCGGGTTTGAGTGCGCGCCAAAGCTGTTTAAGCATGGTGGCCTGGACTTCGGCGAGGAAGTCGATGTCTTTCGGGCGGCGCAGCAGCTTGATGTCGGGGTGACGGCGGATGACGCCGGTGCCAGAGCAGGGGGCGTCGAGCAGGATGGCGTCGTACGGGGTCTTGTCCCACCAATCGCTGAGATCGCTGGCGTCGGCCGCTTTCAGGGTGGCCTTGAGTTGCAGGCGGTCGAGGTTTTCCTGGACGCGTTCGAGGCGTTTGGCGTCGATGTCGAGGGCGGTGAGGTCGATGTCCGCCGCTTCGAGCAGGTGGCCGGTTTTGCCTCCGGGGGCGGCGCAGGCATCGAGCAGGCGTTCGCCTTTTTGCGGTGCGAGTAATAGGGCGCATTGTTGCGCGGCTTCGTCCTGGACGCTGACTTCGCCTTCGCTGAAGCCTGGAATCATCAACACACCTGTCGCCTGGGCGAGGGTGACGGCGGTTGGGGTCACGTCGCTCGGGGTGACTTCGAGGCCGGCGGCATCGGCCCTGGCGAGCCAGGCATTGCGGCTCTGGCGGGCCAGGTTGACTCTGAGCGTCATCGGGCCTTGCTGGTTGCATTCGGCCATGATGGCCTGCCAGTGGTCCGGGTAGTCCTGCCTCAGGCTGCGCGTCAGCCAGCCGGGAAAGCCGGCCTGGTTCTGTAATTTGGGCAGCAGGATCTCACGCTCGCGCTGAAAGCGGCGCATGGCGGCATTAAGCAGGCCTTTGGCCCAGGGCTTTTTTAGTGGTTTGGTGGCGTCGACGGTTTCGTTGATGATGGCGTGTTCGGGGATGTCGAGCTGCCAGAGCTGGTAGAGGCCAATCATCAGCAGCATTTGTACGATGCGTTCTTTGCGCTTGATGGGTTTCTCGAGCAGCTTGCGACTGAGTTCATCGAGCGACAGGTAATATCGCACGCTGCCATACACCAGTTGCTGATAGAGGCCGCGATCGGCTTCATCGAGCTGCTCGCGGTAATGCGGCAGCAGGTCGTTCAGCGAGCGACCAGAATCAGCCACCTGCATCAGTGTATAGGCGGCGAGCGTGCGTGGGTTGTTCATGAGTTTCCTGTGGGGGCGGGGCCGAAAGAGGGCGCCTGTTCAAAGGCCTGACGGCGGGCGTTGAGCACATCGGCGGCAGGCATGGCTTTTTTGCCGGGCAGTTGCAGTTGTTCGATGCTCAGCAGGCCGTCGCCGGTGGCGACTTCGATGCCTTCGGGCTTGAGCGCTACCAGGCTGCCTGGTGTTTTCGGGCTGGTTGCAGCCAGGGCTTTTGCCTGGTGAATGCGCACGGTCTGACCTTGCCATTCTGTGTAGGCGCCTGGCCAGGGTGTGAGGCCGCGAATCTGTCGATGGATGGCTGTGGCGCTCTGCTGCCAGTCTATCTCGCCTTCGGTTTTCACCAGTTTATGGGCGTAGGTAGCGAGTGCATCGTCCTGCCGTTCCGGCTTCAAGGTGCCTACTTCAAGGCCGTTGAGTGCTTCAACCAGGGCCGGGCAACCGAGCTCGATCAACTTGTCGTGCAAGCTGGCACTGGTGTCACTTTGTTCGATGGTGCATTCGGCCTTGAGCAGCATGTCGCCGGTATCGAGGCCTTTGTCCATCTGCATGATGGTGACACCGGTGCGTTCATCACCTGCGAGCAAAGCGCGATGAATGGGTGCTGCGCCGCGCCAGCGTGGCAACAGCGAAGCATGGACGTTGATGCAACCGAGGCGGGGAGTATCCAGAACGGATTGCGGCAGCAGCAACCCATAAGCCACGACGACCATGATGTCCGCTTCCAGCGCAGCCAGTTGCTCCAGCGCGCCGGGTTCCTTGAAGGAGGTGGGTTGGTAGACTGGCAGCCCCGCCTCAAGTGCTACCGCCTTGACTGGCGAAGCCGTCAGCTTGCGGCCGCGACCGGCGGGACGATCCGGCTGGCTGTAAACGGCGACCACCTGGTGGTGTTGGCTGTCGATCAGGGCTTGAAGATGGCGAGCGGCAAATTCCGGCGTTCCGGCAAAAATAACCTTCAGCGCCATGCCTCAGGACACCGCCATCTTGTGCTGTTTTTCCAGCTTCTTGCGGATGCGGGTGCGCTTGAGATTTGAGAGATAATCGACGAAGAGTTTGCCGTCGAGGTGGTCAATCTCATGCTGAATGCAGATCGCCAACAGGCCCTCGGCGACCAGTTCGAAGGTTTCGCCTTTGGTGTTGAGCGCTGAGACCTTTATCTTGTCTGAGCGGGTAACCACCTCGTAAAAGCCGGGCACTGACAGGCAGCCCTCCTGATACTCAATCGGCTCACCGAGCTTTTCGTATTCAGGATTGATAAATACATGAGGATCATCCTGATCTTCAGAGACATCGACAACGATGACACGCTCATGAACATCCACCTGGCTCGCCGCCAGGCCAATGCCGGGTGCTGCGTACATGGTTTCGAGCATGTCTGCAGCCAGGGTGCGAATGCGATCGTCTACCTCAGTCACCGGTTTGGCGACGGTGCGTAAACGAGTGTCCGGAAATTCCAGTATTTCGAGTTGTGCCATGGTGTGCGCTAGCCTTTCTTCACTGCCATATTAGCCATATTCTACTATATTGGAGCGGGATAAGCCTCTCTCAAGACCATGAACTCTGTGTATAAAGTCCATAAATTGGCAAATTGGCTGAACAGCCAGTGCAAAAGTGGCTCAGTATTTGTGAACTCACTCTCATTTTTGAGGTGTCAGTCAGTAGAATACAGCTAAGAGTGGGCTTTAAGATGTGCCGCCAAGCGATTGACTGCTAAACTAAAAGTCGTCACTCTAGACATAAGTGTATTCTGTCACAGAATACACTCCCGAATTTAACCGAGCGATCCATTTGGTGTCGCTGACTCGAACTCGAATAGGGAATCAGGCCATGAGGAAGTTCATCGCAGCCCTCGTCCTCCTCTGTGTCGGCAGCCTATCCGCCTTGGCGGATGAAGTTGTCCTGAACGAAGATGTACCTGAACGTTACGTTGTGCAGCGTGGCGATACGCTGTGGGACATCGCCGACATGTTTCTGGCTGACCCCTGGCGCTGGCAGGACATCTGGTACATCAACACACAGATCGAAAACCCCCACCTTATCTACCCGGGCGACATCATCGCGCTGGTCTTTATTGACGGCGAACAGCGCCTGACCACCATCTCGCGCGGTGAAGACGCACGCACCATTCGCGTCTCTCCGGACGACATGGAAGGCGGCCTCGTTCGCTTGCAACCCAGCGTCAGGGTTACCCCTATCCTGGGCGCCATACCGGCCATTCCACGTGAATACGTCGATGGCTTCCTGTCTGGCAACCGCATCGTTGACGAGGCCATGCTACGCAATGCCCCCTACATCATCAGTGGCGACGAAGGCCGCTTGCTGATGGGCGCGGGCGATACCATCTTCGCTCGCGGTGACTTCAATGGCGACAATCGCGCTTTTCAAGTTTACCGTCAGGGCGAACGCCTGATAGACCCGGACACCCGCGAAAACCTGGGCTTTGAAGCCATTGAATTAGGCCAGGCCCGCCTGTCGGCTTATCAGAATGAAATCGCCACGCTGAACCTGCAGCGCTCCAACCAGCAGATTGCACTACGGGACCGCCTACTGCCGTCCGATGAAGCCCTGCTCGAAGCTGTGTTCTACCCCAGTGAGCCACCTGATGGCGTAACGGGTGAAATATTGCGTGTTGCCCGTGGCGTGCGCAGCATTGGCCAGTTCGATGTGGTCATCATCAACCGCGGCGAACGCGAAGGTATCGAGCCGGGTAACATCTTCCGGGTATCTGTAGCAGGCAGCATCATTCGCGACCCTGAAACCAATGAACGAGTGCGCCTACCGGATGCTCGAGCGGGCCTGATGATGGTGTTTCGGACGTTCGACAAGGTTTCGTACGGTCTTATTCTGGAAGCCGACCGCCCCATGTCTGTGGGTGACCAGGTGTCGTCTCCCGGGTTTTAATAAACGGCAATCGGATGGATTGCCGTTAACAAACTGACCAACCACCAGGGCTCGGCAAGGATTCCGCCGACCCTCACGACAAGGAGGCCTGCGTGCACGACGAACGCTTGCTATGGCTTAAGTGGGTACTCACCCCCGGTCTTGGGACAAGACGCTGCCAAACACTGCTCAACCTGGTCGACTCTCCGAACGACCTCTTCACCCAACCTCAGAAGTGGCCCCTGCCTGACGCACTGAAGCAGCGTCTGCGCGAAATTCATCACCTGGGAGAACAGCACCCGGTGCATCGTCAGGCCTGCGCTCAACTCGAATGGACCAGGGAGCCCGGGCATCACCTGGTCAGCTTTCGCTGCGATGCCTACCCACCTCTGCTGGCGCAGATCGACGAAGCACCCTTGATGCTCTGGGTAGATGGCGACCCAGAACTGCTGAGCCAGCCGCAGGTCGCCATGGTGGGCAGCCGCAACGCCACCCTGAGTGCCCGCCGCACAGCCGCCGACCTGGCCGCAAGCATCACCACCACTGATCTCGTGGTCACCAGTGGTGGTGCAGCCGGCATAGACAGCTGCGCCCATCAGGGAGCGCTGGATGCGGGCGGCCATACCCTTGCCATACTGGGCTGTGGTGTGGATGTGGTCTACCCGAAGGCCAATAGAACCTTGTTCCGGGACATTGCCAAACAGGGCGGTGCTCTGGTCTCCGAATACCCATTGGGCACACAGCCCAAGGCCGGCCACTTTCCACGACGCAATCGCATTATCAGCGGTCTGAGTCACGCTGTCATAGTGGTAGAAGCCGCTGAACGCAGTGGCTCATTGATTACCGCTGACCATGCCATGGAACAGGGGCGTGATGTTTACGCCCTGCCCGGTGACGTCAACAACCCGAATGCCAAAGGCTGTCACCAGCTCATTCAACAGGGTGCCTACCTGCTGACCGAAGCCAGAGATCTGCTGCAATCCATACAGCCGGGTTACGAACTGCCAGAGCGGACGCCAATCACCGCCGTACCCGCTAGCCTGCCTGATACTCAACGCCAATTGCTCGGACTGTTGTCACTCGATCCGCAACCGCTCGACGTACTCAGCGACCACTTGGGCTGCGCCTCACACCAGTTGCTGGAGCCCCTGTTGGAACTGGAATTGGCGGGCTGGATTGAACACCAGCCCGGTGGCTACGCGCGAGTGCACAATGGTTAATGGCTGTTGTTAAAGCCAACCCCGCTCGGCGAAGCTGACCACCATGCCCGAGCCAACCACCATGTGATCAAGCACGCGCACATCGATGGTACTCAAGGAGTTCACCAGACGGTCGGTAATCTGTCGATCCGCCTGGCTGGGCTCGGCCACACCCGAAGGGTGGTTGTGCGCCAGAATCACCGCCGCCGCATTGTGCTTGAGTGCTGTGCGCACTACCTCCCGAGGGTAGACGGCAGCGCCATCTATGGTCCCGGTAAAGAGCGGCTCATAACTAAGCACCCGGTGTTGATTATCGAGCCAGATGCAGGCAAAGACCTCATGCTGCAGGCCACGCATTTGCGCCAAAAGAAACTGGCGAGTCTCTCCTGGCGAGGTCAACGAAGGCCCACTTTGCAAATCATCCAGCAAATAACGCCGACTCATTTCCAGCACAGCCTGAAGCTGAACGAATTTCGCTTCGCCCAGCCCCCTGGCTTCACAAAAGCGGGCTTGATCGGCCGAAAAAAGCGCCGTCAGGCCGCCATAGTGCGCCAACAACTGGCGCGCCAGATCCACAGCACTCAAACCAGGCAAGCCGGTACGCAAGAAAATAGCCAGAAGTTCAGCATCGGAGAGGGCGCTGGCCCCTTGTGCCAGCAGTTTTTCCCGCGGGCGCTCCCCCACAGGCCAATCCTTTATCGACATCATAGGTTCCTTGTTTAATCGCAGCGACCTTGCTGCTGGTACATAAGCTAGCAAAATAGAAAGGCCGATTCCAGACCCGGGGCGTGATAGTCGTGAAGGGCTACTCAGAATGACGGGAACAATTTTCGCCTGGTCGGATGAGGGGTTTGCATAACCGACATTTCACCAGCCCTGGTACCATGACGAGATCCATTTCCCATGCACTCTGAAGATGAAGTATCGGACCATCTTCTTGAATGTCTTTGAAGTTAAACCTTGAATTTCAAAATAATCGGGACTTCAATAATTCTCTTTAGAGCCAGGCGTCAATACTGTTTGTCCCCGTTCAATAATCTGATACTCCCTGGGTAGCCAATTGTAATTCCCTTTAAATGGTCGTCATGTTGTAAAGTTCTGCAGCTTCAGCTGTCATAGCCAATACACCATGGATCAATAGCCTCTACTGAACTACCTTGAATCGGGAAACACACAGGAGGCCCTCATGCCATATACCATCAATCGAACTATCAATGACTCCGATTTCGATCAGGTCGATCAACGTACACGACAGGCTCTCGCCGATCACGGCTTTGGCGTACTCACGGAAATCGATGTAAAGGCCACCATGAAGAAGAAGCTGGACAAAGACATGCCCGCTTATCGAATTCTCGGTGCCTGCAGCCCAAAAATGGCTTGGGAGGCCATCGGCATTGAGCCGAGAGTCGGCGCCATGTTGCCCTGCAATGTCATTCTCCGTGAAGTTCCGGAAGGTATCGAAGTCAGCGCTGTTGATCCCGTGGCATCCATGTCTGCCATCGAAAATGCCAAGCTCAGTGAAGTAGCAAGCGAAGTTCGGGATATGCTGTCGAAAGTTGTACAGGCTATCTGATACCAGGAATCAGAAATGCTGAGTGTATAACCCTGACACACCCATACGAAGCCGATAGATACTTCAAAGCGGAATCAAGGTTAGCGCGGCCAAACTGGAAATATTCCTTTTACCCCCTATGGTTAAGACCAACGGGCCTGGAAGTTGCACCCGTATATGAAACTTGAAAAGGAGGACTATCATGACAGATAAACCATTTTTGACTGATGTTAAAACGCTGCGTGAACGCGCGCGCAGGCACATCGAAGAAGGCGCCGTTACTGAGGGCTACACAGCCGACCGGGAAAACGTCATCAATATCCTTAATGAGGCTTTGGCCACAGAGATCGTTTGTAATCTGCGCTATAAAAGCCACTATTTTCGCGCCGATGGCATCAATGCCAGCGTCGCGGCACAAGAGTTCCTTGAGCACGCCGATCAAGAGGCGCAGCATGCAGACTGGTTGGCTGAACGCATCGTGCAACTCGGAGGAAAGCCGAACTTCTCTCCAGAAGGCCTATTAACCCGATCGCATGCCGAGTTTGTTGAGGGAGAAAGCCTGAGAGAAATGATCAAGGAAAATCTGATTGCAGAACGCATCGCAATCGACAGCTACCGGGAAATCGCCAAATATCTGGGCAGCGAGGACCCAACCTCCAGGCGAGTACTCGAGGAAATTCTGGCTCAGGAGGAAGAACACGCCGAGGACATGGCCGGGCTTCTGAAAGACTTGCCGGCGGAGTAGCGCAGCCAGTATTGGTTATTGTACTCCAGTCTTAGCCTTGATCAATTCGGGTCTGAGCCGAGCGCTTACTGTGGAAGCAGTATGAAACATGAAGACATTACTGATCGCAACAAGATGAAGCAGGTCGGCGATCAGGCACAAAAATGGATCTGTTCGTATTGAGAGTCATCAGGTAAGTGTTCGACTTTCCAATTTCTATCAAGGGTTCCATGCTATTTGTGCATCAGCTGTGCAGCTATGGATAGGAAACTACCGATGAAATACTATTTCAATTCGGTGTCCTGGAGTCGATACCAAGGATTACTCAAGTCAATTTCGAATTGAACGAGCCAACCAGGGAGTTTTATTCGACCGTGCTCGGCCATCGCGTCCATATGGATGAATGGCTCCCGAATAGCACTCCGATCGGTACAATCATTCTGGTTCATGGCGGTGGCGGCGATGGCAGGATACTGGACTGGCCATGTCAGATGACGAGCCACTCTTATGGGGCTGAAAACTCCCGACAAATGAGTTTCACCTCCGCAGAAGACAACGGCTCCTCCGCCAGGTTGCACCAGTACTCCCCACCTGCAATGGGTGCATTGTATTTGCACCCGGAACACTGATCAAAGCAACGAAATTGATTGGCTTTCTGCATCGCCTTCAATAATTCAGTGAGTTGCTCACCCAGCTCCAACAGCGCCTGTGTAGACATTTCCCCGGCCGCCGCCTGCAACAATGGCGCTGGACGGGCCCGGGCCAATAGCTCCCTGCCTCGATCTGTAAGCCTCAGGTGCGTAACTCGCCGATCCTCAATATCCGGCACTTTTACCAGTAATTCGCGGCTCTCCAGCACTTTAAGTGTTTGCGACACGGTGCCCTTGGTCTGCCCCAGGTACTCAGTGACTCCTTTAGGTGTATCGGAGTAGCGATTGGCCCGGGCAAGGTAAGCCAGTGCTTCCAGTTGGACGGGTTGCAAACCTTCATCCGACAATAGTGCGCGAACATCGCCCCGCAGCAACCCGGAGAGCCGTTCTATGAGTTGTTCGATCCGTTCAATAGTCATACCAAAATGGTATCGACTAAAAACCATATTGACAAGAGAGTAATTGCTCCTTATGCTCATCAGGTATCGAGTCGATACCATAACAATAAAGAGTTTGAAACGACACATATTGCCTCTGCACTGCTGAAGGAGTGATCCATGACACTTGGCCCTCTCACACAAGCACCCGAATTGGTTATAAGCGCCTGGTACAACAGCAAAAAGCCTATTGCTCTGGAGCAACTACGCGGCAAAGTAGTGGCAATCTACTGCTTTCAAATGCTTTGCCCGGGCTGTATCAGCCACAGCCTTCCTCAAGCAAAGAAGCTGCATCAATACTTCTCTCACGAAGATGTCAGCATCCTTGGGTTGCATTCAGTTTTCGAACACCACCAGGTGATGAATAATCAAGCACTGGAGGCTTTTATAGGTGAATATCGGCTGAGCTTTCCGATAGCCGTTGATAAGCCGGCAGTAAAGAACCCAATACCCGAAACCATGCAGCGATATCAATTGGAAGGTACGCCTTCTCTGTTATTGATTGATCGTTACGGTTACCTTCGAGTCGAGGCTTTCGGAGCTATCTCTGATCTACAAGTGGGGCATTGGCTGGGCAGCTTGTTGAGTTTTAATCCCGACGCTTTTCAGGAATCATCAGAGGATAATGCGATAGGATCCTGCAATGACGATGGATGTTCCATAGGCCAATAAGCTCACAGGCATAGCGGGCGGGAATAGAGAGTGATTGTAACTCTGTTAAACTGCGTCTCAAGCTTATTCCCATACTCTGGATGTGAAAAGATACCAAAGTACTGTTTTCAACGCTCTGGTAGTCTCAGAGGCGTCATGAACTACTAGCCTGTAGAAAATAACTCTCCTGGATTCCATGCTTTATGACCATTAATGGCCCAGGGAGAATCGCCATAACGTTTACAGATGCAGAAATAGAAGCCCTTTTAAGCGTAAAGGGTGCCGGGCCTACCGTTGTGAAACGATTCGAAGAAATTGGCATAGACTCCTTTGCCAAGCTATCAACCAGACATGCAGAAGAGGACGACTCCCGAATGCTGTATTGTCGAGAAGGAATTTCACCAATTACCAGGTCCAACGACTGCTCAGCACCAGACGATCGTTCCCCGAAGCCTGTTGCAATGGCGGCAAGTTGCCTTCTCGGTAAGTGAGCCAGTTCAACTCACTGGTCATGCCATCGCGCCAGTCGTAGGCAATGCCAAGCCCTGCAATGACCCCGCTGTCGGCATCAAAACCCTGGCCAAACACCCTTGCGTTCATTTCAAGGCGTTCACGCCAGTGGCGGCTGCGCATCGCCAGCAACCATTGTTGACTGCTTTCCGTTACGCCTGCCAGCTCCAGTTCGCTGTCTTGCTGAAAGGTCTGGTTGTGACGAACTTCTGCCACGAGGTTGGCCTGGCCCAGGTTCCACTCAGCGCCGAGAGCACTTTGCCACTGATGATAGCGGTGTGCCCCCTGTGGCACAGGGCCCTGCGGGCCGGGCATCAGGGCTGCGGCTTCGAGGTTATGCACCAGGGCCGTTTCGGCCTTCCAGATGGCAATGCCCTGGACTCGACTGACGGCGGCCCCGGCCCGGTTGACCCGGCTGAAACGACGCTCCAGCTCGCCCTCGTTCACCGTCAGATAACCGCTGCTGTCAAAGCTGCTGGCGATCAGGAACTGCCAGTCCCAGGGCCCGCTGGCACGTGACATCGCCAGATAGGCCCCCAGGTCTGCTTCTCCTGGTTTGACCAGACGTGGGCTTTGCCCGCCCGGGTTGAAGTCGCTTCCTGCCGGTGGCAGGCGGTCCGGGTAGAAGAGTTGAACCACGCCGGTGCGCACTCGATAGTCCGCCAGTGCTGTCGAGTAGATCGCACTGCGATTGGGCAGGGCGGCATCGTCCGGCGATGCCAGGCCTGGTACGGTCCGGTCCTGTGCATTGAGCACATTCAGCACCGAGAGGCCATCCAGCAAGCCCAGGGTTTCGGTTTGCACACCATAGGAGAGTGAGCCTGGCCCGAGCGGCAACCAGAAACGGAACTCACGCAGTTCCGCCATCCATTCACGGGTATCGCGATCGTCCGGGTGCCAGGGTGCGTTGTCACGCAGGGTGAAAATGCTGTCCCAGCCGAGGCGCGCTTCACCGGCCCAGCCAACACCTGTTGCGGGTTGCCAGCTCAGGCGCGGCTGCCAGTAGAAACGGTTGGCACTCCAGCCGCTGTAGGCACGCTCCTCATCCGACGCACCATCTCTACGGGTATTGTAGATGGCCTGCCAGTCCAGGCGGTTTTGCCAATGCCAGTGGCTTTCGGTTGGTTGGGTTCTTACCTCGACATCCGCAAAGACGTCGTCATCGAAGAGGGCATCAAAGTCCTCCGCAATGGCCAGACCCGTCAACCCCATCAGTAGCCATAATGTCAGCCAGAATCGCGCCATCCTACAACCCTCGTTCCAGTCGATTCAATGTGAAGTCATTCGGGTTCGCCGGGTAATTCACGTCACGTTCACTGAAGCGCAGCAAGGTCCGGTGTTCGGTGCGTCCACCCCGCTGAGTCACCATTTGAATCTCTCCCGGCAGCCAATAGTCGCCATGCTGTTCGAAGGCCGGAATGTTCATCAGTTTGATCAGCCCTTCGGTTGACGTGTAATGCACGGCGCGTGTTAGTTGGTAAATGTCCTGTCGCACATAAAGAATGGAGCGCTGGTAGCCCGTGCGATCGACAACGCTCTGATCTCTGGCGGTGGCTTCAATCAACCAGACCGGTTCCCCTGAAACCTCCTCCTCGCGCAACAACTGATAGCGCCAGTCTTCCAGGTGACGCCGGGACAAATCGGCATAGCTTAAATCCGACCCCATGAAACTGCCGGTCTGATCGCTGCCCGCGATGCGGCGCGCTCGACCCAAGGAAGGCAACCATAACCATTGATCAGTGTCTCTATCGGGCTGATGGTAGTCGAACATCAGAAAACCGGTACCGCGCACGTCCGCTGGTTGCAGAAAAAACAACAACGACAGATTGGCGGTCTCGGTCTCCATTTGTTGGCTTTGTATCTGGCGAACACGTTGCTGGTTACGTTGATCGACCAGCACCATGGTCATGGTCGATCGCTGGCTTTGAGGTTCAGGGTTGGCATCGACTCGCGCCATGATGTCATCGGCACTCTGCCCCCAGGCCAAGGGCAGTGCCAGAACGGTCGCAACAAGAGTGACAATAGAGCGCTTCATGGGTTGGCTTCCTCGGTTCGGATGGGGTGAAGGCGCTGCACGTACCAGCGCAGCAGAAAGGGCGTGAGCGTCATGTTGGACGCCATCGCCAATAAAAAGGCGGTGCCGGACAGAAAGCCCAGGTTGAACAGGCTGCTGACATCGCTGAACAGAAAAACATAGAAGCCGGCCGTCAGCACCATGGCTGTCGTCAACAGGGCCTGGCCAGCACCAGCAAAGGCAGAATCCAATGCCTCCTGTACCGTCAGACCGCGCGACAAGCCGTACTGGAAGTGATGTGTAAAATGAACGGTGTTGTCGACGGTAATGCCGATGGCGATGGTGGCGACCAGCATGGTGATCATGTCCAGGGCGATGCCAAAGGGTTGCATCAAGCCCATGACCACCAGAATCGGAGCCAGGTTGGGCAGCATGGCCAACAATCCCAGGCGTACCGAGCCCAGCAGGGCGATCATCATCAAGCTGATTACCACGGCCGCCAAAGCGTAGCTGGTCGCTGTGGTGGTGAGTACGGCCTGCAAGGTGCCGGCAAGCAACGCAATCAACCCCGACACCTGCAGCTCGGCCAGGCCATCAAAACGGTTCGCGCCATCGGCCTGTAGTTGCTCGATAAAACCCTGGTAATGCAGGATGTCCTGCCAGGGTAATATCAACGTCATACGGGTGGTGCGGTAGTTGCTATCGACCAGGCTGTACAGTTGGTCAGCCGCGCTGGTTTCAAACAGGAAGAGGGCTTCATTCATAAAGGCCTGGGTGTCTGGCAAACGGTACTGATCATCGGTTCCACCCTGCAGCGCTCGATGGGTGTCCCGCACCAGGTCGACGATCGATTGGCTGGCAGCGACTTCGACACCGCGCACGGCCTGTTGCGCCAGGCTGTCCTGCCATTGTGCCAGTGCCTGGATAAAGGCAAGGTCTTTAACGCCGTTTTCACGGCCCGTATCGAACACCAGATCCAGCGTCATGGTGCCGCTTAACCGCTCGTCAATGAGATTGGTCGCCTGCACGATCGGCAGGTTTTCCGGCATCCAGTTCATCGGGTTGTGCGAAAAGCGCAATTGCACAATCTGAGTGAAGGCCAGTGCGACCAGAACCAACCAGAGCAGAGCCAGCTTGCCGCCATGTTGCCAACTGAATTGCGCCAGACGCGCCATCAACCGGCTCAGCAAGGGGTGGCTTTGCCGATCATCCGGTACCTTGCCGGGCATGATCACCGCCAGAGCGGGTAACACCGTAATGGTCAGAATAAAAGCCAGCATCACCCCCAGTGCGGAAAATACCCCAAGGTGACGCAAGGGCACAATGTCGGCAAAAACCAGCGACAACAGCCCGCCGGCCGTGGTCAATGAAGTCAACAACAACGGAATGGAGGTGCGCTGCACCGCCATGCGCATGGCCGCCACCACGCTCAAGCCCTGACGACGCTGCAAACCGAAGTGCGTCAAAAGATGAACCGAATCCCCTATGGTTATGGCCAAAAGCAGGGAGGGCAGCATGATCAGCGGCATGCTGATCTTGTTGCCGGTCAATACCAGAGCACTCATGGTCAACAGCAGGGCGCTGAGCACAGTGACCAGGGGGCCTACTACCGCCAGCACCTGCCGGAAAAAAAGCAACAGCACGGCGAAGATCAACAACACCGTCCACCTCAGGAAGGTCTGCATTTCCGCTTTCATGGTTTCCTGCAAGGCGCTGTCCAGCGCCGGCATGCCGGCAACCATTGGTGTGAGGTGAGCGTAGTCGACCAGCACCTTATCCAGTTGCGCCAGCAATTGCGCCCGCTGTGCGTGGCTTAACAGCGGCGCTTCAGCCTCAACAGTCTCGGGGGAACCCCAGTCGAAGGCGTCGTTATCAAAGACGACATCAAAGAGATCGGTCGTCTCGGTCGGGGTGGCATAATCGTAGGTGTGGGGTTCAATAATGAGCAGCGTCATGCGGCCGTCGGCGCTGAGCAACACCTGGCTTGCCAGCATGCTGCGCTCCAGGCGTTCTCTCAAGGCGGCCCATTCTGCATCGCTTTGCGGTACGGCTTCGATCAGGTCCGAGACATGCAGTGCCTCGTCATCGCCTTCCAGGTAGGAGGCGTTCCAGAGCGAGGTCAATTCCTCCAGATGTGGCAGGCTTTGCTCCAGATCCTGCTGCAAGGCCTTGAGGTCGGTCAGAAAACCCTCGGAGAGAACCTCGCCCTGCACCGCCAGCATGATCAGGTCATTACGGCCGAACAACGCCTGTACCGCCTGGTAAGTCTGGCGTACTTCGGTATCTTCATCGATGAAGTTCTCCAGATCAGAGTCCAGCGCAATAAAGCGCAGGCTCTGCCCCATGGCAACAAGCACCAGAAGCACTATGGCCAGGGTCCACCAGGGCCGGAGCATCATCAGGCCGGCCCACTGCTCAAACCACCCTTCCAGTGTGGATTTCCAGTTCGCTACCATCAGTCAGGATTCCTTATCAAAATAGGTCGACAGAACTTCGGCGTTCAGGCGCGCCAGATCTGTGAAAAAGGCGTCATCCACAGCTTCGGGGTGCAGCTCTTCGAGCAGGGGTTGCATCAACTTCGGGCAGAGCATCAGGCTTTGAATCAAAACACGAACGGCCAGAGGGTTTACCTTTCTGCCGCTGCCAGTTATCAGGGCTTCGGAATAGAGATCGAAGGTTTTCAACGCCGATGGAAGCATGGCGTCCAACAACCATTGCCGAGTCTCGCTGCGCTCGAACAATAGAGTACGGATCATCAGTTGAACCATCTCCGGCGGCATCTTCTGATAGAAGTTCAGATAAAACGCTTCCAGCGCCAGAGGTTCTGCCGAGTCGATGGAGGCATTCAGGCGGTCGATATGGGTTTGCATGTAGCTGCGCACCATCTCCCGAAAGAGGCCATTCTTGGAACCAAAGTAGTAGGCAATCAGCGCTGAGTTGACCCTGGCTCGTCGAGCGATGTGACGGATCGAGATATGATCGTAGGTATTCCTCAAGAAGAGTTCACGAGCCGCACTCAACAGGGCATTACGTTTGTCATCCATCGTCCAGTTACCGGCTTTAATCAGTTGATTAATGTTAGCCCTGAAAAGCCCTATCTACAGCTCAAATCGTTAATCGAACGCCTCGTAGTGATCAAACTTCAGCAGGGGTCGGCAAGCCAGTCTGGCTTGAATGGTGGGTCGGTTGGCCCAGGGTCGTTTTTCAAACCCCACCTTGTGGTATTCTTGACAATACAGCCCGACATCGAGCCTCAAGCATGCAAACCCTGACCCGAAAACGCATTCTGGTGGGCATCACCGGCGGCATTGCCGCCTATAAATCCGCTGAACTGGTGCGTGAGCTGGTGCGTGCCGGTGCCGATGTGCGGGTAGTGATGACACCCGCCGCAAAGGAGTTCATTACACCACTCACCTTGCAGGCGCTCAGCGGCAACCCGGTACACCATACCCTGTTGGACGAAGCCGCCGAGATGGGCATGGGCCACATCGAGCTGGCGCGCTGGGCCGATCTCCTGTTGGTGGCTCCGGCTTCGGCGGACTTTATCGCTCGGCTGGCGGCAGGTATGGGCAATGATCTGCTGACCACCCTCTTCCTGGCGACCCAGGCAAAGCTGGCGTTGGCACCTGCGATGAACGAGAAGATGTGGCTCAACGCCAGCACTCAGGCCAATGTTCAGCAGTTGCAGCAACGCTTCCCCGATCTGGCCTGGTTCGGGCCGGATGCCGGTCAGCAGGCCTGTGGTGATGTCGGCCCTGGCCGTATGCTGGAACCTGTTGGGCTGGCGCAACTGGCGGCCAGTTGTTTTGAACAGAATGTGCTGACCGGACGCAAGGTGGTCATCACCGCTGGCCCCACCCGGGAAGCCATCGACCCGGTGCGCTACTTGAGCAACCACAGCAGCGGCAAGATGGGCTTTGCCCTGGCCGCCGCTGCCGCTGAGGCCGGTGCAGCCGTGACTCTTATTGCCGGGCCGGTAAACCTGCCCACACCGGATCGGGTTGACCGCCTTGATGTGGTCAGCGCAAGGGAAATGCACGAGGCAGCCATGGCTCAGTTGGGCGCAGTCGATCTCTTTATCGGCACGGCAGCGGTTGCGGATTTCCGACCGGACACTCTGGCCGACCAGAAGCTCAAGAAACAGGATGGCCAGTCCGGGATGACGCTGACGCTGGTGCAGAACCCGGACATCATCGCCAGCGTCGCCAAAGCCGAGCAACGGCCCACCTCTGTGGTCGCCTTTGCCGCCGAGACGCAAAACCTGCTCGAGTACGCTCGCCGTAAACTGGACCGAAAAGCGGTAGACTGGGTGGTCGCCAACGATGTCTCCCGCCAGGACATCGGTTTCGGCCAGGACCACAACGAAGTCGTACTGGTTGGTAAAGACAGCGAACGGCCCTTTGGTCCGGCCAGCAAGCATCAGGTAGCGCGTTGGCTGATCGAACAGTTGAGTGCGTCATTTCATGCCTGATTCGCTCTTCCAATTTTTCCTGTTCTCCTCACCTCAACGCATCAGGAGTGCCACTTGACTGCCACAAAACACCCCTTGAAGATCAAGAAACTCGACCCTCGCCTCGGTGACAGCCTGCCGCTGCCCGCCTACGGCACCGAAGGTTCCGCTGGCCTCGACCTGCGCGCCTGTCTCGATAACACCCTGGTGCTGGAACCCGGTCAGACTGAGCTTATTGGCACAGGACTGGCCATCCATATTGCCGACCCTGGCCTCGCGGCCATGATTCTGCCTCGCTCCGGTCTCGGCCATAAGCACGGCATCGTACTTGGCAACCTGGTCGGGCTGATCGACTCCGACTACCAGGGTGAATTGATGATTTCCTGCTGGAATCGCGGTCAGAGCACCTTCACCATTGAACCCGGCGAGCGCATTGCCCAACTGGTACTGGTACCGGTGGTCCAGGCGCGATTTGAGTGGGTAGAAAGCTTTGAAGAATCCGACCGTGGCGCCGGTGGCTTCGGCCATACAGGCCGGCACTAGCCGACCGCTGTCAGGTAATTTACAGTTGGGTCTTAACCCCATGCCTGGCTTCGGCTAAAGTAGAGGCGACACAGGTCGATGCTCTTTATCTGAAGGCCTACTGGCCACGGCGGCCGTTCCACATGCCGCATAAACCTGCTGACCTCATTGGTAGCCGGTTTGGTACTATTAATACAACTCACCAGGAAGGAAACGTCCGTGGCGTTACTCGGCTCAAAAAAGAACAAGACGCCGGCTGAAAAATCGGCCAGTCCCGCTCCAGCCCAGGCAGCGAACAGGGGCGTTTTCGCTTACCTCTGGATTCCTATGGTTGCCATCACCCTGGCCGTAGGTGTGTCCGCCTGGTGGGTTATTGATCAGACAGTGGCTCCGGTCAACGAAACGCATCAAGGTATTCTGGTAGACCAGATCGCCAGCCAGTATGAGGCCTACTTCAATAATGTTCTGGCCCAGCATCAACGCATGCTTGAACAACTGGCGCGCAGTAACGATATCATCAACCTGCTGGAGAATGCCGAACAGGCCGACCTCCAGGCGGCGGAACAGCGGTTGATTAGCCAGGTGCCCTATGCTCTAACGGTGCATCTATTTCAGGCGGGCGAAGCCCAGACTCGCTCTGATAGAGTCCCGCCCCTGGGTTTTGCCGGAATGGACATGATTCGGCGAACCGAACAAGGCCAGACGGTCCCGATTGAAGCACATCAGAGCGAAGGGCTGCCCTATTTGCACAGCGTCAACTCGGTGCGTAACCGAGAGGGCCAACTGATCGGCACCATGAGCATCAGCCAGGACATTGCCTTTTTACGCGAATCTCTCGATGGCATCGATGCCAATCTCGGCAATGTGGTGGTGGTGCAACAGTTTACCAATGGCCCACAACAAACTCTGGTATCCTATGGCGCCAGAACCGACAACCCTATTATCGCGTTACGTTCCAGCAATCCGAACTGGCGGCTGACCTACCAACCTTCAGATGATTTGACGCAATCAACCGTTATTGTGCCCGGGCCGACCTGGGGCGCCTTTGGCCTGATTCTGACAGTCGCCCTGATCACATTAATGCTCTCCGTCAGCCGCTTACAGAATGTATTGCGTCACGATGGCAACCTGTTTGCCCGCCACATGCAACGCCTGCTCTCGGGACAGCCCATCGAGAATCAGGGTTACTCACTGGCCATCTTCAATACCATGGCGAAGAGTATGAACCGGATGCGCATGGGTAAAGGCCCAGGTGGTCGCCGCCCTGTCTCGCCAACATCTACCGATGCATCCATCATGCCTCCCGCAGCCGAAGCGGTCGAAGAAGCAGTGGGTGACTTCGATGTCAGCATGATAGACAGCGACAGCGATATCCTGGGCATGGATCAGCCAACCCCTGCCGCCATGCAATACAGCCCACCGGTCAATGCCAGCATTTTTCGCTCCTATGATGTCCGCGGCATCATGGGTGAAACACTGGACTCTGGGGTTGCCCGCACACTCGGTCTGGCGATCGGCAGCGAAGCCTATGCCCGTGGTCAGCAAAGCATCGTCGTTGGGCGAGACGCACGTCTATCCAGCCCAGAGCTGGCCAAGGCACTGGTTTCAGGCCTGCTCCAGAGCGGTCGCGATGTCATCGATATTGGTGTCGTACCGACGCCATTGACCTACTACGCCACCCAAACACTCGGGGCCACTTCCTGTGTCATGGTCACCGGTAGTCACCTGCCCGGTAACCACAATGGCTTCAAGACGGTGCTCGATGGCAGTGCTTTGGACGGCCCGGAAATACAGGCACTTTTCCAACGTATTGAGCGAGAAGACTTCACGACTGGCAGTGGCAGCCTGAGCACCAACGACATTTCTGCCAACTACATTAACCGCATCGTGGAAGACGTCCGTGTCTCTCGCCCCATGAAGGTGGTAATCGATTGCGGCAATGGCGTCGCGGGTAACCTGGCACCCAAGCTGGTCAAGTCTCTCGGTTGTCATGTACTGCCATTGTATTGCGATGTGGATGGCAACTTCCCCAATCACCACCCCGACCCGACGGACAGCAAAAACCTCCAGGATCTGGCACGCACCGTGGTTGAAACCCGAGCCGATATCGGCATCGCTTTCGATGGCGACGGTGATCGCATTGGCGTAGTCAGCAACAGTGGTAAGGTTATCCATGCGGACCGTCTGTTGATGCTGCTCGCCAAGGACATGATCACTCGCAACCCTGGTGCCACCGTGCTCTACGACGTCAAATGCAGTCGACGCCTGCACGGTCTGATCGTCGGTTACGGCGGCAAACCCTTAATGTGGAAAACAGGGCACCCTTACATCAAGCGCAAGATGCGTGAGTCTGGTGCCTTGCTGGCCGGCGAAATGAGTGGACACATCTATTACAAGGAGCGCTGGTACGGCTTTGATGACGCCCTCTACACCATGGCACGCCTGTTGGAGATACTGTCGACCAAGAGCGATAGCCTGGACACCCTGTTCAGCGCCTTTCCGGAAGACGTCAACACCAGTGAACTGGCCATCGCAGCGCCAGACGATCGCAAGTTCCGCATCATCGAGCAGTTGCAGCGCAATGCAGCCTTTGATGGTGGTCGAATAACCGACATCGATGGCTTGCGTGTCGACTACCCGGACGGCTGGGGTTTGGTACGCGCATCAAACACGTCACCGAGACTTGTGTGCCGCTTTGAAGCCGATACAGACCTTGCCCTGAAGCGCATTCAGGAGGCATTCCGCAGTCAGTTACAGGCCGTTGACAGCCAGCTGCAGATTCCTTTTTAATCCCGCCCCGCTGTGCCTGCACAGGCAGGCATAGCTCAGTGGCCTTATACCGGCTTGGCCACCCAAGTTGTAACGATGGAAACCGAGATGCCATTAGATCGAAACACCGCGATGAACTTTGTCAGTGTCCTGCATGAAGCCTTGCCTTACTTGCAACGTTTTCAGGGCAGCACTGTGGTCATCAAGTACGGTGGCAACGCCATGATCGATGAAAAACTGAAAGCCAGTTTTGCCCGAGACATTGTCCTGCTCAAGACCGTCGGCATCAACCCGGTGGTAGTGCACGGTGGCGGCCCACAAATTGGCGACCTGTTGAAAAAACTCAACATCGAGAGCCGCTTTGTTAACGGCATGCGTGTTACCACCAGCGAGACCATGGATGTCGTCGAAATGGTACTCGGTGGCCTGGTCAACAAGGACATCGTCAACCTGATCAACCAGGCCGGTGGCAAAGCCTTTGGCATGTCCGGCAAAGATGGGCACAGCATTCAGGCACGTCAGTTGAAAGTGACCCAGAAAACCCCTGATCTGGAGAAATCCGAAATCATCGATATTGGCCATGTGGGTGAAGTCGAGAAGATCGACACCCGCCTGATCGAACTGATGACCAGGGGTGGCTACATACCCGTGGTAGCCCCTATCGGTGTAGGGTCCGATGGCGCGTCCTACAACATCAACGCCGATCTGGTTGCCGGTAAACTGGCCGAAGTTCTGGGGGCAGAGAAACTGGTTCTGCTGACCAACATCAGCGGCCTACAGGACAAGGATGGCCAGGTGCTGACAGGTTTGACTACCGCCGAGGTCGACGCGCTGATTGAAGATGGCACCATCTATGGTGGCATGCTGCCAAAAATACGCTGCGCACTGGAGGCCATTCACAATGGCGTGACCAGCGCCCACATCATCGATGGACGCGTTGCCCACGCGACCTTGTTGGAAATTTTCTCACACGAAGGGGTGGGTACTCTGATCAGCAACCAGTCAGGCCAGTCATGAGTGAGGTCAGCGCAATCGATACCCTGTCGCGACGCGATCAAATTCTCCAGGCCCTGGCCCGCATGCTCGAGCACAGTCCGGGAAAGACCATCACTACAGCACGGCTGGCAAAGGAGGTCGGTGTCTCGGAAGCCGCGCTCTACCGCCATTTTCCGAGCAAGGCGAAGATGTTCGAAGGTCTGATTGAATTCATTGAAGATACGCTGTTCTCACGCGTTCATCGTATACTTCAGGAAGAAGAGAATGCCATCCCTCGCTGCGAATCCGTTTTAACACTGCTGTTGGCCTTTGCTGAGCGTAATCCTGGCATGTGCCGTATTCTGATTGGCGATGCGCTGGCCGGAGAAGTGGAGCGGCTGCGCTCGCGTGTGGCTCAGGTGTTCGACCGGCTGGAGACGCAACTCAAACAAATCATGCGTGAAGCAGAGCTCAAGGAAGGGCTGCGCCCCACGGTGTCGACGACTCAAGCGGCCAACCTGTTGCTTAGCGTGGCCGAAGGGCGTATCAATCAGTTCGTGCGCAGCGAGTTCAAACGCAAACCCACCGACGATTGGGCGCAGCAATGGCGCATTATTGCCGATGCGGTTTTTCTGCAACGGCAATAAGCGACTCGGCAGAACGACAGACTCAGTTTTCGAGTTCTTTGGAAGTGCGAATTACCTTGCTGACGATGCCGTACTCTATGGCTTCGTCAGTGGTCATCCAGCGATCCCGCTCAATATCCTTGCGCACTCGTTCGATGTCCTGGCCAGTCGCCTCGGCGATGATTCGCGCCAGGCGTTCACGCATGCGAATGATCTGTTCAGCCTGAATGGCAATGTCACTGGCCTGGCCGCCGACACCGCCTGAAGGCTGGTGAATCAGAAAACGGGTATTGGGCAGGCAAAAACGATCCTCCTTGTCGACGGACAGGAAGATGTGCGTGCCGGCACTGGCAACGTAACCGGTACCGATGACCTTTACCCGAGGTTCGATAAACTGAATCATGTCGTGGATGGTGTCACCGGCTTCGACATGCCCACCCTGACTGTTCAGGAAGAGGTGGATGTCCTCACTGGACTCTTCTGCGAGGGCCAACAACTGCCCGATGACCTTCTTGGCCATGGCCTGGTTGATCTCTTCGCAAATCAGTACCTTGCGCCCTTTGATCAGGCGTTCGCCGATCGGATCAAAATTTTGTTCGTCTTTCATCATGGTCTCCTTCAAGACAGTCGGCAAGCGGCCGCTTGACCGGGTAGATGCGACTTGACAACTCGCATTATTCACAATTGAGGCTGAACTGCAGTTTAGCCGTCCAAGTTCTCTTTAAACTTCAAATAAAATCATCAAGCCATTGTTATATAAGGGTTTTAGGCAAGAGAGTGAAAATACAGCAACATTCGGTCTGGCGTTAGTGATGCCGTCTCGCGAGATGTACACAGAGCTTATCCAACAACTTATCCACAGATTATGTGGGTATGTCTGCTTGCTCCAGTTGCTCCGACAAGGATAGCCATTCCAGCTCCAGTTCGTCGACCAATTCACGCAATCGGCCCTGCTCAACCAGAGCGGCTTGCAACGCGTCTTTGCGTGACTCCTGATATAGATCGGTATCCGCCAACTGGTTTTCAACCTTGGCCAATGCTTGCTGCGCCGTTTCCATCTGCTTTTCGATATGCTTAAGCTGCTTCAACAGCGGCTTCAGACGCTCTCGATCAGCAGCTTTCTGCTGGCGCAGGGCTTTCTTGTCCACCGTTGGGGCCTCTGTTGCCCTGTCTGTCGCGTTGACCTTGGCGGGTTGTTTCAACAATGTCTGAAAGTAATCATCCAGGTCGCCTTCGAATTCGTCGACTCGACCCTGGTTGACCCACCAGAAGGTGTCGGCTGTGTTGTTCAACAGATAACGGTCGTGCGATACCAGCACCACGGCACCCTGGTAATCCTGGAGGGCGTAGTTGAGCGAGTCTCGCACTTCCAGGTCGAGATGGTTGGTTGGCTCATCGAGCAACAGTACGTTGGGTTTGAGCCAGGCGATCAATGCCAGAGCGACGCGTGCCTTTTCTCCTCCAGAGAACTGGCGGACGGCTTCTTCGGCACGATCACCGTTAAACCCGAAGCGACCAATAAAGTTACGGTGAGTCTGCTCGCGTTCGCCAGGAGCGAGGCGTCTCAGGTGCTCCATCGGGCTGGCATTGAGATCCAGTGATTCGAGTTGGTGCTGTGCGAAATAGCCAATGCGTAAATGCTGCCCCTGCTGAATCTCACCGCTCAGCGGCTGCAACGTACCGGCCAATGCCTTGACCAGAGTCGACTTGCCCGCACCATTGACCCCTAACAAGCCAACGCGCATGCCCGGATGCAGGGAGAGTTTAACCTTGTTGATAATGGTAGTGTCACCGTAGCCGAGGCGCACCTCACTGAGACTGATCAAGGGGTCGGATACCTTGTCATGACAAGGGATTCGCAAATCATAGCCATTATCGATGTGCGCTGGGGCGGTCAGCGTCATTTTTTCCAGCATCTTGATGCGGCTTTGCGCCTGTTTGGCTTTCGTGGCTTGAGCCTTGAAACGGTCGACAAAGGATTGGATGTGGGCGATCTTCTCCTGCTGCTTTTCGTAATCGATCTGCTGTTGACGCATACGCTCGCTGCGTTGGCGTTCAAACTGGCTGTAGTTACCTCTGTAGACAGTCAGTTCGCAACGCTCCAGACTCAGTACCTGAGTGGCGACGCCGTCCATAAAATCGCGGTCGTGAGAGATAAACAGCAAGGTACCAGGGTAGCGTCTGAGCCAGCCTTCCAACCAATAGCAGGTATGCAGGTCAAGGTGGTTGGTGGGCTCATCGAGCAACAACAGATCGGCCGGTGACATCAGCGCCCGCGCCAGGTTCAAGCGAACGCGCCAGCCGCCAGAAAACGCCGACACAGGGCGTTGAAAATCGGTGACAGCGAAACCCAGCCCCATCAACAGTTGTTCGGCTTCACTGGTTTTCTGAAACGCCTTGTGGCTATCCAGTGCGCCGAGAGCATCCGCCATCCGATGGTCGTCTCCGGCCGATCTGGCTTCAGCGAGTTCTCGTTCCATTTGGCGCAGATCGGTATCACCATCGAGGACAAAATCCAGTGCGGTCCGGTCAACCGCATCTATTTCCTGGGCCATGTGGGCAATACGCCATTGGCTCGGAAGGGAAACTGAACCCGCATCCACGGTCATTTCACTTTGTAACACCTGAAACAGGGTCGACTTGCCGCTGCCATTGGCACCGATAACCGCAACCTTTTCACCGGTATAAAGAGTAGCTGATGCCTCATTAAGCAGCGGCTTGCCACCTCGCTGCAGGCTGACATTGGTCAATTTAATCATGGCGCGCAGTTTACCAATGGGCGTAGTCAGTGTCTTGTGAAACCGTATGCTGCATCAACAGACGAAGGTTATCGACTGACACCGAAAACCGGTTAAGATGAGAGAGGATCAATACTGATGCTCCAGAGGCAGGATGTCACCGTCACTTTCCAACACTCAAAAACCGGATCTGTGGACATACGCCTGCCAAAAGTATCCGGGCTACAAAACTGAACTGCTCGCCTTTCAGGATAAGGGCCTTTCGGTCAATGATTTACTGACGCTCAGTTACGCCTGTCGTTATTCGCTAAGCATGGATAAAACACAGTGGGAAGCATTGGCCTGCGGACGAACCAGGAAATTACTTGAACGAGTGCGATGCATTCGACTGGGGTTGTCGAAAACATCGCCTCTTCGAGAAGCAGCACTGGGATGGGAATTGACGTTAGAGCGCTGGGACCTGCACCTGCTGGAGCAATGCCTTCACCCTACCGATAAATGGCAGCACCAGTGGCCGCCACACTCTGAACGACTGACCAGCGAAGAACGGCTCCAGATGGAAGCATTGGTGCGCGACCTGTCGACCTGAACACAATTCCCACTCGACTCCCTGAGGGGTCGTCGAGTGGGTTGGCCATTACCCTGTTAAAAAGGACTCAGGCGTCTTTTTTAGGGTCGAACAGGCTGCGCCCTTCATCACTGGGTACAGTGTTGACCAGTGGGCTGGTGTCTGCGGATGGCGCTGGCGTAACACTGTTACCCTGCGGCGTCGCTTCACTCGGTGCCTTCGGCGTGCTCACCGCTGGGGCTGGTGCGGCTGGCGCCGGGCTGCTGGGTTTGGCGACAGTAGTCTTTTCCGTGGCAACGTTCTTGCTGGCGGTTTTCTTCGCCGCCGGTTTTCTCACGGCCTTCTTGCTGGCGGTTGTCGCGCTATCCGAGCTGGACTTGGGAGCGGCCGCTTTTTTGGAGGGCGCTTTCCTGGCCTTTGCTGCAGCCTTTTTAGCTGGTGCTGTTTTCTTTGCTGCAGCTTTTTTGGCCGTAGTGGTTTTCTCGGCTGCGGCTTTCTTGGCTGTCGTGGTTTTCCTGGCTACAGTCTTCTTGGCGGCCGTCGCTTTTTTAGCAACGGTTTTCCTGGCGCTTGTGGCCTTCGCTTTCGTGGCGGTCGTCTTCTTGCTGGCGACAGTCTTTTTCGCAGTGGCCGCCTTACCGGCCGTTGCTTTGGCCTTTTTAGCCGTCGTTTTGGCTTTTGCTGCAGCCTTGCTGGCCGCCGCTTTGGCCTTGCTGGCGGCTTTTTTGGCAGTGGCTTTCGCTTTGACTTTGGCTTTAGCTTTGGCAGCTTTGGCTTTGATGGCGGCTTTCTTCGCTTGCGCTTTCGCTGCTTTTTTGGCTTTGGCCTGAGCCTTCCTGGCCGCGGCGGCGGCTTTGGTGTTTTCCACGTGGCGCACTTTGGCTACCGCTTTATTCAGGACGTCGGCCGCTTTCTTTTCTTCCTTGGCTTGCAACAGGGCTTGTTGCGCAGCATCGTATTCGGTTTTCAGCTCATCGACTGTTGCCTTGGCAGCGGCGAGAGCCTCCTCTGCCTTTTCTTTCTGTACTTGCGCGGTCCTGGATTTGCCGGTTTTGGCACGGGCTACAGCCGCTTGCTTTTTGGCTTGAGCCGCCGCTGCTTTTTTCCGGGCTGCATCCAGTTTCTTTTTAAGCTGATCGCGCAGTTTTTCTGTGTCACTCAGCGCTTTCTCACGAACCTTGTCCAGTTGCTCTTCGAGCTTGGCAATCTCGGTTTTCAGCAGCTCAACAGGTGAAGCATCCTGCTTGATCGCAGCGGCTGTTTTCGCAGCCGGTTTGCGCTTGGCAGTCGCTTTGGTGGAAGTGGCTTTCTTGGCTGTAGTTTTGCGAGTTGCTTTCTTCTTGGCAGCGGCCATCAGTGATTCCTCTCGGTAACGTTCCCAGTGAGACGTACTATCGGTAGTGTGTCTTTAAAATTCAAGCACTGTCTTCAAAAAGATCGCTAAAAAAGCAAATACTTTGTCGCTTTGAAGTTCAATCCTGGTCAATCCACTCAATCAGCCTGCGCCAATCCGATAAATCGTTATTCTGTGCGTTGTCCAGATCATGCAACCCGAGCCCATATTCGGAGGCTCGAACATAGAACTGAGTGTCTCGCAGTGTGGCAATAAAGGGGATCTTCAGGCTACGCAAAAATAGTTCAAGTTTGGCGTACACCAGGGTGTTCTTTCGTACCCGGTTGGCAATCACAGCAACCCGCTTGGGTGAAGCTCGATGCGCGGGAGAAAGCAACAAATCCTTGATGAAAACGGTTGTGGCACGAATATCGATGGGTGAGGGAGTTACCGGGATGATAATAACGTCCGACTCGCGTACCAATTCGTTGAGCAGGTTTCCCGAAAGGCCTGACGGCGTATCAATAATGACCTTGCGCGTATCGGCCGGAATATTGCGTAAATACCAGGAACGGGTGAATTGAGTGGTAGCCTTTCGATAAGCGGCAACGCCATGAATGGTGACTCGGTCAGCCTGCCGCGATTGCAGCCACTGTGTCGATGAACCCTGAGGGTCGTAGTCGATCAGCACGGCAGTTTCGTTTCGATTGGCGAAATAGCTGGAGAGATTGGTCGCTACCGTCGTCTTGCCGCTGCCACCTTTGGCATTGGCAATCAGGATTCGCAGGGGTTGAGCCGCCGTAATAACCCGTGCTCTGTTATGGTTGTCTTCGGGGATCATCGCAGTCATCCGATCAGCAGACTCAAACAGGTCAGCATCCGCAAATGCCAGGTTGCCACTTCGCGGAATCGCTCAGCAAAAAAGGTGGTTTTTCAGGGCTCGCAAAATCCTGCGCTTCCGTGCTCGATTCTGGTTCAGTATCCTTGCAGAGCGTATTGTCTATCCGTACAGCGTAGTTGGTTTCTGACGAAGGGCCAGCAGGCAAAGAGAAAGGGCAGATGGATGTCAGCTTATCCTCAGGCTCACAAGAATTGTCTCTTGTTCGTGTTGATTGTACAGGCGACTTTGGCGTCGTCATGGCCACTACCTCTCAAAAACCGTACAAGAATCCATCTGATCCCAGCACCCATAATCGGTCATTGTGCCAGTTCATATCAAGTACTGTCGTGCTTTGAAAGGCATTTTGCAAGAAACGGCCAACTTGCCATTGTTGCTGACGTTCACCCGTTTGGAGATCGAAGGCCATGATGCGTCGGTGTGTTGTCCCCAAAAGTAACCGCTGTTGTTGATCAAAACGAGCACTGTATAGCCGATAGCTGGAGGTATTTAGCTCAAACGCAAGCTGGTCTGCTTCGATGTCCCAGACAACAGCGGTTTCGCGTGCTGGTGCAATTAATGCAAGACGACCGTCCGGGCTCATTTTGACCAGAGGAACCTGATTTGGCAGCAGGAAGGCTCTGACTCGTTCAAGAGTCGTCAAGTCCCAGAGATGCGCACTCAGGCCTTCTGTCCCGGTAATGGCCATTCGGGCGTCTCCAGACATCGAAACACTGAGAACAGGCGCATCGTGATACAACTCTCGCAGTACGCCACCTTCGATGGCATCGAAGAGCACGGCCGTGCCGTTGGCCAGCCCAAGCATAACGGTTTGCCCATCATCGGACAGGTCGATATCGCGGATGCGTGCAGGGGCCGACCAGAACCATAAGGCCTCTCCGGTGTCGGTGCGCCATACTGCCAGGTTGTGATAGTCGGCCGTGATGGCGATAAGGCCATCCCCGGATAAGGCCGAGTAGAGTATCTCACTGTATTGGTTGGCCCGGTGATTCCAGTCGAACTGGCGCGCGGCCGGATGCAAGGTCCATAAGCTGCCACCATGGTGGATAGAGCCAAGGACCATCTGACCGGTAGCTTGGTCGAAGCTACCACTGTAGAGCCCGCGAAAACCGACTTCGATTCGTTCACTAGGGGTTGAGATGCCACAGGCGGCGAGGCTGGTGACCAGGACGAACAGCGCCGTCAAGTTGCGAAGGCGATGCCAGCAAAGGGACAGACAGTACCGGATCGGTTTCTGATCCGGCTCTCGCTTTGTCCAGCCAGTAAGCAAACCGGCTAACTCCAATCAGGCGATCTGTTCGCGATGGATGTTGTGCAGGCGTTCGATCAGTTGATCTTCGAGTTCAAAGCGCTCAGTCATGGTCTCGCCAAGGCTGGACAAATCGGCTGCCATACTTTCCTGGTGAGCAAGGGAGTGCTCGGCGGTATCGTATTTATCGTTGAAGTCGAGTATTCGAGCGGTGGTGGCTTCAAGCCTGGGGTAAAGCTTTTTGGCCAATTCGATGCCGCCATCATTGAATTCTTTCGCTTCTCGTACGAGTTGTTCGTAGATCTCAAAGTGGCCAGCTGATACGTAATCCATAAGTACTTCACAGAATAACTGCAGTGTCTGGTTGTCAGGCTCTATGGCTTTCTCGACACTGATGTCAAAATAGTGCACCAGGACCGATTTGCGTTCTTCCAGCCAACGGTCAATCATTTGGTGTGTGCCACCCCAGCGTTCCTGGGCGGTTTTGCAGTTTTCCAGCATGGGCTGCCTCGTAGAATTGATAAGCCGATAAGTCAGACTCACACTATAGGCCAGCGCTTCGGGCCGAACAACCGTTGACCGTCAGGTTTACTATCAAGCTGCGCAGCAGGAGGGGTTTGTGGCTACAATGACCAGTGCCTTAGTATAGAAGTACGATTCAAACTTCCGTGCCTTTGGCCGATATAAACACAAGACGTAACGGTACAGTTTTCCGCGTACCTGTGGTCCGCCCTGACTACCACAGGTGCCTCCATCGCTAGTCAATCGCGGTAATTTTAACTCCAGTCGTTATACTTCAGAATTCAAAGAGAATTGGATGATGTCTGCAATGAAAGCCAAATGGGTCAGCATTACCCTGGTGTTCCTCCTCCTTGCAACGGCGGTGGCGGCTCAGGTTCAGGGCCCGCGTTATGTTGAGCTGGAGCCCAATTTCACCCTGAATTATGGCGATATGGTGGGTGGGCGTTTGCGCTATTTGCAGACGGCAATCACGCTTCAGGTAGCCGATAATGCGGCGGCTCTGGAGGTGAATGCGCATGCGGATGCACTGCGTCATGCCATCATCATGCATATGACAGCTCAAGACCACGAGACCGTGCGCACGAATCAGGGGCGCGAGACGATTCAGGAGGAGTTGTTGTTTGAATTACGGCGCATCATGGAGCAGGAGACAGGGGAGCCGAAGATCGAGCGGGTGTTGTTTACCTTCTTTGTAATTCAGGGGTAACCGTGCTGTCGTGATTCGTTATTAAGGAATTCGGGGGTTGGGGTAGGCCTGGTCACTGTCATTCTGGATGCGGCACAGGCCTTACGGCGCTGCCTAGGCTTTCTGGCGGTGGCTGAGTTGCTTGCGTTGCGCCAGTTGATGCTGTTGGAAGCCGTCGTCCCAGCCTGCCTCCCAGGCGGCAACCAATACGTCGTTCTGATACTGGCAATCGTCGTTACTGCGGCCAGACAAGCCAACCATATAACCTTGCTGGTAGGCCTTGTTCAGTGTTTCCAATGTCCATTCTGTGCTTTCCATCCTGGGTCTCGCTCCATTCTCAGGCTGGCTCAATGATACCCGGATTAAATACCATGACAGCGGATTTGTTCACATTTCGGTCAACCTTATCCAAATATGTGAAGCCTGTCACTCCCTGGATCGACTTTTGTTACAGTTTGTTTAGATCATTTTTGATGCGCCAAATTACTGACTTTGGTAGCTCGCCAGAAATTCGTCAAACTCGCCGGTACTCTGTCGCTCAATCTCCCTTTGTTCTTCCAGACTGCGCAGTGCAATGCGCTCCAGCGCTTCGGTTTTGGCCTTGTCGTCTGCTCTTTCCTGAAGTTCGGGGCCATGGCGTTGTGCTTGCTGCAGGGCAGCAGCGCTGAACGACCCTGCTTCCTTGATATCGGCCAGAAGCCGCGCTGAGGGCGTCAATTCGGGGTTCAGCAAGCTTTGTCTTTGAGTATCGAGCAGCGCCAGGTAGTGTGCCCTGCTGGCTGGCAAGAGTTCGGTTTGTTGCACGATGGACGCGATGGAATCCAGAATTCTCAGGCCCTGGTCGCGCAAGGGGACGCTTTCGCCTTTAATCGTGAGAGTCAGGGACGGGTCTCGGCCGTATGCGGCGACTTTCTGGTTGTTGTCGCGCAGAGTAAAGCACTCCTCCCGTTGCACGATTTCGTTGTCCTGCACCAGGCACCAGAACAGGAAGAGGTCGACAAAATCCATGCGCGTTTCGTCAATCCCATAGGGCGCGTAGGGATCAACATCAAGGCAGCGTACTTCGATGTATTCGACGCCTCTGTCGTTCAGCGCGCGCAGGGGTTTTTCGCCACTGCGTGTGACTCGCTTGGGCCTCAGGTCGCTGTAATACTCGTTTTCAATTTGCAGCACATTGGCGTTGATCTGGCGGTAGTCATCACCCACCTTAATGCCAAGTGACTCATAGGGCTCGTAACTGGTGTGAATGGCTTCGGCCAGGGTTTCGGTGTAGGTTTGCAGGCTGTTGAAGCAGACGTAGAGGCTGTCCTGGGCGGCGTTGGAGTAGCCCATTTTGCTCATGCGCAGGGTGGTGGCGTAAGGCAGATACAGGGTGTGTTCGTCGAGAGTTTCAAGATGATCTGTACGGCCGCCCTGTGCGAAGCTTTTGTCCACGGCTGGGGATGCACCAAAGAGGTACAGCAGCAGCCAGGAATGCCGACGGAAGCCGCGAATCAGACCGAAATACTCCTCATTGATGAAACTCTGCAGGCTGCCTTGCCAGCCGCATTGCTCGACCCAGGCTTGCCAGAAATGCTCAGGAATGGACCAGTTGTAATGCACACCGGCGATGGTCTGCATGGTGCGGCCGTAGCGATGCCAGAGACCATTGCGGTACACCGTTTTCAAACGACCAATGTGGCTGCTGCCGTATTGGGCGATGGGAATCTCGGCCTCACCCGGAAGAATGGCCGGCATGCTGGCTGGCCAGAGTTGTTCATCGCCCAGCCTGGCGGCCGTGAAGCGGTGTAGCAGACCGAGCTCCTCCAGTGCGCCTTTCGGGGTGCTGTGCACACCAGTGATGAACTCCAGCAGGGCTTCGGAGTAATCAGTGGTTATGGATGGGTGCGTCAACGCTGAACCGAGGGCTTCAGGGTGACCGGTTCTGGCGATTCGACCCTGGCGATCGACTCGCAAGGTTTCTCGTTCGATGCCACGGCCAAACGCCAAAGGGTTAAGGTTGATTTGAGCCAGTTGGTTCAAGCGGTTCAGCGTTGGCACTCTGTCTTCCTCGATACTGTTGCTTGGCTCAATGGGGACAAAAGTGTCCGCTTCAAGCGATTGCTGCCTACCTTAACGAGAGTGGTTAATCACCACAAGCTACAAGCGACCGCCTTTTTTCTGCATCGCCTGCTTCAGCAGCGCAGCCATGGCTGTGGGCTGCTCCGCGCTCTGATCGCTGCGTTGCGTGTTGCGCTGGCGCCCCTGACGCTGGCCACCACTGGGGCGCTGCTCGCCAGATTTTTCATCCGCTTTGGCGTTGGCATCGTCGTCCAGGCGCATGGACATGGCAATGCGCTTGCGAACAATATCGACTTCCATGATCTTGACCTTGACGATGTCGCCGGCCTTGACCACCTTCGATGGGTCTTCAATGAACTGGTGACTCATGGCAGAGATGTGTACCAGACCATCCTGATGCACGCCGACGTCGACGAAGGCACCGAAGTGGGTAACGTTGGTGACGACCCCTTCGAGAATCATGTTCAGGCGCAGATCCTTCATTGTTTCAACGCCATCCTGGAACTCGGCTGTCTTGAATTCCGGGCGTGGATCACGGCCAGGCTTTTCCAGCTCGCTGAGAATGTCGGTGACAGTGGGCACACCAAAGGTCTCATCGGTATAGTCTTCCGGCTTCAACGTGCGCAAAAAACGGCTGTCGCCAATCAGGTCATTCACTGCCTTGCCGCTGGTTTCAACAATGCGTTTTACCACCTGGTAACTCTCCGGGTGCACGGCGGAGGCATCGAGTGGGTTGGTGCCGTTCATCACCTTGAGGAAGCCTGCTGCCTGCTCAAAGGCCTTGGGGCCAAGGCGAGCGACCTCTTTCAATTGCTTGCGCTCCTTGAAAGCCCCCTGGGCATCACGGAAGGCGACAATGTTGCTGGCAATGGTCTGGTTTAGGCCTGACACACGGGCCAGCAAGGGTATCGACGCGGTGTTCAAATCCACACCGACGCCGTTTACACAGTCTTCGACGACGGCATCGAGCTGGCGTGCCAGTGCGATCTGAGAGACATCGTGCTGGTACTGACCGACGCCGATGGATTTGGGATCGATCTTGACCAGTTCGGCCAGTGGATCCTGCAAGCGACGGGCAATGGAGATGGCGCCACGGATGGTCACATCCAGATCCGGGAACTCTTTGGATGCAAATTCGGATGCAGAATAGACCGAGGCGCCAGATTCATTAACCAGCAGTGCCTGGGCTTTGATTTCCGGGTGCGCCTTCAATACAGCTTTCACAAAGCGCTCGGTTTCACGGCTGGCGGTGCCGTTGCCGATGGCAATCAGTTCGACGTTGTGTTTTTTGCACAGGCCGAGTAGCACCTGCTCAGCTTCCTTGATCTTGTTCTGCGGTGGCGTCGGGAAGATGGCGCCGTGGTCAACCACCTTGCCAGTGGCATCGACCACCGCCACCTTGACCCCGGTGCGCAAACCCGGATCAAGACCAATGGTGGCCTTGGGGCCCGCTGGTGCTGCCAGCAGCAAGTCTTTCAGGTTGGTCGCAAAGACGTCGATCGCAGACTGCTCAGCACTTTCGCGCACCCGGTTGAACAGGTCGGTTTCAATATGGGTCAGCAGTTTGACGCGCCAGGTCCAGCGCACCACTTCGGCCAGCCAGGCGTCGGCAGCGCGGCCCTGGTCGCGCAGGTTGAAGTGCTCGGCGATCAATACTTCACCCTGGCTGGCACCGCGTGGCTCTTCGCCTGGCAGCACCAGCGACAACTGCAATACCCCTTCATTACGACCCCGGAACATCGCCAAAGCGCGGTGGCTGGGCACCTTGCGGATGGCTTCGTTGTGTTCGAAGTAATCCTGAAACTTGGTGCCTTCCTGAGCTTTACCATCAATCAATCGGGCCTGCATTTCGCCGTGCTGCCAGAGGTACTCACGCACTCGTCCAACCAGCCCTGCGTCTTCGGCAAAACGTTCCATCAGAATGGCGCGGGCACCGTCAAGCACGGCCTTGGTATCGGCAAAGCCCTGATCCGGGTTCAGGTAGGCTTCGGCTTCGCTTTGTGGGGTCAGTGTCGGGTCGGCCAACAAAGCTTCAGCCAGCGGCTCGATGCCTGCTTCAATGGCAATCTGCCCCTTGGTACGGCGCTTTTGCTTATAGGGCAGGTAGAGGTCTTCCAACTCGGTCTTGGTATCGGCGCCGGCAATGGCATTGGCCAGGCTATCGGTCAGTTTGCCCTGCTCTTCAATGCTGGCAAGTATGCTGGTGCGGCGGTCTTCGAGCTCACGCAGGTAACGCAATCGGTCTTCCAGAGTTCGCAGTTGGCTGTCGTCCAGGCCGCCGGTGACCTCCTTACGATAGCGGCTGATAAAGGGCACCGTAGCGCCTTCGTCGAGCAGGGCGACGGCCGCCTTGACCTGAATGTCACGGACCTGCAGCTCCTGAGCGATGCGTTGTTCAATCTTGTTCATGCAAATGACCTGATACCGACGAAACACGAGCGCGCATCATTAGCCAAAGCGGCGCCCATTTCAAGGCCATTTCTGTCACCTAAACCCTTGATTTGGAATGAAAAGGCTGCAGACACTAAAGTTGGGTGCCGATGGTTGCCGTTGCCAGGCCCAGGGCTCATAATCAATCCATGCCTAGTTGCTCCTCTCCCAACGATGACTGAACGCGACCTGATCCTGGTCGGTGGCGGCCATACCCATGCACTTTTGATTCGCCGTCTGGCCATGAGTCCATTGCCTGGTGTGCGTGTGACTCTGGTATCGGAAGGCCTGCTGACGCCTTACTCAGGCATGTTGCCTGGCCTGGTGGCAGGCCATTACCAGCCTGAAGAGGTTCACATCGATCTTAATCAGCTGTGCTGCTGGGCCGGAGTGCGCTTTATTCAGGGCCGTCTGATTGGGCTCGACCCTGATGCTCAGTGCCTGCACATCGACGGCCAGCCGGAATTGCACTACGACAAAGTCAGCTTCGACACCGGTTCTACACCCAACCTCAGTTTGCCGGGCGCGCGCCGTTTTGCCGTGGGCGTAAAACCGGTCAGTGCATTTTATGCCAAGTGGCAGCGACTACTGGCCAGTGCTGATACCAACGAAGAACGCCACTGGGGTGTCGTTGGTGCCGGTGCCGGCGGAATAGAGCTGGTACTGGCCATGGCGCACCGACTTGGGGATAACAGCCCAACGCGATTGCATCTGGTTTATGCGGGGGAGTCGGTGCTTAACGGCTATCCGAGCCGAGTGATCAAGGCTGCAGAGGAGGCATTGGCCCGGTATGGGGTAATTTGCCACCCTCAGTTCAAGGTCAGCGCCGTGACAGAGATTGGACTGACCGCGACCAATGGCGAGGCCCTGGCACTCGATCAGAGCGTTTTGTGCACCTCGGCTGCAGCGCCAGATTGGCCTGAAAGAGCGGGCATCGAAACCGCCAATGGCGGTTTTATCGCTGTCAATGCCGCGCTGCAAAGCACTTCACATCCCAATATCTTTGCCGCTGGCGATGTCGCCGAGATGGTTTCTGACCCCCGCCCCAAGGCCGGGGTCTATGCAGTGCGACAGGCGCCCTGGCTTTACGACAATTTGAGCAGTGCCTTTGCCGGCAAAGCCTTGCGGCCCATGCGTCTGCAACGTCGTTTCCTGTCACTCTTGTCGCTGGGCGGCAAAACCGCTGCTGGCCACCGTGGTGCTCTCGCCTTTCAGGGCGATTGGGTCTGGCGCTGGAAAGACCGTATCGATCGCGCCTTTATGGCCAAACTGCAAGATCTCGGGCCGCCCAGGATGAGCATGAAGACGCCACAAGCCGAGGCCATGCACTGCGCCGGTTGCGGCAGCAAGCTGGGGCCTGAGGTACTGCGCGATGCATTGGCCGAGTTGCCTCTCCACTACAGACCTGAGGTGACGCCAGCTCTCAGCCAGGCGGAAGACGCCAGCCTTTGGCAGGCCCGGCCGAATCGAGTTCAAGTGCAGAGTATCGACGGATTTCGCGCCTTCTCGGACGATCTTTATCGGCTCGGGCAGGTTAGTGTTCATCATGCATTGAGTGACCTCTACGCCATGGGCGCTGAGCCGATTATGGCCCAGGTCTGGGTCAACCTGGCCTTCGCTCACCCTCGGCTGCAACAGCGTGATTTCAAGCGTTTAATGCAGGGCATTGCCGCTGCGCTTGCCACTCAGTCCGTCACCCTGGCCGGTGGCCACAGCACCGAAGGCGAGGAAACCCACCTGGCACTGACCGTCAATGGTGATGCTGAAGCAAACCGGCTGTGGCGCAAGAATGGCGCCCAGTCAGGCGATGTCCTGGTGCTGACCAAAGCCCTGGGAACGGGCGTTATTCTCGCTGCCGATGCAGCCGCCCAGGCTCCATCCGAGGCAATGCAGGCAGCCTGGCAATCCATGCTGAAGTCAAACCGTGACGTTGCCCAGACGCTCCATTCGCTCAACCCGCACGCCGTCACCGATGTAACGGGTTTTGGTCTGTTGGGGCATCTGCTGGAAATGCTCACCGACACTGCCCTTGTTGCCGAACTGACGTTGGGCAAAGTCCCGACTCTAACGGGTGCCGGGGTGCTCTGGACGGAAGGCTGGCAGTCAAGCCTGGTGCCTCAACTGGAGCCTTATCTGCTGCAATGCCATTCAGAACAGCCGCTCAGTGCCGCACAACAGGGCCTGTTGCTCGACCCGCAAACCTCCGGCGGTTTGCTGGTTGCTCTAACTCCAACCGAGGCCGAAGCCTTGTTCGAGGCTCACCCCGAAGCCAGGATCATCGGTCGGTTTCAATCCAGAGAGCCCGACCAACTCCCGGTTCAACTGAGCAATGACCAATGAACACCGATAGCCCCCTGGAACGCCTCAGCCCGGATCAATTGGTCGAGCGTTTCACTGAATTGCGTTTGATTGATGTGCGGGCCCCAATCGAGTTCGACAGGGGCCACTTCCCCGGAGCGATCAACTTGCCGCTGATGAATGATGATGAACGCCACAAGGTCGGCCTCTGCTACAAACAGCAAGGTCAGACAGCGGCCATGGTTTTGGGCCACAAGCTGGTCAGTGGGCCGATCAGAACCGAACGCGTACAACGTTGGTTGAACGCCGGCCAGATTGACCCAAATAACACGCTGATTTACTGCGCCCGTGGCGGGATGCGCTCTCAGATCAGCCAACAATGGCTGGCTGAGGCCGGCTTGATGTTGCCCCTGGTACAGGGCGGCTACAAGGCTCTGCGCCAATGGTGCATGAGTCGTTTGCAGCAACTGGAACAGGCAGAACTGCTGGTCGTGGCAGGCCGGACCGGATCCGGCAAGACACGCGTCATAGCAAGCGCCTGCAATGCTCTGGATCTGGAAGGTGCGGCCAATCATCGCGGCTCTGCATTCGGTCGACGCACTACGCCACAACCCAGCCAGGCCAATTTCGAGAACCGACTGGCGGTGAACAGCCTGTCACTGGATCTGACCCGCACCCTTGTCGTCGAAGACGAGTCGCGCAATATTGGCAGCGTCCACTTGCCGTACACTTTGTCTGAGCGCATTCAAACCGCACCGGTGGTGATGCTGGAAACGGCATTGGCGATACGCGTCGATTTTATTGTCGATGACTACGTGCGGGATTTGCAGAACGAGTATCGGCAGGCCTATGCAGAGGAAGGGCTGGACCGCTATCAGGCTTACATCGAAGGGGGCTTACGGCGCATTCGCAAACGTCTGGGTGGCGTACTCTACAACGAGGTACTGACCGACTTTCAAAATGCCATGACGCACCAGCGTACAACACACAGTCTGGAAGGCCACCGCCTCTGGGTGAAGCGTTTATTGACTGACTACTACGACCGCATGTACGACTTCCAACTCGACAAGTCCCCCCGGCAGGTCGTTTTCCAGGGAGCGCTGGATGAAGTGCTGGGCTACCTTACCGGATAAGGCAGCTCAGCGATTGGAACAGATGAAGCCTCTGTCTCATTCAGACTCAATCAATTGGAAATAGATTGCCGAGCGCATCCAGGAGGCTGGATAGCCATAGTAGTTATCAAAAAACGGCACGGTCTTGTTTAGTCCGATAACCACAAGCCGGCTTGCCTCGTCAGGGCTGATGGTGTCATCAACGATTTCTACTACTCCATCTTCATCGGAAATCAGATAGCTCAAGGCATGAGCGTGTTCTGGCTGTAGCCCTAACTCAGCAAAATCCAGTTTGACTCTGAATACATCTGTAAAGCTTCCTCCCTGGCCTTCACTGACAAACCAGACAACAGCCCGGCTGATCCGATCATCATCATACTCCAAGGTAAAGCTGACGGTATCAGCACTGACATCGATGCTCGCATCACTGACCGTGATAAACCCCATTGCCGGAATTCCGAACTGTTTGTCTCCGCCTTGATACTCATCACGATATATAAACTGGGGGTTCAAACTGGCAACACTTTCCGACAAAGTTAACGAAAAGTCGTAGCTGAGTTCGTTGCCATAGATATCGGTAACCAGCAGGGTGTTGTCGTTGACGAAGAAACGATCCGGGTTTTCTTTAGCAAGTACCCAGAAAGACATTTGAAAAACTGTCTCGTCATTATCTTCCGAATGAATCCTGATCGTATCGAGCGGAATGGTGCGTCGATCACTGCCATCATTCATGATCAATTGAAAAGACTGTGTCACTTCATCGAGTGCTCTGGATGTTCCGATAGAGAAAACAGTTTAATATCCCTTCAGTCATTGAGCATAGGCTACATCCTTGTGCATTACGCCTAAGCCAATGCGTCTTTCGTGTAAAGAATTGGAAGGAAGTGGAGCCGATAGATTCATCGGTTACTCACTTCCAGCTTTTATGGATTACCAGAATACCATCAGCAGAAGCCCGCCCAGTACTATCCGGTAAATCACAAATGGCATCATGCCAATACGTTTGATAAAGGCCAGAAAGTAATGAATGCACAGGTAAGCGCTGACGCCGGAAAGTACAATACCGGCGAAGACGGCCGTCCAGTCTACCGGCTCAGCGGATTCGATCAGTGTTTTGGTTTCCAGGCCACAGGCCAGAAAGATCACCGGTATGGACAACAGAAAAGAGAACCGGGCGGCGGCCTCGCGACTCAAGCCCATAAAGAGTGCCGCAGTCATGGTAATGCCAGAGCGGGACGTACCCGGAAACAGCGCTACCGCCTGAGCCAGGCCAATGACCAGAACGTCCTTCCAGTTCAGGCTGTGCACCTCACGTTCACCCTTATGCCGCCAATCGGCCCAGCCCAGCAACAGGCCAAATACGATCAGGCCAACCGCGATATAAATCGGCGAGCGAAAAACGGTTTCTACCACATCCTTGAACGCCAGTCCTGCCAGACCCACCGGTATGGTGCCAAAGATGATGGCCCAGGCCAGTTTGGAGTCAGGGGTCAAGGACCGGGTTTTCAAAGAAGTGAACCAGGCAAGGATCATGGCGATGATGTCGCTGCGGAAATACCAGACCACTGCGGCCAGGCTGCCAAGGTGCAGGGCTACATCGAAGGCCAGGCCCTGATCCGACCAGGGGGTCAGAATCGGCACCAGAATGAGATGACCGGAACTGGAGATTGGCAGGAACTCGGTTACTCCCTGAACAATCGATAAAACAATGACTTGCAGCCATTCCATTGTTGCACTCCTCGAGTCGCGCAGCTGTTTGAAAGCGCGACACTATACCAGAATCCAATAACGATACAGACTGCCCTTGAACCAGATCTGGCGTTTCAGATTGAACTCGAACTGATACGTTGTGAAGTGAGCAAAATGCTGGTCTCCGTTGCTGCTACCCCTTCCACCGTGCGCACCCGAGCCAATACCCGATCAAGGGCCTCGAGCGAGGGTGATTGCAATTCGACGACAAAATCCCATCGGCCATTGGTGGTGTGAATGGCACTGACAGAGGGTTCATTGGTCAGAGTTTCGCGGACTTTTTTGGAGACATTTCCTTCCAGTTCAATATGCATCAAGGCCCTTACCAGGGAGATCGACTCCTGGGTTGAACTGGACACCAGGGCGGTGTATCCGGTGATGATACCGCGCCGTTCAAGGCGCTCCATCCGATTCTGAACAGTCGCCCTTGAAACCTGCAGCGCTTTGGCCAACGCCGATACGGACAGGCGAGCATTCTTGCGTAGAGCCCCGATAAGGCTTCGGTCAATGTGATCGAGTTCATGGGTTGTCATGATGCAGCTTATCAAAGTGCCAGAAAGACTGATCAAAATGCCAGAATTCTGTCGATAAAGACAGTATTTGACGCTATTTATCCACATTGGTTGTTCAGATAATGGCTTTCATCTACTTCTGTGAGTGAGCCCCCATGAATAAAGCAACCCAGGCACCCGCTGCCGTCCTGATGGTCCGACCCTATCGGTTCAATATCAATGCAGAAACGGCAGGGGACAATGCCTTTCAACAGCAACAACTGGACATACCACAGTCTGACCTGGCGGCTTGCGTGTACGATGAGGTCACGACGGCGGCCCTGTTGCTTCGCGACCAGGGGGTTGAGGTTTTCCTCTTTGATGATGAAGTCGGACAATCCCCGGATTCGGTATTCCCGAACAACTGGTTCTCCACCCACGCCGATGGCACCGTCATACTCTACCCGATGTTCTCGCAAGCACGCCGCCATGAACGTCGACATGACATTATTGAAGCACTCGGCGACCGCTTCAGCGTAACCAGGGTTCTTGACTACTCCCCTCACGAACAGAATGATCGATTTCTGGAAGGGACTGGTTCAGTGGTGATTGACCACCATCACGGAGTACTCTTTGCCGCCCGCTCCTTGCGCACCGATGAGCGCCTGGTGCAACAACTAGGGGAGGACCTGGGCTGTGAAGTAGAAGTCTTCGACGCCATCGACAACAACGGGCTCCCGATTTACCACACCAATGTCATGATGAGTGTCGCCAGCGAGTTCGCCCTATTGTGCAAAGAACTCATTCCGGATCAGCTCGAGCAGCAGAGAGTGCTTAACCGGCTACATACATGCAACAAGACTGTCATCGAGATTACCGAACATCAGGTCCGACATTTTCTGGGAAATGTGCTGGAACTTCAAACGTCAAAGGGCAAAGGTCTGGCCATGTCTCGAACAGCCTTCAACACCCTGACTGACGCACAACATGACGCAATCAAGGGGTTTGCCGACTTTATTGTGCTGGATGTGCCAAACATTGAGCGCTCCGGTGGATCGGTCCGCTGCATGATGGCGGGCCTGCACCTGACACACAAGCCGGGTTGACTCAGGCAAGGCCGGATGAGTTCAGAAGTCGATCAAACGGAGCCAACCAGGCCTTTCTGGTTGGCCTGATTCATTGGGTCAGCGTTCGACTAGACCTTTACATTTCCTTCGACTTGTAAAGTGACCTGGCTCTACTAATTTAAGTACCAATCATGAGATAGTGAACATCCAGTCGCTGTAGTTGAGAGGCTGGTTCCAACACTGACATTGAGCGCAGGCCGTATGTGGCACTCAATCCTGGTTGATAAACCTTTTTGGTGATAACAGGAGCGAAAACACATGCAACTAACCTATCTACGGTCGACCGACCCGGATCTCCTCCAGAAACAAATCTTACCCCGTTTGAAAGCTTACCAGGTAGCTTACGAGGGGTGTGACTTTGTGTCTCAACTCTATGCGCCGCTTAGCCAGATGGTCGGCAAGGCAGGGGCTGATGTCATCTTTCTTCACAGTCTGGAGCAGTTGGTCCGGCGTTTTGCCTGGCTGCACTGCGCCTCACTACGCCCACCTTCGCTGGATTACTTCGATACGCTTTACAATAGCTTAAGCATTCAGAGCGGCGATCAAGCCAGCCAGGCAATACGAGCAATAAGGATTCAACTGGCTCAAACGATTCAATCCTTGCTGGGTCGCACTCTGGCACAACAATTGATTGATCGTTTAGCGCCAGAACCGGATATTCCGGAGGATAACGAAACCTGGCCTGTAATGAGCCTGCCAATATGATGGTACATTCTATCGAAGTGGCCTCCCAGAACCGCTTACTGTCCTTGTTGCAGAGTCAGGTTCATGAGCAGCGACTAACACTGATCCAGTTGAGGCATGAGCTCGCCCTGGCGCGAGAAGCCCTGAACCAGCTGGATGGCCAACAGAACCCGCAGCAGCAAGTGGTTCTGCTGCGCAAGGCCAACGAGAACCTGGTGCTCACCTCCTTGCATTGGCAGCAGGTGGCCGAGTCCGCTCTGGCCGCCTTGCACTCCTTGACCGAGCAATGCGAACCAGCACAGCCAGAAAGCTCGAATAAATAACACCGAACAGCAACCCATTCTGATCGATATGCTTCGCGCCTGGTGTCGCCAGGCCAAGCGTCACCAACCCATGCCGCCTTAATCAGAGATGTTCTTGATCGGGCGTTTAGGGGTAAAGCCTGCTCGGAACCCTTTGCCGAGCTCACTGTGAAATGCGACTTGCCAATCCAGCTTGTGATTGGCCAGGTTGTACACTATGTGCAGGCCCAGCCCGCTACCGCCTCGGTGCCGGGCTGTGGTGAAAAAAGGTTCGATCAACTGGGGCAGGAGTTCGCGACGAATACCCGCGCCGTTATCGCTGACGGTCAATTGAAAGCCCATGGGATGGTCAATCAGTTCCATCACTATTCGGCCGGCCCGTAGCCCATTCTCAAAGCCATGTTGCCGGGCATTCATCAGCAGGTTGGTGAGCACCTGGGCAATGGCACCAGGATAGGTAATCAGCCTGATACCAGGATCCAGACGGGTGACTATTTCGATAGGGGTTTGTTTGAACTGATAGGTCAAGCTGTTGATTATCGACTCGACATAGTCTCCCAGGTCGATCTCGCGTTGCTGCTCGGATGACTGATCCACCGATACCTGTTTGAAATTGCTGATCAAACTGGCAGCTCGATCCAGGTTGGAGTATAGCAGCCGCGAGTGGTCGGCCAGGGTCGCGACAAAGTCGGCCATTTGTTGGCGGGTCAAGCTGCCCTCATCAAGCTTCTGTTGCAGCGATCTGACTTCATGCATCAGCACCGAGGCCGAAAGCTTGCCGGTACCTATGGGCGTATTGGCTTCATGGGCGACACCGGCCACCAGTCGGCCCAGTGACGCCATGCGTTCTGCCGTTTCATTCTGCTCGCGCAGCCATTCGTTGTTTTGACGAGTGATGCGTCTATGCTCTATTTCAGCAAATAGCGGTGCCAGACGCTCGACCTGCTCTGCGCTCCAGGGGTGACATTTACACCACAGCGTGCCGTAATGAATGCGATCCGCGATCAGCGGAACCATGAGTTCATAGACATCACCGCTGAACCGATGCGGATAGGCTGCCTTGGCCAGAGTGCTCTCCTCTGCCTGTGCCGCCATGGGGTTCAATGTCAGGGACAGTTCATAAATGCCCATCTCTTCCAAATCAATGCGGGTATCGATCAAAGCCTGCCCCAGTTCAGATTGAGCATGCAAAGAACGCATGACTTCGAACTGTCGGCGCGTCATATCGCGCTCCTGAATAAAGCCCCACAGGTCCGAGAGGCGGTTGCCAAGGTGAGCAGCGTCACTGCCAGAAGTCGCCGTCGATTCACGCCGCCTGGGTTCACTGCTGATGGGCTGAGTTTCAGGCCAGTGGTCCTGCTCAAGAAATGCCAGAACACTCCTTCCAGCCGCCTGGCCAAGGCCAACGGCCGGATAGGCGACCGTGCTCAAGCTGGGCGTCATGAACTGGGCATACTCCAGATCATCAAAACCTGCCAGCCAGCAATCATCGGGGCATGCAATGCCCTTGGCTTGCAGTGCGGCCAAAGCGCCCTTGGCGCTCAGATCGTTGGCGCATATCACCCAATCCGGTCGCTCCTTCGAGGCATCCAGATACTGCCCCAGTACAACTTCGGCGGTGTAAGGGGTGTAATCGCCTTCCAGCACAACCAGCCGCTCCAGCGGGATCTGACACTGTACCATGGCATCCACTATGGCCTGCTGGCGCTGCTCGCTGTCCTGATTCCTCGCAGGGCCAGAGATAAACAACGGTCGTTCAGGTGGGCGCTTTGGAAATAGCTCGCTGAGCAGTGTAAAGAGGCCCGCGTGATTGTCGATTGACAGCAAGGCCTTGTCGGCATAGCGGTGGCCCAGATGCAATTGGGGTATCGATTCATAGATCGACATGACCTGCTCAAAGAGGGACTGATTGGTCTTGTAAGCAATGCCGCCGCTATAAAAAACCACCGCGTCCGGCTCCAGCGCCTTGATGGCTTCATGGCTCCTCAGAATGGACGCACTCTGCTCCCTGTCGGGCGGCAAATAACCAACCGGCGCAAAAACAAGACGAATGGGGGCTGAGCCCAATGCCTGATATAGGCCTTCGCAGATACGCTGCTCTATGGTTTGTGAAAAGTTAGATACCACAACGACAACCAGCGCACTCATGATGTGGCTACTCTAAAGAAGGGAGGGTGCATGGTATTTAAAAGTAGTGCAGGAACCGCCAGGGCGCAATTCTGCGCTGGTATTTCGCCCATGGAGACTGGCACCATAGAACACCAGCGCCCACACGAGGACTCCCGACGTGACCGCTTCGCCTCACTTCAGCCTGAAACTTCGCCTGCATCGGGGCGACGCCATTGCCCTTGGGCCAGGAAAAATGGAACTGCTGGAAGCTCTGCAAAAGACAGGTTCCATCAGTTCGGCAGCCCGCAGCATGGGCATGAGCTACAGACGCGCCTGGCTGCTGGTCGATACCATGAACCAGAGCTTCAAACAGCCTCTGGTGACTACCGCAACGGGAGGTAAAGGGGGCGGAGGTGCCATGCTGACCGACTTCGGTGTAGAGATACTGGCGCATTACCGCGCCATGGAAAACAAGGCACTGGAAAGCATCAAGGCAGAGATGCAGCAATTGAAGGTGCTGTTGGCCGATCAGTGAACGGCAATGCCCTTGACCAGGGCATGGACAGCGTCGCCCTGCTGCAGCGCCAGGGTGCGACGCGAGCGTTCGGTGATTCGAGCCAGCAGCGTCTGACCGCCGAGTTTCAAGGAAACCAGCACATGACCGGGCTGGGCGTCCGGTTGCAGAGCATCGACCCGCACCGGCAAGCAGTTGAGAACGCTGCTGTTGGACGTTGGCTCTCGGCTGATGGCGACATCCCGCGCGGCGATGCTTAGCCGAACGCCGGTGCCACAGGCCTGGCTCAATTGAGACACCCAGATGACTTCCCCTTCACAGGATACGGCCGTCAGATGGTCTGCCTCGTCCTGTTGCATCACCACCCCCGTCAGCAAAGCCTGAGCACCGGGACTATGAGCCAGAGGCAGATCCAGACGCGCCATGACCTCGGCCACAGGCCCCTGGGCCTGAACAGCGCCATCCTCCAATAACACCAGGTGGTCAGCCAGGCGCAGCACTTCTTCCTGACTGTGGCTGACGTAGAGCACCGGAATGGCGAGGCTTCGGTGCAGGCGTTCCAGATAAGGCAGAATGTCGGCCTTGCTGGTGCTGTCCAGCGAAGCCAGGGGTTCATCCATCAACAGCAGATCCGGGCTGGTCAACAGAGCCCGGCCCAGTGCCACCCGCTGCCGCTGGCCACCAGAAAGCTGGTCCGGGTATCGATCCAGCAGTGGTGTCAGGCCCAGCAACTGAATGGTTGACTCCCACTCCACCCTTCTGTGCTTTGCCGGGAGACGCCGCCAACCATAGCGCAGGTTGTCCTGAACATTTAAATGCGGAAAGAGGCTGGCTTCCTGAAACACATAGCCAAGGGCACGTTGATGCACAGCTATTGAGTGAGCGCCGTTTTGCCAGAGCTGACCGGCGATCTGCAACTGACCTCTGGCCCTGGGCTCGAGCCCGGCCATACAGCGCAGCAAGGTGGTCTTGCCACAGCCGGACCGGCCGTATAGAGCGGTTACCCCCTGGTCGGGAAGGTCGAAGTTGGCATCCAGGGTGAAATCACCTCGCTGGAGTTGAAACAGAACGTTCATCCGGCCACTCCCACCAGACGAAAGCGCCTGTTCAGGGCATAGACGGCCATCAGCATCGCAAAGGCCATGACCAGCAACAGCAGTGACAGGGCATGAGCGGCACTGTAGTCCATGGCCTCAACGTGGCTGTAAATAGCGATGGAAGCCACCTGTGTCTGACCAGGAATGCTGCCGCCGATCATCAACAGCACACCAAACTCACCCAGGGTATGAGCAAAGGACAAGACAAAGGCCGTCAGAAAGCCGCGTCGCGTCAAGGGCAACACAACGGTTATTAATCGATCCAGCGGGCCTGCGCGCAGGGTTGCAGCGGCTTCAAGCGGCCTGGTACCCATACTCTGAAAGGCATTCTGCAGCGGCTGCACAACAAAGGGCAATGAATAGACCATGGAACCGATCACCAGACCGGTAAAACTGAAAGCCAGATGATTAAGCCCGATCGACTCCAGAAAGCTGCCTACCGCTCCCCTTGGGCCAAGCAGAATCAACAAGTAAAAGCCGATGACGGTCGGTGGCAGCACCAGAGGCAGGGCCACCAGGGCTTCCACCATCACCTTGAGGCGTCGCGGTGAGAACGCCAGCCACCAGGCCAGAGGAACACAGAGCATCAACAGCAACAACGTACTGATGGTGGCGAGCTTCAGTGTCAGTTGCAGAGCGACCCAATCGGCCGCAGCGATGCCGAACATTTATACCCTCAACTCATTATCACTCACTGGGCAAAACAAAGCCGTAGGCGCGCATAATGCTGCGTGATTCGTTTTGCCCCATGTAGTGCGCAAAATGGTGGGCTGTCTCATTATCGGCAGCGCGAGCGGTGACGATAAACCCCTGTTCCAGCGGTTGGTGCAGCGCATCGTCAATCAGGTAGTAGCCGCCCTGGTCGAGAATTATGGGGCTTAACGCCAGAGAGAGGGCAATGATCCCAACCTCGGCCGCACCGCTGCGCACCAGTTGCATGGTGTGCGCAATGTTTTCGCCAAACACCAGTCTTGACTCCAGGCTGTCCCATAAACCAGCCGATTCCAGCGCTTCTTTCGCCCTGGCTCCATAGGGCGCATGGCGCGGGTTGGCAATGGCGATGCGGCGAAACTCGGACTGCTGAAGATCTTCCAGCCTCAATTCACTGGCTTCTCGGGTGCTGCTCCACAACACGAGCCGACCCAAAGCGTAGGGCACCACCTCGGACGCAGCCAACCCAGCCTCGGCCAGCGCTTCCGGGTAGGCAATGTCTGCCGAGAAATAGAGATCAAAGGGCGCGCCATTGATGATTTGGGTACTGAACCGACCTGAAGAGCCATAAATGACTTCGATTGACCGTTCAGGGTGATCTTCCCGATAGTTCTCCAGGATATCGTCCAGGGCAAAACGCAGGTCAGATGCGGCGGCGATTCGGGTTGGCTGTTGCGCCTGCGCCGTGGCCCAGACCAGTATCAGCATACAGAGCATTGCTTTCATGCAGTGCCTGACTTTGAGTGCACACTTCATCGGCTTATATTCCCAGCACAACTCGCTTCAAGCGCAATATACACAGAAACATAACGCTAAACAATCGACTGTGGCGGAAAAGCCCAGAACAGCGCCTATTACAGGCAGACTTGCTGATTGTCGCCAATCAGAGACACATTAACTTATTGATTTTTATAGGTTTTTACTCGATTGGCGCTGAACCTGTTGGTCATTAGCGACAGATAGCCCAGGGTTAACCAGTTCAATCTGTCCCGAAAAAAGATAACTTATTGATTTTAATAATATTTTCAGGATTGGCACAGCACCTGCAATTACCACTGTGTCGGAGCGAGAAGCGCTCCCGTTATTCAACACACAAAATGGAGTAATCGTTATGAAAAAGATCCTGACTGCAACAGCCGCTTTGGTAGTATCTGGCCTCGCCTTTGCCAACACCGACATCGACGCCTCCTTGCAGGAAGCTTTTGATGCTCTGGATTCAGCAGGTGACGGTTTCATCACCTGGGTAGAAGCCGAATCCAACCCGGAATTGTTTGATCAGTTCGCTGAGCTGGACCTTAACGGTGATAACGTTCTGACCATCGACGAGTTTGAAGCTTTCTTTAAAGAAAACATGGCGATGGATCAGTAAATCCATCCATTCCTGGCGGGAGCGCCCGCCGGGGCTAATCAACGAAGTAGACATTGTCCAGACACCCTTTTCTTATACCCGCATCCCTTAGGCAGTTGGTGCTACTCAGTTTCGCCCTGGCACTTATCCCGCTGGGAGTACTGCTATGGCAGAGCCATCAGGCACTCAACCGCATCAGCGCTGTGGCAGTGACCGAAGCAGAACGCGCCCTGACCAGAGTGCGCCTTGGCGAACAGCTGCGCACCAGCCTGACCGACCTTGAACGAGCCAGCCGCCAGTTGGAAGTTCTGCAAACTGATTCCCTCGCCAAGCTGACGGAACAACATCAAAACCAATACCAACAACGGTTATCCACCCTCTGTGCGACCCTGATCAGTAATCACGCCAGTGAACTCTGTCAGCAGCAGCATCGCGCCCTGACCCAATGGGTTGAAACCGATTCCGATGAAGAGCCCAGTCAGTTGGACGAACGCTTTCAGCAACTGACAGAACAACAGGCTCGCCTTGTACGGCTGCTCAACCAGGAACTGGACGAACAACTGCTGAGCCAGCAAAACTACGTGGGCGACTGGCAGCGCTCCATTGCCATACAAACGGTTATCTGGGTGGTGTTTAGCCTGTTTCTCGTCATATGGGGCAGTGCTCGCATCAGCAACCCGGTACGCCGCCTGGAGCAGATGATTCGAGCGTTAGGCCAGGCGGATGCTCCCCTGGCACCCGTCGCCATTCGCGGCCCAAGAGAACTGAACGCTTTGGGTGGGCACTTGATGAACCTCGACCAACGCTTACACACACTAGAAAACCTGCGCGTTGCACTCCTACGCCACGCCGCCCATGAGTTGAAAACCCCTCTCGCCAGCCTGCGTGAAGGCTGCTCCCTTCTGGCCGACTCGGTTGCTGGGCCGCTCAATGAACACCAGCGGGAAGTGGTTCACCTGTTGAGTAAAAGCACCCATAGACTGACGGTACTGACCGAACAACTGCTGGATTACAACCGTTTACTGCAACAGGCCCGGCCCGATTGGCAGCAGATCGAGGTTGAACCCTTACTGGAAGAGACGTTCGCCAATCATCAACTGGCCCTGTCACAACGTGGTCAGAGCGTAAAGGTGGATTGCCGTATCAAAACTCTGTGCACGGATGCACGTCTGCTGCGTCGAATACTTGATAACCTGCTCGACAACGCTCAGGCCTATGGCCAGGCCAATGCACCGGTCTGGCTGCGTTTATACCACCACCAGCATCGGGCCATTGTAGAAGTGGCCAACCTTGGAAATCCGGCAACCCGTGCTGAAGGCGCCGAGTTATTCAAACCCTTTCAACGCGGCCTGGCTCGCCGGGCTGATGCTTCCACAGGCTCCGGGTTGGGTTTATCCATCGTCGCCGATTGCGCCCGATTGCTCGGCGGCGATGCCCAGTTGGTGGATGCCGCTGGTGCCGATTTTTGCGTGCGAGTTCGCCTGCCACACACCAATAACAAGGACTTTTAATGACGGTATTCAACCGATTGCTCGGACTGCTACTGGCAGCCAGCCTGACGGCCTGTGCTCTTATACCCGAAGCTCAGCAGGATATGGGCGAAAGCATCGATCAGATAGAACACTCAGCGACACCCGTTGATTGCGCTGATTCGACAATGCTGCGCTTTTCAAACCACCCCTGCGACCAGCTTGCCTGGCATCGCTTTGTCTACGACCTGGCTTTGACCTCGGAAACCGAGCGTAGCCAGTGGCTGCGCCACAGCAATGCCACTCTGCCGGGCCAACTGCAGGCGGCTCTGATACGCAGCCACCCGGACAACCCCAACATTGTGCGCCTGCGAGGTCAGGGCGACCTGCTGTCATTAATGGACCGACTGCCCGCGAACATGGTGGATTTTGTCCACTGGATTGCGCACCAGAATCAGTATCTGCTTGAAGCGGAAATGACCATCACCCAGTTGAACCGGCTGAGCGCTCAACAACAGCAAAGCCTGGACGACCTGACTGAGAAGCTGGCCGAAAAAAGCGCACAACTGGATGCCTTGACCGAAATAGAACAACGCCTGAACAGCATGAGGCTCGAAAACGATGACCACTGACACCAAGCCCGGACTCCTGCTCGTCGATGACGACACCAGCCTGCTGCGCCTGCTGACCCTGCGCCTGGAGAGTGAAGGCTATGCGGTAACCACCGCCGAAGACGCAGACTGCGCCCTGGCGGCACTGGACAAACAGGCCTTCTCGGTTGTACTCAGCGATTTGCGCATGCCAGGCAAGGATGGCATGCACCTCTTTGAAGAAGTCTCGCGCCGCCACCCCGGCTTGCCACTGATCCTGATGACCGCCCATGGCACTATTCCCGATGCGGTCGATGCCACGGCGCGTGGTGTCTGCGACTTTCTCACCAAACCTTTGGATCACACCGAGCTGCGCAGTGCGTTGAGTGCGGCCACAGAACAAGCCTGGGTACCCAAAGACGGCCAGTGGCGCCAGGCCATCATCAGTCGCAGCCCCTTGATGGAAAAGCTGCTCGACCAGGCCTATCGAGTGGCCCGCAGCGACGTCAGCGTACTGATCAGCGGCGACAGCGGCACCGGCAAGGAACTGCTTGCCAATGCCATCCACCAGGCCAGCCCCAGAAGCAAGGGCCCCTTTATCGCGATCAACTGCGGTGCCTTGCCCGAGCACCTGCTGGAGTCGGAGCTGTTCGGTCACAATAAAGGCGCCTTTACCGGGGCGGTGTCGGAGCAAAAGGGCTTGTTCCGGGCAGCCGAAGGCGGCACGCTCTTTCTGGATGAGATTGGCGATATGCCAACCAGCTTGCAGGTAAAACTGCTGCGCGCCCTTCAGGAACGCAAGGTGCGACCAGTCGGCAGCAGCCAGAGCATCGATATCGATGTCCGCCTGATCTCGGCCACCCACAGGGATCTGACCCAGGCCATGGCCGATGGCGAGTTTCGAGAAGACCTCTATTACCGCATCAATGTCGTCAAACTGGCGCTGCCCGGCCTGCACCAGCGCCCGGAAGACATTCCCTTGCTGGCACGCCATGTGTTGCAGGATTTCGCGCGCGGGGCGAGCAACCCGATCAGCCGTTTTTCGGAAGACGCGCTGGAGCGACTGTGCACCGCTCCCTGGCCGGGTAATGTGCGCCAATTGGTCAATGTGGTCGAGCAATGTGTCGCCCTGACCAACAGCCCGGTGATCAGTGCCGCCCTGGTTGAGCAGGCACTGGCGGAAGATGGCCACTACTGGCCCAACTTCAACGAGGCGCGCGATCAGTTCGAACGGCGCTACCTGCGCCGTGTCTTGCAGATGACAGAAGGCCAGGTAACACGCGCTGCCAGGCTGGCTGGGCGCAATCGCACCGATTTCTACAAACTGCTCAAGAAGCACGACCTGTCGGCTGCGGAGTTCAGCCAGCGTTCTGCTTAAGTCCCTTTTTGCTCAGCCACTGGCCAGCACCACGGGCCTGGCGCAGAAGCTGTTTCCAGTCCTTCTTGATCAGGCCTTGCTGCAAGCGTTGCGCTCTGTTGTGTTTAGCTGAGGCGAGATGCTCCATGACCACCGCCCAGAACAATTCCAGGTTGTAACCGCCCGGCCCCTGATCCAGACGAACCGGAATCAGGTCCTGCTCGCTCAGTTCCAGATCCTTCGCGATCTGTTCCAGCGCTGCGTGTATCGATTGCGCTTTGGGCTGCGTTCGGGTGAGCAGGTTGTAAGGCGGTTGCCACTCGCGCGCAGGAGACAGCCGGTCGACATGGCTGACGGCGACCAGGATAGGCGGCGGGCTGCGCCGAGAGTTGGTGCGGTAGAGGTCATACAAGACTCTCAAGGCGCGTCGATCCAGATCCCGATCTGCCCTGTGCGCGGCCACGACCCAGATCAGGCAATCCGCTTCCAGGCTTTGCTGCGCCCAGACGTCCAGGTCCGTCTCGACGGTCAAGCCGGAGGAGTCCCGCAATTCGGCGACCGGTTCGCCCTCCAGCACCAGTTGATAGCCCTGCCCACTGGCCGACACCGGCAACACATCCACAGCCGCTCGACCATCCTGCAACAGTGCATTGATCAGGCTCGACTTGCCGGCATTGACCTGCCCGGCAACCAGTATTCGCACAGGCCCGGGCGGTACCGAGGCCTGGCGTTCGGCTTCGAGCAGCGCATCCAGATGTTGAGCATCGAGCGCCAGGCGCCCGGAGTAGAGATCAATGGCAGCGCGGCCCACTTCCTCCACCCAGATTCGCGCCAGGGTCTGACGCACATTCTGATTGGCAGACCCAAGCAACTGATCCATCAAGGCGCCGCGCGCCTCCGCAACCAGGGCCGAGATCGGGTTGACCCAGCGCACCAGACGGTATATTCCATGGGCAGTTCGATAGGCCGGTTCGAAGCGGGTCTTCAGCTCCCAGATCCGCACAACCTGACCCATCTTGACCAGGTGAGAAGCCGGTACCTGCTCCAGCACCACCTTGCGCACACGCTGACTGACCCGCTCGGTCAGCAAGAACAACTCCGGCAGGGTGAACTGCCAGATGGCTGCGCTTTGTTCGGGGTGGTAGTGCTTTGCAACGTGCTCGATCACGCTGCGGGTACTGCTCAGCCACTGCGTTTGACGTGTCAGCAGATCCGGATTCGCCGTGCGCGCCAGGCTCACGACTTCGGCCCAGGCGGTATTGTCCTGCTCCGACCAGCCCTCACTGGCGGGCGAGACTGCTTCAGCCTGAACGGCTTGCTCGGGTTTGGACGAAGATCGACGCAATCGACCCTTGCTCCAGGCCAGGCCAGCCGAACCCGTCAGAGTAACCACCAGCGACGCCAGTACCCAGAACAGCAACCAGCCTTGCTGCCACAGCCAGTAAGCGCCAAAGGGCACCAGCAACAGCAAAGGCAACACCATCAACCCCATGGCGCCGCCACTGAACCACAACAGCCGTTTCAGTTGACGTTGGTTCGTTTTCTGGCTCATTGGGTTTTGTCGGTTTGTTCAAGGCGTTGGCGAAACATCTGATAGGCTTCCTTGAGCGAGCGGTGGTAGGTATCGGAAACCCCTTCGGGGTCTGCCTGGCCAGCTTCAGCTTTCTCCAGATAGTAGCAGGCGGCTCGACCGAGCGCATAGGTGACTGCCGCGCTGGCGGTACCCGCCGCCAGGGCACCCACGGTCTGGCCATACACCGGCACCAGCTTGCCCAACTGACGCGCCCCGAAACTCGCCCCCATGCCCAACAATACGCCCGAACCCAGAGAAGCGGCAAATTCACTCAGCGTGCTCTTGTTCCATTCGCGCTGATAAAGCCGGCCAATGGAATGCAATAACTTGCCCTGAAGGGTCGGCACCGTCACCAGCCCGGCCATCGGAATCATGTCCGTCAAGCCAGCCGCCATGGCGTAGCCCATAAGATGAGGGTGCACCTGCTGCAAACGCCGATCTCCTTGAGACTTTGCCAGATCCCGAACAGATTGGTGTTGGCTGCCTTCCAGCACCCTGTCCAGGGCTGTCAGCAAAGCATCGAGGCCATAATCCGGATCGGAAAAGCCATCTTCCGTACGGGTCAGGTCTACTGCCAGGGTTTCAATTTGCCCATATCCGGGCAATTCTGAAAAGCCTTCCGCCTGATGGCGCAAGGCGCGCTGTAAATCCACCAGAGCCGGATCAGTCATCAAGGATTCATAAGGTGGGTGGTCACGTTCATCACGGTAGGCATCGTGCAACCGGGTTTGTACCAGCACCACTGGCCAATCCGGGTGTTTCTCACGAATGCCCTTCACCTGCGCCAGCACTTCCTCCTGCTGCGGGTCCAGCGCCCGCACCACCACGATCAGCGCATCGGCCTGCTGCTCGAGCTCTACCAACTCTTCCTCGGGGTGATAATCCACCTCACCCAGACCGCGGGTATCGATAAAGCGCACCAGCGGCCACTCCGGCGGAAAATCAAACTGACGACTGTGACGAGTGCAGGGCTTGAAGCCCAGACCAATCTCCGCCTCGGGGTGACGGGTAATGGCGTGGATGATGGAGGTTTTACCGGACTGCACCTTGCCCAGCAGCCAGAACACCGGCGGCGCAGGCTGCCAGTCCGACTTCAGGCGCTCGAACAGGGCGGGATCTGGCTTCGGGTTCAGGACCGATTGAACAATCCGCCGCCAATTGGCTGGGAGCGATCGAAACATGGGTTTGGGCGCTCTGGTTGATGAACAAATCTGTGAGCCACCAGTGTTCATCAATCTGAAGCAATTCTCTAGGCCCCTGGCCACATGGAGGGATGCATTTACGATCAAGTGCAGGATATCAACCTGAAACCAACATCGCCGTTACTCCACTTTGAACTCCTTTTCTCTGAGTATGGTGGTTTCTTCGCTTTCAACTGACCCTGAACTGTTGCAAACCTCCGACGAGATATTGCTGCATGGCGTTAATCCTGGCTCATGGCAGATTGGTACCCTGAAACAGAGGATGCCCGATCTTTACTGAAGCGTTGAAGCCGGGTGCCGCTGCCGCAAAGTCAGTTGATGCACCCAACCCAGACCCAGCAAACACAACCCCATACCCATAAACGACAACACTCGCCATAATCCGGTCAAATCGCTAAGGTCGAACAGGAATAGCTTGGCGATGACCAACACAAGTAAGGCCATACCACCTCGGTAGGCATCCTGATGGTGTTTCCAGCCTCCAAACAACATGGCCGCGACAGCCAATACCAACCAACTCATTGAATAACTGTAAAGTTCACCGTCGCTCATGACATCCTGCCACCACAACTGGCCATGCCATAGGTGCCGAACTTCCAGGGTGACAAACCACCACAGAGCCCCCGCCGCGAGCAAACTCATGGCGCGGCGCAGTTCAATCACACCCCAGCGGGAGGCCAGGGCAAACAACAACACCGGTAAGCCAAAACTGAGCAACAGAAGGTTGGCTATCGGGGTAGTGCCCAGCGTATCGACCCGCTCCCATAGCGGGTTTTTTATCATCGCCAACCAGAGATACTGAACTACCGAAGCGGCCTGTAAGAGGGTGGCCATTGCGCGCAACAAGGCAGCGCTGGCACCGGCACGGCGCGCGCGTACCGCATACACCAAGCCAAGAGCCGCGAACAAGCTGGTATATAGGCTGGCTTCGGTAAAGGTATAGCGCCATACGAAGACTTCACCATCGTACAGGGCATAACGCACACAGACGGCGATAAACAACACAAGCAAGTGCAAGATGGCGCCTTCGAGCCAGCGCTGAGTCTCTTTCAGGCCAGTCGCCAGCCAACGTGCCAGCGCAACCAGGGCCAGCGTTCCGCCATAAGTCCAGAACACCCAGGTATCGGCAGCCAAACGGCTGCTGGTCGCGTAGTCCGGCAACCAGGGGTTGAGCGTCAAACGTACGATGATCAAGGTCATAACGGCGCGCAGCAACCAGCGCAACACTGGCAGCTCAAAGCGTTGCATCAACCACACCAGGGTAGCCACCTGAACGGCCAGAGCCAAAGTCAGGCTGGCCTGTGATAACGCCATGACCGCCGCGAGGGAATAAGCGCCATGGGCCGCAATAAACCACCATACGACTTGCGCATCCGCAGCCGTGCGCCACTGACGTCGAGCGCGGTCAGCATAAAAAGCCCCAAGGCCCGTACAAACTGCGGCCCAGTACCAGGCTTCGAAGCCATGAGGGTTGAGCACCCACAGCAGGGTAAGGCAACCCAAAGGCGTGAGCGCAGCAAGGGAGAGTGTTAAAGCCGGATACTGATTGGGGTGGCCGGGAGACGCATGGACAGCAAAGGCATAGCCACATAAAGACAGCATGACAATGTACAACAACACAACATTGCCGGTTATGCCGAACTCCAATGGGAACACCGGCCATTGTGGCCCCCAGGAGAGGTGGCTCAGGGTAATACTGATCAAGGTCAACGGGACCCAGAGCCAAGGGATGAGTCGGAAAGCATCGTCTTTCGCGTGAATGGCCCACAGGATCATGGTCATCAAAATCCACGGCGCAGGCGCTGCACTATTGTACTGCCCAAGGTGCATTGTTATAGCGAAGGCTATCAACAGAAACATCAGGGAGACAACTCGATCCCGACTGATGAAACTGTCGAAACCAAAGAACGAACTCAGCGTTGTACACCTCGGCTGATCAGAATACCGTCGGTAACTCAAGTAGTTGCCCAGGGGTAACACCATGGCTGCATGGGCCAGGGCAACGAGATAGATCAGCAAGCCCAGCAGTTGAGCCTCTGAAGTCACTATCAACGCCCACCAGGCTAGGGCACCACCCAGAGTCAACGCCAGCAACCAGGAGCGGTAGACTCGACTCAGCAACCAGAAGCCAGAGCAGGCCACAACAAAGCAGTAACCCAACAGTATCTGTAGATTACCCCCCGAATCGCCGAGCAACACTGGTGCAGCGTAAGCACCTACCAGCCCCACTATGGCCATTAAAGGACCATGCCACAGCGCCAGGATCATGGTGCCGAGTGAAACCGCAGCCAGGAGGAAAAACACCAGGCCAGTAGGCCAAAGCTCGTAAAGCTGTACCGAGGCCAACAAGGTAGCGTATAGAACGACGCTGGCCCCGGCGGCCAGGCCGGCAAGGGCTTCATAGCGCATCTGAGCACGCCGGCGCAATACTTCGGCGGCAACATGAAGCAGCGCGCCGATAATCAAGCCCAAAGACAGCCGCGCTTGCGGGCCCAAATAATCTTGCTCGATCGAATAGGCGGCAAGGAATATCCCCGCCAACCCAACGCACACGGCGCCGAGCCAGACCATCCAGTGGGTTTTAAGGTGCTCCCACCATGCCGGTGGCGATGTGTTTACTGGTTTCTGGTATACCGAACTGGGCAGAGGTGTTTGCTCGGGTTGAGGGGTAGTTTCCGGAGCAACGGATTCATCAGTGGGTATGTCTACATTCTGGGACGCAAAGGGTGCTTCTGGCTGACTTGTTTCCAGGGGTTCAACAGCATCAGCTTTAGCCCCACCGCGCATCAGCTGGTCGCGCAAGGCCTGCACTTCACGCCGTAAATTTCGTACTGCGAAGTGGTTCACCCACCCCATGATGCTGCCGGAAAACAGCACCAGCAGGATGATGACCAGGATGAGTATACTGCCGTCCATTAAACCGTCCCTTTTAAGGTGTTAAACCCTGTCGTCTTGTCTAGTCTACCTTGACCACCAATGGCCTATCACCCCTCGAGCTCAATGAGTTGACCAGAGTTCTTCATGAATGGTTTTCAGTAACTGCCATCCTGAACGCACTGATCACCTTGAATTAACTGCCCTGGGTGACTTTTCTCAAGGCATCCACTGCCTGCTTTAATTGTTCAGCCGTCACATAAGGCGCAGGCCCCAGGCGCAAGGCATCGCCTCGGCTGTCGGTATAGACCTGCTCCTGGCGCAAGGCCTGAACGATATCGGCTGCTTTGGGTGTGCGGATCACCAGGAAGCCACCAATATGATCGAGTGATTCAGTCGGTAGTTGAATGTGGTCCGGCCATGGGTGCTCGCTCAACAAATTGAGCAGGTGGCGTTGTTGGGCTTTGTAGTGCGGGTAAAGAACTTCTGGTGTCAGGCCCTGGTCGGTAAAAAAGTCGAAGACTTTTGTAGCACGATAGTGGCTGGTCGGGTCGTAGGTGGAGCCTTCGAAAGCCCAGCGGCCTGTGCCGTATTGCACGCGATTTCCGGGAGCCTGATGCAGAGTGGTGAATTCAGCGAACCAGCCAGTGACCAGGGGGCGCCAGTCGCAATCCTTGGGCACGCGCAGGAAACAGTTGCCTTCACCCAGTTGGCAATACTTGTAGCCACCGCCCACAATAAAAGCCTGCTCCAGGCCAAGTTCATCCAGGTACCAGGGCAATATATTGACTGCATGGTAGGCATCTACCAGCAAGGGCACATCGTTATCAGCTGCTGCTTGTGCCAATTGCGAGAGGTGCGGCACCACGCGGCCAGACTGAAAGAGTACGCCTGAGAGCATAACAGCAGCAGTGTCATCGTTCAGTTCAGCCGCCAGGCGCTCACTCAGTGTAGACACCGGGTTCTGGGCGACCTTGACCACCTGTACCGAGGTTTCGTTCAAGCGATCGAGCAGCCGACGCATGGAGTGGAATTCGCCATCGGTGGTGACCAGGCGAGGTTTCTTGTCCAGTGGCAGGGCAGATAACCAGCGCACCAACAGTTCCATGGTGTTCTGACCCAGTACGTATTCGCCGCTCATATCTTTCAAAAGGTTGGCATAGCCGGTGCGCACCTTGTCGGCCTGAACAAAGGCCTGGCTCCACTTGTCGTCGACATGAAGAGCGGCGTCTTCAAAGGCTTGCATCTGACCTTCATAAGCTACGTCTGGCCAGGCCTGGTGGGAGTGGCCGGTCAGCAGCACCCGGTCGGTTACAGCAAAGCGTTGGTAGTGGCTTTGCAGGGAGCGAGCTCTGTCTTGCCAGGTGCGTTCTGTGCTCATTTCAGGCGACTCCAATGCGGGCTCTTATGTCCCAGAGGTCGGGGAAGACGGGTTTGAACAAGGTCTTGATCAGGTATTCTGCACCGCTGGAACCGCCACTGCCACCCTTGGTGCCGATGGTGCGTTGCACCATTTTTACGTGACGATAGCGCCACTCCTGGAGGCCTTCGTCCAGGTCGACCAGCAGTTCGCACAGTTCAGAGAGCTGGTGGTCGTTCTGGTATACCGCCAACAGGGCGTCCTGAACGGCGTCGTTGGGTTCGGTTGCGGCGGTCAAGTCTGCAGCCAGAACCTCGTCCGGTATGGTGTAACCGGCCCGCTTCAGGTTGCGCAGGAATATCAGCCAGAGTGACGGACTGGCGTACGCCGCTTCCAGCAGTTCACGGCCCACGGAGCCTTCGGGTTGCACACTGATCGGTTGCGGCCTTTTGTAGCCAAGCATGAATTCCACGACTCGGAACTGGTAGCTCTGAAAGCCACTGGCGGTATCGAGCCGGCTGCGGAAGCTCTCGAACTCGAGCGGGGTCATGGTTTCCAGAATATCGACCTGAGATACCAGAGTCTTGAAGATCTTCAAGACCCGCTTGAGGGTATGAAAGGCGCGCGGGACGTCGTTTTCTTCCAGACGCTCCATCAGGAAGTTCAGTTCATGCCGCAACTGTTTGAACCAGAGTTCGTAGGTTTGATGAATAATGATGAACAGCAGTTCATCGTGCTCTTCGGGTTCGGAGCGGGGCGCCTGGAGTTCGAGCAGGTCGTCGACTTTCAGATAATCGTTGTAGGTCAGCATGGCGGCATTCTTGTTAGATAGTTTAGGCTTAAAATATCTCACGCCCTTGACCACAGTGCAAGCCATGCCTTCGCCGGATGGCCGCTCTCGATGGAAAACGGCTGTTACAAGGCTTAGACCCAGTTGCGAGCCGGCAGGAAATCGGTCAGCAAGCGGGCCTCTTCGGAGCCCGGTTCCGGGCTGTGGCCGTAGACCCATTGCACGTGAGGCGGCAGCGACATCAATATCGATTCGGTACGGCCGCCGGACTGCAAACCGAAGAGCGTGCCACGGTCAAACACCAGGTTGAACTCGACATAGCGGCCTCGGCGCACCTCCTGCCAGTCCCGATTTGCCTGGGTGTAGGGGGTAGCCTTGCGCCTGGCGAGAATGGGCCTGTAGGCTTCAAGGTAGCTGTTGCCGACGGACTGCATGAAACCGAAACAGGTTTCGAAGTCCCACTCGTTCAGGTCATCGTAAAAGAGGCCGCCGATGCCGCGCGCTTCCTGCCGATGCTTCAGATAAAAGTACTCATCGCACCAGCGCTTGAAGCGGGGGTAAACATCCTCACCGAAGGGCTCACAGGCGTCTTTGGCCGTCTGGTGCCAGAGCTGGCAGTCTTCTTTGAAGCCGTAGAAGGGGGTCAGGTCATAGCCGCCACCAAACCACCAGACGGGATCGGCACCGGGCTTTTCGGCGACAAAGAGCCTTATGTTGGCATGAGAAGTGGGGGCGAAGGGGTTGCGTGGATGGATGACCAGGGAGACGCCCATGGCCTGCCAGCGGCAACCCGCGAGCTCAGGCCGATGCGCAGTGGCGCTCGGTGGCATCTGCTCGCCCATGACATGGCTGAAGCCGACGCCGCCTTTTTCGATCACCTCACCACCCTGCAATACCCGCGAGCGGCCACCGCCGCCCTCTGGCCGTTGCCAGCTTTCTTCAGCGAAGTGAGCGCTGCCGTCTTCGGCTTCCAGGCCAGCGCAAATGCTGTCCTGGAGGTTCAGTAAATAGGTTTTGACGGCTTCGATATCGACGCTCATGAGGATCCTCAGGTTAAGGGTTTGTCTACTGCTCTTTGTGACTCAAACAACGGAATTCACTGCTTCGCCAAAACCCGCACCGGTTACTGGGTGCTAGCCTTCATTGAGCCCCAAAATTAAACAGAACAATTGGCTGGGCAACATTACAAAGCCCTGCGATCAGGGCCTCAATACCTCACCACTTTCCAGCAACCGAATGGTACTGGCCTGACCGGGGGTTTGCACCTGACCTGGTGTGACCCAGTCCAGTTCGTCCGCCAATTTGAGTATGATCTGCAGGCGCTCGGTGATCGACGGTTTGCCGGTCTTGTTGGCGCTGGTCGACACAATCGGTATGCCGGCTCGCTTGCACAGGGCTCGCGCCAAAGGGTGGCCTGGTACCCGTACGGCAACGGTGTCTCGTCCACCCGTTACCCAATCTGGCAGGCGGCCATTGTGTTCCACCACCCAGGTATTGGGCCCCGGCCAGCTTTGTTCCAGCTGATATTGCTGTTCTGAAGTCAACGGTGCCAGCCAGGGTTCGAGCTGCGCGAGGCTGCGGCCGATGAGGATGAGCCCCTTATCCACAGGGCGTTGCTTGATTTCCAGCAGGCGGCCGATGGCTTCCGGGTTCCAGGGGTCACAGCCAAGGCCCCAAACACCCTCGGTCGGGTAGGCCACCACGCCTCCCGCAAGAATGACATCGCTGGCGACTCGCGCCTGAAAATCGACTATGGCTTGCACCGGCAAAGGCTCCAGAAGGGAAAATGGGAAGAGTACTCAGTTGGCTGAGCTGATACAATGCGTGGCTGAGCAATGGCGTACAATTTATCGCCATTTTTCCTTGAGGTAAGGCGGCTTATCTGGTATAAATCGCGCCTCATTTTATCCGGGCCCCAGATCGAGCGGGCGGATCGGGGGCTGTACGCGAGCTGTCCTGATGCTGAAAAGCAGCAACTTCAGGGGTTGATCCGTTATTTGCAACGTCGGTGTCACCGAAAAATCGGAGGCGATTAATCATGTCCAGAGTTTGTCAAGTTACCGGTAAGCGTCCGGTAACCGGGAACAATGTTTCCCACTCACAGATCAAAACCAAGCGTCGGTTCCTGCCGAACCTGCATTCTCACCGTTTTTGGGTTGAGGGTGAAAAGCGTTTTGTGAAACTGCGTGTTTCGTCCAAGGGTATGCGTATTATCGACAAGAACGGCATCGAAACCGTTCTGGCTGATATCCGCGCCCGTGGCGAAAAAGTCTAAGGAGCCACAGCATGCGTGATAAAATCAAGTTGGTCTCCAGTGCTGGCACTGGTTACTTCTACACGACAGACAAGAACAAGCGTAATACTCCGGACAAGCTGGAATTCAAAAAGTTCGATCCAGTGGTTCGCAAGCACGTGATGTTCAAGGAAGCCAAGATCAAGTAATTGGTCCAGGCGTTCCAACAGAAACCCGGCTCTATGCCGGGTTTTTTATGTCCAGGGATGGACGGTATCCTGAGAATGCAGGAGCAATTCTCAGGGAATGTCCAGGGATGGACGGTATCCTGGCTCCAGTTTGGGCCGGTTGCCAGGAATCCGCGCCAGCTACAGGGTATGCCTATCCGGGGTCGGCGTGGACCCATCCATGGGGCCTAGACTGCAGCATCCATGCTGCAGACTTCCCCGGATAGGCACACCCAGCATCTGGCGCTCAGTTCGCTACAAACTCAAAGTCACAAGCCAAGAAAAAGACGCTTTCTTCGCACTGTCGAGCGTCCATTGCAAATCGACCCTCCAGTGCCTATTCTCGGCGCTTTCCTTTATCGAAATACCCAACACCATGCCTGAACTACCCGAAGTCGAGACCACCCGTCGAGGTGTGGAGCCTCATATTCTGGGCCGCAAGGTCAGCCGGTTGACGGTGCGTGACGGTCGGCTGCGTTGGCCGGTGCCACCCGAGTTGCCCTTACAATTGCAGGATCAGAAAATTCTGGCGACGCACCGCCGTTCCAAGTATTTGCTGATTGAGCTGGAAAGGGGGCACTTGATCATTCACCTGGGTATGTCCGGCTCCTTGCGTGTGCTCCTCGATGACCCGACTCCGGGCAAGCATGATCATATCGACCTGGAACTGGATAACGGTGTCCGGCTGCGCTACAACGATCCGCGCCGCTTTGGTGCCTGGCTGTACACAGAGGCACCGCTGGAGCAGCACGATCTGCTGTCTCATCTGGGCCCAGAGCCTCTCACCGATGCCTTTTCCGCTGACTATTTGTTTCAAAAAAGTCGCAAACGCACGACGCGGATCAAAACCTTTGTCATGGATGCTCGTATAGTAGTGGGCGTGGGTAACATCTATGCCAACGAGGCGCTTTTCCTCAGTGGTATTTACCCCCATAAACCGACCGGGCGGATTAGCCGTAAAGAATGCGAGCGCCTGGTCGAGCACATTAAACAGGTGCTGGCATTGGCGATAAACCAGGGCGGGACGACCTTGCGTGACTTTGTTGGCGGCGACGGCAAGCCGGGCTATTTTGCTCTGTCTTTGAATGTCTATGGGCGAACGGGCTTGCCCTGTCACCGTTGCGAAACGCCGATTCGCGAATTCCGCACCAGCAACCGCGGCACCTTCTTCTGCCCCAGTTGCCAAAAACGTTAGGAGAATGCCGTGAAGCTGGAAGACATCCGTCGAGATTATCTGAAAGGGGGCCTGAACCGGGCCGACCTGGCTGAGAACCCGATCACTCAGCTGGACATCTGGCTGCAACAAGCGATCGAGGCCGAACTCAGTGCCGACCCGACCGCCATGGTGCTCGCCACGGTGGATACCGATGGCCAGCCGAGTCAGCGCATCGTTCTGCTCAAACATCTGGATGAACAGGGCCTGGTTTTTTATACCAATTACGATAGCCAGAAGGGCCGGCAGATTGCTGCCAACCCCAAAGTGAGCATTCACTTCCCCTGGACGGCACTGGAGCGGCAGGTCATTGTTTACGGCAAGGCAGAGAAAATCAGCCAGGAGGACTCTCGAGCCTACTTCGAAAGCCGCCCCAGGGCGAGTCAAATTGCGGCCTGGACCAGCAAGCAAAGCAAGCCGGTAGAGTCGCGTGCCGCCCTTGATGCGGCTTTCCTTAAAACCGAGGAAGGCTTTGGCAATACGCCCATTCCTCTGCCCGAATTCTGGGGTGGCTATCGTGTCGTGCCGAACAAGGTGGAGTTCTGGCAAGGCCGCTCTGGGCGACTGCATGATCGCTTTTTGTACCAACAAAGCTCTGGCGGATGGGACCTCACGCGCTTGCAACCCTGATAACGCTGTCATCAACGCGGCACTCTGCGGTCGCGTTGTATCCTGACAAAACAGTTGCTTTCAATCGGAAGCACTTTTACTCTCGATGCATAACAATATAAGAAAAAGTGAAATCGAGTGCCTTTAGCCGAACCCCCGGTCATTGCAATAAACAACCTTCATAAGAGCTACGGCTCTTTGGAAGTCCTGAAAGGCGTCGATATTAGGGCCCATAAAGGCCATGTCGTCTCGCTGATCGGCTCTTCCGGCTCAGGAAAATCCACCCTGCTCAGATGCTGCAACTTGCTCGAGGATAGCCAGGAGGGAGACATCCACTTCTCAGGCGACCCCGTTTTATGGCGTGGCCATGGCCTCGATCGGCACCCGGCAGACCGGCACCAGGTAATGCGTATTCGCACCAATCTGGCTATGGTGTTTCAAAGTTTTAACCTCTGGTCCCACCTGACCATTCTCGAAAACGTCATGAAAGCCCCTCTGGTTGTCCTGAAACAGAATGCAGCCGAGGTGGAAGAGCGCGCACGAATCTTGCTTGATAAAGTCGGGATTGGTGAAAAATGCCATGCCTACCCGGCGCAAATGTCCGGTGGTCAGCAACAGCGCGCTGCCATTGCACGCGCATTGTGCATGGAACCCAGAGCACTGCTCTTTGATGAACCAACATCGGCTCTGGATCCAGAGCTGGAACAGGAAGTCGTGCGCGTCATCAAGGCGCTCGCAGAAGAAGGCCGAACCATGATTCTGGTTACCCACGACATGCGCCTGGCGGCCGATGTGTCTGACCATGTGGTTTTCTTGCACCAGGGTAAAGTCGAAGAAGAAGGTTCACCAGACGCTATCTTTGGCCAACCTCAAAGTGAGCGTTTGCAACAGTTCCTGAATGCGACTACCACCGCGTAACGGAACCCTAATGATAACAACACGGAGAAACAGAATGAATAAACTCAGTATAGGCCTGGTTGCCATCGCATTCAGCTTCGGCAGCGTAGTCGCCAGTGATGTAGTGCGCATGGGTTCAGAAGGGGCTTACCCTCCCTACAACTTCATTAACGACAACAACGAGCTGGATGGATTCGAGCGCGAATTCGGTGACCTCTTGTGCGAACGTGCGGGCCTGACTTGCGAATGGGTCATCAATGATTGGGACACCATCATTCCAAACCTGGTCGCTGGTAATTACGATACCATCATGGCGGGTATGTCGATTACCGAAGCACGCTCTCAGGTCATCTCTTTTACCCAGAACTACCTGCCACCCGATCCCTCCGCATACGTGGCATTGCCAGGAACCGATGTATCGGTGATTACCGATGGCGTTATCGCCACTCAGTCCAATACGGTTCAGTCTGGTGTGGTTGCTGACGGATCGGCCGACCTGTTGGAATTCCCGACGCCTGATGAAACCATCGCTGCGGTGCGTAATGGCGAAGCCGATGCAGTCCTGGCCGACAAGGCTTATCTGAATCGTTTTGTTCAGGAATCTGGTGGCCAATTGGTATTCCTGGGTGACGACATCTACCCTGGTGCCGGTGTCGGCATGGGCGTGCGTCAGTCCGATAACGAACTGCGCGAAACCTTTGATCGCGTTATCAGTGAAATGAAAGCTGACGGCAGCTTGAACGAACTGATCCTCAAGTGGTTTGAAGGTGGTATAGACACTTTCTGATAAAGGTCTACCCGTGGGGGTGGCTGCGCAACCGCCACCCACGGTTCCACCGGCTCCTTGAAGGCACCTTATGTTCTCGTTCTGTTCAGACCCTTCTGTGTTACCACAGTGGCAGTGGTTTGCCTGCTACCTCACCACCGGCACCCATCTGGCGTTCTATCGATCCTTTCTGGTCGTCATTACGCTAATACTGTTGGCCGCCCCCGCAGCCTTGTTAATGGGCTTTGCCGGCGCTATCGCCATGCGCTCTCACTTTACGCCGCTGAGTTGGCTGGGTAAGGGTTATACCGGCCTGGTTCGCGGCGTACCTGACATCGTGTTCTTTCTGTTTGTGCCCATCGCCATCGGTCAGGGTGTCGAGTACGTTTTGCACCTGATCAACTGCCCGGACTGGGATCAACCAGTCAGGCAGGGCAGTGATTTTCTCGTCTGTCGAGAGGCCAAAATGCCACCGGTAGGCTCGCCCGCCTGGGTGCGGGATATCTACGGTTTTATCCTGGCGTTGATCGCCTTTGCCCTGGTGTTTGGCGCCTTTGTTGCCAACACGCTCTATGGGGCCATGAATGCCGTACCACGGGCGCAGGTTGAAACCGCCGAAGCCTATGGCATGAACCGTCGCCAGAGTTTTCTCCACATAGTAATGCCCCAGATGTGGGTGTTCGCGCTGCCTGGCCTTTCGAACATCTGGATGATCCTGATCAAGGCTACGCCCTTATTGTTTCTGCTGGGCATTCAGGACATCGTGTATTGGGCGCGCGAGTTGGGCGGGCAGAAAACCTCCTTTTATACCTACCCACACCCGGATTGGCGTGTCTGGTACTTCCTGGCGGTGCTGGTCTTTTATCTCTCTTTAACCTGGGTCAGTGAACGCTTCTTCGAGCATCTGATGAACCGCTTCAATCGAGGCCAGGCAACGGCAGACGGCGAGCGTCAGCGCAAGGGGGCCACCGCATGAGGACCTGTGCCGAGAGTTTCGATAGCTACATTTTGCGGTCACTGGGGCGTGATTACGGTGAACGTTTGCTGCCGCGCGGCCTGGACATAACCCTGTGCGATCAATTCTTTTTGATCGCCTCTGGCCTGATCTGGAATGTGTATTTTGCAGTGCTGGCGGTGGTATTGGCGTTCAGCCTTGCTACCGCACTGGCCGTTGGGAAGTTCAGCGAAAAACCTTTGATCAGCCGCCCCTGTAATGCCTTTATTTTCTTTTTCCGCGGATCACCGCTGTTCATTCAGTTCTTTTTCTTCTATTCGGTCTTTGTGCTGCTGCCGAGGCAGGGTATCAATATCAACCTGGTCTTTACCACGCTCACCGTAGAAACCCACTGGTTAACGCGGGCACAGGTGGGGGCTTTGCTGGTACTGGTGTTGAACACCGCCGCCTACACGGCCGAGTTGTTTTATGGCGCCCTGCGCTCTATTCCAAAGGGTGACCTGGAAGCGGCCGATGCCTATGGTATGACAGGTTTTACCAAGTTTCGCATTGTTGTCTGGCCGACCATGATGCGCCTCGCCTGGCCTTCCTATACCAACGAAGTGATCTTTCTGACCCACTCCACCACTCTATTGTTTTTATCCGCCTTTCCGGCCCGGCAACAATCGGGCGATGCGCTCTACTACGCCCGTTACTTTGTCGATCAGACGTTCAACCCCTTTGTGGCCTACCCCATAGTAGCGGGGTATTTCATACTGTTAACGCTGTTGATCATCTGGGGGTTCAGCCTGGTAAATACCCGACTGAATCGCCACCTGCCAAAAGCCAAGCGACAACGCATCCGGTTCAGACCGCAATACATACGTTGAGCGTGTTATATAATGACGCTGAGGTCGACAGGCAATCGACCGCAGCGTTGTTGCAAGCAGGAAGGCTGAATATTAGAAGCGGTAGCTGAACACGGTTCTCAATGAAAAGGCCTGGATATCGGCAGGTTCGTTCTGATCATCCCAGAACTGTTCGTAACCCGCAGGGCTGTGCCAGTCGAGATGCACATCCACCGCATAACTCTCCCAGTTATAGCCGGTACCAATGCCAACATAGAAACCACTCAGGCCGTAGTTGGATTCGTCTGGGCGTTGCAGGCTTTCATAAAAATAGCCACCCGCGCCATAAAGCTTGTAACCATAGCGGGCGACGCTGCGTCCGACCTTGGCACCGACATCCCAGCCGGACAAGGTGATCTCGTCATTGCTGTTGACCAGGACTTTATAGTGGTAGGACGCTTGCAAGGCAAAGGCACCCAAGCCAGCTTCGACATCAATGGAAGGCCCGGTAAAGAGGTTCAGGGTGCCTTCACCCATATAGAACCAGGTGGCTGAACGCAAACCCACACCCACTGCTATACCGCCAAGGCTGGCTCTGGCCTGGTCACCGTGGCAGTGATATTCACCCGTTATGGCATCATTGTGACAGCCCCAGCGATCCAGAACACCGGGATCGGCAATGGCAGCAAAGGGATAAAGACCACTCAGCAGCAAGGCCGGGATCAACGGTCGAGACAGCAGGCGCATGAGCATACTCCTTTTTACGATCTGATCAGTGTATCACAGCCTGGAGAGAGCGGTAGTGAACGGGTTCGGGTTTTGTGCATTTGAACAGGCGCTAAAACACGCTACAGACTGCCCAGATCAAAACTCTGAAAACGCCGCAAGATATGATCTCTCACCAACCGCACCCGTTTGGGTAATTCCGTTCGCGGTGCCCATGCCAGCCAGATCGAGGAATCCTCAATCTGCCATTGATTCAGCAAGGTCACCACTCGACCTTGTTGCAAGGGTTCGCGCAAGACCAGGTTGGATAAGCGAGAGATACCCAGGCCCTGCTCGGTTGCCAACAATTGAGCCTGACTGCTCGGCGAATACCAGTTACCTCGTGGGTGGTATTCAAACTGCTCCGAACCCTGCCGAAACCGCCAGACGGTAGGCGTTCCAGTGACGCAGTTGAATTCGGCAAGATCACGAGGATGACGCGGGAAGCCATGCTGATTGAGGTATCGGGGGCTGGCGCAAAGCAGATACTGAATGCGCCCAAGCTGCTCGGCTTCGACCTGGCTGCCCGGGTCGTCACCACCACGCACGACCAGGTCTACCGGGTCCTGGTTCAGATCAACCCGACGACTGTCGAAGTGAAGCTGAATAGCCAATGCCGGGTGCTGAGCCGCCACCTCAGTCAGGACACGAGCCAGGTAGTACTCCCCCAGAACGCCACCGACCGAATTAATGCGCACCGGCCCGGAGACCTGATCGGCCATCAGTTTCAGACTGTGCTCGGCAGCATCAATTTGGCTGATGCCACTGCGGCAGCGCAGCAGAAAGTGCTCGCCTTCAGGTGTCAGGCTCTGAGTCCGAGTTGTGCGGTGCAACAGAGTGACACCGAGACGGGATTCAAGACCAGCCAGCAACTGACTGACACGCCCACGCGACAATCCAAGACGTTCAGCAGCGCCGGTAAAGCTGCCCGCATCGCAAATGGCCACAAAGGCTTCTATCTCGGTCAAACGGTCCATTGGTTAGTCCTGCTAACAGATTTTGTTAAAATATGGATGATTATAGCTGATGAAATTGCGAGTATCCTTCACCACTCCTTCAGTTGAGAAAGATAGAGGAGCCCACCATGACGGCACCCAAACAGCGCACCCTGGGTAGAACCGGTTACCGCGTCTCCGAAATTGGCCTCGGCTGCTGGCAACTTGGCGGCGATTGGGGCGCCCTGGCCGAGGGGCAAGCCGAGTCTGTGTTGCAGGCAGCTACCGATGAAGGCGTCACCTTCTGGGATACCGCCGATGTCTATGGCGGCGGCGCCAGTGAACAGATCATCGGTGATTTTCACCAGGCACAGCCCAACTCCGAACGCATTATCGTTACCAAGGCCGGGCGCGGCGGTGACCTTTACCCGAGCAGTTACACCAAAGCCGGTCTGCAAAAAGCCATCGATGCCTCGCGCAAACGCCTGCAGGTGGACCAACTGGACCTGGTGCAACTGCACTGTATCCCGATCGAGGTGATCAAGCAGGCTGAGGTCTTTGATTGGCTGGAAAGTTTCCAGCAACAAGGCATTGTTCGCCACTATGGTGCCAGCGTCGAAACCGTCGACGATGCCTTGCATTGCATCAACAACACCGGCGTTGCCAGCTTGCAGCTGATCTGCAACCTGCTGCGCCAGGACATGGTGGAAACCGTCATCCCCAAAGCCAAGGCTGCCCGTATTGGCGTCATTATCCGCCTCGGCCTGGCCTCAGGCCTGCTTTCCGGCAAGATGCAGAAGGATCAGGTTTTCGCCAGCGAAGACCACCGCAGCTACAACCAGAACGGCGACGCCTTCTTTGTCGGAGAAACCTTCGCCGGCCTGCCCTACAACACCGGCGTAGCACTGGCTGAACAGCTCAAGGCACTGTGCCCACCCGAGCTCACCTTGCCGCAAATGGCGCTGCGTTGGCTGCTGGATCAACCCGGCGTCAGCAGCGTTATCACCGGCGCCAGTCGGCCGGAGCAGATCACCGCCAATGCGGCTGTCTCCCACCTGCCACCGCTGTCAGCCTCCGTGCACAAGGCACTGGCCGAGTTCTACCGCAACCAGGTACGCCGCCACATTCGAGGAGCCATCTGATGCAGTATCGCAGACTGGGCAAGACCAATCTCCAGGTCTCCGAAGTCGGTTTCGGTGCCTGGCAACTGGGCAACAACGATCAATGGGGCGGCATGAAAGACAGCACCGCTCACGAACTGGTGGCCAAGGCGCTGGATAAAGGCATCAACCTCTTCGATACCGCGCCGAACTACGCCAAAACCAACAGTGAACGACTGCTTGGGGAAAGCCTTGCCGGCAAACGGCAGGATGTGATCCTGGTCAGCAAATTCGGCCATCGCCACGACGGCGCCAACGACTTCAGTGCTGAGTGGTTCTGGCAAAGCCTGCACGCCTCTCTGGAGCGCCTGAACACCGACTATCTGGATGTGATGCTGGTGCACAGCCCACCACTGGATGTACTGAACGGCGAGCACGAAATCTGGGCGGCAATGAAACAGGCACAGCAAGCGGGCAAGATCCGCTTCTACGGCGCCAGTACCGACTACGCCTACCAGGTACAGGAAACACTCGACACCACCGATGCCCAGGTGCTGGAACTGCTGTTCAATGTGTTGCACCAGGACGTTCGCCTCGCCTTCGACAAGGTCCGCCGCGACGATGTCGGCGTGATTACCAAAGTCCCGCTCGACAGTGGCTGGCTCAGTGGCAAGTTCAACGCCCAGAGCCAATTCGACGGCGTGCGCCAACGCTGGAGCCAGGATGACATCCGCCAACGCGCCGAGTTGGTCGAACAACTCGCCTGGCTGATCGAAGACGGCAGCCCGCTCGCACAAAAAGCCCTGGCCTACCTGCTCAGCTACGACGAAGTCAGCTGCGTCATACCAGGCGTACGCTCGCTCGATCAGTTACACACCAACCTCGACGCCAGCGGCCATCGACTGACCGCTGCTGAGCGTTTAAAACTGGAGCAATTCTGGGATGGCTTTACGCACCAGGGTCGAGATCTTCTGCCCTGGTGAGATATTGAAATGTTTTCGAATTTCGAGCGACGGATGCTGGGGTTGCCTCTGCAGGGGAGTCCGCAGCCTGGACGGCTGTGGTCTAGCCCCCATGGATGGGTTCACGGCGACCCTGCAGAGGCATCCCCGGTAGCCGTCGCGGGCCATGGTCGACCAATGCGACCATGACTTAACTCAGATAAAGTGGAGAACACCATGGAATACCGTCGTTTAGGAAAATCCGGCCTTAAAGTCTCAGCCTTGTCGCTGGGCTCCTGGGTCACCTTTGGCAAGCAGGTCGACATGAAAGACGCCAAGGCGCTGCTGCAGACCGCTTACGATGCCGGCGTCAACTTCTTCGACAACGCCGAAGGCTATGAGGCCGGTGAGTCCGAAAAAATCATGGGCGATGCCATCAGCGCTCTCGGTTTGCAGCGTGATACCTTTGCCGTTTCCTCCAAGGTCTTCTGGGGTGGCGAAAAACCCACCCAACTGGGCCTGTCAGCCAAGCACGTTCGCGATGCCTGCGACCACGCACTGCAACGACTCAAGGTCGACTACCTCGACCTCTTTTTCTGCCACCGGCCGGACATCGATACCCCCATCGAAGAAACCGTTCGCGCCATGCACCAGCTTGTGCTGCAAGGTAAAATTCTCTACTGGGGCACCTCGGAGTGGAATGCCCAGCAGATTACCGAAGCACATAGGGTCGCCCGCCAGGAACACCTGACGCCACCGACCATGGAGCAGCCGCAGTACAACCTCTTTACCCGCGAAAAAGTCGAGGCCGACTATCGCCCGCTTTATGAGCAGTATGGCCTCGGCACTACCATCTGGTCGCCCCTGGCATCCGGCCTGCTGACTGGTAAATACCTCGATGGCATTCCCGACGACAGCCGCCTAAACCTGCCCGGCTACGAATGGCTGCGCGACAATCTGCTCAGTGAAAAAGGCCAAAGCAACCTGGAAAAGGTGCGCCAGTTGCACCCCCTTGCGCAGGAGCTGAGCATCAGTTTGACGCATCTGTCTCTGGCCTGGTGCCTGAAAAACCCGAACGTCAGCACCGTTATTCTGGGTGCCTCTCGGCTGAGTCAGCTGGAAGACAACCTGGGCGCCCTGGATGCCTTGCCGAAGCTGGATGATGGGGTTATGGCACGGATAGATGAGATCATGGGAAATCGGCCAGAAGCGCCTGAGCGGTTTGGGCAGTGATGGGTAAGGGGCAATAACTAAACACCCATGAACAAAAGCTTCTGGCTACGACCCATCATCTGGCGCCTGCTGGCGCTGTGCCTTCTATTAGGCACAGCCGGTGCCTCGGTGTTTCCGGTATTGAGCACGCACCTGTCCACCAACATCGGTGTCAGCCCCCTGTGGATAGGTGTTTTTTTCGCCGCCAACACCCTGGCAGGTATCGGTGTCAGCCAGTGGCTGGCGAACAAGTCGGATCAGGGGTTGAGTCGGTTGACGATTCTGATCGTCTCAATCAGTGTCTCCGTGCTCGGTTCTGTTGGTTTGGGCTTTATCACCTGGTATCCGGCTTTACTGGTCGCCGGCATGGTCTGGTTTGGCTTGTCGTCGACGGCACAGCCGCAGCTTTTTGCTCTGGCGCGAGAACAGGTCAATGATCGCGACGCAGCGCTGTTTCAATCAGTATTGCGCGCCACCATTTCCATCAGTTGGATAGCCGGGCCTCCGCTGGCCTATCTGCTATTCGAGATGATCGGTTTCCGCAACCTGATGCTGATCACCGCCGGGCTCTTTGCACTCTGCCTGGCCTTGCTTCCCGGCCTGAAAGACAGTCGCCTGGCGCCGGCCAAACCTCAGACACCAGGCGTGCGTGACCCGCGCATCCTCGGCTTGATGTTGGTGATGGCCGCCATTTTTGCGGCGAACTCCATGTACATAGTTTATATGCCGCTCTATGTGCGCGATAGTTTGCAACTGCTCGGCATTGCACCGGGCTTGCTGATGGGCCTGGCCGCCGGCCTGGAGGTGCCCATCATGATCATTGGCGGTGCACTGTCGCACCGCTGGTCATTGTTTGGCCCGCTGCGCCTGGCCGCTCTTTGCGGTATTGGCTTCTATCTGGGTGTCTGGTGGTTTGATACTTTTCCTGCGTTGATGATGTTGCAGGTACTGAACGCCTTCCTGGTCGGGCTGGCAGCGGGCCTGGGCATCAGCGTGTTCCAGACATTGATGAAAGACAGACTGGGCATGGCTTCCACCCTTTACACCAATGCCATTAAAACCGGCTCTCTGGCCGGCTCTAGCCTGGGCGGTGTTATCGCGTATCTCGGCGGTTACGATTGGGTCTTTATCGGTTGTGCGTTACTGGCCCTCACAGCGCTGGTATTTGTCCAGTGGGTCAGCTATAAAAGCCCACCTGTTGCACCATCGGATTCTTCATGATCAACACCGCTTTGCTGGCTGCTTTTATTCCTACCTTTGCGCTGGTATCCCTGACACCTGGCATGTGCATGACGCTGTCGATGAGTCTGGGTATTACCGTCGGCATCAAACGCACCTTCTGGATGATGGCCGGTGAACTGGTCGGAGTGGGCCTGGTCAGTGTTCTCGCCGTGCTGGGCGTCGCCGCCATCATGCTCAGTGCACCCATTGTCTTTACCCTGTTCAAGTGGGCTGGCGGGCTCTATTTGCTCTGGCTGGGGGTGCAGATGTGGCAATCGCGCGGCAAACTGGCCATTCCTGAAACGGGCGACCCGGCACACAGCCGAGCCAGCGCCCTGCAGCTGGCCACCCAGGGCTTTGTTACAGCGGTGGCCAACCCCAAGGGCTGGGCCTTTGTGATGGTCCTGCTGCCCCCCTTCCTGGATGGCAGCAAGGCGTTGGCGCCACAGTTGACGGTGCTGATCATCATCATGCTGTTGATCGAGTTCGTCGCCCTGAACGTCTACGCTTTCGGCGGCAAAACCCTCGCCAAACTGCTCTCTCGCGGCGACAACGTCCGACTGCTCAACCGCATCTCCGGCACCCTGATGATGGGCGTCGGTGTCTGGCTGGCGCTAGGCTAGTTTACTGCAACAGACTAAAGCGACAACAAGTGAGCCAGATCTGAGGCATCGACCTGGGGGTCATCCAGGTCGACGACGATGTGGGATCGAGCCATGACTCTGCCTCGGCCAGTAATATGGCTGTGCCTCGCCTTGTATTTGCCTACTTGAGCCTCGCCCAGAAGCGTTCCGATAAAGCGATTGCCGCGCGGTGATAGGGTCTCCAGTTCGTCGCCTTCTTGAAGTTCACCTCGCTCTGCCATCAGCGCCATCCGTGCCGACGTTCCTGTGCCGGTCGGGCTGCGGCAAATCACGCCTGGGTGGACGTAAGTCGCTGAGGGTGATTCGAGGCGTCCATTGGCCTGGCGACTGACCGGGCCGGTAAAGTGCGCGAAGGGTAGAGGGCCGACATGACCAAGGTCCGGGTGCTCCTCCAATAAACCCGGCCTTGCCGCCCGAACAAAAGCATCACCAAAAGCACCGAGCGCTATTTCTGATTCGGCATTGATAACAAAGCCATGCCGGGCTGCGTCTATTACTGCAAAATAGGCACCGCTCCAGACCAGATCGAAGGCCACTGAACCATAATGCGGTACTTCCACACTGAGCCCCTGCTCCGTTACGTAAGCCGGCTCGCCCTGGGTCCTTACCGATTCGACTCGGCCATTTCGGTTTTGTACGGTAATGCGAGCAAGACCAGCTGGCGATTCCAGCACCACCTTCTGCTCTCCCTCACGCATGGGAATGCGGCCGCTCTGCAGCAAGGCCGTAGCAGTGCAGATGGTGTTTGAGCCGGAATAAAGCGGGTAACCCATCGCCTCCATGATGATATAACCTGCCTGTGCTTCCGGGTGTGATGGCTCTACGATGAGGTCAACCGACATGGCGGGGTCGCCATAGGGCTCCGACAGCAACAAACGGCGCAGGCCATCGCCTTCGCGCTGCAGATAGCGCGCCTTCTCGAGCACGGTCTTGCCCGGCAAGCCGACAATACCCGCCGTAACAATGCGGCTGACATCACCGCCGGATTGGGTGTCGATCAGCTCCAGGGTGCGTTCACGATGCGGCATAGGACGCTCCTGTGCTGGCCCAATGGCGATCGGGGACCACCACCAGTTTGCCGATGTAGGTCTTGCTCATGAAAGTCTGTTGGGCGTGGTGAAAGTCCGACAACTTGAAGGTGCGGTCCAGCAAGGGACGGATCTGCCCCTGCTCAATGTAGCGCACCAGACGTTGGAAAGCGGTCCGGGTGCCCTGCGACGAACCATGCAGTTCCAGTTGCTTGAGATACATGGTGCGCAAATCGAGATTGACCACCGGCCCACCAATGGCCCCTGCCGTGCTGTAGCGACCTTCCGGACGTAAAATGCGCAACAGGTCGTTGAACAGGGCTCCGGCAACCAGGTCGGCCACCATATCGATTGGCTTGCCAGCGGTTACCCGCGCTACCTCACTGACCAGGTCCGGTACGTCTCTAAGCACAACGGCTTCTGCACCTATCGCCAGCAAGGCTTCCTCTTTACCTGCGCTGGATACGGCATAGGGGATAGCGCCGCGAACCCTTGCCAATTGGATGATGGCAGAACCTACACCTCCGGAGGCGCCGGTCACCAGCACTCGTTCGCCTTGAGCAAGGCGAGCGCGATCCAGCATCTGCTCGGCGGTCAGATAGGCACAACAAAAGGTAGCCAGTTCGGCATCGCTGATGTCACTGTTGACAACGTAGGCATGGTCGGACGGTACCACTGTGTACTCAGCGTAGCCGCCATCACGACCATGGCCGATGTAATCGATATCGGCCAGGCTATCGTCGCCTTCAGGTCGGTTATAGATGCTGAAATCGACCATGACTCGCTCGCCAATGCGGCTTATCGGGACGTCTTCGCCTACAGCCACTATACGTCCGACGGTATCTGTACCCTGAATACGCGGGAACGTCAGTGTTGAGCGGCCACGTCGCCAGGTGGAAACAGAGTCCGGGTCGGTATCACTGCCGTAAGCGCCTTCACGCACCCAGACATCGGTATTGTTCATGCCGCAGGCCGTAACCTCAATCAGCACCTCACCGGGGCTCGGCTTTGGGGTTGGCACATCGTCCTTGTATATCAATTGGTCCAGGCCACCATGGCCGACCAATTGAACGGCTTTCATCTTTTGGGGTATTGCAGTCATTAATTGTCACCTCCACTTTGGAATAGCGCGTACCAGGGAACCTGTGAACCAGTCCAGCTTTGGGACCGGTTCAGAGGAACCTCGGAAAGGGGACAATCTACCTGTGGTTTTCCACAGTTAAACGATCAGGGTTGGGCACTTGGCCAGACTAGCAACGCGATGGGTTACGCTGCCCAGCAACATGCCGTCCTTGTCACTGTGGGTTCCGCGTGAGCCCATTACAATCAGGTCAATACTTTTATCCTTGGCGAAGTTGACAATCATTTTCGACGGCCGGCCGCCTTTGACAAAACCGCGAACCTTTACCGCACCATGGTCTTTTGCGTATTGCTTGGCATGCTCAACGACTTCCTTTGCATACTGGCTCAGGGCGTCATCCGATATTTGCAAGTCATCCGGCCGCCCGATCGAAAGCGATGCCTGAAACAAACTGTGGTGTTTATAGACACAAAGTAAATATATTTCACCACCGGTGAGCTTTTGTATTTCTATGGCCTTTTCAAGAGCTTTGAGCGCCACTTTTGAGCCATCTACTGCAACCAGTATCTTGTTAAACATCCTGCCTCCCTGTGGGCCTTGCTGGCCCTTATAGTTTTTGAATCAGCGGAATGCCATATCGCGCAAAAAGAGTGCGATTTGAGGAAAAGCAATAATCAGCGCTGCGGCCAACAACAGTATAAATATGAAGACCGGTGTTCCTTTCACAACCTCCCAATAAGGTCGCCTGAAAATGGCAATGGCGGTAAAAATATCGCACCCGAAGGGTGGCGTCGCCGACCCTATGGCCACCTGGAGAGTGATCAGAATTCCAACATGAACCGGGTCCAACCCGGTCGCTGCTATAGCAGGGGCAAATATCGGAGTCAGAACCAGAATCACCACTATGGGGTCAACAAACATACAGGCGATGAAGAAGGCCACACAGATGGATATCAATACTCCGGTCGGACCCATGTCTGCAATGCCAACGGCGGCGAGTATCTCCTGAGGCACCCGCGCAAAAGAAATAATCCAGGAGAAGCCGTTACCGACACCGACCAGGATAAACACCACAGCCGTAATCAGACCGGTCGACTTGGCGATACGATAGATATCAGGCAAACCCAGTGAGCGGAAGACGATGAACTCCAGGAAGAAGGCATAGAGTACGCAAAAGGCAGCGGCTTCGGTTGGGCTGAAAATACCGCCGTAAATACCACCGATGATAATAACCGGGAAGAACAGTGGCCAGATCGCCTGTCTCGTCGCCAGACCGCGCTCTCTCCAGGTTGCTTTTTGCTCCGTCGGTACATTGTGACGATAGGCATAGATCAGGCAGTAAACCGAGAACATCGCCAGAATCATCAGGCCTGGACCGACCCCAGCAATAAAGAGCTCGGCAATGGAGGTTTCTGAAATCACCCCATAAATAATCATGCCGATACTCGGCGGAATCAGGAAGGCGATGTCGCTGGCATTGATGATCAGCGCCAGGGTAAAGGGATCAGAGTAACCGGCCTTCAACATCTTGGGGCGAAGTGGCGAGCCCACAGCAACCACTGTCGCCTGGGTCGAGCCGGATACCGCACCAAAGAGGGTACAGGAAGTGGCCGTACTGATGGCCAGGCCGCCTTTAATATGGCCGATAAAAGACATCACCATATCAATCAAACGGTTGGCGGATTGGCCACGGGTCATTATGTCCGCAGCCAGAATGAACATGGGTACTGCAATCAGGGAAGAGGGTCTTATACCGCCCATTACCTGTTGAATAAAAAATTCCATTCGGCCGAAATCGCCGAACATGATAAAGAAGCCTGCTACTGAGGCGGTGATCAGTGGAACCATCATCGGAAAGCCCAACAACAGCAGCACGATCATGATCATCATCAGGGTCATTGCCATGGTATTATTCCTTCTTGTTGAGCTTCGTCAGACTTCTTTTTCGGTGTCGGCGTAACCGTCAATCACACCGGTCGATAAATAGACGTCCTTGGTGGTCAGGTTCTTGATGCCGGTCAGAAAATATTGAATACCGGTCACCGCAAAGCCAATAGGTACCCAGACATAGATCCACCAGATAGGAATGCTCAGCGCGGGCAAAACCCGGCCCCGACTGTAGAGAGTCGAGATATATTCGTAGGCGTAGTAACACAGGAAAAACATTACCGCTGAGGTGAGGAACGCTATAATGATCATCAGGATTTTGCGCCCTATCAGCGGCAGGGCGTCGTATATCGCCGACATCCGAATGTGACGACCATGGCGGGCGGCATATCCGATACCAGCAAAGGTGATCATGATAATCAGAATGCGATTGACTTCATCCGACCAGAACAGGCCTTTTTGAAAGACCTGACGCGAGACCACACCGACGATGGTATTCGTCGCCAGCAACATCACACCGACCGCAAGTATGACCGATTCAGCCTTGCTGATGGCCACATCGATGGTGCCAAGAAATCCAGGTAACCCGGATTCGTACTTTTCCGGGGTATCATCTTGTTCAGACATTGCTGCTACTCCATGCACTAGCCGAGGTCAGTTTTAGAATCGGCCATTTTTTATTGTTAATCCCGGCGCAACCTCCGGGAGCCAGGCACTAGACCGGGCAAAACTTGCCCGGCAGTGCCGAGTACGACCAGGCCAGGCCCGACAGGGACAATGGCCTGACCTTTCCACCGATATCAGTTGGAGACCGCTTCCAGGTCAGCCTTGAACTGCTCCATCAATGCTTCACCGCGTGGGCCAGTCATGTCGACAAAGGTTTCTTCAACCTGAGGGGCACGCTCACGGAAAGCATTTATCTGATCTTCATCCAGGCGAGTTACCGTTACACGGTCACTGGCCTCAAGAATCATGTCCAGGGCTTCATCAGCGAGGCCATCGATATGCACCAGAATTTCTTCAAAGGCATAGTCGGCTGCATCCCGAATCAGTTGTTGTTCATCAGCTGACAAGCCGTCGAAGAAGTCCTGATTGGCCATCATGGCCGTGGTGAACCAGCCATGACCGGTAAAGATCAGGTTGGGTGACACTTCGTACAAACCACCTGACTGAATCCAGAAAATGGGGTTTTCCTGGCCCTGAATCATGTTGGTCTGCAGCGCGCCATAAACTTCGCCCCAGGGCATTGGAGTCGGCGTTGCACCAAAGGCTTCATAGGTCGACGCCAGCAAGGGGTTGGTCATGATGCGAATGCGTTTGTTGCGCAGATCCTGAGGGGAAGTGATCGGCTCATCAGCCGTCAACACCATTTCGCCTTCCGGATACATTTTCAGCAATTCCAGGCCCTGCTCAGCATAGAGCTCCGGGAAGTCTTCATGAATCGCCTTGCTTTCGCGGAAGAACTGCACCACCGTTTCCATATCGGTCGGCAACAGGTAGGGCACAAAAAAGATCTGAGCTTCAGGGATCAGGGAGCCGGTAAAACCGGGCGACTGGTTGACGAACTGCAAAATACCAGCCTGGGCCTGTTCCATGATGTCGTCTGACTCACCCAGCTCACCAAAGCGGTAAACAGTGACGGTGTTATCGGAGTTCTGCTCGATGTACTCCTTGAACTTGTACGCATAGACATCTTGAACATCGTCTTCATATTCTTCGTGGGCATACAACCAGTTGTTGGCACTGGCAAGGCTTGCAGCCCCCATGGCAGCCAGACTGAAGCAGGATACCCCCACCAGTTGTTGAATCGTTCTCTTGTTGATCATTGAAACCTCCATTGGTCTTTACGCCGATACGGCGCTTTCGACCCTTGTTGTTGGTCAAGAGATTGAGTCACGCTGTCCAGGCGTTTTGCCTAAAACGCACTCAAAATCCTTTAGAGCTATATCAGAATGGCAAAAGTTTAAGTTCATGGCAAGAATTTGATCCTGATAAATAAGCCCATCCAGACAACGGTTCAGTTACATAGGGGTGCACCACCATGGGGCTGGCATCCACACCGACGTCCTTTGCCCGATGCCAGGGAGCAGCCCCTGAAGGCCTCATGAAATGGCAGTTTTTACTGATTCCCCTAAAATTAATGCCCCCAAAAATAAGGGGTCAATAGAGGCGCTGACTTGCTGCATCGAGTGGAAAAATCATGCTCAAATCAATAGGTTATACGCCTGGCTTTTGGCGTAATGTTACAAGTTGTTACAAACAGAAGCCTTTCGCACTCAAAATATTAGTTTAGGGTTCTAAATATAAATTGAGTGGGTTCAAGGTCGTTTAAAGAGGGCTTTCCAGTGAGGATTGGGGGGAAGTTGCGCTAGCCGTTCAAGCTGAGAATCGAGAAAATCCGGTGAACTGCCGAAGCCTGCAATCAGTTCATTAACAAGAAAAAAACGTTGCTCCATTTTCAGACGCGTTTTCATATAGGGCCCATCTTCGACAATACGCAGTGGATAAACGCCCGAGGAAAGATAAAAACGCGCATAATAGTTGTAGTTCAATGAGCCATGGGCGTTGAACATCCGCCTCAGAGTACGGGTGGTGACCCCCAGGAAACGGGCAAGCTGATCACTGGTCAGGCCGTTGTCTTGCTGAAAGCCTTTTAACCCACGCGCAACCATTTGGTAGTACTCCTTTGAGAAAAAGAAGCTGCGCAATGACACCAGTTCCTTGCAGGACACAACCAGTGAAGGATCAACATCACGCTGAATGGCACGCGGACAACGGTCGATGAGTTCGCCCAGCGCCTGCAGACACTGCTCCGGGGATATTCGGTGCAGCAGCAATGCCAGCTTGATCTGCCGTATGTTGCGGTAATCCCCGATGGGTAAATGACTGAAATAGCCCGACTGCGCCAACAAATGCAGGGGCGATAGCCCCATGACAAAGCACCACCAGACCAGCACATGCATACGGTATTGGCGGCAGCCTTTTTCCATGTCCAGGTAAGTTTTTTTGGAAACCGACAACAATGCCATCAACTCAGGTATTTTCATGCCACTCATGTGGCGTACCTGAGTCAGAAAAGCCCCTATGTTCTCATTGAAGGGCATTTCCAGGTCATCGAAATCGACTCCATCGACAACACAACGAATGGAGTTTCTCATCATTACACAACCCTGTTGGCAGGCAACCCGGGTCTTCCTGACCAGAATATTCGTTGCCCAGCTTACTTGGGCCGCTGGTTAAGCGACACTTTCACTCACTCGGCCGCCTTGGCAGTCGGGTGAATATCCACTGTAAAACTAGACGTTAGACTGGCCAGTTACAATAGGCGCGCGCAAAGAGGCTGCACACCTGACCTCCACTCTATCGCAAAGCCGCATGATGGCTGGCCTCGTTGGGCGGACACAAACGACACCTCGGTTGTGATTGTTGGCACCTCAGCCGGAGAAGAGGCCAAGCAGCCCCAATAATGCGAAGGCCATGGCCAGTACCACCACCGGCACTTTCAACCAACGCAACGCAGCGAACCCCAGTACGGCAGCCGCCATAGCAGCTGAAGACACTACGCCCTGGACAAAAACCGGTTGGTACAGCGCGGCCAGCAGTAAACCAACCACCGCCGCATTAATCCCTGCCACGGCACCTGCCAGTGCAGGCCTGGCAGTCAACCGATACCAGGCTCCCTGCAATGCCAGCAGCAACAAGAAACCCGGAGCAAAGACAGCCAGAGTCGCTATTAAAGCACCCAGAAGAGGGGACTGTTGCCAGAGTTCAGCACCGAGGAAAGCCGAGAGCGTAAACATGGGCCCCGGTATCGCCTGGGCGCTGGCGTAACCGAACAGAAAACGATCCGGGGTAACAGCCTCTCCGACTGTCTGCTGCAGCAACGGCAACACCACATGGCCGCCGCCAAAGACCAGAGAACCGGCCTGAAAAAAGGGAGCAGCAACCTCTCGCCAGATGGATTGCGGCAGAGCAAAAACCAGACCTATGATAATCCAGACATAGAGCAACAACGGCAGCCAGCGCAACCGACCGGCTGCGGGCTTCTGGCCAGGCTCTGGAGACAACAAGAAGGCCCCCACAAGGGCCGCCAATACCAAGCCGGACATTTGCACCCATAGGGATGGCAGTGCAACCAGAGCAGAGGCCAGGCCCACGGCCAGCAGGCGGCTGATTCGAGCCCGACAAAAAGTGCCAAACATGGCGGTTACAGCATCAGCCACAACCACGACCGCAAACACCTTCAGGCCAGCAACTACACCATACCATTGGCTATCATCTGCCCAACCCCGGCTGGCAATGGCCAGAGACGCCATCAATAAAAAGGAAGGTAAGGTGAACCCCAGAAAGGCCGCCAATGCGCCTGGCAAACCGGCTCGGTGATGCCCAATGGCAAAGCCCACCTGGCTGGAGGCCGGGCCCGGCAGGAACTGACTCAGAGCCACCAGTTGACCGTAGTGATCGTTGCTCAACCACTGACGCCGCTCCACAAAGGCCTGGCGAAAGTAACCCAGATGCGCTGCCGGGCCACCAAAACTGACCAACCCCAGCAGCAAAAAGCGCCAGAAGACATCGACTACAGATTTCACAGAAGAGGATGGCACCATATAACGGACAGCCCATTAACAAAAACCAATGCGGTGCACTCTATCACAGAGTCTGTGAACAGATCGCGACAAAGCGAGCGGCGTGGTGTTGAAAATGACTGCACGACAAAACGTTATTATTGCGCTCGGTTTACCGAGCCAATCCTGAAATACGCAACCATGGCGCTCGAGCACGTTACAAAAAATAATCTTGTTTGATGTCTATCTGATGGATGTTCAAGCCCGTCGTCTGATGAACGACCTAACCACAGACAGTTACATCAGGAACCTGGGTCGAAAATTGCCTCAGTTCGACAGAGTAATGAACTTCGTCAGTTTACGGCGCTGGCTACACTTCCGAATGATTTTTGGCTATTTTTTGTGCATCAGTCGTCGTTCACTCTATAAATATAGGGGTTAGCGCGCCCTTCCATGCTGATAAGAGGTGTTTTTGGCTTGCTATTGAGATAAAGTCTCGCAGTGTCTGTCAGACGACCTGGCAGACCGCTGCAACTCATTCATCATGACTCAGGATTTGACCATGGCCAAAAAAACCACAGCCATTAAAGAACGTTACACCAAGACTCAAATTGTTGCTGAAATTGCTGAAAATACCGAATTGACCAAAAAAGACGTTCAGGCCGTTATCGACGAACTGTCGGACTTGATTGAACGTCACATCAAAAAGCGTGCTTGCGGTGAATTTGTTTTGCCCGGCTTGATGAAAATTCAGTCTGTTAAAAAACCGGCTCGCAAAGCTCGCCCTGGTATCAACCCCTTTACCGGCGAAGCGATCACCATTGCGGCCAAGCCTGCCAGCACTGCCGTCAAGATTCGTCCATTGAAAAAAATCAAGGACATGGCCAACTGAGTTTAAACAACCAGTCAGCTATAAAGATGTCGGCCCTGTTGTGTCAGGGCTGACTGCTTTGACCCTATTCAATTTTTGTGCCCAAGATCGCAGTATTCAGTGACCCCCTTTGTCATCATGGCGTCCTCTTTCGGGGATAAACATCATGCGATCAGTACTTGCGCTTTGCGCGCCCTTGCTCCTGCTCCTCGGCTGCCTGGCTGAACAGAGCACCGACCAGAATCAGACCGTGATTGTCGAAACGGAAACCGAGGGAGATACCTCCTTACCTTTGTCTCTCGGCCAGATTCGGTCTACTGCCAATACCCCGGGGCCGACGCTCGTCGTGTTTGAAACCACCTTGCCCCCAGAGGCCAGCGTCCAATTGCGCCTGAACGGCAACCTCGAACAACAGATAGAGTCCGGCACTCAATGCCAGGTATTACCCGCGGTCACTGTTTGTGAAGACCAGATCAACCGCCAATGGCCGATCATGTTCACTTCTGGTGGTGACTACGAATTACAACTCGTTGCCGAAAAAGCGGCACAGTCACGCACGCTCACTGCGCAATTTTCCATTCCTGAAAACGCCTGCATGGAAAGCCCGCAGTTGTATCAGGAGCGAATGCAGCCGACTCTGCAACAGCAATGCGGCAGTTGCCATATTGGCGGGAACAATGCTGCTTCTGTCTTCAGCGTTAATGATGCCTGGTCGCAAATGGCCAATGCCCTGGTCAACAGAGGCGAAACCTTTTACCAATCGCCATCCGGCCAAAACCCCGGACATTCGGCGCGCCCGCTCACTCCCTGGAGCGAAGACTATCGACTATTGGCAGAGATGGTCTGGCGAGCAGAGCGCCGTTTTGAATGCATCAATCAGCAGTCGGCTTTTTAAACTGGTTTTCCCGGCTGGCTGACCGATACAGATACTTATGCTGGCGCTTTTTCGCCCTGAGCCTCTTGCCAGGCCCTTTGAACCTGTTCCAATTGCGCATCGTCCTGAAGCATCGATTTGAACGATACCCTGGGTAACTCAAGCTCGCCAAAACGCGCCCTGTCCCAGTCGACCCAGGTCAGATCATCATAGATCTGATGGGCATGATCGAAGTTTTCATCATACCGATAACTCTCAATGGCCGGCTTGTGCATGCGAGCCATTGCAAAGACTTCTGTCTTGCCCAGGGTCATCTGGCTACCGGCCTCGAGCAACACGATATAATCGTTTTGCGGCAGGTTCAGGAACCGCCAGAACAACTCTGGCACGGCCGTCATGGCATGGTCTTGCTCAATCCATTGGCGGTCGTGCGGATAGGCCAGGTTGCCTTTCAGTTGAATGCGCGTCTTGAACTGCCGTTCCCACTTGGGGTCATCCCGGATGTACCCCGCCAGGTTGCCCAACTCCCGCCAGCCCAAAGCCAGGCAGCGCCGACGTTTGAGTTCCTCATAGCTACACCGAGCATTGGAGGTAATAAACCACCACATTGCCATTTTGCCGAACCTTTTTATTGTTCTTGGCCTGCTACAGTTCGCCTGATCAGTTACCGGTGCAATGCCACTTTGGTCTATTGGTTGAGGCTTAAGGGTTCACAACGGTGCCTTGGCCTGTGCCAGGTTCGGGTTCGGGTTCGGTTGATGTCATGTCGATCGGGTTGCGGAACCGGCGCAGCCGCAACGCATTGGTCAACACACAGACACTGGAGGCCGCCATGGCAGCCGCAGCGAAGACTGGCGACAGCAACAACCCCAGTACCGGGTAGAGCACACCCGCAGCCACTGGTATCAACGCCGTATTGTAGGCAAAGGCCCAGAACAGGTTCTGCTTGATGTTGCGCAGTGTCGCCCTGGACAGCGCTATGGCATTGGGCACATTGCGCAAATCGCCTGACATCAGCACAACCTCGGCAGCCTCCATGGCAATGTCCGTGCCCGTACCAATGGCCAGACCCACGTCCGCCTGCGCCAGAGCGGGGGCATCGTTAATGCCATCCCCAACAAAAGCCACTGTTTCACCCTGTTTCTGCAAGGACTCGATGGCGGCGACTTTGCCGTCTGGCAGAACTTCCGCAACAACCTGGTCTATCCCCAATTGATTGGCGATGGCTTCGGCCGTGCGTCGGTTGTCACCCGTTATCATGGCGATTTTCAGCCCCTGCTCATGCAGCGCCTTGATCGCCTCGGCAGTGGTCTCCTTGATCGGATCAGCTACCGCCAGAATGGCAGCCAACTTCCCATCAACAGCGGCGTAAAGCGGGGTTTTGCCTTCCTTACCCAGGGTTTCAGCCGATTCTGCAAAGAGCTCAACCGACAAACCCAAATGCTGCATATAGCGATCGGCACCCACTTCTATTCGTTTACCCTGAACATTGGCGGAGACACCAAAACCCGGTTCGGACTGAAAGCCCTCTGCCGGTTCCAGGCCTTCCAGACGCGCCTCGGCGGCACGAACAATGGCTTCCGCGATGGGGTGCTCCGAGCGCTGCTCCACCGCGGCGACCTGGGCCAACACCCTTGCTTCATCGAAACCATCAGCGACGATCAAATCAGTCAATTCCGGCTGCCCCCGGGTCAGTGTCCCGGTCTTGTCCAGGGCGACCAGGGTGGTGTTGCGCAAGGACTGTAAAGCTTCACCCTGGCGAAAGAGTATGCCCAGCTCAGCAGCCTTACCGGTACCCACCATAATGGAAGTGGGTGTGGCCAACCCCATGGCACAGGGGCAAGCAATGATCAACACCGCCACGGCATTGACCAGAGCAAGAGACATGGCTGGCTCTGGACCAACCAGCCACCAGACGGCAAAGGTCACAGCGGCCAGAGCCATGACCACTGGCACAAAGATGCCCGTCACTTTATCGACCAGTGCCTGAATCGGCAATTTGGAGCCCTGGGCTTCTTCCACCATACGCACTATCTGAGCAAGCAGGCTGTCCGAACCCAGGTTGGTTGCGTTATAGGTCAGGCTACCGTTCTTGTTGATGGTACCGCCAACCACACCGCTGCCTGCCGACTTCTGCACCGGTACCGGCTCACCAGTCACCATGGACTCATCCACCCAAGACTCGCCTTCGACAACATCCCCATCGACCGGTATTTTCTCACCAGGCCGCACCTGAATCAGATCGCCCTGGCGCACCTCATCAATAGCCAGTTCCACAGCGCTGTCGTCTCGAATGACGCGAGCGGTTTTGGACTGCAGGCTCATCAACTGTTGAATGGCCTGGCTGGTACGCCCCTTGGCACGGGCTTCCAGATAACGACCAACCAGAATCAGGGTGATGATCATCGCCGAAGCTTCAAAGTAGACGTGCACTGAACCTTGCGGTAGCAGACCGGGCAAAAAGGTCGCCACCACTGAATAACCCCAGGCGGCAGAAGTCCCCACGACCACCAGCGAATTCATGTCCGGTGCGGCACGCAACAGGGCAGGTATCCCATGCTGATAAAACCGCCAACCCGGGCCAAACTGCACCAGGCTAGCCAAAATGAAAAACAGGATAAACAAAGGCGTCTGGCCAAAAGTGCCGACCAGCCAATGGTGAAACGCCGGGATAAAGTGCCCACCCATGTCCAATATAAAAATGGGCAACGTCAAGGCGGCAGCAAGAATCATGGAGCGCTTCAATCGACCCTGTTCCTCGGCCCGTCTGTCCGCCTGGTCGTTCGAACCCTGCTTGCCTTCGGTTTTCAGGTGAGATTCATAACCGGCCTTCTGCACTGCCTGGACGAGGCGATCAGGGCTCACGGCGCCCTCGGCCAGGGTCACCACCGCCTCTTCCGTCGCCAGGTTCACCTGGGCTTCCAGCACCCCCGGTACAGCCAGCAGCTGTTTTTCAACCCGGCCAACACAGGAGGCGCAACTCATGCCGCTGATGCTTAGTCGATGCGACTGATGGCGCACTGGGTAGCCGCTCTTTTCGATCGCCTCAATAACAGGGCGGACGTCGGCTGCTTCATCGCTCAATTGAAAACGAGCCTGCTCGGTTGCCAGGTTAACGGCGACATCGGTTACTCCCGGCACCTGAGCGATGGCCTTTTCAACCCGGCCGACGCAGGAGGCGCAATTCATCTTGTCGACGGACAGAGTGATGGGTTGGGGTTTGCTGGCAGACATTTGGATGGCTCCCTGGATTTGTATAGTGAGGGGAGCTTAGGGGTTCCAGTGGCTGGAAGGTCAAGAGGAAAGTCAAATTGGTCGGAGAGACAGGATTTGAACCTGCGACCCCTACGTCCCGAACGTAGTGCTCTACCAAGCTGAGCTACTCTCCGACGCGGGCTTTGTACCCCTTGTCGAAACCAATCTGTTACTCTAACAGGCGCGGCAATATTAAGTAGAAGGCCCCTGGTCGTCAACCGGGATTCCGAAAAGTGACCGATCTGGCATTCAGCTTCAATTCATCCCGGCAATGCTAGCCTAGTTGCATAGGGCTTTGTACGATAGTTGCCACCTTGTTCCGCAACGGACGGAATAACCCTTTCTACCAATTTTGAGGATCTATTGCATGAAAACCTGGCATAAAGTTGTATTACCCTTGGCATTAAGCGGTATGGTGTTGTCGGGCTGCACCACCCTGGACGCCTTCACCGGTGAACAACAAGTCAGCGGGGCATCCAAAGGCGCTATTGCAGGCGGCCTGATCGGTGCCGTCATTGGCGCAGCGACCGCGCCCAAGGAAGACCGGGCTCGCAACGCCATCATCGGCGCCGGTATCGGCGGTGTGGCAGGCGGTGGTGTTGGTCTTTATATGGACCGCCAGGAAGCGAAATTGCGTGAAGAACTGGTGGGTTCCGGTGTTCAGGTTCGCCGCGTCGGCGAAAATGAGATCGAATTGATCATGCCCGGCAACATTACTTTCGATACCAACGAGTCTGACGTCAAACCGGAGTTCATGAGCACCTTGCGTTCGGTCGCTCGAGTGCTGGAAGAATACGAAAACACCCTGATTACCATTGAAGGTCATACCGACAGCACCGGCAGCGCCAGCTACAACCAGTTGTTGTCTGAGCGTCGTGCTACCAGCGTGGCAGAAGTAATATTGTTGGAAGGCGTAGCCTACCAGCGCGTCGCCGCCCGTGGGTTTGGTGAAGACCGCCCTATCGCCAGCAATGCTAGCGTAGAAGGGCGCGCTCAGAACCGACGTGTCGAAATCAGCCTCGAGGCCATTGTCGCCAACTGATGCCATCCAACCGCTCAGGTCAGGAGCCAAAGCCCGGCCTGAGCTTGTTTCAGTTGATCATTCGCTGAAGTCAGCAGAATAGTCGTCTTCTGAGGTGGCTGTCGGCGTCCCTTTTGCGTAGTAATAGCTGGAGGTAAAGGAAAAGGTCGCCCGGCTCTTGCCCTCGACATGAGCACGGTATTTCAGCCAGAGCTTCTCACAGTCACTGCTGGCTTCTTTTTTCCCCTGAATCATTTGGACAAACTGTTTTTCTACCTCGTTGGAAGGCTTCAGATCGCCCGTCTCCAGGCGTCGAAACGTCTCTCCCAGACGGCGCAGGGTCTGAGCTTCACGGATGGAGTAGTCTCCCGAGCGCTCGATACCGTAGGGGTAATTGCGATTGTCGGTAAAGGGTTTTATTTCAGTAAACCCTTCCGGGCTGATTGTTACCGTCATCATTTAGGCTCCACCAGACAAGGGACGATTGGGCGCATAGATAAAACCTGTACCTTCTGAAGTAAAACGAGTAATTTTTGCCTCATCGATAGAGTTTTTTGATTCAACCTTCAGGACAGCTTGTGGACTTCCAACAATTGAAGACCTTTCTCGAGGTCTGCCGCACGCGCCATTTCGGCCACGCGGCACAGCAGCTGTATTTGACCCAGTCAGCGGTCAGCTTTCGCATCCGCCAACTGGAGGGGCAATTGGGTACGCCCCTGTTCATCCGTCATCGAAATAACCTCCAATTGACGGTTGCCGGGGAAAAGCTGCGTGACCACGCGGAACACATTCTCACCCTGTGGCAGCAGGCACGCCAGGATGTCAGCAGCCAATCGGATCAGGCCAGCGCTCTCAGCCTGGCCAGTTCTACCAACGTCTGGCAAGCCTGGCTGACGCAACGCTTTGTGTCGCTGATGGGCCAATGGCCCGGTATCCATTGGCGTACTGAAACCCTGCCCAATGAACAGATGATTCGCCGATTGCTCGACCATACCCTCGATCTGGCTGTACTGACCGACCCACCCAAGGTCGATGAACTGCACTACCAGCCCCTTTTTGAGCTCAACCTAAGCCTGCTGGCACCCAAAGGCACCGATCCGCACGCCGAGCAGCCTTACGCCCTCGTCGACTGGGGCAACCGATTTCTGTTGCAGCACAGCAGCTATTTCAGGCAGGCGCCACAGCCCGTTCTGCACAGCGCCGACCTGGTGCTGGTGCAGACCTTCATTCAACAACATCAGGGGTGCGCTCTGCTGCCGGATACCTGGCTGGCAGATGCGGACAGCGCCTGGCAAAAACAGGATAACGACATACGTATTACCCAGCCGCTTTACCTTGCTTTTCACAGCAACCACCCTGACATAGGGACACTGCAACCGGTGATGGATGGGCTGCGCCATTCGTCACGTTCCGCTCATTCCGCAGCCAATACCGAGGGTTGACCCTGTTATGAAGCTAGCCATTCTGGAAACCGACGTATTGCGACCTGCGCTACGCTCTGAGTATCAGGGCTACGGTCGCATGTTTCAGAATCTGTTCCACAGTGCTGAGGTAACGTGGGAAATGCCGGTCTTTTCCGTGATCAAGGGCGACTACCCGGAGCATCTTGAAGACTATGACGCCTTTCTGGTAACCGGCAGCCAACACGATGCCTTCGCAGATACCGACTGGATTGTTCGTTTGCGGGATTACGTCGTAACCCTCTTTCAGGTCGGCAAGCCCATCCTGGGAATCTGCTTTGGTCATCAGTTGGTGGCTCATGCGTTGGGCGGTCAAGCTGGCCGAGCGTCTGTAGGCTGGGGTATGGGTATCATGGAATACCAGTGTGCGGCCGAACCGACCTTTATCGACTCGGCACAACCAGTCAGCTTGCTGGTCAGCCATCGCGACCAGGTCAATCGCTTACCACCCGGCGCGCAACGATTGCTGAGCAACGATTTCTGCCCCAATGCCGCCTTTTACATTGGCGATACGGTATTGTGTTTTCAAGGGCATCCTGAGTTTACGCCTGATTACGCCAGGTTACTGCTGAATTTCAGGCAAGAGGAGCTCGAGGCCGATCATCTGGCCGACGTATTGGCGTCCTATCAGAGAGAACACCAGGGCGAGCGCATCGCGCGCTGGATGAAGGCCTTCCTGGAAAATCCCCGGACGTGAATGATCAGAACTGAGGGTGCCATGTTTTCAACGCTGCAAAATACCTTGTTGCAAAAAATCTACCCGCTGCGCAAGCTGGCCTGGCCGCTGATGATACTCGGACTGATCACCTTCCCGGCTATCCTGCTGGCGGCCATTCTTGAGCCTTCGCTCGGCAATGACCTCCTCTTTGCCGGCTGGGTGGCAGGGCTGGGTTTTTTGCTGATGGGTGCCCTGTTGACCCTGAGTCGACCAGAACCTCTGCCCCGAGGTGGCCTGCGCAATGGCGCGAGGCGGCTATGGGAAACCCTGGTGTTCTGGTTGTGGCTGGTCAGCCTGGTGGTTTTTCTGAGTCTTGCCGTGAAAATTGTCAGCCTGTCCTGAATCAGGGCTTTTTACCGGCGTAGGCAATGCCGCCTTTGCCAGACCGTTTGATTTCATACATGGCCTGATCGGCTCTGTGCATCAGCGTATCCAGATCCTTGCCATCCTTGTCATAAAGCGCCACACCTATGCTGGCCGACACCGCTATGGTGTCTTTGCGCAAGCCTATGGGCTTTTCGATCACCGCCAGGGTACGCCGGATAAAGGCATCCAGGGTTGCCGGGTTGGCGAAACCTTCGATCACGATAATGAATTCATCGCCACCGACCCGAGCAGCAAAGTCTGACTTGCGCAGCGACTCTCTCAGCCGCTGGCCGAGAATGGTCAGTACCTCATCACCCACCTTGTGGCCATAACGGTCGTTGACCGGCTTGAAACCATCCAGATCGATGTAAACCAGATAAAAGCCCTCGTCGTTGGTGGTGCGGCTCAACACCTTCTGATCAATGAAGTCGGCCAGCAGGCGCCGATTGGGCAAACCGGTCAGTGTATCGTGGTGCGCCATATAGGCAATACGCTCCTGTGCCGCTTCGATCTGCGTTTTCTCGTGCGTCAGCGCCGAGTTCAACTCGAACAGGCGCTGATGGCTGAGGGCGTTGCTCAGTGTAATTGCCAGAAAAGGGGCCAGTGACGAGAGCCATTCCAGTTCATCGTGGTTGAATCGCTTGGGAATGGCACTTTGCAAAGACACCATGCCGATCACCTGCTGGTTGTGCACCAGGGGCAAATACAATTGACTCAGCGGTTGCAAGGCACTGCTGCCAACCAGAATGCGATCAGGCTCTTCCCTGGCGTTGTCCAGCAGAATGGTTTCCCGGCCGACAATCGCCCTGACAGCCCGACTGTTCTCGACTTCATAAGGAATGCAGTAGTTCGGTTCACGTTGGCCATCATCGAAGATCACCACAAACTCAATCGCCTTGACCCGCTCACGGTTGATGGCCAGCGACATGAAGTGAACATCGAGCCGGTCACGCACGATGGCATAGAGTTTTTGCCCGATCTCGTTGAGATCCAGAGAGGAGGCTAATTGACGCGCCAGGTCATTGATCAACTGCAGTCGCGAACGGGCGTCCTTGAGCAGGCGATTCTGGTGATCGGTGATTTCCCGATTCAGCCGCTCGGTATCCATTTCAGCGCGGAAGCGCCTCAGTTCGAGCTGGCGGTGAACGTCCTGTTTTTGCAACTTGCGCTCTATATCCAGTGCCAACCTCAGTACCAGAGTGGCCGCTCGAAATTTCCTTGCACGCTCCAAACAGGTTGCCAGGGTCTCCAGAGCCCGTTGTTGAATCAGACTGAAGTCAGGCAGATTGGTCTGACGCAGGCCTTTTCTGAGCGTATGCACCGCTTTCGAATAGCGCCCGCCCGAGGCCTGTATCTTGGCAAGTTCTATATAGGCATTCAGCCCGGAGACTCCCTCCTTGTTGAACTCCGGGTGATCAATAATGACTTCCAGGGTCGTTTCCGCTTCAACGAAGCGGTGCTGCAAGCGCTGGCACCGAGCAACCGCGATCAAGGCCTGAATTTCCAGGTGGTCATAGCCGAGTTCATTGGCGTAGGACAGGGCTGTTCGACATCCAAGCAATGCATCTTCGAAACGGCTCTGGCGACTGTGCAATCTGGCTTGCAACAGTGCCGCTTCTCCCAGGTTTTCCTGGGTCACCTGCGTACTGTCTATACCGATGGCTTCGTTGACCAGCTCTTCAGCCTTGTCGACGTCTTCGACATCGAAATAGAGCATGGCTAGATTCTGGAGCGCGGCAAAGGTCCCATTGACGTCTTCAGCCTGCTGGTTGAGCTGCAATGACCGCTCATAGTGATGCATGGCTTCGCCGTACTGACCCAGATTGTAATAGGCCATTCCGATGCCATTACAGATGCGCATGATCTCGGCATCGTTGCCTAATCGCTCCGCTTGAGTCAGGGCCCGAGTCAGGGCCCGAAGAGCGCCCAGGTGGTCCCCTGAAAAAATGGAACACCAACCCCTATGAAATTGAACCTGACATTGCCCCAACTCTGCTTCAGCCTCGGGCAGTGCTTCGGCCTGTTGTATCCATTGAGCGGCAAGCTTTGGGTCGCTGATCATGACCTGCCAGGCTTGCTCCAGGAGATTCGTGAATGTTTCGGCGGTTGGGGGCACCATGTTATCCGGTACGGAAAGTGGGGGTGAGTATAAAGTAAACAACCTGGCGGGACGACTCAAAAGGTGTCATCTGTGTCCGCCCTGGACCTCGAGCAGAAAAGTCACCGGGCCATCGTTGGTTAAACTGACGCTCATATCAGCACCAAACTGGCCCGTCGCAACCTGTGAGTACCTTGAACGCACCACCGCTACCAATTGGTTGAAGCGCTCTTCTGCCACAGTGGGGGATGCCGCTGAGGTAAAGCTGGGGCGCAAACCTTTGCGGGTATCAGCCGCCAGGGTGAATTGGGAGACCAACAGGAGCCCTCCCTCGATCTGTTGCACATTCAGGTTCATCTTGCCTTCGACATCAGCGAACACTCGAAAATGCAGCAATTTGTGAGCCATTCGCTCAATGGCCTCCTGGTCGTCTGTTGGCTCAATACCCACCAGCACCAGTAGCCCTTGATCAATGGCCCCCACGGTGGCGCCTGCAACACTAACCCTGGCTTGAGACACCCTTTGGATCAGGCTTTTCATGCCTGTTCAGGCCTCGTCATCAGTGCTGCCGAACTCGCGGCTGAAGCGCACCGTCGCACGAACCAGGGCGTCGACTGTGGCTGGATCAAAGGCCGAATGGCCACTTTCACGTACCAGGTCGAGTTCGGCATCCGGCCAGGCTTTCGCCAATGCCCAGGCCTGATCAGGCGGGCACACCATGTCATAGCGGCCATGTACCAGTATGGCGGGAATGCCGGCCAGCCGATCGGCCCGCTCCAGTATCTGGTTCACCTCCAGGAAGCAGTTCTGGCGGAAATAGTGAGACGAAATGCGAGTCAGACTCAATGCAACATGGGTCGAGGTGTAATAATCAAGCGACTGCTGGCTGGGCCGCAAGGAAGCATTAACGGCCTCCCATCGTGCCCAGGCCTTGGCCGCACTGACACGAGCCAGATCATTACTGCCATGCACCCGTTGATAGTAATGCTCTACCAGCTCCGCCCCGGTGCGACCCTGGACCGGCTCAATAAACCGCGCCCATTCCTCCGGGAAATACCTAGAAGCGCCTTCTCGATACAGCCAGTCCATATCCTGCTGTCGCCCGAGAAAGACGCCGCGCAAGATCATCGCCATGACTCGCTGCGGATGAACCTGACCGTAGAGCAAAGCCAGGGTACTGCCCCAACTGCCACCAAAGAGTAGCCACTGTTCGAGGTTGAGAAATTCGCGCAATCGCTCCATATCCGCGACCAATCGCTGGCTGTCGTTTGCCCGAGTTTCAGCGTGCGGCTCGGAGCGCCCGGAGCCACGTTGATCGAAAAGAATGATGTGATAGCGTTCCGGATCAAAGAAACGTCGCTGCTGTTCCGAACACCCGGCACCCGGACCGCCGTGAAGCACCACCACCGGTAATTGCCCGGCCGTGCCAGACTGCTCTATGTAGAGGCGATGTCCGTCTCCTACGTCCAGCATATCGGTCGCAAACGGCCTGATTTCAGGATAAAGCGGTAGCATCCGGATACCCTCGTTTAAATTGCTATTGTAAACCCGTGATAATGACACAGCCAACGGCAGTCTGCACTCTGCCGATTCGCATTGAAGCCTGGTCTGGCTTTCTCTACCATGCCCCTGTTCTGATTGACCAACGGGCCGGTTCGCCAAACGGCGAACCGGCCCGTTGGTCACAGCCATTTGGCTGAGGGAATCCGGTGAGAGTCCGGAGCTGTCGCGCAACGGTATAGGCATGGTTCCCTAACTCAGGGTATCAGGTCCCAAGCCCGAATCACTGTCAGAATGGCTGAACGCCAATCCACGCGATATGGAGCTTCCGGCCCTGCCGGATAGTCCTTGAGCGGGCGTTCCCGTCCAACGGTAACGGGAAGACCCCAACATGAAAAAACCACAACTGGCCTTGCTGATCGGCCTGAGTGCTCTATTGATAATGGCCAGAGTCCAGGCCATTGAAGTGAACGATGATGAGCAACGACCGCTGCAACTTTTGGCACCGGCCGAGCGTATTGTTTCGCTGGTGCCCCATGCCACAGAAATGCTGTACGAGATCGAGGCAGAGCACCGCATTCTGGCGACCGTCGCCTATGCCGACTACCCGGATGCTGCCAAAGAACTGCCCAGGGTCGGAGACTATAATGCACTGAACACCGAGGCCATACTGACATTGCAGCCGGACCTGATCATCGCCTATCCGGGCGGCCCCACACGGCCCGATGTAGACCGGCTGATCGATCTGGGAATGACGGTTTTCTTCAGTGATCCGCAAAGCCTTGAGGAAATTGCACAGACGCTGCGACAACTCGGTGCTCTAACCAGCCAGGAAACACAAGCAGAGCAACGGGCAACAACCTTTGAGCAGGGCATGTTAGCCCTGGGTGAAAACTACTCAAACCGCACCGAGTTAAGTGTTTTCTATGAGGTCTGGCATGACCCCTTCTATACCTTGAATGGTGACAGTTTCATCAGCCATATACTCACCCTCTGCGGTGCGCGCAATGTCTTTGCCGGCTTGCCAATGACGGCGCCGCAGGTCAGCCTTGAAGCCATACTGGCTCAAAACCCGGATGTGATCGTTACCAACACCCAGCGTGCCGGCAGCGATTCGCATTGGCAGCAAAGGCCGCAGATGAAAGCGGTCAGGAATCAAGCTTTGGTCGGGGTAGATCCGGATGTGATGCATCGGCCAACGCCCATTTTGCTGGCGGGTGCTCGACAGCTATGTGCAGAGCTGGACGAGCATCGCTGAACGACAGTCGACTGCCGCCGACCGCGTCGATGATGATATCGACGCTCCATTGAGAAGCCGAGTGTGGAGTTTCGATATCACCATCGACATCGCGGGTGTCAGCCCGCTCGAGAGGCGGGCCAGGTGTCCGATAAATCAGTTGGAATAGCGCATCAACAAGGACAGCACTTCGGTCATCTGTTGTGGATTATGCGGTGGCCGCAGCAGGGCAACGTACTCACCTTGCGGGTTGATGATGGCCATGTTGTCGCTGTGGGCAACGTTGTAGGAGGGGTCGTCGCTTTCCTGGAAAAAGACCGTATTGAGCTGCTGTGCCAGCACCCGAATCTCCGTCACGTCACCAGTCAAACCGATAAACTCCGGATGGAAGAAGGGCACATACTCGGCCAGTATCTCCGGCGTATCGCGCGGCGGATCAACGGTGATCATCCACATCTGGATGTTGTCCGACAGGCCTTCATCGGCCAGGTTGTTGTAAATGGTCGTCATGTCCATCATATTGGTCGGACAGATATCAGGGCAGAAAGTGAAGCCGAAATTGATCAGGTGCCACTGATCCTTGAAGCTGGAGGACAAGAATGCCTCGCCATGGTGATTCACCAGCGCCACTTCAGGAATGGCCCGGGGCGTCTGGAAGTAGAGCGCACTGCGTTGCTCCAGTTCGGCACGTAAATCCGGTTTCGATAGTAGTGTAAAAAGCATCGAACCACCAAACAGACCCGCGACCAACAATAGCATGGCCGCCAGTGTGAGCCAGATTCCAAGCCGTTGTCTCGAAGTAGCGGTAGATGCTATGGCATTCATAAAAAGCTCCTGAGGGTGTGATCCAGCAACATGGCAACAAACAATAACAGCAGGTAGGTGATCGAAAACCTGAATGAACTCCACGCAGCACCAACTTTCTTGTCGTGCAGCAACCACCAATTCCACTGCAAGTAGCGCGCCCCAAGCACCAGGGCACACACGGCGTACAGGGCGCCCAGACTGCGCGTTGCAAAGGGTAACAGGGAAACGGCCAATAGCAACCAGCTGTACAGCCAGACATTGATCTTGGTATAGGCGATGCCGTGGGTCACTGGCATCATCGGTATATTGGCGTTCTGGTAATCCTTGATGCGATGAATCGCCAGAGCCCAGAAGTGCGGTGGTGTCCAGGCGAAGATGATCAGAACCAGCAACAGGGGCAGAGCGCCCACTTCACCGGTTACGGCAGTCCACCCCAACAGCGGCGGCATAGCGCCCGCGAGACCACCGATAACAATGTTCTGTGGCGTCGCCCGTTTCAGATAACCGGTATAGATGACGGCATAGCCCACCATGGACGCCAGAGTCAACCAGGCCGTCAGGGGGTTCACCCAGAAATAGAGGACCACAAAACCAACGATCGACAAGGCAGCGGCAAAAGCCAGACCTTGTTGCATGGACACCCGGCCCTTGGCCACCGGCCGATTATGGGTACGAGCCATACGCTGATCAATTTTCCAGTCCACCAGGTGATTAATGGCCGCACCGGAGGCAGCCAGAAAGGCAATTCCCAGGGTGCCCACTACGATGGCTACCAACGGAAAGCCTTGTTTTGGCGCCAGCGCCATACCGACCCAGGCGGTGATCAACATCAGCATCACCACCTTGGGTTTGGTCATTTCATAGAAATCTCGCCACAAACGGATGGGTTTGTCTGTGGCTATATCTTTAGGCATTGTGGCTCTCCCGGTGGAGCTGGTATGTGATTGTCGCTACCACTGCCAACAATATAGCACCACCAAGGTTATGCAAGACAGCCACCGTCAACGGCAGACTGAAGATAATATTGCTGATGCCCAGTGCGACCTGGACGAGGGTTACGGTGACCAGAGTAGTTGCCATTCCCGAAAAACGTTCCAGGTACAACCTTAATGCCAGCCACAGGCAGAAGATCAGGGTGACAATGGCGCCCAGGCGGTGCGCCATGTGTATAGCTGTGCGTCCGGGCACATCCAGTTGTCCACCAAGGTAGTTGGGCCCGACCGGCTGCAGGACATCAAAACCATCGGCAAAGTCCATCTCTGGCCACCATTGCGTCTGGCATTTGGGGAAGTCAGGGCAGGCAAGAGCCGCGTAATTGGATGTGGTCCAGCCGCCCAGCGTAATCTGGGCGATCACCACAAAGAGGGTGGCCATGGCCAGGCCCGTTGGCAAGGATGTCTTGTTCAGAGAAAACATCGTGGTCGATCGTTCACCAGAGAGCTTGATGGTCAGTAGCCAAAGCAGGGTAAAGGTGGCAAAACCACCCAGCAAATGAGCCGTCACAACCTGAGGCCATAACTTCATGGTGACCGTCCAGGCACCGAAGGCCCCCTGAAGAATCACCAGTGCCAGGATAAAGAATGCCAGTTTAACCGGCTGGCCCGGCTTCTTGCGGTGCTTCCAGGAAACACCCGCCAACAGCAGAACCAGGAAGCCGAGGCCGGTTGCCAGGTAACGATGGACCATTTCTGGCCAGGTCTTGTCCAGATCAACCGGTATCTCTGGCCAGGCCTCATTCGCCGCCGCGATTTGCGCTTCCGTTTGCGGTGCCCAGATATGGCCATAACACAAGGGCCAGTCCGGACAGCCCAGCCCCGCATCCACAAGGCGCGTAAAGGCACCCAATACAACAACGGATATGGTAAAGAAGGTGGCAAAAGCAGCCAGTCGAAATCCGGGTTTGGCACCGCGTGAAGATAGCAAAGTCATAAGGCTCTCACTCAACCAATAGTGGACAGTTTCAACAAGTTCTTCATGTCATTTTGAATGTCTTTGTAGTCGTGCTCAGGGGTGTAATAGAGGGGAATATTGCCCAGCGGGTCGACCACAAAAATGTAATGCTGAAGGACGCTGTCACCCGGTATTTGGTCACGAAAAGCATCCGACAATGTCAATTCGGGCTGCTGCACCACGCGCATACCCGGGTATTGCGTCGCCAACCCCTGCTGATTGGGCGTTGTTGTCAGCAGGATGCGACGGATACGGCCTTCATTCTTGCCCATGCCGACATGCGTCTGGCGCTGCAGAAAGGCCTGGTGAGCACAGCTGTCTTCGCAATGCAGCGACGTTTGAATCCACAACCATTGCCGCTCCGGGTTGATTCGGTCTCGTTCCAGGCCAAGGTCCTCGAGCGTTAACAAGGGTTCCACCAGAGTCCCCCGATTGACCGTCGCGTCAGGCGTCATCCAACCGGAAAAGAACAGTGCCGTAGAGGCCGCCATGACCAACAAAGGGGTCAACAGGATCACCAGCATTTGCACTCGGCTGTAGGGTGACGCCTTGGGGGCTGAGCTGATATCTGCCATAGACTTTACTCCTCTCGGTCCTCGGACCCTGTTTGTGCTGCCGGCGAGCTCGGCGAGCGAATGTGAAAGCCGGCGTAGAGATACATCAATAACAACGCCAGAGCCATGGCAAACCATTGCAAGGCATAGCCCTGGTGGCGAGTTTGAGACACCACAGAGGGTTGCCAGATAACATAACCAACGCCCGGCTGGCCGGCCTCCAGTTGTACCAGACCCTGGGGTGCATCCTGTCCCATCTTTGCCGCCATGGCTTCGGGTTCCAGTGCCTGTATGACTTGCGGCCACTGCTCGGTCAGAGGGGTATCGGCCAGAACGAACTGACGTGAGAGCGGACGGCCCTGAGCTATCCAGTCCTGATTTTGGCCGGGTATCAGCAGTCTCGGTAACTGCTGACGACTAGGGCCAGCGGCAAACCAGCCCAAAGACGCCAGATACCAGCCCTGATCCGTCACCAGTGGCACCCATAGCTCGTAACCGGCCTGACCTTGATGGGTACGATTATCCAGCAACCAGGCAAAATCGGCGCTAAGTCTACCGTTCAGGCGGTAACGTTGGTAGGCTAACGGCTCCCCTTGTTCTGGAACGGCCTGTATTGATTGCTGACCAGCCAGAATTTGTGCCTCCAGTTCGGCTTTTTCCTGCGCCCGGTCCAATTGCCAGAATCCCAGGTACACAAATAACGGCAAAAAGAAGACGACAAAGATCGTTAACAGCCATCCGGGCGTAAACTTCATTTCAATACCTGTAGGCGCATAGCCGGAGGCTCAGCCATGCTGTTAAAAATCCTGTTGATCGTCTTGATCATTGCCATGATTCTGTCTCTGAGTGGGGCTCTGGTGGCTCTGCTCAAGAACGACGAGGACTCAAAAAAGCGCACCGTAAACCTGTTGACCATCAGGGTGACTCTGGCCAGCCTGATCATCGTGGTCATGATCATCGGCTTTGTCACAGGAGAACTGAACCAGACAGCGCCCTGGATAGGACGCTATTAAGCATCTGAGCGGGTGGGCCATCTGGCACACCCGCTCATTGCTGTTTAGAACCAATACACAACAACGAACACGATCACCCAGACAACATCCACAAAGTGCCAGTACCAGGCCGCCGCCTCAAAACCAAAATGATCATTGGGTTTGAAATGGCCCTTGAGTGAGCGAATCAGCATGATCACCAGCATCAGGGTACCGATGGTCACATGCACGCCGTGAAAGCCTGTTAACAGGAAGAAGGTTGAGCCGTAGATGCCGCTGCTCAAGGTCAATCCCAGGTCCTGATAGGCATGGACGTATTCCATCGCCTGCAGAAACAGAAAGATGACCGCCAGTGCAATGGTCACAGCCAGCCAGATGTTCAACTGCTTGCGGTGCTCTGCCTTCAACGCGTGATGGGCAACGGTGAGGGTAATACTGGAGGCAATCAGGATGATGGTGTTGATCAGTGGCAGGCCAAAGGCGCCAATCACCGCCTGGGGTGCCTGGAAAATGCTGTTGTCGGGGTTTGACATCATCGGCCAGGTAAATTCAAACCCCTCCCACAAGTAGTTGGAAACCCCCTTGGCACCTTCGCCGCCAAGCCAGGGGCCGACAAAAACCCGCACATAGAACAGGGCGCCAAAGAAGGCCAGAAAGAAGAACACCTCAGAAAAGATGAACCAACCCATGCCCCAGACGTAAGAACGCTTCAACTGTTCACTGTTCAGCCCGGCATGGTTCTCCCGTATGGCCTGAGCGAACCAGGTATACATGACGAAAGACAACAGGGCGAAGCCTGCGATAAAGATCCAGGTAGAGCTGGATTCTCGACCGGTCGTCATATCGACCATCATACCGCCCATACCAAAGACGGTTAAAAACATCGAGAAGGCCATCCACAGAGGCAAGCGACTCTGGGCGGGAACATAATAATGTTCGTGGGTTGTACTGCTGGACATAGCACTCTCCATTGTATTTTTATACCGGCCTTGCTGCTTGGCCGGCTTCGCTGTTACTCAGTTCTGGCTGCTGCCAAATCCTGACGCCGTTGGGGTACTTCGTACAGGGTATAACTCAGATTGATGGTCTTGATCCATTCCGGTAAATCCGGATCAATCTGAAATACCATGGCCATTTTTATGTCTTCACCAGCGGCCAATGGCTGCTGATCAAAACAGAAACAGGCCGTTTTGTGGAAGTAGGGCGTACTCTCAAAAGGCGCCAGACTGGGAATGGCCTGACCGATCATGTCCTGACTGGTGCCGTTACGGGCGTAAAAATCCACCTGAACGATTTCGCCGGGTTTGGCGGTGACGTGAGTCACCACCGGGCGAAAGTCCCAGGGCATTTCTGCCCCATTGCGTGCCAGAAACTGGACACGAATGTCGCGGTCGACCACTTCAAACATCTGTTCTTCGCTGGCTGAAGTTGTGCGACCCGTGATGCCTGTCCATTCACAGATCAGGTCATACATGGGCACCAGGCCAAACCAGACAAAGGCCAACATGCCCACAGTCACTGCAAACATTTTCGTTACGGATTTGCGAATTTTGCTGGCCAATTCCTGGTTTTGGGCTTGGGGTTCGCTCATCGTTCTCTATCCTGTCAAGTCAGTGATCGGCCAGAGGCCGATCAATTGATTTTCGGTGGCGTTGAGAAGGTGTGGTAAGGAGCAGGCGAATCGACCGTCCACTCCAGACCTTCAGCACCGTCCCAGGGTTTGGCCGGTGCCTTTTTACCTGCGACAACGGTATGAACCACAATGTACAGGAACAGCAACTGGCTCAGACCAAACAGGAAACCACCAACACTGGAGATCATGTTGAAGTTGGTAAACTGCAGGGCGTAGTCAGGAATCCGACGCGGCATACCGGCCAGGCCGAGGAAGTGCTGCGGGAAGAACAGAATGTTCACCCCGACAAAACTCAACCAGAAATGCACCTTACCCATGGTTTCGTTGTACATCCGGCCACTCCACTTGGGCAACCAGTAGTAAACCGCCGCCATGATGGAGAACACCGCACCTGGCACCAGTACATAGTGGAAGTGGGCAACGACAAAGTAGGTATCGTGGTACTGGAAGTCCACCGGTGCTACCGCCAACATCAAGCCGGAGAAGCCACCAATGGTGAACAACACCACAAAAGCCAGAGCAAACAGCATGGGGGTTTCAAACGTCATGGAGCCACGAAACATGGTTGTGACCCAGTTGAACACCTTCACACCGGTCGGTACGGCAATCAGCATGGTCGACCACATGAAGAAGGCCTGCCCCAGGAAGGGGATGCCGACCGTGAACATGTGATGCCCCCAAACAATAAAGCTCAAAAAGGCAATCGATGCTGTTGCATAAACCATGGAGCTGTAGCCAAACAATGGCTTACGCGCAAAGGCCGGAATGATCGCCGAAACGATACCAAAGGCTGGCAGAATCATGATATAGACTTCAGGGTGCCCGAAGAACCAGAACAGATGCTGAAACAGAATGGGTGAACCACCACCGGCTGCATCAAAGAAGGACGTAGCAAAGTGGATATCGAACAGCATCATGGTGACCACACCGGCCAGAACCGGCATGACTGCGATCAACAGGTAAGAAGTGATCAGCCAGGTCCAGACGAACAAGGGCATTTTCATCATGGTCATGCCGGGAGCGCGCATGTTCAGAATGGTTGCCACAATGTTGATGGCGCCCATAATCGAACTGGCCCCCATGATGTGCACGGCAAAAATGAAGTAGGTGGTACTCGGAGGCGCGTAGGTCGTCGACAAGGGCGCGTAGAAGGTCCAGCCAAAGTTCGGGCCACCGCCCTCCATGAAGAGGGTGCTCACCAACAAGGCGAATGCGAAAGGCAGAATCCAGAAGCTGAGGTTGTTCATACGCGGCAGGGCCATATCTGGTGCACCGATCATCATCGGAATCATCCAGTTGGCCAAACCAACGAAGGCCGGCATCACCGCACCGAACACCATGACCAGACCGTGCATGGTCGTCATCTGGTTGAAGAACTCGGGCGATACCAGTTGCAAGCCGGGCTGGAACAACTCGGCCCGGATCACCATGGCGAAGGTGCCACCGAGCAGGAACATGGCAAAACTGAACCACAGGTACATGGTACCGATGTCTTTGTGGTTCGTGGTGTAGAGCCAGCGGGTTATGCCCTTGGCCGGCCCATGATGGTCATGGTCATGATCGTGATCATGAGTCGCAGTAGTCATCTATATCTCCTCACTGACCGGCTTTGATGTCAAGAATGTCAACAGGGGTGACCATGTCGCCCACGTTGTTGCCCCAGGCATTGCGTATGTAAGTCGTCACCGCTGCAGTATCGACCTCGCTGAGCTGATCTCTGAACGCCGGCATCATGCTGCCGCGTTTGCCGTTCAGAATGATGTCGATAACGTCGTCGATATCACCGCGCACATAGTCACTGCCGCGCAACGCCGGGAAAGTCGGAGCGTTGCCGCTGCCGTCCACCTGGTGACAGGAAGCGCAGCTGGTGTTGTAGACCGACTGACCACGCTCCATCAGTTCAGCCATGGACCAGTCTCTACCAGTCAGCTCTGCCATCTGGCGAGCTTCATCCTGTTTGACCGCCAACCAGGCGTCGAATTCTTCAGGTGTAACGGCTTCAACCACCACCGGCATGAAGCCGTGATCCTTGCCACACAACTCGGTGCACTGACCCCTGTAGGTGCCAGGCTCGTTGATGATGGTCCAGGCTTCGTTGGCAATACCCGGTACAGCGTCTTTTTTCACCGCCAGCGCCGGTACCCACCAGGAGTGAATAACGTCAGCCGAAGTCAGAATGAATCGAACCTTGGTACCCGTAGGCAGGACCATGGGCTCGTCCACATCGAGCAGGTAATTGGGGTTTTTATCAACCAGGTTGTTGATCTCATCCCAATCCGTAGCCATGTTGGAGAAGAAGGTGACTTCGGTATCCGGGTCATCGCTGAGGTAGCGATAGCGCCACCGCCACTGGTAACCCACAACTTCAACGGTCATTTCCGCGTCGTCGACGTTGTACATGTCGGCCAGCACATAGGTGGCCTTGACACCAATGCCAAAAATCACCGCGGCCGGGATCAGCGTCCACGCCAGCTCAACCTTGGTGCTCTCGTGAAAATCCGCAGAGACAGCGCCTTTGGACTTGCGATGCTTGTACATGGAGTAGAACATCACGCCAAACACCAGAACACCGATCACGACACACACCCAAAGCGTCAGCATGTGCAAGTCATATACCTGATGACTTATATCGGTCACACCTCTGGGCATGTTCAGTTGCCACCCGGCCTGTGCCCAGGAACCGATCAGCAACGCAGGTAGGGCAAGTGAGCCCCGAAGCAGCTTTCTCTGCATCCTTCACCTCTAGACTTGTTATAGTAGGGACTTTCCTGGCGAGTCCTTAGGACTCGGGTTTCCAAAAAAACAGCGCGACAAGAGTGGCCACTGTCAGCAAGCTCACAGCGGCATTTGTCACCAGTTTTTGGAGAGCCGGGTAGCCCGAAAAAGAAACGGTCGAATGTAGTATAAACAATGCGCTTTTTAAAACCCAAGCCCCCATTGACATGGAATTGACTCTTCACTGGCATGAAACTTACTTTTTTGCATATAAATCAATGACTTAGTCTGCATATCTAAGGAGATGAAATAATTTTATGGACAACCGCTTTCATGTCTGAAACCTCCGCTCAATGGCGCCGCACCTGGGGTTTGATGTGGCCTGTAATGCTGGCCAACCTGTCCATGCCGCTACTCGGTCTGGTAGACACCGCCGTTCTGGGGCACCTGGACGACAGTATTTACCTTGCTGGCGTTGCCCTGGGGGCCAGCCTGATGGCCTTTGTTTTCTGGGGCTTCAATTTCCTGGCCATGGGTTTGTCTGGCTTCACTTCCCAGGCCTATGGCGCGCGCAATAGCCGACGCATTCGTACCCAGCTACTGCAATACAGTCTGGTTGCCACTGCGCTTATTTGCCTGGTCCTGCTCAGCCATCGCTGGTTGATCGAAGCCGGCCTGACCTTTATGGCGGCCTCAGAGGCTGCCACGGCCGAAGCCAGGATCTACCTGCAGATTCGAGCCTGGGGCATCCCGGCGCAAATCTTCAATACAATGTTGCTGGGCTTCTTTATTGGCATGCAAAACACCCGTGTCAGCCTTTACACCGTGTCCCTGGCGCAAATGGTCAATCTGGTTCTGGATGTGGTGCTGGTGTATGGCTTTGGCATGACCACCGATGGCATTGCCTTGGGTACAGTCATCAGTGAGTATCTGGCACTCGCCCTGGTTCTGTTCATGCTCAGGCGCAGCCTGACCAGGTTGGCTCCCGGCCTATATCGGCGCAGGTTACTCAAGATCAGTGCATATCGAGCCATCTTCACTGTCAGCTTCAGTCTTTTCTTGCGCACCTTTGTGCTGTTGATGGGCTTCGCCTGGTTCAATCGTCTCAGCGCCCAGCTGGGCGATACCGTCCTCGCCGCCAACGCCATCCTGCTGGTGTTCCTGACGCTGATATCAAACACCCTGGACGGCAGTGCTGCCGCTGCTGAAGCCCAGGTCGGCATGGCCGTTGGCAAGCGTGAGCCTGCGGTATTGGCCTCCGTCTTGTGGACCACCGGTTGGGCGGCGATGGCTTTGATTGCCGTTTTGGCTGGCCTTTTTGCCGGTCTGGGCGGGTACATTATTCAGGGGCTGACCAGCCAGGCGGACCTTGTTGATACTGCCATGTCTTATCGCTTCTGGGTGGTTCTGCTGCCTCTCTGTGGTGGCATTGCCTTCTGGCTCGACGGTGTCTTTATCGGTGCGCGACGAACCCAGGACATGCGCAATGGAGTGCTGGCTGGTTTTCTGGTCTTCTGGCTGGCCGGCTACGGACTGGGCGATACCAACCACGGTCTCTGGGGGGCCTTTCTATTGCTGTTCTTGACTCGCTCGGTCTGGATGTTATGGGTTTACTGGCGGCGCGTACTGCCTATGGCCCGTCAATAAAGTGGCTGCATGGCGACCACAGGGTCGCAAGCGCTGGTTACATTTCATTGCCGAATTTCCCGGCAAGTCGGTCAGGAACGGCTAGACTGAATTCAAGTCACAGAGACACCGATGATCGTTTGACGCCCGTTAGCAAAAAGTCGACAGATGTTCGGGTATTGGCTACCACTGCAGGAGTTACCCTTGGATTTGACCCACCATTTTGACCTGAACCCGACGATCATTGATGCCCCGGTTGCACCCGTTCCACCACCGACTCGGGGGTCCTCAGTCATGCCCAGCCAGAGGCTAAATCAGGCACTGACACAAGCTCTGGATGCGTCTGACAGTGCTCTCCATCTGGCACGCTATGTCGAGCGCTTTCACCAGCAGAATCCAGGCCGTTTGAGCAGCCAGGATGCCGAGACTGTCGAGTCATTGAGGCAGATGCTGACGCACTACGTGCAACTCCTGCCGGTTCTGACCGAAGACTTTCATCGCTGCTGCCAACACCCACAACTTCAGGCCCCGGTGAATCGCCTGACGACCATAATCTGTGAGTTCTTTGAAGCCATCGATCCGCAACGGCTCAAGTATGGGCTCATTGGCGTTATCGACAAGGCCTATTTCGGCCATCGATTGTTTGAAGAGTTTCATGATCGACTTCGACTTCAGGCGGGCCAGCCAATGATCCAGTGGGACATGGCACTGGCCAACCTGATCGTGCACAGCTTGATTGGTGATGAATACGCCAATCGCCTGGACATGGCGGTGATGGAAGTTATCGATAGTCTGGATGTGCAAAGGGTTGAGGGGGTTACTCTGAGCGCTGGCATGACCAGTGATTTTCAGTGCCTCGCCATGCACCACGGACTGAGCATGGACATCGGATCCACTCGGACTTAGGCCCAATTGGCGACTTATCAGCCCCCCAGATCATTACAAAGCAAAGCTTCCAGTGCAAAGCAGCGCTGTTCAAGCGCCTCTTGCGTTGCTGCTGTCACCGTAACATGGCCCAACTTGCGACCCGCTCTGGGCGCCTTGTCATAGCTGTGCCAGTGGCAACCGGGGATCGCCAACACAGCTGCCAAATCCGGCAACTGACCTATAAGATTGTACATGGCAACGGGTTGCGTCTGACGGGTTTCACCCAAAGGCAAGCCCGCAATGGCACGTATGTGGTTCTCGAATTGGCTGGCAGGGCTGCCTTCAATGGTCCAATGCCCCGAATTATGCACCCTCGGAGCGATTTCGTTGGCAAGCAGACGCTCAGCCTGGACAAAGAATTCAAAGGCCAGAACACCGACGTAATCCAGAGCGTCCATCACCGCCGTCAGGGCGGCTTCTGCTTCCGCCTGCAGTGGGTGCATGGCAAGGGGTTCAGAGCGATAGAGCATGCCCTGACGATGTTCATTGCGCACCAGCGGATAACAACGCACCTCGCCATCGATGGCTCGAACTCCAATGCAGGACACTTCGTGATCAAAATCGATAAAGCCTTCAAGCACCAGAGGAACCGAGCCCAGTTCGGCAAAGGCGCCGATCACATCCTCTGCATTGCGCAATACCTTCTGGCCCTTGCCGTCATAACCCAGGGTTCGGGTCTTCAACACGGCAGGCAACCCAATTTGGGTAACGGCATGTTCCAGGTCGGACTGGGAATCGATGGCAGCCACGGGTGGCAAGGCTATGCCCAAGCGCTGGAACAGGGCTTTCTCGGCCCATCGATCACGCGCCGTCGCCAGGGCTTGCGCTGATGGATAGGCTGGCTGCTGTTCGGCAATCTGTGCGATGGTGGCAGGCGGCACGTTTTCAAATTCAAAGGTTACACGCCGAGTCTCAGCCAATAGCCTGGACACCGCTTCGGCGTCATCGTATTGGCCCTGAATCAGAACCCCGGTTGCACCCGCGCAGGCCGAGTCTGAAGGATCCAGAAACACCAGCCTTATACCCAAAGGCAAGGCCGCCAGCGCCATCATCCGCCCCAGTTGACCACCGCCAATCACGCCAATGTTCATGGATCAAGCCCCTGGAACAGGTTTGGCGAGGACGGCGTCCGTTTGCTGCTGCCGATAGTTCTGCAGCAACACTCTGACGTTTTCATCCTCATTGGCAAGGATACTGGCCGCCAACAAAGCCGCATTGATGGCGCCTGCTTTGCCGATGGCCAGGGTCGCCGTTGGAATACCCGCCGGCATCTGCACGATGCTGAGCAGGGAGTCCACACCGCTGAGCATACTGCTTTGCACGGGCACACCGAGCACGGGCAGGTGCGTCTTGGCAGCACACATGCCCGGCAAATGGGCAGCACCACCAGCGCCAGCGATGATCACCTTCAGGCCCCGATCAAAGGCGGTTGTTGCGTACTCAAACAACAGGTCCGGTGTGCGATGAGCCGAAACCACCCGACATTCGTGAGCAATGCCCAATTGATTCAGCGTATCCGCTGTGTGGCTCATGGTGGCCCAGTCGGACTGGGAGCCCATAATAACGCCCACTCTTGGGGCAATGGTTGAGCTGTCGGTCAAAATCAGGAATCCTCGGTTTTGGCGTTGGGGTCAAGAATCTTGATGGGAGAGGCCGGCACTTCCACCGGCACTGACTGAGGTGTGACCCTGGTGGCCACTTCTCTCGGTGAGTTGACCCCCTGGCTGATGCGGTCCTGGTAACCACAGTCAACGCATTCGCGTACCATGACACGGCCGTCGTCTTCCGAACCGGCCTTGAGGGTATCCATGGCGCCGCACTTGGGACAAACCGCACCAGCTATAAAGCGTACAGGCATGGGAACGTTAACAACCTCTGAGTGGCAATGGCGGCATCGCAAGAAAGCGAAACATTATACTGGGTTGAAGGTCAATCGTCATTGTTGACTGGATGGTCAAGAGTTGCCCATTGCAACTGCTGTCAGAGCCAGGATGTTGATCCTCTGTAATTCAGGAAAATATGATATACTTGATGTTGTCTTGCATCCTGATGTAGCCACTCACTTTATCCTGACTTGTCCTGTAAACATGGAGGTTGTCCCGGGTTGAAAAGTTCCAAGACGCGCTGGTTTGAGACACCCGACAAGGCGACCGGGTTGGGCTATGCCACTCGGTTCTATATGCGTGTCTGGCAGAGTCTGAAAGAACCCGAATCACTGGATTTGACCGCGACACTCCCCCCCCTGAAAACCCACTGGTTCCTCAGCGAAGACACCGCCAGGAAATGGCCCAACCTCTTTGGTTATGAAGGCAGCCAGCCGCAGGCCTTTACCTACAGCGCACCCGCAGGTGTCTGGGCGCTGATGCAGGTGCTGCAGGATCTCGGCGTCAAGTTCAGTCGCATCATGCATCTTCAAACGCGGTTATTACTGGTTTCGGAGCAGGGTTTCGAAGTGGGCACTCACTATACCACCAGTGTCCGCTATCAAGGTGCCAGACCCCTCAAAGGGCATTCTGTTTCTCTGGTATTCAGGTCCGAAGTCCGGGATGTCACCGGCCGCGAGATCATGCAACTGGAAGACGAACTCTATGTTGGCGGGCTGCCGGATGGTTTTGTGGCACAGCTCAACGATAACCAGATCAGCATGCCGGCAGGCAAGACTGATCATCTGGCACTGATGAACAACCCCCTGGCCGATCGCATACCGGTTCGCATTCCAAGACGGCTGGGCAGCCAATACGGAAAATTGTCTGGTGACCTGAACCCGCTGCACATTTCATCCATTGGTGCTCGGCTGTTCGGTCATTCGTCCTCCTTTATCCAGGGGCTTTGTACCGCCAACCTGGTCCTGTCGACCCTGGGCAACCACTGGCAGCAAAGCATTCGCTCGCTGGATATGCAATTCGAGCGGCCGGTACCACAGCCGGCCCGCTTAAACCTCGTCTGCACTCTGGATCAGTTCGCCCTGGTCGATGAGCGCCAGAAAGCTCTGGTATCTGGCACCTATATCTGCTGATTCAGCCCAATAGTTGCTCATTGAGCCAGGCTTCCAGCTCAGCTACGCCATCTTTTTTCAGTGAACTGAACGCCTGAACCGACAGCCAGTTGGCCTGGGAGGTTAGCTGGTGGCTTACCTTGAGCAAGGTGCTTTTGGCCGGCCCACGTTTGAGTTTGTCGCTCTTGGTCAATAGCACCCGCAACGGCATGCGAGTCTGAATCGCCCAGCGCACCATCATTTCGTCGAACTCACTCATCGGATGGCGGATGTCCATCAACAGAATCAGCCCCTTCAGGCTTTGACGCTCAGCCAGGTACTCACCTATGAAGTTTTCCCAGTCCTGCTTCATTTCCCGGTTCACCTTGGCATAGCCATAACCCGGCAAATCCACCAGGCGATGCTCACCACTGGAAAGACTAAAAAAGTTCATCAATTGAGTACGGCCGGGCGTCTTGGAGGTACGCGCCAGCTTGGAATTGCGCGTCAGCGCATTGAGCGCACTGCTTTTACCGGCATTGGAGCGACCGGCAAAGGCAACCTCACCGCCCTCATCCTCCGGACACTGGGAAAGCTGCTGGGCGCTGGTGAGAAATCGGGCCGAATCATAACTAAGCGCAGACATGGATCTCATTACTCTGAAAAACCGGCAGTTTACCGCAAATAAGCCGCCAATTCTTCTCAAGGCGCGCTCGGGCCTATATAATGCGCCCAAATTTGACCGTTACAGCCGTCATAATCACACCCTGACAAAAGGGCTCGGCTGTCTGCCACTACCTATTCAATTCTATCGACTTGCGGGAAGCGACATGAAAAGACTGATGCTTGGCCTGGCGATGCTCGCCGGTGTAGCCGGCCTGACTCAAGCAGCCGGAAATGCAGAACGAGGCGAACAATACACCCAGACTTGCGTGGCTTGTCACGGTGCCGACGGCAATAGCGCTGCCGGGAACTTTCCAAAATTGGCGGGTCAGGGTGAGCGCTACACGCTGAAACAGCTACAGGACATCAAAAGTGGGGAGCGCGTCGTTGTCACCATGACCGGCCTGCTCGACAATTTTGATGACCAACAATTGGCGGATATTGCGGCCTTTTACGCCGCTCAGGAAAAAACCGTTGGTGAGGCCGACCCCGAACTGGTCGCCCTGGGTGAGCAACTCTACCGTGGTGGTAACCCCGAAACAGGCGTACCCTCCTGCGCTGCCTGTCACTCCCCCACTGGTGCCGGTAACGATCTGGCCGGCTATCCAATGTTGTCTGGCCAACATGCTGAATACACGGCATTGCAGTTGAACAAGTTCCGCCTGGGTTACAGAGCCACTGAGAACTCCGATAATGTTCGCGTCAACGACGGTGAATCTCGCGTTATGCGCACCACAGCCTTCCGCCTCAAAGACTTCGAGATCGAAGCGCTAGCCAGTTACATCAGCGGTCTGCACTGAGCCATGCCTGGCCCGGTTCAGGCCGGGTTCAGTCGCGGTAAAGAGAATGAAAAGCGAAGTTCCTGGCAGGAGCTTCGCTTTTTTTGTGGGTAGGATAGAAAGGTGAAGCCAAGCATTGATATTGTCATGGGTATCCAACCTATGGCGGGCCAGACTAATAATCAGACAGGACGACCCTGTCTTGCTGTATGGAGTATGTCTCTATGACCAAAGCTATTATCGCAACCCTGCTGACACTGGTATCACTTGTCAGTCTGGCCCAGGCCCAGGAATTTGTTGAGGGCACGCACTATCAGCGTTTGCCGGAAAAACTGCCCACCACCTATCGTGGTGATGAGGTGGGCGAGATCATGGAGGTGTTCAGCTACAGTTGCATTCATTGCTTTAACCTGGAGACCTTCATCCAGAGCTGGAAGCAAGGCAAGCCGGATGACATCCGCTTTACTCTGGTACCAGTACTGTTCAACGAGCGGCAATTGCCTGAAGCTCGGGCCTATTATGTCGGCGAATTCCTTGGGCTACATGAAGAAAGCCATATGGCCATCTACAATGAAATCCACCTGAACCGCACTCGTATGGCTACAGACGATCGCTTTGCGAGCTTTTTTACCCGTTTTGGTGTCAGTGAAGAGGAGTACCGAAACATGGCCAACTCCTTTGCCGTTAATGTACGCATCAACCAGGCTCAACGCATTACCCAAGGTGGACAAGTGCAGGGTACACCCAGTTTGATTGTCAATGGGCAGTACCTGGTGACCGGGCAAATGGCCGGTGGTAACCCACGTATGTTTGATGTAGCCGAGTGGTTGATTCGCCGAGACCAGAATCAATAAAAGCCCGCTGCCGAAACACCCCGGGGGTCGGTCATGGCCCCCGCCTATATCAGGTCTGTGAGGCGCGATCATCAAAGAATAGCGGAGAGAGCACCATGACCACCAAGGCTAGCCGCACCCATTTTCCGGTCCAGCTGTGCCCTCCCGACGACTTCCTCCATAAGCAGAACCCCAATCATCTGACATTGCTCAGCTACAACATGCAGGTCGGTATTCACACGCGGCATTATCAGGACTATTTGTACAAGTCCTGGCAACATCTCTGGCCCAGTCGCAGTCGCCTACAGAACTTGCAGCGTATCGGAAACCTGATCAAGCATTTTGACGTGGTCGCCTTGCAGGAGGCCGATGGCGGCAGTTTTCGCAGTCACTTTATCAATCAGATCGAATATCTTGCCAACCTGGCCGGTCAGCCTTACTGGTACCAACAGTTGAATCGCAATCTCGGTCGACTGGCTCAACACAGCAATGGGGTCATCAGCCGTTATCATCCCATCGCCATCGAAACTCATGCCTTGCCCGGCCTGCGCGGCCGTGGTGCCATTGCTGTCCAGTTTGGCACCAGAGATCCTTTGCTGCTGGTGATGATGCACCTGGCGCTCAGCAAGAAGGGCCAGGACCAGCAATTGCGCTTTGTCAGCCACCTGATCCAGCGCTATCCTCATGTAGTGCTGATGGGCGACATGAACACTCATACCAGTCGCTTACTGACCGACTCTCCGCTGAGCAGCTGTGGCTTGAAGGCGGCCCATGCGCGGGCCACCTTTCCCAGTTGGCAGCCTCAGCGCTGCCTGGATCACATCCTGGTCAGCAATCACCTGAACATTACCCGAGTCGGGGTACTCGACTTTCCACTGTCGGATCATCTGCCTGTTGCCTTGGAAATCGAACTGCCCGGGAATGTAGAATTGCATTAGTGCGTTACTGCCGGCCGGAGCTCACTGCTTGGCAACGCCAATGGGGGTGTTACCGATCTGCGATCAACAGCAAAAAGAAGCTTCAGGCAAAAAACGATTGTCAGGCTATACTGCACAGTGGTGCCAGGAGTAACCCCATGTTGGTAGGGGCTATTCTGGTATTCAGGCCAGTATCGTGACGACCAGGCCCCCTACCGAATCATCTCGCCGGTTAGAATACCGGCCACAAGAGGCTTGAATGAACGAGCAACAGGAATGGCTTAGACGTGGCGTGTTGGATCTATCCATCATGCTGCGTGGCCTTGATGCCGAACTGAACGATGCACTGGATGCCGTAAAGGAAACGCTGAAAGACCGAACTCAGGTTGATGTCGAGACATTTCGCCAGGCATTGGAGTACACGGACAACCGGTTCGACCAGATCGAACGGGTTGCTGAAGACAGTATCGGCCAACTGCAGCAACTCTATCAGGCTCTGGTAGAGCTCAATTCCAGTGCTGCATCCAGGGCATTACATGACAGTATCCAACAGCCCTCGGCTTACCTCTTTGACCAGCTAAGACTGCTCGACGACGCCTTGCGAACTCTGCCAGGCAGTCTGCCCGACGATGACGACACGACCCTGATTCGATTGCGCCAGCGATTGTGTTCGCGTTTTATCACCTTGCTGAGAACTCTGGCCATCCTCGGCGACGATGATGGCTCCTTGCGTTCACTGGCAAAGCAACTCGAACCCATACCTGATTGGACCACCCTCGATTCGCTCGCTGCTGAGACCATCATCCTGATTCAAAAAAGACTGGATAAGGAAAAAGGCCAGTTCGAATACTATCTGAATAAGCTGAATGAACAACTCAGGCAAATAAACGAACTGATCCTGAAGGATCAGAATTCAGTCGCCGAGCTGAATGAACTGAACCAGGCCCTGGATCGCAATGTCAATGAGCAGCTGGAAAAAGCGCGGCAGGAGCTGGGTAAAGCCACCAGTATAGAGCAGCTGCAGCATACTCTTGACGCTTCTCTGGAGACCTTGACCGAGGTTATTGTCAGTTTCAAATCTCAGACTGATGCGCGCATGGCAAAGATGCAAGCCAATCAACTGAAACTGACAAGTCAGCTCAAAACCCTGCAGGAAAACAACCTCAGCCTGATCAAGCAGGTAGCGCTGGAAAGAGAGCTATCAACGCGGGATCCATTAACCCAACTGCCCAACAGGCAAGGGTTTGATCAACGTCTTAAAGAGGAAATGGCGCGCAGTGTTCGTTACCAACAGCCACTCAGTATCGCTCTGATCGATGTTGATTTTTTCAAACGCATCAACGATGAGTTTGGCCATCTGGCTGGTGACAAGGTGTTAAAAATTCTGGCAAAAGAAATGAAAAGTCAGGTACGTCAGTCTGACTATCTTGCTCGTTTTGGTGGTGAAGAATTTATTCTGATTCTGCCGCAAACGGATCTCGAACAGGCAGAACAGGCACTGGATAAAATGCGTGTACACATCAGCCAGTGCCCATTCAATTTTCAGGGAAAACCCGTGCAGATTACCATTTCCAGTGGCATCGCCCAGCACAGAGATGAAGAAACATCAGACCTTGTACTGCACAGAGCAGACAAGGCCATGTATCAAAGCAAGGAGGCCGGACGTAACCGCACCACCCTGGCGGTTTAAAGACTGTCCAGTACTCGGGCCAGTCGACGGGTGTTGATTGGCTTGGTCAGGAACTCGTTCATCCCCGCCTTAAGACAGCGCTGATGCACGTCCTCCAGTGCATGGGCCGTTAATGCGACTATCGGGATCGGCATCAAGCCTTGCTCGTGTTCAAATCTACGAATGGCTTCCGTTGCCGCATAGCCATCCAACTCTGGCATTTCACAATCCATAAGAATAACATCACAATGTCTGTCTTCCTGTTGATAGTGCTCTACTACCTCACGGCCGTTACTGACCAGAAACACCTTGTGCCCCATCTTTTCGAGCAGGCCCTGAATCACCCTCTGGTTGACCATGTTGTCTTCTGCTACCAGAATATTCAGTGTTGACAGCCTGGTGCTATTGGGTGAAGTCCCGTCCTCTGAAAGATCACGATGCAGTTGCATCTCGAACGGGATCCAGACATTGAATTCCGTCCCTTTGCCAACTTCACTTTGCACCGTAATTTTCCCATCCATCAATTCTACCAGGTCTCGACAAATGGCCAAACCGAGGCCGGTACCTTCAGCCCAGGCTTGACGATGCTCCTCAACCTGTTGATAGAGTGTAAACAAAGTCGAAAGGGCTTCGTCGGGAATCCCGATGCCGCTATCCTTGATACGCCATAGCAAACAGGGAGAAGGTTGCGTCAATAGGCTAAGCTCTATGTCGATACGGCCCTGTTCAGTGTACTTCACAGCATTGCTGAGCAGGTTTGACAGAATTTGCCGCAATCTCTGTACGTCCAACACCACCCTGGTCGGGACTTCATCGGCAATACTCAGGTTGATTGTCAGCCCCTTCTGCTCAGCCTGAGACTGAAATAACTGGGTCTGCTGCTCAGTGAGGCTTCTTGGGTCTATTCGATCCGGGTGCAGTATCATCTTCCCGGCTTCGAGTTTGGAATAGTCGAGAATATCGTTGATTAGACTCATCAAGGATTGACCAGACCCCTGTATGAGATTGACGCATTCTCGTTGCTCGCCATTCAATGAGGTACGACTGAGAACCTCTGTCATGCCCAGCACTCCGTTCAAGGGCGTGCGGATCTCATGGCTGACTTGAGCCAGAAACTGGCTTTGTGCTTCTGCTCGCATACGGGCTCGCTCGCGATCATCGCGCAAAACACGAATTCGATGAGCCAGAGCAAAGCTGAGCAACATGGCCTCGGCAAATCCACCGGTTTTAGAAGCCCACATCGGATTCAGATCAAAGTCCAGCCAACCACTGCGCAGCATCAAATACAGGATGTTGCCAATCGCAAAAAGCAGCCAGGCAAGCACAAAGAACTTGGCAGCCAGCATGCCTTTCCGCCAGGCGTATAAACCAACCAGAACGGCAGTAATCAGCTTCAAATAGAGCGCGATGGTGAGCACCATGGCGTAGGTGTCTCTCGGCCAGAAATACGCCAGAACCATACCCACGGGCTGCAACATCACCAGCAGCAAAAGCAACCAGAACAAACGCGGCGCAATGCGCTTCAAATCAATAAAGTGCGCAATAAAGAGCCCGGCAAAGATGACCGTCAAATGCGTCAGCCAGAAGTTGACTCTGAAGTCATAACCTCGTTCCAGTGGCCAGAGATACTGGTAGAGGTAACCGTCCAGTGACAGATGCAAGGTGCCAAAACTGAACACAAAAAGCACATAATAGAGGTAACTGAAATCCCTTACGGTTGAGAATAGGAAAAGGTTATAGAACACCATGGCCAGGATGACACCGTAAAACAGCCAGTTGACGATGTCCGCCTGCTGCAGGGGCGTCCAGAACTGGTTTGATGGGTAGGCGGTAATGGTGCTCGGGGTCAGAGGCGAAGACTCCAGCCTAAGTAGATAGGTGGTCGGCTGATAGACACTGACAGGTACAATAAAATAACGATGATTTTGCGAACGACTATTGAACGGACGTGACATCCCGCCACGATAGATCAGTCTGGGACCTGAGGCGTCGAAAATCTGATAAAGATCGAGATATTCCAACAAGGGGTTGGCGAATACCAGATCCCACTCTTTATGAATGGACTGCGCAGCGTCAAGCTGGAATCTCAGCCAAATGACGGAGCCACTGTACCCTCTATTGACTCGTGAAGACTCATTTTTTACCCAGCGATCTGCCAGTTCGGGCAACTGTATATCGAAAGGAGAAAGCTGACCAGTCGCGTCCTCAAGCACCTCAACATAGGGAGCCAGTCTGACTGGATGGTCATCAATCAGTTCTGCCGTTTCTGCAGCGGCCACTATTCCGACCAGCGAGAAGGCTATCAGGCAATTGATCACCAGCCTCAGAATTTTCCGGGCCAGACTACCACTAGAGGTCACGTATTCACCCTTGGTTCACTTCCTTCATTAGCAAGACGTTTATACTTGTCCTGATCAGGCCTCATCTGAAAGCACTTTTCGAGCGCTTTCAGCCGCTAGCAAATACCAATGGTCGCAACTATGATGACCACTGTTACCGAGTGGTTGTGGCAGGCGCATAAAGCCGGCTCGTTGATATAACCTCGCCGCGTCAGCCATGGCACTCAGTGTCTCCAGATAGCACCATGAATAATGATCCCAGCTGAAGTTCAGCGCCTGTTCCAGTAAACGACGGCCTATACCTCGGCCTCTTGCTTCCGGCAGCAGATACATTTTCTGCAGTTCCCCGACAATTGGAAGACCTGCAAGGGAGGCTATGCCGCAGCCGCCGAGTAACCTGCCATTCGGTTCTCGAGCGACCCAGTAGGCTGTGTTGGTGCCCTTATAGGCATCGCACAGACTATCCACTTGCGGATCTGTCCATGCAAAGCCTGGTCTATCGGCACCGTACTCGGCCAGACCAGAACGAATGATTTTTGCCATTTCGACGTTGTCGGCTACCTCGATTGCACCAATAATAGGGTCTGATACGTACATCATTGAATCCAGTCTGAACCTGTTTAGTGGGTTCTAGTGTACTGTAACAGACTAAATGCCCTAACCAGCGAGCAACGCCTTTGGAATCTCTTGCTGGCATGGGTATTTATTCCATTACAGTACACTCGTGTGATATGCGGCTCACAAACGCCAAAGTACCTTAATCGGAGTCCCTTTTTATGTCTATTGAAATTGGCCAAACCCTGCCAGACGTCACACTTTATCGTATGGGCGAAGGTGGCCCTGTCAGTGAAAGCTTTGAAAGCCTGTTTAAAGGCCAAAAAGTTGCCATTTTTGGTTTGCCCGGTGCTTTTACCCCAACCTGCAGTGAGTCTCATCTTCCCGGCTTTATTGTTTTAGCCGATAAACTCAAGAACAGAGGGTTGGATCGTATCATTTGCTTGAGCGTTAATGATGCTTTTGTGATGTCGGCCTGGGGAAAAGCGCAGAACGCAGAAGCCATTGATATGCTGGCCGATGGTAACGCCGACTTTGTACGTGCTCTCGGTCTTGATCTGGATCTGACTAGCCGAGGTATGGGAGTCAGGGCCCGACGTTTTGCCTTGATTGCCAATGATGGCAAAGTCTCCTGGGTAAAAGTTGAAGCACCAGGACAGTTTGAGGTTTCCAGTGCAGAGGCAGTACTTGATGCCCTTGAGCAAGGCGCCTGAAATACCTTGTTCCACGTGGAACATCAGGACAGCCCAAATGACCGACAAACGTTCTGCCTTTTATCAGACCCTGGCCAGTGTTCCCAAAGGGCACTACACCAGCTATGGTGAACTGGCTCGGCTCAGCGGTGTCCACGTGCGCCAGGTACAAGCCTGGCTACGTTCCTTGCCAGAAGACAGTGCCCTACCCTGGCACCGCGTGATCAACAGCCAGCGGCGCATTTCCGATCATTCCGGGGCACAGCGTCAGTACCAGATCCTGGCCGAGGAAGGTTTGTTGCCCGAGTCCAATGGCCGTTTTCCTCAAGCCTTATATTGGCCCTGATCCCGAGTCAAAGAGACAGTCCAGTACGACTTTCAGCTTCACACAAAAAAGGCGCCACCAGGGCGCCTTTTTCATGATCCAGAAGATCAATAGTCGAGATTGGTCACCAGCAAAGCATTGGTCTCGATAAAGGCTCGTCTCGGCTCTACTTCATCGCCCATCAGAGTACTGAATATCTGGTCCGCAGCAATGGCGTCTTCCACCGTGACCTTGAGCATGCGCCTGGATTCAGGATCCATGGTCGTTTCCCAGAGTTGATCCGGGTTCATTTCGCCAAGTCCTTTGTAGCGTTGAATGGCATAACCACGCTTGGCCTCACCCATCATCCATTCGATAACTTGCTCAAAGCTGGACACCGGATGCTGTTTCTCACCCCGCTTGAGATAGGCCCCTTCCTCAATCAAGCCGTCCAGAGTTTCACTCAGGCTGACAATGGCCTTGTATTCCTTGCTGTCAAAGAACGCATGGGAGAACTGGTAATCCGTCGCCAGGCCATGAGCAACTGCCTGCACCTTGGGTACAAAGATATGGCGCTCCTGATCTTCCGTCATCGACATCTGATAGAGGGTGCTGCCTGCCATGCTGTCCAGCATCTGTTCTTCCAGACGATCGACCCACTCAGAAACCTGGCCCTGGTCTAACAGCATATCCGGGGTCAGTGCCGGCATATAGATCAGGGCCTCGAGTACGGCTCTGGGATAGACCCGACTCATGCGATCAATGCGGTTCATCACATCCTTGTACTGATTCACCAGCCCTTCCAGTTGTTGCTCACGTATGGGAGGTACATTGTCGCTCGTATACAGCTCGGTACCGTCCAACGCCTGAGAAATCAGGTATTGCTCAAGGGTTTTCTCATCCTTGATGTATTGCTCCTGCTTACCTTTCTTCAACTTGAACAGCGGCGGCTGGGCAATAAAAATATGGCCGTGTTCAATCAGTTCCGGCATTTGCCGGAAAAAGAAGGTCAGCAGCAATGTACGAATGTGGCTGCCATCAACGTCGGCGTCGGTCATGATGATGATGCTGTGATAACGCAACTTGGCGAGATTGAATTCTTCGCGACCTATACCACAGCCCAGAGCGGTAATAAGGGTACCGACTTCGGCCGATTGCAGCATCTTGTCGAAACGAGCCTTCTCGACGTTCAGAATCTTACCTTTCAGCGGCAGGATCGCCTGCGTGCGACGGTCTCGCCCTTGCTTGGCTGAACCACCGGCTGAGTCACCCTCCACCAGGTAAAGTTCAGACAGGGCCGGGTCCTTCTCCTGGCAATCCGCCAGCTTGCCGGGCAGGCCAGCGATATCCAGTGCACCCTTGCGTCGGGTCATGTCTCGGGCCTTGCGCGCTGCTTCACGCGCGCGGGCAGCGTCGATCATCTTGCCCACAAGGGTCTTGGCTTCGGCCGGGTTTTCCAACAGAAAATCGGAAAAATTACGACCCATTTCCTGTTCGACGGCAGGTTTTACTTCACTCGAGACCAGTTTGTCCTTGGTCTGAGAACTGAACTTGGGATCCGGCACCTTGACCGAGATAATGGCGGTCAGACCTTCTCGGGCATCATCGCCTGTGGTCTGAACCTTGTGTTTCTTCTGCAGATTTTCATTGTTGATGTAGGTGTTCAAGGTTCTCGTCAACGCTGCCCTGAAGCCGGCCAGGTGGCTGCCGCCATCGCGCTGAGGAATGTTGTTGGTATAGCACAGGATGTTTTCCTGATAGCTGTCATTCCATTGCATGGCGACTTCGACACCAATGCCGTCTTCTTCGCGCTCGTAGGTGAAGTGAAAGACCTTATTGAGTGCCTGCTTGTTCTTGTTCAGGTATTCGACAAAGGCACGCAAGCCGCCTTCGTACTTGAAGTATTCTTCTTTACCCGAGCGTTCATCCTTCAGATAAATGCCTACACCAGAATTCAAAAAGCTCAATTCGCGCAGACGCTTCGCCAGAATGTCGAACGAAAACTCGATGCTGGTGAAGGTTTCGCCAGAGGGCTTGAAATGAATGGTCGTTCCGGTGTGATCGGCATCGCCAACCACGGCCAGTGGCGCAGTCGGCACACCGCCCTTGTAGGTTTGTTCGTATACTTTTCCGTCCCGACGGATGGTCAGGATCAGGTCCGAAGACAGCGCATTAACAACGGAGACACCAACACCGTGCAAGCCACCTGAAACCTTGTAGCTGTTGTCATCAAACTTGCCGCCTGCATGAAGCACCGTCATGATGACTTCCGCAGCAGATTTGCCCTCTTCCGAGTGCATGTCGACAGGAATGCCTCGGCCATCGTCAGAAACGGTAATGGATTCATCGGGGTGAATGATGACCTTGATGTCCGAGCAGTGACCCGCCAGTGCTTCGTCGATGGAATTGTCCACCACTTCAAACACCATATGATGCAGACCTGTACCGTCATCAGTATCACCGATGTACATCCCTGGCCGTTTTCTCACTGCATCCAGCCCTTTCAATACTTTAATACTGGACGAATCGTAGTTATTGCTCATTCAATCATTGCTCCAAGTCATCCGCCGGCTGAACCTGACCCTGTTCCACGTGGAACACTCGAACACGTTCCGGCCTATGCCAAAAATCTTTCAATAAAGAAGGCTCTACACTGGTCATGAACACCTGCCCGCTGAGCCCTTCCATCAGAGTACTTAACCTGCCGATGTGCTGTCGGTCCAGTTCAGCGGGGAGATCGTCCACCAGAAAAAGAGCGGCTTGCCCGCGCTCGGCCTCGAAGTACAGGCTTTGCGCCAGCTTGAGGGCACAAACCACCAGTTTTTGCTGACCGCGAGACAATACATCGCTGGCCATCTGGCTGTTGATCTTGACCCTCATGTCGGCCCGTTGTGGGCCGGACTGGGTGTAACCCAATTTGATGTCCCGTTCCAGCTGACTGTTTAGAACATCGTTCAAACTGCGTGTCTTGTCCCAGCCGCGGTAATAGTGGATTCTGAGTTCCGGCAGTTCAATCAACTGCCCCAGAATCTCGTGAAAGCGCGGAACAAAGCCTTCGAGATAGCGCTGTCGTTGCTGGTCCATCGCCTCGGCTGCCTGAACAAAGGCGGCCTGCCAGATCGCCATTTGAGAAGCTTCCATTCTACCAGATCGCAACAAGGAGTTCCGGTTTTTCAGGCTCTTTTGAGCATCCTGCCACAGGCTGTGAAAGCGATTGTCCTGATGGAAGGTGCCCCAATCGAGAAACTGACGGCGGTGCCCTGGTGTGCCCTCAAGCAACAGGAAGCTGTCACTGTGGATCAGTTGCAACGGCAGCCTCATTGCCAGTTCAGAAGCCTGGCTGATGCTTTCACCGTTGATACGTATGCTGTGATGGCCATCGCGGTTGCGCTGTACGCCCAGGCGCGTGCCACCCTCAAGCTCGGCAAAGACCACCGAATGATCTTCACCATCACGAATCAGAGTACGGGTGCGGGATACCTTGAAGGAACGGGCCATGGCGACCAGATGAACAGCTTCGAGCACCGATGACTTGCCGGCACCGTTGGCACCGAAGAAAACGTTAACCCCGGGACCGGGGTTGAACTGGGTATGCGCGATGTTGCGCACACCCTGGATCGACAAGCGTTTAATGGTCACGCAAGGCCGAACTCAGCCGGGGCTTCAGAGCCGCATCGGCATGACAACGTACTGAGACGCTGCGTCGTCGAAATCACTCAACAGCGCACTGCTGCTGGAATCCGCCATCAACAGCCGTACCTGCTCACCAGGCACCACATTCATGACATCAAGCAGGTAACTGACATTGAAACCCACTTCCAGTTCGGGGCCCTGATAGTCAATCTCGAGGTTCACCTCGGCTTCTTCCTGCTCTGGGTTATTGGCCTTGACCATCAGATTATTCTCACTCAACAAAAGTCGCACGCCGCGATACTTTTCGTTGGAGAGAATGGCCGCGCGGCTAAAGATGGCGCGCAATGCCTGACGATCGCCCACAACTTCCTTGTCTCCCCCGCGCGGAATAACCCGCTCATAATCCGGGAACTTGCCATCGACGAGTTTGGAAGTGAAGGTAAAGGAATCGGTGCGGGCGCGAATATGATTCTGGCCGATGGCCAGTTCGACCGTTGCATCGCCTTCGCTCATCAGGCGATTCAGCTCCAGTATTCCCTTGCGCGGCACAATCACCTGTTTACGCTCGGGTATCATCAAGCCATCCACATCACGGCAACTCAAGGCCAGGCGATGGCCGTCGGTCGCAACCGTTTTGACCTGATGTTGATTCAACTCAAGCAACATGCCGTTGAGGTAGTAACGTACATCCTGTTGCGCCATGGCGAAGGAGGTCGCGTCGATCAACTGCTTCAGCGTCTGCTGTGGCATGGTTAACGACAGGCTGTCGTCTTCTTCTTCTACATTGGGGAAATCCGAAACCGGCAATGTCGCCAGAGTAAAACGGCTGCGGCCACTACTGACCACCACTCTGTCTTCATTTTGTACCAGACTGATCAGGGCGTCGTCCGGCAACGATTTGACAATATCAAGAAACTTGCGCGCCGGTACCGTAATGGCACCGGCCTGGGCCGCTTCCATCAGCGTCACGCGTCCGACAATTTCCACTTCGAGGTCGGTTCCCGTTAAAGACAATTGGTTGCCTTCAACTTCCAACAAGACGTTCGATAATACCGGCAGAGTTTGACGCTTTTCGACTACACCCCCGACCAGTTGCAGAGGCTTGAGTAAACTTTCGCGTGACAGGGTGACTTGAATCATGAGTCCTTATCCATCCTTTCTCAGGTGGTCAGCGTTCGTAACAGGTTATTGTAATCTTCGTTGATATCGACTGTGGTATCACGCAATTCTTTCACTTTACGACAGGCGTGAAGCACAGTGGTATGGTCACGGCCACCGAAGGCCTGACCAATTTCCGGCAAACTGTGTTGAGTCAGTTCTTTGGACAGCGCCATCGCCACCTGCCGCGGCCGGGCAATGCTGCGGCTGCGCCGCTTGCTGTGCAGATCGGAAATCTTGATCTTGTAATACTCTGCCACTGTGCGCTGAATATTATCAATGCTGACTTGCTTGTCCTGCAGAGCGAGCAAGTCTTTCAGTGACTCCTTGACGAAAGCCGTGTTGATGGCGGAACCGGTAAACTGGGCATTGGCGACCACCCGCTTCAAGGCACCCTCAAGCTCACGCACATTGGAACGAATGCGTTGCGCGATAAAAAAGGCTGCATCGGCCGGCAACTTTACCCGTGCTTTTTCCGCTTTTTTCATCAGAATCGCAACTCGGGTCTCCAGATCCGGAGGTTCAACGGCCACCGTTAGCCCCCAACCGAATCGGCTCTTGAGCCGATCTTCCAGGCCCTCTATTTCCTTGGGATAACGATCACAGGTCAATATTACCTGCTGATTACCTTCAAGCAAGGCATTAAAGGTGTGAAAAAACTCTTCCTGAGAGCGATCCTTTTTGGCAAAAAACTGGATATCGTCAATCAGCAGGGCATCCAGGCTTCGATAGTAGCGTTTGAACTCTGCCATGGCATTCAATTGCAAAGCCTTCACCATGTCGGCGACAAATCGCTCCGAGTGCAAATAGACGACCTTGGCACCGGGTGATTGCTCAACGATGTAGTTGCCGATGGCTTGCATCAAGTGCGTCTTACCCAGACCAACGCCACCGTATATAAAGAGTGGGTTATAAGCACCACCAGCATTCTCGGCTACCTGCTGACTGGCCGCCAACGCCAGTTGGTTTGACTTGCCTTCAACAAAAGAAGAAAAGGTAAAGCCCGGGTTGAGATAACTCTGAAACTTGCCCTTGCCCCGCTTTGCCCCGGTAGTCTGCACCGGGTCTGCTGACAGGCGTTCAGCCAAAGCGGGTGCTGTATCCACCTGAGGGGTTGTGACTGCTCGAGTAGCCATGGGCATTTCGGCACCAGATTGAGCCTCTGCATCAAACCGGGTCCGAGGCCGGCGGGCGCCAGGTGCTCTACCTTTGACTTCCACTACAACGTCGGTCTCGCCTGCGCCAAATTGCGACATCAATTCCTGAATTCGATGCAGGTACTTGTCTTTCACCCAGTTACCCACAAAACGATTGGGCGCCAGCAACACGAGGGCACTGCCCTCCAGCCGATGTCCAAGGGGTCGAATCCAGGTGTTGTACTGATGCGAAGGCACTTCGCCTCGTAACAAGTCCAAACACTGATGCCAGGCAGTCTCTGCCACAGATGCTCCGCAGGGGCCAAGTAAAAAGGCCTGCCATTCTAACGTGCCCACTGCAGCCTTGCCAGAGACAATAACAGCGACAGGACGCCATTTTCCTTGTGGATATCATTGTTGATAGGCAGGCGCACCAGTCTGTGCACAACCCCTGAATGAAAGCATGAATACTTTGCCTGTGTATAAATAGCCATTTCATACACAGCTTGACCACCGCTCATGCCCAGTTGATACAGCAGAGGTACAGATCTTGTTATCTAAATAACTCTTTGTTTTATATGGTTTTTTTAAACTTATTCAGAGGAAATGGCTATCATTATAAAAACATCAAAGAACTAAAAATAAAAAACATACATACTTAAATACTTTACTTATTTTCCCACAGACCTGAGCCATCGCCCGTCAGATGGCACTGACTAAAAATTCAGCATTGATATCGTTCGATAAAGTCTTTAGAATCCTCCGTCCAAATTCAGAAGTCCCCAGGCACAGGTCGGGGTCATCATTCACTCAAAGGGACCTTACCGCTCCCGAATCCTGGTGTGAGATCCAAAACATGAAGCGTACTTTTCAACCCAGCGTACTGAAGCGCAAGCGTACACACGGTTTTCGTGCTCGCATGGCCACTGCCAACGGTCGTAAAGTCCTGGCACGTCGTCGTGCTCGCGGTCGTGCATCCCTGACCGTTTGATTCAGCGATCTCTGCATTGACACCTTACGGACACCCGCGTAGCCATCGGTTACTGACGGCGCGCGACTTCCAGCAGGTATTCAATGCAGTCGAAGTCAAGGCGGCTTGCCCAGAGCTCCTCTTTCTGGCGAAACCAGGACGTGAGCAAGGCGCCCGCCTTGGGTTTGTTATATCCAAAAAGAATGTTAGAACTGCCGTTGCTCGTAACAGAGTAAAACGAGCAGCCAAAGAAGTATTCCGACATCTCCACCCAGAATTTCCCGCACTTGACGTCATATTGCTCGGTCGTAAAGGCTTGAGTGAGCTGTCCCAGCCAGAATTGCAGTCCCTGATCCGAAAACAGTTGTTGCGACTTGATCGTCGTTGGCAAAAGCAGCGATCAACCGCTTGATTCAGCGGCGTGTCAATTTCTCCAGATTGGCTGGCAAAAAATAGCCGATAAAGGTACCATTTCGGCGCTTTTTTTCCCTGCCCGATGCCCGTGTTTTGGCAGGTTTCAACAGACACTTCAGGGCCTGAGCCGTTCGGTGTTTTGAAACCTCCCGAGGTATTGGGGTTAATAGTCCAACTGGAAACGAATTATGGATGTGCGTCGTATTGTCTTGATTGCGGGCTTGGCCGTGGTCACCTACCTTCTGATCCTGCAGTGGTCGCAGGACTACGCCACAGCGCCTCCCCAGGCTGTTAGCCAGACGGTTGCGCCGGTTATTGAGACGGATGTCCCGCCTGCAGAACCACCTGCCCAGGCAGAAGCCGGGTCAGATGTGCCGATGGCAATCAGTGAAGACAGCGAAGCAGCAACGCCAGCGGCTCCAGCTGCCTCCACGGCTTCCGGTGATTACATAGACGTGGTCACGGACACCTTGAATCTGCGTATTTCTCTGAATGGGGGCGATGTTGTATACGCCTCTTTGCCGCAATACCCGTTCAGCGCCCAGACGCCCGATATCCCCTTTACCCTGCTCGAAGAAAGCCAGCGCATATACACCGCCATGAGTGGTCTGGTTGGTGCTGATGGCATCGACAGCACCAGTAGAGCCCGTTTCACGGCCGACCGTAATCGCTTCGAAATGGCCAGCGGTGCGGACCAACTCGAAGTAATCCTGACGCATGTCACCGAAGCAGGTCTTGAGGTTCAGAAGGTCTATACCTTACACCGCAACGATTATCTGATTGATATTCGCTACAATCTGGTCAATAACACCGGAAACAGTGTCACCACCAACCTCTTTGGCCAGGTCAGACGTGACGATTCCAGTGACCCCAGTGCCGGTGGCACTATTGGTATGGCATCCTATCTGGGCGCGGCCCTGACCACTCCGGACGATCGTTACAAAAAGCATTCTTTCCGAAACATGGAAAGAAGCCCTCTTCAGGTTCGCCAGGAAGGCGGTTGGGTTGCCTTTTTACAGCACTACTTTGTTTCCGCGTGGATTCCGGAGCCTAATGAAGTCCATAATTTCTATGCGCGCCGCCTCCCGAATGGGCTCTACTACGCTGGCTTCCAGTCTCCAGCACTGAACATAGCACCTGGAGAGAGTGGCTCGACCGGTACCCAGCTCTATCTGGGACCGAAAGATCAGGATCGCCTTGCTGAAATTTCACCTCATCTGGAACTGACTGTTGACTACGGCTGGTTGTGGTGGGCTGCTCAGCCGCTGTTCAAGTTGTTGCAGTTCATGCATGGCCTTGTCGGTAACTGGGGTTGGGCCATTGTGTTGATGACGCTGACGGTGAAGATCATTCTTTACCCGTTGACGGCCGCTAGCTACCGATCCATGGCCAGAATGCGCAAATTTGCACCCAAGATGACGCAGTTGCGTGAGCAATACGGCGACGATCGGCAGAAGCTCGGTCAGGAAATGATGAAGCTGTACAAGAAAGAAAAGCTGAACCCCATGGGTGGCTGTTTGCCCATCCTGGTGCAAATGCCGATCTTTATTGCGCTCTATTGGGTACTGATGGAAGCCGTTGAATTGCGTCAGTCACCCTTTATTTTCTGGATCGAAGATCTGTCGATCAAGGATCCCTTCTTCGTATTGCCGTTGTTGATGGGTGCGTCCATGTTCCTGCAGATGCAAATGCAGCAACAACCCAGCATGGACCCGATGCAGGCCAAGATGCTGAAGTTCATGCCGGTTGTCTTTACCTTCATGTTCCTCTGGTTCCCGGCTGGTCTGACGCTGTACTGGTTTATCAACAACGTAACCACCATTGTTCAGCAGTGGATGGTCAATCGTAAGTTTGACAAGGCCGAGGCGGAAAAGAGCAAGTCGTGATCGCTGACAACGACACTATTTGTGCCATCGCCACACCGCCCGGTCGTGGCGGTGTCGGCATTGTTCGAGTCTCTGGCCGCCTTGCGGCCAGCATCGCAGAGGCGATGACTCTGCAGCACCTCAAGCCACGCCATGCCTGGTATGGCGACTTCCTCGATACCGATGGACAGGTTCTGGATCAGGGCATCGCCCTCTTTTTTCCGGGACCCCACTCCTTTACCGGTGAAGATGTTCTCGAACTCCAGGGGCACGGTGGCCCGGTAATCCTGGATCTGCTGTTGCAGCGGGTCATGGCTCTGGGAGCTCGGCTGGCGCGCCCTGGTGAATTTTCTGAACGGGCTTTTCTGAACGACAAACTTGATCTGGCTCAGGCCGAAGCCATCGCCGACCTGATCGATGCCACCTCAACCGAAGCCGCCCGTTCAGCAGTGCGCTCTCTTCAGGGGGTTTTTTCACAGGAAATCCACAACCTGGTTGAACAACTGATTCAGTTGCGCATCTATGTTGAAGCGGCCATTGATTTTCCGGAAGAAGAGATCGATTTTCTCTCCGATGGCAAGGTTGAAGCCGATCTGGCTGACCTGCTGGCGCAGCTGACCCGAGTGCTCAAGGCCGCCAATCAGGGTAGCCTGATGCGCGAAGGCATGAGCGTTGTCATTGCCGGCCGACCCAATGCTGGTAAGAGCAGTCTGTTGAATGCCCTGGCCGGCCAGGAAAGAGCCATAGTAACTGACATCGCAGGCACGACCCGGGATGTTTTGCGCGAACATATCCACATAGACGGAATGCCCCTTCACATCATCGATACTGCTGGTCTGCGTGACACTCCAGATGAAGTAGAGCGCATTGGTGTCGAACGTGCATGGCGGGAGATCGAACAGGCCGATCGCATCCTGCTGCTGGTCGACGCGACGGAAACACCAGCCACCGACCCTGAGCAGATATGGCCTGATTTTATTCACAGATTGCCGTCCGAGGCCAGGCTTACAGTGGTGCGCAACAAGGTCGATTTGAACCGGGAATCCCCAGGTTTATCCACAGATTCGGTTCACCCCGTCTTGCGCTTGTCCGCTCTGGATGGCCAGGGCCTGGATGCGTTGCGCGATCACCTGAAACAACTGATGGGTTATGAAGGTCACCAGGAAGCCGGCTTTATTGCTCGCCGCCGCCATCTGGAGGCCCTGCAGCGGGCACACCAGGCGCTGCTTTCGGGTCAGGCACAATTGCTTGGGGCGAGCGCGGGTGAACTCCTGGCCGAGGACTTACGCCAGGCTCAACAGGCCCTGAACGAGATTACTGGGGCTTTTTCGTCCGACGATCTGCTCGGAAGAATCTTTTCCAGTTTCTGTATCGGCAAGTAAATTCCAGAGCGACACTCTCAAACGACGGACTTTTATAGACTGAGGGCTTTGAGGTCTTTCTGGAAATGATTCAAATCCTCGATCAATGCATCTGAAACCGCCACTTTCTGTTGGGTCTTGTAGTCCAGTAGTACAATGCGGCCATAGCCCTGGGTGGCTATGGCGTCCTGCTCAGTGCTGTAGATGGCGTAGCGCTGCATAAAGCCGTGCGAATGCAACTCATCAATGACAGCACCGACCTTGATGCGATCCGGGTAAGTCAAAGGTCTGCGATACTGGCACTGGGTTTCGGCGAGAATGGGGCCGATCATCTGTTTTCGCATGTCGGACATGATCTGCGTCTGCTCAAAATAGGCAATACGGGCGCATTCGAAATAGCGAAAATAGGCAACATTGTTGATGTGATTAAAGGCATCCATTTCGCCCCAACGGAGATCAAAATCAATGATCAGTGGGTATTGTCTTTGAAATTGGTTGAGTGTTTCTGTCATGACAAGAGCCATCCTGAAAGCAAAGTTGGCGCAAGTGTGCCCGGGTCGGGAAGGATTGCCAAGTGCATCCATGTCCTGTACAAAAGGTAAATAATTGTGACAGAGTCGACATTTTTGTAACGATTATCGAGTAAAGATGCCGCCCTGTCTGGCTTTTAGGCCTATGAAATGGCAGTCTCAGCGGTCGAGACGGATTTCTAGCCTGTTTTTTATTCAATTGTCATCAGTTACGTTTTACAGGGTTCCTCTACCTCATGCGCAGTGCTACCTCCGATATGGCGGTCCCTCTCTACCATCGCCCACCAAAAAGACATCGTAAAATCCTGCATTGGTTGCTGGTTGCTACTGGTTTTCTGGTATTGGCGACCGTTGTTAAACTCAGCCTGGGGACAGCAGAAGCTCGACTGGTATACGAGATAGAGTTTCAGCCTAACGAAACCAACATTAAGCCAGAGTCGACCTCCACGGTTTTATTGCCGAACATTGAAACAGTGCCAGTTGACGAAGCAGTCGAAGAAGATGAGCTGCAGGAATCACCAGAGCTGTTGGACTCCAACGGTCACGAAATTCATTATGCCATCCGTGATGGAGATTCACTCAGTACCATCTTTGATCAACTGGATATTGGCCAGACAGCCATGTATCAGATCATTTCGGCCGATGAATCTCTGCTGGCGCTCGATATTCTCAGACCGGGACACCAGTTGACCTTCCGTTTGAACCCGGATACCAATCAACTGGACGAAATGGAACTCTTTATTCATGCCGGGAATCGCGTCAAATACCATCGCATTGCTGACGACGCCTTTGAATACGAAGAGATACTGCTCGAAGGTGAATGGGAGCCCTTGCTCTTTGCTGGTGAGATTCACGGCAGCTTCTACGGGTCGGCCAAAGCCGCTGGCCTGACCGATGCCGAAATTGTCACCATTTCCAACACCTTCAAGGAACAGCTCAACTTCAATCGGGATTTGCGTGCCGGCGATAACTTTCAGGTGATCCGCAGCGAGCAATGGGTGGATGGCGATCCAACCGGTCAAAGCCGTATTGAAGGCTTTCGTATCCAGCGCAGAAACCACACCCACACCGCTTTCCTTTATGAAGATGGCCGCTTTTACAACATCGATGGCGAAAGCATGGAACGCGCCTTTCGCCGACTACCACTGGAACGCCAACATCGAATCAGTTCAGGCTTTCAACCTCGCAGGCTACATCCGGTTACCGGTCGAGTTGCGCCACACAACGGGACAGACTTTGCTGTGCCGCCTGGTACACCAGTGCTCAGTACGGGTGATGGTGTGGTGACACGTGTTGAAAACCACCCCTATGCCGGTCTGTATGTGGAGATTTCCCATGGCAGTCAGTACGCAACCCGTTACCTCCATCTAAGCCGTATTCTGGTGCGGCGCGGTCAGACGGTCGGTCGAGGGGAGCGCATTGGTCTATCCGGTGCAACAGGGCGAGTGACTGGCCCTCATCTGCATTTCGAGTTACACGTCAACGGCCGGCCGGTAAATGCCATGACCGCCAACATTCCTCTGGCCAGCTCGATTCCTCAGGAAAAATTGGCCGAATTTAATGCCTTGACCACCAATCTGGTGGCGATGATGGAAGACGAAGCTTTGCTCCAGGTGGCGGCGCAGCGCTGAACCCCTGGTTCAGCGTCGGCCAGTTGATGCCTTACCGGGCGGGTCGTTCTCGTTGTTGCTGCGACCAGTTCGGTGCTTCATAGACAGGCGCTGTGGAGGGTGGCAAGGGTGTCTGCCCCAATATCAAGTCGGCCGCTTTCTCGGCAATCATCATGGTCGGCGCGTTCAGATTACCATTGGTGACGGTCGGCATAATGGACGAATCCACCACTCTCAAACCGCTCAAGCCATGTACCCGACAGTCGGAATCGACCACGGCCATCTCATCGGACCCCATTCGGCAGGAACCGGCCGGGTGATAAGCGGTTTCGGCCGAACGCGCGACCCAGTCGTCTATTTCGGCATCGGTCTGCACGTCGGCTCCGGGCGATAACTCGACGCCACGATAGGCTGCCAGGGCAGGTTGCTGAAAGATCTCCCGAGTCAGACGCAAACCATCACGGTAGGCCTGCTTGTCTTCTTCGGAACTGAGGTAGTTGAAACGCAGTATGGGCGCATCTTCCGGCCTGGCAGACTGCAATCGCACAGTGCCCCGGCTGGTCGGCTTGTTCGCACCCAGGTGAACCTGGAAACCGTGACCGCTGGCCGCCGATGAGCCGTCGTAAGCAATGGCGCCAGCCAGAAAATGGTATTGAAGATCGGGAAACTTTAGGCCAGCACGACTGCGAATGTAGCCATTGGATTCGAAATGGTTGGTTGCACCCAGGCCTGATTTGAACAATAGCCAGCGCATGCCAATCATCGCTTTGCTGATCGGACCGAGACGGCTGTTCAGGGTGATGGGTTGGGTACATTGCTGCTGCACCCAGACTTCCAGATGGTCCTGAAGGTTTTCACCGACGCCAGGCAAATGGTGTACAACATCAATGCCATGAGCTTGCAGATGCTCTGCCGGGCCAATGCCGGACAACATCAACAATTTGGGGGAATTGAACGCACTGGCGGACAAAATGACCTCCTTGCGTGCCCTGACCCGGAATACTTTCCCGCCCTTGCGATACTCCACACCAATGGCTGTTTTACCCTCCATGATGACTCGGGTCGTCATGGCTCGTATTTGCAAATCCAGATTGGGTCGGCTCAGGGCTGGCTTGAGGTAAGCGCGGGCGGTGGAGCAGCGTTGGCCGTCCTTGACCGTCATGTCCATCTTGCCGAACCCTTCCTGGCGAAAGCCGTTGTAGTCGTCTGTCAAGCCATAGCCGGCCTGGTCGCCGGCTTCAATAAAGGCACGATAAAGGGGGTTCTGCATGTTATTGCCGTTGCAAATGCCCATGGGGCCCTGGTCGCCACGGTAGTCATCGGCACCGTAAAAACAGTTTTCCAGGCGCTGGAAATAGGGCAAGACGTGAGCGTAATCCCAGTTCCTGGCACCCAGTTCCGACCATTCGTCAAAGTCACCGGCGCTACCGCGCACATAGACCATGCCGTTTATGGAAGAGGAGCCACCGATCACCTTGCCTCGTGCCTGATGAATCCGTCGGCCATTGAGCCCGGCTTCTGGCTCGGTATAGAAGCCCCAGTCGAAGCGTCGTGTGTTCAGGGGGATCGACAAGGCGGTGGGCATCTGGATAAAAATCGAATTGTCCTTGCCACCGAACTCGAGCACCAGCACCTGGTGCTCGCCACTGGCCGACAGGCGATTGGCCAGAATGGAGCCGGCCGAGCCCGCGCCCACTATGATGTAATCGACCTCACGGTCGAACTCTGTGACCGCTTGTGGTGTTGTCGGGGTAGTCACCATAGTCATTTGCACCTGTTCGTTCGCTGACCATCTTTGATGGTGTAAGTATCCTCGGGATTATATTTGATTGAACGTTCAATTACCTTAAAAACGGAATCAGAAAGTGCACTCAAAGGGGTAAGGTGTGCGCTGTTTCAAAAGGTTCAAAGTGCCTTTGTTTTTTCGGTACCGCAACGCTGGCAACGGTAGAGCGTCACCAGGCGGCCCTGTTTCACATCGAACTGACGTTCTTTAACAATGGCCCATTTGTGAAAATCATGACGGCAGAGGGTTTTGCCTTCAGCTTTCTTTTTTGGGTTTGGGCGTTTGAAAGGCAGGACATTGTCATTCATGCAATGGATGGCTATCTGAGCATTGGCTGAGCAATAGAGTTTACCTCAGCCAATACAGTCTTGCTTGAAATCCTGTGTAAGGTGAGGGTTCAGGCCATAACCAGGCTGACCTGGCCCAGATCGAACCGACAGGCAGTTGTCGTCGTCAGGCTAAAGGGTACCACTACTTCGCCAAAAACGTGGCTGTTTGCCTGCAAATCAAGCAGAGGTAGGCGGATCTGCTGCCATTCGGGGTCCGCTCTGGTTTGCAGACAGTCGGCCAGTGGTCGCTGACCGATAACTCCGGTCGGGCCTCGAACCAGGAGCGTCAGATCGTCCGGTATTGCTGAATAAAAGCGCAAACTTATGCACAGTTGGGCTCCTTTGAGGGCATGGCCAGACCAGTCGAGAGTGCCATCGTCGCTCAGGATACTGAGCTCCAGGGTTCTGCCGGACTCTGAAAATGCCAGGCTTCGAGCATCCTGCTGCAATAGGTAGTCGCAGGGTTTGATCAATAGCCCCGGCAATGCTGTAGGGCTGTTGCTGGAAACCGGTGTCCCTGGTGTATCGGGTTCAGTGCTGACCAACAAGGAGCAGTCTCCCTCGGCGCTCTGGCCGAAGAGTACCCATGGGGAGTCCGGGCGGTTCCGCGAGGTATCACTTTCTTCGAACAGCGGCAGCACATCAGGGCCTGACTGCGCTTCGGCAAAACTTAACCCATAGCCGATGCCAAACAATGGCCGGTGCTCACCCTCAGGGTGCTGTTCGCAAGCCGGGCATTGGTAATCTGGAATGCTCCTGGCTAACTGATTGACGGCATCGGAGTCCGGGCGGTTGGGCCAGCTGTAGGACAGCCTGCCGCTGAAATCATGCTGGACTTCGCCATCGCCTGCCTGGAACAGCAGGTCGGTCATGCCACGGGCTTCAGTGCCTGGCAGCCAGGCGGCAATAAAGGCGTCGGAGAGGTTCATTTCTTCGTTAACATAGAGTGGTCGACCCGAATAAAGCACGGTCACTATCGGAATGCCGGAGTCATGCAGACGCTTCAGCAGGGTCAGGTCTTCTCCATACTTGCGCTTGATGCGCGAATAGGCCAGTGAATGCCCGGCCTTGATGTCACCGAACATCTCCGCGTAAGGGTCTTCACCGATCACGACTATTGCCACCTCAGCTTCGCGGATGCTTGCCAGCTCCGGGTTAGGGTCAACCACAGTCTTGTCTGGCCCGACCACCCCTTGAATGGCCTCGGCCAGGGTTTCGGCACCCGGAAAGTCTTTCCGACTGTTTTCATTGCCTTGCCAGGTGAGGGTCCAGCCACCGGTCTGCTTTTGCATATCGTTGCAGGCACTGCCGGTAATCAATACCCGGCTGTTGCGAGACAAGGGCAGCAAGGCGTTTCGATTCTTCAGCAATACCAGAGATTTGCGCACCGCCTCTCGGGCCAGAGCCCGGTGTTCGGCGCAACCGAGCAGCTCGTCGCGACCAGCCAGACTGCGCTGGCTCGGTTTGGGTTTTTGCCAGAGCCCTGCTCTGACCTTGACTCTCAAAATACGCCGCACGGCATCATCAATTCGGGCCTGGGCAATGGCATGGGTCCTGACCCCCTGAAGGATGTTGCGATAGACTTCACGCCAGTCCGAACTACCCGTGGCCATGATGACATCGATACCGGCATTTATGGCGTAATTGGCGTCATTCAGACTGCACCGGGACACCTCGGCATGGGCATTCCAGTCCGAGATGACAAAGCCATCAAACCCCATTTGTTGCTTCAAGACATCGGTGATCAGATAACGGCTACCAGTCAGTTTATTGTTATAAACTTCTCCGATTACTGGTGAATGGTCGTAATTGGCGGCGTTCTCCCAGGTACTGAATGAAGCCATGACAATCTGAGCGCCGGCTTCCAGGCCTGAAATGTACCCGGCAGCGTGAAGGTTGCGCAGCAGCTCTTCTGAATACTCATTGCGTCCGCGATCCGTGCCCTGAAGGGTACCGCCATCACCGACCCAGTGTTTTACATTGGACAACACTTTCTGGTCCGAACGCAGTGTTTCGGCATTCCCCTGCAAACCGGCAACCACGGCCGGAGCGTAGCGATAGACGATTTCAGGATCTTCCGAATAGCCTTCATAAGTTCGGCCCCAGCGCAGATTGCGTGGCGTGGCAACCGTCGGGGCAAAGGTCCAGTCCATACCGGTCACGCAAATTTCCATTGCTGTCGCCCTGGCTATGCGATGAATCAGGTCGACATCATTGGCCGCTCCCAGGCCGATGTTGTGCGGAAACACCGTCGCCCGATAAATATTGTTGTGGCCATGGACGGCATCGGTGCCCCACAGATAGGGCACCCGGAAGGGTCTGTCGGCATAGGCACTTTCCAGAGCCTCCCAGAATTGATCCAGCAGGGCGACCCATTGCTGAGAGGACGCCTGCTTGTTGTCATCTACCCAGGCGCCGCCGCCATTCAATACAGAGCCTAACTTGTACTGCCCGGCTTCTTCCGGTGTCACATCGCGAATGTCCGGCTGAATCATCTGACCAACTTTTTCTTCCAGGGTCATCTGACTCAGGATCGATTCAACAAAGGCCTCCACCTCGTCCGAATGCGGGATGGCCGACTGAATGACTGGCCAGTGATCAAAGTAAGGCATGGACGACATAAAGGCTTCCTGTTGAGGTTTTCCGACAAATGTAAGCGCTTACATTATTGGGTTCAAGGACGTGAGTCAAGGAAACAAGAACAGGATTGCGGCGGGTCTTTACCTCTGGGCTCCGTCGGCGGATACTTCCGCCTGTTTTTTTATAGAGACCTGGTTTAATGGCACAAAGATCCACCGTCTACAAAGCCAACATCAACATCGCCGATATGGATCGGGGCTATTACGCGGACCACTTGATCACCCTGGCCTTGCATCCGTCGGAGACCCAGGAGCGGATGATGGTGCGTTTGTTGGCCTTTATTTTGAACGCCAGCGAACACCTGAGCTTTGCTCGCGGCTTGAGCTCCGAGGATGACGGACCGGAGCTGTATGAGCAGGCGTTGAACGGTGACATCGACCTCTGGGTTGCCTTTGGTCAACCCGATGAAAAGTGGTTGCGCAAGGCCAGCAACAGAGCCAGGAAAGTACTGTTATATACCTATGGCGGGCGCTCCGTCGGGGTATGGTGGCCACAGCATGAGTCGGCTTTGCAGCGTTACACCAACCTGGCGGTCTGGGAGATTGGCGAGGCGCAAGTGACAGAGATGCTAGGCCTGGTGGATCGCTCCATGGTGTTGCAGGCCAGCATCAGCGAAGGCCAGCTCTGGCTATCGAATGCCGAAAAAAGTGTGCACATCGTACCGGTAATGCTTAAGGAAGCGAAAGACTGATCACCACCGAGCATCGATGGTTTTTGGAGCATTGAAGATGATATCGAACTCCATTTCCAGGCTTCCTTTTTATGCGCGTAAAAATGTTACCAACAGCATTAATAGGCGCATAAAAAGGAGAGCAAAGCCATATTGATGAGCGTATTACTTTATTCCAACTGGAAACCGCTCACCTCAGGACGCCAATAAAGCCAGCAAGGCGTCCTTGTCCTGAGGCAAGCCCGCGGAACCGGTTTCATCGAAGAGCTGGTCGGCCAGAGCCTGTTTGTGTTGCTGCATCTGCTGAATGCGCTCTTCCACCGTGTCGGTGGCGACCAGCTTGTAGACGAACACAGCCTTGTCCTGGCCGATGCGGTGGGCGCGGTCGGTGGCCTGGTTTTCCACCGCCGGGTTCCACCAGGGGTCCATGTGGATCACCACATCGGCGGCGGTCAGGTTGAGGCCGCTACCACCTGCCTTCAGGCTGATCAGGAAGACGCGGGCATCGCCGTTCTGGAAGCGGTCGATTGCCTCCTGGCGTTTGCGGGTCTGGCCGGTGAGCTTGGCATAAACGATGCCCTGAGTGTTCAGATCGGTTTCAATCAGTGCCAACAGTTGGGTGAACTGAGAGAAGATCAGGATGTTGCGTCCTTCTTCCAGCAGTTGCGGCAGGTTGTCGTTCAGCCACTCCAGCTTGGCGTGTTCCTTGATGCCCTGGGCCTTGTCCAGCTTGACCAGGCGCGGGTCGATGCAGGCCTGGCGCAATTTGAGCAGTGCGTCCAGAAAGTCAATGTGGCTGCGCGCCATGCCCTGGCTGGCCACCAGATCACGAATGCGTTTTTCCATGCTGACTCTAATGCTCTCATAGAGGGCACGTTGTTTCCCTTCGAGTTCAACGTACTGCACCATCTCGGTTTTGCCGGGCAGCTCGGTTACCACCTGGTTTTTGGTGCGCCTGAGCATAAAGGGCGCCACTCGGCGCGCCAACTGCAGTTGCTGCTCAGTGTCGCCATGAGTTTCGATGGGTGTTCTGAAATTCTGCTGAAAGGTTTTTTGCCCACCGAGCAGTCCGGGCAGAACAAAGTCCATCAGCGCCCACAACTCGCCCAGGTGGTTTTCCAGGGGGGTGCCGGTCAGACACAGCCGCGTTTCGCCGTTCAGTGCACGGACTTCCTGGGCGGCCCTGGTGGTCGGATTCTTGATCGCCTGGGCTTCATCCAGGATGACGACGCTAAAACGGTGTTTGGCGTATTTTTGCTTGTCTCTGACCAGCAGTGGGTAGGTGGTAAGCACCAGATCGCTGTGGTTGATCTGCTTGAAGGCGGGTGCTCTGTCCGGGCCATGTATCAGAGTAACCTTCAAACCTGGGGTAAAGTGTGCAGCTTCGTGCAGCCAGTTGCCCATCAGGCTGGTTGGCGCAATGATCAGTGCCGGCTTGTTCAGCGTTTTGGTATCTTTCAGGTGTTGCAGCATGGCCAGGCTTTGCAGTGTTTTGCCCAGACCCATATCGTCAGCCAGGATGCCGCCCAGGCGATAGCGATGTAGAAACACCAGCCAGTTCAACCCCTCCTGCTGGTAGGGTCTCAGTTCGGCATTCAACCGGCTGGATGCCTGAACCGGCTCAATGCCGCGAAAATCCTGTAACTGCTTGCGCAGGCGTTGAGTCAAAGGTGCCTTGCGCTCGTCGAGGTTCGGCAGGTCGGCCAGTTGCGCGACCTGAAAGGCGGGCAGTTTAACGGCTTTGTTCAGCTGTTTGCGATTGTAGAGGTCGGTAATCAAATCCCGAATGGTATGCAGCGGCTGGGTATTCACCCGGACCCACTCGCCTTCGACCAGAAAGACCAGTTCCTCTGGTGTGCCCTCGTCAAGCCACTGATTCACCACAGCCGTTGTGTTCAAATGACCCTTGTCGGCGAAGGGCAACGACAGAGCAAAGTCGAACCAGTGATTGGCTGTGTCTTCGATGACAAAATCAAAGGCGAGATGGGTCATGCTCAGGTCGAAGGATTCATCCAGCTCGATCTGCCAACCCTGTTGCTCCAGTTCAGCCAGACTGTTGTCAACAAAGTTCTGCCAGAAAGCCATCATCCTTGAGGGGCTGTCGGGGTGGGGCAACCAGGCGAGATCATGGGGGCCCACTTCCCGATACAGTTCAAGACCTCGCTCCTTGAGTGCATCGCCCAGATCCAGCTCCTGGTCGAATTGCCGTACGATGCGTACCGTTTGGCCATCGTTTTCACGCAATTCAACAGTTTCTTGTGGCGAACCCTGGTATCGGGGTTCAACGCGTTCACCCTCATAGTTGAAGTGAAACAGGGCAACAGGCAGCCTTGGCTGATTGTTCAATGTCGTGCACACCAGGGTAAGGCAAGGGGTTGGCTTGTTGGCCGTAACCACCCTGGGTTCGGGCACCGGCAGGGGCAACTGGTTGGGGTTGAAGTGTTGGCGCAGTGCGACTGCGACCTCACTAATGGCTTCTTTCGGCACAGCGGGCATGGCCCTGAGATGGGCTAACTGGGCGGTTTCGATGTCTGTCGTAAGCTCGCCGATGCGGCCTTCCTCGGCATCCAGATAACAGGGTGGCTCGGTATCGAGCAGATGCCAATGAGCACGGCCGGGAATCACGGGCCGCAATTGATAGCCTTCCTCGGTCTGCTGCCAGCGCCACGCCAGGCCTTGTGTTGCTGCGCTGCGAACATTCTTGCCGTTAAAGAAAAGCCGCCCGGTGGCCAGCATATGGTTCAATGCCAGCCGGCCCGCGGCCCCCTCAAGCTCGATTCCGGCGCTGCTGGATTCAGGCGGTAAGAGTTGCAGTATGGTCACATCCACAGGCTGAATATGGGCTGGAGGGCTGTACTTCAGGCCGAAATAGTCCGGATGGTAACGTTCTATACGGCTCCATTCACCACTCTTCTTGAGGTATGCCTTGCGCAACTGGACGCTGATGGTGGCCTGCAGTTCTTCCAGAAAGTAGAGCGTGTAGGTTCTTCCATAAGACAGTTTGTGTACGTTATCTGATTGGCTTTCCGGTATCTGCTGCAGCCAGAGGTTCAGGTGGGAACGCGATAAGTCCTGGCTTGTCTTTGGCTGAACGGGCTTATGGGCATAGAGTTTTTGCCACTCCAGTGCAGCGGCCACGCAATGTTTGCAGTCAAAGGCGACCGGGCAGCTGCATTGTCCAACCAGTTTTTGGTTGGACAGATTCAGCCAGACGGTATACATATTTCGTTTGGAGCTTGATACCAGCGCGCTGAACTCATCATCATCCGGCTCGTAAATGACCCGCTTTACCCGCCCCTGTTTGAAATAGGCCAGACCGCGCTGAAAACTTTGCGGGTCCGCCATGGCCTGGATGTCGTTCAGAGTGAAATGCATAGGGGGACGGGTAGTGGATGGTCAGGTTTTCGGGAGTATGCCAGTGGGTCAATGATTTGCAATGGATGCAGTGGATATCAGCCCGTTAATGCGGTCGGCTAACGCCGACTGCGTCGATGGTGATATCGACGCTCCAGTGCCGGATGCTCGATGGCCTTTGGAGTGTCGATTTGCAATCGACGCGGCGGGCGCCAGCCCGCTTTACTTTGGTCGGCTAACGCCGACTGCGTCGATGGTGATATCGACGCTCCAATGTCAGGCTTCAGGAGGCGCCAGCTGCATCACTTTCGCTTCGCCAGCCGGCGTCAGTCGGGTGCCGCTGCGGCCACGGTATTGCACCACCAGCCCCTTGTCCTGCAAAAGGTTCATTCGCAGCCGAATCTGTTGTTCAGTGAAGGCATGGCCGGATGCTTGCGCGCTTCGAGCCAGCTTTACGCGGCTGATTCGGCCTTCTATTTGTTGCAGGTTATAAGCCAGGCATAACAGGCTGTCCAACTCGTGCTGCGGTATGGCACTGGGAGGGGCATTTGAGGGGGTTCGGGTATCCGTTTGAGGCGTGGCGGCATTGGGTGCGGGTCGGCTGATGTCACTGCTCAAGCCAATGGGCGTCGTCTGAAAAAACCCTTCCGCTGGAATATCGCGCAACTGCAATTCGTTGTCTTCACAGACGGCAAGCATGTAATCCAGGGTGTTGCGCAGTTCGCGGATATTGCCGAACCAGGGGTAATCCGCCAGAGCATTAATGACCGCCGGGTTGATGTAGATGTCCTGGCGCCCTGCCTGATGAATGGTGTAGCGGATCAGCTCCTCGATGTCTTCTGCTCGTCGCCGTAACGGAGGCAAATGCAGATAGAGCACTTTCAGGCGGTGGTAGAGGTCTTCGCGAAACTGGTTGTTTTCTACAAGCGTCAGCAAATGTCGGTTTGTTGCGGCGATGATGCGCACATCTACCGGAATAATGTCGGTGCCACCGACGCGCAACAGTTCCTTCTCCTGCAACACCCGCAGCAGCCGGGCCTGGACTTTCAGGCTGATGTCACCGATCTCGTCCAGAAAAAGCGTGCCCCCGTGTGCCTGTTCAAAGAGCCCCTTGCGGCCACCCTTGCGAGCCCCGGTGAAGGCACCTTCGTCGTGACCAAAGAGCTCGCTTTCAACCAGATCTTCGGGCAAGGCGCTGAAATTCACCGCCAGAAAAGGCCCATTGTGTCGTGGTGAAGCATGGTGAATGGAACTGGCGAACAGCTCCTTGCCGGTACCGCTTTCGCCTTCGATCAGGATGGTCAGCTCCGATTGCGCCAGCTTGCGGGCAATGCGTTTGGTGTTCTGCAGCTCGTCACTGTGGCCCACTATGTCGTTGAAGGTGTATTTGGCGTAGTGGCCCTTACGCATCAGCGCCTGCCGACGTTTGCGCTCCATTTCCAGGGTTTCGCCGGCGTTCTTGATGGTGGCTACGCGGCTTTGATCGCTGTCGAGCGTCAAGCGGTGCACCATGATCTCGGCATTGGCGAGGGTGAAATAGCGGCTGCTTTCAGCGTCGTCGTCACCGATGAATTGCACCAGTTCCGGCAACTCGATGACGTCCTCCAGCTTCCTGCCGATGGCGCGGCCGTCGCGCACGTCCAGAATGTCTTCAAGGATGCCATTGAAGACGGTGATATAACCTTCTCGACTGACTGCCAGGATGCCATCGTGCACGCCATCCACCACCTGCTTCAAATGAGCACTGACCTGGCGGGCATCGCGACTGACTCGGGCGATACGCTTGCTCAGGTCGATGATTTTCTGGATATAGCGATCAGACAGGATGCGTTGGGTGGCGATGTCCAGCCCCAGGGCGTTGAGCAAGGCAATGATGCTGGTGACGTCGATCAGGCGCGGGCCTATGTCGACAATCCGTGTGACCCAATCCGGTACCAGACTCGGCTCGCCCGGCGTTATGGCAACGCTGCAGCGTTTGGCGTGAGTCTTGCCGGGGTACCAGGGGTGGTAGTTCAGGTGATCGATGCCCAGGCTGCGCAATGACTCGACCGCCCGTTGGACGTTCTCCAGGGAATCGTTGACGTAGAGCACATCGAGTCCATCTTCGAGCTCAAACAACTGATCAATGTGATGAAAATTGATCGCGCGCTCGGCCATAATGGGTGTACAGCCGGGGCCCAGAGAGTCCCGTACCTCTTCTGCCAACTGCTGTGAAGAGAGCAGAACGATGCCGTCTTCAATAAATGGAATCTGGCCTTCTTCGGCCGCATAGCTGCGAATACGCGCCACATCGCCGATGATTTCTTCGAGTTGGGATTCCAGCGCACGCCGCGTGTCGTCCGAGCCGGTGAGTAGCACCACCTCTTGTTGGTTTGCCATAAACTGCTCTTTAATGCCGTCAGAATATGGTAGACCAGACCGAGGCGACAAGTACACTGCCGAAATGGGCAAGACCAGAGGTGGTGGTGCCTTGTGCATCGGCATCGGGATCAGGCTTCGTCGTACAGGTGGCAAGCGACCTGATGATCGTCACCCATAGCAATCAACTGTGGGCGGTCTTCATGGCAGCGCTCATGGACTTTCGGACAGCGACCGACAAAGGCACAGCCCTTGGGCGGATTCACCGGTGACGGTACATCCCCTTTCAGCACCACCCGCTTGCGTCTATGCCGTGGGTTGGACACCGGTATGGCGTCAAGCAGCGTCTGAGTATAGGGGTGCAGGGGTTTATTGAAGATGGCTTCGGTGTTGCCGATTTCCGCAATACGCCCCAGGTACATGACGGCGGTGCGGTCGCACAGATGGCGTACCACACTGAGGTCGTGCGAAATGAACAGATAAGCGAGGCCGAACTCAGCCTGAAGATCTTTCATCAGGTTCAGAATCTGGGCCTGGATGGACACGTCCAGGGCCGCGACCGGCTCATCGGCAATGATCAATTTCGGGTTCAGTATAAGGGCACGGGCAATGCCGATGCGCTGGCGCTGACCACCGGAGAACTCATGCGCATAGCGGTGCGCAAAGTTGCGGTTGAGGCCGACCACGTCGAGCATCTTGTTGATCAGTTCACGACGTTCGGTCTTGCTCCTTACGCCATGCGCTTTCAGCGGCTCGGCCAGAACATCCTCGATGCGCAACCTGGGGTTCAGGGAAGCATAAGGATCCTGAAACACCATCTGCATTTCGCGGCGTTTCAGGCGCAATTCGTGGCGAGTAAGCCTGGCCAGATCGTTACCCTCAAACCAGACTTCGCCATCTCTGGGTTCGATCAGGCGCATGATGCCGCGCCCGGTGGTGGATTTGCCACAACCGGATTCGCCCACCAGACCCAGAGTCTGGCCTTCCTGAACGTCAAAGGAAATGCCGTCCACGGCTTTGACGTCGATGGTTTTCTTGCGGATCAGTCCGGTGGTCTGAGGGAAATACATCTTGAGGTCTTTTACCTCAAGCAAAGTGTCTTTGTTCATGATGCAAACCTTGGGTGATCTTTGTCCAACCAGCAGCGACTGATGTGCTTCTCATCGATACTGAACAGCGGTGGTGCTTCCTGGAAACAATGGTCAGTCGCCTTGCTGCAACGATCCGCGAAACGACAGCCGCGCTCGACTGTGCCCGGCTGCGGCACCATGCCGGAAATGGCGTTCAGGCGTTCCACCTTCTGCGTGGCATCGGGAATGGAATCGAGCAGGCCCCGGGTGTAGGGGTGGCGCGGGTTGTTGAACAGGCTGTCGACATCGGCTTCTTCCACGACCTGGCCGGCGTACATCACCACCACGCGGTCACACATTTCAGCGACCACGCCAAGGTCGTGGGTAATAAACAGAATGGCGGTATCCATCTTCGAGCGCAGGTTTCCCATCAGTTCGAGAATCTGCGCCTGAATGGTAACGTCCAGGGCGGTTGTCGGTTCATCGGCAATCAGCAGTTGCGGTTCACAGGCGAGACCAATAGCAATCATCACCCGTTGGCGCATGCCGCCCGACAACTGATAGGGGTAGGCATCGTAAATCTGCTCCGGTCGAGGAATACCCACCAGGGTCAGCATTTCAATGGAGCGCAAGCGTTGCTGCGCCTTGTTCAGATCGGTGTGCAGGTCGAGCACTTCGTCGATCTGCTCACCCACCGTGAACACCGGGTTAAGCGAAGTCATGGGTTCCTGAAAGATCATCGAAATGTCGTTGCCACGCACCTTGCGCATGCGCTTTTCCGGAAGATCGAGCAGGTTATCGCCACGAAAGCGGATCTCGCCGCCGGTAATCTTCCCCGGCGGGGTCGGGATAAGCTGCATGATCGATAGCGAGGTGACGCTTTTGCCACAGCCTGATTCGCCAACCACGCCCAGGGTTTCACCCTTGTTGATGTGAAAGCTGATGCCGTCGACGACCGCAAACTCGCGCCCGTCACTCTTGAATTTGACCACCAGATCGCGAATGTCGAGCAGCGGCTGAGAGTCAGTACCTCTGTGTGTCATGGGCTGATTACTCCTTCAGCTTGGGATCCAGGGCGTCGCGCAAACCGTCACCGAAGATGTTGAAACTCAGGACGGTGATGACGATGGCCAGGCCCGGGAAAAAGGTGGCGTGAAACACGGTGGAGCTGTTGTCCTTGGCCGCACTGAGCATGGAACCCCACTCCGGTGCGGTGATGTCGCCACCCAGGCCAAGAAAGCTCAGGGCCGCACCGATCAGAATCGCCACCCCGATGCGCATGGTCAGGTACACCAGTACCACCGGCAGCGTTCCGGGGAAGATATGGCGCGCGATAATGACGCTGTCCCGCACGCCAATAGAACGCGCCGCCTCGACGTAGGTCATCTCTTTTAACGAGAGCGTGGAAGCGCGCACAATGCGCACAAATACCGGCACAGTGAATACCGCCACGGCAAAGATGATGTTGATCAGCCCGGCACCCAGAAAGGCAATAACAGCGATGGCCAGCAGTATGCCCGGGAAGGCCAGCAGCACATCCATGACGCGAGTAATGGCGTTATCGATTCGCCCGCCATAAAAGCCAGCCAGCAGCCCAAGTACGGTGCCGATCAGGGTACCAATGGCCACCGAGACAAAGCCGATCATCAGCGTATCGCGGGTGCCGTGCAGCACCCGACTGAAGATGTCGCGGTTCTGGTGGTCGGTTCCGAACCAGTGCAGGCCGGAAGGTCGTTGATGCTTGTAGGCGTCGGTCAGGTTGGTTTCGTAATCGGCCAGGCTCAGATTGATCAGCCGTGGTGCGACTTCAGCACCGCCGACAGCAAATTGCGCCAGGGTTGTGACGTCACCGAAGCGCGCCTGCACCAGGCCCTCGCCTGCCGTCAGAAAGTCGACTCGGCCATTGGCATTGACAGAGGTGACACCCTCGTCGAGCGAGCGCCATTCCACCTGAAGCGGGGCTTCAGGGCGATACTCGGTGCCGAACTGGTTGATGGTATCCTGGCCTTCCAGTTCGGTGCCGTCGCTGCGCAAGCCCTTCAGTTCGAGCGTCGTCTGCTCGCCAATGGCGAAGTCGGATTGCGCCAGCGCAATCGTCAACTGCGACAAGCCGGGCTCGATGGCCGCCAACGGCACTTCGCCGCGTACATAGACATCCATGGCCGTGGTCAACTCATCGATGCTGAAGGTAACGGCGGTATGGCCTGCGGTCAGGGCTGTAATGTTCAGGCCACTGCGGGTGCGGCGGGCATTGACGACGCGTTGATTCTGCGCGCCAACCTCCACTCTGGGCAAATCGCTGTAGCCAAGTCTGGTTCCATCCGACAGTACGCCTTCCAGGACTGGGCTGTGACGGGTCAACTGCGTGATGTCGATGCCGTGATCGGCATATTGCACCGTGACCGGGCGATGCGGATCGAACGGTGCGATCCAGGGTGCGAGCACGGCGACACCCATGATGCCAAGCAGAACAGCGAAAGCCACCAGGGCGAGGTGCTGCTTCAGAAATTTACGAACAAAGGTTATGAAGGGAGATTGTTGGTTCACCACCATGTGGAAGGGCCCCTATTCATAGCGGATCTGCGGATTCAAAAAGGCGTAGCTGATATCAACCAGGAGGTTGATCACCAGAAACTGTAAAGAGAACAACAAAATAAGTGCCTGTATGACGGGGTAGTCGCGGCCGAGAATGCTGTCGATCAGGTAGGAACCCAGACCAGGCCAGGCGAACACCTGCTCAACGACCACGGCACCGCCAATCAGAAAGCCGAACTGCAAGCCGGACATGGTGACGACCGGTATCAACGCATTGCGCAGCACATGGCGCCAGATAACGACGGATTCTTTTTGCCCCTTGGCGCGAGCCGTGCGCACGTAATCTTCACGCAGTACCTCAAGCACGCTGGAGCGGGTGAAACGCACGATGGTGGCAGCTACCCCAAGGCCGAGTGTGATCGAGGGCAAAATCAGATGTTGCCAGGAACCGCTGCCGCTGGTGGGAAACCAGCCGAGTTGGACCGCAAAGAGTTGCATGATCATCAGACCAAACCAGAATTCGGGAATGCTGAGTGCCGTAATGGTGGCGATCATGCTGGAGCGATCGGCCAGGGAGTTACGCCGCGTAGCCGACAGAATGCCAACCCCTACCCCGATGACGATGGCCCAGAACATGGCCAGCACCGTCAGCACAAAGGTGTAGCCGAAGCGGCGCAGAATTTCATCCGATACATTGACGCGGGTACGGTAGGAGATGCCGAAGTCGCCTTTCAGCATATTGGCCATATAGCGGCCATACTGGACCACCAGGGGGTCGTTGAAACCCGCCCGCTCACGCATTTCCTGATAGGTTGCCTGATCGATTTCCGCACCGTACATGATACGAATCGGGTCGCCAGGCGTGAGGTGTACAAAGAGAAAGGCGATGATGGTGATCACAAGGAGCACGGGCACCATCCCGAATAGACGGCGAAGAATATAGTTCAACATAGGAGTCGTCCGAAACAGTGACCAGACAGAAACACCCGGCCGAGGGTGGCCGGGCTTTTATTGCATGGGTATCAGTTGAGAGAGATACCGCTGACGTGAACGTTGCCTGATGGCAAAACGTACACACCGTCGAGGTTCGGCGCACTGCCGACAATGGACTCGGGGATGTGCAGGAACACCCAGGGGGCTTCGTCATAGATGACTTCCTGAACTTCCGCGTAAAGGCTGAGGGCTTCCTGGGCGTCGGAGCTTGCCAGCGCGCGGTTCAGCAGATCATCCACCGCTTCGTTGACGTAGAAACCGGAGTTGTTGAAGTTGGGCGGTACACGGTCTGACGCAAAGTTCGGGCGCAGGCCGTAGTCCGCCTCGCCAGTACCGGGCGACCAGCGGCCAATAAATAGGTCGGTGCCTTCACCGGCGTCCAGCATGTCGAACAGGGTGCCGGATTCATAGGCTTCAACGGTGACTTCAATGCCCAGTTCACCCAACTGAATCGCTACATACTCGGCTACGGCAATGAACTCGGTGCTGTTGCGGGTCCACAATGTGGCCGTGAAACCCTCCGCATAACCCGCTTCAGCCAGCAAGGCACGAGCTTCGCCCATGTCATAATCATAGATTTCCTGAGCCGCATAACCATAGACGTTGGGAGCAATGGCCGAATCGGCAATGGTGCCGTAGCCGTCGAGCATCTGGGCGATCAGGCCGTCCTTGTCGATGGCGAAGTTCAGTGCCTGGCGAACCTTCACATCCTGGTACTTGTCCAGTTGCAGGTTCATGCCGATGTAGTGCACGTCAGTAGTTGGGCCGGTGCGCAGGTTCACACGATCGTCGCTCTCCAGTTGAGCACCAAAGAGTGTCGGGATAGGGAATACCAGGTGGGCTTCACCGGCTTGCAGCATATTGATGCGCGTCGAGGCTTCCTGAACCGGACGGAAAACAATGCGCTCTACATTGGCGCCATTATCGGCATTCCAGTAGCCATCAAAGGCTTCAACCACCGTCTGTACACCATCGCGCCATTCAACAAACTGGAAAGGCCCGGTGCCTACAGCGCCTTCGCGATCGGCATTGAAGTCAGGGTCCGCCATTTTGCGTTCGATCACGCGAGGTGATTTCATGGCAGCCGAAGTGTGCGCCATATAGGAGGCCATGGCCGAGTTGGGTGATTCACTGGTGATGGTGACGGTATAGTCGTCTTCGACTATGACGTCTTCGATAAAGCGGAAGAAGGAACGGCGCGCCAGACCATTATCGGCATCGCGAACGAAGTCGAGGTTCATTTTAACCACTTCCGCATTGAAGTAGGCGCCATCGTGGAAGGTGACACCTTGCTGCAGTTCAAAGGTAATGGCGGTGGCGTCGTCGCTGTAGCTGTAGCCGGTGGCCAGCACAGGGACGATGCTCATGCTGTCGTCGAAGCGCAACAGGCCTTCAAACATCGGGCCCTGTACCGTAGCGGAAACAGAGTCGGTGGTATTGTGCGGGTCCATCGAGGTCGGTTCGGCCTCAATGACAACCACAGCCTGCTGCGCGAAAGCCGCACCAGTGCCGAGGGACAGTGCCGCCAACAGAGCAGCGGATGCTTTACCCATTTTTCGGGTTGTAAACATGGAGTCGTCTCCTGATCGTTTTTGTGTTTATTGGTTCAATAGGGTCTTAGCAACGGCTGTGCCATAGCATCAAAGATGGTTGATATGTTGCTAAAAACTGGTCAAATGGAGTTAAAATCCATTAACGTGTTTTATTGGATCAGAATGAATGGGTATGAGGAGCAAGAAGAGGCTTTAAAAGAGGTTTAATAGGGTTTAAAAAGGTTTTAATGAGGTGTTTTTAGAATTTAATGGATTTTGGGGTGTCGACTTGCAGTCGACAGGGCACGCGTGATCCCTTTTTGCTTGGGTCGGCTGGCGCTGACTACGGCGATGATGATATCGACGCTCCAATGCACGGAACGCTACAGCCAAACCGCTTCCTGCTCCAGTGCCAGGCCGCTGATCTGCATGCGTCCATCAACTGCTTCAGTTCTGGTTCGTCTGAACTGTCGCCGGCCAGCACTCGCTTGGCAGCCTGAAAAATTCGCGCAAACAAGCAGTGACTGCATAGATTATACTCGGATGCTGGTATTGTTCAGAATACTTACCTGGATCCCCATCTATACAAAGGGTAATAGAGGTTGGATATGAGAACTACGAAGCATCGCCCGGTAACGGTTGGCAAATGCTGATGTCAGAGTTTCTGGGGCCAATGAATATTGAAATCAGCGAATTGGCTGACGCAATGGGCGTTCACAGAAATACCCTGAGTCGTATTGCTAATGACAAAGGCTCTTTGACAGCCCCAATGGCCATCAAATTGGCCAAAGCACTTGGAAATACGCCAGAGTTCTGGTTGAACATTCAGCATGCTGTTGAAATTTGGGACGTTTGTCATAAGGCATACGACGAAGAAGCCAGACTAGTACGTCGAATAAAATCACACCCCAGGCTTAATGAAACCGTGGCCGGATAATGGTGGCATCTCACAGCGAAACGCTGTTACAGCGCATTCACGCCTGCCAAATCTGTAGCCAACAACTGCCTTTGCATCCAAAACCCATCCTCCAGGTTGACTCTCGAGCCACCATATTGATTGCCGGCCAGGCGCCGGGGCGAAAAGCGCACGATAGTGGCGTGCCTTTTGATGACGCCAGCGGCGATCGGCTGCGCGCCTGGCTGGGGGTGGATCGGGAGACCTTCTACGACGCCAGGCATTTTGCCATTGTGCCCATGGGTTTTTGCTACCCAGGCAAAGGCTCCAGCGGGGATGCTCCACCGAGGCCGGAGTGCGCCGAGCAATGGCGACGGCCGCTGCTTGAAGCCTTGCCCAATATCCAGTTGACGGTGGTGCTGGGCAAGTTTGCCTTGGCGTATCACCTGCCCCAGTTCAAGGGCGGCGTGACCGAGGCGGTGCAGAATTGGCAGCAGGTCTGGCCTCGCTATCTGCCCTTGCCTCACCCCAGCCCGAGGAATCAGGCCTGGTTCAAGCGCAATGCCTGGTTTGAAGCGGTGTTGTTGCCTCGCTTGCAGCAAAGGGTGGGAGCATTGTTGGGCTAAACCTCAAATGGAGTGTCGATGTCCTCATCGACGCGGTCGGCGTTAGCCGACCCTGCGGCCAGGCCAGCGGTCTTACGACCGCTACGTCGATGGTGATATCGACGCTCCAATGTCGGTTACTCGATGTTTTGTACTTGCTCGCGCATCTGTTCGATTAGTACTTTGAGGTCGATTGAGGCTTGAGAGATACGGCTGTTGGTGGCTTTGGAACCTAGGGTGTTGGCTTCGCGGTTGAATTCCTGCATCAGAAAATCCAGACGACGGCCTATAGCGCCCTTGTCCTTGAGTATGTAACGCGCCTCCTGGCAGTGGGTATCGAGGCGGTCGAGTTCTTCGGCGACGTCGGCTTTTTGCGCGAGCAGCACGATTTCCTGCTCCAGACGATCCGGGTCAACCTCTACCGCCAATTGGGCTGCCTTGGCCTTGAGGTTGTCACGAAAGGTGTTGATCCAGGTCGGGGCTTCCTTGCGCACCTCGGTGACGATGGTGCTGATGTCGTCCAGACGCTGCCGCAGCAGATCGGCCAGTTCTTCACCTTCGCGCTGACGGTGTGCCATGAAGTCGTCCAGAGCACCCTTGAACAGAGTTTTGGTGCTTTCAAAAACCTGCTCCATATCGACATTGCCTTCAGCCAATACACCGGGCCATTGCAGCAACTCCAGGGCACTGGGTTCTCTGCACGCTGGCACAGCGGCACGGACCTTTTGCAAGGCAACATTGAGGTTTTCCAGTAAGTGAGTACTCACATCAAGGCCGGTAGCGCCCTGATTGGGGTAAAACCTCAACTGCACATCGACCTTGCCACGCTTGACACGTTTTTTCAGTACCTCACGCAATGGCATTTCCACTGGCTTGAGTGTATCTGGCAGGCGGAAGGTCGGTTCCAGGTAGCGATGGTTAACAGAGCGGATCTCAACCGACAGCGTACCGAGATCACTGCTTTCTTCTTTGCGGGCAAAGGCGGTCATGCTGTAGGTCATGTTGATATCTCCAATGCGTAACGGGGAGCCGAAAATGCGAGGTCGGGGTATCGGGTGGGGTTTGAGAGGGCGTCGATCACCATGGTCGGCTTTTTGCTCCATGCAACGCCGACACTACGCCATCCCTGGCGGTCGGATGTGATCGCCGAGCCCGAAGGGTCAGCCCCATGGATGGGGCTGATATCGGTTCACGGCGTCCCTCTCAGGCCTCACCCGATACCCCAAGCGGACCATAGCGGCAGTCAGGGCTTGCTGAGTGCTTGTACCTGAAGTTCACAAAGCTCTTTCACACCCTTGTGTGCCAGCGCCAGCATGGCGTTCAGCTCGTCGGCGCTGAAAGGCTCACCCTCGGCGGTACCCTGGATCTCGATAAAGCCACCATTGCCGCTCATGATCACATTCAGGTCGGTGTCGCAGGTGGAGTCTTCAGCGTAGTCGAGATCCAGCACCGGGGTGCCGTTCCAGATGCCGACCGAGACGGCGGCTATGGCTTGCTTGATCGGATTTTCCTTGATCATGCCCTTATCTAGCATGAACTGGACGGCATCGGCCAGCGCCACGTACGCGCCGGTAATGGCAGCAGTGCGCGTGCCACCGTCGGCCTGGATGACGTCACAATCGAGCGTAATGGAGTGTTCACCCAGGGTTTTCATATCCACAGCAGCGCGCAGCGAGCGGCCAATCAGGCGGCCGATTTCGACGGTGCGTCCGCCCTGCTTGCCCTTGGCGGCTTCGCGTATATTGCGGCTGCCGGTAGCGCGCGGCAGCATGCCGTACTCGGCGGTGACCCAACCCTGGCCCTTGCCTTTCAGAAAGCGAGGGACTCCGGTTTCAACGCTGGCAGTTACAATGACCTGGGTGTCGCCAAAGCTGACCAGGACCGAGCCTTCGGCGTGCTTGGTAAATTGGCGTTGAATGGAGATGGAGCGAAGTTGATCGGGGGTTCGACCGCTGGGGCGCATGGACAACATGCCTTATGACAGAGAATTCGGGGCACAGTATAAAGGCATGGGGTGGGGATGCCTACCGGAGAGGGAGTCTTATGAGGCCTTGTATCTGATCCGGTTCACCCCAAACTGATGTACCATTAAAGCCAAAGCCTGAGACAGGATATTCCATGAGCAACCCCCTACTACAACAGCATGAATTGCCACCCTTTGAGCAGTTTCAACCGGAACAGGTGGTGCCGGCGGTGGAGAAATTGATCAGCCGCAATAAAGCGAACATTGACAAGCTGCTGGCAGAGCTGGACGAGCCCACCTGGGCCAGCCTGGTGGAACCCATTGCTCGTTGGAATGACGACCTTGACCAGGCCTGGGCGGTATTTGGTCACCTCAACGGCGTCAAGGATTCCAAACCCCTGCGCGAGGCCTATGGCAAGGCGCTGGGTCTGGTGACGGAGTATCATAGTTGGATTGGGCAACATCAGGGCCTGTTTGAAAGCTACCAGGCTATTGTCCAGCGGGATGATTACGCTCAGTTGAGTCAGCCACAGAAAACCGCCATCGAACACGCCCTGCGTGATTTTCGCCTGTCCGGCATCGACCTGCCGGACGATGAGAAAAAGACCTTCGCCACCTTGCAGCAGGAGCTGGCGCAACTGAGTCAGACATTCAGCGAGCATCTGCTCGATGCCACCCAAGCCTGGAGCCTGCACATCACCGACGAAGCCCGGCTCAGCGGGTTGCCCGAGTCGGCCCGAGCCACTCTGGCGCAGTATGCCCAGCAGAAAGGCAAGGACGGTTGGCTGGTCACCCTGGAAATGCCATCGGTGATCCCGGTACTGAGTTTCGCTGATGATCGCGAATTGCGACGGGAAACCTATCTCGCCAATGTCACCCGGGCGTCGGAAATCGGCCCCAATGCCAGCCAGTTTGACAATGGCCCGGTCATGGCCCAGATATTAAGCAAGCGTCACGTCGCGGCGGACCTGCTGGGTTACCGCAATCATGCCGAGGTGTCTCTGGCATCCAAGATGGCCGAATCGCCCGAGGCGGTGATTCAGTTCCTGCGCGACCTGGCCGAGAAGGCGGTGCCTCAGGCGCGTCAGGAGTTTGCCGAACTGTCCGACTTTGCCAGGACCGAGTTGGGACTGGACGACCTGCAACCCTGGGACGTCGGCTATGCCAGCGAGAAACTGAAAGAGCAGCGCTATGCCGTCTCGCAGGAAGAGCTCAAGCCCTATTTTCCAGCGCCCCGGGTGGTTGAAGGTTTGTTTGAAACCGTCAACCGTCTCTTTGGCATCCGTTTTGAACCGGTAGAGCAGTTCGAGACCTATCACCCGGACGTCAAGCTGTATAACGTCATCGAGGGCGATGCGGTGGTTGCACGGTTCTACCTCGATCTCTATGCCCGCGAAGGCAAACGCGGCGGTGCCTGGATGGACGAATGCCGTCGCCGTCATGCACTGAGCGGTTCGGTGCAAAAGCCGGTGGCCTATCTGACCTGCAACTTTACACCGCCGGTTGGCGACAAGCCTTCGTTGCTCACCCATAACGAAGTCACCACCCTCTTCCATGAGTTTGGCCATGGTTTGCACCACATGCTGACCCAGATCGATGTGGTCGACGTCAGCGGCATCAATGGCGTGGCCTGGGATGCGGTCGAGCTGCCCAGTCAGTTCCTGGAGAACTGGTGCTGGGAGCCCGAGGCGCTGGCCTTTATTTCGGGCCATGTCGATACCGGAGAGCCCCTTCCGCAAGCGTTGCTCGATAAAATGCTGGCGGCGCGTAATTTCCAGTCGGCGATGCAGACGGTGCGTCAACTCGAGTTCTCCCTGTTCGATATGCTGTTGCACAGCCGTACCCAGGGCTTTGATAATGCCGAGATTCAGGCCGTGCTGGATGGGGTACGTGCCGAGGTGACGGTGGTGCCGGTCAGCCCGGATAACCGTTTCCAGCATGGTTTTGGGCATATTTTTGCCGGGGGTTATGCCGCTGGCTATTACAGTTACAAGTGGGCCGAGGTGCTCAGTGCCGATGCCTACAGCCGCTTTGAGGAAGAAGGCATTTTCAACGTTGAAACCGGTCGGGCCTTTCGTGAACACATTCTGTCCAGGGGCGGCAGTGAGCCGGCGGCGGAGCTGTTCAAGCGGTTTCGTGGGCGCGAGCCGAGTGTGGATGCGTTGTTGCGGCACAGTGGTATCGCGGCTTGAGTTGAATTGTTGATAATGGTCGGCTATCAGGTGGGCTAGCGCCCACTACGTCGATGTCCTCATCGACAGCGTCGGCGTTAGCCGACTGTTCTTCAGGTGCGACAGTCCTTGTTTTCCAATCACAGGTAATTTCATGATCGAATGGCTCTGGTGGGTCTTGCCACTGCTCGGGGGTGGCCTGTTGGCCGGTTTGATGGCCGGCCTGTTTGGCATTGGCGGTGGGCTGATCATTGTGCCCATTCTGTTTCAGATTTATCAGTTGCAGGGCCTGTCGGTCGACATTGCCATGCCGACTGCGGTGGCCACCTCTCTGGGCACCATCGTTTTTACTTCGATGCAGTCGGCCCGTTCTCATCAATCCAGGGGAACCCTGGATTTTGCATTGCTTAAACGCTGGGCGCCCTGGGCATTTCTGGGGGCGGCTCTGGGCGTAGTGACCAGTACCCTCATGCCGGGTGCGGCGTTGAAGAGTTTTTTCGCGCTCTTTGTCTGGGCCGTGGCGGCGCAAATGATTCTGTCGACACTGAAGAAAACGCCTGCCGATGCCACCCCCAAAGGCCAAATGCCAGGCTATGGGCGACAGGCACTCTATGGCACCCTGGTGGGGCAGTTATCCACGTTGCTCGGGATCGGCGGTGGCACCCTGATGGTGCCACTGCTCAGTTGGCACGGCTTTACCATACATCGGGCGGTCGGTACCGCCGCCGGTTTTGGCGCTGTCATCAGCCTGCCGGCGGTCGTTGGCTATGCGATTGCTGGCCTTACGATCGACGGCCGCCCGCCGCTGTCGCTCGGCTATGTGCATGGCCTGGCATTCTTGTTGATCCTGCCCTGCACCCTGCTGATGGCACCGGTTGGCGCTGCTCTCGCTTACCGGTTGAACGGGCTCTGGTTAAAGCGCTTGTTCGCCATCTTCCTGATCATCGTCGGCGTGCGCATGATGTTGAGCTGACGCCGAGCTTGCAGACGGCTTTTTTACCAGAGCGGTATCGGAAAAGTGCACGCCCTTCCAGCCATGTTGCATGAACTGACGAATGTTGGCGTGGTCGGTGCCGTCGGGGTTGCCAAGCACGTCCTTGCGGTAGTAATCGCCAAACAGGGCCAGGGTGGCGTCTTTTGGCAAAGTCATGGTATGGGCGAAGGCCAGTAGGCGGCAGGAGCCCTGGTTGGTGCCTGCATCGTTATGTTGCTTACCGACCGAGAAGGCGACCGGTGTGAACTCGAACTCCTGGTCGATCAGGGCGATGGCATCGTTAAACTGGATGCTCTCTGGTTGGGTGTACAACTGGTCAATAAAGTCGGTCAACGTCATCGAAAGTGTGGCTCGTCAGTGGCTAAAACACCGTAGTGTAACAGTAACAGAGCGGATTCCTCCCTGCTTAACGGGTCTTTTTCACATCCAGATAATCTCGCTGAATCACGGTTTCCAGGGCGTTGACGGCGCTGATCAACTCATCATAGGTGATGCGGAAATTGCGCAATTGCTTAATCTGATCAACCGAGGGACCTGAATCCGGCGACATTTTAGCAATGTCCATCAATTCCCTAATGTAGGCCAGACGCGCATTGGCGACCATGGTCAAAACCGGGTCGAGGTCTTCCAGGCTGAGCTCGGGAATGGCGGGGTTGAGAATGTCCCGGTTGATGTCACGACGGCGTTTGTCGAGTTCAAGCAGCAGGCGGTTGTTGTCTACGGTCATGGTGTGGCTCCTGACGTTCTCTGTTCGTACAGAGTTAAACTTATAATCCGGCTTTGCGCCAGGCAATCATGCCACCATCCAGGTTGTAGACTTCCTTGAACCCTCTGAACAGGGCTTGCTGTGCCGCCTTGGTAGAGCGTCCGCCACTGCGGCATATAAACAGGCAGCGGCTTTGCGGGTCGAGTTGATCCAACCTTCGGCCAAGGTCGGTTTGCAAAGTGCTTAGTTCAGCACCCTCAATGTGCCCTAACTCGTCATTGAATTCTTCCGCACGACGCACGTCAATCAGATGATTGAATCGTTCCAGCTGCTCCGCTGCCTGTCGTGGACTCAAGTCGATTATTTCCATACCTAGAATGTCATTGGCTTCCAATGTAATCGTCCGTATAGAAGCTTCGGTTCGAGTTCGAGCCTGTTGTGACTGCTCTTCAACAAAGCCCTGGGTTTGGCCGAATGCGCCGTCCAATGTCTGAATGGTTTCAATAAACTGGTTCAATTGGCCATTGAGCCCATCAAATGCCTGAATCAATGTGTCTGATGATTCAATAACCTGATGGGATTTCTGCTCAACAGACTGGGAGGCCAACTGAATATCGCGATCGCTGGCTGAAAGCACGGCTTGCACTTCGGCACTGATGGTTTGACTGGATTTGGCCAACTGCTTCATGTTGTCTGCTACAACGGCAAAGCCACGCCCTGCTTCACCTGCCCGCGCCGCTTCAATGGCCGCATTCAGTGCCAGCATTTCTGCCTGCTGGCCGACATCATTAATATCACTGGCCTTGTCCATGACCTGCTGCATTTGCGACCGTATCTGACCGAGTTGCGCAGCGGTGGTTCGGAACTCGGCGATCAGGGTCTTAAGCGTGGTGCTGACACTTTGACCTGCACTCGCTATGTGTTGAACCTTGCCGATCTGGCCATTGACCTCTTCCAGCAAGTGTTTGCTATTGCTCAAGGATTCGGCCATTTCAGCCATGGCCTGGGCGTTGTCCTGGGCCAAATTAGTGGTGTCACTGATCAGGTTATTGATGGTGGAACGTAAACTGCCTTGATGGCGTTGCGCGCTGTTGACCATTAGGTCGAGCATCATTTGGAGTGATCGATCCTTGTCGGCCAGCCTATGCACGTACTGTTGTTGCATGCCCTGGATGGAGCGATGCGTACGTCTCGAGTATATAAGACCCAAAATCAGCACCATGGCGGCACCGGCACCAAAAGCGATTGCCATCAATATAGCAGTCATGTGCTCCTCCTTTGAGCAGGTTATCGGCCAACATGATGCATAAGTTAAGCACAGCCAGTACTTTTCGAGAACTGTAGTAACGCAATGAGCGCTACTACAGTTCAACTGGATAGCACAACGGTTATAGAATTACTTCCCGACCAAACAACCAGCCCTTGATGCGGATCAACCGCTCTCGCCCGTGCTCGACGGCCATCAACATGGCCGGCACATAGAACAGAATCAACACGGTGGCAAAGAGCAGACCAAAGGCGATGCCAGCCGCCATGGGGATCAGGAACTGGGCGTCGAAGGAGGTCTCGAACAGCAGGAAGCTGAGGCCGCCGACGGTGGTCAGGGTGGTAATGATCACGGCCCGGAAACGACGCACACTGGCTTCTACTATGGCTTCTTCCATGGCCATGCCTTCATTGCGCAGATCCCGATAGAAGGTGACCAGCACAATGGCATTGTTGATGACAATGCCCGATAGCCCGAACAGGCCATAGATGCTGAGCACACTTAAATCCAGCCCCATGGCCCAATGGCCGACTATGGCACCGGTCAGGCCAAAGGGGATGGTTGACATCACTGCCAGTGGCCAGCTCCAGCTTTCGAACACCCAGGCCAGTGAAATAAAGATCAGCAACAGGCCCAGTACGGCACCGATCTGCACATCGCGGAAAAAGTCATTCTGGGAGGCTTGATCGCCCTCCACCACCAGACTGACATTGGGGAAGCGATCGCGCAGTTCAGCACGGATTTCGGTGTCAATCAGCTGATTCACCTCGTTCAGGTTCAAGGCCTGGTTTTCGCGCTTGGCGGAGACTTCCACCGAAAGCTCACCATTGACCCGGTTCAACTGCTGGATGGCGCGCTCGGAAACCGGTTCCGCCAGGGCACTCAGTGGCAGCGTCTGGCCGTTCGGCAGGCGCAAGGGCAGTTGGGCCAGGTCAAACCAGGTGTCCACCTGGCGTTCGTCCAGGCGCATGCGCAATTGAATTTCTTCACCGGCTACTTGCAGCGTTTGCACCGGGTAGCCGTCCACCCATTCGCGCAGTATTCTGGCCAGCTCCTGAGGCGTCAGGCCCAGGGCGCGCGCATCGGGAGTCAGTTGCAAGTCCAGTTGTTCAGCACCCAGTGGCAGGTTGTCGCGAATCTCGACCAGGCCACCGATGCCGGCAAATCGTTCCTTCATCCAGGCAGAGGCGGCTTGCAGAGTGGCGCGATCTTCATTGACCAGACGGACGGATAGCCCATCGGTCGAAGGCCCCTGCTGGCTTTCAACAAAGGCGACATCGACCAGACCTGGTGGATCAGGTACGCGTTCGCGCCAGCGTTGAATGATCTCGGCGTTGGACAGTGGCCGCTCGGTGCTGTCATCCAGTTGAATATAAAGTGCGCCATCCTCCGGGGCTTCTCGGTGGGTTTCCATCACCACGGTCTCGATCAGCGGGACCCCGGCTTCGCGTTCAATCTCGAACAGGGCCGCTTCCATCCGGCTGAGAAAATCGCGGGTAATGGCCGGGTCCGTGCCTTCGGCGAAGTTGACGTTCATCTGCAAGGAAGGTTGCTGAATGGCCGGGAAGAATACAAAGGGCACTCGACCGCTGGCGACCAGAGCAATGGCCAGGACCAGGGCGATGATGACGAGGCTGAAGGTAGTGGCGCGGAAATCCACAGCAAAGGCCACGGCGCGACGGAAAGGCCCCTGGCGAAATCGTTCAAAACCGCGCTCAAAGCCGCCGCGCAGGCGACCGGGCGGGCGCATCTTGCCTTTGCTGAAGCTGTGCGCCAGATGGCCAGGCAGAATCAGGAAGCATTCAATCAATGAAGCGGCGATGGCCATGATCACAACCAAAGGCACGCTTTTGGTAAAGACGCCGGCCTGACCACCGACCAGCAGCAAAGGTAAGAAGGCAGCGATGGTGGTTACCGAAGAAGCCAGCACCGCCGGGAACATCTGGTGGGCGGCATTGACGGCGGCGGACTTGGGGTCCTCGCCTTTTTCCATGCGACTGTAGGCATTTTCGCTGACGACGATGGCGTCATCGACAATCACACCCAGGGCCACGAGGAAGCCAAAAATGCTGATCAGGTTGAACGACAGCCCGATCAGTTCCATAAAAACGAAGGTGCCCATAAAGGAGATGGGAATGCCGGCGGCCACCCACCAGGCCAGACGCGGGCGTAGAAAGACAAACAGCACGATCAGCACCAGCACCATGCCGCCAATGCCGTTATCCAGAATGATGCCGATGCGGCTGCGCACGAACTCATAGGCCTCGTTGTAGACACGCAGCTCCATGCCTGCAGGCAATTGCTCGGAAAAATCATCCACCCAGGTCGTCAGGATCTCTGCCATTTGCAGGGTGTCTTCACCGCGGGTGCGGCTCAAGCTCAAGCGAACAGCGGACTGGCCCTGATAGAATATTCGAGATTCGTCGGACGCGCGATCCTGACGGACCTGGGCGATCTGGTCCAGACGTAACACCTGATCTTCCAGAGTCAGGGTCTGGCGGGCAATGCTGGCTTCATCGAGAGCCTGGTTGCGCACCCGAATCTGAGCTTCAACACTGTTTTCGCCGGTAATGCCTGCTGGCACATTGATGTTCTGTCCGGCCAGTTGCTGGCCCAGCTCGGCCAGGGACAGATTGCCGGAGAGGTAGTCGGCGACACTCAGGCGAGCGTTGAGTTCCCGCTTCGGCAAACCGGTTACATCAATACTGGCGATGCCGGCGGCTTTGAGGCTGCGTTCGGCCTTGTCTGCCCAGACCTGAAGTTCATCCAGGGTGATGTTGCCGTACAGCAAGACCTCAGCAACAGGCTCAAAAAACACCTGCTGGGTGACTGCCGGCTCTTCTGCCCCATCCGGCAGATTGACCAAGGCCAGCGCTTTCTCGACGTCAGAGATGGCCTGGTCGACATTATCGATGGACTCCTTGAAAGTGATGGTCATAAAGGAGCCACCCTCGATGGTGGTCGACGTCAGCCGGTCGACATCGGTCAACTGCAGAATGGCTTGTTCCAGCGGTATGGTAATGCCTTCCTGGACGTCCTCGGCACTGGCGCCGGGCCATTCGGTGTTGACGGTAGCAATGTTGAGTTCGAAACTGGGCAGGAACTGAGTATTGAGCCGATCGAGAGCGACCAGGCCCATAAAAATAACAATAAACATCAGCGCATTGGGTGCAATGCGGTGTCGAGCAAAGGCGGCGATGGGGCTGCTCATGGCTGGCTGACCCTCACTGCCAGTCCCTGGGCGGCATCCTGGAGGCGGGTTTTCAGAATGGGTGTGTCGGCGCTCAAGTCACCGTCAATCAGGCGCCACAGCTGGCCATCTTCAAAACGTTCTCCCAGCAGTTGTACCGGTACACGCTGCAGCCGATCGTCCACGACCTGGTAGACGTAGGCATTGGCATAGACGCTGCTGTCGGGCACTGCCAGGGCGCTTATGGCCGGCAAATCAAGCCAGAGCCGGTAATAGCGATTCAGCGTCAAGTAGCCATTGGCGTCATTCAGTTCAAAATAGAGCTGCAGGGCGCCCCCCTGGGCGGCCGGGTCGTATTGTTTGAGCGTTACTTCAAGAGGCCCTCGCGGGTAATCAATGACGCCAGTCAGACCAATTAATTGGCTGGATTCCACCAGAGAGGGGCTGGCTGCCCAGGCCACCAACTCCGTCTGCTGATCGTCGACCAGGGTCATCAGTTCCTGGCCGTTACTCACATTGGCGCCACTCTGTACCCGGATATTGGACACCCGCCCGCTAAAGGGTGCCTTGATCATGGCTCTGTCACGGTTGGATTGGGCCTGTTCCAGCTGGGAGTCGAGCTCGGCCAGCTGAGCTTCAAACTGGTTTTCGACGTCTTCAAAGCGTGCGATGGCCAGCTCGCGTTGTTGCAAGGAGAGCAACTGATTTTGTTGATTGCGCTCGGCACTCTCAAGGTCGGCCGCCGAGCTGAGGTTCTGGCTGCGCAGGTTGCGCAGCCGGGCGACACTGCTCTCGGCGATTTCGAGCAGATTGCGCTCTATCACCAGTGCCTGCTGGTTGCTTTGATGCTGGCGGCGTTCGAGTTGCAGGCGGCTTTGCAAGTCCTGGCGCCGGGCTTCCAACTGGCGCACCTGTCGAGTCAGGTCGGCGTCATCGAGTCGCACCAGAGCCTCGCCAGCCTCAACCCGGTCACCGGTGCGTACCATAACCTGCATTACATCGGCAGTGGCTGGGCTATTGATGCCAACCGATTGCTGGCTCTGGTAACGGGCATAAAGTTGAAGTTGAGGCGACCTCTCCCCGGGCTGGGGCGTTACGGTTTCGACGGTAGCGGCATCAGCCAGCGGGTCTACCAGGCTTTCGCTGGCTTCGACACTGCGCACCGGGTTGCTGACCAGCAGGTAAACCAGAGCAGCACCGCCGGCAAGCACCAGTAATGGCAAGGTGATTCGAAACAGTAAGCGCACCATAAAGTTCGACAATTCCTGGACAAGGTTTCAATTCTTGATACGGATGCGGAGAGATTCTGGTTCTAGGTGATGAAAAAAAGTGACTTTTGGCGGTCAAATGACCGCCAATACAAAAGGGTTTCCGTCGATCAGGACTTCAGGTTGGCACGCAATTCGTCCAGAACGGCGCCGGGTTCGGGTTTCACACCGCGCCAGATCTCGAAGCTGACGGCCGCCTGACCGACCAGCATGCCGAGGCCGTCGGCACAGGCTTTGGCGCCCTGCTCGCGGGCCCACTTATTGAAGGCGGTTTCGCCTTTGCCATACATCATGTCGTAGCAGCAGGTCTCTGGCGTCACCAGTCCCTCGGGTAAAGGAGGCAGATGGCCAGACAGGCTGGCGGAGGTGCCGTTGATGATGATATCAAAGCGCCCGGTCAATTCCTCGAAGGAGCAGGGTGCGATTTCCGGGAAATCATCGGTAATCTTTTCGGCGTTGGCCAGGGTACGATTGGCCAACACCACCTGGGCAGGCTTGCGCTCCAGTAGCGGTTCCAGAATGCCACGCACAGCGCCACCGGCACCCAGAATCAGAATGTTGCGATCGGTGATCTGCCAGTTCAGTTGATCTTCCAGGTCATAGACCAGGCCAGCGCCATCGGTGGTATCGCCCAGAATGCGACCGTCTTCCTGCTGCAACAGGGTGTTGACGGCACCAGCGCGCTTGGCTCGCTCGGTCAGATCGTCGGCGAAATCGTGCGCATCTTTCTTGAACGGCACGGTAACATTAAACCCTTTGAAGCCATCGCGGAACATTTGCCAGACGCGTGTTTCAAAACTGGTAACGGGAAGCTCTATGGCTTCGTATTCGAGTTGCTCACCTGTTTGGCGAGCAAAGGCCGCATGAATTTGCGGAGACAGACTGTGCTTTATGGGGTGACCCAATACCGCATAACGGTCCATGGCTGGTCCTTAATGGTTGAATGACTGCGTGACTGCCGGCCAGATTGAATCGAGTCCTGCTCTAAAAAACAATAGTTGCTCTGGTGCTTTTTGTCCATGTACCGGCCATGGCACAGCGAAATGAATCGTTCCCTACTGACCGGATGGAGCATCGACGGGTACCAGTCGCTTGTCCGCTTCGACAATCAGTGACTGCAAGTCGTACTGGCCCAGATCATCGGTGTTGGCCAACCCGTATCGAATGAGTAGTTGAGGCGATGTCTCGGTAGGCTGGTTGCATTGGACCAGAAGCGTCTCTATGCGCTTCAGGACGCTGTCATCTCCAGAGGGTAAGTGGTTGGTGAGCAGCACGATAAAATAATCATCGCTGTAGCGACCGATCAGGTCCGATTCTCGGCAACAACGAGCCAGCACCCGACCAAAACCTATCAGTGCGTTGTCACCGGAGTCTTGTCCAGCCTGATGGGTGATCTGTGCCAGATTGTCCAGAGAGAACAGTAACAATGTGCAGCCCAGCTGTACTTTCCGGCACAGCTTCAAAGTGGCTTCGGCGCGTCGTTCAAAACCGGTTCGAGTCAGTGTTCTGGTCAAGGCGTCGACGTTCAGTTGCTGGTCCTGAACGAGTTCCTGCTCAACCATGCCACCCAGATCGTTAAGCAGCTCGATTTCTTCGCTATTGAAGGTTCGACTGCGTGTATCGATGATACACAGGGTCCCGATCTGGCTGCCATCAGCGGCTTTTAAAGGGTAACCAGCGTAAAAACGCACATGATCAGGCCCGCTCACTGCGGCCAGATGCGAGACGCGCTCGTCCAGGGTTGCATCTTCGATGATCATGACCCTGTCACCTTTAATGGTATAGGTACAAAAAGACTCCGATCGTGGGGTCTGACGAGTGCTCAGACCCGGATGAGATTTGAACCATTGGCGGTGCTCATCAATCAGGCTAACCAGAGCAATAGGTACCTCGAACAACCGTTGTGCCAGCCTCGCTATACGGTCGAATCGCTCCTCGTAGGGGGTGTCCAGTAGCTTCAAGTGGTGCAGGCTGGTAAGGCGACGTCTTTCATTGGTCTGGTAAAAGTCCTGAAACCAGGATTGTAATGCTTCGCTGTCGACCGGTCGGGAAATATAAAAACCCTGGCCGTGTTCACAGCCAAGCTCTTTCAGGTAATTAAGGGCGTCTTCGTCCTCTATTCCTTCTGCGGTGCAGGCAATCCCCAGTGAGTGGCCGAGATCTACAATGGATTTGATCACCGCCCGTGACTCTGCTGAATCGTTGGCGGTCATGACAAAGGACTTGTCGATTTTCATCTCGCTGAAAGGCAATCTCACCAACTGCAGCATGGACGAAAAGCCCGTTCCAAAGTCATCGATCGATAATTGGAAACCTTGCACACGGAGCCGAGTCAGGATGTCCAGTGAACTGATCGGATCTTCCATGGCACTGGTTTCTGTCAGTTCGAAAATAACCCGCTCCGGCTTCAAGGCGTTAGCATGGCACAGCGAAGCAATACGATCGAACAACTGAAAATTGCTGAGCGAGCGAGCCGAGATATTGATTGAAAGCGTGATGTTGGTGGGCAGCGTCAGCGGGGGAGATTGATTCGCGCCGGGCCAGCCTTTTGTTCTGATGTTTGCCATCCAGGCCAACGCATGAGTGACCACCCATTCGGTCAGGTCATCTATCAACCCCTGACTTTCGGCCATGGGAATAAAGCGGTCTGGTGTGAGCAAGCCCAGACGAGGGTGTTGCCAGCGAACAAGCGCTTCCAGCCCCTGTAAGGTACCCGTTTGGCAATGGATTTTTGGCTGATACAAGAGCCGTAACTCGTCATGATCGATACCATGACGCAACTCTTGAGGCGACGGTGAGCTCTGAGGCGATAGCGAACCCTGAAATGCCGGGGTTTCTGCCCTGGTGAGCTTGGCAGCGGAACCTTGAGACAGCAAGGCGCGTAATTCGGCGGGAGAAAAGGGCTTGGCCAGGCTGCCGAGAATATTCAAGCCGTGTTCTCGGGCGGAGCGCACAGCCGCATCGAGTACGCGGCTTCCTACACCACTGGTAATGATCAGGTTGGCCTGAGATTGCTGTTTTGCCAGCGCTTGCATGACCTCGACGCCGTCCATTTCCGGCATGATCAGGTCGATCGCAATAAAGGTTGGCTGCCAGTCTCGTGCCCAGAGAAAAAACTGCCTCGATTCCGTGGTAAAGCGGACTTCCAGCCCGGCAAATTCCGCGATGCTCCGAATGGTTTGTCCAGTCAGTGCGTCATCATCGAGAATCAGCAGCTTCTTTTTCTGGTAGATATCGACTTGTGTGTCCGACTTCACAAGGGCGTCTCCGGCACTGGCGAATTAACTGTCTCTGGACAGCAACCCGGACTCTTCGAAAGCACGGTGTATGATGGCGCGCAACTCATCATCGTTCCAGGGCTTGGTCAGGAACTGATAAATCGCCCCTTCGTTGATGGCGCCGGTGACAGTTGCCAGGTCAGTATAGCCCGAAAGCACAATACGGATAGTGCTTGGGTACAGCGACCGGACTTTCTTCAGGAACTCGGTGCCACTCATTTGCGGCATGCGCTGATCCGACAACACCACCTGTATGGATTCCTGAGCCAGTATGCTGAATGCCTGATCGGCGTTTTTGGCGGTGAAAACGCCATAGCCCTGGTTGCGCAGTGTGCGATTGAGAGACTTCAGGATCAGAGGGTCATCATCAAGAATCAAGATATTATGTATATTTGCTGCATTTTCTGCGGAGTTGGCGGATGAAGGCGGCGAAATGATGTAATCCAGAAGGTCAGTCAACGGCCTTGCTGCGCTGTAAAGAAACCCCTGGGCGTCATCACAGCTTTCTCGTTTCAGGAAGGCGGCCTGGGCTTCGGTTTCCACCCCTTCGGCAACCACTCGCAAGCCCAGATGTCTGGCCATGGAGATGATGGCGCGCACGATGGCGGTGTCGTCCTGATCCTTGATGATGTCGGTGATAAAGGAGCGATCGATCTTGATCTTGTGAATCGGTAGCAGCTTCAAATAACTAAGGCTGGAAAAGCCGGTGCCAAAATCATCGATGGACAGCCCGAAGCCTGCGGTCTTGAGTTCGCTCAAGGATTCGATCGCCAGTTCAAAACGGCTCATCATGACGGATTCCAGCACTTCCAGCTCAAACGACTGACAATCAAGACCGTGCTTATGGACGGTGGCTGCCATGCGCTCGGCCAGGTTTTCCTGTTTGAACAACATGGGTGAGAGATTCAGCGCAATGGGCGCTTCTATACCCAGGTGTTCAAGCTGTTGGCGATCCCGACAGGCTTGCTCCAGTACCCACTGACTCAGGGCGATGATTTGCCCGGTTGTTTCTGCAATGGGGATAAAATCACCCGGTGAAATGGCGCCCAGTTGAGGGTGTGACCAGCGCAGCAGGGCTTCAAAGCAGGTGATTTCTCCAGTTTTCAGATTGTGAACGGGTTGATAGTGCAAGCGAAATTCATTGTTATTTATGGCTCTTTGCAGGTCACCTCTTAGCTGCAGGGCCCGACTTGCGTTGCTGTCCAGCGAGGGGGTGTACCAGCTGTACTGGTTCTTGCCGTTCTCCTTGGCTTCAAACATGGCCAGATCGGCCTGACGCACAAGGTACATCGGGTCTTCCTCATCAATGTCCTGGCTCAAGGCGATACCAATGCTGGCGGTCAGGTGGAATTGTCCATCGTCCAGAATATAGGGCTCACTGATCCGAGCCAGGACGCGCTCAATGATGGGCAGGCAGTCACCTTCCTGTTCGATATCCGGCAGCACCAGTACGAATTCGTCGGCCGACAGGCGTGCCAGCGTATCGCCACCGCGTTTGATGCTCTCTATTCGGTGGGCGACTTCCAGAAGGATGCTGTCCCCCTTGGCGTGCCCCAGGGTGTCGTTGAGTGGCTTGAAACCGTCCAGGTCTATGTACAAGACCGCCAGTGCTTTTTGGCAGCGGCGTGCTATCAACAGGCTCTGGCGGATCCGATCCTCAAGCAGGGTTCGATTCGGCAGGCCGGTCAGCACATCGTGGCTGGCGTTGTAGGCCAGGGTATGCTCGACTTCTCGTTGCGCCGAAATGTCGTTCTGAATGCCAACAAAGTGCGTTATCTCGCCCTGGTCATCCTGAACGGGTGAAATAAAGAGATCGTTCCAGAACGCTGATCCGTCCGCACGGTAGTTGCGCAAGACGGTACTGACCGATTGCTGCTGTTGCAGGGCATTTCGTATCAGCTCAACACCAGGCTGGTTGGTATCGTTACCTTGCAGAAAACGGCAGTTACGCCCCAGTATCTCGGCACTGGTATAACCGGTCATTTTTTCGAACGCCGGATTAACGTAGGAGATGGGGTGGTCTGGCTGGCGCGCGTCACAAATAACAATGCCATTACTGGTTGAAGCAAGACTGCGCTCCAGCAGGCGTCGCTGTGCTTCCAGTCGCAGCCGCTCGGTGATGTCTCGCATCGACAGTATCTGAGTGTTGTGGCCGCCGAGTCGGGTATGGGAGCGCACTACTTCAAAGGTACGAGGCTCAGACTCTGTTGTGAGCGTCCATTCGAACAGGTTTTCGTCCGTTTCCGGCAGGGACAGGTTAATCTTGTCCCAGGGCGTGGTTTCCAGGCCGAGCAGCTTCTCGGCACTGGGGTTGGCGTACTGAAGCCGCGAGTTGTTGTCCAGTGCCAATATGGCATCCTGGCTATCGGCAAGCAGTTGTAACAGAGCACTTTCGGATTCCCGTGCCTGGCGTTCGGACTGGACTTCGGTGCTTTTGTCCATGGCCACCACCAGGCGCGCCTTGCGATGTTGAAAGCGAAAAGGTGTATCGACCAGCTCGACATCGAGCACTGTGCCGCGCGCATTCCGGTGTTGCCAGATTTCGTTGCGTGTGGCGGGCAGGCTGGAATGTAGAAAACGCAGGTATTTTGGCCAGTCCTGCTCCGGGTTCTCGAACAGGCCATTGAAGGCTGACTGACGGATATCTTTACCGTATAGATGCAGCGCAGCCCGGTTGGCAGACAGTATGGTCAGGTCGCATGCGTCATAGAGTAGACAGGCGCTCGGATGGTCTTCGAACAGGTGTCGGTAGAGTTCCTCACTCTGGCTCAAGGAATTCAGTACGGCTTCGCGCTCGATAGAATGAAACAGCATGCGATGCAGTGCTTCCGCGCTGAAATCACCCTTAACCAGATAGTCGGATGCACCGAGCGACATGGCGATTCGATCGGTGTCCGGGCCGCCCTGGCCGGTCAATAACAGAACGGGGGTGCATGGTGAAGCCTCCTTGAAACGAGGTATCCAATCGGTGCCGAGCGCGCCACCCAGTCGATAGTCCAGAAGTATAATGTCGACATCGCCTTTTTTAAGGCGAAACAAGGCACTCTCCGCCTGATCCAGCCATTCCAGACGATAGGCACCAGGGTAAGCTTCATTGAGCATCTCTTGCACAATGAAGGCATCATCCTTGTCGTCGTCGATGATCAGGACCAGGGTGGAGGGCGTACTCATGCAGGAATTCCCGGGAGGTGTGCGCTGGAACAGTAGTGTCTACTATCGATTGAAAGGCAGGGTCTGGAGACATTGCCAGATCGGACAGTCTCACAACCTGACCAAAGGGTAAAGCATCGACAGTGAAAAATGGCAGAAGACGGCCAATAGATCCAATTTCTTTACATCCACAGGCTGATTGTCAACGGGTTGGCGGACCATAAGTCTGCCCAGCCAGTTGAATAGGTCAGTTGTCATTAATTTGGCTGCTGCTTTTTTGGTAACCAAATGGTAAAGCGAGTTCCATGCGGTTGCCGATCGGTCAATTCAATATGGCCTCCGTGGCGCTGCACTATGGCGTAACTCAGCGACAATCCGAGGCCGGTGCCCTGACCGGCGGGTTTGGTGGTAAAAAAAGGTTCGTATATTCGTTCTTGTACCTCTTTTGGTATACCCGGGCCATCATCTTCTATACAGAAATAAACCTGACTGTTCTTCTCGCCCATGCTCAACCAGATATTGCCACTCTCCTTGATGGCATGACTGGCGTTAACGATCATGTTCATTACCACCTGTTTGATCTGGCTGGCATTGCAGTCAATGGGGCCAATGTCTGCGTAGTTCTGGTGTACGGTGCACTTGTATTTGAGTTCATTGGTCGCCAGCTTGAGCGTTGACGCAAATACCTCTTGCAATGAACAGGCGTTGAAAGAGCCATCGTCCGCGTGAGAGAAATCCTTGAGCGCGGCGATGATGTCACGCACGCGGTTGGCACCTTCGGTCGATTCTTTGATGCAGTCCTTGATGTCGGCCTTGATAAAGTCATAGTCCAGTGTTTCAAACTGCTGTTTCAGTTCTTTCAGATTGTCACTGGATTGCAACTGGTCTGTCAGTATCAGCAGTTTATCGATGTATTCGGTCAAGGTGTTCAGGTTGGAGCAAATATAGCCAATGGGGTTATTAATTTCGTGCGCAACACCGGCCGCCAGTTGCCCTATTGCTGCCAGTTTGTCGGCCTGAATGACTTGTTGCATCTGTTGACTTAACGCAGCAGAAGAGGCGCCTGAACGCTGTCGATGTTCGTTCAGGACAGGCAAAAGCTGTTCTATATTCTGTTCTACATTCAGTTCGGCAGAGAGCCCGCTGACCAAGGAGATGGTGACCCAATCCTGTTTCGTAACCGTGCGGATAGGCATCAATATGGCGGCTTGACCGGGTTCATCCAAGGGGATCATCTGTGCCTCGGCCGTCCTGATCTGACACAAGTGCTCTATTCTGTCCTGAAACTCGGCTAAGGCAGCCAGCCCCGGTAGTGTATGAACAGGCTTCCCCAGGCTGCCTTTATCGAGCATCGGAAACAGTGACTCGGTACAGGGAGTCCAGTAGTGCAATAGCCCTTCGTTGTCGGTTATCAATAATGGCAAGTCGGAGGTAAAAGACCAGTGTTCCAACATGGAGATTTCCTGCAGAGGTCGTGAAGGTGAGTTTTACATATAGCAGTGTCACCTACCTTGAGCAACGTTTGGAAGTAGCTATCATGGATGCCAGCAATCTACTATGCTGCATTCAGGGTGACTGTGCCAACAACTGCCCATGGAGGAGCCTGCCATTGGTTGATTCAGAAAACCACACACCTGAGCGAAAGGCGGTGGAGCCGCTGGTGCTGGTCGTGGATGATGAAATCAACATCCGCAAGGCGATTGAGCGGCTGCTGCGCCGAAACCAGTATCGTGTCGAGACGGTCGGATCCGTTGCGGAAGCCAGAAACTTTTTGTCGAGCCATGGCACCCACCTGGTAATAACGGACTTGCGCATGCCCGATGAAGACGGGATCGATATGCTCAAATACGTAGCCGAGCATCATCCGCAGACGGCTCGCATCCTGTTGACTGGGCATGCTGATCTGGAACAGACCATGCGCGCTATCAATGAGGGTAACAGCGGTCAAATATTAACGAAACCCTGGCAGGATGAGCACCTTCTGAAGGTGGTGCATGAGCAGAGTGAACGCGCTCGGCTGCAAATTCGCAATGATCAATTGATGCGTCTGAACCGTGTACAAAACGAACAGCTTCGCGAGTTGAACAAGTTTCTGGAGCGAAGGGTTGAGCAACGAACGGAAGAGTTGAAAAAATCTGCGGATTCCCTGGCGCGTTCGAACAAGGGTTTGGTGCGATCTTATCGCTCCACCATACGGTTGTTGTTGGAAATCTCAGCAATGAACCCTGTCATTGATGCCGACCTGGCCAAGGAAATGGCCGAAGTTGGGGTGACCCTCGCGAATGCCTGTGAGTTGAGCAAGGCGGATGTTCAGGCCGTGCGTTATGCCTGCCAGTTGCATGAACTGGGAAAGTTGAGTTTGCCTCAATCGGTGGCCACATCTCGCGAGAGCCTGCTTACGACGGCGGGCTGGGGAGAGTACAAACAATACCCGGAGCGAGGGTCCCTGGCCTTGACCAGTGTTGACTACCTCTCCAGAGTGGCGGAATTTATAGCCCACCACCGGGAGCACTTTGATGGCTCGGGTTTCCCCAGAGGGCTTGCCGGTACTGAGATTCCAATAGGCAGCCAGATCGTACTGCTGGTGCGTGACTTCGTGCTCGCCGTGCATCGAATCAAGGAGCGCCGCACTACCCTGGGTCGGCGTGGCGGCGGTATTCATGCTCAGATCGAAGCCTTGACTGAAATGGAAGCCCATGTGGATCAACGTTATGACAGTGCCCTGGTGGAAGCCTTGAAGCACGCATTGGCGGTTGAAGAAGTTGAGGTAGAAGAAGAGGCGCCGAGGGGCCATCTGGTGTCAGCACGGACCCTGGAGCCGGGTATGATTCTGGCGCAGGATGTCTATACCGAACAGGATATGTTGATGCTGACCAAAGGTCAGAAACTGACTGATCGACATATTGAAAAGTTGCTGACGATGGAGACCGACTATGGCCGGGATCTGAGCATCTTTATCGAGAGCTGATTGGTAAAACAGGAACGGCCATTACGCACGAGTGGGCCTATCCGGGGTGTTCAGCAACTCAGAAAATAGTGTCAGCAATTCAGCGCGTCTATAGGGTTTGGCAATAAAGTGTGCGCTTGTTTCCCAGTCAGGCTGTTGCAACAGCTCTTCGTTGTTGTGGCCTGAGGTATAAACGATTTTCAGACTTGGATATTGTTGAAGGGCTCTTTCTACGAGCTCTAAACCATTCATGCTGCCTGGCATTACTATATCTGTAAAGAGTAATTGAATACCCGGATTTTTTTCCAATTTTTTCAATGCTTCATCAGCATGCTCTGCGAGAATCACACTGTAGCCTGCTTCACCGAGAATGCGAAGGGCATAGCGACGTACCAGCTCTTCATCTTCAACCAGAAGTATCGTACCTGTGCCGGTTGCCGTTTTTCCCGGAACCTTATCTTGATGTAAAGGTGTCTGAAAAGTATCTTTAGGAAGATAGATATGAAAGGTTGTTCCGCACTCTGGCTCCGACTCGAACCGAATGTGACCGCCGGACTGTTTGACAAATCCGAAGGCCATGCTCAAGCCCAGACCCGAACCCTTGCCCTGGTCTTTGGTAGTAAAAAAGGGTTCGAATACCTGTTCCCTGATGTCGGCTGGTATGCCTTTACCGGTATCCTGAACGGAAATCTGAATGTAGTTGCCTGCCAGCAATTGTTCTGCATTGATTGTCGGGCTGCTGTGAATTTGACATTCTGATACCTCAATGTTCAGTGCTCCACCCTCAGGCATTGCATCCCGTGCGTTCAGGCACAAGTTCAACAATGCACTTTCCAGTTGAGCTCGATCGACCAGTGCTGACAGTTGGCCCGATTCAACCTTTACCGTTAACGAGGTCGACTCATCAAGGCTGCGATAGAGCAGTGGCTGGATCTCTTCCACCAGTTGCCCGATATCTGTCAGTACGGGTGAAAGTGCCTGGCGTCGAGCAAAGGCCAACAGACTCTGGTTCAGCAAAGCACCTCGCTCTGCAGCCTGAATGATGGTATCGGACAAGTCTTTAAGGGAAGGCTGGTCGGACAGGCTGGCAGACAACAGATCGGCATTGCCCAGTACCACGGTCAAAAGGTTATTGAAATCGTGTGCCATACCGCCGGTCAATTGACCTATGGCTTCCAGTTTCTTCGAATGTGCGAGTTGCAACTGCAATTGTCGGTACTCGTCCATTTCCATGGCAGAGCCATACCACCGTTTGGTCTGACCCTTTTCGAAAAGTACGGCACGAACCAGAAAATGCCCGTAGTGACCGTCTGATCGACGAATGCGAAACTCAACACTGTATGGCTTGTGCTGAGCAACACAGTTCATCCACTCCCTGGTTACCGGTTCGCGATCGTCAGGATGAACCAACTCGAGCCATTGGCCCGGCAGAAAGCCATCATCCCTCGAAATTCCGGTATAGTCGTACAAAGCCTGATTGAGAAAATCGACTTCGCCTTTGGCATTGGCCATCCAGATGATAATGGGCAAGGCATCGGTCAATTGGGCAAAGTGCTGATGTCGCTGCTGGGCTTTGGCTATCGCCAGGGTGCTGTACGCCAGAGCGCCACTGACCAGGATAATCAGCAGTGCTACAGCCCTGTTGGCGAAGACAACACTGACCTCGAAAGCAGGGCCTTCTGAAATCAGGACACCAGCGACGGTCAATAGGGCAGACACCAGTACGGTGGCTATTAGAAAGCGAGCATTCGAGGTAAGCAGTGCCAGAAAGATGACAGGAACATAGAGCATGCCATGGGCAAAACCGAGTGGTGTTTGACTGTCAAACCAGAACACCAGCATCAGCAGTAAAGCAACCAGAGCGACTACTGCTTTGAAATTGATTTGAAATGCTCGGCCATGTGCCAACTGGTCAGCCAGAGAGCTCATAAGGTAACCATATTGACTTTTGGCCAGGTTAGAATAAAACAGCTGCCTTTGCCGGGTTGGCTATCAATATGAATGGTCAATTGATGCCAATCGGCCACTTTCTTGACAATGGCCAGGCCAATACCATTGCCTTCATATTTATGCTGGCCATGCAGTCGAACGAAGGGCTTTAAAATGTCAGGGGTTTGCGTGATATCAAAGCCAATACCATTGTCGCAGCAATGAAGCCTTAAGCGTTGCTCGACGTCATAATCACAGAACAGACGAATTTCCGGGCGTTGACCCGGTGGTTGAAACTTGAGTGCATTGCACAAAAGGTTTTGCAGGAGTTGTTGCCATAAAAGGGTGTAACCCTCGATAACGGGCAGTGATTCGAGTTTGACTATAGGTTGACGCTCATCGGCAGAAACATCCAGGTCGTGAAGCACTCTTTGGGCCAGTGCGTGAAGATCAACCTCGGTTATTGGTCCGCTGCGCTGGTTGGCAAGACGCGAGTATATGAGTAAGTCCTGAACCAGCTCGCGCATTCGCACTGCTGCCTTGTTCATGCGTACCAGATAGTCTGACTGCACCTGAGAAAAGCCGGTTGGCTGTGATAAAAGGCGATCTGAAAAGTAGGTAATCTTGCGCAGTGGCGCTTGTAAATCATGAGAGACAACGGAGGCATAGTGATCAAGCTCTTTATTGCTTTGCTCCAGGGCGCAGAGCAAAGAGCTCTGTTGTTCTTGTTGAAATTTTCTTCCTGATATGTCTCGAGCAATACCTGCCAAACGATAGACTTCCCCTTGTTCATTCAATACGGGAAAGGCCCGATGTTCTATCCAGATAATGTTTCCATCAGGGCGGCGAATACGATATTCCACTTGAAAATGACTCGTGCCTTTTCTCGTCATGGCGTTCAGCAGTAACTGACGATCGTCTTTGATAACGCTATCCAACCATAGCCATGGGCTTTGGTAAAGAGAGTCACTGCCAAAGCCCCAGATACGCTCGAAAGAGGGACTGACGTAGAGGATTTTCCCATTCAGATTGCTTAACCAGAAAACCTCATCAATTTCTTCAGCCAATTGCCGAAAGCGCGCATCGGACTCATCGCGTTCACGCTCGATATTCGAGCGTTCAAGAGCGAAGGCGATCAGATGAGAAGCCCGTTTGAGGATAGCGATGTCTGCGTCTGTTGGTGTTTTTGGGTCGATGCAGTAGAGGTTAAACGTAGCCAGTACGGTCTGGTTGAACGGGTCCATGACCGGTATTACCCAGCAGGAACGGAAGCCATAGGCCTGTGCCAGTGTTCGATAATTTGCCCAACGATCGTCCTGCTCGATGTCGCTGACAAAGATCGATTTGCCACTGTAAGCGGCGACAGCACTGGGGCCTGCATTCGGCCCTATGCGTTCAGCGGCGACTGATAAGCCATACTGGTCGGGCAAGTTTGGTGCACAGGCACATTCAAGGCGCTGGTCTTCATCGACAACAAGCAACACCGAAGCTCTGGCCTGAGTTTGAATACTTTCAACGCCCTGGGTGATGCTGTTAAACACCATGCCCAGATCAGCACCGCTGGAGATCAATGTCAGAACAGTGGCTTCCCAGGTGTAAATCTGTTCACTCAGGTGAGCGTCGCTGACATCTGTGAGTACAAGAACGCAACCTTCAATCAAGCCGGAGTCGTTCTTCAGCGCAAAACAATCACCGCTGACGATGATGGATCTGGGACCTGCCACAGAGAGCCGAAGTTTTCTTATCGATCGATCAGCACCGTCGGTCAGAGTTCGAACGACCACCGAAGACCCATTGTCCAGAGGGCGCCCATCTGCACGACTGAGTTGCATCAGTTGTGCCCAGGGCCGCTGTTGGTATTGCTCAGGTGTCGCGCCGAGTAACTGCTCGGCCGCAGGATTCAACCAGCGCAGCAGCCCGTCCGAATCGATCTCGAAAACGCTCTGTTTTAGCCGATCCAGGATGCCATGGTATGACTTCCTGGGCATAGGCTGACTGGGTGAAGCCATGAACTATTGAACCTTTGGCTTCATGCGGAGCCCCTTAAAGTGATGACATCAGGGAGAGGCATACGCAAAGTAAGCAGTGGCATACCTTGGCGCATGTACCACCAGATACTTTAGAAGACTTATGAGGATTACGCCAGACGAAGGTCGAAACCTGACCCCCTGGCTATCAGTTCAACGCCGCAATGACCGGCACAACCTCTTGTGCGATAAGGCGGTGCAACTGGTTGCGATAACCACTGCGCCCCGCCGGCAGGTTCTCATCCGAAGTGATGGCGATGGTCAGTTCCAGATCCGGAATCACGTAGATCATCTGCCCGCCATAGCCCCAGCCGTAATAGCCCTGATAGCCATTGAAGGGGCGAATAAACCAGCCATAGCCATAGCCGTCGCCGGTGAAGCGGGAGTTGGTTCTGGGTGTCCAGCTCTTGTCGATCCACTCCTGTGACAGAATGCGTTCGCCTTCGGCACTCAGGCCGCCGCGTCGGTAGAGTTCACCCAGCGCGAGCAGGGAGTAAGGGGTCATCGACACCTGGTTCCCGCCGAGCGGGATGCCCTGGGGGTCCGGCAACCAATGACTAATGCGGATGTTGGCTGGTGCCAGCCACTCATTGGCGAGTTGCGCAGTGGTGCGCCCACCTTCCTGGGTCAGAATGGCGGACAACAGATGAGTGCTGCCGGTCGAGTACTGCATGGCGCCACCCGGGTCGGTGACAAAGGGTCTGGCCAGAGCATTCTGCACCCAGTTTCGACTGGCAACCCAACCACCGTAGTTTTGCCCCGAGGTGCGTTGCAGGCCTGCCTGCATCGATAATAAATGGCTGATGGTGATGTCGTTTAAACGAGCATCCGGGTTGGCCGGGAAGTCATTGGACAGATAGCGGGATATGGAATCACTTTCATGTTCAATGAGGTCTTTTTCGATGGCGATACCAACAAGGGCCGAAATCAAGGACTTGGAGGCCGATTTGATGTTGGCTGGCTGGCTCAGGCTGCTGCCATTAAAAGCGCGTTCCAGCACAACCTCGCCCTGGTGGGCAATGATCAGGGTGCGCAGGTTGCCAAATCGCTCGGCTTGCTGAACCAGGTTGTCGAAAGACTGGGCCTGAATCAGGGGTGTCAAAGCGACCAGCATAAAGCCCAACAGCAGAGGACGTGTCATGAATTGCCTTTGAAGCCTCTATTGAATACCAATATATACGCCTGAACCCCAAGTCAGATGCCCACTACATCAAATTTACTCAACATTGGGACAGTCCTGTAATACATTAGCGGCCATCAGCTTACCCACGTTCAGTCAATTAAAAGAGTGTTATTTGGAGAGGGAACCATGTTTTACCAGGGAATGACCGTTGCTGTCGTCGTACTACTGGCAGGTTGTGCATCACAGCCTGAGCGTATTCGTTCGGCCACCATCAGTGAGGCAGGCCATATTGCCTTATCTGAGCGGGAAGAAGAGCGCCGTATCGATCATCTGTCGTCACCCTCGTCAAGCACTACTTTGTCAGAAAGCGGCGCAGTGACGATGCACCTGCATGGCGAGTCGAGGTCTGGTGGTTATTCGGGTTCTGAATCCAGCCTGCCCATTGCGGCGGACCCCGAAATACGGCTATGGCTGGGCAGGCGGCTACCGGAAGTGGGTCGGCCGGCACGCTATGTCACCGAATGGGGCTATGAACTGGGTGGCGCCTTTTTCTGGGATGAGTGGGAAATCAGTGGGAATCTGTTTTTTGCCGATGTTAAGTTTGATGAAGAAAATGCGGAAATCCTGCGTGACCCGGGGATTTTTGGCTGGGAACTGAGTGCCGGGTTGCGCTGGCCCCTCTATCAACACCTCAGCTTCCATGCTGGCCTCGGTATCAGCAACGGCTGGCTCTATTGGCGTTATGCCAACCCGCTGACGGACGGTAACGAGCAAATCCGTAACGACGCCCTGGGTTATTTTGGACTTTTCGCGCCAGTGTCGCTGCAATCCCACTTTGGCCCGATCATGACCGAATTTGTTGCGTTACCAACAATACGGTTTGGCTACGATTACAGCGAAGAAGGGTTCGAGAACGATGTGACGCGCTTCTATCGTGGCATCCCTTATGCCATTCGACTGGGTTATGTGTTCTGATGCAGGCGTAATTCCGCCCCCAATTTCCGCCCCGCTTCCATTGTGCAGACGTTCGATATTCGTAGGCTAGAGAGCGCGAACAACAACAATGGATACGCACTATGACCCTTTTTTCTAAAGCCAAAGCGCTGTCGGCAGCGCTGTTGTTGGCGGTTGCTGCACCGGTCTGGGCTGATCTCGCTCAAACCACCAATGCCATGGCACCGCTGGAATTGACCGACTCAAATCAATGGAACGCCTTTCAGTGGCAACTGCAGGAAGCCGAGAGCTATGGCCTCGATGGCATTTCTGTCGATGTCTGGTGGGGCAAGGTAGAGGCCGCTGGCGACAACCAGTTTGACTGGTCCTATTACGATGCCATCTTTGACACCATCATCAATGCGGGCCTGAAAATCGTGCCCATCATGTCGTTCCACCAATGCGGTGGCAACGTAGGTGATGATTGCAATATCCCCATTCCTGGCTGGTTCTGGAGCCAGGCGGCCAACCAGAATGCCGGAATCAGCGAATCCGATCTGCGCTACAAGAGCGAACTGGGCAACTACTCCTGGGAGACGGTATCCCTATGGGCCGATGACTATGTGCTGGACCAGTATGTCGAATTCATGCAGGCCTTCCAGGCGCGCTACGCCCACCTGGCCGACCACATCATCGAGTTGAATATCAGCATGGGGCCAGCCGGTGAACTGCGCTACCCCTCCTACAACCAACACGATGACAACGGTGGGCCAAATTCCTGGCTGGCACAGTACCCCAATCGCGGCACCCTGCAGGGTTACGGCCGTCTGGCGGTGGAAGACTTCCGCGACTGGGCTCAAGGCAAGTACGGCACCTTGAGTGCTCTGAACAACGCCTGGGGCACCAGCCTTGGCGGCTGGACACAGATCAACCCGCCGTCCAATGCCAGCTTCTTCTTCGACAATCAGGATCACCTCAATACCCAGTACGGTCGTGACTTCATCCGCTGGTACCATGAATCCCTGACGGAACATGGCACTCGTATGATCGATGCCGCTCTGCAGGGCTTTGACGGTGCCCTGTCCGACATCGAACTGGGCATGAAGATCCCCGGCATTCACTGGCAGATCGGCAACCCCAACAACGGCGTGCGCCGAGTGCCGGAAATCACCGCTGGCCTGATCCCCACCGACATTGCCTTCGACAGCCCTGCCACTGGCCATGGTTACAACTCCATGATCGGCACCACCCAGACCGGCAGCGACCCAAGCCGCAACGTTGTACTGCACTTCACCGCTCTGGAAATGAACAACCAGGATTGGGACGGCGGCTCCCTCGCCTACTCCCGCGCCCAGGACCTGGTGTTCTGGGTGGGCGATGCCGCCGGAGCTTTGGGTGTTGACCTCAAAGGCGAAAACGCCCTGGCCGGCGGTGTGCAAACCGATACCGGCTGGGACAACATCGAAAACGCCTTCACCTGGACCAGCTATAACGGCCTGACCGTGCTGCGCCTGTCGAACGTGACCGAAAACAGCACTGGCCGTAACCGCTACGCCCAGTTCATCCAGAACTTCAAGGCACCTTCCGGCAGCGGCAACGCCTCTGTAGCCTTCACCTGCAACAACGGCTCAACCTACTGGGGGCAGAGTGTCTACGTGGTGGGCAACATCCCCGAACTCGGCAACTGGAGTCCCGCCAATGGCGTTTTGCTGAACGCAACCAACTACCCCACCTGGCAAGGTACGGTCGGTAGCCTGCCGGAAAACACCCAAGTGGAGTGGAAATGCGTCAAACGTGATGACAACGATTCCAATGCCGGTGTCGATTGGCAGGGTGGCGCAAACAATCAGGTGACTACTGGCGGATCAGGTTCGACTGGAAGTAGTACGGGCAGTTTCTGATGCAGTCGGGGGTTCAGACCTGTATCAAAACCCGCTCCAGCTACCGGAGAAGCTTACCCGGTAGCTGGAGCGGGTTAATCATATAAACATTCTCTCTCCACCACCCACTAAAACCCACTGGCCGAACTGTGTTTTCGGCCTTTCTTATTTCTGTGAACCGGTCATGCTTCAGCGCATTGAATGAACCATTACAATAACCCTCAATACGGGTCATTCTATGCCATCGCTGACTGTGCCATCCTTATGGATTCACCCCTACAAGCTGATACCCCCACGAGCGCCAGAGCCCGTACTGGCGCGTGAGCGCCTGGAAAGCCAGTTGGACCAGGCCTGGTCCTACCCCTTGACGCTGGTACAAGGCCCGCCCGGCCAGGGTAAAACGACCCTGCTGGTGCATTGGTTGCAAAGCCGCGCACCGCGCTGTGCCTGGGTCTCTTTGGACGAAGGCGACAACCAGTTGCAACACTTCGCGGCCCATCTGGTCTATGCGCTGCATCAGGCACAACCACCAGGCTGCCCGGCCAGCCTGGCTTTGGTTGAAGCTGGTGAGTTCCAGTCTTTCGACAGCCTGTTGGCCAAGGTCTCGATCGAGCTTTCCCGGTTGCCGGGCCACCTCTACCTGATCCTGGACGATTTTCAGGTCATCACCCATCCCGAATTGCTGCAGGCCATCCGCCAGTGGCTGCGTTTCCTGCCACCCAATGTGCACCTGATGCTGGGCTGCCATCAGGAACCAGCCATTGGCATCTCGGCGCTGCGTGTACGTGGCCAGGTGCTGGTGGTGGATGCACCCCAGTTGGCCTTCACCCATGACGAGGCCCAGGCCTTTTTGCAGGCGCGATTGAATCAACCGGTCAGCACCGAACTGGTCGACCATCTCAGCACTCGGCTCAATGGCTGGCCGGCTGGCTTCCAGTTGATTACCAGCCAGCAACGCACCGAACAGACCCTGCTGGAAAGCAGCCAACGCCTGGGTGGCCCCTACCATTTGGTGTTTGATTTTATCCGCGACGAGGTACTGCCGGCGCTGTCGACAGAGATGCGGCAACTGCTGCAACAAATATGCGTGTTCGACCGTTTCGACGCCGAGCTGTGCCGCTTCATGACCACCCAGGACGATGTCGCCACCTTGCTGGGCGAATTGGTGCATGCTCACCTCTTTGTGCACCCGGATGCGGAAGACCAGGCCTGGTATCGGCTGCACGATGTTTTCCGGGAAGTATTGCGCACCTTGAGCCAAGCCGATCCGCGCAACTGGCACGACATCCAGTTAAAGGCTGTCCATGCCTACCTGGCTACCGGTCGGGATTTCGAAGCACTGGCACTGGCCATGTCCCTGCCCGACCGTGATGCGCTGGAGCAGGTGCTGCACCATGCTGGCGAACGTTTTTACCGACGTGGCCAGTTTGATGTGCTCGAGCAGGCTTTGCAGCAACTCGATGACAGTGCCTTGCTTGCCAACCCGGATTTTCTGCTGCTGCGCTTGTGGACTTATCTCGCCAGCTATCGAGAAACCGAGATCAAGCCCCTGTTGCAGCGTGCGGAGGATCATGGGCTGCTCGCGGATAGTGCGATCAGAGCCGAATTTCAGGTGGTACTGGCGCAGGAAGCCATCAACCGGGAAGCCTTTGCAGAAGCCCGGGTGCTGGCCAGAGATGCCTTGCAGTACCTGCCCGAGAGCAGCCGGGTGTCGCGCACTGTGGCCTGGTCTGTGCTCGGTCAGAGTGACCTCTGTGAAGGCCGCCTGAACGAAGCCCTGGCCAGCTTGCAGGCCGCTGAACAGCAGGCGGTGACCAGCAAGCTGGCGCAACAACAACTCTGGTCGCTGTGCCTGCAAAGTGACACCCTCAGTGATCAGGGAAAACTGGATGACGCTCTGGCTGTGCAAACTCGGGCCATGGCCATGGCCATGGCCGGCGAAAAGTGCATCGAGCGGGTGTTGCACATGGAGTTTCTCTATCGCAATAGAGCCCTGGCATTGCTGGAGCGCCTCGCACTGGATGAAACCCGCCATTACATCGATCAGGCCCTGGCGGTCATGCAGCCCCTGGGGGATTACGGACTGACACCGGCCTTCACCATCAAGGGTCGCCTGCACCTGCTGGTGGGCGAGATGCAGCAGGCGCGGCAGATTGGTTTTCATCTGCGTCATCTGAAAAACCGTTACGCCTACCACACCGACTGGCAGGCACACCTGCTGCAATTCGAGTTATTGCTCTGGGCCGAACAGAACCAGGAAGGGCCCGCGCCGGATATCGATGAAGCCATCCTGGCCCGGCCAGCCCACAACCATTTTGTGCAGTCCTACCAGCGCCAGGTGGCCCACCTCTGGTGGTTGCAGGGCCAAGAGGAAGCCGCAGTGGCAAGGCTGCATCAACTGGATGAGCAGGCCCTGGAACACGGCCTGCTATTGGAGTCTGTGCGCAATCGGCTCTATCTCGCGGCCTTTGAGCCCGAACAGAACTGGCTACAACGAGCCGACCTACAACAGGAGCTACAACGGCTGAAGCCCCTCTTTACGCTGTGGATTCACCGCCGAGCCCTGTTGCCCCAATTGGCAGGCCTGTCCTTGTTCGAAAGCTGGGTGCGCACCATAGACCAACTCAGCCTCAAACAGGATCAACCCGCCTCAGGCACCCCTTGAGTATCACGATTGAATGCCAACTTGAGTGCCGAAAGTGAACCCCTGACGCCCAAGGAGGTTCGGGTGTTGACCTCCATCGTTGAAGGTTTCAATAACCAGGAAATTGCCCGCCAGATGTTCGTGGCCCCTTCAACGGTGAAAAGCCACATCCGCCGCATCTACCGAAAACTCGGCGTCAACGACCGCGAAACGGCCATGGCCTTCGCCCGGCCTTACTTCGAGGCCGACCATGGCCCGGAAGCTTGATCACTCTTCCAGCCCATCGGGGTTTTTTAGAGCTTTTTTCTCCGCTGATGCCAAGCGCCGCTCGACCTTTTTTACATCTTCGGCCGGAGGCAGGCTTTCTGGGCGAATGCCTCGGCTCAGTAAGGTTTGGCGCACGGCTTCGTTGTTGGTGACATGCTCCTGGGAGATAGCCGGTTCTTGATCCATGGCTTGTTCACGAGCATTGTGAATGGTGATTTCAGTGGCGAAATCCTTGGCTTTCAGGATGATGGTAGGTGCAAAATCAGCCAGTGGACGGCTATCCGGAACCTGCCATTGCGCTTTCATTGCTTTGGTGTTCTTGCCAAACAAAGCGGTGTCACCCTTGCTGCGAATCAGGGCAAAGTTCTGATTGCCGCCTGTTTGCTCAAAAATAACATCCGACAGTTCTTTTTCAGTCGAAGAGAGCTTTTTGCGCGCAGTCACTCGCTCCGCTTCAAGCAAGCGTTGTTCAATTATCTCCGCTTTTCGCGTTTGCAGGGCAAAGTAGGTTTGAGCAAAGGCAATTTCTTGCTTTCTCGGGTCGCCGTTTTGGGCGATCAAGTAGCAGGCCAAGCGGGTCAGCATAACGTCGCTGACTTCTCGCTGGCTGCCAGAACCGAGTTCAACCATTTTGTTGACGTCAACAAAATGGTTGGCGATTTCATGTCCAGAGACTTCACAGGCTGTCTTTGCTTTTGTAATGGCGGACAAAAAATTACGCCATTCGCTATAGCCCAGTAAGTGCTGTAAATCACGCGCAAGCCAGTATTCAACGCCGTTCTCGGTCTCCTGGGCGTGACCTTCAAAGCTTTCTGTCATCGCATGAATCATATCGTTGTTCACTCTTTAATCTCCTTTTCAAGATTTGTAGTCTGCCAGGCCGATATTTCCTGCCGGCTGGCCTGTTGTTACTAAAAGGGCATCAGTCCTTGGGTTTGCGGAGCCTCAACCTAAACAACTTTGGGGTAAAAGGCTACTTTGGGCTGCAGTGGCCGCGTTGCGGTCACTTGAGTTCATCCAACCGTCGCTGCAGGAAGCGGCGTTCGGGTTCCTGTTTGGTCAGGCTCAGGGCCTGTTCATAGGCGAGTCTGGCTTCTGCAGTGTGGCCGAGCCGGCGGTAAAAGTCGGCGCGGGCGGCGTGTGTCAGGTGGTATTCGACCAGTTCGCCGCGATCGATCAGGGCCTCTACTGCGTCCAGCCCGGCCCGGGGGCCGTCTCTCATGCTCAGTGCAACCGCACGGTTTAAGGCAACGACGGGTGACGGCGTGGTGCGCAGCAAGAGGTCGTAGAGCCGCACGATTCTGGTCCAGTCGGTATGGCCGATGCGTGGGGCTTCGGCGTGCACGGCAGCGATGGCGGCCTGGAGGGTGTAGGGGCCGACAGCGCCTTGAGTCAGCAGTTCCCGGATGAGGCTGAGGCCTTCGTCTATCTGCTGCCAATCCCACAGATCATGGTTTTGGTCTTCGAGCAGAACCAGGTCGCCATTGGCGTCGGTGCGGGCGTTCCGTCGGGAGTCCTGTAGCAGCATCAAGGCCAGCAGTCCTCGTATTTCCGAATTGGGCAACAGGTTGGCGAGCAGGCGCACCAGATAGAGGGCTTCCTGGGCAAATTCCGGACGGGTGACGGCATCGCCTTCCGAAGCCGAGTAGCCTTCGCTGAACACCAGGTAGATGACGTGCAATACAGCTCCAAGCCGCGCCGGCAACTCGTCGATTTCCGGCACCTCATAAGGGATGCCAGCCTGACGGATCTTGGCTTTGGCGCGGACTATGCGTTGCGCGACGGTGGCCGGGCGCAGCAGAAAGGCGCGCGCCACTTCTTCGGTGCGCAGTCCGCACACCTCCCGCAATGTCAGCGCCACCTGGGCGTCGACGGCAAGGCTGGGGTGACAGCAGGTGAAGATCAGTCGGAGTTGATCATCCTCAAGGTGGGCGTCAGCCAGACAGTCCTCGGGCGAGGCTTCCGGTTCCTGCTCTCTTGCCAGTTCGGCCACTTTGCTGTCGTATCGGCTGCGCCGCCGAATCTGGTCGATGGCCTTGAACCGGCCAGCCGATACCAGCCAGGCGGTGGGGTTGTCTGGCACGCCGTCGCGTGGCCATTGCGCCAGTGCTGAGGCAAAGGCTTCGTGCAGGGCTTCTTCGGCCAGGTCGAAGTCGCCCAGTAGGCGAATCAGGGTGGCCAGAACCCGGCGTGATTCCTTCCGGTAGGTGGTTTCGATCCAGTCTTGCAACGCTTGGCTCCGCGAGCGTGAATGACCATGCTAGCCAATGATCGAAACCCATTCCAGCAATGATTTTCCCAGGGTTTTATCCTTGCCCGCCAGCGGCGTTACCTTCGGGAAGCAGGTCTCGAACGGGTCGCACTTCTATGCTGCCAAAGCGCGCAGGCGGGATTTTGCCCGCCAGGCTAATGGCCTCGTTCAGGTCTCGAGCTTCCAGCAGGTAGAACCCGGCCAGCTGTTCACGGGTCTCGGCAAAGGGGCCGTCGGTGGTGGTGACCTGGCCATCCCGCACGCGCACTGTGGTGGCGGAGTCTACCGAGTGCAGGGGTTCGCCGGTGATAAAGTGCCCTCCAGCGCTGAGGTTTTCGACGCAGCCAATGCATTCCTGGTTCAGGCTATCCCATTCGTCCTGAGACATGTTGTTCATGACGTCTTCGTCATAGTAGACCAATGCCACATATTTCATTGTCGTTCTCCAGTGTTCTTGTCGGGGGGCTCATGACTAGTCGAACGATAGTAACGGATTTCGACAGAACAAGAATATCGGCTACTTTACATTTTCAGGGTCGAAAATCCTTAGCCTCGAACGACTAGAAGGCAGTAGCTCATAGTGGCTTTTAAGCATGGGTACGGACCTTCTACCGATCCTCACCCAAAGGAGGAGACAGAACTATGGCACCATCAACGCAACAAAAAATCGTTCCGCACCTGTGGTTCGACACCCAGGCCAAAGAGGCTGCAGAATTCTATTGTTCGGTCTTTCCTGACTCGAGTATTACCAGCCTCAAAACAATTCACGATACGCCCTCGGGCGACTGCGACATTGTGTCCTTCACACTTTGGGGGTGCGCTTTCATGGCAATAAGCGCTGGCCCCTTGTTCAAGTTCAACCCCTCAGTGTCGTTCATGGTCAACTTCGATCCGGCGCAGGACAAAAACGCCAAAGCGAAGATCGGCGAAGTCTGGGCAAAACTCTCCGAAGGCGGGAAGGTGTTGATGCCACTCGATGAATACCCTTTCAGTGAGCGTTATGGGTGGATCCAGGATAAGTACGGGCTTTCATGGCAGCTTATCCTCACCAACCCGGAAGGTGATGTGCGTCCCTTTATTATCCCGTCGATGATGTTTGTTGGAGATAAATGCGGCAAAGCAGAAGAAGCTTCTGATTTCTACCTATCTGTGTTCAACAACTCAACGCGAGGCCAATTAGAGCGCTATCCTGCCGGCATGGAGCCCGATAAAGAAGGTGCGGTTATGTTTACCGACTTCACTCTGGAGGGGCAGTGGTTCGCCGCCATGGACAGTGCCCACGAACATGACTTTACCTTCAATGAAGCTATCTCGTTCATGGTGAACTGCGAAGATCAGAACGAGATCGACCATTACTGGAAAAAACTATCGGCTGTTCCAGAAGCCGAACAGTGCGGCTGGCTAAAGGACGCCTATGGTCTTTCATGGCAGATCGTACCTGATGCTCTGGGCAGATTGATGGACGACAAGAACTCGGAGAGATTGGATCGGGTGACACAAGCATTTCTCCAGATGAAGAAGTTTGATCTGGCTACTCTGCAACGGGCTTATGATGGAGACCAATAGACATTAGAAAGCTGAAGTTAACCATGGCCCACAGGGCCATGGTTAAACGGTCAGGGCGGGATCAGTCGCCCATGACCTCTTCAGTGGCGGCGCGGATGCGGCGCACCGAGGATTCCATTTCCTGTTGTGGGATAAACACCACAGGGAAGAAGGTATTGCCTTCTGTAGTTCGAATGAACTGCTCGTGAGTACTGGCATACTCGGCGGCAGCAATCAGACGATCTTTGGCTTCATCTGGAATCCCATTGGGCACGATGATGGTGCGGTAATCTTCAATGGAGTAGTCGTAGCCCAACTCCATCAAGGTAGGCACATCCGGGTAGAAAGGGCTGCGCTCGGCACTCATGAAAGCGGCAACGATCATTTCACCACCAGGGGTGTATTGCGCGTGGGTCCCGCCTGAGTAGGCAAAATCCACTTCCTTACCCAAAACCAGAGGAGCCATACCGCCGCCACCGCCTGTGGGGACAATGGCCAGGTCCAGGCCTTCTTCTTCAGCGATTGCGCGGATGATGGCTTCATCCAGGGCGGTCTGCTGAGCATAGGTCATGGGGTTTTCTTTGCCATACTCGATGATCTCATCGAATGAGTTAAAGGGTTGTTCTGATGAAGTAACAATGGCGTTTTGGCCGATTGCCACCGCAGCCAGGTATTCAAAATCGTCAATCTCGTAAGCCACATCGGAGATAATGGGTGTAAAGGTCAGCGCTGTTGTGCCACCAAAGAGGAAGGTGTAGCCCTGGTCACGGTTATTGGCCAGGCGAGTAAATGCCACAGCGCTGCCAGCTCCAGGCTGGTTGACCACATTCACGGGCTGGCCCAGATACTCTTCCATCACATTGGCCAAAACGCGGCCCTGAATATCCGTAGAACCACCCGGGTTGAAACCAATGACCATGGTCAAGGGGCGTGTTGGCCATTCATCGGCGTGGGCACTGGTGGAGACCAGGGTGCCAAAAGCCAGGGTCACAGCAGCGGCGGCTATCAGTGTTTTTTTCATGAGACTCTCCATTTCTTCTTAGTGAGGTGTATCAGTCGGCCGGTGCTTCGGCGACAGGTTTGCGGACCTTTACAGTTCGCACGGCCAGCGCGATTAACGCCAGAATAGTGCAGACTATAAAGAACACAGCAATGGGACGTTCGAGCAGGATCATCGGATCCCCTCGTGAAAGGATGATGCTTTGTCGGAGATTGAGCTCCAGCATGGGGGTGATGATAAAGGCCACCAGGAAGGTGACGAAGGAGTAGTCGAATTTCTTCATAAGGTAACCCAGTACGGCAAACGCCAACAGGATGATAAGACCGAAACCACCATAACCCTGTAATAACATGCCGGCGATGCAGAAAAAGATAACAATGGGAATGACCACATGAGGCGGTACACGGGTGATCTGGGCAAACAGCTTCAAGCCAAACCAGCCAAGAATCAGCATGAGAATACTCGCGACAATCATACCCGCGAAGATGGAGTACAGCAGTTCCGGTTGTTCACGCAACAACAGGGGGCCCACAGTAATGCCATGGATGGCAAAGGCACCAACCAGAAGAGCAGCGGATACGTTGCCTGGGATACCCAGCCCAAACAAGGGTATCAGAGCTGCGGGAATAACGGCGTTATCGGCTGACTCGGAGGCGGCGATGCCTTCGGGTGCCCCTTTACCAAAGCGTTCTGGCGTTTTCGAGGCTCGCTTGGCCATGCCGTAAGACATAAAAGACGCAACAGAAGGCCCTAGACCCGGCAAAGCGCCAACGAAGGTTCCTACACCCGTACCGCGCATAATGGTCGGAATGGTACGGCGGAATTCTGGCCAACTTAACCGATCATCCGGGTTGTCGTTGATTTTGACGGACATGTTATGGCGTTCGGTACGCAAGCGCTCAGCCTGCAAAAACATTTCGGACAGAGCCAGAGTACCAATGGCTACTGCAATCAAAGGGAAGCCATCCATCAACTCGGTATAGCCGAAGGTCATCCGTGGCATGCCGGTTTGGGAGTCGAGCCCAACAGTGCCTAGCAGAATGCCCAGGCCGCAAGCTGCCAGGCCCTTGAACAGCGAGCCACTGGATAGCCCAGCAATAAATACCAGGGCAAAGGCAAGAATGGCCGCCATCTCATAAGGGCCAAACAGAAGCGCTACTCTGGCGAAGGGTATGGCGACAAAAATCAGAATAATGGTGGCCAGAATGTCACCCAGAACCGACGCTAAAAGGCCAATCTTTAACGCTGTTTTGGGGCGCCCATTTTTGGCCATTGGGTAACCGTCGAGGCAGGTAGCCGCCGATGAAGCTTCGCCCGGCGCATTCAGCAGAATGGCCGAGACGGCACTGCCCGCTGCCGTTCCTTTGGACAGGCCAATCAGAAAGGAGATTGCTATATAGGGCGACATGTAAAAGGTCAGCGGAATAGCAATGGCGATGGCAACCGAGCGGCTCAAACCGGGGATGACCCCGATGATATAACCCAGCAATACACCGCCGCCGATGCCGATAAACGAATCCAGCGTCAGCGCTTCACCAATCGCAGATCCTACAATTGAAAAATCCATCTATTAAACGACTCCCACTCTCATCATATAAACCGACAGCACATAGAGCATGGCGACCGGCACGATTGAACAGCCCACCAGGATGTACCAGCGCCGTTCCCCAAGCAGATAGAGCAGCAGAGCAATAATTAAGGGGCCAACATAGGTGATCTTCACATAGACCAGCACCCAGGTTGCCAGAGCAACATAAGCAAAAGGCCAACTGGCCCAGGCCAGGGCCGGCCAATCGATGTTCGAATTGAACAAGGGAATGCGCTGACGAACCATGTCGTAAACCGCACCAGTAACAATGCAGAGTCCGCAAATCAACATTAGCCAGGACGCGAGACGAGGTACCAGATCCGGTGGGATTTGGGCGAACGGGTTGCTGCCAGCGTAACCAGGAATAATCCAGTTCAAGGCCAATAGTGCGATGACGATGACTACTAGCCCAGACCAAAAACTGTGTCTTGCCATTGAATGATCCATCGGAGGTAGGTGGAGTCCATTTATCTATACAAAAACCTTAACGGACTTGGCCAGCAGCGTCAAAACCACAGCGGAGGCTCTATGAAGCCATGTATTGAGCGAGCAGGAAGGTTTGTAGCAGGGTTTTTTTATTGAATGCCCAAACGACAAAAATAAGAGTATTAAAAGGTGAATTGTTACAAATAGGTGACTTTTTTGTTCTTTTAGGTGGTTTTGAAGCGGTTGCGTTCAAAAAGTCGCAGGGCTCGTTACCGGGTTGAAAGGTGACCGCGGTGGCAGCAGAACAGCCCTGATGTCTGAATTCAATTGTCGCTATTATATAAATTAACGTCGCTATCGTTGTGGGTAGCCGAGGTTCAAATCCCGATAGAGCACCGCAGCATCCTGATCCATCCCTCTGACTCGCCACCAGGACGAATGTTAAAAAAACGGTTGACGCAGAGTAAATATGGTCATAACGTTTGCCATGGAAGCGCTTACATTTCGAATGAATGATCTGAGGCGCTTTTTTAAAGCTCGTAAATGTAAGCGCTTACATCCTTGAGCAATAAGCCACCCGTGCGGTGGACACACAAAGCCCAGTCGCTGGCCTTTGATAACAACAAGATGGAGTCAACGAATGAAAACCCTGTCCCGAATAGCATTGAGCGTGGCGGTCGCCATGGCATCTCAGACTGCACTGGCCGAACCCGCCCCCGGTGGTACCCTGACGGTGCCGATCATCACCACCGCCTTTACCGAATCGTTCAACCCCTATGTCGATTCCGCCAACACCGTTGCCGGCATCGTTTTTGAGCCCTTGGCCTTTATCAACGCCTTGCAGGATAGTACCCATTACCGTCTGGCCGAATCTTTCGAATACGCGGACGATCTGCACTCCATCACCTACACCCTGAGGGAGGGCCTGAAGTGGTCAGACGGTGAGCCGTTGACCGCCGACGATCTGCTCTATACTTTCGAACTGGCAGGCGAAGTTGCGGTATACGACATCTCAGGTGTGCTGGCCAGCGGCCGGGTGACCGACGTGGTCAAGGTGAACGACCGCCAGGTGCGCTTTGATCTGGCCAATGCCGACAGCACTGTGCACTGGGACCTGAACGCCTATATGCCATTGCCCAAACACATCTGGGAACAGGCGTCGGACCCGGCGACCTTCACCAACCCCAGCGCCGTTGGTTCCGGCCCGGTAACCGAAGTCAGCTATCTGCGCCCGCAACAGATGGAATTGTGTCGCAACCCCCACTACTTCGAGGAAGGCCGGCCCTATCTGGATTGCCTGCGCTACCGCGCCTTCAACGACAACTCCCAGATACAGCCCGCGCTGATGCGTGACGAGATCGACTGGGGCTCCAACTTTATTGCCGATATCGACCGCACCTATGTCGATGCGAACCCCGAAAACCATCACTACTGGTACCCGGCCAACGACGCCATTCATCTCTACCTGAACACTCAACGCGCGCCCTTTGATGACCTCGCCTTCCGCCAGGCCTTTTCAGTCGCGCTCGACCGTGAAGCCATTGTCGATCTGGCGGCTTATGGTTACCCGACGGTGAACGATTTCCCCGGGGGTCTTGGCCATTACTTCGAAGCTTATATGGACCAGAGCGTTTACGACGACTATGGCTGGCTGGGGCAGTACGACCCGGACCGCGCCATGGCACTGCTCGATGAAGCCGGCTACACCGACCAGAACGGTGATGGCTTCCGCCAGATGCCGGATGGCTCACCCTTGAGCTTCAATATCCGTGTGGTCAACGGCTGGACGGACTGGGTGCAAACGGTGCAAATGGTCACCGAGTACCTGGAAGAAGTGGGTATCAAGGCAGGTGTGAACGCTGTGGAATGGGGCGTCTATGACCAGTCGCTGAAAGAAGGTGATTACGACGTGGCGATCAACTGGTCGCTGCTCTCAACGCACCCCATTCAGACCTTTAATGAGTACTTCCACACCAGTCGTATTGGCCAGATCTGGCACGCCAGCCACGGTGTGCATTCGGACCGGGTCGATGCGCTGATCAGCAATTTCGGCTCCCTGACCGATGAAGCCGAGCAGACCGCCACCCTGGCCGAGCTGCAACGTTTCACTGCCGAAAACATGCCGTTTATACCACTGTTCTCCAACCCGACTTGGTTCCAGTACAGTACCAGTCGTGTTGAAGGTTGGCCCAATGAAGACAACCCCTACGTGCACCCGGTGTTCTACACCGTCGGCAAGAACACCCAGGTGTTCAACAACCTATACCAGAAGCAATAAGGCAACGTCGGGAGTGGCTTACCGCCACTCCCCTGCCTGTTTACCGTCGGTACCTGAGGTCGTCCTCCATGCGTTACATTACCAGCCGTTTGCTGTTCTATTTTGTGGCCTTCCTGATCGCCATTTCGTTCAATTTCCTGTTACCCAGAATGATGCCGGGTGATCCGGTCGATGCCCTCTTTGCTGGCGCAGCCGGCCGGCTCGACCCTTCCCAAATAGATGCTGTGCGCGCCATGTACGGTTTCTCCGAAGGCACCCTGTTTGAGCAATATCTGCAGTATGTGAAAAGTGTCTTCACCCTGGATCTGGGCCCCTCCATTCTGATGTACCCGACCGAGGTGACCACCGTGCTCGGCTTTACCTTTCCCTGGACACTGTTCCTGGTGGGCGTCGGCGTGCTCAGTGCCATCGGCTTGGGGCTGGTGTTCGGCACCATCGTCGCCTACCGTCGCGGTACCTGGTTTGCCTCGCTCTTTCCACCAGTGGTCGCCTTTGTGTCATCCATGCCTGCTGTGGTCACGGCATTGCTGGTGTTCTACTTTTTTGGCCTGAAGCTGGAATGGTTCCCGCTCAGCTATTCCGCCGACCCCTCCATGGACCCGGCCTGGAACTGGCCCTACATCAAGAGTGTCGCCTACCACGCAGTGCTGCCGCTCACGGTCATTATCATGGCCGGCCTGGCGCAATGGGTGATGACGATGCGCAATGCCATGGTCAACGTGCTCGGTGAAGACATCATCACCATGGCCGAGGCCAAGGGCCTGAGCAGCAGCCGCATCATGCTGCGCTACGCCTCCCGCAACGCCGTACTGCCGGTGGTGACATCGGTAGCCATGGGCCTCGGTTTTGCCGTGGCCGGGCAAATTTTTATCGAGATCGTGTTCAACTACCCGGGGTTGGGTAACACCCTGCTCAAGGCCATCAACGCCCGTGACTACCCTTTGGTGCAGGCCATTCTGTTGATCATCGTCGTGTTCGTGCTGATCGGTAACTTCATTGCCGATCTGACCTATCTATGGCTCGACCCACGCTTGCGCAAAGGCTGACAGGTGACTTCCATGACCCCCATTGCAAACCCCGTTCTGGCGCCATCGCCCTGGCAAAGCTTTCGCTTTCGCTGTGCCAATGGCCTGAAGCGCACCAGCGGTTTTTTTCTGACCAACCCACCAGCATTGATCGGCGGCGGCATCATGATCATCGTGGTACTGGCCTGCCTGCTGGCTCCCATGCTGACCGATTACGACCCCAACCGGCGCGTAGCGCGCCCCCATGTGGCACCCAATGCCGAGCATGTCTTCGGCACCACCCGTCAGGGGCGGGATGTTTTTGCTCAGGTCCTATACGGTGGCCGTACCTCTCTGACGGTCGCCTTTGTTGCCGGCACCGTGGCAACCGTGCTGTCCATCATGATCGGCATTACCGCCGGCTACTTCGGTGGGCGCATTGACCAGTGGCTGAACTTCGTCATGAACGTGGTGCTGGTGTTTCCGCAGTTGCCCCTGCTGATTGTACTGGCCGCCTTTTTGGGTCAGGTCGGTCCGCCGGTGATCGCCTTGTTGATCGGCATCACCAGTTGGCCCTGGGGTGCGCGGGTGATTCGTTCTCAAACTATGGCCATACGCCAGAAAGAGTTTGTGCTTGCCGCCGAATGCATGGGTGAGAGCAAGTTGCGTATTCTGCTGATCGAAATCCTGCCCAACCTCACCGCCATTGCCGCCGGCAGCTTTGTTGGCGTGATGATGTATGCCCTGATCAACGCCGCTGGTCTGGAATTTCTGGGTCTGGGTGACCCGACAGCCGTAACCTGGGGCACCATGCTCTATTGGGCACAATCGGCGGCCGCGCTCTACACCGGTGGCTGGTGGGAGATGATCGTGCCCGCTGTCACCATCGCCGTGGTGGGTGGTGCCATGGCCCTGGTGAACATCGCCATCGATCAGGTCAGCAACCCCAAACTGAAGGCTGGAGCGCACCTGCGCCGCTGGCGCAAACTGAACAAAGCCATTCAGGCCAAACGGCAAAAGCGATAACCGAGGTATCTGGCCAGGGACGGCCCGATTACCAGGCGGTTACCTTTGATTTTGCGGAATTATCGCAGGCCGTCGTAGTGACTGATGCGATCCACCTTGGAGCCCGACCGGGCGCTGTCGAAGTCTGACGTCAGAAAAGCATCGACAATGTTTTTGGCAAGCTCCAGACCCACAACGCGTGCACCTATGGTCAAAATCTGTGCATCGTTGCTTTTCCGTGCCCGCTCCGCCGAATAAGTATCGTGAGCCTGGGCTGCGCGAATTCCCTTCACCTTGTTGGCCGTGATGGCCATGCCGATGCCGGTACCGCAACACAGAATCCCCAGATTGACCTTCTCTTCCTTGACGGCAACAGCCAAAGGATAGGCCACATCAGGGTAAGGCGATGTGTCCCCTTCCGGTACGCCAAAGTCTACGACGTCATAACCCTGGGCTTCCATATGAGTTTTGAGTTCATTCTTCATTGCTACGGCGGCTTCATCACAGCCAATCGCGACGGTTATAGGTGTGTGCATGGTTGCCTCCAAAAGACAGTGACTGGTTGTTCATATGATCATTGATAGTGCATTTGAATTATATGTATGAACATATTATTAATCAATGATCATTTGATCATTTTGACGCAAGGCGCATGCAGACGTCCTGGCTGGGGTAGGCCAGCCAGGTGAGTGCTGCGGAGTGAGAGAAAGGGTCGAACCAGGGAAGAAAGGCTTGATCGTCTGGCGGCGCCAGTTGACTGAGGTGTTTGGAAGCTGGGTGGTGGAAGCGGCCTGGCCGGTGCCTTATCCGGCCAACTCGAGCACCGTCAAGGCGTTGTTGGTGCTGGTGGCCAGGGTGTCGATGACGCCAGTTCGCAAGGCGCCCAGTATGCCAGACACCTTGGTGTTTTCGCTGGCGATCGCGATGACATCCGGAATTCTGCGCAGGTCGTGGATATCCAGACCAATGACACGACCGCGCATAACCGGCTGGGTTTCAATGCCCTTAATGTTGATAAAGTCATACCCCATGATGTCACCGACGGTGCCGGCCAACCGTGCTTCAGCGATTTCCTGTGGTGAAAACCAGCCCATACGAACCATATTGCTGTCTTCACTCATGTCACCCACCCCGACCAGCGCCAAATCCGCCCTGCGGGCACGATCGAGGGTTTGTTTGACCGTGGGGTTTTCCTGCAGGGCTTGCCGAACCGCCGGGTCCTGAACCAGGGCGGGTGCATAGAGTGTTTCGCTTTCGCCGCCAAACTTGGCGGCCAGGCGTCGGCAGATATGGTCCGGGTTCATATATTCACCGGCCTTCAGCGAGCCTCCGATTGCAGAGACAAAGGCCGCTGTGCGAGTCACCTGGGTAAAAACATTATCGGCGACGGCACCCACGTTGCGGCCCATGCCAACGGCGACCACGGTGTTGTCTTCGAGTCGGCGGGTAAGATAGTCGGCGACCAGGCCGGCAACGGCATGGCGTTGACGTTCTGCATTGGCATAGTTGGGCGCAATCAGGGCTCGCTGGATACCAAACTTGCGGACAAGCTTTGATTCAAGGTCGGCGCTGACCGAGGGATGATGCCGGACGCGAACATCCACAATACCCTCCGCGTGGGCTTTTTTGAGTAGCCTGCCAACCTTGATGCGGGAAATGTGTAACTTTTTGGCGATGCTTTCCTGCGTCTCTCCTTCGACATAATAAAGACTGGCTATTTCCGTTAACAAGGCAATTTCCGGGTCACCAAGCACTGCATTCATCCAACCAATCCTTCTGAAAAAACCTGCTCATCATACATGAAGGCTTGATACCTTCAAAAACTTCAGTCGGCAACCACCCTGCTAAACGCCCACTTCCATTGGACAATTCTTGCGAATAGCGGCGTAGAAGCGTAAAGTATCATATGATCACTACATGAACATATGATACATAACAAGAGAGGGGGTACTTATGGCACTGATAACGTTGCGACAACTACTGGATTATGCGGCTGAACACGACTTTGGCATGCCGGCATTCAACATCAATAACCTGGAGCAAATACGCGCCATCATGAATGCTGCGCAAAAAATGAACTCGCCGGTCATATTGCAGGCCTCAGCGGGTGCCCGTAAATATGCCGGGCCGCGTTTCCTGCAACGCATGACAGAAGCGGCATGCGAAGAGTTTCCCGAAATCCCCGTCTGCTTGCATCAGGACCACGGTACCAGCGTCGCAGTATGCGCACGTTCGATTCAATCGGGTTTTAGCTCGGTCATGATGGATGGATCCCTGCAGGAAGATGGCAAAACCCACGCGGATTACGATTACAACGTCCGGGTCACTGCGGAAGCGGCCAGGTTGGCGCACGCTTGCGGTGTTTCCGTCGAAGGTGAACTTGGCTGTCTGGGGTCGCTTGAGCATCCCGGTGGTGACCACAACGCCCTGTTGACCGATGTTGATGAGGCGGTTTCCTTTGTTCGCGAAACCGGAGTGGATGCGTTGGCGGTTGCCATTGGCACCAGCCATGGGGCCTACAAATTCTCGAAACCACCAACCGGAGAAACTCTGGCAATCAACCGAATTCAGGAGATTCACCAGCGCCTGCCAAATACTCATTTGGTCATGCACGGGTCTTCCTCGGTACCGATGGACTTGATTGAGGTCATCAACGAATTTGGCGGTGCCATTCCAGAAACCTATGGCGTTCCGGTTGAGGACATTGTCCAGGGCATCCGGCACGGTGTCAGGAAAGTCAATGTAGATACCGACTTGAGACTGGCAGCGACCAGTGCGATCCGCCAGTTCTTGATGGAAAACCCGGCTGAATTCGATCCGAGAAAATATTTGGCCGTTAGCATCGAGGCGATGCAGTCTGTTTGTGAAGCACGCTTCGAAGCCTTTGGTTCAGCCGGGCATGCCAGCCAGATAAAGCCTATTCCCATGGAAAAAATGGTATCCCGTTACGCCGGTTCGGGTGCTTTGGGGCTTGCCAAATCCAAGTGATTGCTCGCCATGCCATTGGGATCCTCAGCCAGGTGATGTTTCGGCTGTCGGTGCTAATGGAGGCAGTGGTATCCGTTTGCAGGCTGGCATCCGTGCCAGCACTGTTGGATCAGAGGTTCAGATCACTCGCACCGGTATTGATGTGGGGTGCCCAGAAAGCCACGCTCTCGGCGATGTCCGCAACGACCGTTCTATCCTGTGGCTCGCGTTCCTTGAATGACAATTCCAGGCAGATCTCATTGTCTTTGGCGCCGCCCTCCGACAAGGCATGGAGCAGTTTCTCGGGCTGAATAAGCCCATCCTGATTGTGTTCGGCGGTAAAAGGCTTATGGCCGGTCTTCTTCATGCTGCTTTGTTTGATGTGAATGATGGGCGATATGCTGGGCGCAGCGGTCGCCCAGGCATAGGGATCGGTATCGTCCGGGTTGGATGAACTGACATCACCATGATCGATATCGACCATGGCCCACATCGGTAGCGCCATCTGCGCACTGGACAAACGTTCCTGCAACGCAAGGCAGGCTTCCAGCGTATGGCCAAACTCCCGGCCAACCGACATGGGCTCCCAGAACAGGTAGGACAAACCCGCCGCCCTGGCATGTTCGGCAACCTCTGCCCAGCAATCAATGGCTGTATCTATCAAGGCTTCACGGCGTACTTCATCGTCGTAATCTGTGTAGGTGAAAATGGCAAACTGTGTCCCGATCGCCTTACCACCCATTTCAGCAATAGAATCAGCAAAGGTTTTGAACCAGTCGACGTAATAGCGCCGAACGTCACGGTCCGGATGACCGAAGTGATTCAGACGACCATAAGGGCCGGTCATACCGGATGTGACGCGCACACCCGTGCGCTTCAACGCTGCACTAAAGTTTCGTGTCAGACGGCGCACGACCGGAGCAGGCCAGGATGGATTGATGAATTCATGCGTTAATTGAACGTCACGAATGCGGATGTCTTTTGCGATGGTTTCAATCAGCTCTGCAGGTTCGGCAAAGCGGTTCACCAGGGGGTTGGTATTCAGTCCCAATGTTAATGACATTTCGATACTCCCAAAGTCAGCGTTCAATCAGGCACAGTCTTGTTTGAACCAGTCGGCAAAGGTTTGTTTTTGCTCGGCGCTCAGTTGCAAGCCGTGTTTTGTGCGCCGTTTCAGAACATCTTCGGCGTTTTGTGCCCATTCATGCTGATGCAGGTATTTCGCTTCGGCGGCATAAAGGAGAGGGCCGAACGACGGGCCCAGATCAGACAGGGAGCGGGCTTCGCCAAGCACCTGATGCGTTTGAGTGCCATAAAGCCGGGCATAGTGGGTGAGCAGTGCTCGCGGCATCCAGGGGTATTGATCACGTAGAGACTCCATAAAGGCAATAAAATCGGCGTTGGGGATGTCGCCTCCCGGAAGCGGTTCCTTATGGGTCCAGTCGCCGGACATCGTTGGATAATAATGTGCCAATTTTTGAACAGCATGTTCCGCGAGTTTCCGATAGGTGGTGATTTTGCCACCGTAGACATTGAGCAGGGGTATCTGGTTGGTGTTGTCGAGGTCCAACTCGTAGTCGCGAGTAACCGCCGATGGGTTGCCTTTGCCGTCATCAAAGAGAGCCCGAACGCCAGAAAAGGTTTCCAGCACATCCGCGCGGCGCAACTTTTCCTTGAAGTATCGGTTGACGGCCGCCAGCAGATACTCGATTTCGGACTCGTCAGCAGTAACCGACTCCGGACGTCCGTCGTAGGGAATATCGGTAGTCCCGATCAAGGCCTTGTTACCCTCGTAGGGATTGATAAAAATAACGCGCTTGTCGTGATTCTGTACCAGATAGGCTTGTTGGCCCTCCCAGAACTTGGGAACGATGATATGGCTGCCCTTGACCAGGCGCACGTTTCTGCGCTGCTCCACCTGGTTCATATTGCCAATCATGGCATTGACCCAGGGGCCGGCCGCATTGCAAATCGCGCGCGCACGGACGGTTCTTTCCTGGCCCGTAACGGTATCCTTTAATACAACCGTCCAGGCTCCCTCCTTTCGTTCAGCGCGAATGCACTCGGTCCGTGTCAAGATTTCAGCGCCCTTGGCTCGCGCACCGACGGCATTGAGAATGACCAGGCGTGCGTCATCGACCCAGCAATCCGAATACTCGAACCCGCGATGGTACTTATCCAGTATGGGGGCGCCTTCAGGGTCGCGTCTTAGATCCAGGGTTTTGGTGCCCGGTAATTTTTTGCGTCCACCCAGGTGATCGTAAAGAAACAAGCCTAATCTTACCAGCCAGGCTGGGCGGTCGTCGGGGCTGTGTGGCAACACAAAGCGCATGGGCCAAATGATGTGGCTGGCCGCATTCAGCAATACTTCACGTTCAATCAAGGATTCTCGCACCAGTCGAAACTCGTAATACTCAAGGTAGCGAAGCCCTCCATGTACCAGCTTGCCACTACGCGACGACGTACCCTCTGCGAGGTCGTCCTTTTCGCACAGCAACACACTCAAACCTCGCCCGGCGGCGTCACGGGCAATGCCCGCGCCGTTTACTCCGCCACCGATTACCAACAGATCCACCGCGTCTTCAGTTTTCATTCTTGTCTCCTGTATGCATGGCCTTGCCTTATGTTCCCGGGCATCAGCCCGGGTGGCTCCTGGCTATTGAGGCGACGCCTTGGGTAATTTGGACCAGGTTGGTACCAAAGCTTCGCGAGAGGTGATGTAACGATCAAACAGCCCGGCGTAGGCTTTCTCCAACTGGGCCTCGGGTGGCGTGCTTTCCTGCAGCAGGGGGGTTACCCATTCCGCCACACAGTCCTCCATGGAGGAATAGGCACCAATGGCAACGGCAGACATCATGGCAGCACCGGCGGCACCCGTTTCTTCCCGACTGGAAACCCGAACCGGCGCACCCAGCGCCGATGCGATCGCAGCGCGAAAGCCTGCCGACCTTGCTGCGCCGCCGCTCATCCGTATCTCCCGTGGCATGGGGCCAATGGTGCGATAGCAGTCCAGCGTCGCCATGGCCAAGCCGTCAACTATGGCGCGCACCATATCGGGGAAGCTGTGGTGGGCTGCCAGGCCAATGAAACTGGCCCGGGCCTGAGCATTGATAAAGGGCCCCCGCTCTCCGGCCTCGGAAATAAAGGGGTGGTAAATCAGTTGCCCGGCCGCTGTGTCGGCCAACCACCGGTCCAGCTGTTGTATCATGGTTTCCGGCCGCAAGGTGTGGCCAAACTCTCCACACAACTGAGAGATCAAATTGAGCAGCCAATCCAGATTCAGCGTTGACGCCATATTGGATTGCATTTGAGTGACCAGGCCGGGAATGGGCAGCGTCATGACATAGCCGGTACGGTCCTGGTTCAGCACAACCTGTTCGGCTGAATTGGGCCGCATATGGACCCCGGTTGACCCTATAATGGAGCAGGCCGTATCGGTATCGCCGGTGTAAACACCGGCACCCAGACCCGTCAGTACCATGTCGACATAACCCAGGGACACCGGCAATCCTGCTGGCAGATTGACTTGTAAGGCGGCTTCGGTGCTCAGTGCGTGGGTTTGTTCGCTGCCGTCGATGATGTCCGGGAGCAACCGGCGGTGATTGGCCAGCCCGAGAGCAGAAATGACTGTTTCACTGTAACTACGAGTCCGAAAATCACCAAAGGTAAAGCTGGCTTCGGATGGGTCGGTTGCGCGAACACCGGTCAGGCACAGATAGAGCCAGTCTTTGCAATGCAGAGCAACGTCAGAACCGCGCAACAATTCCGGGTGATGGGTGTTTATGTGTGCCAACTGCGCACCCTGTTGGCAGGTGTTCAATCCCGTTCCCGTTTTGTGGAAGCGTTCTGCATCGGCGGGTTGCTGCTTGAGCTGTTCTACGGTATTCGCGGCCCGCGCATCCAGCCAGATCCAGGCGTCACCAACGGGCTGATTGTTCTTGTTGACCAACCAGGTACCATCGCCTTGTCCGGTTACTGCAATGCCGACTGCTCGCTGATGGAGATCGGGAATTTCCTGGCCAAGCGTCTTGATTGCGGTCACACAATCCGCCCAGGTTTTTTCCATTGATTGAGTGGCTGAGCCGTCGCGCCCGGATTGGTATTGGTTGGGTATGGACGCGCAGCCAACTTGAGACCCGGAAAGGGTGAAAGCGATTGCTTTGATGACCGATGTGCCTGCATCGATGCCGATTAAAAGTTCTTTCTCCCGCCCCATTCTCTGTTACCTCTGATACACGTATGGAAAAGTTGGTAGGTCGTGATGACGACGTTTAGCCGCTTAGCCACCCAGCAACGCTGAAGCTGAAAGCTCATCGGTAATCAGTCCATTCAGCACTCTTGCGTTGAGAACAGCACCCATGGCATCGACCTTTTCTGCACCGCCAGCGATGGCAATAATGTTGCGCGTCTTCAGCGACTCAATGCTGGGTGCCACTATTCTTCGGGAGAAGGGTGTTTCGATAAGTCTGCCGGACCGGTCGTAGAAATGACCCAACAACTCACCGATGGCACCGGATGCCTTAACGTTGATCAATTCTTCCTGACTTAGCAGTCGGGAGCGGATTAATTGGGCGTCTTCGTTAACGCTGCCTATACCAACCAGTGATACATCAGCCTGCTTGATTAACTCGAACACTTCGGCAACCCCCTGTTGCGCCAGCAATACATCTCTGTCTCGCTCGGAATTAGCCAGAAAGGGAACAGGAAGAACATAGGCCTCCGCATTTAACTGCTCGGCCAAACGGTGAACGACATCATGTGGGTTTGCCATAAAGCGCTGTGTTAGGCCACCCAGAAGGGAGATGAACTGAACGTCATCCACGTTCACCGGAGGCATGGCCTTGACAGCTGCCATCAGGGTGCGTCCATGGCCAATACCAATCAGTTTCGCTGACTTTTGTTCAAGTAATGCCTGCAGGTACATCGCGCCACCGACACCGAGTGCCAAAAACGGAGATCCCTCCTCTTTCAAGTCGGGTACCAGCTTGCAATAGCTCAGCTTGAAACGCTCACAAAGCCGCTGCTCCAGGGCCACACACTCAGCAACATTCCCCGAAATGCTGATTTTCACATAACCGGATTTCATGGCTGCTGCGATCAGGCGGTGTGCTTTAGCCCTCGAGATGCCCAGCTCATCGGCCACTTCCGATTGAGTGCGGCCGGCGATGAAGTGAAGCCAAGCGGCTCGGATAGCGTGATCGTGATCGATTGAACTCAGACCTGTTTTTGTCATTTTTGGGCTCTGTAATTAATAGCAACTAGCGAAAATTATTTCAGTTGTGATATATAAAGTCAAATGTAACAATAAAGAAGAGGTTGACTTGTGGTTCTAAAAACAGATAAACAGGATTTTAATAGGCTTTATCGAGTGTTATATAGACGCTTTACAGTCTGCATTGTTGGAATGCGAGAGCTAACCAATCATTATTTAGATCACAAATAACATTAAAATAACATTGTGTTATTCGCTTTATTGGAGTCAGGGCTGGAAAGGGTGGCACATCTGCTCAAGCCTGGCGCAGGTCTTCGTGCCGGGCATCGACAAATCGGCAACAATAAAGTTAAAGGTGATCACATGAGTCATTTAAGTAGGGGTGCAATTCATCACAAGCCTATCAAGATGATAGATCTGCCGGTAGCGGTTATGGCGCGGGTGCTGGCGATCGCACTGAGTACACAGTGCTTCGTCATACTGATCAAGGTACGGCAGACAGCAGCAATTTCATCCCCGACTCCTTTGGACGTTTGGAAATTACCAGAGTTCAAGCCTACTAAGTAGGGTGTGAAAGGCAGGCGAATGTTGTATTACTTTATAGAGAAAAACCGAAGCGATTGTAGCCTAAAATATTAGGATGGTGGATACAGCTTTGCCCGGCACAAAAGAATTCTTCGAATCTTTCCCCGCAGACTGCCTGCATGAAGCTAATGTTCTGGGTCAAATATTCGTGCGGAACAAGCTGCCCCTATTTTCCACTAAGGTAATTTATGAAAGCTCCGTTTTCAGCTAGTCGGAGGTTTGTGTGTTTACGTTGGCTTTAAGAATCTCGAGCCTGATATCCTCTGTAATATTACCAACCGAAACTCATAAGTTTCAGGCGTATCACCGCCGTTTAGTTAATTCATTCAGTTTAGTTGGAAATGATGACTAGACTTGCTACACCCTCTAATTATTGAAGAGGCTTATGGAAATTACAGAGTGCAGATCGTGGTAAGCGTTTCTGCGTAAGTAGCTTTTGGGGGGATTATATACGCTATGACTGGTTCCTATGGCCGTTGTAGGCGCAGCAGTGCTAGTTGCTGCTTCGAAAGACTGTTGGTTTAATCAACGTTTCTCGGCAGTTCCTCTGTAAGCACTCTCAATTGTGCTTGCTCAAGAAAAGCGAGGCAACCCGGCTATCCATCAAAAGAAATTCCAAAGGAATGAGAGTAAATGACTGCTTTAGATATTGCTGTAACACTGTGTTTTTGGTTTGGCTGTGTATTGTCCTTACCCTTCAGAAAGTGATCGATTAATTTGGAGCTCAATTTTGCCTGGATGGAGCAGCTACAATTCGCGACTCTCGTCCATGGTTCGGATGAAGATTCATGGGAATATTCGGGATCTCTTTGAAAATCACCTCAACCAAACTCTACAGATATTTTGCCCCAGCGTAGCTTTAAGTGCTTGCTCATGTCTGCAGAATAGTGGGCGAATTCGTCTTCTCTAGAGGATAGGCAATTGCCCGTATCTACCCCTACATTTTGTTGTTGAAAGTAGGCATACCATCTTTGTACTCGGCTATGTGGTATATTTATTGTTTCAATGTGTCGAGGGGTATAAGTCTTTCTTCAGCAGTGCTATACCTGAAAATTCGACTATATATGTTATAGTAGGAGCTGACAAGCTTTAAAGCAGCCGGAGAAAACTCACTTTGTAACTAGGTGGTGTATCGAAACGCATGACCGGAGGCTTTTGAACCAGTGTTGTGAACCGGTATAATGTGTCATTCCCTAAACAGGCTTGAAAAGATGAGCGAACTATTAGCGGACTCGGAAATAGCATTACTGACTGAAATTGCCAGCCTTTATTACGTTGAAGGAGAAACACAGGAGAATATATCTAGGAAACTCCATATTTCACGAGTCAAGGTGGGTCGGCTACTCAAAAAAGCACAAACAGTGGGTATCGTCGATGTCAGGGTCCGGCACCATCCGGGTGTCAGTGCTAACCTGGAGTCGAGCTTGGTTGAAAAATTTGGTATAAAGCGGGCTTTGGTCGCTCCAGATTTTTCCGATGCCACCCGTCAACGCAGTGCAGTAGCGGCACTGGTCGCAGACTATCTCACTCGCCGCCTCGAGGACAACACTATCGTGGCGGTCGGTATGGGTAGAAATGTTGGTTCTATAGCCAATAATGTATTCACTCAATCCACTTGTTCTGCTGCGTTCGTTTCGGCAATTGGTGGCTCTTTAAAAGCAGGTGAGTATATGAATCCGGATCACATTTGCCGGAGGCTGGCCGCAAAATTTGGTGGTGAAAGTGAAACCCTTTATGCACCCGCCCTTGTTCAGGATCCGGCAGTTAGGGAAGCATTGCAAAAGAATTCTACCGTAAAGCAGACTCTCGACCGTGCGCGTCGGGCAGATCTGGCGCTCGTAGGTGTGGGTGACATGAGCGAAGACAGCAACATGGTACGCATGGGATGGTTTTCTCCCCAAGAGATCGCAGAGGCTAGACTCGCCGGGACAGTGGGAGATATCATGGGCTATGATTTCATTGACATTCGTGGCGAGGAGACTCAGCCGGCCATGCGGGGTAGAGTGATCGGACTGGATATTAATGATTTGAAGAGAATTCCTGATGTGATTGCTATAGCCAGTGAAAACACAAAGGTCTCAGGAATTCTTGGTGCACTACGTACAGGAGTTATTGATACATTGGCAACCAGTACAACTAATGCTCTGACCATCCTGGAACTTGCTGATTTGACGACAAAACCTAGTCACTGACCACACTTACTACTACTTTACTCAGCATACAACGGCAGAATTTTGGAAAGTCAAAAAATTATTTTACTTATAAATTTAATGCAAGAATGCTTTGATCAGTCTCTAATGTATTTATCGTTCTGTTCATTAAGTGTGGTTATTAGAAATTAGCAGAGCTGATTGTCTGCTCGGAGCAGAACAGAAGAATGAGCAGGCCGGATTGCTTTTTTTGATACCCGAGAGCTTGCTATTTTGTCTGGGTTCTTCGCTTTGTCATGATTATCTAGAATATAATTTATGAGGTATCAGGTTGTCACGCAGGAGTATTGCTCAAAAGAACGTCTAGTAATGAACGGCTGTCCTAGCCAATAGTTTTCACTGATTAAACAAGCTTAACGCGGCTGAAGATGATATCGATAACCACCCGGAAGAAAGACGCCGCGCTAAGTGCCATGATCGTTTAAGTCTTTATGGTTTCGTTCCCTGTAAAATTTCTGTAGCTAAGAAATAAGTGTTTGAAGAAGAGCTCTATCAGACCACCGGCTAAATCGGATTCTTTATAGGGTCAACTACTCAGAAAATTGTTTTGACCATTCATTAAGCTCACTTGCAACTGGCTTACCATGCTCAGCTAAAAAAGACAGGAATCGTTTTGCGGTAGCATTTACGATCTTAGACTCTGGGAAGCCTATTGATTTTGCGACTTCAATAGAGGTAGCAAACTCGCCTACAGTAAAAGCGCTGTGTGAATCACTGCTAAAGGATACCTTCCAGTTTAATTTTTCTGTAAGTTCCATCAACTTCACGCAGTTCGGTTTGCTCCCAGGTCTCGAGTGAGTAAATGAGCTATTATTTATTTCAATTACTACGTTATTATCCTTTGCTGCTCGCACAACCTCTTCATAGAAAATAGGATAATTTGGGTTTCCTAAATGACCAAGAACCTGGCACTTCCCTGAACTTATAGTATTTATTACTGCAGTAGTATTGGCCTTTCGGTCGCTACTGGGTGGAAATACTGGTTCATGAAGACTTGCAATAACATAGTCTAAGTAGGGGAGCATATTATGGGGTATGTCAATACCACCACCAGGTGGCTGTATATTTGCTTCTATACCTCGAAGCATCGCAACATTCTTGTATATCCTGGGAAGGACTTTTCTGTTTCCAAAATGCCATGCGTGGGCACCATCCGGCATGTCAGGGGCATGGTCTGATAAGCCAAATAATTGCAATCCTCTATCGATAGAAAAACTCCAGTAGTCATGAACTGTGCTATATGCATGATTACTAGCAACAGTATGCATATGAATGTCTGTTAGTATTTTCATTAATTAACCTTCCTATAGTAACCTAAGGAGCCTCTTAATAATTCAGCACTCGACTCTGCGATTGACCAAAAGTGTCATTGGCAAAGCGGCTTTCTTCGTAATGTCGGTAGCCCTCACCAAGTAAGGCAACGCAGACAAGGGGTCTTTGGACTATCCCTGTGAGGCTTTGCCAGGCATCCAGCCACTGCGATGGACTCGCTTGACGGGTTTAGATAAGCCTTCAAGAATCCGCCTTGTTCCTGAACACTTGGCAAACCCAAATTGATCATTACAATAAATAGTTATTATTTATGTCATATGACTTTTTTCCGTAATACACTGGTCACCGCTTCGCCCAGAATCACAAGTACGAGTATGGCGAGCAGTATGGTGGCAACAGTTTGCCAGGCAAACATGTCAATGGACCCCTGAAGCATCATGCCGATACCACCGGCACCCACCAGACCGAGCACGGTCGATTCGCGGATATTGACGTCCCAGCGCAGAATGATGATGGCAAAAAATGCCGGCATTACCTGAGGCACAATGGCGTACAGGACAATTTTCATCTTGCTGGCACCTGTTGCTTCCATGGCTTCCACAGGACGACGGTCAATTTCTTCTATAGCCTCACCCATCAGCTTGCCGACGAATCCGATGGACCGGAACATTACAGCCAGAATACCGGCCAATACCCCAGGGCCGAATATTGCGACGAACAACAGTGCCCAGATGATAGTGTTTACCGAGCGACTGGAGACCAAGATAAAACGGCCCAGCCACAACATAGCCTTGTTGGGCGTAGTGTTCTGCGCAGCAATGTAGGACACCGGCAACGCGATAAAGATGGTCAGCATGGACGACAACGTGGCAATGTGCACGGTTTCGAGCATCGCATTGAGAATCGCTTGCCACGCACTGATTTCGGGTGGCCACATGCGTGCACCCAGATTCTGGATCTGGTTGGGAGCATCCCACACCCAAGGCCAAAAAATATCAATGTCCCGAACCGCCCAGACAATGGCAAACAGGGTCACCAAATAGATGGCATAACGCGCCCACTGTTCCTTGCGGTCATATCGGGACCATACTCTATCAGTCAGTTTTGCGGCATGATCTACCATATCTTTTTCCTCACCCACCCGCTGATTCCTTCACTGACCAGAATGATGCCTATGATCAGTAACAGAATGGCAAAGGCGAAATCGTAATCGTAACGTCCAAAGGCATTCATCAGGGTTCCGCCAATACCACCGGCGCCGACAATACCCACCACGGCTGATGCTCTCAGATTACTGTCAAGCTGGTACATCGACAGCCCGATCTGACGTGGCAGAATTTGGGGAAACACTGCATAAATCAGCACTTTAAGGTAACCGGCACCCACCGATCGCATGGCTTCAACCTGGCCCCAGTCGATCTCTTCGACTTCCTCGGCCAGCATTTTGCCGACAAAACCGACGGAGTATAGGGTTAACGTCAGAATGCCCGCCAAAGGACCGAACCCCACTGCAGCGACAAACAGGATCGCTACAATCACGGGGTGGAAACTGCGCGAAATGATGATCAAGCTACGGCCGAGCAGATAGATTGGCAATGGTGCGACATTTTTTGCCGCCATCACGGCGATCGGCACAGACAGCATCACGCCCAGCAAAGTGGCCAGAAATGCAATCTGAAAGCTTTCCTTGAAACCCGTCCACATCAAACTTGCCCGTTCAAAACTTGGTGGAAACCCACCACTAAAAATACGTGCTGCACGTGGCAAGCCTTCGGAGATGCGAGTCCAGTTGAACGGCAGAGTTGAAAAGGCCCAGTACAGGTAAATCAGGGTAACTGCGAACAAGCCATAGCGAATCCAGGGGTTGGCTATAAAAGGCGGCTTCTTCCAGACCCTGCCTGGCAGAGCGCCAGAGGCAGTTCTGAAGTCGGTCATGCCACTACCCCCCCCTGTTGGGTCGCTGAATCTTTATCGGCTGTGTTGTCACCATCTTCTTCCGGTGACTCGATACCCCCGTAAATGGCGTCGAGTGCGTTCTGGTTAAACTCCTTGGGCACTCCGTCAAAAATCATCTGGCCATGACGCATCCCGACAATACGGTCGGTGTACATGCGGGCCTGGGTTACGTTGTGTATATTGATAAGCACTGGTAGTGACATTTCACTGGCCAGGGTCTGTAACAGGCTCATGATCTGCTGGGACGTTTTCGGGTCAAGCGATGCTGTCGGTTCATCTGCCAGCAAGATTTCTGGTTCCTGCATCAAAGCACGCACCACCGCCACACGCTGACGCTCACCGCCTGATAGCTGATCAGCCCGTTTGTCAGCGTAATGACCGATGCCTACACGATCCATCAGTTGAAAAGCCCGATCAATATCATTCTGCGGGTAACGCCGTGTCAGGGCCTGATAAAAGGAAACGTAACCAAGACGACCCGACAAGACATTTTCCATCACTGTCAGACGATCAATCAGATTGAACCCCTGAAACACCATGCCGATACGGCGCCGTGCATGCCTAAGCGCACTGCCCCGGAGGTTGACCAGTTCACTGCCATTCAACTTGATAGATCCAGACGTCGGCTCAACCAGCCGATTGATGCAGCGCAACATGGTGCTTTTGCCCGCACCGGAGGCACCGACGATAGCCACCACACTACTGCCATCAACAGTCAGGTCCAGTCCTTCCAGAACAGGTTCGTTGTGCCCGTATCGCTTGACGAGGTTAGAAATCTCTAACATATGAATCACTCCCAACGATACCTCCACCGGCAGGTGGAGGTATCAGTTTTTATTAAAGGTTATCGCGAGTGTATTGAATGCCGTTCGCTTCCTGAATTCCTCTAATTATTGCCCAAGCATCCTTATAGTTAATAGGTATGAATTTGTCGACCCCCTCAAATTCTTCGCCTAACTCTGTGCCCGCAAATTCAAAGCTAAAAAATGCTTCCTTAATTTTCTCTACTAAATCGGGATGCAGATTGTGAGCATGGTTATAGGAGGTTGTCGGGAAGTCGCTGGACTCCCAGACCAGACGAACATCATTAGGGTCATACAGTCCACGTGCCGCCATGCGTTCAACTACTTCAGAGGCATTTAGAGACACATCATAATCACCTGCCAAAAGGCCCAGCAGGGACTGGTCATTACTGCCAGAAAAAGCGATCTCATAGTCTTCGCCCGGCACTACACCCAATTCTGGGAAAAGGACTTGTGGTGCCATATGCCCTGAATTAGAGGTAGGGCTAGTATGTGCTACCTTACGACCAATCAAATCTTTCATTTCATAGATATCTGAGTCTGCCCGCGAAAACACTTGTAAGGTATAGCCAAACTGACCATCGTCAGAGCCCATCAGCGCAAACGGCACTGCACCGGCCAGATTAACCGCAAACGGCGTCGGGCCCGTAGAGAAACCGGCAATGTGCAGACGTCCGCTACGCATAGCTTCTACCTGCGCCGAGTTCGACTGCACAGCAAAGAATCGTACATCCCGACCCGTCACGTCAGACAGGTGGTCAATGAATGGCTGCCATATGTCTGAATAAATTGCCGGATCTTCAACCGGAGTATAAGCAAAAATCAATGTATTCGGATCTACCCACTGAGACTCATCGGTTGGTAAATCGGCAACCATGTCACCATTCTCGTCACAATACATTACATCCAGCGCACCGCGTTCGCAGTTGGCCAGCGCCTGTCCACTGATACCGAACAGTAAAGCGGATGCGATCAACGCGGCAGTTGGGAGGCTGACGGGAAACAATTTCTTATTTATTTTCATGCTTGTTCTCCATTGGAGGCGGTCCATTGCATGCCTAAGGCATGGTTAGCCGACAATGAACATCCAGTTGGACCCGCTTCGTAAGTGTATTAAGGGTGTGTTCATATGATTGGCGGCAGATCAAATGATAAGCACAGAAACAAGCCGCGTCAATAATTTAGTTCGAATGATTCATAAGAACCTTTAGTCCAAAAATTCAGTGCGACAACATTGGATGAAAACTGATTGGGTATTATGAACCATGCTGAAAAACATCGAAATATGGTTGATATGAGCTTCAATGAGTGATGCTTATAGCGCCTATTTTACTGAATATCTGACTTTTCAAGCCTCTACTGGACTGAAGGTGAGACTCAAGAAGGAGGGGGAAGAAGTCTTCCTGTAATAAGTAAGCTCTGCCTTAATCTCTCATGCCACTCGAGCAAATTCCCCTAAAACTTCTGATTCGCTTCCATTTATTCGAGCCGCTATTTCTGGGCTTTCAAGGCCTTATTTGCCATACTTTCACTGTTCATATGAACAAAAGAAGATAAAATGATCCATTTTGAAGGTCCATGCCAAATGGAAAGGGTTAAAAAATAGCTTGAGGGTGGGTGTAATAAACGCAGGGAGTCCCATTTTCCTCGTCAGCGCTTTGGTCTGGCCCGGGCACAGGTGATGTCTAACAATGCGCAAGGTGCAGCTCTCGGAGCGGCTTACTGGGCTGAGTTAATGAACGGTGATGGCTGCTATGTTGAGTTGTTTGGTGACCCTTCCGACAACAATACGGCGACACGCTCCAGTGGTTACCGTACGGTGATTGACCAGTATCCGGGCTTGGCTCAGGTGGTTCTGAGGTTGCCAACCGGGACCGTACCCAAGGCAACAACCGCATACAAAATATGATGCAGGCTAACCCTGTGATCAATGGTGTGATCTCCGGTAATGATGAAATGGCATCAGGTGCGATCGCAGCGCTTAAATAAGCCGGGCGTCTTGACGGGGTTGTAGTTGGTGGCTTTTTCGGTAATCCAGATGCCATTGAAGCCATCCGTGCCGGAGAGATGGCTTTCACCGTACTTCAGCCAGTGGCTATTTTTGCAGAAGAGGCTGTACACCAGGCAGATCGCTCTATCCGTGCGGGTAAAACTGGAGTTGACCAGGAGAAGTAACTCATCGCCTGCTTGCTGATCACTCCGGATAATGTCGATCGCTATGTCGCACCTTTCGTTCTCGAGTAAACCGAGCAGCTTAGCGTGTAATACAGCTTTGGAGCGCTTGGATGTCTACCTGGAGCGGTGAGGGAAAATAGTAAAGTGCCTGCGACAGAATGTGTTCTGGCGGATCAGTGTGTATATCTGGCTTGACTGATGTATTAGGAATTCAACAATATAAACGCTAAACTGCCGTATAAAGCGTCAAACTGCATTAAAACCTGGTGGTCAGATTAAGTGAACAGTCCAGCGAACACGCCTCTCGAGCAATTCATTTCCGAAACCGCCTCTAACGATACCCGTCAAGCCCGTCAGTTGGAGCGACGGCAGAAAATGGTGGAGGCTGTAATTGCGTCCGGTAGTATCCGTATCGAAGATCTGGCAGAGCAGTTTGACACCAGCCTGATGACCGTGCATCGTGATCTCGATGAGTTGTCACGCCGTGGTCTGTTGCGTAAAGACAGGGGCGTAGCCACTGTCATGCCGACCAGTTTGTCGGAATCTAGTGATGCGTACCGTGTGGGTTTGCATACCCGGGAAAAGAAGCAGATTGCTAGAACAGCACTGGAATACTTGGAAACTGGGTCAACGGTTCTGCTGGATGATTCAACTACGGTTATGCAGCTCGTACCGCTCTTGCAGCAAAAAGCGCCATTAACGATTGTGACCAACTCCATTAATGTGATGAATGCCGTGCGCGACATGGATGAAATCAAATTGATCGGACTGGGCGGCGAGTATTATAACTGGTGTAACGCATTCCTGGGGCACTCGACCATTAACGAGCTCGAAAATGTCAGGGTTGATACGGTGTTTGTTTCCATTTCTGCCATCATTGGTGGGGTGGCCTTTCACCAGTCACCGATCATTGTCGAAACCAAGTTGTCGATGTTAAAGGCGGCAACTCGCAAGGTTCTGCTGGCAGACCATAGCAAGTTTCAGCAAAGGGCGCTGCATCGTTTCGCTGCGCTTTCGGATTTCGATTGCCTCATTACGGACAGCAAGACGGAAGTTTCTTGCATCGAAGGTTTACGGGCAGAAGGCTTGACCGTTCGCGTTGCCAGGAAAGAGTCCGAATGAAATGCGGGCGCCGGGGTCCGGCCTGGGCTGGTATCGGCTCGGACCTTCGGCCCGAAATGGCTCAGAAAAATGTGTATTCTCGTCAGGGTTTCGCCCGTGGCCGGGATGCAACGCCTCGTCAAGGCTGCAAATTCCCTTCAAACGGAGGT
>JAIUML010000002.1 GCA_022565595.1 Saccharospirillum sp. | reverse complement strand
TGCCCGAAAGTTTTGTAACAGGGCGTCCCAGCGGCGTGGCCCAGCCCGCACATCCGTGTGCGGTCGTAAAAATCAGCCCGGAAGCAGTGCTTCCTTGGAGACGCTGATTTTTACCCCCCGCTACCATGTTCACTATCTCAGGTTTCCTGGTTTGGAAGCTTGATCGTTAGTTTTTCGACGTTGCGATATAAGTTTGCAGTCTATTCCAGGCAGCAAACCGCAACGTTCGGGTCCTCAGGACCCGCGGAAGCCAGAGGGTCTTCCGAGCACAGAAGGGTTCTGTGTAGCCCATTTTAAAGCCCCTCTCTGTAGGGGCTTTTTGTTATTTGGGTCGGTCGCTTTTTTCGGCTACTGCGGTAGTGGAGGCGCGACAGACAGTCGAGATCAGAAGTTAGCATTGATCTGGGCCTGCGGTGTCTTGTCCGAAAACGAGGCACCAAAGTTGCCCTTTTTTTGTCTTTGAGAAAACGTTATGCGGGCCCTACCTGATAGGTACTTGCTTAACACCGAGGTAATGGATGGCGAAATTTGATGAACTCAAGACACTGATCGAGCCGGTAGTCACCGGTTTGGGTTTTGTGTTTTGGGGGCTTGAGTACGAAGCACGCGGCAAGCACAGCCTGCTGCGCGTCTTTATTGATCACGAGGATGGCATCGATGTTGACCAGTGTGCCGAGGTCAGTCATCAGGTCAGCGCGGTCATGGATGTTGAAGACCCGATCAAGAACAATTACACATTGGAAGTGTCATCACCGGGTATGGATCGCCCACTTTTTACATTGGACCAGTTCGCCGCTTACATCGGTGAATGGGTTGACGTTCGACTGCGAGCGCCGTTCGAAGGGCGTCGAAAATTCAAAGGGGTGTTAACGGCCATTGAAGATCAGGATCTTTGCATACAGGTGGACGATACCGACTATTTGTTGCCTGTTGAGAGCATTGAAAAAGCAAACCTGATCCCGAATTTTGATAAGAAAGAAACCAACTAATCGCAAGGAAAGTCCGGTATAAAGCCCGGCAAACGAGAGGCTGAGACGATGAGCAAAGAAATTCTCCTGGTCGTGGACGCAGTAGCTAACGAAAAAGGTGTGTCCCGTGAAGTCATCTTTGACGCCATGGAGCAAGCCCTCGCGGCTGCTGCAAAAAAACGCTTTGATGAAGAAGGCGAAGCAGACATTCATGTAGTCATTGACCGTAGAACCGGCGAGTACGAAACCTATCGCCGTTGGCTGGTAACGCCCGACGATGAAGTTGCCACCCTGGGTTCGCAGTGGACGACCGAAGAGGCGCATGAAGTCGATGCATCTCTGAAGCCGGGCGATGTCTATGAAGAAAAAATTGAAAATGCTGGCTTTGGTCGCATCAGCGCACAGGCAGCCAAACAGATTATCGTGCAGAAAGTGCGCGAAGCGGAACGGGCCAAGATCGTTGAACAGTATCGTGAGCGTATTGGTGAACTGGTCTCGGGCATCATCAAGAAAGTCACCCGCGATATCATTGTCATCGACCTGGGTGGCAATGCAGAAGCTGTATTGCCTCGCGAGGAATTGATCGGTCGCGAAACCTTCCGTATCGGCGATCGCGTGCGGGCGGTCCTGCAAAGCGTTCGTGCTGAAGGGCGTGGTCCTCAACTGGTGCTGAGCCGGGCAAGTAATGAAATGCTGATTGAGCTGTTCCGCATTGAAGTGCCCGAGATTCAGGAAGAAGTCATTGAAATACGGGGCTGCGCGCGAGACCCGGGGTCACGCGCCAAGATCGCGGTAAAAACCAACGATGGTCGCATTGATCCTGTTGGTGCCTGTGTGGGCATGCGCGGTTCTCGTGTGCAGGCGGTATCGAACGAACTGAATAGCGAGCGTGTCGACATCATCCTCTGGGATGACAACCCGGCACAACTGGTTATCAATGCCATGGCGCCTGCCGAAGTCGCCTCCATCGTTATGGACGAAGACACCCACACCATGGATGTGGCTGTGGCGGCAGATAACCTCGCCATTGCCATTGGTCGCAGCGGGCAGAATGTGCGTTTGGCCAGTGAGTTGACCGGCTGGACCATCAACGTCATGACAGAAGAAGAGGCTGGTGCCAAGCAAGAGCAGGAAGCCGATCGCCTGGTCAGCTACTTCGAGCAGAAACTGGATGTTGCAGAAGACATTGCAGTGGTATTGGTTGAAGAAGGCTTCGCCACCATAGAAGAAGTCGCCTATGTGCCACTGGAAGAGATGTTGGGCATAGAGGGTTTTGATGATGACATCGTCAATGAGTTACGTCAGCGCGCCAAAGACATTTTGCTGACCATGGAACTGGCCAATGAAGAGCAACTGGATTCAGCCGAACCCAGCGAAGACCTGCTCACCATGGAAGGGATGGATCCGCATCTGGCCCGGGTTCTGGCGTCAAAAGGCATTGCCACGATGGAAGATCTGGCAGAACAAAGTATCGATGACCTGATGGACATCGATGATATGGACGAGGAACGCGCTGGTCGGTTGATCATGACCGCACGGGCTCCCTGGTTCGCAAATGAATAAACACGGGTAGGAGGATTCCATGGCAGAAGTCACCGTTAAACAACTGGCGGAGAGCGTTGGTACACCCGTTGATCGTTTGTTGAAGCAAATGAGCGATGCTGGTTTACCGCACAAGTCTGAAAGTGATGCGGTCAGCGATGACCAGAAGCACACCTTGTTGAGTTTTTTGAAAACCAGTCATGGCGAAAGCAATGGCGCACCCAACAAGATTACCTTGAAGCGTAAAGTGACGACGACCTTGCGTGCCAGTGGTGGCAACAGGGGAAAAACAGTCAACATTGAGGTTCGCAAGAAGCGCACCTATGTCAAACGGGATGTCGCAGAAGGCGCTCCTGGCGCGGCCACAGCAGAAGCACCTCAGGATGATGCGGCCAAGCGTCGTGCCGAGGAAGATGCCAAGCTGGAGGCGGCTCGTTTGCGTGCTCTTGAAGAGAAAGAGCGTGACGAGTCGGCGAAGCGTGAGGCCGAGGCGACACGCCAGTCAGCGGATGCTGTTACTGCTGAACCTGAAGCGACTCAGAAGCCTGCGAAAGAAGCTCGCAAAGTGAAGCCCAAGGCAGAGCCGGAAGAAGTGGATCCGCAATTGGCGGTTGCCGATGCCGAGGCCAAGATGGCCAAGGAAGATCGCACCACCGACAAGAAAAAGCACAAGACCGAGAAGCCCATGCGGGTGGACGATGGTCCTGCTGCGGACAGTCGAAAAGCCGGGCACAAGAAAGGTGGTAAAAAAGCCGAAGTGGCCCAACGCAGTTCAGTCGGTCGTGGCAACAAACATCAACAGATGTTGTCTGCATTGGACGATACCGACAGCCTGGGTGGGCGTCGCCGCCGGCCCAAGCGCAACAAGAAGCGCGATCACCAGTTTGAGCGGCCAACTGCACCGGTTATCCGTGAAGTGCAATTGGGTGGTGCCATAACCGTAGCGGACCTGGCCAACCAGATGTCGGTCAAGTCGGCCGAAGTGGTCAAGAACCTGTTCAAAATGGGTGTGATGGTAACGGTTAACCAGACCATTGATCAGGACACTGCCATATTGGTGGTCGAAGAATTTGGTCACAAGTACAGCCTGGTGAACGAGAACGCCATGGAAGACAACCTGATGGAAGTCAGCTATCAGGGTGACGAGAAGCCTCGTGCGCCTGTAGTGACGGTGATGGGGCATGTCGACCACGGTAAAACCAGCTTGCTTGACCACATTCGTCGCACTCGGGTTGCTGCCGGTGAATCCGGTGGTATTACCCAGCACATTGGTGCTTACCATGTAGAGACGGATAAAGGCATGGTGACCTTCCTGGATACACCAGGACACGCCGCCTTTACCGCCATGCGTGCACGGGGTGCCAAGGCGACAGACGTGGTCATTCTCGTTGTGGCAGCTGACGATGGTGTCATGCCGCAAACCGAAGAAGCGATACAGCACGCCAAAGCCGCGGGTGTCCCCCTCATTGTCGCCATCAACAAGATGGACAAGGAGGAGGCCGACCCGGATCGTGTGACCAACGAACTGTCTCAGCGTGATGTTATTCCCGAGTCGTGGGGCGGTGATACTCAGTTTGTCCAGGTATCCGCGCATACGGGTCAGGGTATTGATGAACTTATAGACGCCGTACTGTTGCAGGCGGAAGTACTGGAGCTTAAAGCTCACTACGAAGGCCCAGGCAAGGGTGTTGTGGTTGAATCCAGCCTGGACAAGGGCCGTGGTGCCGTTGCCACCGTGCTGGTACAGACCGGCATCTTGCGCAAGGGTGACGTGGTGTTGGCCGGTACCTGCTACGGCAAGGTGCGAGCACTGCTGGACGAAAATGGCAAGCAGGTCGAAGAAGCCGGCCCGTCCATTCCCGTTGAGATTCTGGGTTTGAACGGTACGCCAGAAGCCGGTGATGACTTTGTTGTTGCTGAAAGCGAACGCAGTGCTCGTGAAGTGGCGGAATTGCGCAAGGAGCGGACAAAAGAGACGACTCATGCGCAGCAGCAGGCGGCCAAACTTGATGCTCTGTTCCAGGGTATGGGCAGCAGCGAGAATCGCGTTCTGAATCTGGTCATCAAGGCGGATGTTCGCGGCTCACTGGAAGCCATTAACGCTTCTCTGCTCAAGCTCGGTAACGAGGAAGTGAAGGTCAACATCATCGCCAGCGGCGTTGGTGCTATCTCCGAGTCCGATGCCAACCTGGCCATTACTGCACAGGCGGTTGTCTTTGGTTTCAACGTTCGGGCCACTGGCAAAGCGCGTACGGTCATCGAGCAAGCGGGTCTGGATCTGCGCTACTACAATGTCATCTACGATCTGATCGATGATGTCAGAGCGGCCCTTAACGGCCTGCTGTCACCAGAGATTCGTGAAGAGATCGTCGGTCTGGCTGATGTTCGCGATGTGTTCAATTCGCCGAAATTCGGTCAAATTGCTGGCTGTATGGTGATTGAAGGCACGGTCTACCGTAACAAGAAGATTCGTGTATTGCGCGATGAAGTGGTGATTTACGAAGGCGAGCTGGAATCCCTGCGTCGTTTCAAAGACGACGTGCAGGAAGTTCGGCAGGGCATGGAATGCGGTATCGGCGTGAAGAATTACACCGATGTCAAAGTCGGGGACAAGATCGAAGTATTCGATGTCAAGGAAGTTGCCCGCTTTATCGATGAGTAAAATCGGAACCGGCCCCCCCCTGGGGGGCGGGCCGACGTAGCCTGGAGTAAGTTTACTATGCCGAAAGACGGCACTCGCCTTAGACGCATTGGCGATCAGATTCAACGTGAGCTGTCGGTACTGATTCAGCAGGAGGTCAAGGACCCCAGGCTGGGTATGGTGACTTTGAACAGCGTACGTGTCAGTTCAGATCTATCCTACGCGGATATCTACTTTACCTGCATGGTATTTGGAGACAATGCCGAGGCGCAACAACAACGGCATGAACAGGAAGCCGTCTTGAACAAGATTGCTCCCTTTCTGAGATCCAATCTTGCCAAATTACTGGCGCTAAGAATCATTCCTCATCTGAGATTTCACTACGATGAAGTGGTTGAAACTGGTGCCCGTCTGACCGATTTGATCAGCGAAGCGGTTCGTCAGGACAAAGCCCGCCAGGGCGATAAAGACAGCGACTGACGATGGCAAGACGGCGCAAAGGCCGCCCGGTAACGGGCATCCTCTTATTGGACAAGGCACAAGGCTGGTCGTCGAATGGGGTGTTACAGAAGGTTCGCTGGTTGTTCCAGGCTCAAAAAGCTGGCCACACCGGGGCGCTCGACCCTATGGCAACCGGTTTATTGCCCATCTGTCTGGGTGAGGCAACCAAATTTACCCGTTTTCTCCTCGATGCCGACAAGGCCTATCTGGCGACTGCCTGTCTCGGTGTACGCACCGACACCCTGGACGCCGAAGGGCAGGTGACTGAGCAGGCATTGGTGCCCGATTTGTCGGAAGAAGCCATCAGGCAACTGCTGAAAACCGAATTTACTGGCGATGTGCAGCAGGTGCCACCCATGTACTCGGCGCTAAAACGGGACGGTAAAAAACTCTACGAGTTGGCACGCCAGGGCATCGAGATAGAACGTGAGGCACGCCCGGTGACGATTCATCGGCTGGAATTGCTAGGGTATCAGGCGCCGGAGTTGCAGTTGGACGTCGACTGCTCCAAAGGGACCTACATTCGAACTCTGGTTGATGATATCGGTACCGCTCTGGGTTGTGGTGCTCATCTGAGTGCCTTGCGGCGGACTCGACATGGGCGTTTTTCGCTGGCACAGGCAGTGACTCTGGATGCACTGATCGAGCGCCATGAGCAGGGTGGGCCGGAAGCTCTGGACGAGTGGCTGATGCCCCTGGACGACCTGTTGCAGGATTTCCCTCGAGTTGATCTGGATGAATCGGAAGCCAATCGATTCTCACATGGCAACCCGGTTCCTTTGGCAGAACCAGGCTCGGCCTTGATGCGTGTCTACGATGATGCGGATCACGCTTTTATGGGGCTTGGCAATGGTCTGGATGGTTGGCTCAGGCCGGTGCGTCTGGTGTCCAGCCAGGTCGACTGACTTTTCGATTTTACACAGTGGTCAGGGCTCAAGAATTTGGACTCCAGGACCGCCCTTCTGTATACTTACGCGCGGCTTGGGGCCACTTCGGTTCCCGGCTGGAATGCCACTGTTAATATGCACGGTGAGCACTCCTTTTAATGAAAGCATATTCCTGGAGCATCAAGCATGGCACTTAGTGTTGAGCAAAAAGCGGAAATCCTGAAAGAATTCGGTACCGGCGAGAAAGACACCGGTTCTCCTGAAGTGCAGGTTGCCCTGCTGACCAAGAACATCGAAGGTCTGCAAGGTCACTTTAAATCGCACGCCAAGGACCACCACTCTCGTCGCGGTCTGATCCGCATGGTAAACCAGCGTCGCAAGCTGCTGGATTACCTGAAGCGTAAGGACGTCAGTCGTTATGCCAGCCTGATCAAGCGACTGGGTCTGCGTCGTTAATCGACAACGTTCGAGGCAAGGGCTCCCAGGTGGAGCCTTTGTTTTTTGTGAGCAATAACCTTATTGGCGGCTGAACCGCACAATGGGGGATACAAACAGGATGATCGTTAACAACGATACCTTCCCGGGCAGGGCTTTCCCTCCTGTGGAGCTTCTATCAATGCGGATTGTCTCAGTCGGTATTGATAGAAGCATCGTTGGGCGCGGCATCCACTCTGGTTAAATTGAAAGATAAGGAGGCTCTCTTGAGTCAACCACAAGCCCAAACTGTCAGCTTTGAATTTGGCGGCAAGACCGTCACTCTGGAAACCGGCCGCGTCGCTCGTCAGGCCACTGGCGCCGTACTCTGCACTATCGATGAAACCGTGGTTCTGGCCACTGTTGTTGCCGAGAAAGAAGCGCGTCCCGGTCAGGCCTTTTTCCCGCTGTCCGTTCATTATCAGGAAAAATACTACGCAGCCGGCAAGATCCCCGGTGGTTATCTCAAGCGTGAAGGTCGCCCTTCCGAGAAGGAGACTCTGACGTCTCGTTTGATCGACCGCCCGATTCGCCCGCTGTTCCCCAAGGGGTTCATGAACGAAGTGCAGGTCATCCTGAACGTGGTCTCTGCCAACAAGACCGATGACCCAGATATTGCGGCCATGATCGCCACTTCAGCCGCCCTGGCCATCTCTGGTGTGCCCTTCGCTGGCCCCATTGGCGCCGCACGTGTCGGCTACACCGATGCCGAAGGCTATTTGCTGAACCCTTCCTACGAGCAATTGGCGACCTCTCGCCTCGATATGGTTGTCGCTGGCACCAAAGATGCCGTATTGATGGTGGAGTCCGAAGCCAAGGAACTGACGGAAGACCAGATGTTGGGTGGTGTACTGTTCGCTCACCAGGAATTTCAGGTCGCCATTGAAGCGATCAACAAACTGGTTGCAGAAACCGGCAAGCCGAAGTGGGATTACCAGCCAGAACCTGAAAATACAGCACTGATCGAACAGATCGATGGCGCTTTTGGCGACAAGATTGCTGCTGCTTATCAAATCTCGGACAAAATGGAGCGGTACAAGGCGCTGTCTGCCGCTCGCGATGAAGCTGTTGCCCAGTTTGCCGGCGAAGAAGAAGGCCAGCCAGATGCCGACGAAGTAAAAGGCATTTTCGCGAAACTGGAAAAGAAACTGGTACGCGGCCGCATTGTTCGTGGAGAACCACGCATCGATGGACGTGACAACAAGACGGTTCGCCCCCTGACCATCGAAGTGGGTGTATTGCCCAGTGCTCATGGTTCGGCTCTCTTTACTCGTGGCGAAACTCAGGCCCTGGTGGTAACCACCCTGGGTACGATGCGCGACGGTAAAATGGAAGACATGTTGCACGGCACCCTGACCGACAACTTCCTGTTCCATTACAACTTCCCTCCATTCAGTGTGGGTGAAACCGGCCGTATGATGAGCACCGGTCGTCGTGAAATTGGTCACGGTCGTCTTGCCAAGCGCGGCGTCCTGGCGATGATGCCCAACACCGAAGAGTTTCCTTACACGGTGCGGGTTGTTTCCGAAATTACTGAATCCAACGGCTCCTCGTCCATGGCCTCTGTTTGTGGCGCATCCTTGGCAATGATGGACGCCGGTGTGCCGATCAAGTCACCAGTGGCCGGTATTGCCATGGGCCTGGTGAAAGACGAGAACGGTTTCGCTGTCCTGACCGACATCCTGGGTGACGAAGATCACCTGGGCGACATGGATTTCAAGGTAGCCGGTACCGAGCAGGGCGTAACCGCACTGCAAATGGATATCAAGATCGAAGGCATCACCGAAGAGATCATGGAGATTGCTCTGGATCAGGCCAATGCCGCGCGCAAGAGCATTCTGACCGACATGAACAAGGTCATTTCCAGCTCGCGTGCCCAGCTTTCCGAAAACGCGCCGACCATGGAAACAATGAAGATTGATGTCGACAAGATCCGTGACGTGATCGGCAAGGGTGGCGCGACCATTCGCTCCATCGTTGAAGAGACCGGTGCTCAGGTCGACATCTCAGATGACGGCAGCGTGCGTCTCTATGCTCCAGATAAAACGGCCGCTGAAGCAGCCAGAAACCGCATTCTGTCTCTGACCACTGAGCCAGAACCGGGTTCTGTCTATCAAGGCAAGGTCGTGCGCATTGCGGACTTCGGTGCCTTTGTACAGTTCCTGCCTGGCAAGGATGGTCTGGTGCACATCTCGCAAATTGCCGATCGTCGCATTGCCAAGGTGACTGACGAACTGTCAGAAGGCGATGAAGTCATCGTCAAGATTCTGGATGTCGATAATCGTGGTCGGGTAAAACTGTCTATTCGTGAAGTGACTGACGAAGAGAAAACCGTCTTCGATCAGGCGCCTGCGGAAGAGTAAGGCTTGATCAGACCTGAATAACTTGATGTCAGGTGAATGAAGCGTCGATGCCCTCATCGACGCTGTCGGCGCCAGCCGAATTATGATGCAGCGGGCTCAGGCCCGCTGCAACTATTTCAAATCGATACTCCCGTAAGCCCTTATCTGAATAATTGACCCCTATCATGGCCTGTTCAACCAGTGGTTGCTTCTAACCGCAGGCGGTGGTTGAATGTCGCAACCATGTCAAATACAAGAAACACCAACGTGAATACAACGGCTTTCTGGTTGACGCATTCGGATCCCACTCAATCTGCAGTGCACCTGGCGCTGCATTGGCTGGCACATGTCTACCCGGAGAGTGACACTCAGCTTGACCACACCCTGTCGCAAGCGCTCTCCTATCAGGATGCAGCCCTCAGCGAGCAATGGCGTCACTTCCTGGAGTCAGGCAGCGTTGAAGACCATGTTAGCGCGCTGGAGTGGCTATCCGATACGCTGTCGCCGGACCAGACTCCTTTTCTAATGGAAACCGCCTGGCGGTTACTCCTTTCCGACCATGCCATGCCCAATCAGGTACCTCTGGCCTTGCGCTTGCTGGCACGCATTCTGAAGCTGCCTGAGCGTAACGTTTACACCATCGGTGAGCGTATCTGGCAGGATGAACAAGGGGCAGGGGAGATAAGCAGTGACGACCGGCCGGCACTGCTTCCCGATGATCCGCGCTACCTGGATCGGGTTGAGTGGCGCTTGTACGGTGGTTCAGGAAAGAGTGGGGAAGCTCGGGTGGCTGCTCAATCGGGTTCTGTGACCACATCCTGGGTCTGGCATCACGGTCTCACCTTTGTTGCGGGCTTGATCAGCGGCGTGTCCGTTCTGGCGTTTCTGGTATGGGGGCCAATGGAATTGGGAGTCCGTCAAGTGCCCGCGACAAGCAGCTCGATAGAGTTGATGCCGCCGCCTCCTCCGAGTGATGACAGTGCCTCCGCGGAACTGGATGCTGCCATCGCCGATCTGCTCGGCGACATGCCCGAACTTGCCGATGACTTCGGGCCCAGAGAACCCGCTTCCGAACAATACTCGGACTTGTTGGCACAAGCCTTTAGAGACCTGGACCCACCCTCAGAAGCTGAATCGGCGGACACCGATGGTTCGTCCCTCTCGAACGACTCGGATTCAGTGAGCGAGCCAGGTGCTGCCGAGGAGGAGGTGTCTGAACCTGACGCAACATCGATGGCAGGGCCTGATGCAACAACAGTGGCAGAACCTGAGGAGCCCGAGGTTGTTGAAATAGAAATGAGAGTAACGGCTTCGGTGCTGAATGTTCGAGAGCAAGCCACGGTCAACTCAGTCGTTGTCATGCAGCTCAGCGAGGGTCAGAGAGTCTGGGTGAACCCCGAGCGTCGAGAGGGTGATTGGGAGAACGTCCGTCTGGATCAACTCGAAGGTTATGCCAGCGGACAGTTTCTGGTCCCTATTGATACGGAGTAGCCACACGCACCAGGGGTGCGGTTATTCCGGCAATTCGATGTTCTTCACCGCCAAGGTTTCGAGTCGCTGCTGGCTGTGTTGCCGATAGTGTTTGCGCACCTCGGATCCTTTGGGCTTTTCCATATAGTAGGCAAGGGGATAGGCTTCGGTAGGCGCTAACCCGGCTGCCAGCAATTTGTCGACCAATGCCTGCTCCTGGCTGAGATCGGGTTCCGGCAAGGCTCGGGGTTGTGATACTTCCAGGGTTTCTCCCTGAGCGACGCGTGCTACCAGATCTCTGTAAGCCTGTTCGAAAACGGGCCGTGTCTGACGCTCCGGCTCGGACCTCAATTGAAAGTGCCCGACTTCACGCGCTGCCAGTAAAACAGCCGGGTGGCTCCATTGCACCTGCAAAGGTGCATGGCTGTTTTGACAAGCTTCAAGGTAGGCCTGCTGTGTGCCTGGCAGGCCCAGACTCTCCGGCTCCGGTGTCAGGAAACGCACAAATTCGGCGATCGTTGGTGGCCAGGCGAGCTCCAGTTTGCAGCGTTGCAGTGCCTGCTCGACCAGGTGCACGGGTGTCCCCGCCAGGCTGTAACCCCACTCTCGTTTGGCCTGGGTGATCATGTCTTCATCGCCATAGGCGCTCTCGAAGCGGTGGGTGTAGATCAGCGCAAAGCGGGCAAACAGCATGTTCACCAGGAGTTTGGTGTCGTGATCCAGCTCTCGAGGGTTACCAGTCTGTGTCCTGGATGTTGCGGAGTGCGGCCCGGACCTTGGATCGCTTGTCACGAGCAGTGTTTGCAGGCTCCTGGGCAGAGGGTTGGTTTCTTTCATAACGGCCCTTAGAATTCAGTTGATCGTGCCAGGCGCGTTGCACCCAGTTAAGGTATCGGACATCCCAGCTGTGTTCTGTTCTGTCCTTGTCCTGATAATACTGGCGAAACTTGCCCAGTTCGGACAACGCAAAGGACAGCGGAATGTCGTGAAAAGACAGCAGTTGCGGGAAATCCTCTGAGGGTTCCCATTGAGCATGCATGCGGGTACGTTCGGCGCGGACAGAGGCTTGTGGGCTGGGCTCGGGTTTCAGGTAAGCCAGTTGGTCTTCTACCTGATTGCGCCTTCTGGCGTCATTCATGCCGTAGACGGGCACCTTATGAACCGGGGCTTCGTCTCTGGCAGCACTGGACTTTGGCTTTGCTTCTGAGGCAGCGCGGTGGGCATCGCCTTCGGTCGAAAGATCCTCGATTTCTATCCGCCAGGGCGCTTCGCCCTGCACCGTCAGCAACCCCTGTGCTTGCAAACGACGCAATACGGCGCTGAGCTGGGCTTGCGTCCAGAAAGGCAGCAGGCGCTCACGATGGCTGGCTGTCAGCTTCAAGGAAGGGCCAGTCAACAGCGCCAATTCAGACAGTAGCTGGTACAATAGGGCTTCTTCCAGGCCCAGGGTTTCGGCCAGGGCGGGAGAAACCACCAGTACTTTTTCGGGGATCACTCGGTCTCCTTGTTCAGTGAATAGGGATACGCCAGTCTACCATTGAGCAGCGACTCAAGAGAATGACTTCTCGCCCTTGTTCAGAGTGATCGCAAGCCTTAGGCTTCGCTCTCGTTAAAAACGCCCCGGAAGTACAGGCAAACCGGTCAATTATGAGTGATATCTTATCCGTTCATCATCTGGTCAAGCGCTATAGGCAGCTTGTGGCAGTCAATGATGTCAGTTTCAGTGTGCAACCAGGGCTCTGCTTCGGGTTGTTGGGCCCCAATGGGGCCGGCAAGACCACCACCATTGAAATGATGGAAGGCATCAGCCGCCCGACGTCGGGTGAGGTTCGGCTTTTTGGCCAGCCAGCACATCGTCGTGCCTTTGAGCGAATCGGCATTCAGTTTCAGCATACGGCGCTTCAGGATTACCTCACCGTTAGAGAGACTTTGACGCTCTTTGCCGCCCTATATCCAAGGTCCATGAAACTGGATGAATTGATCGAACTCTGTTCCCTGGAAGCATTTCTTGAACAGGATACCCGTCGCCTCTCGGGAGGACAGCGCCAGCGTCTGTTGCTGGCTTTGGCATTGATCAACGATCCTGACCTGGTGTTTCTTGATGAGCCGACCACCGGTCTGGATCCACAGGCACGGCGCAATTTCTGGACCATGGTGTCGTCAATCAAGGCGCGTGGCAAAACGGTGGTGCTGACGACCCACTACATGGACGAGGCGCAAACTCTCTGTGATGACATTGCCATCATGGACCATGGCCGAATTGTCGAACGCGGTTCTCCCGAAGCCTTGCTACAACGGCATTTTGATGGCGTCATGGTGCGTCTGCCTGTCACATCCGTGGATGTGTCTCAGTTGCCAATGCAGTCGGTTGTTGTTAGTGAGCATATCGAAATCCATACCAATGAAGTGGATGAAACACTGCAGCAATTGGCCAGAACTGGAATATCACTGGAAGGCCTGCAGGTGAAGAGCCCGAATCTGGAAGATCTGTTTCTGAAATTGACCGGTCACGCCCTGCGGGCCTGACAGAGGATGCATTTTTGATTTTCAGTCGAATGTTGGCGGTATTCAATGCCCGTAACAAAGAGTTTTTTCGAGATCGCAGCTCGCTGACCTGGAATTTCGTTTTTCCGTTTCTGTTGATTGTCGGTTTTTATTTTGTCTTTGGTCAGGGCATGCCGATGTTCAAGGTGGGGGTGATCAGCCAGGAAGATGCCTACATAAGCCGGCCTGATTTCATGCGTCTCAATCACATTCAGTTTGTGCCCTACGCTGAGCTGGATGCGGCTCTGGAGCGAGTAAGACGGCATCAAATCGATCTGGTCATAGACCTGGACCAGCGGTTGTACTGGGTCAATGATGAAAGTCGCAATGGGTACATGGCGGAACAGGTATTGGCCAGCACTAATCCGGAGTTCAATCGACGTCTGGTGACCGGCGAACCCATTCGCTATGTCGACTGGGTTCTGCCGGGCATCATCGGCATGAACGTCATGTTCAGCTCCCTTTTTGGGGTTGGTTACGCCATCGTACGTTACCGCAAGAACGGTGTACTGAAACGACTCAAGGCAACACCCTTGTCTGCCTTCGAGTTTGCCTCTGCCCAGATCATGTCACGCTTGCTGATGGTGTCGGTGGTCGCCATCATTATTTTTGTCGGCAGTCACTGGGCGCTGGCGACGCTGATGCTCGGCGACTACTGGGCCCTGCTGCTGAGCCTGTTGATAGGTGCCTTGGCGATGATCTCACTGGGGCTGGCCGTGGCCAGTCGTACGCGCAGTGAAGAGCTGACCGGTGGCCTTTTGAACATGGCAACCTGGCCAATGATGGGGCTGTCGGAAGTCTGGTTTTCGCTCGAGGGTGCACCGCCGATCGTGCTGCAGATTTCGCAATGGTTGCCTCTGACGCACCTGGTGGCGGCGATGAGAGCCATTGCTACCGAAGGTGCAACACTGGTCGAAGTGGCGCCTCACTTGATCACACTCGTCGCCATGACCGCTGTGTTCTTGTTGTTGGCTGCGGTCTTTTTCAACTGGGACAGCGATCATCGTTAGGAGCCTGTCGGACTTAGGGGGATCGAAGCGAGGGAGTGGGACTGCGAGGCCAAATTTTCGCAAATTTCGTGTGCATAGTGGGCCTATGTGCTCGAAATTTGCGGATATTTGGGCCGTAGACCCGCTTCCGTGCGACTGCATGGATGCAGGAGGTAGAGCGAAGCAGGATGCACGAGCCGATTCATCCTAAGTTCGACAGGCTCCTGACCCCATTCAGGTCGTATCCTCATGAACCTGATTCGCTCTGGTTACTGGTGTTGTTTCAGAGGCTTCATCGGGCTGATGAGTCGCTTCGAAACGATCCAGTGCCTCCTCACACAGCTGGTAGCCGGCTTCTATCATCTGCTCCGCGAGGTGGTAGTCAAAAAGACCCCCGACGGTTCTTGGGACCTCTATCAGTAAATCCGGTCGGTAAGCGGCCAGTTTCATGTGAGCGATGGTGTTCTGCATGGTTTCGATGGAGCGGTTCATCAACTCCAGCATACTCCACTGGTTGTCCGGTTGATGGTGCTCCTTGTTTTCCGACCACCAGCGATCAATAAAGCGATTGATGGCACGATGAACGGTGTTTTTTGCTTCCTCGTTCAGGTTGACCGGGCGTTTGGCTTTGTGGCTGGGCGGATGGAACTCGGACAGAGTCTGGCGAGCGTTCAGATTGACCGCCAGGGTCAAGTCGGTCAACACCTGAAGGGTAGGGGCGATCGGAACCGGGTTGAGTACGCCACCATCGACCAGCTTCATGCCGCGATAGGGGTGAGGTTTGAATACGGATGGGATGGCAATGGAACCGCGTATGGCTTCAAAGAGTGAGCCATCGGTAAACCAGATTTCTTTTTGGCGTTCGATGTCTACCGCCACCGCCGTAAAATGTATGGGCAGGTTTTCGATCTGGGTGTCGCCGACCAGCTTGCGCAACACATCCATGATTTTATAGCCCTTGAACAGGCCACCACCGTCAAAGGACAGGTCGAGCAGACGCAGAACGTCGGATCGATTCAAGGCACTGACCCAGCTTTCGTAATGGTCCAGCTTGCCCGCGGCATAAAAGCCCCCGATCAAAGCGCCGATGCTGGACCCAGCAATGCTTTTGATTTCATAACCGCGGTCTTCGAGGCACCGAATCACACCAATGTGTGCCATACCTCTTGCACCCCCGCTGCCCAGCGCCAGGGAAACTGTCTTTTTGGTAGTCATTGCAAAACGTCCTGATGGCAATGTCGATTGAGTTTCTGCTGCAAGTGTACAGAAATAATGGGGTCTGATTGTGAAAAAAACATCCGTGCGAAGACAAAGTAGAACGGAACCTTTAATATAGTAAAAAACAAAAGAGCGGAGTAAGACAGTGCTTGATGAAGTACAGATTCAGTTCGATCCAGCCAGTCTGGACTTGCTGAATGGCCTGTTGGCACTGATGATGTTTGGCGCTGCACTCTCGGTTCGTTGGGCAGACTTCGGTTACATTGCTCGCTCCCCCAAAGCCCCCCTCATCGGCCTCTTTTGTCAGTTTGTGCTCTTGCCTGCCGCGACCTGGATGTTAACGCGCTTGCTGCAGGTAGAGCCTTCCATGGCGCTGGGCATGATTCTGGTAGCAGCTTGCCCCGGTGGCAGTTTTTCCAACATCATGACCTTTCTCAGCCGCGGGCACCTGGCCACCTCGGTCAGTATGACTGCGGTATCCTCCATGGCGGCCCTGGTGCTGACACCGCTCAACTTCGTATTCTATGCCAGCCTGGCCCCCGAGACTCGAGCGCTTGTGCAAAGCATAGCCGTAGAACCCTGGCAATTGATTCAGCTGGTGGCTCTGGTACTGGTGTTGCCTTTGGTGCTTGGCATTCTGGTAGGGCAGCGTTACAACCACTTTGCGCAAAGGGCGGATAAAGCTGTGCGCTGGCTCTCCCTGTTGGTGTTTCTGATTTTTGTCGGCATAGCTTTCTCACGCAACGGTGGCCTCTTTATTGAGTATGCCGCCGCCTTTGCGGCTTTGGTGGTGGTGCACAATATGGTGGCGCTGGCTTTGGGATGGGGAATGGCGCGGCTGGCGCGCTTGCCGGAAGATCAGAGCCGGGCGGTAACCCTGGAGGTGGGCATACAGAATTCAGGGCTGGGTTTGATCATTGTCTTCGGCTTCTTCCCGCATTTGGGCGGCATGATGTTGATAACGGCCTTCTGGGGCGTCTGGCATCTGGTCAGCGGTCTGTTGATTTCGAGCTACTGGGCTCGCCGCGAGGCCAGCCCCGTGCTGGCGTAAATCAGCACTTCAACTGCTGTTGCAGCCAGGCCGTCTGATCCGCCAGATTGAGGTCAGCGGGCAGGTCTTCGGGTTCTATCACCGCCTTGATGCGCAGCAGTATTTTCTGTCGCTTGCCCAGCCGATAGGCCCAGACCTGGGCCAGGGCGCGAACGATGGGATGTAGCCGATGCAGCAATTGCCGCACCGATGATGACGGCATGACGACATCCACCAATACGATGGGCTTGCCGGTTTCCAATGCCAGCCTGACCACGCCACTGCGCCAGGGCGGGTCCACAGCCTCCGCCCAGAACGGCCTGGCCTGACTGAGCCCCGCAGCCGGAGTAATCACCAACCGATGACCCTGGTTTAACCAATCAGCCGCCGCTTGATAGGCCGCCCCACTACTGGCGCGGCGCTGAGCATCGAGAGTGACACTCAGGAATACCTCCCGCAATGGTTTGAACACCTGCAAAAAACTGCGCGCCATAACACGGGTAGGCCGTTCATTGTCACTCGCCAACCAGGCCAGTGCCAACCCATCAAAAAGCCCATGAGGGTGGTTACCCGCTACAATGCAATTGGGGTAGGCCTCCAGCAGCTCAGCCTGTTCCGTGCTCAGTTCAAACCCATTGCGACGGAACAGATAATCGAGCATGGCATGCAAATCACCCTGGCCATCTTGCCAGGCACGTTCAAGAAGTTGCTCCGACCAGTCGACGCCAAGCACCTTGAACAGGGAGCGTCTGACCGGGCCGGGCCAATGATCGAGCATCAAGTTTCCTCAGATTACCTATTGGGTGGACTACTAACCGCCAAACGCCGACCCCAAATCCCACATGGGGAGGAAGACACCCAGCGCCAGCACCAATACCATCGCTCCCATGAATACCAGCAGTATGGGTTCAATGGCTTCGGCCAGACGTTTCAGGTCGTACTCGACCTCCTGGTCGTAAAAATCGGCAATGTCGACCAACAGGTCGCCCACATTGCCGGTTTCCTCCCCGACCGCAATCATCTGCAGAATCAGCGGATTGAACATGCCACTGGCTGAGGCAGTAACCAGCAGTGACTCACCGCGCTCTATGCCATTGAGCATACCTTCAACACCCTGGCCGATGTGACGATTACCGACGGTTTTGCTGGCGACGCGCAAGGCTTGCAGGAGCGGTACGCCGGCGTCCAGCATCATGGCAAAAGGTCGCGCGAAACGGCCCAGTGCAATGCGCTCGAAAATGCCACCGAGTAAGGGCAAGCGCAGGATCATTCGGTCCCAATGCTGTGCGCCCTCGGGCGTCTTTTTCCAGCGCAACAGGGCATATATACCCAGAACGGTGAGGGCGATCAAGTAAGGCCAGGTAGCCAACAGGAAATCGGATGTGGCGATCAGGATGCGTGTGGGCAGCGGCATATCCGCACCCAGTCGATCAAAAACATTGGCAAAGGCCGGTATGACAAAGAGGTTGATTACCAGGATGGCAATCAGGATGGCAGACACGACAATGATGGGGTAACGCACCGCAGAGGCAACCTTCTTGCGGGTGTCTTTTTCCAGCTCCAGGTGATCAACCAGCTGTTTGAATGCCGTGTCTATGCGCCCGGTGGACTCCCCCATGCGAACCATGGCAATAAAGAGGTCGTTGAAGGTTTCCGGATGCGCTCTCAGTGCCGTCGATAAAGCCGTGCCCTGGCCAAGGCTGCGGGCAACATCGTGCAGGATCTCGCCCAGCCGAGCAGAGCGGGTGACATCCGCAAGGCCGTTGATGGCGCGCATCAAGGGAATGCCCGAGCGTGACAGAGCATACATCTGGCGGCAGAACATGATCAGTTCATCGGCCGACACCTGCTTGCTTTGCAATCGCTCAAGCCAGGGGGTCGATTCTCGTTTTCGCTGCTTCGTTTTGGCCGGTTCTACGCGAGTCGCAATAATGCTCTGACGCTTGAGTTGCTGTAACACAGCAGACTGGGAACTGGCTTCAAGCTGGCCTTCAACCGATTGGCCATCGGCTGTGCGACCCTGGTAGTAGAATTCAGCCATGGTCAGCCACCAGGTCGTTCAGATCGACTGTGATCTTGAACACTTCGGCGAGGTCGGTCAGGCCAGCTTCAGCGTATTCCAGAGCCCACTCTTCCATGCTCTTGAACTCGGCATTTTTATGGGCCGCATCCACAAAGGCATTGTGATTCTGGTCGCGCAAGGCCAGCAGCATGGGTTCGTCCAGTTCCAGCCACTCGTAAACCCCGACGCGACCCCGGTAGCCGGTGTTGTTGCACTGATAGCAACCAGCACCCCGGAAGAAGTGGCAGTCCTTGAAGCGGCCGCCCGCCAGATTCTGCAGCCAGAGCTTTTCGCGCACCGATGGTTCGTGCGGTTCTCGGCAATCCTCACAGACTTTGCGCACCAACCGCTGCGCCATAATGCCGCGCAAGGCTGAGGCAACCAGATAGGACTCGACGCCCATGTCGGCCAGGCGCATGGCGCTGGAAACCGCATCGTTGGTATGGAGGGTGGTGAGGACCAGGTGCCCGGTCAGAGCGGCACGGACGCCGATGGAGACGGTTTCCTGATCGCGCATTTCGCCCACCAGAATGACATCCGGGTCCTGGCGCAGCGCCGTACGCAGGATGTTGGCGAAATCCAGACCAATTTTCGGGTTCACCTGTACCTGGTTGATGCGCGACATTCGGTATTCGATCGGATCTTCGGCCGTAATGATCTTTCGCTGAGGCTGGTTCAACAGAGCGAGGGCAGAGTAAAGTGTTGTGGTTTTACCACTGCCAGTCGGTCCGGTTACCAGAATGAGGCCATGGGGACGCTCGATCATCAATTCGAATCGATTGCGAATGCGCTCAGGCACGCCCAGACTCTCCAGCGATTGAATGCCCGTTGTCTGATCGAGCAGGCGCATGACCACGGACTCGCCGTATTGCACTGGCATGGTCGACAGGCGAACATCGACTGAACGTTGTTTTACACGGATATTGAAGCGACCATCCTGCGGCAGGCGCCGTTCGGAGATGTCCAGGTTGGACATGATTTTCAGACGCATGACCAAAGCCGAGGCCACCCGTTTTTCCTTGATGACCTGCTCCTGGAGCACGCCATCGACGCGCATGCGAATGCGAAACTGGTTTTCATCCGGTTCGAGGTGGACGTCCGAAGCGTTCACCGTAACAGCGTCTTCCAGCAGGCTCTGCAACAGCCGCACCACTGGCGCATTTTGCAGGTCGGAATCGTCCGCCAATTCAGCCAGGTCGAAGTCGCTGTCGCTGAGCTCACCTTCCAGTTCAACCGCTATGGATTCGATCTGTCCGGTATTGCGATACACCGAGTCGAGCGTTGCCAGCAGTTCTGCTTCGCGGACGATGGCGGGCTTGACGGATTTCTTCAGTCGCTTTTCGACTTCATCTATGGCCATCAGGTCCAGCGGGTCGGCCATGGCCAACAGGAGTCCGTCGGTATTATCCGCCAGTAGCAGGCAGCGAAAGCGGCGAGCGATGGCTTCTTCCAGGCGGAGCATAACGTCGTTGTTCAGTTGAAACTGGCGCAGCTCGATAAAAGGAATCTGCAAATGTTCGGACAGGGTTTTCAGCAATCGATTTTCAGGCACCAGCCCCATATCAACCAGGACACGGCCAATTTTTTTACCTGTGTGCTTCTGTTCCTGCAAGGCCAATTGCAGTTGTCCGTCGGTTATCTGTCCGGCCTCTACGAGCAGGTCGCCGAGGCGGATACGTTTGCGAATTGCACTGTTGTCTGTGGTTAGGGTCATTCAGGCCGCCAGTTCTTGCAGGCGTTGCTCGGCGAAGGCTTTGAGATCGGCCTGACGGGCAACGCTGAGATAGATTTTATAGTTGCTGGTTGCGTCTGTGCGCAAGCGTGCTCGCTCCAGAGACAACGCCAACAGGAGATACCAGACGGGTTTGACCCGCGGCAGCAACACCAGTTTTTGAAAATGATTGACCGCAAGCAGGTGCTTGCCGAGGCTTTGTTCGATCAGCCCCATCTGCTCGACGATTTGAATGTCACTGGGGTAATCACGAACCGCTTGCAGGCCAACCTCTCTGGCCTCATCAAGCAGGCCGCAACGCAGGTACATCCAGGTCAGCACCAGCGGTACTCTGGCTGAACCAGGAAATTCTGAATGAGCGTCGATCAGGAACATTTCCGCCTCCTGATACTGCTCGATGCGAACCAGTTCCATGGCCATTTCGACGACCTGGCGTTCATCGGTGTTGATATTGCGGTAGGCATCCAGATCGGGGTCGATGATGCCCATGGTCAAACCCTCGGCCAGGGTCAACTTCTGTAGCCCGGCCTGGCCGTCTTTCACTTTGTAACGTCCCTTGTGGGTCTGAGGCTTGATCAGGGTGCGTCCCTTGCGCGCCTCCTGCAGTCGGCGCAGTACGGCAGCCGCTCTGACGAACAGTCCGTGGGTCAGAGACAGCTCCATCACATCGCCGAAACTCATCAGGCCCTCGCGAATCACCAGGGTACCCAGTGCACGACCATCTTCTGGATCGCGCAATTCGGCCATCAGAGGGTCGAGTTGCTCGGCTTCAAGCGTGCTGTGCTTGATCAGAATGTCATAGAGCGGATTCATGGCTGACCCTCCAGTGACTGATAGCGCTGCTGCGCAAATCGAGTGAGGCTACTATCCTGCCCTGGAAATACTTGCAGATAAGTCTGGTACAGGTTGCGCGCTTGCGCCAATTGTCCACTGTTTTCCAGGTTGATCGCCCAGCGCAACCACCATTGCTCGTTGCCCGGGTCTTCACGGGCCAGCGTTTCGTAGAGGGCGGCCGCCTGTTGGAATTCCCCGCTGCGCTCGTGCACCAGGCCGACCAACGCCCGGGCTTCAATGGAGCGCTGCCCCTGCAATACGCTTCGCGCTTGCGGCAACTGGTCCTCGGCCAGATAGATCCTGGCGAGCCAGACTCGCGGCACCTCGTTCACTGGCTCTTCACTGATCCACTGTTGCAGCCATTGCCTGGCGCTGGGCAAGTCATGGTTGGCAATGGCCGCCTGGACTCTGCTTTCATGAGTCGGGGTGCTCGGCGTGACGATATCACGGACTGGCTGTGCTGGTGCTGCGGCCGCCTCTGGCCTGGCGGGCACTGGCTCAGTGCTGGCCGTTCGGACAGGCTGTTCTGCGCTAACCGGTTCAGACGCAATCTCCGGTTCCGGAGAAGCCTCAGGTTCGGGCTCAGGCTCTATTGGTGCAGGCCGGGCCTCTTCCTGCAGCGACGCTGCTCTCTGGTCTTGCGGCGCTGGTGGTTGCTCGCTCTGGGCGGTTTCTACAACCAGGGGATCCGCGTCAGCAAGGGTTGTATCCGCTTGGGCCAGTCCTGCCGTAGCTTCAGGTGACGCTGTCGCGTCGGCGGTAGACTCTGGTGCCGCTGGCTGAATTGCCTGTTGCGGGGCAACGTTTGCACTTATCGGATTGATGGTTGCTATCTGTACCGGGGATTCGGTTGGCGTGCCGAACCAGAGGCGTTGGCCGGTTACCGTGACAATGGCCAGAATCAATACCAGACTAAGCCACCACCAGGCACGCTGCGAGCGAACGGTGGCCCTTTGCAAAGGGTTGAACTCTGAGCGGGCCTCAGAATCCCGCTGGTCGGTATCGGTGAGGGCGCGATGGATTGCACTCATGGCCAGCCCCAGAGTAGCAGAACCAGGACAACCAGGCTGGCCGCTGCTATGCCGGGCGCCAACCATGGCGACAGCTTTTGAGCATCGGGTTGACCGTCCATCCAGGCCAGTTTGACGTCAGCCAGGGAAGGCGTCGTTCGCCTGGCGGCGTAGGCGGCCAGCAGGGTCTTGTGTGCTAGGACGTTAATCATTCTGGGCACACCGCCGGCCCTTTTGTGCAGTGCCTTCAGCACGCGAGGAGAAAACAGCCCGGGTCCGTTATAGCCACAGTGCAGCAGACGAAAATCAATGTACTGGCGAGTGGATGCCAAGCTCAGTGGTTTCAGATAGTGGGCGAAGGTGATGCGCTGGCGCAGTTGGCGGAAGCGCGATTGTCGCAACAGCTCATCCAGCTCTGGCTGGCCAAAGAGGATGATTTGCACCAGTTTCTGCTGTTCGGTCTCCAGGTTGGTAATCAGTCGCAGCGCTTCAAGGGTGTCGGCTGGCAGCGATTGGGCTTCATCGACGACAATGACCACACCCTGACGCTGGCTGGCCAGTGCCAGAATGCGTCGATTGATCGATTCAAGCAGGTTTCTGGAGGCGTTCTGGTCGTCCAGGTTCAGCCCCAATTCCTGGCCGACCGCTCGATACAAGCCGATTGGTGACAACATGGGGTTGGGAATATAAACGCTGAAAAACCGCGATTGTGCGACCGGATCGTCGCTCAGGTATCGCAGCAGACGCCGGCAGAGTATGGTTTTGCCGGTGCCCACGTCGCCAATTACCTTGAGGAAACCTTCGCCTGTCTCCAGTACGTGAGTCAGCAGGCTGAAGCAGCGCTCGTGGTCTTGCAGGCGCACGAACAGGCGCGTATCGGGCGACAGACTGAAAGGTGGCTGGCTGAGGCCGAAGTGCGACTCATACATGATCAACGATTCAGCAATCGATCCAGCTCTTCAACCGTGGTCTGTTCGCCATAGACCACAGGCTTGAGCAGGATCACCAGTTCACTCTTGCGCTGCTGCTCCCGATTCTGACTGAAAAACCAGTTCAGTCCCGGAACGCGGGCGAGGCCGGGCAGTCCGGTGACCGAACTGTCCTGGCGTTGGGTCAGCAGGCCGCCAATCACCACGATCTGGCCGCTGGCGGCGCGGATGATGCTGTCGGTCTCTCGAATGCTGGAGAACGCCAATGGCAGGTCGTAGGTGGCACCACCGACATTGATGATCTTGCTGCGCTCAGCAACTTCGGTAACTGAGGGTCTTACGTGCAGTATGACGTGGTCATCGGCGCTGATCTGAGGGGTAACATCCAGTGATATGCCGGAGAAAAAGGGCGACAGGGTAAACTCGGGGCGGTTGCCGTTACCGTCTTCTGTGACGCGGGAAGTCACTTCGGTGACAAAGTATTCATCGGTACCGACTTTGATGACGGCCTTCTGATTGTTGACCGTCGATACCCGAGGGCTGGACAGTACCTGGACATCGCCTTGATCAGACAGCAATTGCAGAATGGAAGTGAAATCGTTCTGGTTGAAGGCGAAACTGAATACCCCGCCGACGTTGGCAATGCCCGCCAGTGGGGAACCTTGCATCTGGCCGCTGGCCTCAAACCCATCCTGAGCCAGGTCGCCGTCCAGGCTGTTCCAGTTGATGCCGGAACGGAATTCATTGCGCAGAGTGACTTCAACCACCTTGGCTTCGATGACGACCTGCTTTTGCAGGCTGCCTTGAGCATCGTCGAGGAACTGATTGACGACCTCATGCTCGCGGGGCGTAGCACGCACGACCAGGATCCCGGATTGCGGATTGACCACCACCTGGCGGCCTGGCTCGTCATTCAAGAGGCCCAGAACCGTCATTTCCATTCCCTGCCAGAAATCGGCCGTGGTCTCGGTGGCCACGCTGCTCGACAGGCTGGACTGACTGCTATTGTTGGTCAACTGACCGCCACTGACGGATGTATCGGAGCGGCCTGAGCGGCTGACGTTCAGATAATTCAAACGATAGATGCGGGTCTGAATCTGATCCGGAAGCACTCTGTAGCCATAGTTGGTGCGTTGATAATCAAAGCCGTAAAGGTCGCGCACGGCGAGCATGACCTGTTCCATGGTGACAGAACGCATGGTCAGGCTGATATTCCCGGTCAGGCTCGGGTCCACCAGGATGTTGGTATCCTGACTGCGACCAAGGTCGGCAAAAAAGCGCTGCATAGGCACATCGGTGGCCTGAACATCAAAGCGAGGCGCGCTGCGTGGTGCCTGGGAAAAGTCCAGCAGCTGTTGCTCCAGAGCCTGTGGTGCCTGTACCGGGGCTCTGGCAGGTGGTTCTGTCTGTGCAGCGGCTTCGCGCTCTTGCTCGAGCAAGGCTCGTGCGTCAAAGGCTGGGGGCTCTTCAGGCACGGTCGGAGGCACCGAACTGCACCCCAAAAGCAGGGCTGTGGCCAATGCAGCGGTGACTGATCTCAGGGCAAATTGACTGGAAAAGGGCACCGGGTTAATCCTCACGATGGGTAATGGTGATGGAACCCTGAGCCGACAGATTCAGGGTACGACTGCGATTGCCACGCACTAGCTCGACACGATCGGTGTCGATGCGAACAACACGGTACTGACTGAGCGTACTGCCTTCCTCGAGCCATTGACCATTGATCTGCGCCTGACGTTGATTGCCCAGTATATAAATGGAGGTTAGTAGCAATGCTGGCTCAGCCGGTTGCGTCGCGGGTGCGGCTTGAACGGGTGGCGCTGGCGGTGGGTCTGGTCGCATCGGGTCGGCCTGGGCGATGCCGGCCAATAACAAGGCGAGTAGCAGAGGGAGGCAGAGCTTATACATTCAGCCATTCCTCCTGGTCGCTCAGGGTGTGCACGCGCAAACGAATGTTCAGGCGCGGATAATCCTCTGTCTCCAGGGAGAGTTCGTCCCAGAAAAGCCGCCAGGGCAGGGCTTCAATGCTGCCCAGATAGTTCATTACACCCTGATAGGAGCCGCTCAGCGTCATTTCGAGTGCATGGCGATAGAGTTCGGGTGCCTGATCATCCGGTCGTGGCAGGGCTTGTACCGGTAGCGTCGAGAAGCGAACCAGAGTCAGATCATCTCTGTCCAGCAAATCGCGCAGTAAAGCCACCATGGTGTTTGGCGGAATCAAGCTGTCTGTCAGGGCGGTCAATTGGCGTTCCAGAGCCTCCAGTTGTGCCTCCAGTTGCAGGTTCTGTTCCGTCAATGATTGTACTCTGGGGCTCTGTTGCGCCTGTTGCAGTATGGCGAGCCCTTGCTGATTCTGCTGATACTGGTCGCGTAATGTCGTGATTTGATCACGTTGAGCGTCATGGTTGTCCAGACCTGTGATCCAGAGTATTGCCTGTGTGATGCCCAGGATGAAGACAGCCACCGTGATCAGCAACAGCAGCCGTTCGCGAGCTTTGAAACGATCCAGCAACAGTCGCAGACGAAAAACCATCAGCGCGCCTCACTCTGTAACTGAGTCAGCGCATCGCTGACCGAGAATTGCCACAAAGCCGGATTGGTCGGAGATTGTTCGATGTTCAAGTTGCGGATGTTCAATCCTGAAAAAACAGAGCCATCCAGCTGTGCCAGGTATTGGGGAATCAAGCCGGGTTGGCGAGCGAAGCCTCTCAGTCCGAGGTGGCGATGGCTGTCTATCAGGTCAATGCGGGTTAGCCAGAGACCCTCCAGGTCGTAGTCAATCAGGCCTTGCAGTGGTGCATAAAAGCCTTGGCCAGCTTGACCCAGTTGCCTGTCGAGACCGGTCAGGGAGGCCTGGCGCCGGTTCAACTGCTGAGTCAGGCGTTGATTAAGGTCCAGCAGGTCGGATTCGGAAACCTGTTGGGGCATGGACCGGCGAGCCTGCTCCAGTTGCCGCTCGCTATTAAGGTGTTGTTGCTGCCAGTCTGCAGCGCTGGTAGCCAGTGCCTGGGCGACCGACCATTGATAGCCGACGTAGGCAAGGCTGATCAATAGACCCACACAAATGACAAGAATAAAGGTAGGTGCCTGCCATGGGCCGAAGCCAGGAAGCATGCCCGGCTGCATCAGGTTGATGTGGCGTGTCATGGATTGCTCTCCCGAAACAGGCTACCGAGCATGGGCAATTGCCACACAGGAACACCAGCCTCGGTGTCGGCCAGGTCCAGGTGATCTTCGACCTGGATCATTTCGACTCTCAGGCCCAGCTTTGTTTTGAGTGCTTCTGCCAGACGGGCGTCGCCGGGCCAACCGAGCAAATGCATTTCGTTGACCTGACCGAGACCCAGTTGAGATTCGTAGTAGTCAAAAGACCGTCGCAGTTCCAGTACCAGCGAATCGAGCTGGATGTCGTCCTGACCTTCCAGGGCGAGGCTGTCCGATTGGCTATTGATGGCGCTCAGGTTGTCGATGCCAATGTCGAATTGTCGCGATAACACCATTTCGTCGTTGTATACGAGCACCAACCGGCATTGATCCGAGCTCAAGTGCAACAAGCCAGCCTGAGCTGAATGTTTTGCTTTCAGGGCAAGGTTGCGCAGTTGCAGTTGGTCGACATCAATGAGTTGCAGCTTCAAGCCTTGCCTGGCCAGTGCCAGCGCCCAACGAGTCAATGGTGTTTTCATGGCGGCGATGATAAATGCCATACGCAGTCGGCCTCGGTAGGCTTCCTGCGGCAGTACCAGAGTATCGATGGTGGCTTCGTCAAGGTCGTAGCTGATAAGGTCGGCGGCTTTCAGCCGCAGTGCGGAATCGATTTCCTCAGGGGGTACTTCCGGCACATCAACCAGCATCAACTGATAGAAGGGCTCTCCCAGAATGAGATAGAGCGGCCCAGGTTGGCAATGGCTGCTGACCCAGGACACCAGTGCGTCAGGATGCTCCAGTACGTGATCCGCTGCGTGCCAGTCCGATTGGGTGATCCTGGGGAGTCGACCAGGCCTGTGCTCTACCTGAGTCAGGCCAGCTCCGGTTGCGGTTAGATACAGCCAGTTTTGACGTTGTTTGGCAGTCAGGAAACCCAAGAATGCGTCACTCCGGTCTTTAATTTTAACAGTGTATTGAGTGTAGCTCAGAGTGTGCAAGCCTGATGGCATTAAGTCCGGTGCAGGCGTCAAAAAAATTCTTACCATCAGTTTATGTGAAAATCTGTGAACTGTCTCATTTTTGAGGCGTTGTTTTTATAAGGAGGGTCGCAGAAATGGCGTTAACTCAGCGATTGGGGAAGTGGAGATGTTCATCCAGTTGGCATTGTGGGCTGTGACGGACGCTGACATTGGTGGTGCAATGCCATTGGTAGGAGAGGCTGCCTTGAGCGACGGCAGGCTGCAATCTGAGTGTTGCGCCTTCGCCCAACAGAGAGGTGGCGAGGGCGTAGATAACGCCATCGTTGGACAGGCGTACGTCACGCAAGGAGGGGCTGTCCCTGAGCTGTTCGGCGCCCAGGGTCAGTTGGCTCAGATGGCTGGGGTAGCGTCCCTGGCTGGCGTGATACTCGATCACTGCCAACCGCAGTGGTGTCAGAACGGAATAGGCCTGAAAAAAATCGGTGGTTCTGGCCAGTTCCGCCATGGATTGAGCGGCAGAATCTGCCGCACTGGTTTCATCGTTGCCGCCCTGCACGGGTGTTTCAGTAACGGTTTCAGGTTCAACAGGGTCGAGGGCTGCTGGCTCGGACGTCTGTTGCGTTTCCAGTGAACAGCGCCAGCCCCAACCTTCCTGCTGTTGCACGAAGGCTTCCGCTCTCTGTTCACAATAGCCGACTTCGTTGGTGGCAGACCAGAGTGTTTGCCAGGCTTCTGTGTCGCGCTGATAGCGCACCTCACAAGGTACAGCCTGCTCGGGTTGCAAGTAGGCCAGCTCGATACGGCGTTCGTTGTTATCAAAGGTGCACAGCCAGCTCTGTGATTGTTGCGCCTGAAGCTGCGTTGCTGCAGCGAGGCTGAGCAGTGAGAGGAGTAACAACGGTCTCACCATGGTGGGTTACCTCTTGTTTGTAAAGTTGGCATGGAAGGGCTATTTAAACCGGATGAGCTCGACACAGCAAGTCGAACGCTCAGTTTCCTCCCGCAAAACCCGATTGTCGCCAGGCTTCGTAACTGATGATGGCGACGGCATTGGCGAGGTTGATGCTGCGGTTGTTGGGCATCATGGGAATGCGGATGCGTTGCTCTGTGGGCAGGGCGTCGCGAATTTCGGGGGGCAGACCGCTGGTTTCCGAGCCAAACAGCAGTACGTCCTCCTCCCGGTAAGTCACCTGGTGGTAGGGCTGGCTGCCTTTGGTGGTACAGGCGAGGATGCGCCTTGGCCCCATGGCTTCAAGGAAGCTGGCATAGTCGGGGTAGCGGGTCAGCCGTGAAAGATCGTGGTAGTCGAGGCCAGCGCGGCGCAGTTTCTTTTCCTCAAAATCAAACCCCATGGGTTCAATAATGTGCAGCCGGCAGCCGTTGTTGGCGGCCAGGCGGATGATATTGCCGGTGTTAGGGGCGATTCTGGGTTCATGCAAAGCTATGTGAAACATCGATTGGGTCCTGTTTTTCGGGATAAACCCGCTCGGGGAACCGACGCCCTCCATTGGCCTGACCGGCCCCCGAGCTAGCCTAATCAAGCTGCTCATCAAGTCCGTCCTGGTCCGATAGGTTTCTAGGGTACCAGTTGCCCGGTTGCAGCCAACATCATTGGGCGTTTGATCAGGGGGTGACGGTTGAACTGACTCATGCCGATGTTGCGGGCTAAAACGGCCAACGGCTGGTCGCTCTGGAAGAGTCGTTTGAAGCCGTCCATGGCGGCCATGGCCGCCAGGTTGTGGGTCTGGCGTTGGCGCTGGTAGCGTCTCATGATGCTGCGTTCGCCGAGGTCCAGGCGGTATTTGTGTGCGCGTGCCCATTCGTCGCTGAGTGCTTTGGCGTCCTGAAAACCCAGGTTGGCGCCCTGGCCGGCGAGGGGGTGTATGGCATGGGCGGCGTCGCCGAGCAGCACGAGGCGGCCTTTGTAGTAGTCTTTGGCGTGCATCTGGCTGAGCGGGAAACTGTGTCTCGGGTCTGCCTGTTCTATGTCACCGAGGCAGCCTTCGCTGGCCTGGTGGAGTGCTTGTTTAAACGCCTCATCATCCAGGGCCAGCAGTTCGGTGGCACGATGGGTGTCGGCGCTCCAGACAATGGAACTCCAGTGTTCGTCGCCGCTGTTGTTCAATGGCAGCAATGCCAGGGGCCCGGAGTCGAGAAAGACCTGGCGGGCGGTGGCCTGATGCGGGCGCTGGTGTTTGATGCTGGTGACCAGGGCGGTGTGGTGGTAGGGCCATTCGCGGGTGTCGATGCCGGCTTGTTCGCGCAGCTTCGAGTGACGGCCGTCGCAACCGGCGAGTACCGTTGAGGTCAGTTCGGTCCCGTCTTCCAGCTGGACGATCGTCTGGTGGTTGTCCTGATTCCATGTTGCCAAACGGTGGCCGGCCATCAGTTCGAGCCGGGTCTGGCGGCTGGCGACGCTCAGCATGGCATCGAGAAGCCAGCGGTTTTCGACAATGTGGCCCAGCTCCGAGTGGCCAATCTGGTCGCTGTCGAATGCGATCTGGCCCTGGCCCAGTCCATCCCAGACGTGCATCTGGCGGTAGCCACATAGGCGTTGTCGGGGCAGTTGCTGCCAAACGCCCAGTGATTCGAACCATTGCCTGGTGAAGTGATTGACGGCGCTGACCCGTGGCGAGAATACATCAGGCTCGAGCTTCGGGGCTTCGGCGACACCGGGTTCGATGACGGCGACTCTGAGCCCGCTCTGGCTGGCGGCGATGGCCAGCGACAGGCCAACCATGCCACCTCCGGCGATGATGGCATCGAAGGACTGTGAAGAAGTAGTGTGCTGGTTCATGTCGGCAGGACCTCCAATGGGGCCGATGACAAGGGCGCGTTTTGCAGCAAGCCCATGCTGGCCAGAGCAAAGGCCTTTTGGGCCATAGGGTGTCGGTCCAGGCTGCCCAGGGCGAGGGTTCGAGCGGCGGCCACCAGGGGGTTGGTTGAGCTGAAATGGCGCACCAGTTGATCGGAAAAGAAGGCTGTCTGGCGTTGGTCTGCGGCGATGCTTTGCGCCAGCGCCTGCAATCCCTTGAATTCGCCGGGCTCTTTGCCCTCGGCGAAGCTCTGGTTGCAGTAGCGGGCGCTGCGCATCAGGCTGCGCATGGCCAGGTTGAAACCCTGGCCAGCGACGGGGTGAAGGGTAGCGGCCGAGTTGCCGAGCGCCATCAGTCGGTGACGGATGGGGGCAACGGCCTGAACCAGACTCAGTGGATAGGCCTGGGTTGGGCTGATTTCGGTCAGACGACCCAGGCGTTGCCCAAAGTGCTGGTTCAACCAGTCGAGTTGCTGCGCCGGGGTCATGGCGTTGATGCGCTTGTGGAGCCGCTCCGGATAGGTCCAGACCAGGGCGCAGTAATTGCCAAAGGGCAACAGCGCAATAGGCCCCTGGTGGGTAAAGCGTTCATAGGCACGGCCCCGGTGTGGTTGTTCGGTGCGCACGGTTGCGATTCTCGCCATGGCCTGGTAGGGCTGTTGCTGTAAGGGGATTCCCAATTTCTGCAACAGCGGTGAACGGCCGCCGTCGCAGAGGAAGACCTGCCTGGCGGCGAGCGTTCGGGACCTGTTGAGCGTTAACCGCTGGTGTTCGGAGTGGCTGTCAATGCGGTCGACGGGCTCGCCAAAACACCATTCCACTTCTGGCAGGGTACGAGCTTGTTGCCACAGGGCCTGGCCCAGATTGGTGTTGCTGACTACCGCGCCAAAAGGCCGGTTGAACAGGCGCTGGCTGTCCAGCACCTGATAGCCCAGGTGCCCTCGGTCACTGACTTCTATCCAGTCAATGGCGCTGGCGTGAGCACTCAGCGCAGGCCAGACCCCGAGGTGTTCCAGTGCCTGGCAACTGTAGTCGGCCAAAGCGGTGGCGCGGTCGTCAAAGCTGGGTGAGTGGGGTGCTTGCTCGGTTGGCTGAGGTGCCGGGTCAATCACCACCAGGCTTTTGCCCGCCTCCAGGCTGGGTTTTAACGCCAGTGCGAGGCTGAGTCCAACCATGCCTCCACCCACGATAGCAATATCAAACGTGTCCATAATTCAACCGTGGTCAATGTGACAGAGTCGTCATAATAGTCTGCATCCAGGGCTGGGGCTCCAAAGAAAGCCACCACCTGAAGCAGTCGCCGGTTCTTTGCTCGGCAGTACCTCGGTCGTTACCGTTGACTCGGGAACTGCTGACCAGCCAGGACGCTATAGATCGGTTCGTTAATATAACAATAGAGGCTTGTTGATCACAGCAAAAAAGCCTGATTGGAGTTGCTCATGCACATTTTACAAACAACGGTCAGCCGTATTTCAATGTGGCTGTTACTGGTGCTTGTCTATCCGGCCCAGGCACTGGAGTTCGGTACCCTGACAATCTGGATCAATAGCGATAAAAGTCATAACGGCATGCGCGAGCTGGGGCAGCGCTTTACCGACGATACGGGTGTGCCGGTTACTGTACTGACCCAGGATGACTGGTCCGAAGAGGGCGACCCTGCCGCTCGCTTTACCCGTTTTGCCACCACAACCGAAGCACCGGATATCATTTTCTGGGCACACGATCGCTTCGGTTCCTGGATCAATGAGGGGCTTCTGCTCCCGGTAGAGCCCTCACCCGAACTCAGATCCGAGGTATACGATTTTGCCTGGAGTGCCATGACAGTAGGCGATCAGGTTTTTGGTTATCCGATTTCCATGGAAGCCATCTCTCTGATCTACAACCCCAACCTGATTGAGTCACCACCCAGGACCTGGGCGGACGTCATCGAACTGGACAAGGCATTGCGCCCCGAGGGCAAGCGAGCCATTGCCTGGGCGTATCGGACACCCTATTTTACCTGGCCCTTGGTCACCTCGGCCGGTGGCTATTCGTTCAAGAAGATCGATCAGGCCTACGACCTGACAGAAGTCGGGGTGGACAACAGAGGTGCCATCGAAGGCGTACAGATGCTGCGCACCCTCATGGCCGAAGGTGTGATCGAAGAAACGGATGATTATGGCCGCATGATGGATGCCTTTACCTCAGGGGAAGCCGCCATGATCATCAACGGCCCCTGGGCCTGGAACGACATTCGCCAATCTGGTACCCCCTTCGAACTGGCCCGTTTTCCGGCGGTTTCCGAATCCGCTGGCGCAGGCCGGCCTTTTGTCGGTTTTCTGGCCGGTACCATCAATGCCTTCAGCCCCAACAAGGAGTTGGCACAGCAATTCCTTGAGGATTACGTCATGCCCTACGAAGGGGTTTCGACACTCAATAATGACCGGCCTCTTGGTGCGGTTGCCAACAAGAGACTGATGGCTGAACTGGAATCCAACCCGCTCATCGCTCACACCTTCAACATGGCTGCCACCGGTGAAACCATGCCCGATATCCCCGAGATGCGTCGCTTCTGGAGCAGTTGGGAGTCACATCTTGGTGGCCTTGCCGCAGGTGAGCATTCGGTTGAACCGACTCTCACCCGCATCGCCGAGCGGTTGCGGCGTCTGGATGGCATGAAAATGTGGTCGAGAAGGCACTATCTGACCAGCCTCGACTAAGGCCGGTCATTAGCGGGCTTATTTGACAGCACCTGAGGTGAGGCCGCGGATAAGGTGCTGAGAAAAGAAGACATAGAGCACCAGCACAGGCAAAACGGCCAATGTCAACGCGCTGAGCACGGCATTCCAGTCGGTGGCGTACTGACCAATAAACTGCTGTACCCCCAACTGAATGGTCTGCGTCTGTTCCGACGGTGCCAATATCAACGGAAACCAGAGGTCATTCCACATCGGCACCATGGTGAACACCGCAACAGTGGCAATGGCCGGTCGAATCAGTGGCAGTATGATCTGAAAAAAGAGTCGGTATTCGCTGACGCCGTCACAGCGAGCGGCCTCTTTCAATTCCTTGGGTACCTGACTGATGAATTCATGGAGAATGAACACAGCGAGGGGCAAGCCCTGAGCCGTGTAAACAAGAATCAAGGCCAGGTGAGTATTGATCAGATTCAAGCCCACCATCAGTTCGAGAATACTGACCGTGCCCAGCCGGATTGGTACCATGATGCCAATGGCCAGAAACAACATCAGCAGGCGATTGCCTCTGAATCGGTACTCGCTTAATGCCCAGGCGGCCATGGCACCAAAAAGCAAAACCAGCGTCAGGGGAATCAAGGTCACAATCAGGCTATTGCCAAAAAACAACAGAAAGTCGGATTGCTCAATGACGCGCTGGTAGCCGATGATGGTAAAACTTTCTGGCGTGGGCAAGGCCAGTGGGGCGTCAAAAATGGCGCGTCTGGATTTGAACGAGTTGACAATGACCAGCGCCATTGGAAACAGTGCCAGCAGGGTAAAAGCCACCAGGGTCAAATGCACCAGGCTGCGCTTGCCCAGCGAATGTCGAATCGTGTTCATGGGTTGTGGCCTCACATTTGATAACGGGTCAATCGGCGTTGAATAGCGAAGAAATACGCCATGACTCCGAGCAGGATGACGAGGAACATCAGGGTGGCGACAGTAGCCCCCAGGGTGGCACTCCCTATCTGTGACTGGTAACCAAAAAAGGTCCGATAGAAAAAGGTACCCAGTATATCGGTCGAGTAATTGGGCCCTGCCAGGGCGCCTTTGACGGCATAAATCAGCTCAAAGGCATTAAAGTTACCGACAAAGGTCAGAATGGTGACCAGCCCCAGAGTGGGCAGTACCAGGGGTAATTTGATGCGCCAGAAAATGCGCCAGGGTGAGGCGCCATCGACAGTGGCCGCCTCGATGATGTCATCGGGAATCGACAGCAGACTGGCATAAATCAACATCATCGGGATACCAACAAATTGCCAGACCGATATCAGCGCCAGAGTGGTCAGGGCACTGCTTTCATTGCCCAGCCAGGCATCGAACAGAAAATCCAGACCCAGCATTGCCAGCAAGCCTTCACTGACACCCCAGAGTGGGCTCAGTATCAGTTGCCAGATAAAACCGATGATGACCACGGACAGCAAGGTCGGCAGAAATATCAGCGTGCGATAGGTGCGTGCGCCCTTCAACCCTTTCAGACTCAGCAGTGCCGCCAGCAGCAAAGCAATCGGGTTCTGCACCAGCATATGGATCAGAAAGAAGCGTATGTTGTTCCATAGCGCATTCCAGAAAGCGTTGGACCAGGTCGACTCGCCCAACAGGGTGTAGAAGTTGGTCAACCCGGAAAAACGGCGCTCGCCAGTGACGGATTCCACGAAGAAACTTAAGCGCAACGTATCGACGAGTGGATAAGCACTGAACACGCCATAGATGATAAGGGCCGGTGCCAGAAAGAACACCAGGTGCCAGGGAAAGCGATGAGACATGAGCGAAACCTCTACCGAGAAAAAGGAGGGGCTGGTTGTCCACAGTTGGACCACCAGAACCCCTCAAACAGCCTGATCAATCAGACTGAGGTTCGTACCACTGTGCAAAGCCTTGCTGAATTCTGGCGGCCGCAGCTTCGGCTGAAATCGTGCCATTGAGTACCTGGCTGCTGACTACCCAAAGCTCCTGCTCCATATTGGGGGTGCCGCGGTTCATGACCTGGGCGTTCAGACGGATGGTTGACTCGCAGTCATTGCGCCAGCCAATCATTTCAGCAGCAACGGGATCCGTAACGTCCACCTCATGGCTCGACAACGAGAAGAAACCGGTCACACGGTTGGTAAACAATTCGGCAAACTCGGAGCCAGCGACCCAGTTGAGGAAGGTTCTGGCCGCTTCCTGATTGGGCGAGTGGGCATTGATGCCGATGCCGATGTCGGTGTGGTCCGAGATATAGCACTGGTCTGATGGCTGTTCGACGGGAGGGCGGAAAGCGCCAAACTCAAAGTCGGCCTGGTCATTGAAGTAGGCAATGTCCCAGGAGCCGGTCGGGTAAATGGCGGCACGCCCCAGTGCAAAGAGGTTTTGTGAGTCACCGTAAGTCTGTGACTGATAGCCACGGCCCATGTAATCGCCCCAACGCGCCATCTCTGCCCAGACCGCGACAAAGGCATCATCGGTAAAGCGGGCTTCCCCATTTAACAACGCCTGGCGCCCCTGCTCGCCTTGCCAGTAGTTGGCGCCGATATTGGTAAAAACGATCTGATTCGCTTCCCACTGGTCATTCGAGCCAAGGGCCAGCGGGGTCACGCGGCTGTTGTTCTTGATGGTATCCAGTACCTGAAAGAACTGCTCCCGACTGTGTGGCGGTGTCAGCCCAAGCTCTGCAAAGATTTCCTTGTTGTACAGGAAGCCGTGAATGACCGATGCCATTGGCATGCAGAAGGTGGTTTGGCCGTCATCGGTGCTCCAGGCGCGCTTGGCGAAGTCCTGGTAGTTTGCCAGGCCATCCAGACTGTCGAGAGAGGCGAGGTGGCCCTGCTGATGAAGGTTCAATGAGACATCAAAGGGTCGACAGGTGATCAGATCACCGGCAGTCCCTGCCTGGAGGCGAGCGTTGATCGAGGAATCGTATTCGGTTGGCGAGGTGGGACGAAAGCGAATTTCTATGTCGGGATGGCTGCGGTTGAAAGCGGGAATAAGAGCCGACTCCCACAGCGCGCGGTCATCGACACGCCAGCTTTCAATGGTCAGCGATTGCGCCAGAGCGGTTGAGCCGAGACTGGCCGTCAGGCCCAGGGCCAGCAGTCTTGGAAGTGAAAACGTCATGGATGAATCCTCTTGTTGTTGTGGAGTGAACATCAGCGTTCAGGTGCCACTCTAGAGGACGGTTCTGTCTTACTGTTAATGTAAGTAATGGTGCTCTGAAAGATGACAGAAAGATGTCTATCTTTCTGATTTTTAACGTCTTTTATAGAACATCAGCAGCGGAGAATCTTGCACTATCTAACCCCCTGGCCCGGCAGCAGTGCCCGCGAACCAGGTGGGGCTTGGGGTTTCCGGCATCAGGGTCGCCTGGAGTAAGCAACAGTAGTGTAAGACTTTGAAATATTATGGTGGACAGCGATCAGGTAAGATCAGGAAAACGGCGACGACCTGATAAAAATAATGAAGCCTGCAACATACATGACTGTTCTGATGAGTCTGCTGCTCGGTTATGTGCCGCTTGCCTCAGCTCAGCCACCCTTTGACGTCCTGCACTGGTGGACCTCGGCAGGCGAGAAGGCGGCTGCCGAGGTGTTGCGCCGACAACTGTCTGATCATGGCCTGGAATGGGCCGATTATCCGGTTCGCGGCGGTGGTGGAGAATCTGCCATGGCGGTACTCAAAGCGCGAGTCATCGCCGGGGAGCCGCCCAGTGCGGCGCAGATCATAGGGCCGAACATCAGGCATTGGCAGGCGCTGGGTTTTCTGCAGCCACTCGACCATCCCCTGTTGGCGCCTCAGTGGTTGTTCGAACCGGTCATCGATCAGTTGATACGGGTTGAGGGCGAGGTTGTCGCTGTACCGGTCAGCATCCATCGCATCAACTGGATGTGGCTCAACCCCCGGGTGTTCGAGCAACTGGACCTTCCCTTGCCGACCACCTGGAGCCAACTGATCGAGCTGGCACCGAGATTTCGAGCGGCCGGCATAGTGCCACTGGCGCATGGGAATCAGGCGTGGCAGAACGCGACGCTCTTCGAAACTCTGCTGCTGAGCCTGGCCGGGCCTGAATTCTATCAGCGCTATTTCATTCATCTGGAAGAACAGGCTCTGTTCGATGACCGAGTGCTGGATGCCCTGATACTGCTGCGCCAACTCAAGACTCTGATGGATGATCAGATGCACCAACGTGAATGGCAACAGGCCAGCCAAATGGTGGCTGAAGGCCGGGCAGCGATGCAAATCATGGGTGATTGGGTCAAGGGGGAGTTCACAGCCTGGGGCCTGGAGGCCGGAAAAGACTACCTCTGTCTTGCCGTGCCGGGGACCAACGAACAGCACCTCTACAGTGTTGATACCTTTGTATTGTTCAGTCAGCAGGCAGACCCGGCACAGTGGCGCCTCTTCGTGGAGAGCCTGATAGCCGAGCAGACGCAGGTGGATTTCAGTCTGGCCAAGGGCACCATACCGGTGCGTCGACAAATTGCGATGGACGACTTTGACGATTGCGCCCGCGCCAGTGACTATGTGTTTCGTCAGGCCAGTGCCGAAGGCCGCCTGGCGCCCAGTGTGGCGCATTCGATGGCGACTTCTCCTCAGGCGGAAACGGCTTTTCATGAAATCATCCATCGGTTCTTCATGGACGAGCGCGTGACCCCGGAAACCGCACGCTCTCAACTGGCTCAGACGTTAAAGGCCCTGCAGTGATGAAAGCCAAATGCATCTATGTTGTAGACGATGACTACAAGATTCGGGAACTGTTGAAAACCTATCTGGAAAAGAACCAGTACCCGGTGCGAGCCGCGGCCGATGGCGAGACCTTTCTGGCAGATTTCAAGGAAAGCGGGGCGGACATATCGCTGGTTGTGCTGGATATCATGTTGCCTGGCCAGGATGGTTTCAGCGTTTGCCAAAAGGTTCGGGCCTTGTCTGATGTGCCCATCATTATGCTTACCGCCAATGCCGAAGAAACCGACCGGGTGGTTGGCCTGGAACTGGGTGCCGATGACTATGTCGCCAAACCCTTTAGCCCGCGGGAATTACTGGCGCGAATCAAGGCCATTCATCGTCGCTACGAGCCCGCTGCTGGTGGGCACGAGGGTGGACGCTACTACCATTTTCGCGATTACTGGCTCGATACGCTGGAGCGGCGTCTGTACTTGCCCGATGGCGCTTCAGAGACACTGAATGGCGCTGACTACCACCTGCTGACCTTGTTTCTAGACCACAGCGGGCAGGTGCTCAGTCGCAGCTTTCTGATGACGGCGACCAGGGGGCATGACCTGGGCCCATTGGATCGGTATCTCGATGTGCAGATCAGCCGATTAAGGACGCGCCTCGGGGATGATGCCCGCAGCGGCCAAATACTCAAGACAGTGCGTGGGCAAGGCTACGCTCTGATCACCGCGGTTGAGCGACTTCATGAACGTCATTAACAGCCTGCCGCGTTCCCTGTTCGGTCGTCTGTTGCTGATCATGCTCAGTGGCATCAGTCTGGCACAGTTGTTGACCAGTCTGATCTGGGCCGGTCAGGTCAATGCCGACAGCCTGCAGCGCATTGAAAAAAGCAGCCACTATCTGGCCGTCTCCTTGTCGACGACCATAGGCTATTTTATGGCGTTGCCCGCCAATGTCCGCCCCATCGTTATCGATCAACAACGAGAGGTCGGTGGTACCGGGCTTTTTATCAGTCTGAACCAGTCCAATTTGCCCGTTTCCCCGGCACTGGCGGCCGATCACAGTGAACTGCTGTTGAACACACTGCGCGAACAACTGCATGAAGAACTGGGCGCATTGACGCTGAGCCTGTCTCTGGCCATGCCGGACGCCATTCGTCTCTACGATCGGCAAATCCCAATTGAAGATATACCGGTGCGCTGGGTCCGCCAGAGTCTGATACTGGAACCCGAGCCTGCGCCCATTCTGGTGGCGCAGGTGCAACTCGAAAACGAACGCTGGCTTTATCTGGCAACCTTGCTTCCGGATCCCTATTTGTTGTCCAAGAACCGGGTATTGACGCCAGAGCGCTGGTGGTCACTGATGGCGACCCTGGTCATGGCCGGCCTGCTCAGTTTTTACTTCGTGCGTTGGCAAACCCGACCCCTGAGGCGATTGTCTGCCGCCGCCGATGCCTTTGGTCGAGGCCTGGATGGGCCAGAGGTTTCAGCCTCGGGTATGCGCGAACTGGACGCCACAGCGGAGGCCTTCAGTGCAATGAAGTTGCGCATTCGTCGATACTTGAACGATAGAGAGCGCCTCTTTGCTGCCATATCTCATGACCTGAGAACCCCGGTTACCCGCTTGCGCTTGCAGGTGGAACTGATTGATGACGAAGCACTCAAACAGTCACTCGAGGAGGATCTTGACGAATTGGACATCATGGTCAAGGGTGCCTTGCAAACCGTGCGTGACAGTGACATCCACGAGGATCCAACCGCTGTGGACCTTGATGCCTTGTTGCAACGCATCTGTAACGACCAACTGCGTCAGGGCAAGGATGTCCGTTATCACCCTGAAACCGGAGCGACCTACATTGGCAAACCACTGGCGTTAAAGCGGGCTTTTACCAACCTGGTTGATAATGCGGTTCAGTACGGGAAAAGTGTCTCCATAGGCCTGAAGTTGAGCGATGACACCGTGCTGATCAGCATTGCTGATCAGGGCCCTGGTTTAACCGAAGATGAAGTACAGCGGCTGCTGAAACCATACACCCGCCTTGCGCACGGTCAGCGCTGTAACGCTGACGGCATGGGGCTGGGTCTGGGTATAGTGCAAAGCATTATTCATGGGCATGGTGGCGAACTGTCCTTTCGCAACCTTGAACAGGGCGGCCTCGAAGTCCTGGTGGCATTGCCGGCTATCTACGCCCGCTCGGCGGGCGAAGAGGAATAAAACAGAGGGGGTTCACGCCATCTGTACCGGAATGGCCTCGCTGGTATGGCTGATGCTGTTATCGGCGTTCAGGTACAGCATTCTGGGTTTGAAGCTTTGCTCAAATTCGCGGATACCCGCGAGGTCGAGCAGATCGCCACTGATGGCGCAGGAACCTTCATAGTCGAGTACAGCGTGGGTGACACGCGCCTGATGCAGCTTGGCTTTAAGCAGGGTCAATTGCATGGGGTCGGTCTGCCAATTAACGGTTGATTTGAATGTTGTCAATCAGGCGTGCCTTGCCCAGAAAGGCCGCTGCCAGAATAACCAGTTCCCGGTCTTCCTCTGTTGCAGGCTCGAGGTCAAGGCGACGGCTGATGTTGAAGTAGTCAGGGGTAAAGCCGGCCTCGTGCAGGGCTTCCTTGGCCTTTCGTGTCAGGCTGGCAAAGCTGGCTTCATCGCTTTCGATGGCGGCTTTGGTTTGCTGCAGAATCTGATAAAGGCGCGGCGCGATCTCACGTTCGTCGGCGGTCAGGTAGTTGTTGCGTGAACTGTGTGCCAGCCCATCGTCTGCCCGGCCGGTGTCGACGCCTATCATGCGAATCGGCAGGAAGAGGTTTTCGACCATCGTCTTCAGCACCGTGAACTGCTGAAAATCCTTTAAACCAAAGATGGCGACATCGGGCTGAACCTGGTTGAAGAACTTCAACACTATGGTGGCAACGCCAACAAAATGACCGGGTCGGCTGGCTCCGCAATGCAGGGTGGTGATCTTTTTCACCTCTACCCGAGTCAGATCCGGTTCCGGATACATGATGTCTCTGTTCGGGGTAAAGAGCAGGTGACAGCCTTCGGCGATAAGGCGCTTCTTGTCGTCTTCCAGGGTGCGAGGGTAACCGGACAGGTCTTCGTTTTCGCCAAATTGAGTGGGATTGATGAAAATGGATGCCACTACCACATCGGCTTCTTCTCGAGCACGTGCTATCAGCCTCATATGGCCTTCATGCAGGTTGCCCATGGTGGGGACGAAGGCGACAGTTTTGCCACCGGCACGCAGTTCAGACAATTGACTGCGCAAGTCGTCAAGGGAAGCAACGGTTTTCATGGTTTGATCTCTTGCAAAGAAAGTCGGCGAGAGCCTGCTCCCGGCCAGAGCCGGGGAGAGACTATTCGTAACTGTGTTCCGGGGCCGGGAAGGCACCGCTGCGTACTTCGTCGATGTACTGACTGACAGCGGCATCCAGGTTGGTGTTGTCGGCCATGTAGTTCTTGACGAAACGGGGCAGGCGATGGGTCGTGAGACCAAGCATGTCGTAGCAGACCAGCACCTGTGCATCGGTGTCCTTGCCGGCACCGATGCCGATGACCGGAACAGAGACGGCTTCGGTAATGGCTTTGGCCAGCGCACTGGGCACGCACTCCAGCAATATAAAATCAGCGCCCGCTTCGACCAGCGTAATGGCGTCGTTGATCATCTGTTGAGCGGCCTGATCATCACGCCCCTGCACCTTGTAGCCACCAAACTTGTTCACCGACTGGGGCGTCAAGCCAAGGTGCAGACAGGTTGGTATGCCGGCTCGACTCAGCGCAACGACCTGATCGGCAAGCCAGGCACCACCTTCGAGTTTGACCACATGAGCCCCTGCTTGCATCAGACGGCCCGCATTGGCGAGACATTGTTCCAGGGTGCCGTAGCTGTTGAAGGGCATGTCGGCCATCAACAGAGCCCCCTGGTTGCCGCGTGCAACCGCAGTCATGTGGTATTGCATGTCTTCCATGGTCACCGGCAAGGTGGAGTCCTGCCCTTGAATGACCATGCCGAGAGAATCACCCACCAGGATGATATCCACACCCAGGGACGAAAAACGGTGCGCAAAGGTTGCATCATAGGCGGTCAAAACGGTTAGTTTGTTGCCATCGGCGACCTGCTGTTTCAGTGCCGTCAGTGTTTTCATTTTTACCATGAGACTCTGCTGTTGCGATCAGGATGGGGGCGAATGGTTGCCATTTGCCCTCTTGAAGTCAAGCCGAAGGGCGAAAACGGCCAAGAAAAGCCTGGAATCTTTGTGGATAGGGGGTGTGACACTCGAGGAGAGAGCATGGCATTGCTCTGGGGTCACAAGTGCCTGTGCAGCCTCTGATCAGCCACATCGGGCAGCCAGTCCTTTACGGCCTTGCCATGGAGCCGCAAGTCGGGTGTCAGGTCGGCAAGCGGCCGCAACACAAAGGCGCGTTGATGAGCTCGAGGGTGGGGCAGAGTCAGCTCAGGGTCATTGCTGATCACTGCATCGTAGCAAATGATGTCGAGATCCAGCGTCCGGGGGGCCCAGCGAACCAGGCGCTCTCGGCCAGCCTCGGCTTCAATCTGCTGCAGGGCGTGCAGCAGATCCAGTGGCGGTAAAGTGGTTTGCAACTGGCAGACGGCATTGAGGTAGTCCGGCTGGTCTGCAGGGCCACCAATGGCGGCGCTGCGGTACCAGGGGGAGCAGGCCAGCAGTTGACTCTGTGGTAACTGATTCAGCTGCTCCAGTGCCAGCTCCAACCAATTCTCGCTAACGCCCAGGTTGCTGCCCAGTGCAATCCAGGCCTGACTCACGAGGTTGTGTTGTCGTCTGCAGGCCGCCGCCGACGCCTGGGGCGTCGGCTGCTGCTGTTGGCAACTTTGGCCATCTGCTGGCGCACCTCGGGGTTCTGATCCTGGTAGTCTGTCCACCATTGGCCCAGACCGTCGAGATCCTCACCGGCCTGCTCGCGCAGCACCAGAAAATCGTAGGCGGCGCGGAAGCGGGGATGGGTGACCAGCAATTCGGCTTTTTTGGCGCTGCGTTTGGGCAGCCTTAATTGCAATTCCCAGATTTCCTTCATGGGAATGGAAAAGCGTTTGGGAATGGCGATGGAGCGCACCTGCTGGCTGACGATGCGCGTCATTGCTTGTTGCCATGCTGGGTATTCTGGTGTGCCCATGCTGATCTGGTGTTCAGCCTCTTCGCGCACGGCCGGCCATAACAGGGCAGCATAGAGAAAGGCCGGTGTCACGGGCTTTGAACGGTTGATACGCAGATCAGTATTGACCAGAGCCTGTTCAATGAAGGTATGGTAATGCCGGTCGCTGTTCAGGTTCAATGCCAGGAAAGTATCGGGGAACAGCGGTTCAATCAGTTGATACTCCTGCATCAGTCGCCAGGTTGCTACGCCATGGCCCGCCATCAGCAGCTTGAGAATTTCGTCGAACAGTCTGGCTGCCGCTACATGGCTCAGCAAGGGTGCCATTTCGGCGATGCAGTTCGCCGTGTTGGGCTCAATGGTCAGGTCCAGCTTGGCCGCAAAACGGACGGCGCGCAGCATTCGAACCGGGTCTTCGCGATAGCGTTTCTGTGGGTCACCGATAATGCGCAGAGTGCGATTCTCAAGGTCCTCCAGCGCACTGCCAAAGGCCTGTATGCTGAAATCGCTGGGCGTATAGTAAAGCGCGTTGATGGTAAAGTCGCGGCGTTCGGCGTCTTCTTCAAGAGAGCCATAGACGTTGTCGCGCAGCAGAAGCCCTTGTTCCGATTCTCGCTGCAGGCTCGGGTCGGCTTCGGTTTCTTCAGCGCGGCCACGAAAGGTGGTGACTTCGATGATTTCGCGACCAAAGGTAACATGGACGATCTTGAATCGACGCCCGATAAGCCGTGAATTGCTGAACAGCTTGCGCACCTGTTCTGGCGTGGCATCGGTTGCGACATCAAAGTCTTTCGGATGCAAACCCAATTGCAAATCGCGCACACAGCCACCCACCAGAAAGCTCTCGTATCCGGCATTTTGAAGGCGATACAGCACTTTCAGGGCATTGGGGCTGATGTCTTTGCGGGAAATACGGTGGTTGTCGCGACTGACGGACACCAACGCCTTTGACTGTTCCAATGTTTTTTGCGGTAACCAGCGTTTAATCCATTCCACGACCATGGGTCCGTAATACATCTCTAGTTTATGACAAGGAGCGCGCAGTTTAGCGGAACAAGCGAGGATTCTCCATGTTTGTGCACAACCTCGCGTCGATCTGGTCGAAGGGCCGTCCATTTCGTCGATAAATAGAAGTGCAGTAAACTGTCCGGGAGTCTGGATGCAGAAGAGTTTGAGGGGGACGAGCAGCCGACTGGACGTCGGCTATAGCAGCATGGATGCAGGACGACAGGCTTGTTCTTCTTGTTGGCGTCGCGCTTTATGGCGTTCTTGTTATTGTTAACGTTGTTGTTTTTATTGTCGTTATCGTTATTGGGCGTTTTTCTTGTTGTTGTTACGCCTTGCCTATTTAGTGATGCAACCCCCTTGTTGTTGTTTTTGGGCGGGGGCGCTTTGAGTTGGCCCGTTGTTGTTTTTGTTGCTGGGCCTTTCCTGCATTGCGCTTAGGGGATAGCACTCCTTGTGCCAACTTTATAAAATCCTTTAAAAACAATAGGTTATACTTTTGTGGTTAAAATGTAAGCAGTGGGTAAAGCGAGGCTTGTTACCTAAGGTGGCAACTCTGTTACTCAATGTGGTGAGGCTGTTACTCTGATGAGTGTTCGCGATTATTGAAGCGAAATGGCGGGCATACAACATCGACCCACAGCGGATTTTGCTGCAGGTGGCGCGAGGCAAGGGTTCTGATTTGAAGAGAGATCAGAGGCTAGCTGAGGTGCTGGAACCGGTCTTTTTGGGACGTGGGATGCCAAGCCGTTGGCGGCGTTCCCATAGGCACTTCCGGCTGATACCCAATTTTTGAGCCAGCTCGGTTTCGGACATGCTGTCCTGGTGTTCCATCACAAAGTGTTGGAAGTAGTCTTCCAGAGAGAGGTCATCACTCTCGCCGTTACCGGGTCCTGGCTGGGCGACTTGAGTGATAGCCGCAGGTGAACTGCTGGCCAGGGTTTCGGGGATGTGCCAGTCGGTCTGGTCGAGGCCAAGCTCTTCCAGGCCGATTTCGCCGTTATCACAGAGGATCAGGGCTCGCTGTACTGCGTTCTCCAGTTCGCGGACGTTGCCGGGCCAGTCGTACTTTATCAGCATTTTTCGCACGTCTTTGGTAAGGCGGATAGGAGTGTCCATTTTCAAACGTCGGCTGTGCTTGGTCAGTAAATGCTCAGCGATCTCGATAACGTCCTGGCCACGTTCGCGCAGTGGTGGCAGCGTTACTTCGATCACCTGCAACCGGTAGTAAAGGTCTTCCCGGAAGCGAGACTCTTTCACCAGTTGCTTGAGATTGCGGTGAGTGGCGGCAATCAGCCGTACATCGACGGTGCGAGCATGAACTGAGCCGACGCGACGCACTTCGTTTTCCTGCAGTACCCGTAACAGCCGTGCCTGGGCTTCCATCGGTAGCTCACCGATCTCATCGAGGAACAGGGAGCCGCCTTCGGCTGCTTCAACCAGACCCTGACGGGCCGCAGTTGCGCCGGTAAAGGCGCCCTTCTCGTGGCCGAAGAGCTCAGACTCGATCAGGCTTTCTGGAATGGCTGCACAGTTGACGCTGACCATGGGTTTGTCATGTCTGGGGCTGTATTGATGGATGGCACGAGCAGCCAACTCCTTACCGGTGCCGGATTCACCGTGAATCAGGACGGTAACATCAGCCGGTGCGACTCGTTTTATGCGTTTGTAGAGGCGTTGCATGGCCTCACAGCTACCCACCAGATCACCCAGGGTGCTGTAGGGGTCATGATTCGGCTCTTCATTCTCTGCCGTGTCTGCATCGATCTGGACTCGGTTCTGGCGGCGTTCATTGACGACCCGACCCACGGTACGCACCATTTCCTCGTGGTCAAAGGGTTTGGCGATGTAGTCGACCGCTCCCATTTTCATGGCATCGACCGCCGATTTCATACTGGCGTAGCTGGTCATGATCAATACCGGCACGTCTTTGGCCATATCGATCAGGTCGGTACCGGGCGCACCGGGTAAGCGCAGGTCGGTGATGATCAAGTCAAACTGGTTGAGGTCGTGCTGGCTGGCTTCAGTGACGGATTCGGCTTCAGTCACCTGATACTGGTGGCGTTCCAGCAGGCGTTTTAACGCCGAACGAATGATGCTTTCATCTTCAACAACCAGAATCGAACTCATTTTAGTCTCCGTTACTGCCCGCGCCGCGAAGCGTTATTACCCTACGATGTTACCTCAGGTAACACTCGATGCAAGGGTAAGCGGATAATAAATCGAGTGCCCAGGCCCTCTGTAGCGAAAGCCGGGCTTTCGGCGCTGATATGGCCGTAGTGCTCTTCAACGATGCTGTAGGCGAGAAACAGTCCCAGACCGGTGCCCTTGCCCACTTCCTTGGTGGTAAAAAAGGGGTCGAAGATATGATCCAGGTCGTTCTGATTGATGCCGCCGCCTCGGTCGATGACCTCGACGACAACACTTTCTTCTTCTCCAGTGGCGATCACCCGGATGACTTCATTCGCCGGGCTGGCATCGCGGGCGTTGCCAAGCAGGTTGATAAAAACCTGGCTCAGCCGCTGAGCGTCACAGAGGACGATCAGTTGGGCGGGCACCTCATTGATAAAGATGACCGGGTTGACGTCTCGGGACAACGACAGCAGGTCGATGGCGTCCTGAACCACCTGTTGCAGTGAGTAGGGCTGGTGTTCGCTCTTGTCTTCATCCTGGCCTGCGTGAGAGAAATTGACCAGTGATCGTACAATTTTCGTTACACGCAAGGCCTGTTCTCGTATCTGCTGACCGATCTGTTCGATATCTTCACGATTTTCTGCGTACTTCAGGTCTTGTGCCAGGCAATCAATACCGGTGATGGGGTTGCCAATTTCATGGGCGACTCCGGCAGCCAATCGACCGATGGAGGCAAGACGCTCGGAATGCACCAGTTCGGACTCGAGCATTTTGTTCTCGGTTTCATCTTCGAGCAGGATGACGATGCCCTCAGCCTGGCGTTCAGCCGCGTTGCGGTGAAGGCTGAACCAGCGTTTGCCTTGGCTGCCAGGGTCCGGCTGCTCGACAGTCAGCTTGGTCGTGGTGCTTTTCAGGAAACTGTCGAGCAGGTCGTACCAATGGGCTGGCAAGGAATCCAGGCGGGCACCAATAGCCTGATCCTCGCTGATACCGGTCATTTCTGCCATGACCCGATTCCAGAGGAGAATTTCACCGTCATCCGCCAGCGAGCAGACGCCAATAGGCAGGTTATAGAGGGTTTCTCTGTGGTGACGGCGTAGGCGGTCCAGTTCTGCGGCCATCCCCGTCAACTGGTGATGGAAGCCATCCAGCCGTTGTTCAAAAAAGTAGATGTCGTCTCTATTGTTTTCGCCTTCGACCACGTAGGGCAAGTAGCGATCGACCAGCGCCTGGGCAACGCTTGGCCCCATCAGGCCAGACAGGTTGGCCTCGATGGTGTCACGCAGCCGACGCAGGGCATAGGGTCGATACTCACCAAGTGGAGAGCCCAATTGCTTCAGTGCCCTTTTGACCTCCTGCTCGGCCATGATTTGGCCCAGGGGGCGTCGCAGGGCGTCAATGAACTCGTTGGCGTTCAGAGCTTTCAGCGGCAGACGGTGGCGGCGGTCGACAGAAGTGATGACACAGGTTTGAGCGGCTTCCTGCTCGTCTCTTGGGGTTTTGGTGAATACAGACACCAGGATGAACACCAGGGTATTCAGGCCGAGTGAGAGCAGGGTGGTGTGCGACCATTGATCATGATTCATGGCGAAGTGCAAAGGCAGACGCTCGGCGAAGTCCAGGCTGGTGGTCAGCATGGGAAACAGCAGGCTGCTCGCCCAGACCGCCAACCCGACCACCAGCCCCGCCAAATAGCCTTTACGATTGGCGCCGGACCAGAACAGCAAGCCCAATATGCCAGGCAGCAGTTGCAACAGACCAGTAGAGGCAATAATGCCCAGCGAAGACAGGCTTTGGACCTGGTTCAGGAACAGATAAAGGGTGTAGGAAAGGATCACCACTACGCCGATCAGCAGACGTCGTACCCAAAGCAGCCACCGATAAACATCGCGATCAAAGCGCGGTTTGTGGAACGGCAGCACCAGGTGATTCAGCATCATGCTGGCCAGCGCGATGGCCGCCAGGACGGTAATACCCGCGGCGGCAGAAAGCCCTCCCAGAAACGCCAGCCATACCATCCAGGGTTTATCCAGCGCCATGCCGAGCCCAAGAGCATAGTATTCAGGGTTGTCCGGCCCGAGCAGACCTTGTCCGGCCCACAGCAGTGGCAACACTGGCAGGGCCATCAGTAACAGATAAATCGGGAAAGCCCAACTTGCCAGCCGGATTCTGGGCAGGTCTGCATCCTCTCGAAACAACAGTTGAAACAGATGCGGCAATACCAGCGGGGCGGAAATGAACATCAACAGTAGCGAAAACCACTGCACTGGTTGCAGGGCTGGCGTAGTCAGCACGAACTCCGGTGGAACCGAGTTGAGGTTGAAGACATCCATGCCCCAGTTATCGAGCAGTTCAAACAAGGCGACGCCGCCGAGCACCAGGAGCGCTATCAACTTGAACAGGGATTCAAAAGCCAGCGCAAAAATCAAGCCCGGGTGCTGCTCCGTAGGGGAGACGTCTCGTGCGCCGAACAACACCGAAAACAGCAACAACAGCAAACAGATCAGCAAGGCGACTGGCCAGGCGCGTGTATTGGGGTCGAGCAGGGTGATGCTGTCGGTGATGGCCTGAATTTGCAGGGCCAGCATCGGCAACATGGCCAATAGTACAGCCAGGGTGGTGAGCAATCCTGCCCAACGGCTGCGGTAGCGAAAGGCGAAAAGATCAGCCAGTGACGCCAACTGATAGTTTTTCGCAAGCTCCAGAACAGGGCGCAGAATAACGGCCGAGAATACCAGGGCGATGGCCAGCCCGACATAATAGGCGAGGTAACCGTAACCCAGTTCGGCGGCCATACCAACGCTGCCGTAAAACGCCCAGGCGCTGCAATAGACGCCCAGCGCCAACAGTCGCACCATAGGATGACGAACCAGGGACTTGGGCAACCAGGCGCGCTCAGCGGCATAAGCGCTCAGAAACAACAGCAGCAGATAGGCAAGGCCGGCTGCCAGCAGGAGTTGCCAGTTCGGCTCCATCAGCGCCGGCTCCTCAAGACTTCAGCCATGGCATTGACCAGAATCAGCACAATCCAGATCACGAACGGCAACAGCCACGGCCAGGGTCCCAGCGACCAGTTCAGAGTAAAAGGCAGCAGCAGATAGATGGGGAGAATCAGCAGCTTGAGTAAGAGTGACAGTGGCATGGCTCGGTCAAGTCAGAATGCGGCGCCCAGTTTACCCGCATTATTGGCCGGGTTTCCATCCTGGTATAGTCATTCACTAGCGTTCTGCCTGAAGCGCCATATTCTCGAAAGCCGTCAGTGCATTCTGGCAGAAGACTTCCAGTAAATGTCGCTCCAGGGCGTTGCGCGTGGTCAAGCCCTGGAGAAACAGCAAACTCAGGTGGTGTTCGTTGGAGCGATAGAGGCAAAGGTAGCCTTCTTCCAGGAAGACTGATGTAAACCCCTGTTCGCCACCATTAAGCCAGGACATGGCACTGGCCGGCAGACAGGAATGAGCTTTGTGCCCGATGCTTTTCGTGAAGGCGCCGGTAGCGGCAACCACCTTGACTTCACCACAGCTCTCATGAGCCGCAATGCCATCGCACAACGCATAGAGCGCGTCTTCGTCGGGTGCCAGGATGGCTGAAATCTGCTGCAAAATGCCGGCGGCGAAATCGCTCAGATAGGTTTTTTGATGCAGTCGAGTAGAGGCTTCCAGTATGCGTTCCAGGCCCTGGCGGCTGCGGTCGAGGGCGATGATGTCTCGGTAACTACGCAGGCAGGAAAACAGCAGAGTATGCAATTTGCCTCGGGTCAGTTCGGTTTTTTCCTTGTAGTCGTTGATGTCGTAGTCGGCGATGATGGTTTCTTCAGGTGCCTGACCCGGCTGACCAGTGCGCAGCACTATGCGCACGAAATGATTGTTCAATTCAGTACGTATCGACTCGACCAGAGTCAGGCCAGCGTTTTCGGTTTCCATCACCACATCCAGCAGACAAAGCGCGACGTCCGGGTGCTCACGCAGTCGTTCCAGCCCCTCTTGCCCACTGTGCGCATGTAAAAACAACAAGGGTCTGCCGTCGAACTGAAAACTCTTCAGAGCGAGCCGGGTAATACTGTGCACCTCTTCGTCATCATCCACGATCAGAATTTTCCAGGGTGGGTGCGCAGAGGCTACAGGGGAGTCCTGCTCTTCAGCAAAAATCAATTTGTCGGTCATGATGACAGCTCCGATTGAGCGTGAGCGGTATGGGTATATGGCAGCTGAATGGCCAGGCGGCATCCCTGTTGGGGCGCATTCAAAATGCGAATTTTGCCCTTCAGTTTGGCCGTAATCAGGTTGAATACGATGTTCATGCCCAGACCACTGCCACCTCTGGATCGGCGAGTGGTATAGAAGGGATCGAAAATGTGTCTGATGGTTTCTTCGGTCATGCCTTTGCCGTCATCTTCATAGAGCAATTGCAAATGCTCTTGATCGATTTTGGGCGTGGAAAATCGAATCAGGCCGGGTTGTTTACCCTCTTCAAAGCCGTGAATGAGCGAGTTGATGACCAGGTTGGTGATGACCTGTGCCAGAGCACCTGGTGTCAATGTCAGAGTCAGATCTGGCTCTATGTCATTGATGATTTCTATCGGCAGGTGTTTGTATTTTGGCCGCAGGCTGGCCATGACTTCGTCAACGTAGTGTTTAAGATTGATCAATCGTTGTTCATCGCTGGTCTGATCGACCGCGACCTGTTTAAAGGCCCGGATCAGTTGGGCGGCTCGGTCGAGATTGTTGGAAAGCAGTTGACTGGTTTCCATGCATTCCTCAAAGAAACGTTCAAGGTCGGATCGTTTTAACAGATTCTCTGCAAGCGACTTTTGGGCTTGTTGTGTCTCCGATGTCAGGTGGCTGGCAGCCGTAATGGAGACGCCCAGCGGCGTGTTGACTTCGTGCGCCACGCCGCTGACCAGGTTGCCTAGAGAGGCCAGCTTTTCACTTTGCAACAACTCCTCCTGAGCGATCTTCAGTTTTTCCAGAGACTGGGACAGCTCTTCGTTACTGTGCTGCAATTCTTTAGTGCGTTCACTAACGATGTGCTCCAGTTGATCTCGATGCTCCTGCAAAGCCCTGTCGCGAGCAAGTAAACTCTGATGTTGCTCGTTGAAGGCCTGATAGAGTTGGCCAATTTCATCCTGACGATCGGCCAACAAGGGCTCGAAAGGTTCTGCGTCATTGATGCTCTGATCCGGGTTAAGGCGATTGACGTGTCTGGTAAAGCGTTGAATGGGCAGGGCAACGACATTCTTGACAACCCCATAGAGCACCACGATCAACAGGGCGATGGCCAGCAAGGCCGAAACGATGACGCTGCGAATGACCAGCCTTACCTGATCCTGAGTCAGTCGATTGTCGCTGCTCAGTGTGATCCAGCCGATCTGAGTCGAGCCATCATTGAAGTCGCGCAGGATGGGCATGGCTATCAATCGAGCCGTGCTGCCCATGGCGGTGTCCAGTTGTTCCACTGAGCCGAGGGTTTCACTGTCATGCCCGGTCAGATCGCCCAACTTCAATGATACTTCCCCTTCACTGCTGGCAACGTAGACCCCGGAAATGTAGGGATCTCGCAACAGTGCTTGTGCTGCACGTTCGAGGTTCCTGGTATCGAAGGACCAGAGCGATTCGCTGATCAAAGGCAACATATTGCTCAATGAGGCATCCACGTTGCGGTCGCGCACTTCTTCTATGGTTCGAGTCAGCATGGTGTACTGCATGGTGACGGTGAACAGCATGGTCAGCAGAACACCGAGTGTAATGGCGACCAGTAAACGGCGAACCAGAAAAGCATTGATTGGGGCTCGAGTCAAAACCGGGTTCCTGAGCAAAGCGTCTACAAAGTACGACTAATTCATCAAGCCTAAACCCGGTTGGGCATTTTCGCCAATGCAATTGGCAATGACTGAATGTTTTTCAACTGGTCCGGTTGCCAGAGCGTTGTGGCGTGAGCCAGCATCTGGTCAGGCCTGGTCGGAGCGACATCCAATTGCAGCAGCTCGAACACCTGCCGCAGATTGCGTTCCGGGGTCTGAAGTGAAACGGCCGGTGCCTGACTCTGCTTGCTCAACTTCTGGCCGTTGGCGTGAATCAGAACAGGGAAGTGGTGGAAGTTGGGTGTCGGCAAGTCCAGTTGACGAAAAAGCGCGCGCTGCCAGTAGCTGGCGTGTAACAGGTCGATACCACGAACGACGTCGGTAATGCCTTGCCGGGCGTCATCAACCACCACCGCCAACTGATAAGCGTAGAAACCATCGCGACGTTTCAATATCACATCGCCAAAGTCTTGTGCCGGGTTGGCCGTCTGACTGCCCTGAAAACCATCAATGAATACATCGCATTGTTCAGTAACACGGTAGCGAACGGCAGAGTTTGCGCGTGGTGAACGAAAAGTGCGGCAGGTACCGGGGTAGGTCATCTGTCCTTTCAGTGCTTTGCGGCTGCATTGACACCAGAACAGGGCATCCTGTTGCTGCAGCTTATGCAACGCGGCTTCATAAGCTTCGCTGCGCTGCGACTGGTACAGCACTGACTCATCCCAATAGAGACCGTGCGCCTCCAGGCAGCGCAGAATGGCATCGGCCGCACCGGCTTGTTCGCGCGGTGGATCCAGATCTTCCATACGCAGCAGCCACTGCCCACCCAGGCGGCGCGCCTCAAGATAACTGATCACTGCAGCCAGTAATGAGCCCAGATGCAAGGGGCCTGAGGGGGTCGGCGCAAAGCGACCGCGATAGTGAGACTCCTGGGGTGGCAAGACGCGTGTTTCCAGTTTGCATTCAGGGGGCCTCATTCTGCATTATGCGCACCAGTCTGACCAGCCCGAGGACCTGCCCATGCAGTTGGCACACCGTACCGATAACATTGCTCCCTTTCACGTCATGGCCATACTGGCCAAAGCCAAATCGATGGCCGCTTCTGGCCGGTCAGTGATCAGCCTCTACGTTGGGGAACCAGACTTTGGTACGCCAGCGGCCATCGTCGAGGCTGGCCGCAAGGCATTAAGTGATGGCCATACCGGTTATACCGCCGCAACTGGCATCCCTGAATTGCGCGAGGCCATTGCCGATCGTTACCATCGCTGGCACGGATTGAGCCTGGATCCACAACGGATACTGGTGACACCGGGTGGCTCCAGCGCCTTGCTGCTGGCCTTCGCTGCCACCATCGATGCGGGGCAGTCAGTGCTACTGCCCGAGCCTGGTTACCCCTGTAACCGGAATTTTCTGGAAGTCTTGAACGCCAGGGGCATCTCGGTGCCTTTGCAGGAGCCGGGCCTGTTGCTGTCGATGGCTGAGCTTGAACGGGCCCGGACTGAACAGACGCGTGGTGTTCTGCTTGCCTCACCCTGCAACCCCACCGGCCAGGTTCTGTCTTCGCAAGACTGGGATGCCGCGGCGCTTTTCTGCCAGCGACACGAGATGGCGCTCTTCGCCGATGAAATCTATCACGGCTTGACCTTCACCGAAGCCTTGCCACCGACGGCACTGCAAAGCTGGGATCAGGCCTGGGTCACCCAGAGCTTTTCCAAGTTTTATGGCATGACGGGTTGGCGCCTGGGCTGGCTGGTGGTGCCGGATGGTGCTCAGGCTGTGGTAGAAAGGCTTGCACAGAATCTGTTTCTCTCGGCCCCATCCATGGCACAGGTGGCTGCGCTGGCTGCGTTTCGTCCCGAGGTGGAGGCCGAGTGCTTTGCTCGGCGCGGCCGCTTGCGTGAGCGCAGGGATGCCATGGCGGCAGGTCTGGCTTCCCTGGGCATTCCCTTGTTGGCAGAACCCGATGGTGCCTTCTACCTTTTTGCTGATGTGTCTTCTTTAACCGAGGATGCCGCCATCTGGTGCGATCGCCTGCTCGAAGAAACCGGCGTGGCGGTGACACCAGGCCTCGACTTTGGCGGTACGACAACGCATCGCGCTGTTCGTTTTGCTTACACCGCTGATGTGCCTGTACTGTTGGAGGCTATAGAACGCATCGGCCAGTTCATCAAGGAGCAGCCCTTTATCAGGCAGGAATTTTGATCAGGTCGTCTTCAATAACATGGTCGACTTTGGTCAGGTGATCGCCCTGGCAGGGGCCTGCCAGGCAATGGCCACTCTCGATCTCGAACAAAGCACCATGCGTTGAGCATTGAATCAAAGCGCCATCGAGATCGAGAAATTCGTTTTCCTGAAACTCCAGCGACACACCAAGATGCGGGCATTCGTTGCGATAAACATAGACCTCGCCATCCTTGCGTATAGCAAAAACCGGCTTGCCGGGTAGATCAAAACCCAGTGATTGGCCTTCTTCCAGTTCGTTGACAGGGCAGAGTTCGATCATTCGCTCTCCTCAATGGCTGATGATTAAAGGGCAGTTGTGCAATGGATGTGGCTGCACGCTGACCTTGAGTTCGAAATATTGCGCTATTGTTTCTGTTGTCAGTACGTCATTGGGCTTGCCGCAGACCACGGCCCGCCCTTGATGCAACACTACCACTCGGTCGGCATGGCGCGCTGCAAGGTTCAGATCATGAACCACCAGCAAAATGCCAGCACCCCGGTTGGCGAGGGTTCTGATCGACTGAAACAGGGCTTGCTGGTGATGCAGGTCCAGGCCAGTCGTCGGTTCATCCAGCAGTAGAAAACGATGCCCCTCTGGCTGGGCTTCCCATATTTGTACCAGCACACGCGCCAGATGCACCCGCTGACGCTCGCCACCACTGACTTCATTAATGGTCCGCCGTCTGAGTTCCTGCAGGTCACACAGCACCAGTGCTTGCTCGACCAGTTGATCATCGTGCTTGCGCCCGGTCTGGTGAGGGTAGCGGCCCAGGGCGACGACATCTTCTACCAGAAACTCGAAGCTGAGGTTGTGTTGTTGCGGCAATACCGCCAAGAGTCGTGCTCGCAGATAGTCCGGCCAGTCGGGTAAAGGCCGATCCATCAATCTGACCTCACCATCCTGGGGTGACAACTCGCCGCTGAGCGCCTTCAGCAAGGTACTTTTACCGGCGCCGTTCTGGCCGACCAGGGCGAGGATTTCGCCAGGTTTCAATTCAATGGAAACCCGGTCGAGAGTCTTTTGACCCCGGCTTAAGCCTAGGCTCAGTTGGTGGGCGGCCAGCGTCATGTCAAGGTGCTCCGCTGGCGGTGAATCAGATAAATGAAAAAAGGCCCGCCCAACAGAGAAGTGACAATGCCTACCGGTAATTCGGCCGGGCTCAATACCACCTTGGCCAGCCAATCGGCACCCAGCATCAACAGGGCACCCATCACCATGCTTAGCGGAATCACCTTGCGATGATCCGGCCCAACCAGAAGACGCACGATGTGTGGCACCACCAGGCCGATAAAACCAATAATGCCAGTGAACGCAACGGCAGCACCAACTCCAGCAGCACTGAGGTAGATAATACGGCGCTGCAAACGTGGCACATCGAAACCGAGGTGACGGCACTCCGATTCGCCCAACAGCAAGGCATTGAGAGGACGGTATTGCCGAAACGCAAAGGTCGCGACGACCACCAGAACCGCTGCGGTGATGGCGGTGGCCGTCCAATGCGCGGCCGAGAAACTGCCCAGGCTCCAGAACGTCAGGGTGCGCAGTTGCTCGTTCGTAGACAGATAGGCACAGAGGCCGATGCCTGCTCCAGCCATCAAATTAAAAGCAACGCCGGCGAGAATAAGGCGTAGCGGAGAATGGTTGGCACCTCGACCGATCAGCATAACCAGACGAGTGGCAACGACACCTCCGACAAAGGCGACTGTGGGCAACAGAAAGGGACGCAAGCCGGGCGGCAGGTAGGATGGCAGGTTGGCCAGCAGCACCAGAACAATCACCACCATCAGGGTGGCTCCGCTGGAGACGCCGATCAAGCCTGGCTCGGCCAGGGGGTTGCGGAACAAGCCCTGGATCAGCGTGCCACACAAGGCCAGAAGGGCGCCCACCTGGATGGCCAGCAGTAGCCGCGGCAATCGGATCTGCCATATGATCAGGGTGCCGGTATCCTGGCTGTCAGGTCGCAACAACAGAGTCAGAACCTGGCGATACGACATCTCGACAGGACCCGTTGTCAGTGTTGCCAGCGCCACCAGAACCAGAAGAGCTGTCAGGCCAATAAGCAACGGACGGGTTCTGATCGCGACCATTAAAGTGATTCCAACAAAGTCCTGGCCTGGGATTCCAATAGCCGGTCGCGTTGACCAGTAAACGCATCCAGCTCCCAGATTTCCAGTCGACTGCCATCGTGCAAGGTTACATCGCGAATGAGAGAGGCATCGATGCTTTGATTGACGTCACCATGTTGCAAGACCGGTTCAGCCAGATAGATGCTGTTGCTGGGCTGAGCAGCGGTCACCTGTTGCAACCAGAGGGTGGCATCACCCGCCACCATGGGCAGCGGCAAGCCGTGCTTGGTCGTGCGGGACACAAAGGCCGGGCCCGCGCTCAAGGCATAGCCAAAGCGAGGTTGCAGGCGCAGCGTTTTGGATTGACGCAGCTGAGCCGCAAGCTGCAGTACACGCGCCGCGCAGAGTGCGTTAAGAGCGTATTGATCGCTGTCGTTCAGGCCAAAGACCAGGGTAAAGCCTTCCGGCAACAAGACACCGCCGTAGAGTTCACCGACTCGGGTGATGAGTTGTTCATAACCCGCCCAGACGGTTTGCAACTGGGAAGCCTCGTAGTAGCGCGACAGTTCATCCCAGTTGTGACACTGAACGCTGAGCAGTGCGACATCACAGTAGCTGCCCTTGTCGGCCGCCAGATACACTTGCTCAAGCAGGCGTTCGGCTTGTTCATCGTTACTGGATGTCGCCAGAGTACGCAGAATCTGCCCGTTTCTGTCCATGGCATCGCCCAGGCGACTGACCAGCATCCTCAGCTGGTGCTCTGGTGGGCCAGTAAAGCTCTCTCGCCATTGCGGCACCTGCTCGGCCAATTGCTCCACCAGTTGGGTGGTTGAGCGGTACTGCCACTGGCTGCGCCAGTACAACAGAACAATGCCGGACAACAAGGCCAACAGGTTGAACACCACAGCACTGCTGCGCGCCTGTCGTTGCCAGGAGATAGTGGGTGACTGATCGAGTTCCACCTCCACCTGACCGAGCAACTCGGACTCAAAATGCACTGGATGCGTGAAGCGTTGTGTGGCCTCAGGTGTTCGGTTCGACGGTCGCGATGTCAACGTCAGCGGCTGCCCTGTGGATTGCAGGCTGGACGTAATGACCAGAGGCTCTTCACTGGTACGATTCAGCAGGAGACTGATGCTGAGTCGATCCTGGCGTTGCAATGGCGCTGCCACATCAAAGGCGAGGGTGCGCGCCAGGCTGGAGCCCAGTCGCTCGTTGGCCAGTTCCAGCTCAGCCATGGCCGGTTGATACCAGAACCAGCCGATCAGAGCGTTCAGGATCAGCAATAAAGCGGCAAAAAAGGCCGTAAAGGGCTGCAGTAGCCAGCGGAAATGATGCATGACAGTGGAATAATTAAACCTGGTCGATACAATAACGCCTCCGCAGTGCGGGGCCCAAGCCGGCTATGGTATCTGTAATTGTGTCGCGAAAGAACCCGAAGACGCGAATGGGCCCGGAAGTGACGGCATGCGCACATTTTTCATGCTCGGCAAGACCGCCGGGCAACACCATCCAGACCAGTCAAAAAAGGGGATACCCGATGAGTGATGCAGTGAAGCAATTGGAAGCACAATTGGAACAAATCAAGAAAGGCCTGTTTCTGATGGGGCCGGATCGCTATCGGGCGCTCTCTACCCACGAGACCGACGACCTGATCGTAGAGCTGCAGAAGGTAACAGAGTCGGCCTTGACCACACTGAACAACCTTAAGTAATAATCTGCTGTGGCAGTGGTCCGCGCCGGCGATCGGTGGTGCCCCTGTGGGGTCGGGCGGGGTGCCGCCCACTCAATCCGTCCATGGAGCCTGGACCGCAGCATCCGACGGCCATGGATGCTCTAGTGCCGACTTTGCAGGAGCAAAAAGTCGGCCATGCTGCCGACTCCCTCGCTGAGGCACCTCCGGCATCCGCCGCTCGCGTCGGCGACCCTAATTACGTTAAATGCATTCGAATAAGCAGGGATAGCTTTTCTAGTGCCATGATAGTTATTCCCAGGAGAGCTCATTGAGCACCATTTTAATGTTGAAAGTCAGCGGTGATGATCGCCCTGGCTTGACGGCCGAGCTGACAGAGACGCTGGCGCATTTTGGCGTCACCCTGCTCGATATGGGTCAGTCGGTGATTCATGATCAGGTGTCGCTGGGCATGCTGGTGCAACTGCCGGATAACAGCGAAGCCTCAGCCGTACTGAAAGAGGTGCTGTTCAAGGCGCATGAGTTGGGCATTGATGCCCGCTTCACTCCGGTCGAGGATGGCGCCTACCAGGAGTGGGTGGATCAGCAGGGCAAGGATCGTTATGTGTTGACCTTGTTGGCGCGCCGCATTACTGCCGAGCAACTGGCCCAGGTGTCCCGTCAGGTGTCACAACAGGGGCTGAACATCCAGGACATTACTCGTTTGACGGGCCGTATCGCCCTGGATGCGCCCGAGACCGATGGCAAGGCCTGCATCGAACTGACGTTGCGCGGTCAGCCGAAAGATCTTGATGGGCTGCGCAGGGCTTTCCTCGATATCAGCAATCAACTGGATATCGACGTCGCCTTTCAACTCGATACCGTCTATCGGCGCAATCGTCGCCTGGTTTGCTTTGATATGGACTCAACCCTGATTGAGGCCGAGGTGATAGACGAACTGGCTAAAGCGGCTGGAGTGGGTGACCAGGTGGCGGCCATTACCGAGCAGGCGATGCTGGGCGAACTGGATTTTCAGGAGAGTTTTCGTCGACGCATGGCGTTGCTGAAAGGGCTGGATGAGTCCGTTCTGGCGAAAATTGCCGAGCAACTGCCCATTACCGAAGGCGCTGAGCGCTTGATTGGTACGCTCAAGGCTTATGGTTTCAAAACCGCCATCCTGTCTGGCGGCTTCACCTATTTCGGCCGTTACCTGCAACAGCGGCTGGGCATAGATTACGTTTACGCCAATGAGCTTGAAATTGTTGATGGTAAGGTGACCGGCCAGGTTCGTGAACCCATCGTCGATGGTGCGCGCAAGGCCGAGCTGTTACGAGAACTGGCGGATAAGGAAGGTATTCGTCTGGAGCAGACCATAGCGGTCGGCGATGGCGCCAACGATCTGCCCATGCTGGCGCAGGCCGGCCTGGGTATCGCCTTTCGTGCCAAGCCAATTGTTCGTGAAAGCGCCCGCCACGCCATTTCAACCCTGGGGCTGGATGCCGTGCTCTATTTGCTGGGATTCCGGGATCAGGACATTCACTGAACGGTGATTTTGCTGTAACCCGGCCGCAAAGGCCGGGTTGCAAAATCAAACCGCTTCTTCGTCTTCGTCAGCCTCGAACTCATAGTTCATCTGAGGTTGCGGTGATTGCACGTAATATCCCTGGATGTAGCTCACTCCCAACTCCCACAAGGAAGCCAGAATCTCGGCGTTTTCGATTTGCGGGACGATGGAGTCGATACTCAGTGAATGAATGGCTTTGACCAGAGTTTCCAGGCTGGACATGGCCTTGTCGTCTTCTTTCACCGCTTCAATAAAGCTGCCATCGACCCTGATGTAATCGATGGTCAAATGGCGTGTTACGGACAAGCCGTCTTCGAGCAGGCCGTAGTGAGTCAGCGCCAATTTGCATTTGAGCAGGGTCAAGCCACGACTGAACGCCTTGGCCGCCTTGAGGTAACTCTGGGCGTGCTCTTCGGTAATCTGAAAGGCGAGTGCATCACCTGGCAATTTGGCCGCCTTCAAGGCGCTGTTGACCCAGGGAAGGAAGGTCGGGTCCTGTATGGACTGAGGCGTCAGGTGAATAAACACCTGAGTGTTGTGGCCGCGTTTGCGGTGCTCAGCCAGAGTTTTTACGGTATTCAAGACCACCCAACGGTCCAGCCTTGAACCCATCGAATGGACTTCAACCATGGGCAAGAAAGCTTCTGGCAATACTTCATTGCCATCCTTGTCGATCAGGCGCAGCAAGGCGTCGTAGTGTTCCTGGCTACTGCCGCGCAGGCTGATGATGGGTTGGAAAAGGATGCGGAAACCGTCGTTCTCCAATGCATGCTCCAGCTTGGCCAACATTGAGTCGTCGGTCAGATTGGCAATGTCCGAGCGATCGAAGTAGGCGAAGCTGCGTTTTTTCTGCACCGCATTGGCATAGGCCTGATGGGCCTGGGTAAAGGCGTCATGGCCGTTGTTGCATTGCTCATCAATGTGGGCAAGGCCGAAAGCGAGGTCTACCTGCATGGTGCGCCCCTCGACTTCAAACAGATGTTCTGCCACTTCCTCGCGAAGAGACTGGGCATCCTTCTCGATGGTTGCCAGGTCGCCATCGTTCATGATTAGAGCAAAGCTGTCATCACCATAGCGGGCCAGGGTGGAGCCTTCGGGTTGATGGCTGGCATAAAGCTCCGCCAGTTCTTTCAGGATGACATCAGTACCGGCGATGCCCGACTGGGTTTTCAATTTGTTGAAATTGGTGATGCCTATATGAGCCACTAGTTGGTTGTGGCCTGTCTTGATCACTTGCTGATAAGCTTTCTCGAGGGCTTCGTTAAAGTATTGACGGTTATACAAGCCGGTTACCAGATCCTGGGTGCTGATTTCATGCAGTTTCTGTTGCAGCTCGGCGTTCTCGGCGTCGTCGCGACGAATGACGATCTGGGTGCAGGGTTCCCCTTCGTAGCTGGCTCCAGAAAACGTCATTCTGATTTTAAAGCGCTCGCCATTGCTGTGTTCGGCTTCGCAGCTTAGTTCTCCATCACTGCCATCACGATAGGTTTTCAATGACGCTTTGAGGTCATTGATGGCCGATGAAGCAACCAGGTCCATGATCGGTGTGCTTTGCAATTCTTCAATATCATCGTAGCCGAAGAGCTGCATATAGGATTGATTGGCGTAGATGTGCATGCCTTCGTGTACGTAGGCAATGGCGTCGACTGAGCTTTCGAGCAGCAATTGGCAGCGCTTTTCGGTTTCACGCAGGCTGATGGTGAGCTCGCGCAACTGCCGGCGATTTTTCAGCGCGTTCGTCTCCCGTTTAACAGCAAACAGAAGGTGTTGTTCATCTGTTTCGACGATGACGTCGGTTATGCCCATGCTCAGAGCGCTACTGACTACTTCCGTACTGAAGGCATCGACCAGACCAATGATCGGTATATCCTTGCCGGAGCGTTGTACCTGGGCAACGGCCTCAGATACATCGACGGTATTGGTGCTGAGTTTGGCAAGCATGATTTCCCAGCTCTGCTCTGCCAGAACCTTGTTGAGTTCATCGCTTCCGGCGATAAAATGAGTTCTGACCGCCTGACCGGAATTGCGTAGAGCATTGATCAGAGGTTCTGCTTCGCTTTGAGTGTCGTGTATCACCAGCAGGCGAAGTGCACTTGCCTTATCTTCAGACATAAATCAACAATCACATCTTGTAAACCCGATTAAGGGTTACAGTATAGAGACGAACGGTCGGGTTCGACAGGTGTATGCCGCACTTTTACTGAGAAATTGACTCAAATCAGACATAAGTCTGATTGAGTCAAGGTCAGGCTAGACGTTGAGTCAGGACAAGTCGCTATAGTTGACGCCACAGGCTCTCAAAGCTGTCATCCGGGCCGGGGCGGCTTTCCGGAGCTTCTTCACCAGGTCTTTGGCTGACCTTGCGGATCTGGAACTGGCTAAGAATACCAGTACTGAGAATCTTTTTGGTCAATTGGTACTTGGTTTCATTACCACTGATATTGATGGATACCTTGTTGCCGATCTGGAAGGGCATACGAGGGGTCAGCACCGATGCGTCCTGACCTATGGCGCGAATTTCAGGGATGTAGAGCCCGCGCAAGTAGTCGCCATGGGCGCCAGTCTTGTGCAATTGGCGAATGCCGCAGGGTTGGCTGTTGGGGGCGATGAGTTCTACACCCATTTGTGTGCCCGCGTCTTTGCTCTGGCGCAGCCAGCGAACAACCCCCAGATTCCAATGCTGCAATTTTTCTTCCTTGATGGCGACAACCTCGCCAGTTTTCAGGTTGTTGGCCGCTTTCTCGCTCCACTGAATACAGTAACCTCTGGGGCTAACGTTGACCAGTTGGCCCTTGTAAATGGGGTGGTCCTCCGCGGCTTCCTGCGGAAAATCGATGGATTCTTCTTCGGCGGGCTGGCCCATGCGCCTCTGGCCCACATCAAAAGACTGGTCCCAGACATCCTTTTGTGACTTGATCGCCTGTGTTTCAAGAGCGGCAAAGCGCGAGGAGACGGCCCCTATAAAAGGGTTCTCCGTGCTGGCGGATTGACCATACAGTTGTGAGTAAAAGCCAATGCCACCCGACATATGAAAATGGGTGCCGGTCAAACCCACAGTGATGGTGACACGTCCGTTAGCCTGGGTGCGTGAGAAGGCGCGTTGCTTCATGCCACCCCAGGACTGCACCAGATGTTCGAGTAGCGCTGAATTGATGGCTTCGGGTATGCGAATGTCCGCCCGTCGACCTGAAGCTGCGGCTGTACCCTCTTTAGCCATCAGTTTCAATTCGGTATGCAGCAGGCGCACCAGTGGCAGGGTATTTACGCCCAGGTAGTCACTGAACTGGCTGGATTTGATCAGGTAGCTGTACTGTGGCGGGTGATCCGCTTCAGGGTTGATGACCAGTACCGATCGCTCGTCGGCAACTTCATCCACTTCCAGTTTGTTGACCCAGTAGCCGAGAGCATGAAAGACATCAGTCAACTCTCGTTGCAGCAACTGGTTAGGCTGGCTGGCACCCAATAACAAGGCTTTGAGATAAACCGATTGAATGCTCAAGCGGCTTTCATCACTGGGTTCTTCGATTTCCGTCGTGTGCAGGTTGAATGCCGATGCGATCTGAAACAATTGGTGGACTTCACGCCACAAGCCCGGAGTCGTCGGGATATACAACTGATATGAACGCAGTATGGCCGGCACCAGGTCTGACAGAGTGCGGTGCACAGCCTTGGCCATCAGCGATTTTTGCTTGAGAGTACCCTGATCCAGCAGATGTTGGATGATGATGCGATAACCGGTTGCCAGGTGCGTTTGCAATGCTTGCGCAAGATTGGCTACCTTGCGCTGCTGGTCATCCAGTACGACGCCCTGGTTCAGGTACTTCTGGTTCAAGGCCGTACAAATGTAGTGCACAGGGGTACGCACCAGGTCCATCAATTCCAGGCGAGAAGCATCATTCAAGCTGAGTTGATTGAACTCGATCAGCGCATGGTAGAGTTGGCGAGCGGTCTCACCGATATTGGCCATTGGCAGGCTGTTGACCCATGCCTTGAGCTGACGGGCACTGGGGTCACAGAACGACAGCGTCGTCAGCGTCTGATTGGGTATGTTCAAATAGCTTTTGGGTCGATAATCCATTAGGTACTCTGCTCACACTATCCTGTTAGTATAGTCCGATTCATACGGTGTCAATGTTCTGAAGCCGCCTACACCGAGGTTTCGGAGTGGGGTTCCTGGCCCCTCCTTCAGGTACAATTGTTACTCGCTTTACTCAAGTTCATGACAAGCATACATTCGAATGGTAAACCTTCAAAATGTGAAGCGCTTCACAACAGTACCAATTTTTTACGGATTAATCAGCATCCTCTGGCTGTTTAACCCGATCAGGCCTTGCCGTCAAGCGTTGACGCTAGAGGAATATTGATCATTGGCCCAAACAAAGTCCTGCTAGGTTGATCTCTCATGGCTGCCATTCATCCAGGTTTTGGCGGTCTCGCCAGGCGTTTCGCGCACCAGTCGAGGCAACAGATAACCTGGCAACTTGGCTTGCATGGCCTGCCAAAGTTCACGAGCGGCGCGATCATCCGTCTGGAAGCGAGCGGCACCTGCCACAGGGTCGAGCAGGTGCAGATAGTAGGGCAACACCCCCTGGTCAAAAAGCGCCTGACTAAGTTCTACTTGAGTGTTCAACTGATCGTTGATGCCCGACAGCAGCACTGCCTGGTTGAGCAAGGTTACGCCTGCTTTGCGCATCGGCAGTAACGCTGCAGCGACTTCTTCATTCAATTCCCGTGCATGGTTGCAGTGCAGCACCAGTAGAGTGCGCCAACGCTTTTGACTCAGCAAAGTTACCAGGCCCTGATCCAGGCGACTTGGCAGAACCACTGCGGTGCGGCTGTGCAGACGCAAGGTGGTCAGGTGCGGCACACGAGCAAGGTCAGTCAACAGACGCTCGAGTTTGTTGTTGGACAGGCTAAGCGGATCGCCACCACTGAAGATGACTTCCGAAATCGACGGATCGGCGTGCAGGTAGTCAAGAATCCGTTGCCACTGATCCGTGCTCAAACGATTTTCGCCATAGGGGAAATGTTGGCGGAAACAATATCGACAATGGACAGCGCAGGTTTCGGTGGCCAGTATCAACACTCGACCCTGATATTTGTGAATCAGGCCAGGCGTGGCCGATTGGCCGACTTCCGCCAGGGGGTCGGCAACATAGCCAGGCAGAGTCTGTTTTTCCAGTGCGGCCGGAAGTACTTGCAGAAGCAGAGGGTCCCTGGGATCACCCTTTTGCATTCGGCGCACGAAACTCGCAGGTATGCGTACCGGAAATCGTGGGTGATCATCGGGTTGCCAGGGCAAGTCGCCCCGCTTGAGCTCCAACAGCCGCAGCAGTTCATCGACCGAGCGCACAGCATTTCGCAATTCTTTCTGCCAGTCGGGCACGGTGTCCAATAATGAAATCCTGTCGGAAGTGTCCACACCGGGTTCAATCTCGGTTAACATAGGCGTCTTTAGCAAGTCTCAGTCTACAGGAACAGGTTAATGGCTAACTATTCTACCAACGAATTTCGCTCGGGTCTGAAAGTTCTTCTCGAGGGCGACCCCTGCACCATCGTCGAAAACGAATTCGTCAAACCCGGAAAAGGCCAGGCCTTTAACCGAGTAAAACTGAAAAACCTGATCACCGGCCGTGTCTGGGAGCGCACCTTCAAAAGCGGTGAGTCCATCGAGTCTGCGGATGTGATGGATACCGATATGGAGTATCTCTACTCCGACGGTGAGTTCTGGCACTTCATGAAAACAGACGGTTCCTTTGAGCAGTTGGCCGCTGACGCCAAAGCCGTTGGCGATACCAAAGACTGGCTCAAGGAGCAGCAGGCCTACGAAGTGTGCCTGTTTAATGGCGCCCCAATTTCGGTTTCTCCGCCCAATCACATCGAGTTGGAAATCGTGGAGACCGACCCGGGCTTGAAAGGCGATACCGCCACGGGCGGCTCAAAGCCCGCTACACTGACGACCGGGGCTGTGGTCAAGGTGCCTCTCTTCATCAACCAGGGTGAAGTGGTGCGGATTGATACTCGTACCCGGGAATACATCAGCCGCGCCAAGCAGTAAGCCGCGTCTGTTTCGACATTATCAAGCCGCCTCAGGGCGGCTTTTTTGATGGGGTGTACTGATGGTGCCATGGCAACCCAGTGCCAGTCTGCCGATTCTGCGTCGCAGAGCGCAGTTCCTGGCCGATATTCGAGCTTTTTTTGCAGAACGCGATGTCATGGAGGTCGACACCCCCCTCATGTCCAGCTTTGGTGTCACCGACCTTCACCTGGAAAACTTCCGTACGGAAGACGGTCGCTTTTTGCAAACGTCTCCCGAATACGCCATGAAGCGCCTTTTGGCTGCCGGCAGTGGTGATATTTATCAGTTGAGCCATGTTTTTCGCAAGGATGAGACCAGCAAGCGTCACAATGCCGAGTTTACCTTGCTGGAATGGTATCGTCTGGGTTGGAATGACCGCGCCTTGATGGATGAAGTCGCTCAGTTGTGCCGGCAGCTGGCCGGCCGCCCGGACTTGAAAAGCGAATCTTTGAGCTACGTCCAGGCGTTCAGTCTGGCCAATCTGCCTGACCCTCACACCTCGTCACTCGCCCTCTTGCAGCAAGTGGCCGCAGAGCGTCTGGCGTGCGAAACCGAGCGTTGGCGACGCGACGATTGCCTGGACGGGCTGATGGCGGTGGTAGTCGAGCCGCTATTGCCGCCTGATCAGTTGACCTTCGTTACGCTTTACCCGGCCAGCCAGGCTGCACTGGCTCGGCAGGAAGCGTACGGAGGTGTGCACCTCGCCAGGCGCTTTGAGCTGTACTGGCAGGGCATGGAGTTGGCCAATGGCTATTGGGAACTGACAGACGCGGCAGAGCAGCGGAGCCGGTTTGAAGCCGATAACGAGCAGCGTCGCCTGCTCGGGCGCCAGGCTGCCGCTCAGGACGCACGTCTGCTGGCCGCCATGCAGGCCGGTTTGCCAGATTGTGCAGGGGTGGCACTGGGGGTGGATCGACTGTTGATGATCATCGCGGGAGAAAAACGCATCAGCGACGTTTTACCTTTCGACGCAGATCGGGCGTAGCCAACCAGTCAGTTAGAGAAGGGAGGCAGGGCCTGGTTTTGAGTTACCAGGGCGGAACGATGGCCGCCCTGGACAAGGCAATCAGCGATTGCTGGGTTTATTCACCAGAGCCTGAAGTTTCTGCTGCAAGCGCTCATCACTGGAGGCCGCCGACTCCGGCTGTGCCGGTGCGCTGCTCGTGTTTTGTGCCCTGGCGGGCGCTTTGCTGCGCGCTTTACTCGCGCCGCCGCTGGCAGCGGTTCTGGGCTTGTTGCGTGTGCCTGGGCCACCGCTTTTCTTGGTGTCGGGTCTGTTCTTCTGGCGTTCGGCACGGCGCTTGTCAATGGCGTCCAGCTTTTCTCTGGCGTGCAGTGCTTCATCGGCACTGACCAGCCCGGCCGCTTGACCATCGATGCCAACACGCTCTGCACCCTCTGCCATGCAGCGATAGTAGCTGCGCAACCGTACATAGACGTTCAGTGCCCGGCGAATGCGAGTCTTGGAAAGCTTGCCAGTCGCAGCAATATCTTCATGAATGCCTATTTTCAGCGGCTTGGGCTGTCTGGGGTTGAACACCTCAGGGAAGAGTTCGCACAACTCGTCCAGCGCCTTGCGGTTGGCTTCCAGTTCTTTCTTACGCTGCGCTTCGGTTTTGCGCGTCGTTGGCGCCTTGGCGGGCGCGGCAATGCTTTCTTCGGTCATGATGGATCCGGCAAAGACGTTAAGCGCCGCAGGATACCCCGTTCTTGGCGTTTTGAAAACCCGCAGCGCTGTTCTGGCTGGAGGAAAGGCTTACCGATTACCCGAAGCCTTGGCTGCAGAAGGGGGGGGCAAGAAGTCTGAGGGCATTTCTACACCGGCCGCTGCCAGGATGTCTCGTTGCTCGGGCGTCAGGTTTTCCAGAAAGCGCCGGTAAAAGGTCTGAATACGAACGTCTGTATGCCGAGCGGCCTCATTAATCAGCTGATTGATGGCCGCCTGAGTGTTCAGTCGATAGCGATGGCCGGTTTCCCGGCGCATCAAAGCCACCAGTTTCGACAGGATATAAATATTGGCTTCGCTGAAAATCATTAAACGTTCCATTCGGCCTCACAACACAGCTAAGAGGGTGGTGGTTACGTTTTCAAGATAGTCTGCTTTGCGAAAGGTACCACTCTGATGCGGTAAAGTTTTGTCGCTTTAGCGATTGGATTGTTCAGGCTGTGAGAGAAGTCTCAAAGCGGACCCTGTTCGATCAGCGGGTCATGGCTTGCCCCAGTCTGACCTGAGCACCCGACACCAGATCAGCGGACCAGGCCAGGCTGTTGTCAGGAAGCATCAGAATGACCGTGCTGCCCAATCGAAAACGACCCATTTCTTCACCACGGCTCAAGTGCAAATCGGGTTCGTCGTAGTGGTGTTGCAGTATCTGCCGTTGGTAGGGGGCCACAACACCGGCCCAGGTGGTTTCTATGCTGGCGACAATCATGGCACCCACCAGCACCATAATCATGCGTCCGTGGTCAGTTTCAAACTCACAGACCAGACGCTCATTGCGGGCGAAGAGGCGAGGCACATGATCGGCCGTGACCGTATTCACGCTGAACAGCCGGCCAGGTACGAAGGTGGTGCGCAGCAGCTTGCCGTTGCAGGGCATGTGAATGCGATGGTAGTCCCGCGGCGACAGATAAAGGGTGGCGAACTGCCCATTCCGGTAGTATCGGGCTTGTTGGGCATCGCCTCCGAGCAACTCTGTGGCGTTGAAGCTCTGGCCCTTGGCCTGAAAAATGCGCTCACCCTCAATGCGGCCAATCTGGCTAACAGCTCCGTCGACCGGGCAGGCAAAGGCTTCAGCTATTTCGGGAAAGGGGCGGGCATCGGCTTTAAGGGCGCGGGTAAAAAAGTCGTTGAAGTTGCGGTAGTCACCCAGGGACTCGCGCTCTGCTTCGCTCATGTCGACATTGAAGCGGGCTGCAAACTGGCGAATAAAGGTGTTCCGAACGGGACCGAATTCGGACTCGGCCAAGGCCCCAACGAGGCGCGACAGGGTGTGTTGAGGCGCCAGATATTGGCTGGCGATGAAGAGTCGGTCTTTCCAGGTAGTCGTCATTGTCGTATCCGATTGAGTGCCGTGTTCCAGTCGGCGCAAAATTCTCTGAACAATTGGTAGTCCTGCTCGCTCAAGGGTTCAGGATCGTCATTGGCATCGGCATAAATCAGCATGGTGACTTCATCGCCAATGTTGAATGAGCGCAGAAAAAAGGACGCACCATCGGCAGCCTTGAACAGGTTAGCCGGCAGCTGACGTGCCGCCTTGACCAGGTTGCCCTTGTGCACCCAGGTGGCGGTGACACGGTTGGAGAAGGCGGCCAACATGGAGCCTTTTTCTTCCGTAAGGGTCAGGTGCTTCAGGCCAGGACTATGGTCGCAGCCCTCGCTGTCGAATGCTCGCCAACTGCCCTCGGCGTATTCCATAACCACGATGCGGTGTAACCCAAGGCCCTGTTGCAGGCCATAGAGTGCGCTTTCCTGAATCTCTACTGGAGAATGCCAGGTCTTCTTGTTGCGAAACTGCCGCCTGATTTCTCGCAAGCTATTGAGTTGGATGCTGTGTCGATAGCGCGCGGGTTCGCGACTCTTTGTGCCGGGTGACATCGGTGCTTTGGGATCAGGCTTCCTGGAGGAAACAGCCGCTTTGTCGCTTCGACTGCGAGCTTTGCCGTCTTGATCGGCATGGCCCAGGGCTGCAGCTCTGGCCAGATCGGCCGCGCTGAAGCCGGGTCGAGAAAGGGATTTCTGAGTCGAAACTGCCGGTTGTTGCGCCAGCAGACGCCGCGCAGCCGTGGCTGCCTGTGGCAGTTGGTACTCGCGTGCGGCGGAAGTTATCCAGCGTTTCAACATCGGCCGAAACTCGGTCAGTCCGAGAGCTATTTCACCGGTCCGGCACAGTGTTTCCAGTATCTCGGACTCCCATGACAACCGCACCCGGTAGGCCAGTTCATGGCTGAATGGCAGAAAAAACTTCAAGGCCGAGAGTTTGTGTGGCTGGATGCGATTCTCCGACATGATCTGATCATCGTCGACGCCGGTTTCGGGTACCGCCGGTAGCTGAAAGTGTCGGCACAGTTGTTCGTTCCACTCTCGAATGGGCATGCCGATCAGGCCTTCCATCAGTTGCGAGCGGTTTTCGCCTTTTTCGGCACGGAACTCGAAGCCTTCCATCATCTGGGGTTCCAGCAACCACAGAGCCCAGAGCCCGGCATCGTAAAAGAGCGTCATCCAATAGTCGGCTTCGGTCCAGGGGATCTGGCGCAATTCGAACCACTGACGCATCAGGCTGGCCGCGACGAGGCTGTCGCCGACGGTGTTCTGTAGGCCCTGAAAGGCCATGCTGCCGGGTTCAACCCTGGGCAGGGCTTCGGTGAAACGTTGCAGGCGCTGAGAGCCTATCAGCGCTACGGCATGCTCCAGGGTGCGCACCAATACCTGGCGATTGGACATCATCTGGTTGGCGTAACGGAAGATCTGCATGGCCAGCAGTGGGTCTTCGCTGCCGGCCTTGATCCAGTCAGTCAGTGGCGCTGATGGGCCGGGCAGGGCGTCCTGCTGCATCAGCACGGGCAGTTTGATGGCCTGTATTCTATCCAACCAGGGGCTTTGTACGCTCATCCGTTACGGCATTTTCCAATTGAGGCTTGGCGCAAGGCTTCCCGGAGGGCAGCCGAGGTTCAACGCCCCAGAGTCGCACCCGGGGCAGGAAATTTCAACCGGCGGATTGTGAACTAAAATCGATGCTTTAACCAGCCTACCAAAGCCTGACGTTGCTCATCGCTCATCTCGGTTCGGTTCATGAACGGCATGTCTCGTGTCACTGCGGTGCGGTGTGCGATGCGACTTGCCCAACGTTCGATCTCATCCATGGTTTCCAGACGAACACCGGCGGCCGCGCTAGGAAACATGGGATCGGTGGTGTTGGCCGCATGGCAAGTGGCGCACTTGTCCTGAACGAGCACCAGCCCCTCTTCGTCAGTAAGGAGCGCGGCATCAGACTCGACCCCCTGGCTGGAGCCTCCAGGCCAGGAGATCAGGCCAGCTAGTGCAATAAAAGCCAGGCTGGCACAAACCAGCAGTATGGGTCGTTTGATACCACGATGGCTCAGGTTGAAATAATGTCGAACCACCACAGTGATAACAATGATGGCCATTAAAATCAGCCAACTGTAGCTGGGCTGATAGGTCATCGGGTAGTGATTGCTGATCATCAGAAAGATGACCGGCAGCGTGAAGTAGTTGTTGTGCACGCTGCGTTGTTTGCCCTCCAGCCCGGGTTGCGGGTCTGGCATTTCGCCGCGCGCGACCGCAGCGACCATCTTGCGCTGCCCGGGTATGATCTTGATCAGTACATTGGCGGACATGATGGTACCGATCAGGGCGCCCATATGAATGAAGGCGGCGCGGCCAGAGAAGGTATTGACCAGGGCATAGGCATAGGCGGTTCCCAATACCAGTAACACAGGCGTGAACCAGCGGCTTGCTACCAGGGGCGTCCGACAGAGGACTTCATATATCAGCCAGCCCGAGGCAATGAAGCCCAGCCCCAGGGCAATGGCTGCAGGGGTGCTTAATTCGCGTATGGAAGGGTCAACCAGATAGGCCTGGGCGCCAAAATAGTAGATCCAGACCATCAGCAACATGCCGCTGATCCATGTTGAGTAGGCTTCCCACATGAACCAGTGCAGGGTTTTCGGCATGGCTTTGGGGCCAACCTTGTATTTGGCGACTTCGTAAAAACCGCCACCATGGACTGCCCAGAGATCGCCGCCTATACCCTCTTTCTTTTTCCAGTCCGGTGGCTCCGTCAGGTGGTTATCAAGCCAGATAAAATAAAAGGAGGCACCGATCCAGGCGATGCCTGCAATGACATGAAACCAACGCAGCAACAGGCTGACCCATTCGCCAAAAAAAACGTCCATGATCAACTGCCTCTGTAGGTTGAATAGCCGAAGGGGCTGATCAATAGCGGGATATGGTAATGGGCCGCGGAACCGCTGAGTTCGAAACAGATGGTTGCCTGCGGGTAGAAGGCCTTGCCATGGTGCTCTTTCAGATAATCACCGGTGTGGAAGGTAAGGCTGTAGACTCCCGAGGGAAAGGCCGTTTCGGGCCAGTCATTGAAGCGTCCGTCCTGGTTGGTTTCAGCCATTGCCAGGACGCTGCCATCTTCGCTGCAGAGGGTGAGTTTCATGCCTCGGGCCGGTTGGCCCAGGGTGGTATCCAGAACATGGGTGGACAATGTATGGCTCATGGGGGCTCCTTCAAGCATCGATCAGTTGGTTCAGTCTGAGCAGGGTAATTTTCAGTTGTTCAGCCGCGGCCCGCTTGCGTTCGTTCTCGGTTGACTGTTCCAGGCATTGACGGATCAGCGACAACATCTGATCAGCACTCTTGCCAGTGGCAAAGACGATGAAAATAAAGCCGTGGCGGGCAAGATAGCGCTGATTGCAATCGGACAGGGCCTGAAGGGTGGCTTCGCTGGCCTGATCGACACCACTTTGCTCTCGCTCTGACAAACCCTTGCTGGCCGCGTATTTCTTTCTCAGGCTGTCCATATCGCCAATCATGGGGTGGCCCTCAAAGGCTTCCAGCCAGTCATCGTCGGACATGGCCGCCCAATGAATGCGAGCGCTTTCCAGCAGGTCGGATTTGCTGTCAAAAGGCCCCGCCTTGAGCATTCGCTGTACCCAGCGCTCGGCGCTGCAGCATCGTCTTAACGCCTGCGCCTTCTGTTCTTTCTCCGCCTGGTTGAATTCAGTCAGTTGCATGGTCGTTCTGGCCTTCGGTGCGTTGGTCCGTTAGAGACAGTTGTCGGGCGTCTTGCCAGGCCAGGCCGGTTGTCTTTCTGGAAGGAGAGAAGTCGGACGGTGTCTTGTTCTGATGCAGGCGTTGCAGCAGTTGAGCGGCAATGGCAATGGCGACTTCTGCTGGCTGCTTTCCGGGCACCTCGGCCAGGCCGACCGGGCACAGTACCCGTTTGATTTGCTCAGGCGCCCAGCCACGGTGCTCCAGGCGTTGGCGAAAACGACGCGCTTTGGTGTTGGACCCGATCAGACCAATGTAGCCGAGGTCTGGCCGTTTCAGGGCCGCCTGAGTCAGGTCGAAATCCAGTTGGTGATTGTGTGTCAATATCAGCACCCAGGCGCCTTCAGGCAGGTCCTTGATGACATCGGCCGGCTGATCCGTCAATTCGGTTTGCAAGCCGATAGCGGATGATTCAGGCAACCAGTCCTGGCGACTGTCGACCCAATGCAGACGCAAAGCCAGTGGCTGCAGCATGGGGACCAGGTGCTGTGCCACATGACCCGCACCGAAAATTGCCAGCGTCTGGTGTTGCGGAATCAGCACCTCAAACAGTACCTGAACAGCCCCGCCACAGCATTGGCCAAGGTTGGCGCCTAGATCAAACTGGCGAATGTCCGTGACGCAGCGGCCCTGGCCGAGCAGGCTGCGGGCGTGCGCGATGGCCTGGTATTCCAGGTGGCCGCCGCCCAGGGTATCCCATTGTTCGGCATCGGAAACCACCATTTTGGTAGTGGCATCACGAGGGGTGGAGCCGGCCGTGCTCAGCACGGTCAGCAACACCAGAGGCGTGCCGTTGTTCTGGCCCCGATGCAGGGCTTCATGCCAGGACAGATGTTTTCTCATCGCTTACCTCGGTCTGTTTCAGGTCATACAAGGCATCCAGTACCTTTTCTGGCGTGGCCGGGGCGGCCAGCCTGGGGCATTGCCCCGGCCGGGCGGTGCTGGCGATGGCATTGCGCAGGGCGCACCAGACGGAAATAGCCAGCATCAGCGGCGGCTCACCCACGGCCTTGGAGCGGAAAACGGTGTCTTCGTCATTGGCCCGGTCAAACAAGGCCACACGAAAATCGGGTGGTGTATCGCCAATTGCCGGTATCTTGTAATTGGCCGGGCTGTTGGATAAAAGTCGGCCCTGGTCGTCCCAGACCAGTTCCTCGCTGGTTAGCCAGCCCATGCCCTGAATAAAGCCGCCTTCGATCTGGCCCCGGTCGATGGCCGGGTTCAGGCTGGCACCCACATCGTGCAGGATGTCGACGCGATCGAGCCGGTACTCGCCCGTCAGGGTATCTACAGTGACTTCACTGCAGGCTGCACCACAAGCGAAATAGAAAAAGGGGCGACCCTTACTCGTACTGGCATCCCAGCTCAATTTGGGTGTCCGGTAATAGCCGGTGGCGGACAACGAGACCCGGTTCATGTAGGCGGTCTGCACCACTTCAGCGAAGCTGAGCTGTTGATCGCCGATACCGACCTGGCCGTCAGCAAAGTGAATCTGATCGGGCCGAACCTTGTAGTGGTCGGTGGCAAATTCGATCAAGCGTTGCTTCAATGTGCTGGCTGCCTGCTGGGCCGCCTTGCCATTCAGGTCGGTGCCACTGGAAGCCGCTGTGGGTGAAGTATTGGGCACCTTGTCGGTGCGCGTTGCCGAGGGTTGCACGCTCTCCACCCTGATACCCAACTCGGCCGCGACTATCTGTGCCACCTTGGTGAACAAGCCCTGTCCCATCTCGGTACCGCCATGATTCAGGTGCACACTGCCGTCGGTGTAGATATGGATCAGAGCACCGGCCTGATTGAGGTGTTTGGCGGTGAAGGATATCCCGAATTTGACCGGAGTCAGAGCCAGCCCCTTGCGCAGTATGGGTTGTTCGCGGTTGAAGTCGTTTACCTGCCGGCGACGTTGACGGTAGTCGCTGCTGTGTTCCAGCGTTTCTATCAGTTCGTTCAACAGGCCTGCTTCACCGACTTCCATATGATAGGGTGAAGTTACACCGTTTGCGGCGCTGTAGAGGTTGCGCTTGCGTATGTCCAGCGGGTCTTTTCCCAGAGTGTAGGCAATGTCGTCGATGGCGGCTTCTATGGTGATCATGCCCTGAGGGCCACCGAAACCGCGGAAAGCGGTGTGCGATACCGTGTCGGTGCGCCAACGATGCCCGACGATGCGAGCCTGCGGCAGGGAGTAGGCGTTGTCGGCATGAAACATGGCCCGATCGACAATGGCGTTGGACAGGTCCGGCGAGTAACCGCAATTGCCATGAATGACGATGTCAGCGGCGAGAATGCGACCAGAGTCGTCAAAGCCCAACTGCCATTGGTTATGAAAGGGGTGGCGTTTGCCGGTGGTACTCATGTCCTGACTGCGTGGCAAGCGCAATTTGACGGCGCGGCCATTGCGCCGGGCGAGCATGGCCGCCAGGCAGGCCCATTGCGCTGCCTGTGTTTCCTTGCCGCCAAAGCCGCCACCCATGCGGCGTACATCGACAGTGACCTTGTGAAAAGCCACACCCAGTACTTCGGCCACCAGTTTCTGGACCTCGCTCGGGTGCTGGCTGGAGGTGTAGATCAGCATGCCACCGTCTTCTTCTGGTATGGCCAGGCTCACCTGACCTTCCAGGTAAAAATGCTCCTGACCGTTGATGCTTAACTCGCCGTTAATCTGGTGAGGTGCTTTGGTCAGGGCAGCCTCAGCGTCACCCAGAGCGAACTCTACCGAGGCACCCACAGTACACCCGTCAACCTGTGCCTGAGCAATACTCAGCACAGGGGATGTAGCTGTGTTTTCACACTTTGCCAGTGCAGTGGCTTTTCGCGCTGATTCGTAATCGGTAGCCGCCACAGCAAAGAGCGGCTGGCCAGCGTAAAGGATGGTACCATCGGCCAGTACAATATCACCCGGGAATACCGGGCCGATGTCTGTTTTTCCCGGAACGTCTTCGATGGTAATGACATCAACCACACCAGCGGCGGCCTTGACCTGGCTCAAGTCCATTACCAGGTTGACACCAGGACCAGATTGCGCCAGGCCAACGGCGGCGTGCAAAAGCCCCTGGGGTTCCGGCAGGTCATCGACATAGCGCGCCTCGCCGGTGACATGACGAATGGCGCTGTCGTGCGGGAGGGAGGCACCAACATTCGGCGTTGAGGCGTCGGGCTGGTGCAGTTGTTCGGTCAGTTTACGCATGGTCAAGCTCCACCGGGATGGCCCGGGTTGGCGCAGTGCCAGTGGTTTCGAGATGAAAGCGGCGCAGCAGATTACCGGTGACTCTTTGCCGATAGCGAGCGCTGGCGCGCACATCGTCCAACGGGTGCAACTCGGCTTCCAATGATTCAGCAAAAGGCGCTATGTCGATGTTTTCCCAGTCGGTTTGAAGCAGGCTGTTCTGCCAATCAGACAGCATCAGAGGCGTCGCAGCCAGGCCACCAAAACCGGCCCGGAAAACGCGAACCTTGCCTTGCTCCAGTTCCAGATAAAAGGCGGCGCAGACGGTTGAGATGTCGTCCTCGACGCGCTTGGAAATCTTGTAGACTCGAAAGAGGCTGCCGGGCTGACGTCGGGGCAGGTGGATGCAGTCGATCCACTCATCGGCTGCGCGAACCGTCTGACGATAACCGGTAAAGAACTGATGCAGCGGGAGTCGTCTCAAGCCTCTGACCGAGCCAAGAGTGACCTCGGCGTTCAGTGCCAGCAACAAGGGCGGACCATCGCCAATAGGTGAGGCCGTGCCCAGATTGCCGCCCAGGGTGCCTCTGTTGCGAATCGGGGTCGAGCCCAGCCGCTCGAGCCATTCAGTGGCTTCAGGGTAGTCAGCCAGGAGCGTTTCAGCCAGATCGCTGTAGGTCACAGCGGCGCCTAGATTCAGGACGGCTTCGTCAACGTCCAGGCGGTTCAACTCAGCGACTCGGTTCAGATCAATCAGCGGAGACAGCTGTTTCAGTTGCTGGGTTTTTTCCAGAGCGAGATCGGTACTGCCCGCGCTGAAGCGTGCTTCAGGGCATCGAGCAATGGCTTGCTCAAGTTCGAGGCGGTTTTCGGGCTGCCAGAATTGGACCGAATGGTCAGGAAGTGGGTCTTTTGGTAACACTTCTGTTTCTATTTCACTCAGGGCTTTGACGGTCTTTTCTGCTCGGGCGTCAAAGGTGTCTGGCTGAGCATGCTCGAGCGCTTCAATGCCAGCATCAATGATGGGTCTATAGCCGGTACAGCGGCAGAGGTTGCCGGAAAGCGCCTTGATCACTGAACTGCGCTCGGGTGCGGCACCACTGTGGTAAAGTGCAAAGAGGCTCATGACAAAGCCTGGCGTGCAGAAGCCACACTGGGAAGCATGGTGTTCGACCATGGCCTTCTGCACTGGATGCAACTGGTTGCCCTGGGCCAGGTGTTCTACTGTAAGAATCTGTTTGGCATTCAGGCTGTGCACCAAAGTGATGCAACTATTGATGGCTCGATAGCGTAACCTGCCCTGATCCGGTTCGGCGATGACGACCGTGCAGGCGCCGCAGTCGCCAGAGGCACACCCTTCCTTGGTGCCGGTCAGGTGAGCATCCTGACGCAGAAAATCGAGCAGAGTCTGGTCAGCGCTGGAATCGTGCAGTGTCACTTTTTGCTCATTCAGCAAGAAGGTGGTCATATAGAGGTCTCTGAATGCGTCTAATCCGGATGTTTATAATGCAATTTCAGGGCCATTATATGACCGAGTGGTCAGGTTATGCGAATGCTGTTCGAAACAGTTGCTCTGAACCTGACAGAGTGGTCACATTCTTGCTGCTCTTTTGGTTTCCTGTTCAATTCTCGATGAGGGTAGGTAATGAGTCAGTTTGAGTATCCCAGGGACATGATCGGCTATGCCAGTCGGCCACCACAGGCGGCGTGGCCGGGTAATGCCAGAGTCGCGGTTCAGTTTGTACTGAACTACGAAGAAGGGGGTGAAAATTCCGTCCTGCATGGCGATGCCGGTTCAGAGCAGTTTCTGTCGGACATTATCGGCGCGGAAGCCTACACCGATCGGCATCTGAGCATGGAAAGCCTCTACGAATACGGCAGTCGAGCAGGGTTCTGGCGCATCCATCGGCTGTTTTCCGAGCGTCAGATACCGGTCACCGTTTTCGCCGTTGCCATGGCCATGCAACGCAACCCGGCAGCGGTGGAAGCCATGCTGCAATCACGCTGGGAAATCGCTTCGCATGGCTATCGCTGGATCCACTATCAGCACATGCCCGAGTCGCTGGAGCGAGAACACCTGGAAAAAGCCCTCTCGATCCACCAGAGCCTGACCGGCTCACGCCCGGTCGGCTGGTACACCGGCCGCACCAGCCCGAACACCCTGGAACTGATCGCAGAGCAGCCAGACATTCTCTACTGCGCCGACAGCTACGCCGACGACCTGCCTTATTATCAACCGACGGTAACACGACCCCTGCTGATGGTGCCCTACACCCTCGACACCAACGACATGCGCTTCGCTACACCACAGGGGTTCAACAATGCAGAGGTGTTCTACCAATACCTGAAGGATGCCTTTGATGTGCTGTACGAAGAGGGAGAAACTCAGCCCGCCATACTCAACATAGGCTTACACTGCCGTCTCATCGGCCGCCCCGGGCGCTTTATGGCATTGAAGCGGTTTGTTGATTATGTGTTGAAACACGACCGAGTCTGGCTGGCAACACGTGAGGAAATTGCGCGGCACTGGCTGGAGAAGCATCCCTTCAAGGCATAAAAAAAGGGCCGAAAATATCGGCCCTTTTATGCTCACACCAAGCGATGCTTAGACAGAGTAGTACATGTCGTACTCGACCGGGTGAGTGGTCATGTCCAGGCGAGTCACTTCTTCACGCTTCAATGCGATGTAGGCATCGATGGTGTCGTCGTCAAACACGCCACCGGCTTTCAGGAAGTCGCGGTCAGCATCCAGAGCGTTCAACGCCTGCTCGAGGCTGTTGCACACTGTTGGGTACTCGTTTTGCTCTTCTGGAGGCAGGTCGTACAGATCCTTGTCGGCAGAATCGCCAGGGTGGATCTTGTTCTTGATGCCGTCCAGGCCAGCCATCAGGTAGGCAGAGAACATCAAGTAAGGGTTGGCAGTCGGGTCGCCAAAGCGAACTTCAATACGTTTGCCCTTGGGTGAAGGCACATAAGGAATACGGATAGAAGCTGAACGGTTGCGAGCCGAGTAGGCCAGCATGACCGGCGCTTCAAAGCCAGGAACCAGACGCTTGTAAGAGTTGGTCGAAGCGTTGGCAAAGGCATTCAACGCACGAGCGTGCTTGATGATGCCGCCGATGTAGAACAACGCCAGTTCACTCATGCCAGCATAGTCGTCACCGGCAAACTGGTTAACACCGTCCTTCGAGAAAGACATGTGAACGTGCATACCGCTGCCGTTGTCACCAACCAGGGGCTTGGGCATGAAGGTGGCTGTTTTACCGTAGGCGTGGGCAACGTTGTGTACGCAGTACTTCAGGATCTGTACTTCGTCGGCCTTTTTGGTCAGGGTGTTGGCACCAACGCCAATTTCACATTGGCCAGCTGTGCCCACTTCGTGATGGTGTACTTCGATGTCCAGTCCCATGGCGCTCATGGCATCACACATGGCGGCACGAATTTCGTGCAGACTGTCGACGGGGGGGACAGGAAAGTAACCGCCTTTGACGCGTGGGCGGTGACCCAGGTTGCCATCTTCAAACACACGCTCGGAAGACCAGGCCGCTTCTTCTGAATCGACTTTGTAGAAAGCGCCAGAAATGTCGGCCCCCCATTTGACGTCGTCGAAAACGAAGAATTCGGGTTCTGGGCCAAAAATGGCCTTGTCGCCCAAGCCAGTAGACGCCAGGTAGGCTTCAGCGCGCAGTGCGACTGAGCGAGGGTCACGGTTATAGCCTTCGCCAGTTGAAGGTTCAACGATGTTGCAACGAACAATAACGGTTGCGTCTTCAGTGAACGGATCCAGAACAGAGGCTTCGTCGTCCGGCAGCAGGATCATGTCAGATTCATTAATGCCTTTCCAACCGGAGATGGAAGAGCCATCAAACATTTTGCCTTCGGTGAAAAAGCTGTCGTCGATTTCCTTGGAAGGAATAGTAACGTGTTGCTCTTTACCTTTGGTATCTGTGAAGCGCAGGTCAACCCATTTCGCTTCGGAGTCCTTCAGCAGTTTCAGAGTATGCTCTGACATAGTACGTCTCCAGGTTGAACGGCCATTGTGGCCGGTGAACGTCGTTAAACTTTCAGACTGCGGCGTCGTTCAGCACAACAGCCTGCACGGGTGTGGTTACCAGGAATGGCTTCCGAGAGTAACCAGGCACTAAGTCTGTGCACTCACAAAGCAATCGCTATGCCAGCCATCGGAAAGCCTCTGTATGGCGCTTTCCAGGGCAATATGGCAAATTCAGGCGGGCAGTGGTGCACCAATATAGATCACTTTCAGGCGCTCTGCACTGAGATGGTGCGACATTTTGGTGCATTATGGGTCCGACGCTCAAGGTGAATTTTTGTGCAGAGGTCGTTATACTGCCGCGCCCGAAAGTTGGCCTGAATCCTCGACATGAAGTTTATTGCTCGTCTGTTTCCTGAAATCACCATCAAGACTCGACCTGTTCGCAAGTTGCTGACCAAGAGCCTGGGCCAGAATTTGCGCACCGTTTTGCGACGTATTTGCCCAGATGTCACAGTAAAAAGTGACTGGGATGGCATTATTATCAATACCCCCGCCGAAACATCGGATGTCATCAATGAGGCCATTGCCGAGGCACTGGAGTGCATACCCGGCCTGGGTCACATCAATTCGGTGGTGGAGCATCCACTGGCTGATTTCGAGCAAATGCTGGAACAAACCCTGGCCGTGTGGGGAGAGGCGCTGGAAGGCAAGACCTTTAGGGTCAGCGTAAAGCGCACAGGGGAGCACGATTTTACTTCCATGGATGTTGAGCGATACATCGGTGGCGGCTTGCGGCAACGTACCGGGGCTGCTGGCGTGCAGTTGAAACAGCCGGATATCGATGTACGCCTGGAGATCAAGCGCGACCGTTTCTATATCGTCGAACAGCAACGACCGGGTCTGGGCGGGTTTCCCCTGGGCTCTCAGGAAAGTGTCCTGACACTGGTCAGCGGTGGCTTCGATTCGTTGGTTGCTGCCTTTCAGATGATGCGCCGTGGCGTCAAGAATCAGTTTCTGTTCTTCAATCTGGGTGGAGCAGCGCACGAGAATGGCGTCAAGGAAGTGGTCTACTATCTTTGGAAACGTTATGGCAGCTCGCACAAGGTCGACTTTATCAGCGTTCCATTTGAGCCAGTGGTTGAGGAAGTACTGACACAGGTCGAAGACCGCTACATGGGCGTTGTGCTCAAGCGCATGATGATGCGTGTGGCTAATCGCATCGCAGAAGAGCGCAACCTGCCGGCCCTGGTCACTGGTGAAGCCATCGCCCAGGTGTCCAGCCAAACGTTGCCCAACCTCAGTTTGATCGATGCTGTATCCGACCGTTTGGTGATTCGCCCGCTGATTGTGACCGACAAGCCGGCCATCATCCAGCAAGCCAGAGACATTGGCACCGCCACTTTTTCGGAGCGCATGCCGGAATACTGCGGGGTTATCTCGCGCAAACCCAACGCAGCCTGCAAGCGTGGCGCTGTTGAAGCGGCGGAAGCGACCTTTGATTTTGGGCTACTGGATCAGGTGTTGGCCGAGGCCAAAGTCGAGCTTATCACGGAACTCACCTTTCACAGCCAGGACGCCCTGGCGGACGGGCTCAACAACCCCGCAGTGCCAGACCCGGACGCGGTTATCATCGACCTGCGCCACCCGACGGAAGTGGAGCATGCGCCTCTGGTTGTTGAGGGACACGACATCATTCAGATTCCTTTTTACAGTCTGAATCGACGCTTCTCTGAACTCGATACTCAAAAAAACTATCTGCTATACTGCGACAAGGGCGTCATGAGCAAGTTGCATGCTCTGCATCTGGCGGATGCCGGCTATACCAATGTCGGCCTGTACTCACCAGACTGAACCGCAGCGGCCAGCTTAAGCAGCCAACCCTTCAGGGCCAGGCCAGCTTGGTGCGCATCGCCGGCAGTGATGGCCTCATCAGGGTGGTGGCTGATACCACCCTCGCAGCGAACAAACATCATGCCCACTGGGCAGAGGTTGGCCATGGCCATGGCATCGTGACCGGCGCCGCTGGCGAGGTATTTGGGCGTAATGCCCAGTTCTGCTATCGCGCCTGCCAGGCAGCGTTGCAGGCTGTCAGCGCAGGCAACAGAGGGCGCCGAGTGGGTTTCCTGCCAGTCCATATGAATACCACGCTCATGGCAGGCCAGCTTGGCGGTGTCCCAGATCATGGTCAAAGCGGCATCGCGCTCACCATCACGTTCGCTACGAATATCCAGGCTCAGCCTGGTCTTGCCCGCTATCACATTTACCGCGCCAGGCTCGGCCTGAATCCGTCCGACCGTGGCTGTTACACCGTGTTCACGGGCGACGCGCTCAACAATCAGGGTAATCTCAGCCGCTGCTGCCAATGCATCCTGGCGCAGGTGCATGGGCACAGTACCGGCGTGGCCTGCCATGCCCGTCAGCTCAATTGAGAAGCGTCGAGCGCCGTTGATGGCGGTGACGATACCCACAGGTAGCTGTTCTTCTTCCAGAATCGGCCCTTGTTCAATATGGACTTCCAGAAAGGCCAGAGGAGGGTGGTCTCTAAGCGAAGCGTCCTTTACTCGATCAATATCGAGTTCGAACTGGCGGAAGGCTTCGGCAAGGCTGACACCGGACGCATCCGTCAAGCCAGCCCAGTTCGAATCCCAATGGCCCGTCAGGGCTCGACTGCCGAGCAGCGTTGTGCCGAAGCGTGTGCCTTCTTCATCGCCAAAGGCAACCAGGTCCAGATGAAAGGGCAAGGCGATGCCTTGCTGGCGGAACTGCTTCATCACCAGCAGGGGCAGAACGATGCCGAGTATGCCATCGTAAATACCACCGTTCGGCACCGTATCAATGTGAGAGCCAATGACGACCCTCGGCGCATCTTCTTCACGCGCGGGGAGTCGACCCCAGAGATTGCCCGCAGCATCCATCCAGGAGGGTAGCTGAGCGTCCTCGAGCCAGTGTTCCAATTGGTTGATGGCTTGTTGATGGCAGTCCGTCAGGTAGCTGCGTTGCATCTGGCCTGGCGTTTCGGTGAACTCCGCCAGAGCATTGCACCAATATAGTGCGTTTTCGCCAAGATTCATCAAAGGGTATCCGTATAGTGTTGATAGGCGGCATCGACAGCAGCGCCACTCGGTAGCGACAGCCCGGCACGACGCAAGGTCGCCTCCAGTGCCATCAGCGTAAAAAGAACCGTGTCCTGGCGCGCATTGTAGCCCATGGTACCAAAGCGCCACACCTTGCCTTTCAGCGGGCCAAAGCTGGTGCCGATCTCCAGATTAAAGTCATGCAAGAGCGCCGATCGGATCGCCTCGCCGTCTATACCGTCGGGAATCCAGAAAGCACAGACGTTGTTCATCTTGTGGCGCAGATCGCCAAAGGGGGCCAGGCCCATAGCGATCAGGCCATCCAGCATCGCTTTGCCATGGCGTTCATGCCGTTCGATACCAGCGACCAGCCCCTCCTCGAGTACTATCTGAGCGCATTCCCGAGCGCAATACAGCATGCTGGTCGCCTCGGTGTGGTGGTTCAAACGTGCTTCACTCCAGTAATCCAGGATCATCGGCAGGTCAAAATAATTGGACCGAATGCGACTGCCCACCCCCGGTCTCGCCTCTTCACCACGAATACCGGCTTCAATATGATGCCGGCGACGAATCTGCTCAACAAAACGGTCGCTGAGCGTGATCGGCGCAATACCACTCGGCCCACCCAGACATTTTTGCAGCCCGACCGACACCGCATCCAGTTGCCAGTCGTCCACAAGCAGCGCGTTACCGGCAATGGACGCTGTAGCGTCACAATATAACAAGGCCTCATAGTGGCGACAGAGTGCACCAATATCCGCCAGGGGCTGCAGCATGGTGGTTGATGTATCACCCTGCACCAGCGCCAGGACTTTGGGCCGCACTTGTTTCAAAGCCGCTTCAATCTGCTCTGGCGAAAACACCTCACCCCAGGGAACCTCGATGGTATGCACCTCGGCCCCCGCGCGCTCGGCGATTTCCTGCAGCAGGTACCCAAAGCGACCAAAGATGGGCACCAACACCCGATCACCAGGCTCAATGATCGACACCAGCACCGCCTCTATACCTGCACGCGCAGTGCCATCGACCATCAGCGTCCACTGGTTACGGGTTTGAAACACGTCGCGGTACAACGCCATAACCTGATTCATGTAGTTGGTCATGTGCGGATCGTATTGACCAATCAACTGCGTCGACAGCGCCTGCAATACCCTCGGATACGCATTAATTGGCCCCGGCCCCATCAATAGTCGAGGTGGCGGGGAGAGTCGGCTGAATTGAGAATCCGTCATTGAAAACAGTCTCCAGAATGTGAATAGCAGGAAATACGCAATTAATCTGCCAGTTCGGTCTCGTGTGAATTTTTTGAGGTGTCGAGAGGGAGCGTCGGATCGTATGGATGCGTGCCACTGATACTCGATTCAAACTGAGCGTTGTTCAGGCTATAAAACTACAAACCTGAATGGTTGGTCAAGTATCAGGGTTCGGTGGAGAAGATCTGCAGCTGGTTTTTGCCGTCCGCTTTGGCCTTGTACATGGCTCGATCGGCGGCTTCGTAGAGGGCATCGAAGGTATTCCCCATGGACGGGTAAACCGCCAAACCCATAGAGCACTGGCTGTTCAGCGGTTTACCTTCCCAATTGATGGGCTGCTGCAACTCGTGAAACAGCTTGTTGGCGACCGTCTGGCCTTCTTCCGCCGAACTCAATGCCGCAAGCACAATAAACTCGTCACCGCCCAGCCTTGCCACAGTGTCGCTCTGGCGCACAGAACGACGCAAGCGACTTGCGATGGACTTGAGCAAAGCATCGCCAGCCGGATGGCCGAGCTGATCGTTCACCAGTTTGAAATTGTCCAGATCGATCACAATCACCGCAACATAAGTCTGGTTGCGATCCGCCCGATAAATCAGTTGCCTGAACCGATCCTCCAGCAACAGACGATTTGGCAACTGGGTCAGTGGATCATGAAACGCCATCTGCTGATAGTTGTCTCTATCCTGCTCCAGGCTCTGCTGGCGCGCCTTGAACTCGGAGATATCCTGAAGCGCACCGATCAAATAGGGTTGGCCGGCAGAATCCAGCGTCCGCTCAGCCGTTACCTTGAGCCAGCGCTCTGGCTCGAAACCATCAAGCTGCACATCGAAGTCGGTTGGCGAAGCATTGCGCAGGGTTTCCTTGATCTTGCTGACCAGTTCACGCTGTGAGGGCAGATCAAAAAGCTTGCTCAGACTGCTGATGTTCAGATTAAACGCTCTGGGAATCGCCAGAATGCGATAGGCTTCGTCCGTCAGCGCGAAGACTTCCGTTTGAGGATTGAACTCCCAGCCACCTACTCGCGCCATGCGATTGGTCAACTTGAGGAGTTGTTGGCTGTGCTCGAGTTGGTTCTGAGCGGCCTTGTAGTGGCTGATATCGCGGATAATGACCCAACTGCCTGTCACTTTACCTTCACCATCGTGCAAAGCGCTGGCTCGAATGGATATGGGGATAATGCGTCCATCACGGTGGCGAATTTCCTTTTCAAAAGCATCGCTGTAGCCCCGTTCTTCAACTTGCTCGGCAATGATCTGATCGACCTCTTCCCAACCGGGGGGAGTGAAGACCTGGTAGTTCAGACCGGCCAACTCGTGCTGCTCGTAGCCAATCATATTGAGATAGGCCTGGTTGGCGTACTGGAGGTGATGATCGTGGCTCCAGAATCCGATGGCATCCAGACTGTTGCGAAACAGGGCGCGGAAGCGTCGCTCGCTGCGCGTCAGGCTCTCGATTAACTGGTTGCGCAGGCTGCTGTCACGGCTCACGGACCAGATGCCATCAGGCTGACCGTTCGAGTCCTTGACCAGCGCCAGTCGGATCGAAACGGGCACCAGGCTGCCATCCTTGCGGATGAAGTGTTTATCGTAGATCTCACTGACCCCGTTATTGAACAGCATGTCGGGGTTCAGGTCGTCTTCGAGTAGCAGGTCCGCCTCTGGGGTGAAATCCCGGAAGGAGTAACCCAGAACCTCGGAAGCCTCGCGGCCGAGCATATCGAGAAATGCCTGATTGGCCAGCTTGAAAACGCCATCCGGGCTGGTATAGGCAATGGCATCCAGGCTGTATTCGTAGAGAGCCGTCAAGCGATGCTGCATGTGACCGTCTTGAGTGTCCGGAGAGGCGGTGATCAGCACGACGGGATCGCCGTCTGAGCCATCGAGGGGAAGCAGTTCGATCTGGTGAACCATGCCGGGAATCAACGCACTGCTCAAGACAGACGCTCGGCCGTCGAGCGTCTCGAGCCTTGCCATCAAGTCCGGCGCCCAGTTTTTGAGGTGGCCAAAATCATCAGAGGATGCCTCCAGCTTTCTGGCTCTGCGCAACGCCAGGTTCACCGTCAGGATTTCTCCTGATGGCTGACAGACGAGCTGTGGAATCGGATTCTGCTCAAACGCTAGTTGAGCCAGAGAGCGGCCATTACCTTCGTTCACCGAAGGACCTCTTGTCATTGAAGCGGATGGATTTTAAACACACCTGAAACGAACGACAGTTTGCCGAATTGTTAACCAGGTCTCAAGTTGAAGATGATAATGAAGGGATATCGGAGGCCAGAATCTGTGAAAGAGGGGGGTGAGGAGAGGGGGACTCAAAGCGGCTCGGCAATCAAATCGACAAAAGACAGAATTTGATTGCCGAGTCAGCCAGGACGAAGCCCGGCAGACGTCAGGCGTCTGCCTTGGGTGCTGCCTCGCCCTCTTTCTTCTGCTTGTTTTGCAGATAGAGCGCGTCGAAGTTGACCGGAGCCAGCATCAGGGCAGGGAAGCTACCCTTGGTGACGGCAGTGTCAACGGCTTCGCGGGCATAGGGGAACAGAACAGAAGGGCAGTAAGCGCCCAGCATCTGATCACGTGTTTCATCAGGAAAGCCAGAGACAGTGAAGACCCCTGCCTGGTGTATCTCTGCCAGAAAAGCGGTTTTTTCGCCCAGCTTGGCTTCGACAGTGACCACCAGCACAATCTCGTACACATTTTCGCTCAGCGCGCGAGTTTTGGTGTTCAGGTCGAGTTTAACCTGAGGCTTCCATTCTTCACGGAAAATGTCGGGAGAATTGGGGGATTCGAAGGATGCATCGCGCGTATAAATGCGCTGGATCGCAAATTGAGGCTTGGCTTGCTCTGTCATAATGACTCCAGTAGGTCCTTTGTGTTTTATTTACCCGGAAAAAATCGCCGGTTGAGTTTTTGGGTCGGTTTTTCAGGATTGAGTGTCGAGCTCACTGAGCAACTGGTCGAGTTTACCACTGCGCTCCAGACTCATCAGTTCGTCACAGCCCCCTACATGGGTATTGCCGATCCAGATTTGCGGCACGGTGTGCCGGCCACTCAAACGCATCATTTCCTGCCGTTTTTGGGTATCTCCATCCACCGGTATCTCATTGAACTTGATGCTTTTTTGCTGCAGCAAAGCCTTGGCTCGCAGGCAAAAAGGACACCATGCGGTGGTATAAAGAGTGACCGTACTTGCTTCAGACATGGAAATATCGCTCGTTGTCAGGTTTTCACCAGCGGCAGGCTGTTGTTCTGCCACTCCAGGATGCCACCGCGCAACTTGTGCAACTGAGTGAAGCCAGCTTTTGCCAGCAAGGCACCACTGGCGCCGGCTGTCGTACCCGTGCGGCATACCAGTATGATGGGTTTATCTTTGTACTTTTCCAGCTCGGTGACCCGTTTTTCCATATCGCGGGCTGGAATGTTCATGGCATTAGGCAGATGGCCTTTGCGATATTCGTCCTTGGGGCGAATATCGACGACCAGGGCATCCTGAGTGTTGATCAGGATGGTAGCCTGCTGCGGAGACACCCCTTTGCCCCCTTTGCTGCTCTCGGTCACCAACAAAGCGATCAGCAGTGCAAACCAGATCGAGGTCAGAATCCAATGGTTGATTACAAATTCGAACAATTGTTCCAGCATGAGTCGAGGCTCTAAGGGTCTGTTAAAAAATGAGCGCTGGAGTATACACCAGCAGCATCGCTCGCCATAGCCGATCCGATCAATTTTGATTGGTGAGCTAATATCAGCGGGAATCCGGCGATTGCCCTCGCCAGTCGGCAGCAGAAGCAGTACAATTCATAAATGTAATTTTCCTACATTTTTAACCGGGAGGGGTTTATGGCGACGGTAAAGCCGGCGGTACTGCTAATTCTGGATGGTTTTGGCTACAGCGAAACATCTCAATCCAATGCCATCGAAAAGGCCAATGCACCGACCTGGAAGAGACTTTGGGACACCTACCCCCATAACCTGATCAAGACATCCGGTATGGACGTTGGTTTGCCTGAAGGGCAGATGGGCAACTCCGAAGTGGGTCACATGAACCTGGGCGCTGGTCGCACGGTTTATCAGCAGTTGACGCGCGTTACCAAGGCCATTGAAGACGGCTCATTCTTTTCCAACAAGGCACTGACCGAAGCCATAGACAAAGCCGTCACTGCCAATAAAGCCGTGCACATCATGGGATTGTTGTCGCCTGGTGGCGTGCACTCTCACGAGGATCACCTGCATGCCATGGTCGATCTGGCTGTGGACAGAGGTGCGCGAAACATCTATGTCCATGCGTTTCTGGATGGTCGTGATACACCGCCGCGCTCAGCGTTGCCTGCTATAGAAAAACTCGAAGCCCACCTCGAGAAACTCGGAGTTGGCGGTATAGTGTCGATGATTGGTCGCTACTATGCGATGGACAGAGATAACCGGTGGGAGCGCGTGCAAGCCGCCTATGATCTGTTGACTCAAGGTTCGGCGGACATCGTCGCGTCGACTCCCATGGATGCACTGCATGCAGCCTATGAGCAGGACAAGGACGATGAGTTCGTGCCGGCGACGTCGATTCGTGCCGATGGCGCCCTGGCGCGTGTTATTGAAGACGGTGACACCGTAGTGTTCATGAATTTCCGTCCCGACCGGGCGCGTGAGTTGACGCGCGCATTCGTTGAGAACGATCTCGATAGCACCCTGGATCGCACAATCCGACCCAAAACAAACTTTGTTACCCTGACTGAATACGCATCGGACATCCCTGTGCCTGTCGCCTATCCGCCTGAGAATCTGACCAACACGCTCGGCGAGTGGATGCAGAAGCATGGCAAGAAGCAATTGCGCATAGCCGAGACCGAGAAATACGCGCACGTTACCTTCTTTTTCAGCGGCGGACAGGAAACAGAATTTGAAGGCGAGGATCGCATTCTGGTGCCTTCGCCCAAGGTGGCCACCTACGACTTGCAACCTGAAATGAGCGCACCAGAAGTCACCGACAAGCTGGTAGCGGCAATAGAAAGCGGCCAATACGATCTGGTGGTATGCAACTACGCCAATGGCGACATGGTCGGGCACACTGGCAAGATGGATGCGGCCATCAAGGCGGTAGAAGCATTGGATGCAGCGCTCGCCCGGGTAACCGAGGCGGCTCTGAAAGTTGGGGGCGGATGCCTGATCACAGCCGATCATGGCAATGTAGAACTGATGGTTGACCCGGAAACGGGCGGCGCTGTGACCAGCCACACGACCTTCCCTGTCCCCCTGGTTTATGTCGCTGAAGAATACCAGGGCATTCAGTTGAAGGAAGGGCGTCTTGCCGATATTGCGCCAACCTTGCTGGAAATGATGGGCATGGAAGTCCCCAAAGAAATGACCGGCACCAGCTTGATCGTGCGTTAACCACCCAGGGCGGGGCGCCTGGCCAGACCGCTGGTTGCGCCCAGCCCTTGTCGGTAAAGACTTCGAAATAAGACAGTACCTACCAAGCGTGGACTTCCAACACCTCGGCACTTGCGTTAGCCTTTTGATAACTTTTAATAAATCCAGGTACAGCTTCTAAAAAAGTCTGACCTGATTGCAGAGCTTCCGTATTCTAGTGACTTTTCATTTTTCAGCATGGCTCCGCGCGCTTTTTTTGGTGTGGCTGGTCATGAATGTTGGCTTGGCTCTGGCTGACGGTGATCTAGCGCAGCACCAGCAACAGTTACAGCGTCTTCAGCAGCAGGTCGAGCGGTTGCAGGCAGACCTTGCCGCGGGGCGGCAACAACAGTCCGAGCAACAGAAAGCTCTGGTTGAAACCGAACAGACATTAGGCCGGGTTGCCAGAGAGCTCAGAGAAACCGAGCAAGGTCTTCGTCGTGCTCAGCAGGAACTGGTCGAACTGAGTGAAGAGCAGACCGCGCTGGAGCAACAACTCGAAGAGCAACGGGAGTCCATAGAGGCTCTGTTGCGACTCGCTTATCAGCAAAATAACCAGCCGTTGATCAAGCTACTACTGTCCGGTCAGCGCCCAGAAGACATGGCGCGCCAGATGCGTTATTTTGCTATTTTGAACGCCGATCAACAGGCTCAGTTGAGGCAATGGTTGCAACAGTCCGAGCGTCTGGCTGAGGTCATTGATGACCAGCGCCAGTTGGCCGAACAACTGGAACAGGACCGACAACAGCAGTTGGCTCAGCAGGAAGAACTGACTCGACAAAAGAATCGCCGAGCACAAATACTGGCGAATCTGACCGTCGAAGTCAGTGAAACCGAGGTTGAACTGGAACGCATCAGGGCTGAACAGGCGCAGTTGGATGAACTGGTCGCGCGCATGGAAGCCGAACTGGCGGATCTCTCTATGGACTTTCCTGCGGGTGAGGCCATAACCAGCGCCAGGGGGCGTTTGCCGTGGCCAGTAGAGGGGCGCTTGAAGGCCAGGTACGGTGCTCAAATGATCAACTCGACCCTGAAATGGCAGGGCTGGTTGATCGACGCGGGCGAAGGCGAGGAAGCCAGGGCAGTACACCATGGTCGAGTCGTTTTTGCAGAATATTTAAACGGTTTTGGATTGCTGATGATACTGGATCACGGCGATGGCATTCTGACGCTCTATGGTCGAAATCAGAGCCTGCTGCGTACAGTGGGGGAGTGGGTCAATGCCGGAGACCCAATCGCCGAAGTCGGTTTGTCCGGTGGGTTCAATGAATCTGGCTTATACTTTGAAATGCGGCGTAATGGTCAGCCTGAAAATCCGGCTAACTGGCTGGTCAGTCGGTAATTGACCGTTTAGTGTATTGACTCTGTACCGGAAAAGGGGCCGATCAATGCAAACCAACACAGATGTGAAGGGTATATTTATGAAGTTGATACGCAATCCCTGGCTTAGCGTTATTACTGCACTGATCGTCGGTGTGTCCATCGGTATTGCCAGCAGCGTCCATGCCGAGCGCGATCAAAGTCGGCTGCCAGTTGAAGACGTGCGCATGTTGTCTCAGGTGTTGGAGCGCATTAAACAGGCCTACGTTGATGAGGTGGACGATACCCAACTGTTACAGAGCGCCATTGAAGGCATGCTGTCTGGCCTGGACCCTCATTCCGATTTCCTGACGCCGTCCGATTTTGAAGATTTGCGTGAGAGTACCTCCGGTCAGTTTGGTGGCCTCGGTATCGAAATCACTCTGGACGACACAGGCTTTGTCCGTGTAGTGGCTCCAATCGATGATACCCCGGCATTTCATGCAGGCATGCAGTCGGGCGACCTCATTACCCAAATCAACGACAGGCCGGTCAAGGGTATGACCATCAATGAAGCGGTCACTTTGATGCGTGGGACACCGGGCACGTCGGTTCGGCTAACGGTCGCCCGCGATGGTGAAAGCCAGCCACTGAGAGTCGACATCACGCGTGACATCATTCGGGTCACCAGTGTCCGCAGCCGCATGCTCGAGCCAGGTTTTGGTTACGTACGGGTCTCTACTTTCCAGGAGCGTACAGGCAACGATCTGGTGCAGGCGTTGAGCAACCTGCGTGAAGAAAACGGCGGCAGTCTGGACGGCCTTGTGCTTGATCTGCGCAACAACCCGGGCGGTGTCTTGCAAGCGTCTGTTGATGTAGCCGATGCCTTCATGAGTGGTGGCCTGGTGGTTTATACCGAAGGCCGTTTACCGAACAGCGCCAGCCGTTTTAATGCACGCCGCAATGACCCAAGCGAAGGTGTCAGTTTGGTTGTATTGATCAATGGTGGTTCGGCTTCTGCCTCTGAGATTGTTGCTGGCGCTATTCAGGATCATGGCCGGGGCGTTATTATGGGAACCCGCAGTTTCGGCAAGGGTTCTGTTCAGACCATACTGCCGTTAAGCGATAACCACGCCATCAAGTTGACCACAGCACGTTATTACACGCCCAACGGTCGCTCTATTCAGGCACAGGGCATCGTTCCGGATATTGTTGTACGGCCAGGGCGTTTGACCCAGGAGGATGGTAACCCCTATTACACAGAAGCCGATCTGGCTGGTCATCTGGCCAACCCGGAAGGAGAAAACGGCCGTGAAGATAGAGAACTTGAGAATGGCGACGAAGGGCAAACACAAGTAATGGAAGACTACCAACTCTACCAGGCCCTGACGCTACTAAAAGGCATGCGTATTCTGAATGCACAAAATCGTTAAACCTTTCGCCTGGGTACTGGCATTGCTGGGACTGACTGCAATGCCAGCGCTGGCTTCCCCCGACAACGGGGCGAACCCCCGCCCCCGCATTGCTGTTGTTGTTGATGATCTTGGCAATCAGTGGCGCAGCGGTCTCGAAGCCATTGATATCCCCTTTATTCAAACCATCGCTATCATGCCTGGGCGGCCCTACAGCCGAAAGCTGGCTGAGGTTTCCTACAGCTCCGGCAAGACCGTCATCGTGCATGCTCCCATGGCCAATTATGCCGATTTCCCGCTTGGGCCCTTTGGGTTGGACAGGGCTGATGGACGCGATGGAATGCTGCGTAATCTTCTGGAGGGGCTGGAGACGGTTCCCCACGCAGAAGGTCTCAGCAATCACATGGGCAGCAGGCTGACACAGGACGCTGAAGCCATGGGCTGGATCATGTCGGAGTTGAGAGACCGTGACCTGTTCTTTTTCGACAGTCTCACTGTGGCTTCTTCTCAGGGCTGGCGAGTCGCACGCGACATGGGTTTACCCTGGAGCAGGCGCCACGTTTTCCTGGATCACGAACCTACACCGGAATTCATCAATCAACAATGGCAACTGGCATTGCGCCGTGCTGAAGAGCATGGCTATGTGACGGTGATTGGCCACCCCTACCCGGAAACGTTGGCTTTCTTTGCTGAATTGAACCCGAATGATTACCTGCAGTACGAATGGGTTTCGGTTCGTGATCTGCTCTATGCACCGATTCGTCCTGTATTTTCGGAAGAGGCTTTGTCGCCTGCCGCCCGCGAATTTTGGCCCCCTCCCCAGTTTTAAATCTCAAAAACAGGTCCGGTTCATGACCCATTCAGTTTTCTGTGCCAAACTATCGTCAAGACTTCGCAATCTTTTTCAATGACTATATAAAAGGGCAGTTTGATGAAAGCATTGGGTTTGATGACAGTTGCTTTGGTGGCAGTGCTGTTGGCTGGTTGTGCCTCCATGAGCAAAGACGAATGTTTGACCGCAGATTGGTATGCCATTGGCTATGAAGATGGTGCTAACGGTCAACCCACCACTCGCATTGGTTCTCATCGTGAAGCCTGTGCCAAGCATGGTGTGACCCCAAATTTGCGAGACTATCAGGATGGCCATGATGAAGGCATCATCCATTTTTGTACCGCCCAAAGTGGTTTTACCCGCGCTCGTTCGGGATATCAGTACACCGGCATCTGCCCACCCTCGCTGGAGCCGGAGTTCATGGACGGCTACACTGCGGGCCGTCAGATCTATACCGTCAATTCCGAGTTGAGCAGTTTGCGCAGTGAACAGCGCAGCAACGACAACGAGTTGCGACGCCTGGATCAGCAACTGGTGGAAAAGGAAGCCGCACTCTTTGCCGCCAGCACTCCGGAAGACCAGCGTCGGTCACTGTACGACGAAATCGGCCTGATGAAAGAGCAGCGCGGCAATCTGACCCAGCGCAATCAGCAGTTGATACGGGAAGTCGCCGACGCTGAAGCCCGCTTGCGTCAATTGCAGGATCGCTACAGTTACTACTGATGACTTGGCTTGACAGCCACTGCCACCTGGACTTCCTGAGCCAGCCCGACGCGGCGCTGGCTCAGGCGCGTAAAGCCGGTATTGGCCATTGGCTAATACCAGGCACTGAGCCCGGGCAGTGGCAACTCGCCCGAAAGACCTTTGGACAACTGAACCACGTCAGCCTGGCCTTTGGTCACCATCCCTGGTTTCTGCCCACCTCAGACACTGACCTGATCGATCTGGAACAATCACTGAATAATGGGGTGGTTGCCGTGGGAGAAATCGGCCTGGATTTTTACCCCAGTAGAACCGCGCGACCGTCTTTCGATGTTCAGGAACGCTGGTTTGACGCGCAGCTCAAGCTGGCATGCGAGCACGACCTGCCGGTGATCATTCATTCGGTCAAAGCGCACCATCGCATACAGCATTATTTGAAACGCTACCCGCAAGCCAGGGGCGTGGTTCATGCCTTTCTCGGTAATCACAGCCAGGCAATGGCCTTTGTTGAAAAAGGCTTCCTGCTTGGCTGTGGTTCATTGATCGCCAAATCCCCCAAAACCCTGGATGCCTTCAGTCGCATTCCGCTGGAGAACATTCTGCTGGAAACAGATGCGCCCGACATGCGTTGGCCGCAACCCAATGCCGACAACCCCTTGCTGGATTTGCTGCGCACCGCCGATCAACTGGCAGCCGCCAGAAATCTCGATGTTGCACAACTGGCGACTGTCACTTCGGCCAACTCGAGACGCTTGTTCTCCATTCCGTAATAACCGACGTTCGTTGTTCGCACCGAAACCGGGTTCAATTTATCTCATCATCTTGCTCGAATTCTTTAGCTATCACGCTCTGACTGCTCTGCCTATAGTTGCGCCGTCTTCAGCGAGGTTGCATCAACCTGCTGAATCAATGGCTACTAATCCAATGAACAGGAGATACATAATGAATGCAGCAACACCCCTAATCATGTTGGTCGGCCGAGTGTTAATGGCGATCATTTTTATCGTCGCGGGTCTTGGCAAGATCGGCGGCCTCGAAGGCACCCAGGGTTATATGGAAATGATGGGCGTACCGGGCGTACTGATCTACCCGACCATTGCCCTGGAAGTGCTCGGTGGCCTGGCCATTCTGGTCGGCTTCCAGACACGTATAGCTGCCTTTTTGTTGGCTGGCTTTACATTATTGTCCGGCCTGTTGTTCCATTTTGACCTGTCCAATCAGGCAGAGATGACCAGCTTGATGAAAAACCTGGCCATTGCCGGCGGCTTCCTCTTCCTGGTCGCGCACGGCCCAGGCAAGCTTAGCCTTGACGGTCGTAAAAACTGAGTCTTAAATAACCTTAAGCAAAAAAAGGCGATGGCCCTTTTTTGCGTGAGTAATACAGGCACTTAAAGACCTGAACTCCTGTTGCGCAGTCTGGAGTGGAGTAGACGTGCAAAACAGGAGTGAACCATGTCTCGCGATGCATCACTGGACCACCTGCACCCCATTTTTCGCGAAAAGGCCAAAGCCGTGTTGGAGAGCCTGGCTGAGGAATCCTTGCCTTTTCGTATTTTCGAGGGTTTTCGATCACCGGAGCGTCAACGCTACCTGTACGCCCAGGGGCGAACTCGCGCTGGAGCCATCGTCACCCGAGCCAAAGCCTGGCAGTCTTACCACCAATACGGCGTCGCGGCAGACTTCGTCCTGTTTGAAAACGGACGCTGGAGTTGGGATGATCGTGGCAAACGTCGGAAATGGTGGCAGCAATTGCATCAGGTCGCACGCGACCATGGCCTCGAGCCGCTGTCCTGGGAACTGCCCCATCTGCAACTGCAAAAGATGAAACTGGCCGACCTGCAAGCCGGGCGCTACCCGAAGGACGGAGACATGGCCTGGGCAGAGCACCTTGAAGACGCCATTCTCAACTGGCAAGACCCTGCCAGTGCTCCCCCATTACCTCCTATCCTGGCCGAACGTCCGCCCTTGCCTGAAGAAGCCATTCCCGTCTTCTATCAGGTAACAGCACGCAGTGGCCTCCGGTTGAGAGGTGGGCCCGGGACCGGCTTCAGCGTGGTCGGAAGTTTGTTACCCGGGCAACAGGTCAGAGTGCTGGACTGGCAACAGGAGTGGGCTCAAATAGACCTCGCAGGCGACGGTCTGGCAGACGGCTTCTGTCATGGGGGGTTCCTCGCTGAGGTGTAGCAAAGGAGTTGTGGTATTCTCTGCTGCTCTTTCGCCTACAAGCAGAGTAATACGGTTTCATGTCCCTGCCAGACACCCTCATGTTGTTGTTCTTCGTTGCAGTGGCAAGCTATGCCCAGACGGTGACCGGTTTCGCCTTCGGCCTGATCCTGATGGGCAGCGTTGCCTTGCTGAACATCGCACCCATCCCTATGGTCGCCATTTTGATCAGCATGTTGAGCCTGTTCAATTGCCTGACCGCGCTTTACCGAAACACCGGCAACCTGAACTGGGAAATCATATTGCTGTGTTCCATTAGCGGCTTTGTGACCTTGATTCTGGGTGTCTGGGCATTGAATGTCTTGAGCGTGAGCCACGTTGCCACACTGAAAATGATTCTGGGCATGGCGATTATCATCAGCAGTCTCTTGCTGATCGTTCGCCCGGCACCGCAGCGTTATCGTTCCGGGAAATGGTCTTTCTTATTCTTTGGTGGGCTATCCGGCTTCATGGGTGGTCTTTTCTCTACCTCGGGCCCACCCCTGGTGTTTCATTTTTACCGCCAGCCCCTGGCGCAGACCATGATCCGCGATACATTGCTGGCCATCTTTACCATCAATTCGGTACAGCGCCTTGCGGTGGTTGGGTATCAGGGCGCCATTGATGCGGCCATTATACTGGTCGCTGCGACAGCGGTTCCGGTTGTATTGATCTTCACCTGGATCGGCAAACGATTCCCGCCTCCACTCAGTGATCAGGCCATGCGCCGTGTGGCCTTTGTGCTGCTGCTGTTGTCGGGTCTGAGTCTTTGTCTTTCGGCGCTAATGGACGGGCGATCCTGAGTCACAGGTAGAAAAAGGGATCACCTCAAGCGGGCGGTGACGGCGTCGATCTTGTCATCAAAGTGCTGATCCTTGTCGGTGCGAGTGCCAACCTTGATCGTGGAGGATAAACGCACCACACCCTGCTCATGCAAGCGCTCATGACAAGCCTTGATGGCAGCGAAAACAGCATCCCAGTCGCCATAAAGGTTGGTGCCGTAAGCGTGCAAACGGACATCGATGGGGAAAGACGACAGTACCCGGTGGCACTCGGCGATTTCATCAGCGACCGATACACCTTCACCAATGGGGATAACACACAAATCTGCCATGCACTTCATGATTGTTGCTCCGTTGATTCTGCACAGCCGGCCAAAGGCCAGCCGCCCAATTCTTTCCAGCGATTGACCATCTTGCAAAACAGCTGAGCGGTAATGTCGGTATCGTAAAGCGCGCTGTGTGCTTCACGGTCGTTGAACGGGATGTCGGCGCTTTCACAGGCTTTCTTCAACACGGTCTGACCATAGATCAGGCCGGCCAGTGCCGAGGTATCAAAGGTCGAGAAGGGGTGGAAGGGATTACGTTTCACTTTGGCGCGCTCGGCGGCAGCCATCACGAAGGAATGATCAAAGGTGGCATTGTGCCCGACCAGGATGGCGCGCTTGCAATCGTGTTGTTTCATGCCTTCACGGACCAGTTTGAAGATGGGCGTCAAGGCTGCTTTTTCATCAACGGCATCGCGCAGGGGGTGGTGGGGGTCGATGCCGGTGAATTCCAGAGCGGCCTTTTCAAGGTTGGCCCCTTCAAAGGGAGTGACATTGAAAAACAGACTTTGATCCGGCTTTAGCCAGCCAGCCTCATCCATCGTCAGGGTCACGGCCGCAATTTCGAGCAACGCATCGGTACGGGGGTTGAACCCAGCGGTTTCGACATCGATGACAACCGGGTAATAGCCTCGAAAACGTTGCGACAGCAGGGCAGGGGGATTGGGCTCGGACACTGGTACTCCGGACATGGAATGAGCGCTCATCTTAATGAACTGAGTCATGATGGCAAGGCGTTTGCTTTAAAAACCCGGAGCCGCCATTCAGGTTGGGCTACAACCAGCCCGAGCTCAGTGTTCGAGCCTATTTCATAGAGGAACCTTCATGCAAAAACGGCAAAGCTCTGCCCACATCAGCCCAACAGCGGCGAGCCCTGTCCGCCTGTGCGGCTTGATGCTGTTGGCGCTGGTGGGCCTGGCTCGAGCGGATTCCTTTGGCAGCGGGCTGGACAATTCAGAATGGCTGTTGGAAGCCAACCCCTATTTTTGTCAGTTCTATCAGCCCATTCCCCAGTATGGGCTGGGTGTCTTTTTTCACGAAGCCGGGCGCGAGCTCGAGTTTTATCTGGAAGCGAGCCAGAATCTGATGGCCCCCGGTCATGCGGCCTTGACCGTAGAAGCACCGCCATGGCGATCCAGCGCGCTGACCAGTGAGCTTGGCTATATTCCGGTGGTAGACAGCCGATTCCCGCTCTGGGTTGAGCCTGATCGCGCTCGTCGCATGATGGCGGAATTGTATCGTGGTATGGCACCGACCTTTACCCGTCAGGCAAAATCCGGCTCCGGGCCAGTGCGCGTGCGTCTCTCTCCGGTGGAATTCCGTGACTACTATAACGACTATCTGGCCTGTGCTACCGGTCTACTGCCGGTGAATTTCTCACAAATTGAGCGCACCGTGGTGAATTACCCCAGTGGTGGTGATCTGCTGAGCGACACTGCCTTGCGCCGTCTGGATAACTTGATCACCTATGTACTGGCCGATGATCGAGTACTCAGCCTGGACGTGGTCGGGCACAGCGACAACATTGGCGAGCGTTTCGATAACCGCCGTTTGTCGGAGCGTCGTGCTTATCGCGTGACCGATTACCTGGTCAATAATGGCGTTGATCCGACCATCATTCGTACCGATTATCAGGGCGACCGATACCCCATTGCCGACAATGCCACCGCTGAAGGCCGAGCCGCCAACCGCAGAACCACCGTGCTGGTGCGCCGCCTGCAAGACGACCCGGACGACCCTTTGCGGCTGTTGCCGGATCTCGGCCGACCAAGGTAAGGCGTCGCGCTTTTTGAACCCCCTGAATGTAATCCAATGAGTGCCCGGTTGATGACCCAGATAGCCATAGAAGTGAGCCAGAACCAGTTGACCTACCATCGCCCGTCCAGGGCCAGAACCTTTCTGGACCTGGCGGACCTCGCCGAGGTAGAGGTTTTTGCGGTTGAAGAGCAGTGTTACTGGCACCTGACCCAGGCCAATCGTTCCGAGGCGGTGGTGCCCATGGGCATACCGGGCGAAGCGCGTATTCGCCAATACCTGGCGCAATGGCGAGGTTTCGATTACGACGGCCTCGTGCGTTTTATCAGCGAACCACCAGCTCAAGGTCGGCGTCGGCTCTGGCCCGCCCTTAATCAGACTCGACCTCGCGCCAATAAATCAGGCGATCGTGACCTCGATACACCCCGAACGTGATCAGGGCTGAAGGCAAATTCAACAAGCCATCACCCAGGCTATCGTCCTGCAGCCAGATGGGGACTGGCCATGTCAGGGTGGTTTCGCCGGTATTGTCGAGGCCAGGTGCATTCAACACCATGCCTTCACCGACTGGCGGCAGCCCACCGTTGACGACAGCTGACCGGCCGTCAATGGTGGTCAGTGCGGGGGCCAGAGTGGCCGCGTTTGTGTTGTAGGCCCAGCAACTCGCTGCCGCATTCAAAACGAAGTTTGAGCCATCGTAATATTCGAGCCGGAAAGGTACGTTCAAGGAGCGAGTTTCCGGTCCAAAGGCGTTTTCCAGGCTCAGCCGGCCGTAGCGGACATCGAAGTTGTTAACCGGTATCAGCGATTGCGGCAAGGCAGAACTGGCCACGGAATCACCGTCAGTGAGGCTTGCCAGGCTAATGCGAATATCCGGCGTAAAGGGCGCTACTCGGCTGTTGACGGTTTTCAGATAAGTGAAGGCGTCATTCAAGGCGAATTGGTAGCGTTGTAAGCCAGGTTCCATCACGACCAGATTACCCGGGTCCAGGTTGGCATCCAGTGGGAAGGGGTCGCCCAGAGCGTCGAGTGCGGAATGATCAATGGACGGTTCGATGCGAACCAGGTCATTGACGCCGAGTTTGTTGAAACCGGCCAGGGTGTAATTCAGCGTACGCTGGCTCTGCGCATTGATGGCTTCGATCTCCAGGCTGGGTGCCAGTTGCCAGCTCAAGGCTTGCCCCATGTAGGCAAAGGGCGTCACCAGAGAACAGTAGGGCGCCAGTGCTCCCGAGCTGACTGTCAGCGCAAAGTCGGCCGGTATCATACGGGCAGTCAGTGTGCTGCTGTGCTGGCCCAGGTTTTCTCCAAAGTAAAGTGGCGGCTCCATGTCGATCTCGAAAATGCCAACTTCAGACAATCGCTGAGTAATCTCCGTTGCGCCGTCGCTTGCCGCCGCGTGGTTGTATTGGGTGAGCGCCAGATCACCCGCCACTCCTGCTGCGGGTTCGATCAGCCTATGGCTCAGAGCAATGGCCGACTGCCGGTAGTTGGGCGTTGGCGGGTTATCCGTGAAGTCGGTATCGGTGTCGCTTTCCCAGGCTTTTGCTTCAATGCGAACATTGAAGTCTGTGCCTGCGATGCGAGTATTAGTGCAATCCGCCGTTGCAAGAGGGCAGGCATCCTCGGGGATCAAGACAAAGCCAACCGGTCGACTGACGAACTGATCGTTACCCGGCATGACCAACCCCTCGTCACCTCGGGCATCACTGCCCAGATAGCGCGCATCGAGCTGCATCAGTCCCGCATCCGGGTAGTGTATCTCTATACGGGCTTCGCCTTGATCGTCAAAGGCCAGATCCAGAGTGGTCGCTGAGGCTTCACTTTGTCCGACCGGGCTGGTGTTGACGGATACCGGCCAGGAAAGCGGGCGTCCAATTGCATCCGGGTCAATGTAGGTAGACCAGAATTGCACCGGACGGGTGACATTGGCAAAGGCCGGTATGCACTGGCCGGTTCCTGGCTCTGTTTCTACAGCGGCCAAAACAATGTCGGTTTCAGGCCGGTTGGCAATCAGGTTGGGAAGGTTGAACGCGAGGCCGGTGTCGGCAAAGGTCAGGGTGCATTGATCTGGCGCGGGTCCCACGCCTGCGCGAATGCATTCCGTTTGCGAGAAAGGCCTGGCCGTCGGTATGGACGACGCCACACCCAGGGTGACATCGCCCGCACTGGTGCGGGCGAAGGGGACTGTTGTGCTACCGCCACTGAAGGTGACTTCATTGTTGTTGGGCCAGCCATTTGGCGTCAAATTCAGAGTGACTTCGTCCGTATACTCGGCACTGCAATCTGCGTTCAGGCAAGCACGCAATATCACTTCGGAGGGTTGGCAGGTCAGGCCGAAACCGGTGTGAATGATCTCGATATGATCCAGTTGAGGGCCAACCGCTCCGAGTTTGTCGGCGCATATTTCGAAGTTGTCAAATTCATGGATGTTGGTTGAACCGCCGGTGGAACCGGTGATGGAAAGCAGAAAGTTTTCTGGAACGGGCGACTGGCCCAGTGCCGGATCCAGCAGGTTGGGAACCTCTATCAAGGGCGCAATAAAATTACCGGTTCCACTCGTGTCCCTGTAGATTCGCAAAGAAGACACGCCGGGTGTTCTGGAATCAATTTCGATGCGGTATCTGTGTGGGTTGCTCGGGCCGGTACTGTCGATGGCCGGGTTCAACCCACGCACACCGTCGATGTATCTATAGCCGCTGGTGCCCTGACCGGAGCCCCTGACAGCAATCACATTTCGCACTCGGCTGCCGGTAAAGCCACCCTGTCGGCCTTCGGTAGCCATGGCGAAATTGCCAAATTCATCCAGGCCGATACCGAGCCAGCCGCCCGCGAAACCAGGGTCACCATTGTTCCGTTGAGCGTACCCCAGGGAGCCACCAAAACTGCCGGGGCGAGGGGTAATACTGGCGTCCGAGAAAACCAGGGTAACGCCGTCGGCACCACTGCCACCATAGGCGAAATAATCAAATTCAATGACGGCAAAATTTTCTGCTGCGGGAAGCAAGCGTTGCAGCGTTGCAGCCGTAGCCTGATTCGAAGCCGCTTCGGTCATGCGCAAACGGTTATTGACAATGCTGGGAGTGAAGGAGCCAGCAGAGACACTGGTGACCCAGTCATCACTCAGCGAACTGGCGCTGTAGTCGTCGGCAAAGCAGGTTTGTATGGGTGTGCAATCCACTGGTTCCCGAGCACTGCCATCCCAGTTCAGGCCGCTATTCTCGTTCGAGAATAGAGTTGAAACATTGGCCGCAGGCAAGGCCTGGTCATAGACTTTGACTTCATCAACAAAACCATGAAAGTACCGGTTTCTGGTTTGCAGATTTTCGGCGATGGCCAGATCGTAATTGGACGCATCGGACATTTGCCCGACGCCACTGTTCTCACCTTGCAAAACGCCATCGACATAGAGCCGAACGGTGTCGCCATCGAAGGTACCGACCAGGTGATACCACTGGTTGAGCTGGATGGGGGTGTTCGCATCGACACCTCTAAAGCCTCCATCATGAATGGTAAAACGCGGCGTTTGGCCATCCCTCAGCTGCATGGTATAGGATCTGTCGGATTTGGAAAGCAAGCTGATCCAGCCGGACTGGCTGGTGGTCTGTTTGATCCACATGGAAACACTGACCTGGTTTCCGGTACTCATTTCCAAAAGTGGATCATGGGGAATACGAATGTATTGATTGGCACTGGCATCAAAAAAACCAGCACGCCCCAGTACACCATCGGCATCGGTTTGGGCGCCATCGAGCGCTGTGCCGTGCAGGGTGTTTCCGCTGGAATCCAGCACTTCTGCGCTGGTGCCATCCCACTGGCATTGATCGAAGCGGTATTCCACTATCGGCAATATCGCGGTCGCACAGGGACGGGTTAGATTCCAAAAGGAAAGAATTTCCGCTTCACTGAGTACGGAACTGTGAATGCGAATTTCATCGAGCAGCCCATCAAAAAAGCCAGTGATATTGGAGACACTCCACGCAATGGCCCCCAGTTGAAGTGACCCGCTGACGTCCTTGTCGGTATAGTTGACCGAGGAGACTTGCTGAATGGTTGACCCAATCTGCCCCGATTCGTTAAACAGCGAACCGTGAATGCGCATATTTTGTGAAGCGCCCAGGCGCTCGACAGTAACCGCATAGTAATACCAGGTGCCTGGCTGGAGGTTTTCGGGGCTGACGTCTAGTACTTCAGCACCACCCCATCGGTTCCATAAAGTAAAACGCAGTCGATTACTTTCAATATGCAGGCGATACTCTCTAGACAGATTGTCGGTGCCTTTGTGCAGCAGTGTGCCTCCGGCGCTGTTCATCTGAAACCAGCCTGTCAGGCTCATCTCGCCTGAAGAAACCAGTGGTGACAGCGACGTGCTGTTGGGAACTTCGATCAACTGCCGAGCTTGAAAATATTGATTGTCGGGTGGTGCATTGAAGCCCTCACCTCTGAATTCGGCAGCGTTACACACCTTGCCAGGCACAGGTTGCGGCAGAATTCCGCCTGAGCCAATGGTTCTTGCCTGTCCATGGTTATCGTTACCACTGCTGTCGAGTACCTCACCGGCGCTGCCAGTCCACTGAGCTTCATCCATACGCCACTCGGCGACGACTGCGGCATTTGCCGTATAAGTCAGGCAAAGCAAGAGCAGAAACAGAACGCCGATTCTTGTATGACTCATCTTGCCTTCACCTCAATCATTCGACGTGCTTGATCCGTGCCCTGGCCACAGCTGCCTTCACTACGAAGGGTGTAATAGGTCTCTGCTCCGAGACTCTGGCTAGTGCAATGAACAACAACGGAGCAGTTGTTGATGCCCACTGTGGTAAAACTCTGCTCGTACATTGCAGCTGTACAACTGGTGGCACTGCCACTGACGGGAAACAACAAGGCCAATGCCGCCTGGGCACCGGATTCCGCTGCATAGAAAGCGCGGGTGGATTGCAGATCCTGAATTTCCATTTCCGCCGTACCCTGTTGCAATTGCGTAATGCCAACGACGATCAGGGCCAGAACGGTAATGATAAAAATCGCCAGCGGTAATCCCACACCTCTTTGCCGAGAGCGTATTGCATGTTCAGCCGGGAAGCTCTTTTGGTCAGGGTACATTGCGCAACTGAACCTCCTGGCTGACGGTCATTCGGTCGGTCGATCGGTCGGATTGAAAGGCAAATTCAAAGGTGACAATCGCATTGCGTCTCAGTGTGGGAGGCAAGGCATCAAACGCCAGTGAGTTCGCCTGTAGAGGTGCTGCTACCACTTCACGACCGGAGGCAAAATTGGAGGGTAAGGCGGCGCCTATTGTGCTTTGAAATCCGTAATTCTGGTAACGATACAAAAAGGCCCCTTGCTGACAAAAGGTTACTGGCGTACTGACCATGAACAGGCGACGGCTCGGTGAATCGCTAATGAATTGATGGCTACCGCTGTCCATTGTCAGGGTCACACTGTCTGTGCCTGCAGGCAAAGTAGCGGTTTGCGAGCTAATGACACCAGGCGAGGCCGGATCATAAAGGTCGGACTGATTGGCAGCATAGGGGTAAATGACCACATGGCCCTGGGCGGAGCGCCCATTGGACAATGCCAGCACCGGGAAATTGTTTGCAGGTGATGTCATGGGGGCAGATTGATAGACCGTGCTGGCCACAATGGGAATAAACTCGATGCAGGCCTGATCGCTACTGACGCGAATACTGCCAGGCAGGGCTTCTCGCAAGGCACGGCTGAGCTGTTCAGAGGCTATGCTTGCCGACAGAGATAATTGTTGCCGGTTGGCAGTATTGACGGCGCCTTCGGCAGAAAAGCGAATAAAGCTGACCGGAATCACTGCAACAATACCGAGCAGCACAATGACGATGATCAGTTCGGTCAAGCTGAACCCGGATTGCCGCGCCACTGAATGCATCAGAAGTGCCCTCGGTAAGCGCTGAACACCACGGTCTGATTCAACGGCGTGCCGATTTGAACATCGATGCGTTTGGCATGGCCGTCCGGTAGACCAATTTCTGGCCCGACACAGCTGACTGAAATGCTGACAGTAAAGCCCTCATAACCTTCGCCTTCCAGGCCCGAGAGCAACTGAGGAGGGCTGTGCACTATGCCATCGTATTGGTCCACACTGCGAAACTGCGGCCGATTATTGGCATTGCCGCCGATGACTCGGCAGTTACCACTGAATGGCGGTTCACCACCGGGTGGGGTCGCACGATCGAATGGCAAGGCCAGTATTTCATCCAGATAGGCCTGGGCGAGGGAAATCGTCCGTGTCTGAATCAGCGTATCGCTGCTGCGACCAACAACGGAGCTGAAGGCGGCGATGGTGCCTGCCAGAGCGATGCCGATGATGACAATGGTGATGACCATCTCAACCAGGGTAACACCTTGCTGTTTTGCGTGGCCCGGTTTCATGGCTCACAGGCCCCTGCATAGGCGAATCCCGTTGAGGCGAGGCAAGCCAGGTGGGTGCTGTTGCCGGTAAAGCTCAATTGAACATTTCTGCCAACACGGCCGCGCTGATCGAAAGTGAAAAGCTGGCTGGCGACGGCGGCTGAACCATCAATCAATAATTGGGTACTCTTGCGGTCGGCGGTTCGGTCGGTGAACTGTACACTGCCTTGTTCGATGCGAAAGCGCCATTGACTGGTGTTTTGTTCCAGGGTCAGGGTGACCGGGTGGGTGGTGTCTGTATTGGCCAGGGCGCGTTTTTGAGCCAACATGGCGCTGGCGATGAATTGGTCTCGTGCTAGCATGGTGGCATAGCTGCCGGTCGAGGCAAACAGGCCGATGCCGACAGCACTGAGAATGCCCAGGATCACCATGACGATTACTAATTCTGTCAGGGTAAAACCCTGTTGGTGATGGGGATTGGGCATTGGGGTCCCCTGAATTGTCTTATTTGATGACGAATACTTAATTCTTGTCTTCAAAGTAAACGGCCGTTCGGTTTTCAGTTTTTGTAAATCGGCTCTCTATCCATTCCCGGTGCGGAGGGGGCTCTGAATAAATCCCTGCAAGCTCGCAGCATCCTTGCTCCGTATGGCCCACTTACTGGGAGGTCTTTAAGTGATTTCTGTTTAGCAATTACTGACCTGCAACTATTCCTGAAAAGCTCGCAGTGGCACTTGTGTCTGTTTGCGTGACTTCACAAGCTAAAGTCTCACCATTTGTTGTTCCAGCTAGATCATTGACTGTATAGCCAGCGGGGATTCCAGATTGCATTACGTTGCCCACCTGGTTGCAGTTCAAGATTGCAACGCATTGAGGTTCGCTAGCGTCATTTCCTACAGCAACACACCCGGCATAGTTAACGGCCATAGAGCTAGCCATGCCGCCGGTAACGCCTTCAAGTGCGGCCTCAGATGCCGCATCACTTAGATTTACAAATCTCGGTACTGCAACGGCAGCAAGTATTCCAAGGATCACAATAACAATTACTAGTTCGATCAAGGTAAAACCTTGTTGCTTCTTCATATTTTCTAGTCCCATTTGAACAGTGAGTTGGCTGCAAACAGTAAGGGTTGTTGGTACACATCCTGTTCGGTAGGGGCATGCGAGCGGTGAGGCGCTTGCTATCCGTGCCTGAAATGAGAACTGTATCGCAGTAATAATGAGTGTATGGGGTTTTTTTGACGTTGCAAGAAACTTGAGAAATTACTTTAAGTCAGTTGATGGAATTTTGACGTAGACTTCTGTTTTGGTCACTTTGACTTACAGGGTTGAACAGAATGTGACCTCTGAGGTCACTTGAGGGGGTGTTGGTCGGCGAGGAGATTACAGAGGGCCAGCTTGTTGCAGCCGACCCTCTGATTCAGACGACTTATGACTGGCTCAGACCGTTTGCGTCGCGGAAGCGGGCAATCAACTGGGCGGTAGAACTGTCGTAGCCTTCTGTCGCGCCACTGCTCAGGGCCTCGAAGACGGAGTTGCCCAGCAATTTACCGAGTTCCACCCCCCACTGATCAAAGCTGTTGACGCCCCAGATAACACCCTGAACGAAGACCTTGTGTTCGTAGAGGGCAATAAGGGCACCGATGACTTCGGGCGTCCCTTTCTCGAAGGTCAGGGTGTTCGAAGGCCGGTTGCCGGGAATGACCTTGTGCGGGGCAAGTTCATCAATGTCGGTTTCACTCAGGCCTTTGGCACTGAGTTCTGCGCGCACTTCGGCTTCGGTTTTGCCTTCCAGCAGGGCCTGCTGTTGGCCGAGGAAGTTGGCGAACAGCCACTGATGGTGATCGGCAACGGGGTTGTGGCTTTGCAACGGCATGATGAAGTCGGCCGGTATCAGGCGAGTGCCCTGATGCAACAACTGATGGTAAGCATGCTGGCCGTTGGTGCCGGTACCACCCCAGATCACCGGGCCGGTTTGCCAACTGACCGGGCTGCCGTCGTGCGTAACGGCTTTACCGTTGGATTCCATGTCGACCTGCTGCAGATGGTTGGGCAGATCTTTCAGGTACTCGTCATAGCTCAGCACGGCATGGGATTCGGCGTCGAAAAAATTGTGATACCAGACACCCAGCATGCCTAGAATTACCGGCAAATTGTGCTCGAAACCGGTAGTGCGGAAGTGCTCATCCATGGCGTGTGCGCCGCTGAGCAATTGCTCGAAGGTATCGAAACCCAGCACCAGAGCCTGGGCCAGACCAATGGCGGACCAGAGTGAGTAGCGACCACCGACCCAATCCCACATCGGGAAAAGGTTGGCTTCATCAATGCCGAATTCAGTAGCGGCCTTGATGTTGGTCGAAACCGCGACAAAGTGATGCTTCACCTGGTCGGGTTTGCCGCCCTGTTCAAAGAACCAGGCGCGAGCCGCTTCGGCGTTTTTCAGAGTCTCGAGGGTGCTGAAGCTTTTGGAGGCCACAATAAAGAGGGTAGTCTCCGGGTCGAGGTCTTTGCAGACCTCGGTGACGTCGGTGCCATCAATGTTGGCGATGTACTTGAGGTCGTAACCGTCCTGCCAATAAGGTTTGAGGGCGTCCGAGACCACTTTGGGGCCAAGAAAGGAGCCGCCAATACCTATATTGACGATGGTCCGCAGTTTTTTACCGGTGTAACCAGCAAATTTGCCACTCTGTACCTGCTCAGCGAAGCCTTTCATCTTGTCCAGGGTCGCATTGACCGTGGCGGTGATGTCTTCACCCTCCACACTAATGAGGCGCTGGCTGCGGTTGCGCAGAGCCGTATGTAAGACAGCACGCCCTTCACTGCGATTGATGATGTCACCGCGGAACATGCCTTCAATGGCTTCCGGCAATTTTGCTTCGCGCGCCAGAGCCATCAGGTGCGCCATGGTGTGCACATTGATGCGGTTCTTGGAATAATCCAGGTCAATACCAGACGCAGAGGCGCTGAAGGTTTGAGCCCGGTCAGGGTCAGCTTTGAACAGGTCGCGCATGTGGATGGCGTCGTGTTCCTTTTTATGAGCTGTCAGTATCTTCCAGGTGTCCAGTTGAGTCGGGTTATAGGGCATGGTGACTGTCCGTTGTTGTTTGGTTGCCAGTTTTATAACTCATTTCGCAGGGATCGTTGGGCGGCTATGGCCCGCGACAGCTGCCGGTGGTGCCTCTTCAGGGTCGGGCGGGATGCTGCCCACTCAATCCTCCCTGGAGCCTAGACCGCAGCATCCATGCTGCGGACTCCCCTGCTGAGGCACCACCGGCATCTGCCGCTCGTATAACGCAAACACCGAATTTTGAGATTACAAAGTTTCTGGTTGGATAATCTGACGCAACATTATAGAAGGGTTAGCGCCCTTTTTGTAACTTAATTACAAAATGTCGCCAAAATCCAGTGAGAGACTGAAAGAAGAGAACAATAGTTGGCTGGGTTTCAAGTTCAGAAGTTTGCGCGATGTGAGCGCTGGATGCCCGGTTATCCCCTCTGGGGTAGTCTGCAGCCTGGACGGCTGCAGTCTAGTCTCCATGGATGGATCCACGACGACCCCAGAGGGGATAACCGGGTAGCCAGCGCGGATTCTGGCGTTTAGCTATAATAACCGCTGCATTACTTCAGCGGACTACGACCTTTACTGGCAGCAATACGCATGCGCAGGGCGTTCAGCTTGATGAAGCCTTCGGCGTCTTTCTGGTCGTAGGCGCCGGCGTCGTCTTCAAAGGTGGCGATGCTTTCATCGAACAGACTGTCTTCGGACTGACGGCCGGCGATGATGACGTTGCCCTTGTAGAGTTTGACTCTGACCTGGCCGTTCACACGCTCCTGGGAGGCATCGATCATTTTTTGCAGCATCAGACGCTCCGGGCTCCACCAGTAGCCGTTGTAGATCACCTCAGCATACTTGGGCATCAGGCTGTCTTTCAGGTGGGCGACTTCGCGGTCCAGAGTAATGGATTCAATGGCGCGGTGTGCCCTGAGCATGATGGTGCCGCCGGGGGTTTCGTAACAACCACGGGATTTCATGCCGACATAGCGGTTCTCGACAATGTCGAGTCGGCCGACGCCGTTGTCGCCACCGACCTTGTTCAGGTAGGTCAGGACTTCGGCTGGAGACATGGCCTTGCCGTCGATGGCAACGATGTCGCCTTTTTCGTAAGTCAGCTCCAGGTAGGTCGGGCTGTCCGGTGCTGCTTCGGGGCTGACTGACCAGCGCCACATCTCTTCCTCGGCCTCGGCCCAGGGGTCTTCGAGAATGCCGCCTTCGTAGGAAATGTGCAGCAGGTTGGCATCCATGGAGTAGGGGGACTTCTTGCCCTTCTTGTTGAAGTCGACCGGAATCTGGTGCTCTTCGCAGTAGTCCATCAGTTTTTCGCGGGAGTTCAGGTTCCATTCACGCCAAGGGGCAATCACCTTGACGCCAGGCTTGAGGGCGTAGGCGCCGAGCTCGAACCGGACCTGGTCGTTGCCCTTGCCGGTCGCACCGTGGGAGATGGCATCGGCGCCGGTCTCATTGGCGATTTCGATCAGCCGTTTGGCGATCAGCGGGCGAGCAATGGAAGTGCCGAGCAGGTACTCGCCTTCATAGATGGTGTTGGCGCGAAACATCGGGAAAACGTAGTCGCGGACAAATTCTTCGCGCAGGTCTTCGATGTAGATTTCCTTGATGCCGAGGGCTTTGGCCTTGGCACGAGCTGGCTCGACTTCTTCGCCCTGACCCAGGTCAGCGGTGAAGGTGACGACTTCACAGTTATAGGTTTCCTGGATCCACTTGGCGATCACGGACGTATCGAGCCCGCCTGAATAGGCCAGGACGACTTTTTTGATGTCTGACATGTTGACTCCGTATGGTTAAGCGCGCGAAAAACTGACCCGTATTCTACGGTGTCTCGGCGGCAGTCTCCAGTGATGTTGAAAGATGGAGCGTCGATATCATCATCGACGCGGCGTGCGGAGCGCGCTGGTTTAGCGGCCGGGCTGGCAGGCTAGCGCCTGCTACGTCGATGATGATATCGACGCTCCAGTACTGGTGGGGCTACTGGCAATCCTTGCTCCAGAGGTGTCTTCTTACTCGTCTTCGTCGCTGACGGTTTCGGCTTCCATACCGAGCTCCTTGATTTTTCGCGTCAACGTATTGCGCCCCCAGCCGAGCAGGTCTGCGGCGTCACGGCGGCGCCCGGCGGTGTGTTTGAGGGCGGTTTCGATCATTACCCGTTCAAAGGCCGGTACGGCGTTGTCGAGCAGGCGGCGCTCGCCTCGGGCCAGCTCCCGGTCTGCCCAGTTGCGCAGCGAATGTTCCCAGTTTTCGCTGGTCACCGGTGCTTCGCTTTCTTCCATCAATTCCGGTGGCAGGTCAGAAACCAGGACTTCCCGGCCGGAGGCCATTACCGTGATCCAGCGGCAGATGTTTTCCAGTTGCCGAACATTACCGGGCCAGGGCAGGCGCGAGAGGTAAGTCTCCGTTTCCGGACGCAGCGTTTTTGGTTCTACACCCAGCTCATCCGCTGCCTTGTGCAGAAAGAATTCCAGCAGGCGAGGGATGTCTTCGCGTCGGTCGGCCAGCCTGGGCAGATGGATGCGAATCACGTTCAGGCGGTGGAAAAGGTCCTCGCGGAAGCGCCCGGCCTTGACCAACTGCTCCAGGTTCTGGTGCGTTGCGGCAATGATGCGCACATCCACCCGGACTGAAGTGTGGCCACCAACTCGGTAAAATTCGCCGTCGGCCAGCACGCGCAGCAGCCTGGTTTGAGTCTCGGGTGGCATGTCACCAATCTCATCGAGAAAGAGGGTGCCACCATCGGCCTGTTCAAATCGCCCTCGGCGCTGCCCCTGTGCCCCGGTAAAGGCGCCTTTTTCGTGGCCAAACAACTCCGACTCCATCAGGTCTCGCGGTATGGCTGCCATGTTCAAGGCGATAAAGGGGTTCTCTCTGCGCGGGCTATGCCGATGCAAGGCCTGAGCAACCAGCTCTTTCCCGGTGCCGGACTCCCCGTTGATCAGGACAGTGATGTTCGATTGCGACAGCCGGCCAATGGCGCGAAACACTTCCTGCATGGCCGGTGCCTCACCGATGATCTCGGTGTTGGTCATGGTCGGTGTTGGTTCACTGGTACTCTGTTTCTGGCGCTTGTGTTCTATGGCACGCAGCACCAGAGAAACGGCTTCTTCCACATCGAATGGCTTGGGCAGATACTCGAAGGCCCCGCCCTGAAAAGAGGCTACGGCACTGTCCAGATCCGAGTGGGCGGTCATGATGATGACCGGTAAATGAGGCTGTTGTTCATGAATGCGACTGAGCAATTCCAGGCCATCAATGCCTTCCATGCGCACGTCGCTGATAATGGCGTCGGGCGGGTTCTGATCCAGTTTACGCAACAGCGCCTCGCCCGATTCGAAACTGTCACTCTCGATGCCTTGTCGATCGAACGCGCGCTCCAGAACCCAACGGATCGAGCGATCATCGTCGACTATCCAGACCCGGTTATGAAGACTCATTGAGCTCCTCCAAAGGTAAGTAAATGCTGAACAGGGTCGCCCCGGGCGCGCTCTCACACTCGATGGCACCATTGTGATAATTGATGATTTGCTGGGCGATGGAGAGGCCAAGGCCGGTTCCCGATGCACGACCAGAAATCATGGGGTAAAAGATCTTTTCCATCAGGTCCGCAGGTATGCCTGGCCCGTTGTCCAACACATCCAGCCTTGCAGCAATTCGATATCGATTCTGGCGAATGGTGTGTTGCCGAACGGCTCGGGTACGTAGGGTAATGCGCGGGTGTTCCACTGAATTTTCGCTCAGCGCCTGTAACGCATTGCGGGCGATATTGAGAACCGCCTGAATCAATTGAGCTTCATCGCCCACCATATCCGGCAGGCTGGGGTCATAGTCGCGAACCAACTCAATGACATCGCCGCTTTCGACCTTTAGCAGAGCGTAAACGCGCTCGGTGATCTGGTGGATGTTCACGGGCGAGCGATTGGGCATCTGATGACTGCCTAGCATGCGGTCGACCAGGTTTCTCAACCGGTCGGCCTCTTCGATGATGACCTGGGTGTACTCCTGCAATTCAGTGTTTGGCAGTTCACTGGCCAGCAACTGAGCGGCACCACGAATGCCACCCAAAGGGTTCTTGATTTCGTGGGCGACACCGCGTACCAGATGGCGTGTTGTTTCCGTCTGCTCAATCAGGCCCTCGTCACGGCTGATGCGCATGGCTCTATCGGCGGGCAACATTTCTACGATGAGGTGCAGCTTCTCGTCATCGTCCATATAGGGGGTGATGCGGTAGTCCAGAGTCAGCAGATCCCGATGCGCCAGTTGCCACTGAGCGGAGCGAACCGATAGGGTTGTACCATCCTGTACTGCGGCCATCAGCACTTCACGGATGTCCGTTGGGCTAATGAAGAGGCTATAAAACGGCTGCCCCAGTATTTGCTTGCCCGAGCGCACCAGCAGCAGCTCTGCTGAGGGGTTGACGTGTTCGACAATCAGACGGCCGTCGAGTTGTATAACGGCGGTAAATTGGTGGTCGACCAGTTGTCTGAAAAATCGTCTGCCTGTCACCTGGAATTCCTGTTGCTGGGTCAATGACCTATAACGGGGCTACGCAAAAAACAGGCCAGTCAAAACTGCCCCATTATGCACGATTTCAGGGCTGATTTTTTGCTGAATGCACCATAAGTGTGCTTTGTATTTATTCAATGCACTATAGTAGTGCATTGAGGGGGTTGTGCTAACCTTTGTTTGCTGAGCCTTTTCAGGCGGCCTGGAGAAGACTCAGGCGTTTTTAACTGGGTCACAACTTTGCATCCCGGAGGTGGGCGCAGCTTTCGTTACCAGGCCTTTGGAGTATACTGATTTGGATATAGCAGAGCGTGATGGAATATGAATCAGTCGTATCCACTGAGGCTGTTGCAGAACGTATGGCAGCAAGCTTCAGAAGGCCAGGGTCAGGTCCTCTTTTTCTCCGACAGAACCGGTGCGCGTTTGGCAACCCTGGTGTCCAGCTTTCAGCCGAAAGAGGAGGCTCATTGCTATTTTTACCGGCTTGAAGCCGATGCTGGTTGGCTTGGTTATTTCCCGCTGATCGATATTCTCCGCGATCTCTACGATGAAGCCGGCATACAGAATTGCGCAGCCTGGCTCGGCGGTTTGGACATTCATCCCGCCAATCGGCCCTTATGGCGTTTTTTGCTCGATGATCGATACTTGCAACGCCAGTCTTTTCGACTCAAAGAGCATGTCGCTCAGTACTGTTTGCGACTTGAGCAGGACCTGGCAGAGCTGTTGCGTGCTTTGACTCTGCGCAAACCCATTTTTTTATTCATTGCCAACTTTCACTATGCCAGCCCATCATTGCGGCATTGGCTGATTCGGCATAGACAATCGCTGAATGCCGCCTTGATGGTGCTTACTGCCAGTGATCCGGGCTATGCCAGGGACGACAGCCGTATGGATTCTCGTTCCGAGACGTCACAGCCTGAAGGCCCGGACGATTACCCCTGGTTAATTGATTTGCCCCCCGATATCGACAACACCGAGGATTTCGACTGGCAAGAAGCGCCGGCCATGACATCCCAGGGTATTCCCAACTTGCTGCAATTTTGCATCGAAAACCACGCACTGGCCTGCTTTAGTGAGGCTCAGTCGCTTTGTGACGGCATCAATCTGATGCTGGATGAGCGGCAAATCAATCTGATCGACGACCATCGTTTCGAACTGATGTTGCTGGAAGCGGAGACACGGTTTTTTCTGGGCAACTACAATGCGGCAACCAATCAACTGACGGAGTTGGTCGAACTGGCTCGGCAGCAGCACCAGTATCACGCTCTTTTTGATGCCTATTTCCGGTTGTCATGGGTTGCTTTGAGCAAGTATCGGCTGGCAGATGCCGAACAGATGGCCACTCACGCCCAAACGGCTTTACGACAGATTCCAGAAAAGGATGCTCAGTGGCTGCTTAGAGAGCGAGAATGGTTGGTGCAGCAGGCAGAAATACACGGTCGGCAGCAGCGCCGCTTGTCTTCGGTGCATCAGCAGAGACTCGAAGCTCTGTTGCCGATGGCGCCAGACGATGATGCCCACTACCTGTTGAGGCTGGCGCAGGCGCAGTGGTCGCAACAGTTGACTCAGGTTGAGCGCCGGTATCTGGACAAGGCTCTGGTTTCCAGTCTGACCAGAGCCAAACAACAACTTCATAGCAGCGCAGTGGCTTTGCTGCTGGATGCCATCGCTCGTTTTGAGGTGGGGCGGGGGCGTCACGATAGAGCCATGCGCTTGCTCCACCTGGCGCTAAGGGTCTGTGCACCTCTGCGTTCCATCCAGCATGAAACGACCCTGTTGAACACTCTCGGCTATGTCTATCTTCGACAAGGTAAGTTATTGGCGGCAAGGGATACCCTGGCGCAGACATTGGGCCGGTTGCATCAGGTCAGTCGTTACAACGATGTGGCCGTTACGCTACATTATCTCGCCTGGGTGTATTTTTGTGGGGGAAATTTGCAGGCAAGCGAGCAGATGCTGAATGCGGCCTATCGTCTGTGCCGGATCAGAGGCTTTTTTTACCTGACGGATTTTGGTCGGGATGACCTGCTGATTCACCGTGCCTTGTGCCGGTTCTATCAGGGGCACAGTGTCGAGGCGCAACAGTTGCTTAACGAGTTGCATCATCGCGATGCACACCTGACGATCGTCGGTCGGCTGATGATCATTGCCTTGCAGCTGCATCTGGCGCGTGCCGAGTCAGATCAACATGCCATCGAGACACTGAGTCAGGCGGGTCAGACTCAACTAATCAGCGCTCAGAATCGACTGCCGCAACTGCAGGATCTTCTGCTTTATGCGTCGGGCGGGGCCGTCAAGGTGGAAAGCCCACCTGGGCTGATTGCCTGGATGCAGAGCGCTGATGGCCATGCCGAGATGACCGCCTTGCCGGTAGACGTCATGTCATTGTTGCGGGCCGCAGAGCTGGAGCGAGAAGTAGAGCAGTTGCAACAGCGCATTAGAGATACTCGGCTGTTGTCCCATCTGAGCGCTCAAGCCAATGCCGCGAGCGAAGCCAACGAATTAATGCATACCGTCTGTCGCCAGTTAAGCGCTCACCTGGATTGCAACTATGCCGCCATTGAGATTTTAGCCAGACCTTTTATGGAGCCCTTGTTCGTGCACCAGGGCCTGAGTGACGAAAAGGCGGATCTACTGCACCAACAATTGCGGTTGCACAAATTGACTCGGGGGCGTTTGTTGATCAATCTGACACGGCTCGAAATGCCTGAATACGAACAGGGCTACGTTTTCGTCAACAGCATTGCCTTGCCACACTATGATTTTGGCGATCTGGTGTTGATGACGCGCAATCCCAACGGCTTCGACGAATCCGTGTTGCGCACAGCCACCCTGCTGACCGGGCAACTGGCGGCAACCTTGCAGCGGTTGACGCATGAGAAGGAACTGCAGCGTTTGTCATCGACCGACATGCTGACCGGCCTGACCAATCGGCAAGCCCTCTACCCCAGGTTGGAAGAAGAGCTTTCCCGCGCCCGTCGCTACGAGGACTACCGTTTTTGCCTGGCCTTTCTGGATCTGGATAACTTCAAATACCTGAACGACAGCTTCGGGCATCATTTCGGCGATCGGGTACTGCAGGGGTTCGCTCGCACCCTGGACCACCATAGCCGAACCGAGGACGTTGTCGCCAGACTCGGCGGAGATGAGTTCGTCATACTCTTCCCCAATCAGAGCGGAAGCCAGGTGATGACGATGGTTCAGCGGTTGTTGCAGGTCTTTGAAACCCCGGAGTCGTGCCGCCAAACCCTCAAGGAATATACGGGGCAGTATCTCGATTTCGATGCGGAAAACTGCCTGGGCTGTTCAGTCGGAATCATCGAAATCAGCAGCCAAAAGGTGCCTGAAAGCGTAGATCATATGCTGAATCAGGCTGATCAGGCCATGTACCGGGCGAAATCCGGTGGCAAAAATCAGGCTTCGTTACTGGATACTTGAGGTTTGCCAGTCTTGCATCACTCTTGAGAGCGCAGGGTGCTCCCGCTGCAGCAGGTCCAGATCTTTCCGATCCTGGTCGGTGGGTTGCAGCAGCAGTTCAACAATCACAGGCATGGGCAGACTCCGGCTGGTTTGGGCGGCAGCATACCGATATAATGCCCCGGCGCAACCGGCTGTTATCGAGCCTGTACCAGTACTGCGCACTATAGACCCCGCAATTCATCACGAGAGAGTCGGATATGAGTCGCCAAGCGACGGTAGAGCGCAACACCACAGAAACCCAAATTCGTGTCAGTCTGAACCTGGACGGCACAGGACAGGCCCAGTTTGATACCGGAATGCCGTTTCTGGAGCACATGCTGGATCAGATTGCCCGTCATGGCCTGATCGACCTCGATATCGTCTGCAAGGGTGACAACCATATCGATGATCACCACAGCGCCGAAGACCTGGGCATAACGCTCGGTCAGGCCGTAGCCAAGGCGGTGGGCGACAAGAAAGGCATTACTCGCTACGGACACAGCTATGTGCCCCTGGATGAAGCCTTGTCGCGAGTGGTCATCGATTTCTCTGGCCGGCCCGGCCTTGAATACGATGTACCCTATACTCGCTCCAGTGTGGGCGGTTTTGATGTGGATCTGTTCTACGAATTTTTCCAGGGCTTTGTAAACCACGCACTGGTGACCTTGCACATAGACAACCTGAAAGGGAAAAACTCCCACCATCAGGTCGAAACCGTGTTCAAGGCCTTTGGCCGTGCTCTGCGAATGGCATTGACCGAAGATGTCCGTATGGCTGGAATCACCCCCTCAACCAAGGGTGTACTCTGAGCGGGTTTGCACCTGCAATGTCGGTTGCAAATCGACTCTCCAGGAGAGCATCTGGAGCGTCGATATCATCATCGACGTAGTCGGCGTTAGCCGACTCAGGTATAAACGGGCATGCGCCCAAAGCGTCGATCGCAAGTCGACACTCCAGCAAGACAATCAGATTTTCAAAGACAGGAGTCCTCAGTGAGCCGCCCTTTATTGACGGTTATAGACTACGGCATGGGCAACCTTCACTCCGTTGCCAAGGCGCTGGAGCACGTGGCGCCCAATAGCCGTATCGAAGTCACGTCCGACAAGGCCCGCATAGCGGAAGCCGACCACATTCTGCTGCCCGGTGTCGGCGCCATTCGCGATTGCATGGCAGAAATACGCCGCCAGGGCGTTGATCAGGTTGTGGCCGATGCCATTGCCAGCGGCAAACCCTTTCTGGGTATCTGCGTTGGTATGCAAGCGCTGATGAGTCGCAGTCATGAAAACGGAGGCGTCGATTGCCTCGGCCACTTCGATGGCGAAGTGTGCCGTTTCCGTTCCGGCTCAGTCGATGCTCATGGTTTGCCGCTGAAAGTCCCCCATATGGGCTGGAACAACGTCTACTATCGGTCAGAACACCCTCTGTTGCATCAATTGCAGTCGGGAGACCGCTTCTACTTTGTGCACAGCTACTATGTAGAAGACCATGCGGACTACACCGTTGGTGCCTGTGAGTACGATGTCACTTTCGCCGCCATGGCCGCCCGAGACAATGTCTTTGCCACTCAGTTTCACCCGGAAAAAAGTCACACTGCCGGGCTGACCCTGTTGAAAAATTTTGTGCAATGGGATGGCCGAGTCTGAACTCGTCCGCTGCCCAGGAGAAGTCTATGTTGATGATACCCGCCATTGATCTGAAAGACGGTCAATGCGTTCGTTTGTTGCAAGGTCGTATGGAAGACGCCACCGTCTTCGGTGCCGACCCTGTCGCCATGGCCAGTCGTTGGGTCGAAGCCGGTTGTCGGCGGCTGCATCTGGTCGACCTGAACGGCGCCTTTGAAGGCACGCCCATTCACGCCGAAGTGGTTACCGCCATTTCCAGAAAATACCCCGATCTGCCGATACAGATCGGTGGTGGCATTCGCTCGCTCGACACCATAGAGACCTACCTCAAGGCGGGTGTTAGCTGGTGCATCATCGGCACTGCAGCGGTCAAACAGCCAGAGCTGGTGCGAGAAGCCTGTGCTGCCTTTCCCGGCCATATCATCGTCGGTATCGATGCCAAAGAAGGTCTGGTGGCGACCGAGGGCTGGGCGGATGTCAGTACCGTTCAGGCTACAGATCTGGCACGCCAGTTTGCCGACGCTGGCGTCAGTGCCATCGTCTACACCGACATCAGCCGAGACGGCATGATGCAAGGGGTAAACCTGGAGGCTACCGTGGCTGTCGCTGAAGCCGGTGGCATTCCGGTCATTGCCAGTGGTGGCGTAACAGACATGAAAGACGTCGAACGTTTATGCCCGCTGGCAAACCAGGGGCTGCTTGGCGCCATTACCGGTCGGGCGATTTACGAAGGCAGTCTTGATCTGGCCGAAGCCCAGTCCTATTGCGATCAGTACGCATCCAACTGAGGAGAAGCGTCCATGGCCCTGGCCAAACGAATCATACCCTGCCTCGATGTCGACAAAGGCCGCGTCGTCAAGGGCGTGAACTTTGTCAACATCCGCGATGCGGGCGACCCGGTTGAAGTGGCTCGACGCTATAACGAGCAGGGTGCCGACGAGATCACCATGCTCGATATCACCGCCACTCACGAAGGGCGCGACACCATGGTCGATACGGTGCGTGCCATAGCGGGCGAAGTCTTTATTCCCTTGACCGTCGGTGGTGGCATTCGCACCCTTGACGATATCCGCACCATGCTGAACGCCGGCGCGGACAAAGTGTCCATCAACAGTGCCGCCATTTATGACCCGGACTTTGTCCGGGCGGCGTCCGAGCGTTTTGGTGCTCAGTGCATTGTCGTGGCCATCGATGCCAAGAGAGTGGATGACCATTGGGAGATATTCACGCACGGCGGCCGTAAACCGACCGGCATCAACGCCGTCGAATGGGCCCAAAAAATGGCCGACCTGGGTGCCGGTGAGATCCTCCTCACCAGTATGGATCGCGATGGTGTGAAAACCGGTTTCGATCTGGCCTTGACGCGCGCAGTGGCCAATGCGGTCGATATACCGGTCATTGCCAGTGGCGGTGTCGGAAACCTGGAGCATCTGGCCGAAGGTGTTCTGGAAGGGCATGCTGACGCCGTTCTGGCCGCCAGCATATTTCACTTCGGGGAATACAGCATCGCCGAGGCCAAGCAGGTCATGCGTGACCGGGACATAGAAGTGCGGCTCTGATCGAGCCGCCTTTATCTATTGACTCGTCTTACTCATCCAATTCGGATTCCGACAAGACCCTCATGGTAAACTGGTCCGGGTACAGCAGAACCTCTATGCGTCTATTGGCCCGACGGCTGTCGGCGTCTACTTCTTCCATTACAGGTCTTGTGTCGGCATAACCGACAGCCTGCAATCGATTGGCCTCTATACCTGAATCAATCAGTACCTGAACCGCAGAGGAAGCTCGAGCCGAAGAAAGCTCCCAATTGGAAGGATACTTCGCCTGCAAGCTGGGTGAGATCGGGCGGCTGTCACTGTGCCCCTGGATGCTGATCAGGTGCTCCGGAAAACTGACCAGAGCATCGGCCAGAAATTGCAGGGTTGCCCGGCCAGAATCACCAACGATGGCAGAGCCGGAAGCGAACACGATGCTTTCAGGCAATTTGATGACGGTGGTGCCATCCTCGAGCCTCGATACCAGAGTCTCGCGCTCATTGCTTAGCGATTGTAGACGGCTTTGCAATTCATCCATGGCCTGATTTTCACGATCCAGTCGCTGTTCCAGCAGGCTGATGGTCTGGCTGTAGTCCTCGTTGCGAGCTTGCTGCAATGCCAACTGCTCACGTGCCTGACGATATTGATCTTCGACAGATTCACGTTCCTGCTCGATGGCGCTGAGGTTAGCATCGCGACGAGCGAGCTCGTTTTGTGCACGATTCAGGTCCGCCCGGGTTGAGTTCAATGCAACCTCCAGCTCTCCAAGCTGATCCGCATTGGACTGGCGGGCCTGTTCCGACTCCGCCAACTGAGCTTGCAGCCGGTTGTAATCCCGCAACAGAGCGGACATGGCTGCCTGGCGTTGACTGATTAACGCGCGCGACTCGGCCAGTCCAGACTGCAACTGATCACGTTCCTGCTCAACCTCAACAACAAGCTGTCGCTGGGCCGCCAGTTCGGTTTCCAGGTCAGATGCTCTTTGTCGGCTCTGGGCTAACGCCTGATCCTGCCGGACCAGATCGGCTTCGAGATCTTCGATAGTCTCTTCCGAGATCGCCAGTCTTTGCTGGAGTCGATCCCGTTCCGCCAATGCCTCGTTCAAACGGTCATTGGCTTCATCAAGGGCAGTCTGCTGTATGGCGGCTTCATCGCGCAAGCCTGCCAATTCGGCTTCCAGACTTGCGACTTGAACCTGAAAGGCTGTGACCTGTTCCTCGAGTTCATCTCGGCTGCTGTCCTGAAGGCTCAGCCGTTGCCGAATGTCGTCGGCTTCACGAGCCAGTTGCTGCCGTTCGGCTTCAAGGCTATTCAGCCGTTCGTTGAGTTGATCGCGTTCGTTGCGCAAGCTCGAGAGCTGACCTTCGAGACGATCTATTTCGACTTCTGCAGCACCTGCAGCCTGTTCGGAGCGTGCCAGCGATGCATTCAGCGACTGATAAAAATAGGCCGCTACCGCTATGACAATGACCAGCAGAACTGCCAGGGTGACAGAGACCCATCCGCGTTGTTGAGTAAGCACTCCTTTCCTCCTGACTTATTGTTTTTTGGACCTAATGTACGTGCAAGGTTGGTGTTGTATCTGCTGAAAGTAGAATGCCATTGAGTGGATTCGGTGAGCAGATGTCAAAAAACGACCAACGTTCAGTCTAGCCCAGACAGATGCACTTTTCATGGCATTTCTTGAACCAGTCGTTCTACCTCTGTTTTCGGACAGACGGGCGGCTGGTTGGCCCAAATGTCCGTATCGGCCGTAAATGACGGGAAATGATCAACGGTAAACGGTGGAAGAAATGGCAATATCACTCAGTTTGGCGCGACGGGCAGCAGAGCCTTTCGAACGGGCAGAGGTGGAGAGCCTGATGGGCATTGGCTATTACTGCTATCTGATCACTTCTGAAGGTCGGCAGTTGCTGGTTGGCGAGGCGGGGGAGGCCCTGCGCCTGCCAGCCCTGACTCAGGTCAAGGCATTGCTGCGGCAATTGCCTTTGCTTAAGGCGGAGCTGGTGCATCGGTCCCCCTATGGTGAGATGATCGGGCAAAGGGGTGACCAGAGCGATACCCAATTGCGTCTGCCAATTATCCTTCGCATGAACGACCAGGAGAAAGCATGAAACTTGTTATTGGCGGCAGCGGAGGTATTGGCAGAGGGCTGCTTGGTGCCTGGGCAGGTCAAACCCGGTTCGGCACCTATTATCAGAACCAGCCAAAGGATGAGACTGACGCCGATATTCACTGGTTGCCTTGCGACCTGCACCAGCCTGACTGGGCGGAGCGCCTGAGTGTGGCATTGGATGTCAATCAGTTGGACACTCTGGTACTCGCCACTGGCCTGTTGCACCGCGACAATCAAAAGCCTGAAAAGTCGATACGGCAGTTCAAGCGGGACTGGTTTCTGGAGTCGATGTTGATTAACGCCTCTGCCTTTGCCGAACTGGCCGACATGCTGCAAGGGAAGTTGCAACGCCAAAGCGAACTCAAACTGGCGGTCATCTCTGCCAAAGTTGGTTCCATCAGCGACAATCGTCTCGGTGGTTGGCATAGCTATCGAGCCAGCAAGGCTGCTTTGAACATGCTGGTCACCAATGTTGCATTGGAATGGAAGCACCGCTTGCCTGCAGCGACTGTAGTGGCTTTGCACCCCGGCACGACGGACTCTCGATTGTCCGCTCCTTTTCAGCAGGGGCTGCCGAAAGGTCAATTGCACAGTATCGAACAGACAGGTCAGGCGCTAAGTTCGATCCTGGAGGGTCTTTCATCGGCACAAACGGGTCAATTTATCGCCTGGGATGGAAGTTTATTACCGTGGTAAGGGTTTTTTCTGGCCCTGACTGGGTTCTGAAGGGGGCAGGTCCGATCAATGGTGGAATATCCTGTAATTTTGCTACATTTTTTGCTGCTAAAATGGCAGAGTAAGCATCAATTCTTGTATACCAGTCATTGATAAGGGTTGCACATGTTGAAGAAAATTGGGGTGCTGACCAGTGGAGGCGATTCACCTGGTATGAACGCCGCTGTTCGAGCGGTGGTTCGCAGTGGTATAAAAAAAGAACTGGATGTCTATGGCATTCGCGGTGGCTTTCTTGGGCTCTATCAGAATCGGATTGAAATGTTGAAGCGCCACCATGTTTCCAACCTGATCAACCGCGGCGGTACCTTTCTAGGGTCTGCTCGCTTCCCGGAGTTTCGGGAAGAATCCATTCGTCAGGATTGCATCAATAATATGCGAGAGCATGGCATTGAAGCACTGGTTGTCATCGGTGGAGATGGCTCCTACATGGGTGCCAAGAAGCTGTCCGAAGCCGGGTTTCCCTGTATCGGTTTACCGGGCACCATCGACAACGATGTCGCCGGCACGGATTACACCATCGGTTTCCATTCCGCTCTGGACACTGTGCTGGATGCCATTGATAAGTTGCGCGATACCTGTTCTTCCCACAATCGCATCGCCGTTGTCGAAATCATGGGCCGTTATTGTGGCGATCTGACGGTCATGGCGTCTGTCGGCAGCGGAGCCGAGTTCACCATCGTCCCGGAAAAAAGTTTTGATGAAGAAGCACTGATCAGCAAGCTCGAAGAGGATGTCCGCAAAGGCAAGCAACATTCCATAATCACCATTACCGAGCACGTGACGGACGTCAATGCGCTGGCCAAGCGCATCGAGGCGCGCACAGGCCTTGAAACCCGCGCCACCATCCTGGGTCATATACAGAGAGGCGGCGCGCCCTGTGCCTTTGATCGGGTGCTTGCCAGCCAGATGGGTGCTTATGCCGTGGATTTGCTGTTGGATGGCTACGCCGGTCGTTGCGTCGGTATTCAGAGCAACAAGCTGGTCCATCACGACATCATTGATGCCATAGAAAACATGCCCAGGCCCTTCAAACAGGAACTCTTTGATTTGACTTCGTTGTTGGCCTGAGTGGTTCAGGCTACCGACGTTAACACCTTTTGTGCCGCTCGGGCTTCAGAAGATTTCTTCAGGCTGAAGGCCAAAAAGCGAAGGGGGGCCGACATCCAGAGCATCCCCTTGTTGGTCTCTGGGAACGCGATCACCTTCGAAATCCGGGTTGTCCTGCAGCACATTGATTTCAACACGGCGATTGGATGCGCGGCCTTCAGGTGTGTCGTTGCTGGCCAGCGGGCGGGTTGAGCCATGGCCGACAATGGTAAAGCGGTCCTCTGCCATTTCTGGTGACGCCCAAAGGTACTCGGCAACGGCGAGCGCTCGGGCCGAACTCAATAGCCAGTTGTTGCGGAATCGCGGCGTCGAGATGGGCAGGTTGTCGGTATGGCCTTCTACGGATATTGAGCCTGGTACCGTCAACAACACTTCCCGTACTCGATCGAGTATTGGCAGGTAGTCATCGGCTACAAAGTCCGTTCCAGCACCGAAGGATTGCTCCTTAACCCTGATGATGATGGTCTGATCGATGGTTTCGACCTCCACCAGGCCATCCGCTATGACATCGGCCAGGGCTTCGGCAATGCGCTCGGCCTCTGCCTGGACCTGCTCCTGCAGTGCCTGATCCGGCACGGTAATTTGTCGCGTCAATTGGCCAGACTCACCCTGTGCCTCTTCCTGTTGAGTAATCATGTCCTGGCACATGACGTCGAGCGAGTCTTTCATGGCGTCTATGGTATCCTGGCGAATAACGTTTAATGGGGTCGGTTCAGGGCGGCCCGGGCTGAACTCCTGAGCGATAATGCTGGTGCCTTTGGGGATCTCGTTGGCAAAAATTTCCGCCTGGATGCCAAACGCATCGCGCATGGAGCCAGCCAGGCGCTTGAAGCGCTGTGCGTCCATTTCCGAAAAGGACAACAACAGCACAAAGAAGACCAGAAGCAGTGCCATGAGGTCGGCAAAGGTAGCAATCCAGGGCGGTAACCCGGGTTCGCATTCTGGGCAATCGTCTTCATCGAATTCCTGACTCATAACAAACCCTGAAGCCCGGCTCAGTCAGCGCCGCGTTTGGACGATGGCAAGTAGCTTTTCAGCATGGATTCAATAATGCGCGGGTTCTGACCCGCCTGAATGGAGAGCAGGCCGTCTATGACCATTCTCTGTATGCGCTCCTCTTCACCGGCACGCAGATTCAGTTTGTCCTTGATGGGAATAGCGATAGCGGTAGCGATAAAAGAACCGTAAAGGGTCGTCAACAAGGCAACGGCCATGGCAGGACCGATGGCCTTGGGATCGTCCATATTGGCCAGCATGGCGACCAGACCGATCAGAGTACCGATCATGCCCATGGCAGGAGCGACCTCACCCATGGCGGCAAAAAAACTGCTACCGTCCTTGTGTCGCTCGGTTGTCATCTTCATGTCCTTACTGAGCAACTGCTTGACCACTTCAGGGTCGTGTCCGTCGACCAGCAATTGGATACCCTTGCTCAGAAATTCATTACTGGTCTCTCGACCCTCAAGCGACAGCAGGCCACCTTTCCGGGCTGCATCAGCAAGCTCAACCACCTCTTCGATCAGCTCTTCTGGTGAAACCAGTTTGAACGAGAACGCCTTGCCGACCACGCCGCCGACGCCGAGGAATTTTTCCAGAGACATCTTGGACATGGCGATGAAAATGGAGCCGACCACCACAATAAGTACAGAGGGTACATTGAAGTACATCTCGACACTGCCGTTGATCAGCATCGCCATGGTGACCATGACAAAAGCGCCGATCAAGCCGATAATTGTTGCTAAATCCACTGTCAAACCTTCCCGGCTGAGTCCCGTTTGTTAACCTGAACTGCTATTCTAGCAGGATAATGTTCGGCGACGCTGTACCCGGCGATTTTTTTACCACGCATTGCTAATATGTATGCAAATCTGGTCGAGTTAACATCGTCGAAGGTTGTATCGGCCGGGGGCGATGAAAGTTGACCCCAAAGGCGAACATCAGTACCTTTGGCCGCCATTCGACGATGGGAGCAGTTCATGTCCAAACCCGACCAACCCGACTTTGAGAGCCAGATGGCTCAACTGGAGGCCCTTGTTGGCCGCCTTGAATCTGGTGAACTGAGCCTCGATGAAGCCATGCAGACCTTTGAACAAGGGATTCAACTGACGCGCCAGTGTCAGCAGGCGTTGGACAAGGCAGAACAAAAAGTGCAGGTACTGCTGGGGCAGGGCGATGACGCCAAACTGGCTCCCATGCCAGACCAGGAATGACACCTCAGTGAACCCGTTGAACCGCTTCCAGACCGAGACCCAGGCACAGCTTGAAGCGCACCTGGACCGGCTGTTACCTGTCGACCCTGAGTCGCGCTTGCGCACAGCCATGCGTTATTCGCTCTTTGCCGGTGGCAAACGCCTACGCCCCTTGCTGGTCAGGGCCGCCGCAGAAGCGACGGGTGTGGCCGACGACTCCTGGTTATATCCAGCCGCTGCGCTCGAGATGATCCACACCTACAGCCTGATTCATGATGACCTGCCGGCCATGGATAACGACGATCTGCGCCGCGGTCAGCCAACCAGCCATCGGCAGTACGATGAAGCCACCGCCATTCTGGCGGGTGATGCCTTGCAGAGCCTGGCCTTCGAGCACCTGGCTCAAACACCATCGACCTCGGCCGATGTCCGATTGCAAATGGTTCTGCTTTTGGCTCGGAAGGCCGGGCAGTCGGGCATGGTGGGTGGACAGATGCTGGATCTCCAGGCAGAAAACCAGGCCCTGGATCAGCAGCAATTGGCCCAGATACACCATTTAAAAACCGGTGCCCTGATTGAAGCGTCCTTGCTGTTGGGGGCCTTGTGTGGCGGCGTTGCCGAGCCGGTCCCGACGGCCCTGGCTCGATACGGCCGGCTGGTGGGCCTCGCTTTTCAGATAACCGATGACATTCTGGATGTGACAACCAGCACTCACGTTCTGGGCAAACCCCAGGGCAGCGATCTGGCGTCGAACAAGTCAACCTATGTCCGGTTACTGGGGCTGGATGGTGCTCGCCTCGCCGCCAGGCAGAAGATAGATGAAGCGAGAGAGGCATTGTTGCAGGCGGGCTTGACCAGTGGGCCCTTGCATGGCCTGGCCGACTACGTGTTATCTCGTCCCTATTAGTTACCGCTATATTCACCGGATAGTGATGTTCGACCAGGCAAAATGCCGACCGATGATTGGGCATTGGCGGGCTTTCCGCTACACTTGGCGGCCTTGAACCGATATCACGCAGTTGCATTGAATCTCATTGGCCCCGGTCGGACCAGGAACGACCCGGGCAGGTGTCGCAGCAGGTACCCTTTATTTCATGAAAGTCTTTACCCACATACCCAGGCAACGGCCTGTTACCCCGATGCTGGATGCCATCGACATCCCGGCGGACCTGCGCAAACTGACACTGGAAGAACTCCCCTTATTGGCAGATGAACTGCGCGAGTACCTTCTTTACAGTGTCGGGCAGTCCGGCGGGCATTTCGGGGCAGGCCTGGGGGTGGTTGAACTGACAGTCGCCCTGCATTATGTCTATCACACCCCGGACGAACATCTGGTCTGGGATGTCGGCCACCAGGCCTACCCGCACAAAATTCTGACCGGTCGCCGCGAACAGATGACCACCATTCGCATGGGTGGTGGCCTGGCGGCATTCCCCAACCGAGACGAAAGCCCCTACGACACCTTTGGTGTGGGCCACTCCAGTACCTCTATTTCTGCTGCTTTGGGTATGACCATTGCCGATCGAATACTCGGCCAGGCAAAACAGTCGGTGGCGGTGATCGGTGATGGCGCCTTGACCGCGGGTATGGCCTTTGAGGCGCTGAATCATGCCGGTCATGACGGTGCCGACCTGCTTGTGGTGCTGAACGACAACGACATGTCGATATCGGAAAACGTTGGCGCCTTGTCGACCGCTTTTTCCAGAGTGTTTTCCTCGAAAGCCTACTCACACCTGCGCGAAAACAGCAAAAAGGTGCTGCAGAATTTGCCGCCCGTGCTCGAGTTTGCTCGCAAGGCCGAAGAGCACATGAAAGGCATGGTCTCGCCAGGTACCCTCTTTGAAGAGTTGGGTTTCAACTACGTTGGCCCGGTCGATGGTCATGATGTGGTTGAGCTGGTGCATGCTTTGCGCAATCTGCGTACCTTCAAGGGACCACAATTCCTGCATGTAGCCACCCAGAAAGGCAAGGGTTTTACGCCGGCAGAGAACGAGCCGATCAAGTATCACGCCATTACCAAAATCGAGAAAGTGACGCCTCAGGCCGATACCAAACCCAAGGCCGGCCCGAAGTACTCCAATGTATTCGGCCAGTGGCTATGCGACATGGCCGAGCAGGATGGCCGACTCGTCGGCATCACCCCGGCCATGCGTGAGGGCTCCGATCTCATTGCCTTCTCCGAGCGCTTTCCTGATCGATACATTGATGTTGCCATTGCCGAACAACATTCCGTCACGCTTGCTGCGGGCCTGGCATGCGAGGGGGCCAAGCCGGTTGTGGCGATCTATTCGACTTTTCTGCAGCGGGCTTATGATCAACTGATCCACGACGTTGCGTTGCAGAATCTCGATGTGCTGTTCGCCATCGACCGGGCTGGCCTGGTCGGTGAGGATGGCCCCACCCATGCGGGCAGTTTCGACCTCAGTTTTCTGCGCTGTGTGCCCAATATGGTCGTGATGGCACCCAAGGACGAAAACGAGTGCCGGCAAATGCTCACCACGGGCTTTCAGTTCTCGGGCCCGGCGGCAGTGCGCTACCCGCGCGGTGCAGGCCCTGGCGCTGCAATCGACCAGGCGCTTGAGCCCTTGCCTCTTGGTCAGGCCGAACCCCTCAGGCAGGGTAAGCGTATCGCGCTGCTCGCGTTTGGCAGTATGGTGCAGGTCGCAGCTCAAGTGGCGGAACAACTCGATGCCACCCTGATCAATATGAGGTTTATCAAGCCGCTGGATGAAGCCGTGGTCAAGGCAGCGGCCGACCAGCATGAATTGCTGGTGACGCTGGAAGAGAATGCCATCCTGGGCGGCGCCGGCTCCGCTGTTGCAGAAGTCCTTGCTGCCAATGCTTTGCTTGTCCCGTTACTGCAACTCGGCTTGCCGGATGCCTTTTTGGATCATGGCAAACCGGCAAAGATGTTGGCAGATGTCGGGCTTGATGCCATAGGCATCCAGGCGGCTATTGAAAGCCGACTGAAGCGACTGGAATGAGCAAAACTGGTCAAAACCGTCTAAGGTAGTAAGTCCGGCTATGGTAAATAGCCGGTCCAATGCGGCACAAGGAGACCACCATGAATAACCTGACCCTGATCATAGGCAACAAGAATTACTCCTCCTGGTCACTGCGTGCCTGGTTGTTGTTGCGCGCCTTTGGCGTGCATTTCAAGGAAATTCGCATTCCCCTGGATTCGCCAGAAACCCCAGAGCTGTTAGCCAAATACAGCCCCAGCAAGAAGGTGCCAGTGCTACAGATCGGTCATTTCAAGGTATGGGATAGTCTCGCCATAGCCGAGACAGTGAATGAGCGGTATTTACAGGGGGCTGGCTGGCCAAAAGATCCAGACCTCAGAGCGCTGGGTCGCGCTGCCTGCGCAGAAATGCACAGCGGTTTCAGCGCCCTCAGGGCTTCCATGCCGATGAATTGTCGACGCGAAATCAGTGGTTTTCAGCCCAATTCAGCAACAGCAGCAGACATCGCCCGTATAGACAGCCTGTTGAATGAGTGCCTGACGTCGTCAGAAGGCCCCTATCTGATGGGTGAACATTTCAGCATCGCTGACGCCTTTTTCGCGCCCGTGGCCTACCGGCTTCAGGGTTATCAGGTGTCTGTTTCTGAACCTGTGAGCGCGTGGATTCGTCATCTCTTTCATTTGCCCGCACTTCAGGCCTGGCACAGCGAAGCCTGCGCAGAAAGCGAAATCATAGAGACAGAAGAAGTGGCCGATGGCTGAAAAACTGGTAAACTGACCGAATGGTCAATTCACTTTGGGGGTCTCATGCTGACGGAGCAACAACGGTCCGATTTTCAGGAAAATGGTTTTGTACTCTTGCCCGACGTGGTCAGCGCCCAGGAGCGTCAGACGTTAATCGATCAGGCCTACAGGATCATCGAAGCGGCGGATCTCGACATGAGCAGCCGATTCTCGACAACGGATCGTTCACAGATCCAGCATGATTTTTTTCTGTCCTCGGCACAAAGCATCCGTTGCTTCTTCGAAGAAGCCGCTTTTGACGACAACGGCCAACTGAAACAACCTCGCGCTCAAAGCATCAACAAGATCGGGCACGCCCTCCACGACCTGGACCCGGTCTTCAAGGCCTTTGCCTCTCGACCGGACCTTGCCGAACTGGCTCAGGATCTGGGCGTCTCTATACCTCACCTTTATCAAACCATGGTGATTTTCAAGCAGCCCCGAATTGGTGGCGAGGTCACCTGGCATCAGGACGCAACCTTTTTCTATACCGAGCCCAGCAGCGTCATCACCTACTGGTTTGCACTTGAAGAGGCAACCTTGCAGAACGGCTGCCTCTGGGTAGAGCCTGGTGGCCACAGGGGGCCGCTGCGAGAACGTTACTTTCGAGACGGCTCAGACTTGACCATGGCGCCGCTCGACAGCACTCCCTGGCCGGATGAGCGTTCCGGCACCGCAGTACCGGTACCGGCTGGCACCCTGTTGATCTTTCATGGCCATTTGCCGCACTACAGCGCACCCAATCGATCCGATCGTTCTCGCCTGGCTCTGACCTTTCATGTGGTTGACGGCGCCTTGACCTACGATTCCAGAAACTGGCTGCAACGACCGGACCTGGGGCCTTTCGTGATGGGCGATTCACAGGACTGATCGAACCTGGCAGCGCAACTTCAGGTGTTATTGTTCTTGTTGACGGTGCTGCCATTGCTTTTCCACTGCTTTACAACAACTTGTCTTCTACCCATTGATTCAGCTTGATCCTGAGTTCATCAATGCGGATGGGTTTGATCAGAATATCGTTCATGCCGGCTTGTCTGCAGGCTTCCATATCCTGTTCTGATGCATTGGCGGTAAAGGCGATGATGGGCCTGGTGTATTGGTGTTGGCGCAAATAGCGGGTTGCATCCAGGCCATTCATCCTCGGCATTTGAACGTCCATCAACACCAGGTCGGGTGAGCGTGAAATAATGTGTGCCAGGGCTTCTTCCGGGTCATCAAAACCTTCACAGTCAACGTTCAGCCTGTTAAGCATGCCCATCAGCACTTTGAGGTTAACCGGGTTATCGTCAACGGCAATAACCGAACAACTTTTCATCAATGATGGGTCGAACTGATCCTGAATTGCAGCGACCGTCGGGCTGAACATGAGCGGCAAGGTACTGCGGGTGTAGGGCAGCAAATCAAGATCGGTTCCCTGCCAGGACTCCGCCTGGAGTGCATCCAGATAGCTCACAAACCAGACATAGGCCTGGTCTTCGTTGAACGCGTCCGTCAAGTTGGGGCGGAAGGTGTCTGTCAGTATGAGCCACTGTTTGATTTCGTCCGGCAGAGGATCCTCTTTTAGATCACCAGGGTGGCGCACCGCCTGGATACGAATGCCGTAATGTCTCAGATCCTGCTGCAGCAGGGCTTCTTTACCAATGTCGTCGCAGATCAAGCCTATGGAGAGATGAGGTGCCTTCAGGCTCTCTTCCTGCACAATGGGCAGTGCCAGGCGGAAATGGAAATCACTGCCCTGGTCGAGTTCACTGGTTACACCCAGATGGCCTCCCATCATGCGAACCAGTTTGGATGCGATTTGCAGACCCAGGCCAGTGCCACCATATTTTCGAGCGATACTTGCATCCGCTTGCGTAAAAGCAGAGAACACCGTGTGCAGTTTGTCGGCACTGATGCCGATGCCCGTGTCGCTGACGCTAAAACGAATTTCATGATTGGGCATACGTTGAATGCGCAGCCTGACTTCACCCCTTTCTGTAAACTTGAAGGCATTACTGAGCAGGTTGGCCAGCACCTGTTTCAGGCGATTTACATCGCCCAGCAACTTGGCGGGCAGGTTGGCATCCATATCGATGACGAAATCGATTTTCTCGCGGTTATAGGCGTTCTTGTAAATGCTGGCCAGATCATCAATGGCCTGGTCCAGATCAAAGGGTTCTCGCACCAGTCGAAGTTGATCGGCATTCATTTTGGCAAGGTCCAGAATGTCGTTGATCAAGTACAACAGAAAATTCGACGAAGTGTGAATGGCGTCAATATGTTGATTAACTTTGGGGGGGAGCGGGTACTGGCCAATCAACTCTACCGAGCCCTGGATGGCATTCAGTGGGGTGCGCAGCTCATGACTGACATTGGCCAGGAAACGTTCCTTGGTCTCCAACGCCTGATTGGCGGCCAACAGGGCTTCCTGGGTGGCGAACAGGCCGGCTTCTTTTTCCCGGTACACCATCCCTACCTGATGGCTGATGACCAGTGACAGCAGAATGACCTCTACCGCAACGGCAAAGAGGCCAATATGCTCGATAAAGAGCGTATCTCCGAACGGCAGAGTGGAGGCTTGAATCGAGATCAGCGCCGGGATTACAAAGGCAATGTTTGCAATGATGTAATAGCGTGCCGTCCGGTTACCCTGAATAATGCGCACTATGCCGGCAGTGAGCCCATAGAGTGCAAAAATACCGACCCCAATACGACAGAGTTCCAGAGAATGATTGGGGGCAAACAAGGCGGTAACAAAGAAGGCGGCAAAGAGTGCAATGATACCTAACCCGGAATAATAAAGCGCTTTCGATGTTCGTTTATTGATGTTCAGCAACACCATGACAAAGCCAATGTAGGCGGTGTTGGAAAGCAGAATTGGATAGCTGATCAAATAGAACTGATGGGTGCGTAATACATCGCTGAAGAACAGCAAGGCGGTACCATTGTACAGCAGGTTGCCCAGTATAAAGCCTGCGTACAGCAGATCCCCGGCTCGACCTCGGCTAGTGCCGAGTACCACGTAATAGATTCCCAGCGCAAAAAATATCCCGAGACCGAGCAGGGTGACGGTGTTACCCACTTTAATCGATTGCTGATACTCCGCTCTTTCATAGAGGGCTGGCTCTGGTTGAGCCAAAAAGAAAGGCCCACGCAAATGGCTGATGATCTGGTACTGGCCCGGCTCAAGCCTCAGTGGTCGGCCATGACGCAAAAAGAAGGGGTTGGTTTCTGCGCTCTGGATACCGCCTTCAAATTGAGTCAGTTGATGCCCTTCGGCGTCGAAAACCCAGTGAGTAAATTGGCCAATGACGGAGGAGTTACGGAAGTCGATAACAAGGTCCTGACCTTGCTCAAGGTTCACATTCAAGGCATGCCAGAACTGGCCGCCGGTCAATGCCACACCGTCTCTGTTGGACTGAAATTGTGCCAGTTGTTGTAGATTAAGCGCTTCCGGCTGCCATTGGGCGTCTCGCTCAAGCCAAAACCCGCTGTGTTCATTTGCCTGGACGAAGGAAGGGGCCAGAAACAGGAGGCTCATGACAGTCAGAGCGGTAAGAAGTTGGGTCAAAACCAGATTCTCTCGGTGCAAGCGGACGGGACATCCTTCACAATGGGTATCCTGATCGATTTCCTGGTGCCGATTAATACCACGTTTGAGACAGTACGCCAAATTCAACCTGCGAGATTACCGATGCAATGCCCGCTTTGCCTGACGGATGAACCGGAGCACTGGCACCAGCGATTGGGCCGTGACTACTGGCGTTGCCGAGCCTGCACATTGGTATTTGTGCCACGACACCAGCATCTGGGTGCAGCCGCAGAGAAACAGGTCTACGACCAGCACGACAACCGCGTTGACGACCCGGCCTATCGTCGTTTTCTTCAGGGGACTCATGATGCCGTCGCACAGCGGGTGGGCGCATCGGCGCGTGGCCTGGATTTCGGCTGCGGGCCTGGCCCGGCTCTGGCGCACATGCTCGAAAGCAGTGGTTACCCGACGGAACTCTACGATTGCTACTACCACCCCGATGCCAGGGTGCTGACTCAAAGCTACGACTTTATCACCTTGACCGAGGTGATCGAGCATCTGGCGGAGCCGAAAGTGGTGCTTGAGCAACTCTGGAGCGCCCTGAAACCGGGCGGAGTCCTGGTTATTCAGACGCAACGGGTGCGCGATCGGGATGCCTTCCGGCAATGGCGCTACCTGCACGACCCGACCCACATCAGCTTTTATTCCATGGACACTTTCGACTGGTTGGCGCGTGCTCTGAATGCGCAGCTTGAATATCCAGGCCGAGACCTCGCTGTATTGGTGAAGGACAGTCGAAAATAGTACCCGGGTCGGGTATCCTATCCAGCCCTACTTTCACCAACCGCATTGACAGGAAACCGATGGACGCCACCTATTCCCCGGCCGATATAGAGCGCCAGGTACAAGCCACCTGGAACGAAAAACAGGTATACAAAGCCGTAGTCGATTCCAATAAAGAGAAATTCTATTGTCTGTCGATGCTACCTTATCCCAGCGGCCGGCTGCACATGGGGCATGTGCGCAATTACACCATCGGTGATGTCATCAGCCGTTATCAGCGCATGCTGGGCAAAAATGTCATGCAGCCCATGGGTTGGGATGCCTTTGGCATGCCTGCCGAGAATGCCGCCATTCAGAATAACGTTGCACCGGCGAAGTGGACGTTCGAAAACATCGATTACATGCGTAAGCAGTTGCAGATGCTGGGCTTCGCTTACGACTGGAGCCGAGAAGTCGCCACCTGCACCCCTGAGTACTATCGTTGGGAGCAGTGGTTCTTTACCCGTCTGGTGGAAAAAGACCTCGCCTATCGCAAGAAATCGGCCGTCAACTGGTGCCCGCATGATTTGACCGTACTCGCCAACGAACAGGTGCACGACGGTGCCTGCTGGCGCTGCGGAACGACCGTAGAGCGCAAGGAAATGGATCAGTGGTTCATCAAAACCACGGCTTACGCCAAAGAGCTGCTCGAATCCCTGGACGATTTGCCAGGCTGGCCGGAAGAAGTCAAGGCCATGCAGCGCAACTGGATTGGCCGTTCCAGAGGGGTCACGCTGCGTTTCGACATCCAGGACCACCCTGAGCAACTCGAAGTCTATACCACCCGACCAGATACCCTTATGGGTGCGACCTATATGGCATTGGCCGCTGAGCACCCACTGGCTCTGGAAGAAGCCCGCTCCAACCCGGACCTGGCTGCCTTTATCGAAGAGTGCCGCAGCGGCACCACCAGTGAAGCCGACATGGCGACCATGGAGAAAAAAGGCCACGCCACCGGGCTCAAGGCCATTCACCCCATTACCGGTGATCTCGTACCGGTTTGGGTCGCCAACTTTGTGCTGATGGATTACGGCAGCGGCGCCATCATGTCTGTACCCGGTCACGACCAGCGTGACTGGGAGTTTGCGATCAAGTATGGCATCGAGATCAAGCAAGTGGTCAAGCCGCGCGAGGAGGGCGTCGACTGTGACGTTCAGCAGGCCCCCTTCAGCGACAAGGGCATAGTGGTGAACTCTGGCGAATACGACGGCCAGACCTCCGAAGAAGCCTTCGAGAATATTGCCGAGCGTTTGCAACTGGAAGGTCGCGGCGAAGTCGCCGTCAATTATCGCTTGCGCGACTGGGGCGTCAGCCGTCAACGCTATTGGGGTGCGCCTGTACCCATGGTCTATGTGGGTGATGAGGTCAAACCCGCAGAAAGCTTCCCGGTAGTGCTGCCTACAGATGTTCAGTTCGATGGCGTCAACTCGCCATTGAAGAACAACCCGGCCTTTGAAGACACGACCTGGCAGGGCCAATCGGCACGTCGTGAAACCGATACTTTCGACACCTTTATGGAATCGAGCTGGTACTACGCACGCTATTGCACACCTCAATACGACGAAGGCATGCTTGAGCCTGAGGAAGCCAATTATTGGTTGCCGGTGGATCAATACATCGGCGGCATAGAACACGCCACCATGCACTTGATGTATTCACGTTTCTTCCACAAGGCAATGCGAGACGAGGGGTTGGTCAACTCCAGCGAGCCCTTTACCAACCTGCTCTGTCAGGGCATGGTGCTGGCTGAAACCTGGTACAAGGATACCGACAAGGGCCGTGTCTGGGTCTCGCCTGGCGACGTTACCCCGGAGAAGGACGATAAAGGTAAAATCATCGCCGGCAAGCAGATCTCAACCGGTGATGCTGTGCAATATGCCGGCATGGCCAAGATGTCCAAATCGAAAAACAACGGCAAGGACCCGCAGCAGGCTATTGAGCAATACGGTGCCGATACGGTCCGGTTGTTCTCGATGTTTGCTGCCCCGCCGGAGCAGACTCTGGAGTGGACCGAATCTGGTGTGCAGGGTGCTCAAAAGTTCCTGCAGCGACTTTGGCGAGCCGTTCATGCTCTCGTCGAAGGCGGCAAGGTTGAGGCGTTGGCGATCGATCAGCTCAACGACGATCAAAAAACGTTGCGCCGTAAAACGCACGAGACCATCGCCGGCGTTACCTCCGATTTTGGGGAGCGTAAAACCTTCAACACCGCCATTGCCAAGGTCATGGAATTGCTCAATGCCGTGAACCGCTTCGAAGGCGAGACCGGTCAGGACCGGGCGGTGCGCCACGAAGCCCTTGAAGCGGCTGTGCTGGTGCTTTCGCCCATTGTGCCGCACGCCACCCAGGTCATGTGGAATGCGCTCGGTCATGATGGTCTGGTGCTGGATGCCGCCTGGCCAGAAGTGGACGAAGCCGCTCTGGTCAAGGACACGCTGCTCTATGTCGTTCAGGTCAACGGCAAGGTACGCAGCCGCATTGAAGTTGCGGCCGATGCCGACAAGGCCAGCATTGAACAAGCCGCCCTGGCAGACGACAACGTACAGCGCTTTCTACAGGATGTTACAGTGCGCAAGGTGATTGTTGTGCCCAACAAACTGGTCAACGTGGTCGCCAACTGATCATGGCGAAGCGGCTGCTCATCCTCAGTCTGGTCGGCCTGCTGCTGGCAGGGTGTGGCTATCGGCTCAAAGGTCAGTTTCAGTTTGCTGAAGGGCTGAGTCCTATGGTCTGGCAGGCAGAGGTTGAGGCCGATGAGTTTTACCAGGCGGTGCGCGAAACCTTCTCCCTTTATGCACTGGTGGTGGGTACCTCTCCAGCCGATACCTTGCTCCAGATTCATGATCTGAGAACCAGTGAAGTCAGCCTGAGTGATGTGACTCTGGTGGCCCTGGAAGTTGAATGGTCGCTGGTCAACGTTTACGGCGTTCCATTGATTGATCGCCGCCAGACGCGTTCCGAGTCGCGTTTGTCGTTGAGCCCGGAAGTGGATGAAGACGCCAAGCGCCTTGAGCGTCAGGCATTTTTGCGCAACCGGGTTGCTTTGCGGATTCTGGACCAACTTGAAGCGCTCAGCGATGCTGACCTCGAACGGCGCCCAGCCCGACCATGAAACTAAACGTCAACCAGTTCAGCCAACAGCTGTCTCGTGAACTGCCGCCGCTTATCTGGATCAGTGGTGATGAACCACTGCTGGTACTCGAAGCCGCCGACCAGGCAAGGCAGGCTGGTCGCAACGCTGGTGTGACCGATCGGCAGGTGTTTCACGCGGATAAACAGTTCGACTGGAATAGCCTCTATGAGGCCAATCAGTCCATGTCCTTGTTTGGTGATCGCCAACTGCTGGAGCTGCGCCTGGAAGGCAAGTTGACCGATGAAGGTCGCAAAGCTCTGGTGGCATACGCTACCTCGCCGAACCCGGATAACCTCCTGTTGATTGTCAGTGACAAGATCGAGGCCGCGCAAAGCAAAGCGAAATGGTTTACTCAGGTCAGTGACGCCGGCTGGTGGCTGCCTGTCTGGCCGGTGGATCGGCATCAGCTACCCAACTGGCTGCGTCAGCGCCTTAAGCAACAGGGCCTGTCGATTGACGACGATGCTCTGGCGCTACTGGCGGACCGGGTCGATGGCAATCTGCTCGCTGCCCGCCAGGAAATCGACAAGTTGTTGTTGCTCGGAACCAGTCAGAACATCGATCTGGAAACGGTGCTGCAGGCTGTTTCCGACAGTGCCCGATACACCGTCTTTGATCTGTCTGATGCCTGCCTCAGCGGCGATCTTGACCGCAGTCAGCGAGTGCTCAGTGGCCTCGTGGCCGAAGGTGTGGAAGCCCCCATTCTGTTGTGGGTATTGTCTCGCGATATGCGCTCTTTGGTGCAGCTGGCTCAGGCGCAAAGCCTTGGCCAGAACCCCAGCACCCTGTTCAACCGGCTGCGCATTTTCGAGAAACAGCAAAAGGCATTTTTATCCGCTTTGCAGCGCGCACCTGAATCCCATTGGCAGGCCTGCCTGATGCAATGCGGTGAGGTTGACGCGCGCATCAAGGGCTGGCACAAGGGTGATGCCTTGCTCGCTATCAATGTACTGGTCAGTCAGATCGCCTTTCCCGCTTTGTTGACCACCGCCTGAACCGTCGTCATTTCGATCCCATTGCGACATAAAGCTTGACACACTTAGGCCTGCTCTTTAGGTTAGGCGCCACGATCAGGTGACTGCTGCTGCAGTTTAAACGGGAAACTGGTGTTGTAATCCAGTGCTGCCCCCGCAACGGTGATCGAAGGGTGGAAGTCCAGCTTCCGCGAGTGTCGATTAACACACCCACTGGGTACTTTACCTGGGAAGGGAATCGCCGCTTCTTGTGCACGCCACAGCCTTCGTTAGCCCGGATACCGGCCTGAGTTAAACCTCAAAGCACGGCGGGTGCGTAAGATGTGGTACCGATCAAACGCCTGGGCGCTCAGCCTCGGCGTGTTGTTTTTGTCGTTTTCAGGGTCAAGCCTCGCTCAGGCACAATCGACCCAGTGGTTGGCGCCCGTAGTGGTCGAAGCCAGCGCACCCCCTGCGTGGCAAACCTGGCCGGACCTCGCTACAGGCCAGGTGACAGTCATTCGTCGCCAGGATTTTCAGCCTCATCATCTCTCTGTCGCCGATGTGCTTGGCACTGCACCGGGTGTACAGGTGCAATCTCTGGGCGAGACGGGCAGCTATCGCACCGTCAGCATCCGAGGGGCATCAGGGATTCAGGCGCTGGTGTATGTCGACGGCATATTGCGCTCGTCCAGCGGCGGCGAAGCGGTCGACCTCAGTCAGTTTGACCTGACTCAGGTTGAGTCGATCGAAATATACCGTACCCAGGCACCGCCTCAATTGTCGGAAGCCGCCATTGGCGGGGTGATCAATATCGTAACCCGGCCAGAGGCGGACGAGTTCAATTCTCGACTGGCTTTCAAGGTGGGCAGTTTTGGCCTTTATGAGGCCTCGGGTGCACACCGTTGGCAAAGCGGTAATTTCCGTGGTCGCCTTTACCTCAGCGGCCTTACCAGCGAGAACGATTTCCCTTTCCTGTACGACAATGGCACCCCCGATAACGACAGCGATAATGTGGTGCTGCGTCGCAACAACGCCGACTACCAGCGCGAACAGGGCGGGGTAGAAGGCCAGTGGACCCTGGGAGATCAGGTCTGGCAGTGGCAATGGCAAGGCCAACGCTCGCATAAATCCTTGCCGGCCTGGAACAATAACGACGCCATCGAAACCTGGTATCGCCGCCGCGAAAACCAGTTGCGCCTCGGCTGGGCCGGTTCAGGCTACTGGCAGGGTCGCCTGGATCAATCCCTTCGGCTATCGCTGACTCGTAACAGCGGTCACCTTTATGACCCCAATGCGGTGATCGGCGTAAGCGCCAATGACAGCCGAGACCGTTTCACTGACGGGCGTCTGCATCAACTGGCGGTCTGGTATCGGCAAAACAGCAGCATGACGCTGGTCAATGAGCTGAGCCTGAGCCGGTTTGAATTGTCGGATGACATCAGCGAACGGGACTACCAGGAAGAACGCCTCAGTCACAGCCTTGCACTGACTGAGGAGCACTTCCTGCTCGATGACCGTTTCACCCTGTTGCTGAATGGCCGCCTGGCCAATGCCCTGGATGAACCGACACTCTGGGGCGCGCAACTGGGTGGGCGTTACCAATGGGACGCGGCCTGGTGGCTCAAGGCCAACCTGACGCGTGCCTTCCGCCGGCCTTCGCTGTTCGAGCAGTACGGGAATGAGGGTTACTTCCGGGGTAACTCCAGCCTGGCCTCAGAGCAGAGCCTCACCATTGATGCGGCCCTGGGTTACACCACCGATGCCATAGACCTTGAGTTGGGCCTGTTTTCCAGAACCGCCGAAAATGCTATTGCGCCAGTGTACGACTCCCAGGGTGTCGGCCAGCACGTCAATATTGGCGACGTGCTTTACCAGGGGCTCGAGTGGCACTTGGCCTGGCAGGGCTCTCAGTGGTCTGCGCAGCAAAGCGGTGCCTGGCAGCGCAGTCAGGTCCGCTCGCCGATCGCTTTGTACGATGGCCGTCAGGCACCGGGTTTTTACCCGCTGAGCCTCACTTCAGAACTTGCCTGGGCGCGACAGAACTGGCAACAACGCCTTGTCTGGCGGTATCAGCAAGGGCTTTATTACGATCGTGCCAATTCCACAACCGCCCCGATACGCAATCAGTTTGATGCCCATAGCCAGTATCGCTGGCGTCAACCGGCGGGCATTCAGAGCATCACGCTGAGTGTGCTCAATTTGTTTAACGATTATTCGATGGACGCTACTCGCAAACCCCTTCCAGGCCGACAGTTTGTGGCCGCTTACTCTGTGCAATTCTAGGAGAGATCCTCATGCCTACCTTACGTTTACCGCTGTTATTGCTGCCTCTGGCCCTGTTGGCAGGCTGTGACGGCTTGTCCGAATCCGACTTTGATCGGCAACGGTCGGAGGTTGCTGTAGAAGCACGCATTCTGGATGCGCAACAGGTCATGGCTGTCGCCAGTGCCAGTCCGGACTATGCTACTTCAGACATTGCTCTGGTGACCAACGTCCAGGCAAGCAGCGCCATTCTGTTCGAAGGCCAGTTCGCGACAACCTCCCCTAATGATATTGGCATCTCGACGCATGCCGATGCGCTCTATCGCCTCGGGCGCTTTCAGGCAGACAGTGTGACCAAATACAGCCTGGGGTCTCATACCCAGCCGTTCAATCATTGGCAGTACTCGGTTCAAGGAGAGGACGCCAGCGCCAACCCTTATAGCCTGACCTTTATCAGTGACGAAAAGGCCGTGCTGATTCGCTATGACGCACCGACGGCCTGGCTGGTGAATCCTTCTGTACCCGGTGACAGCGAAACGGATTTTAAATTGGGCGAGCTGGATCTGTCGGCTTATGCTCACGGAGGTTCGGGGGGCATACCGCGCGCGGCCGATGCATTGATCGCCGATGACCGCTTGTACATCCTGATGCAGCGACTGGACAGCGATTTCCAGGCGAGACAGGCGTCCTATGTGGCTGTTTTTGATTTGCCCGAGTTGACCGAAGTAGATACCCATTCCGCCTCCGAGCTGATGGGCATCGAATTGCCGGTTCGTAACGCCGCCAACCTCAGCTATCACAATGGCACTCTCTATGTTGCCGGGCGTGGCAATACCGCCTGGGGGGCCGAAGAAGGGGTAGATATACGAGGCCTGGTCGCCATTGACACCAGTACCTACGATGCAGAGCTGATTTACGATGGCAGCCAGGTTGAATATGAAGGCTACGGCTCCTTTGAGCGAGTGGTCATCGCCGGAGATCAGCACGGCTATTTTGTCGGCCGGGCCGGTTGGGGTAACGATACCCTCTATCATTTTAACCCTGTCTCACCCGAGCAGAGCATTACCGCTGTAGAGGGCCTCACAGGGGTCAGCATAGCCGACGTGAAGTTCAATGCGCTGACCGATGCCGAGGCCGTCTACCAGAATCTGCTTTATGTGGCGATACAACCCGGTTTTGACACCGAGGCCAAGGGCCGAATTGTGGTCGTCAACAGCCTGGATCAACGTCAACTTGCAGAAATCAACATGCTGTTTAACCCCACGAGTATCGAGTTTTTGAGTCGCTAGTCGTCCATCCCTTCACGACCAATGGTTCATCCCGGGCCTGTTAGATCTCTCTTTCAGGCCCGTTTTTTACATAAAAGGGTCATCAACTTTGTCCCGGAACAGGCGAAATTGAGTGAATGACGGGTTACAATCCCGGAAAGATTAGATCTGAGTCATCGGTCAGGGAACCCCATGAAGCTGTATCGCTTTTTGCGCTATCTGTTACGTGCCATTACCAAACTGTATTTTTTACGCATCGATTCCCAGAACCCTGAAGTGGTTCCGGAGACCGGCCCGGTGATACTGGCGGCCAATCATCCCAGCTCCATCCTCGATTCGGTGTTGCTGTCGACACAATTGCCACGCCCGGTCAACTACCTCGCCAAGAGTGAACTGTTTCGCTCCCCTTTCCTGGCCAAAATATACGGTTACCTCGGCGCCATCCCGCTCAAGCGAGGGCGAGGCGAGCGTGCCATTCTGGAGGCTTTCGAGCATACCTTCGAGCGGCTGGAGGCTGGGCGCTGCGTCGGTATTTTCCCTGAAGGCCGCAACTCTCCCCAGTTGCAGATTGCCAACCTGCGTTCCGGTACCTCACGCCTGGCACTTGAAGTTGAAGCCCGCAATGGTTACCAATTGGGCCTGGTTGTGGTGCCAGTGGGCATCAATTTCGAGGGTCGGGAGCTGTTCATGTCTTCCGCTTTGCTGCGCTTCGGCAAGCCGATCAAAGTTTCTGACTACGCCGAATTGCATCAGGCCCAGCCAGACAAGGCCGTGCGTCAATTAACAACCGACATTGAGCAGGAACTGAAACGCCAGGCCAATCACATAGAAGACCTGCGCCTCAGCCAGCTTATTTCCGACCTCGGCGTCCTGTATCACGAGGCGATCAAGGTCGAAGACAAGGTCAAGCCTGACGTTGAATTTGGCCTTGAGAAGGTTGGGCCCGTGCGTCGTTTCTGGCGTTTGATGGCCAAATGGTTCCGCCCAAGGCCTGTTCATCTGGAGCATATGGCGCAGATTTTCGATGGAAGGTCGAGCCTGAACCAGACACTTATGCGTGCCAATCTGGTTGAGCCTCAATTGGTCGAGGCCTTGAAGACGCGCGTTGAAGTCTACAAGGCACACTTGCGGCAGGTGAGGCTCAAGGAGGATCTGCAGCAGTCTTTTGATCAGCCCATACGTGAGCGGCTGCTGCTATCACGCATGACGGTCTATGCACTGGGTATGGCGCCCTTTGCGCTCTATGGTCTGGTACACCATATCGTGCCCTGGCTGGTGACAAGGCTGCTGGCACGGCGTTTTCATGACGAAGCCTTGCGCACCTTTGCCTACTTCGGTTTTGGCGTCCTGACCTTTATTGGCAGTTATTTCCTCTATGGCCTCTGGCTATGGCAATTTACTCATCGGGATTTGACCAATAGCCTGATCTACCTGGCCACCTTGCCGCCCACGGGGCTTATCGCCCTCCATTATCGTGGCCGCATCGCCCAATATCGAGACAAGATTCTGGTGCGTACCTTCTTCCAGACGCAGGAAACTCTGGTCAGGCAGCTGCAGGCCGAGCGCCAGGCCATTATTCATCGGTTGGAGTTATTGCACGAACGCTATGGGCAGGGGCCGCCTATTTGATGCGTGGCAACAGTGCGCGGAAGTCATCGGTCTTTGCTTGCTTCAGCCACTCGAACACCACCGTCTCGGCGCTGCCAATAACAGCCCCGGCCGATCTGAATTGCTCAACCGCAATCGCCTTGTCGCTCTCTCGGCGCGAGCTGACGGCATCGGCTACCAGATGAACCCTGTAGCCCTGTGCCAGCAAGTCGAGGCCTGTTTGCAGTACACAAACATGAGACTCTACCCCGGCCAATACAATGGTGTCTTTGCCGCTCAGGCGCAGGCGTTCCACGAAGTCTGGTTCAAGACAGGCGCTGAAGTGAGTTTTGGTGAGCACATTGTCGAGGCCTATGGCGCTCAGCAAGGTGTCTTCCGTTGGCCCAAGCCCCTCAGGGTATTGTTCAGTGGCGACTATGGGTACCTGGAGGCGCTGTGCGGCCTCGATCAGCAGGCCTGTGCGGTCCATGAGGTCTGGCCATTGGCTGATGATCTTGCTCATGCCCGCCTGAAAGTCGACCAGCAACAATAAACTGCGTTGGGCATCGGCTATAAATGGGTGGCGTGTCATGGCGAGGGTATCCAGTCAGGAAAAACAAGAAACCCGACCGAGGCCGGGTTTCCTTGAACGGCTTATTCGCCCAGATATGAGCGATACATCCAGACTTCTTTCTCCTGCTCGCGAATGTAGTCGCTCATCAGTGCAGACGTACCTTCGTCGTTGGCCTCAGACGCCAGCGTCAAGAGGGTGCGCTGCTGGCCGATCAGCGTCTGGTAGGATTCCAGGATGTGATTGATGGCCGTGCGACCATCGGTCACATTGGTCTGCTCCTGGATGGTCGAAATTTTTACATATTCACCATAGCTGTGCAGCGGCTGATGGCCGAGCGTCTGAATGCGTTCAGCGACTTCATCGACCTTCATCAACAGGGTGTTGTACAACTCTTCGAATTTGACGTGCAGTTCAAAGAAATTCTCCCCCTTGATGTTCCAGTGGTAGCCGCGGGCGTTCATGTAGAACACCTGGTAGCTGGCCAGCAATTCGTTCAAGCCGCCGGCCAGTCTTTCAGCGCTGGCTGTGTTCAAACCGATCGCATTGGTACTCATATAGGCCTCCTTTAGGGCTTTGGTAACTGTAGGTATGAATTATCCTGCACTAAGGAGGTGGGGTCGAATGTATTGTTTTAAAGTCATCGATAGCTAATAGCTAAAAAGTAGCTGTACTTCAATAGGTTTCTTGGATGAAAAGTTCAGGCAGTATCCTGATCGGATTGAGAGACCGCATCGTCATAGGCCAGATGAGGGCCCTGGCGTACCTTGTTGAATAAATGCTGGATGGCGCTGTCCAGCAGATCCAGATATTTCTGATCGATAGCGTGCACGTCTTTTTCGCGTTGCATACATTGAACGGCAGCTCTGGCGTGCTTGATCACCAGAAAGGCGGTGTGCTCCCGCTCACGCAGATGCACCGCTAATTGGTGTTTTTCGCTTTCTGTCAGGCCGTTTATAAACATGGTCTAGGAAGTCTTCTGGTTGCGATTCTGGGGGTGGCCTATTATGAAGGAGGTGAGGCCATCAAAACTGTGACCCAAGTCTAGCCTGGAGAGTGACATTAGTCACATAATTCAACTTGAAACGGCGAATATTTGACAAAAAGCCGGATATAAATCGAAAAGTGACGTTTCTGGTCGCGGAATGCTCATCCTTGAGCAGGTTATTGACATGTAAAAGCGTCAATCAGCCAGATTCCTCAGTACAAAGTGCAGAATGCCTCCATGGCGATAGTAATCCCACTCAACGGCGGTATCGATACGCACCTGAGCATGGAACCTTTTCACCTTGCCGTCAGCATCCGTTACCGTGACTTCAAGCGTGCTCGGCTCGCCTTCTACCGCTTCGATATCAAAGATCTCTTCCCCAGTCAGGCCCAATGATCCGACATTTTCACCCGGTTCAAACTGTAGCGGCAGTATGCCAAAGCCGACGAGGTTGGAACGGTGTATGCGCTCATAGCTCTCTGCCAGCACGGCTTTTACCCCCAGCAAATAGGTGCCCTTGGCAGCCCAGTCGCGAGAAGAGCCGGTGCCGTACTCCTTGCCAGCCAGAACGACCAGGGGGGTGTGCTCCTTGATGTAGCGCTGAGAGGCTTCAAAAATACTGACGACCTCACCGCTGGGGAAGTGGGTGGTCCAACTGCCTTCGGTACCCGGTGCCAGCTGGTTGCGCAAACGCACATTAGCAAAGGTGCCGCGCAACATGACCTCGTGGTTGCCTCGGCGTGAGCCGTAGCTGTTGAAGTCCTCAGGCGTGACTCCCTGTTGTTGCAGGTATTCGCCGGCTGGGCTATCCGGTTTGATGGCGCCAGCGGGCGAGATATGGTCGGTGGTGATGGAGTCCCCCACCTTGACCAGGCAACGCCCTTGTTGAATGGCCACGGCTTCATCGGGCTGCATGGACATGCCTTCGAAGTAGGGCGGCTGTTTAACATAGGTCGAGTCCGGCCAGGAGTAGATTTCGTCTTCCGGGCTCGGCAGAGCACGCCAGGCATCGGTGCCGGAAAAGACATCCGCGTATTTTTCGCGATAGAGGTTGGCGGTGACGGCCTGATAGACCGTATCGGCAATTTCTTTTTGGCTGGGCCAGATGTCTTTCAGGTAAACCGCTTTGCCGTTGTCGTCTTCACCCAGAGGGTCTTTGGACAGATCGATGGCCAAGGTGCCCGCGAGTGCATAGGCCACGACCAGTGGCGGTGAGGCCAAAAAGTTACTGGGAACGTCCTGATGGATACGGCCTTCAAAGTTGCGGTTGCCGGAGAGCACCGAAGCCACCTGCAACTTGCCGGAGCGAATGGCATTGCTGATGGAGGGGTGCAGCGGGCCGGAGTTGCCGATGCAGGTCGTGCAGCCAAAGCCGACTATATTGAAGCCGAGTTGCTCCAGTGGTTCGAGTACGCCGGCGTTGCGCAGGTAGGCGGGTACCACCTGGGAGCCGGGTGCCAGCGATGTCTTGACCCAGGGTTTCACGTTCAGTCCGCGCTCTCTGGCCTTGCGTGCCACCAGGCCAGCGGCCAGCATCACCGCCGGGTTGGAGGTGTTGGTGCAACTGGTTATGGCCGCGATGACAACGGAGCCGTGTCTCAGTTTCTGCTGGTTGCCGTCGATCTCGTAATCGATGGCACCGTGGTCGTGCAGGTTGTCGCCAGCAACGGCGGTTTGCCCGCCTTCGCCTTCGAAGCGCTGCTCTGCCTCGGGTTTGTCCGAGCCTATGGTGTCCAGGTGTTGCTGCAAGGACTTGTTGAATTGTTCGGTCACCTTGCTCAGTGGCACTCTGTCCTGAGGGCGCTTGGGCCCGGCCAGGCTGGGTTCAATCTTGCTCAGGTCAAGGCTGAGTGTTGCACTGTATTCGGCTTCTGCCGCGCCTGTTTCGCGCCACAGGCCCTGAGCTTTGGCATAGGCTTCTACCAGGGCGCGTTGATCTTCACTGCGGCCGGAGAGCTCGAGATACCTCAGGGTTTCCTGGTCGATCGGGAAAATACCGCAGGTAGCGCCGTACTCCGGGGCCATATTGGCAATGGTGGCGCGGTCGGCCAAGGGCAGGGAATCCAGGCCGTCGCCATAGAACTCGACGAACTTTCCTACGACGCCTTTCTTGCGCAGTATCTCCGTGACTGTCAATACCAGGTCGGTCGCTGTGGCGCCTTCGGGCAGTTGGCCTTGCAGCTTGAAGCCAACGACTTCGGGTATCAGCATGGTGATGGGCTGGCCGAGCATGGCGGCCTCGGCCTCTATGCCGCCGACACCCCAGCCGAGCACGCCCAGGCCGTTAATCATGGTGGTATGGGAGTCGGTGCCGACCAGGGTATCCGGCAGGGCCCAGGTCTCGCCGTCTATTTCTTCGGTCATCACCACCGAGGCCAGATACTCCAGGTTGACCTGGTGCACAATGCCGGTGCCCGGTGGCACCACCCGAAAGTTGTCGAACGCCTGCTGGCCCCAACGCAGGAACTGGTAACGCTCGTTATTGCGTTCGAACTCCTTGTCGGTATTGAGTTTGAGTGAGTCGGCCTGGCCGTAAAAGTCGACCATGACTGAGTGGTCGATCACCAGGTCAACCTGGCTGCGCGGGTTGATTTGAGCCGGGTCGCCACCCAGTTTGCTCATGGCGTCGCGCATGGCGGCCAGATCGACCACAGCCGGTACACCGGTAAAATCCTGCAATACGACCCGAGCGGGGGAGAAGTTGACCTGGTTGGTGGGCTCAGCCGTCGCCTGCCATTCGCACAGAGCGTCGATGTCGGCCTGGGAGACGTTCTTGCCGTCCTCCTTGCGCAACAGGTTTTCGAGCAGAATCTTCAGGGAGTATGGCAGTCTCTCCAGATTGTACTTCTGTGTCAAAGACTGAAGGTTGTAGAAGCGGTACGTCTTGTCGCCGACGCTGAGTTGGTCGGCGGCCTGGTCTCGGTAGCTCATGTCATCCCCTTGGTTTGTGGCTGTCCTGACATCCTACATTGGCACAGGTCAGGGCAATTTCCAGCAAAGAGGCGATTTAGTTTTTCTATTGGCTGGCCAGCGGCGTGTTTTTTGCCTCGATCCAGCGACTCATGAACTCGGTAGCGCGGTGCTGGGTTTGCCAGAGTATACGCCCCCAGACCAGACCGTTGCGGTGCGTTTCAAGGTTCAAGCGGGTATGTTGCAATGCCTGTAACAGGCCGGCACTGTAGTCCTGGTGTAAAAAACCGCGTTGCAACGCATCCACGCCACATTGCTGAACATCAGACCATTGCTCGGGGGACTGATAGAGCGCCACGACAGCATCGGCATAGCGCTCTGGCTGGTCACTCAGTGTATAACCCCAGGCATCAAGCGGGGCCATGGCCTCGGCACCTAAGGGTGTCGTGACTGTGGGTGTACCGGTCAGCCAGCCATCAATGACCTTGCCTTTCTGGCCTGCCCCGAAGCGCAGTGGCGCCAGGTTGAGTCGGTACTTTTCCAGAGTGGTCAGGGCATCTTCACAGCGCCCCTTGATCAAAAAACGGTCTTTAGGTGCATGCCATTGCTGTACCTGGTGGTCGGCATAGGCACCATAGATGTGGCATTCCACCTCCGGCAAACGACGCCGAATGAGTGGCCAGATGGACTGCTTGAACCAGAGCACGGCATCGCGGTTGGGAGGGTGCTTGAAGCCACCAATCATCATCAGATGTTCGCGCTCGTTGAATGTCGGCAAGGCGTCGAGATCGGGCAGCTTGTCTACCAGAAACGGCAGATACAGCAGCGCCTGGGCGGGGAACTGGCATTGGCTGCGCAACAACGCTATTTCGACGCGGGAAATCATCAGCACCAGATCGCAACGCGCCATGGCGGCCAGCTCGCGCATCAGCGTTGGGCCAAAGAGATTGAAGGCAGTACCTTTCTGAATGGCGGTCTGGCGTGCCTCGCGCAAGGCATGAAAGTCGCTGGTATCGAGCAAGGTCATCGCCTGCGGGCAATGTTCGCGCACGCGCCAGCCGAACTGTTCTTCCATCACATAGCGATCGTAGATCACCAGATCCGGCTTCAAGTCGAGCAGCCAGTGGTCAAAGGCCGAGTCGTTGACGGCGATGCGCTGGGTGACCATCTGCTCGCTGGCCAGATCCTGCTGGAAGGGGGTTGGCTCTGCCGGGCTGGCCACGGTGATGTGGTAGCCACCCGCCTGCAACAGCCGCAGTAAATCCAGGGTGCGCCTTCCGGCAGCGGTAGAGGCCGGTTCCGGCCAGTTTTTGGCGATAAGGACAGCAGTCGACGTCATGGTTTCCGGTCTGGAGCAATAAAGGCGGGAGTATACCTCAAGTCGATTCCATAGCGGGGCCTGGCTCGGTCAGGGAGTTGAGCCAGCCATCCCGACGCTGGATGACTATCATCATGATGGACTTGGCCACCTCGTCGGCCACAAAGCCGGCGAAAATACCCCAGACGCCGAGATCAAAAACCAGAATGGAGATCAGAGCAATCGGCGCGCCGACGAAGAAGAAGCCCGCACTGGTGATGGCTAATACCGTTCGGGTTTTACCGCCTGCGCGCAAAATGCCCGGAACCGACACCGTAATGGCACCGCTGATGCTGAACACGAAAAGGGTGGCTACCATGACGATCACCAGATGCCGAGTGTCCTCGTTGATGTCATAGAGTTGCAACACCAGAGGGGTGAGCAGGGCGATGACCAGGCCAATAGAGGGCAGAATAATCATCACCATCTTTATGCCCTCGCGGCGCAACACACGGGCGCGCAAAAAGGCCCGACGGCCAAGCGCCTGGCCGATGGCAATGGCCAGCGCCTGCTGGATGCCAACGCCTGGTACGATGAAAAAGGCGCGCAGCGTCATGGTGATGACAAAGGCAGCGTAGGCCTCGGTACCCGCGAAATTGAACATCATGACGTAGAAGAGGGTCGCACCTTGCCAGACAAGGCCATCCAGCGACAACGGGTAGCCAAGCCGGAAAATCTTCAACAGGCGCCACCAGAATGGCTTGAACAGATCCGCCAGTCGGAACTGAATGGCCGGATGGGCAAAGAGACGGCGCAGCATCAGCACCGCCATCAGCCCCCAGGCGAAAGCGGTGGCAATGGCCACACCGCGCAAGCCAAGCGGGGTAAAGAGCGGCTCGGTAACGCCGGGTATGGCACCCCCGAAGATCAGAATAAAGTTGCCGATGGCGTTCAGCACGACGCCGAGCAGAGTAATCATCATCGGGCCTCGGGTATCGCCCAGGCTTTGCAGCAGGCTCTGCGCAATAAAGCTGGGAACCTGAGCGACCAGCATGGGGCCGACCACAGTCAGATAGACCGCCGCCAGCTCAGGAACGCCCGTGCCCTGGCCCTCGGCACGCAGAATGTCGAGAGTGATCAGGCTGACGAAATGTGCACCGAAGGCATGCACCAGGCCGCCAAGCACTGCACCGACCAGCACACCAACCATCAATAGGGCCATAACGCTTTCACGCAGGGCCTGAAACTGCCGGGCACCATAATACTGAGCCACAACAATACCGCCACCCTGACTGAGCATGGAGTAGGTCAGCACCAGAAAGAACAACAACTGCATGGAATTACCCATGGCAGCAATGGTTGTCTCACCCAGTTGGCCAACCATCAGGTTGTCGGTAAAGCCCGTCAGCGTAAAGCCGAGAGATTGCAGGATCATCGGCCAGGCCAGAATCATCAGCCGACGATGGACAGCGCGCATGGCAGCTCCAGTAAAAAGGTACTTGAAGGCAGTGGTGGAGGGAGTCTAAGGGGTTTGGTGGTGCAAAGGCAGACTGAAAACTGGCGGGGGTGGAGCCGCAGGTTTGTCCTGCGGCTCGTTCGGCAATGGCTTAGCCGGCAATGGGCCCAATGCCGACTTTCTGCCGTACCTCTTTCATCAAGGGAATAGCGTAATCGCGCGCCTTCTCGGCACCCTGCTTGAGAATCTGATCCAACTGGGCCGGATCGTCCATCAGGGTATTGTACAGGTCACGCTTCTCTTTCAGTTCTTCGTTAAGCAGCTCGAACAGCACCTGCTTCATCTCGCCCCAGGCGATGCCGTTGGCGTATTGCTGGCGCATGTCGTTGATCGCAGCCGGGTCGGCAAAGGCCGAGTAGAGATCAAACAGGGCCGAATCGTTCGGGTCTTTCGGCTCGCCTGGTTCCAGGCTGTTGGTCTTGATCTTGTTGATCAACTTGCGGAACTTTTTCTCTGGCTCGAACAAGGGAATGGTGTTGTTGTAGCTCTTCGACATCTTGCGACCGTCGAGGCCGGGCAGAATCATGCCGGACTCTTCAATCACCGCTTCCGGCAGAGTGAAGGTTTCACCGAACAGGAAGTTGAAGCGCTGAGCAATGTCGCGCGCCATTTCGATGTGCTGAGTCTGATCCTTGCCCACCGGGATTTTGCCACCATTGAACATCAGAATGTCCGCCGCCATCAGAATGGGGTAGCTGAACAAGCCCATGGTGATGCCACGATCCGGGTCGGCGTTGTCGTCGTCGATGTTTTCCTGTACTGCGGCTTTGTAGGCGTGCGCCCGGTTCATCAGGCCCTTGGCGGTGACGGTGGTCAGCACCCAGGTGAGTTCCGTGATTTCCGGTATATCGGTCTGCCGGTAGAACGTCACCCGTTCCGGGTCCAAGCCACAGGCCAGCCAGGTCGCCGCTATGGCACGCACGGATTCCTTCACCCGCTCAGGCTCCTGGCACTTGATCAAGGCATGGTAGTCGGCCAGAAACAGAAAGGACTCGGTGTTCGGGTTATTGCTGGCAGCAATGGCCGGGCGAATAGCGCCCGCATAATTGCCCAGATGGGGAATACCCGTAGTGGTAATACCGGTTAAAACGCGCGTAGTGCTCATGGTTTGGACTCTTCCTTATCTTCGTCTACATCCGTCAACCAACTCGGAATCTCCTCCTCACCATCATCCTCTTTCTTCTCCTGCGGCATCATGTCTTCCTTGCGCAGGTTCATCAGCATCAGCACGTTGGCGGCGACATAAATCGAGGAGTAGGTACCAATGACCACACCCACCGCCAGGGCTATGGCGAAGCCGCGAATCAGTTCACCGCCGAACACACCCAGGGAGAACAGCACCATCAAGGTGGTCAAGGAGGTGATCAGCGTACGGCCGAGAGTTTGTGACAGGGCGACGTTGATCAGGTAGAAGGGGTCGTCCCGTCGGATCATGCGGAAGGCTTCTCGGATGCGGTCCGATACCACAATGGTGTCGTTCAAGGAATAACCGATCACCGCCAGGATGGCAGCGAGAATGGTCAGGTCGAACGCCATCTGAGTGAGCGAGAAAAAGCCAAGCACGATAACGACGTCGTGTGCCAGAGCCGCAACAGCGCCAATGGCGAACTTGAACTGGAAGCGAAAGCCGATATAGATCATCACCATCGCCAACGCCACCAGCATGCCGATGCCGCCTTGTTCGCGCAGCTCTTCACCCACCTGAGGGCCAACAAACTCGTTGCGGCGCAGGCTGACATCGCTGCGTTCTGCCGCCAGCAAGGCGAGTACCTGGTCGCCCAGCATGGGGTCGCTGTCTTCCTGCATGCGGATCAGCACATCGGTGTTGTTGCCGAAGAATTGCACCACGACATCACGGTAACCGGCATTGTTCAGGGTGCTGCGAATGCCTTCGATGTCGGCTTCGGTCTGGTAGCGTACTTCGATCTGGGCGCCACCGGTGAAATCGAGGCCGAAGTTCAGGCCGCGCACCACCAGTGAACCCAGGGAGATCACTAACAGCGTAATGGACAGAATCGCCGCGATGCGGCGCTTGCCCATAAAATCGATAATTTTTAAATCTGGCATGTTGGGCTCCTTAAATGGGCAGCTTTTTCAGGGCCCGACCGCCGAAGGTCAGGTTCGCCAGCGCTCGAGTGAACAGGATGGCGGTGAACATGGAGGTAATGATGCCGAACGACAGCGTTACCGCGAAACCCTGTACCGGGCCGGTGCCAATCGAAAACAGAATGGCGGCGACGATCAGGGTGGTGATGTTGGCATCCAGAATGGTCACAAAAGCGCGGCCATAGCCGGCGTCGATGGCTGCCTGGACTGTTTTACCCTCGGCCAGTTCTTCTCGTATTCGGCTGAAAATCAGCACGTTGGCGTCCACCGCCATACCCACTGTTAAAACAATACCGGCGATGCCTGGCAAGGTTAGAGTGGCACCGATCAGTGACATCAGCGCAATGATCAGCACCAGGTTCACGACCAGAGCCAGGCTGGCGAAAATGCCGAAGACCTTGTACCAGGCGATCATGAACAGAACCACCAGGGCAAAGCCGATCAGTACGCTATTGATGCCCATTCGAATGTTCTCGGCACCCAGGCTTGGGCCGATGGTGCGTTCTTCCACAAACTGCATGGGCGCGGCCAGGGCACCGGCGCGCAGCAGCAAGGCGAGTTCAGAGGCTTCCTGGGGGCTATCCAGACCGGTAATCACAAAGTTGTTGGAGAAGGCGCCACGAATGGTGGCGAGAGAGATGATTTCCCGCTCTTCAACATTGTTGTAAATGGGAACTGGCTCGCCATCGACTTCTTCATAGCCTTCCAGCAGGGCTTTCTGCTCGATAAAGAGCACACCCATGGGGCGACCAATGTTACTGCGTGTGACTCGGCCCATGCGCGTACCGCCGACGCCGTCGAGGCTGACAGCGACCTGGGGCATGCCGTTTTCATCGTAGGAGACACGGGCGTCGGTGACGTTATCGCCCGTGACGATGATGTCCCGCTCCAGCATGGCGGTGCCTCGGCCACCCTGGCTACGGCGCATATTATACACTTCGCCATCGCTGCCACGCGCTTCCAGGCGGAACTCCAGGTTGGCGGCTCTGCCCAGAATGCTCTTCGCCTGGGCGGTATCCTGTACGCCGGGCAACTGCACAACAATGCGGTTGGCCCCCTGGCGTTGAACCAGTGGCTCGGCCACGCCCAGTTCGTTCACTCGGTTGTTCAAAGCGGTCTGGTTCTGGCTGATGGCGTAATCCTGGAGTTCGCGAATGCGATCGTCCGTCAAGGTCAGCACCAGGGCGGGCAAGTCGCGCTCTGTTGTATTGGTGCGCTGGAACTCGTTCAGGTTGCGACGCAACCAGGTAATGGCATCGTTGCGGGTGTTGTCGTCTGCCAGGATGATCTGGATGCTGCCGCCATCAAGGACATCGACCGAACGGTAGCGAATGTTCTCGGAACGGAAGTTGTTGCGAATGTTGGACGCATAGCTGTTCAACTGAGATTCCAGAAAGCGGTCCATATCCACTTCCAACAGGAAGTGCACGCCGCCGGAAAGATCCAGCCCTAGCGCCATGGGGCTGGCACCGAGCGCCAACAGCCACTCAGGGGTGGTGGCCGCCATGTTCAATGCCACGATATAGCTCGAGCCCAGGCCGTTCTGGATGGCATTGCGCGCGCGCAACTGATCATCGTTGTTGTTCAAACGGATAAGGCCGTACTGAGGGGTGACTTCCTCACCAAAGTAGGCAATGTTGGCCTCGTCCAGGGCCGCAGTAGCGCGGTTCAGCGTGGCCTGATTGATGACGACACCGGATTCGGTGCTGCGAATTTGCACCGCCGGGTTGGCCGGAAAAAGGTTGGGCAAGCTGTAGAGAATACCAACGGCAAGCACGAGGCCGATGAGTATGTATTTCCACAGTGGGTATTTGTTCAGCATGGAGCAGTCCTGCGCAGAGAGCGGTAACGACGGGCAAAAAAAAGGGTTACCCGTTAGGCGGGTAACCCGGCATCCATCAAATGGCTTTCAAGGTGCCCTTGGGCAGCGTGGCGGAGATGGCATTTTTCTGGAAAGTCAGTTCAACTTTCTCGGCCACTTCCACAGAAACGTAGTCGTCAGTCACCTTGGTGACGCGACCGGTGATGCCGGCAGCGGTGACCACTTCATCACCTTTGCTCAGTGCGGCGATCAGGCTTTTATGCTCCTTGGCACGCTTGCTCTGCGGGCGCCAGACCATCAGCCAGAAAATCAGGAAGAAAATACCGAGCATGATGGGCAACTGCCAGGGGCTGGGTTGACCGGCCGGTGCAGCAAGGGCAAGGGCAGGGCTCAGGGCCAGGGCGGCCGCCAGGATCTTTTTCATGGTGATACTCCAGTTTTTAGACGTTCAGTCACAGTCAGAAAAAATAAATTTTGTTGTTGATGGGGGCAGCTGGCGCTGGTTCAAGCCATGGCGAGCCTTGCCCATCCTGTTTAATTGCCCCCGAAAGGGTAAGTACTCACTCAGTCAGAGCGGGCGTCTCTGACCCCCGTTTAGCGTAAAAGTCGTCGACAAAGGCCGACAATTTACCTGCTTCAATGGCTGCACGCAAACCGGCCATCAGCCGCTGGTAGTAGCGCAGGTTGTGCAGTGTGTTCAGTTGGGCGCCGAGCATTTCACCGCACTTGTCGAGGTGGTGCAAATAGGCGCGGCTGAAGTTCTGGCAGGTGTAGCAATCGCACTCGGCATCCAGCGGGCCGGTATCGTGCCGGTGGCGTGCATTGCGGATCTTGATCACGCCTTCGGTGGTGAACAGATGGCCGTTGCGCCCGTTGCGCGTGGGCATCACGCAATCGAACATATCGACGCCACGACGCACGCCTTCGACCAGGTCTTCCGGGGTGCCGACGCCCATCAAATAACGGGGTTTGTCGGTGGGCATCTGCGGGGTGACATGAGACAGCATGCGCATCATGTCTTCCTTGGGTTCGCCAACGCTCAGGCCGCCAATGGCATAACCGTCGAAACCGATTTCGGCCAGGCCGTTCAGGCTGACATCGCGCAGGTCTTCATACATGCCACCCTGAATAATACCAAACAGCGCCGAGGGGCTATCGCCATGGGCGTCTTTGGAGCGTTTGGCCCAGCGCAGGCTCATCTCCATCGACTTGCGGGCTTCGTCGTGAGTGGCCGGGTGGGGCGTGCACTCGTCAAAAATCATGACGATGTCGGAACCCAGGTCGCGCTGCACTTCCATGCTGCGCTCGGGCGTCAGTTCAACCTTGGCGCCATCGACCGGCGAGCGGAAGGTTACGCCTTTTTCGGTGATTTTACGCATCTTGCCGAGCGAGAAGACCTGGAAGCCACCGGAGTCCGTCAGCATGGGGCGCTTCCAGCCGGTGAAGTCGTGCAGGTCGCCATGCTCTTTAATGACCTGAGTACCGGGCCGCAACATCAAATGAAAGGTATTGCCGAGAATGATGTGCGCACCGATGTCCTCGATTTGCTCTGGCGTCATGCCTTTTACCGTGCCGTAGGTGCCCACCGGCATAAAGGCCGGGGTTTCCACCGCCCCGCGAGGAAAGTTCAGGGTGCCGCGACGAGCCTTGCCATCGGTGGCTTTGAGATCGAACGACATAAAACAACTGCGCGTCATTGGGACTCCTCAATCGCGCCGGGAGCGCTGCGCCCGGTAATGAACATGGCATCGCCATAACTGAAAAAACGGTACTGCTCGTCGATGGCCGCCTGGTAGGCCGCAAGAATGGCCTCGCGCCCGGCCAGGGCACTGACCAGCATGATCAGCGTCGACTGTGGCAGGTGAAAGTTGGTAATCAAGGCATCAATCACCTTGAAGTGGTAACCGGGGTAAATAAAAATCTGCGTATCGCCGGTAAAGGGCTGCAATTGCCCGCTCTGAGCGGCGGTTTCCAGCGAGCGCACGCTGGTGGTGCCCACGGCAATGACGCGTTTGCCGGCGGCATGAGTGCGCGCTATGGCCTCGACTGTTTCCACTGGTACATCAATCCACTCCGAGTGCATCACATGGTCGGTAATGGACTCGGCTTTCACCGGCTGGAAGGTACCTGCGCCAACGTGCAGGGTGACATAGGCGGTTTTAATGCCTTTATCGGCCAGAGCCTGCAGCAACGGCTGGTCGAAGTGCAACCCGGCGGTAGGGGCGGCCACAGCGCCTTTGCGCTCGGCGTAAACCGTCTGATAACGCTCCCGATCTGCCTCGGTGTCTTCCCGCTCGATGTAGGGCGGCAGCGGCATATGGCCGTGAGCCTCGAGCAACTCCACCAGGGGGGTATCGTTCAGGCAACGCAAACGGAACAGGTTGGCCTCACGCCCGGTCACTTCCAGCTCGACCCCGCCTTCCATATGTAAGTGGGTGCCCACTTTGGCGCTCTTGTTGGCCCGCACATGAGCCAGGGCTTCGCTGTCGCCCGTCATCCGCTCGACCAGTACTTCCACCTTGCCGCCGCTGTCTTTCTGGCCGAACAGCCGGGCCGGTATAACGCGGGTGTTGTTGAACACCAGCAAATCGCCCGGCTCGAGCAGGTTGGCGATGTCGGTAAAGCGACCATGATGAATGGTGCCGCTGTTGCCATCGAGCCGCAACAAACGGCTGCTGGAGCGCTGCGCCATCGGGTGGGTGGCAATAAGGTGCTCGGGCAGCTCAAAATCAAAATCTTTCAGGTGCATGGGTGGCTGGTTCGGGTCTGCAAAAAAGGGCGCGTAGTTTAGCACAGCGTATTATGGATTGCCGTAGGTCAATCGCCGCCACAGCGCCTCCAATGGCCCCTGCTTGAAGTGACGCAACCAGACCGGCGCCAGCATCAATTGCCCGCTGCCAATCAGCACAGCGGCCAACAGCAGGGCGGCTCTGTCCCACTGGCCAAAGAGGCCGAGCCAGTTGAAGATCAACACCCCGATCAGGGTTTGCAGAATATAGTGGCTAAAGGCAGTACGCCCAAGACAGGCCAGCCGATGGCGCAGAAAGGCAGCCGCGCCGGACCTCACCCAGAGCAACACCAGGCTGGCATAGCCCAACATGGTGATGGGCGCAGCGACATAGTTCCACAGCGTATCGATAAAGGACGCCGCAAAATCGAACTCATGCCGCTGCATCTGCACAACACCAATGGCCGAGAGGCCAATGCCAGGCACAGCCAGCCAGGCCATGCGCCGATAGGCCTCGGTAGACCACTGACCGGTAATAAAGCCCACCCGATACAAGACCATGCCCAGCATCATCAGCGCACTGGTGAACCAGAAGGTGATGAACAGCAGGGCATCGGTTTGCATCATTAAGGTCCACTCGGCGCGCTGAGCAAACTGCTCTGCCAGGCTGCCCGTCATGGCGGCGACTTCCGCCTGCAACATGGCCTCGGTCGGCGCCCAGAACTGCTGCATATCGGCATATTCCTCGGCAGGCCAGTAGGGCAGGGTGAAGTAGATCAGCAGATGGTAAGCCAGAATGGGTACCACAAAGAACACCGCCGCCGTAGACAGCAAGGCCGCAGTGCTGCGCTTGCGCATCAAATAGACCACCATGCCGGCAATGGCATAGGTGAATAGAATATCGCCATACCAGAGCAGCCAGCCGTGCGCCATACCGAACACCAGCAACCAGCCCATGCGCCGATAGTGCAACCGGCCAGGTGCCGCACCTTTGGCCTCGGCCCGCTCCGCAAACAATAGAACGCCCGCACCAAAGAGCAGAGAAAACAGCGAAATGAACTTCTGGTCTGCCAGCAGGCTGGTGACCCACCAGGCCGCATTGTTCAGGCCACTGAGATCCCCATAGGCTGTGGGGTTGCCGTAGGCGGCCATGGGCAAACCAAAGCTCAAAATGTTCATGATCAGAATGCCGAGCAGCGCGAAACCGCGCAGCACGTCGAGGCTTTCCCAGCGGGTATCGAGCATGGGTGGATTCCTTGAGTAAATACTGTTGGCCATAATGCCGCATCCACCCGGCTTCTCAAGAGCCAATTGTCACTTCTGATATAACGCCAAAATGAGTACCATAGCGCCACTCCAAAGGCACAGGACCCAAAGCATGAACGAACTGGTGATTCGAACCCCGGACGACTGGCACCTGCACTTTCGCGATGGCGACTTTCTGGCCGAAACCGTGCCCGCGACTGCCCGCTGCTTCCGCCGCGCCATCGTCATGCCCAACCTGACGCCCCCTGTCACCACTGCGGACCTCGCCGTGGCCTACCGCCAGCGCATCCTGGCCGCCAGCCCCGAAGGTAGCCACTTTGAACCGCTGATGACCCTCTACCTGACCGACAAGACCACCACTGCCGACATTCGCGCTGCCCGCCGCGCCGGCGTCGTCGCCGCCAAACTCTACCCGGCTGGCGCCACTACCAACTCCAGCGCCGCCGTCAGCTCACTCGATAGCCTCGAACCCGTATTCGAAGCACTGGCCGAAAACGCCATGCTGCTGCTGGTGCACGGCGAAGTAACGGATGGCGACATCGACATCTTCGACCGCGAAAAAGTCTTTATAGACCGCCACCTGGAAGGCATAGTCGACCGCCACCCCGGCCTGAAAGTGGTGTTTGAGCACATCACCACCAAGGACGCCGTAGACTTCGTCATGGACGGCCCCATCACCCTGGCCGCCACCGTGACTCCTCAGCACCTGCTGCTCAACCGCAACGACCTCTTTGTGGGCGGCATTCGCCCACACAACTACTGCCTGCCCGTGCTCAAGCGCAGCACCCACCAGCAGGCCCTGCGCCAGGCCGTCGCCAGCGGCTCACCCAAATTCTTTCTGGGCACAGACTCTGCCCCCCACGCCAAACACAAGAAAGAAGCCAGCTGCGGCTGCGCCGGCTGCTACAGCGCCTGGAGCGCCATAGAGCTCTACGCCCAGGTCTTCGAAGAACTCGGCGTGCTCGACAAACTGGAAGCCTTTGCCAGCGAACACGGCCCCAACTTCTACGGCCTGCCCCTCAACCAGGGCACCATCACCCTGGCTAAACGGCCCTGGCAGATCCCCGAAGTGATCAAAATGAGCGACGGCGACACCATAGTGCCCTTTTTCGCCGGCCAGACCGTTGGCTGGCAATTGCAGGGCTAAGCAAAGAAAAAGCACGGAAGCCATTGACGACAAAGGATTTTTAGATAGAATGCCCAACCACTTAGCCAGAGTGGCGAAATTGGTAGACGCAGCGGATTCAAAATCCGCCGGGCTAATCCCCCGTGCCGGTTCGAGTCCGGCCTCTGGTACCATATTGAGAACCCTGTCGGAGAGATCTGATGGGGTTTTTTATTGCGTCACGAGTCAACTGGACTCGACCCGGCACTTGTGCCGTCCAGTGTGCTGGCCCAGTCGGTCCGGCCTCTGGTACCAAACTTTAAAACCCCGTCAGAGAAGTCTAGCGGGGTTTTTTATTGCGCCGTGAGTCGACCGGACTCAACCCGGCGCTTGTGCCGTCCAGTGTGCTGACCCAGTCGGTCCAGCCTCTGGTACCAAACTTAGAGACCCTGTGGGAGTAATTCACCGGGGTTTTTTATTGAGCCATTAGCCTACAGGACTTGACCAGGTACTGGTGCCATCCAGTTTGCTGGCTCAATCGAACCAGCTTTAGGTACCAAACTCACAAACCTTATAGATGATACCTGGTGAGGTAGCCTGATATCCGAAAGGAACTGAAAAAGGATCTATCTGATTACTTTTGAGTTACGTTTCTCAAAAAAGCTACTAGTATGAATTCCACCAGGATGTAGTAAATAATCAAATAATCAAATAATCGTATTGTATGCGGTTCTATTGACGGAGTAGTAGCAATATGAAACTCAATCAAGTGCTTTCAACGCTTAATCAAATTGAGAAATCAAAGTTCATAAATCTTCTAGATCGGCTGTGTGTTTCAGCTGAGAGCTGCAATATTACAGTTTCCGAAACGCTTGATAAGGTCAATCGTCAAATTAAAGATGCTTCAGGCAGCGAAATAACGCAACTGTTCAATGCAGTAAATAGTGAGTTTCGTAAGGCGATTTCTGAACAAATTGCGATGTCTGGTGCATCCATGCGCTTACTGGTAAATATTCTTTCACGTGATGGGAACAGCTTTGCACGCATAAGCTGGATTGAACAGCTTTATATGAAAGAATGGCATGCTATGTGTGAGTTGGCGAAGGACATTGAACAGCAAATAGCAAATGATGTAGAGCAAAACTTTGGTCATGGCCATCGATTTCGTATATTTAGAGAATGTGTGAATGAAGCCTACCAAAACGACAGGAGGTCTAACCGAGACTCGGTAATAACTGATGATGAAAGGGGTATATTAAACGTACTGGCTAAATCCTTGAGAATCTCCTCTGATGAAGCGGCCGCTATCGAGCACCTGGTGAATCCAGTTAAGTCCGGTAAGGATACTGTTGATGTGTGTATTCAGGGTTTGCGAGACATAGGTGTGCTTTTCATCAAACGAAAGTCCTCTGAAGTAATAGTAGCAGATGAAGTTGTTGAAATACTGAACGAGATCCAAGGCAAAGCGCTGGCTGATAAACACCTTCTTCGCATGCTGAGGACATTCTCTGACGCCGAGCTATCTAATATTCTAAAGACCTACGGCAAGCGTATCCGTAGCGTTAGTCGTGCTGAAAAGATCTCGGTCTGCTTGCATTCGGGATTGAGCGTGTATGATATTTTGTCAAGAGACTTATTCTCAGACAATGAAGGGGTGAGTCAAAGAAAGGAAAGGTTGAAGACCCTTATGAATGATCTGGATATGGATGTGGAAAAGTTGGGTACTACATTGGAAGAGAGGATAGAGGTCATATTGGGGTCGCTTAAAGGGGCAGCAGAGCATGAGTTCAATATGTTGAGTGCGGCCAGTTATAAAGAAATGTTTGATGAGATAAGCCGGCAATTCTCAGGAGCAGATATTGAAGAAAGTAAGGAGACGCTTAAAGATCGAATTCGTAAAGAGTTTGAGTTGGAAAGTACTGAAGAAATCAGTACAGACAGATTGCGAGCACTTACTATTACACCATTGGATGTTCTATACGCATTGAGCAATGAAGAGATAAAAGATCTCCGTGATAAATTTAATTTATCCAAGCGTGGTAATCCAAGAACTCATATTATAAATGCGTTCGAGAGTGCCAAAGACCGTTTAATCGAGAATTATGGTGCACTGGCTAGACGCGACATGAAACACCTTCGTGAGCATGGGATTGAGGTGACAGAAGCAGAGGTAGGAGTCAAGTTTGAAGAAGCAACTAAAGCCATATTGGAGGGGCTTGAACTTACAGTTGATGAAGACCTACGAAAAGAGGTGAACACAGCTAAAGATAAGGTTGATATCATACTTTCGATCAGTGATGACGATATTATTATTGGTGAGGCTAAAACATGCAAAAATGGGGATTTTGCGAAGTACTCTAGTACATCACGGCAGGTAAAAGCATACGCGAATCGTTGCGAGAATTACGGGAAACGTGTAGCACAAGTGCTCATCGTCGCCCCTAGGTTCTCATCGGACTTTGTCAATTCTGCTGAAATGGATCCAGAGATAAACATATCATTACTCGAAGCTGATGGATTAAAGTTGATTTATGATTCTTTTAAATCAAAGCGTAAGGCAAGCTTCCCTCCTAAATTGTTGAGTAAAGGTGGATTGCTCAAGGCAGAGCTAATTGCCAGAAGCTTATGATTCTATAAATGCTAGTTTTAAATGTGATGGTGATCCTTTATATTGGACGCCATCAATAACCTTACATCAAGTAGGTATAGTTTTAATGTCATTAGAGTGTGGGTTTATGTTCATTGTAGAATATTGGAAGTGTACTACTTTCGGTATAGTAAACGAATGATCAAGTATATGAGGTCGTATCTGTATCGGCAGCTAGAGCCTGGAGTGTGGGAGAGTGGCTTGTCGCCATTGAATAAAACAATTGCCGTTCTAATTGTTTTGGCCTCGATTATTGCAATTCTAGAAACAGAAGTAATTGTCAGGTCCTTGTCTCCGGGATTTTTCTATTATGCAGAGCTACTATTTATTATTCTGTTCTCTGTGGAGTATATGACCCGGCTATTTATAGCTGGGGAGCAGCCCAAGTATAGTGGCTTTAATGGGAGAATCCGGTTTCTGTTTAGCCGGTGGTCATTAATTGATCTAGTTGCCATACTGCCTTTCATCTTGACCTTGGGTGGCACAAACCTTGTAGTCGTGCGCCTGTTGAAATTTCTGCGATTGATCAGACTTCTAAGGCTAGGGCCTATGGGTGAAGCCTGGTCTCTAATGGAAGAAGCGATTACCCGCAGAAAGTACGAGTTAATCCTGTCTTTCGGGGTAGCCGGTTTTCTACTGATTTTTTCAGCGGCATTAATATACCTTGCAGAGTCGACGGTGCAGCCAGAAGAGTTCGGAAGTATACCTCGATCTCTGTGGTGGGCAGTGGCCACACTCACGACGGTTGGGTATGGGGACGTTGCCCCTATAACAGTTACGGGTCGTATATTTGCCGGATTCTCTGCTGCGGCTGGTATCGGTATTGTGGCAATGCCTACTGGTATTTTGGCCGCTGCATTCAGTGATGCTTTTCAACGGCGCCAGAGAAAATAGAACAAATTATGGCTTCAAAAAAGGAGCCAATAAGTAAGGACGGAGTCATTACCTTTAAAGTTCCAAGTATGTTTATCTGGCCCAATGTGGTATCTCTACAAATAGGGGAATCTACCTATCACCCAAAACCGAAAAACAGCGCCATCGCCCTATTCACCCTGATCATGGTGGCGTCATCGAGATGGCCAAATGGCTCACCCAGTTTGTCGCGTCGAACCGTCATGGCTTTATCTACCATGACTTGGGAGCGCTTGAGTAAGCCATTTTTGGGTGTAGGGTTCAAATCAATGCGGATTAGAGGTGCGTCGACAAGTGTGCCTGTTAGCAGCAATATCGTGACAGTGGATGTATGTGTGAATTGGTCCGACTGAACAATCAGCGCTGGGCGTGGTTTGCCAAAATCTCCATTCAGGGCCACCGTTACTAAATCGCCTCGTCTCATGCTTCCAAATCTTTATCCAGGTCCAACAAGGCCTGGTCCATGAAGTCAAGGAGATCCTGGTCGCTTTTGTCGGCTTCCGCCACTGCTTTACACTGCCGCTCTATTTCATCAGCAAAGCCGGGTTTACGTGTATCGGGTACCCAGATCTGGATTGGACGAAGCCCAGCAGACCGCAATGCATCTCGATGCTTTTGAACACGCCTATTGATGTCTGTTGTGGCCATATATTAGCCTCTATCATGAGTTTCATGTAACATATTGCGCTTCTCTTACGTTACATGCAACAGTATTTTGTAGTTACTTTTGGTTATCCGCCCCTATCGTGAGTCCGCAAGTTCGAGGTTATTGGTATGGAATTTGTCAGTTTGCATGAAGCCTTTGTTGATGACCTCGTTTCAACAATGCCTCAAAGTCCTCTCGACGAAGGGGCTTGGAAAACAGAAAACCCTGGGCATAATCGCAACCGGCACAGGTGAGGAAACGCAACTGCTCCATCTGTTCAACGCCCACTCCAACCACCTTGAGGTTTATCGCATGAGCCATCGCGATTATTGCCTTCAGCACGTCATCGGTTTCTCCTCCCTTGCCCGCGTTCTTTACCAGGCCGCGGTCTAATTTGATGCTTTCCATTCTGAACTCTCTGAGCATCGAAGGAGAGAAGGGTTTGGTGCCAAAATTATCCATTGCGAGTTGCAGTCGCAAACCAGGCAGTCCCAGACTTGTTATGGGATTGAGTTCAGAGGCGTTGATTTTCTCCAGAAATTCCGGAGCTAGTTCCATAGTAATCCGGCTGTTTTCGAGGCCAATGTCATTGGGCCAGGCTCGAAAATCATCAACGAGGCTTCGGGTTATAAAGAAAGCTGGGGATTCGTTGATGCTGATTGGAAACGCTTCGCCGTGCTGGTCACGCCACAAGTTCGAGCTGGAAATAGCCTGCTTCAGTACAAAGTTGGTGATTTTATTTGTCATGCCGCTGTGTTCAGTGATGCTGAGAAAGGCAGCCGGAGACAATACGCCCTTATACGGATGATTCCACCGAAGCAATGCTTCTGCCTTGATTATGGTGCCGGTTCGAATATCGATGATCGGTTGATAGTAAATCTCCAGCTGTCCCTCTCTTAGGGCCTCATTCAGTTCTCTGTTCAGCCGCATATGCTCTGATTCTGCTTCCGCCATTATGAATTCATAAACCTGAAACTGGTGACCTCCCAGCTCCTTGGCTGAGTACATGGCTTGATCGGCGTTTTGAATCAGCTCGCTCGCACTCATCCCGTCCTCGGGGAAAAAGGTCAGGCCGATGCTGGCGGAAATGTTTATCTGGTTAGCATCAATGTTGAATACTGGTTCGAGGCTGGTAAGAAGTACTCTTGCAGCTTCTTGGGCACCATTTCGGCTGGTTTCCTTGAGAATTATTAAAAACTCGTCTCCGCCGAGCCGGGCCAGGGTGTCTGCCGCTCGAACACTGTTGCTTATGCGTTCGGCTACCTGCGCCAGCAGCCTGTCGCCACCTTCTTGGCCAAGCTGATCGTTGGCTTGTTTGAAGCAGTCCAGGTTAATGAACAGAAGGGCAAAACTGCTCAGGTTTCTTTCAGCCTCCAGTAAGGTTTGCTCAAGACGGTCGAGAAAAAGCCATCGGTTGGCGATACCGGTGAGTCGATCAAAGTTGGCGCTTCGCCAGACCGCATGATTCTGTTGTTGTTCAGTAATTTTCTGTGATTTTTTGATAACAGCCTCAATTTCATTCCGTGGTGATAAACCTGCACCCGTTGCAGTCTAAAATTACAGTAGGGGCCCATTCCTATCTGTGCGGTAGCAGACTGACGCGGAAGGTTTTGATTGTCCTGGTCGAGAAATCAATAGCTTAAGCGCTATGGTCGAGTCTTCGGGTCAGTCAATAAGTGCTTCATTGTGTTTTTCAAAACCCGGTCATCACCTTGCGCCTTTGCTTCCAGGTGTTGGCAGTAACCGTTGCGTTGGAGGGCTCGGCCCGGATCGACTGAAGAGCGAAGAGCGGTAGGGAGTAGTAGCCGTTGAATGGGTTTTTGGCCCATGCTTATTACTGCTTAACTGGCCCGACAATAACTCTCGAATTCTTCCAGGGGTACTGGTCGGCTGAACAAGAAGCCTTGATAAACATGGCAATGGTGGCTTGGCAGAAAGGCTCGTTGTGCTTCCGTTTCTACGCCTTCGGCGATCACCTTCAGGCCCAGGCTCCTGGCCATCGAGATGATGGTTTGGGTGATCACGGCATCTTCATGGCTGTCTGGTAAATTGAAAACGAATGAGCTGTCGATTTTGAGTGTTTCGAGTGGCAAGCGGGTCAGGTAGGAGAGCGACGAATAGCCGGTTCCGAAATCGTCCAGTGCGAACCCGATGCCGAGTTCCTTGAGCGCTTGCATTCTCTTGATGCTGCCAGCAACGTCGTCCAGCACCATGCCTTCGGTTAACTCGAGCTTGAGTCGTTCGGGGTTGGCTCCCGTCTCTTCAAGCAGTTGCCTGATATAGGTTACGAAACCCAACTGGCGGAACTCCTGAGCGCTGATATTGACGGCGAGCTGTAATTTGCTTGTAGTAGCGTTGCTCGACCAGGCTGCGATCTGGCGGCAGGCCACTTTCAGTACCCAGTGGCCAATGGGCAGGATCAGGCCAGTTGCCTCTGCCATTGGAATAAAGTTGTCAGGCAAAATCATGCCGCGCGTGGGGTGGGACCAGCGCAGGAGCATCTCGGCGCCCAGTACCTGGCCATCGCTGTCGATCTGTGCCTGGTAATGCAGTGCCAACTGGTCCAGCGCCAGGGCGGACCGCAATTCGGTTTCCAGCAGGGTGCGTTCATCCAGGTTGGTCTGCATGGCCGGGTCGAAAAAGTGGACGGCATTGCGTCCGTTGTCCTTGGCGTTGTACATGGCCAGGTCGGCGTGCTTGAGCAAGGTCTCGACGGATTTCTCATGGCCACGGAACATGGCAATGCCGAGGCTGGCGGTGTGGTGGTGTTCACCGCTCTCGATTTCGTAAGGGCAGGCAAGCGTCAAGCGTATCTTCTCGCCTACCTGGCCGGCCAGCAAGGCGGCTTCCTCAATTTCCTCGCTCAGATCCTCCAGCATCACCACGAACTCATCACCACCGAGCCTTGCTACGGTATCGCCTTCGCGCACGCAGTCGAGCAAGCGTTGCCCAATGGTGACGAGGAGTTGGTCGCCGACATCATGACCGCGGGTGTCGTTGAGTGTCTTGAAGTTGTCGATATCCATGAACACCAGGGCGCCATGGACCCCACTGCGCTGGCTGCCTGCCATGGCCTGGCTGAGACGATCCTGAAACAGTCGGCGGTTAGGGAGGTGGGTCAGCATGTCGTAGTGGGCGAGGTGATGGATTTCCGCTTCCGCCCGCTTGTGCTCGCTGATGTCGTTCAACACCATAAGGCAGAGTGATGTGCCATCTTCTGTTCGGGAGTGGCTTGCCGTCAAGTGTGCCCAGAAGTCGGTACCGTCCAGTTTGACCAGCCGCAGTTCGTCCTCCTGGGGTTTGCCGGTTTCAAAGAGCTGCTTCCAGAGCTGGTCGAAGAGTGCCTGATCTTCTTGCAGGATGAAGTGGCAGATGGGTGTTTCGACCAGGGTGTTGCAATCCCGGTTCAGCAGGGTGCCGGCGGTAAGGTTCGCTTCGAGGATAAGCCCTTGCTCGCTCAGCGTGCAGTAGCCCACAGGGGCTCTATCATAGAGCTCAAAGTAGCGGGTTCGGCTGATTTCGAGCTCTGCTTGAGCCTGTTGCAGTGCCTCGTTCTGCATTTCCAGTTCGATCTGGTGTACTTGCAGTTCATGGAGCGTTCTTTGGGTTTCTTCCGGAGACAGCACTGTGCGCTGGGCCTGTGACTGAGCTGTGCGTTCCCGCATCATGGCTTCAGCCTTGTCGCGCATGGCCTCTGGTTCGCTGGGGCGGCACTTCTTGTTGCTCATGGACGTTCCTTCCTTGTGTTAAATCAGGCCTGGATGCAGTGGCCAGTTGCAGGAAGGACAACGGTTTTCTCTCAGCTAATAAACACAACGAGGAATGACGAAAACGACCTTTCGCACAGGTAAAGTGCCAGATAAAGCGACTGAATTGAAGTGAAATAAAGCGCAGGCGCTCGGTTTTGCGATTTATCTCACCGCACTAAGCTACCGCTGATAGAGACCGATGGTACGTTGATCCTGGTCGACAGTGTCGGCTTTTGCCACTGCTTTACACTGTCTGTATGGGCTGGTTTGAGGAAGCCTGGAGGTTCCAGGCGCCATGATCTGCTTTCACACCCATCAGCGGGACACCTGGCAAGGGTGCCGCTGATGGGCGCGTTCCAGGCAAACATTACCAGAGCAAATTGCCAATATGGTCCATGCAGTAAACCCCTGCCCAGATGCGTGATTCTGTTTGATGGCGTTGCATTCCCACGCAGATGTTACCCGTAGCCGGGCTTCGTGAGGCGCTGTAGGTGGTGTTGCTTTGTTTCCTGTTGATCAAGTTATTTGCCAGATTCCCACTGGTATCCATCAGGCTGGCGTTGCTTCTGTTGATCAAGGCGAGTCGGCCTGTTTCTGTGCCGCCTACCTCGTCAAAGGTTCCGGTTAACAGAAAAGCATCTTCATTATCCAGGTACAAAAATCTGTAGCCCCGGGTCCAGCCCGCGCCGGAAAGGTCAGCCGTCCAGGCCGTCAAGGTCTCATTCGTTTGCACTGCTGCGAGATGCAAACGTGATTCAGTACTGTCAAATTGAGTAAAGGCGCCTGTCATGTAGACGGTGCTGCCTTGAACGAAGATGTCATTGACGACGCCGCCCTGGCCAGCAAAATTACTGCCGGTGATATCGGGTCGCCAGTCCGGATCAATCTCGCCTGCTTTTTCACCAGAGCGAAACATCCGGGCAACATGCTTGGCCGTTGCGTATCCGCCAAATTCCTCAAAGGTGCCACCCACGTAAATGTGGTTGTTGGTCAGTGCCAGGGTGGTTACTCGCGCGGATGCTTCAGAGGATGTTGCATCAGTGTTGATGATCGAACCGGTTGAGTCGACCCTGACCAGGTTTCTCCGCGTGGTACCGTTGACGGCATCAAAACGTCCGCCAATGACGTAATCTCCGTCTACCGGCAGGATGCTTGCTACTTCATGGGAAAAGCTTGAGCGAGTGATCTGTGGTGAGAATGACTGGAGTTCAGCGTTGTCCAGCGCAAAGACGGCGACCCCATTACGCTCTACGGGTTCAAGTTCATTGGGCGCTGTAACCAGGCTGAAGCTCCCACCCACATAGAGGTTCCCCTGATGAATGCGCAGTGATTGCACATTGTGATCAAGCGTCACCGGGAAATCCAGCCAGCGCCCATCCAGGTCCAGAACCGCCAGCCCTCTGTTGTTACCGGTGATTCGAATCATTGAGCTGCCTGCCACCAGCAGGCGATCGCCAATCAGTTCCAGGTCGTCGATGGATCGCTCCATGCCCAGGCCCATGCTCTCGTCCACTTCCCCGTCGGGGAGGTAGCGGTAGAAGTTATTGTATCGGGTATCGCCAACATCGATTCTGCCGCCAACAAAAACTCCGTGGCCGGTTGCCAGAAGTTTGTCTGGAGCCTCAACGGGCATAACAGCAGGCCAGTTGGTGTCGACTGCGCCATCGAGTGAGGTTCTGAACAGATAGTTCTGAGGCGTTGTAAAAGTGCCGGCAACATACAACCAGCCATCATGGTAGGACAGGTCTCTTACGTTGTTGTCTACCCCGGGGTCTATGTCCATCAACTCGCCGTCGTGGTCAACAAAAGCAAGGCCTTCGACATCCAGAGAATTGATCTGGTTGAATTCACCGCCAAGGACGATGCGGTCATCAAAGGGTATAATTGAATAGACTCTGCTGTTGGGCTTTGGCGCCCAGTCCATCAAGGTGCGGTTCTGGTTGAGATCGAATGCAGCCACATAGTCTCTTATGCCATCACCCATTATGTCTACATTGGAAAACCTGCCGGCGACGTAGAGTACCTGGTTGTGAACCGCAAGGTCGAAGACTTCGTCGTCCGGGTTGGGGCTCCAGCCTCGTAACTCACCTCCCAGTGAGAGTGCAGCCAGATTCCTGCGTGTTACTCCACTTACCTCACTGAAGTCACCGCCGATGTAGAGTGTGTCGCCATGCACCAGCATGGTATACACATCGTTATCCAGGTTGACTAGAAAGGCATTGTCGAGCTCGCCATCGGCATTGACCCGGCGTATTTCTCGAGGCGAGGTTGTTGCATAGTAGTAGCCACCCTCTCCGTCGGCTGCCACTGCGGTGGCCTCAGAAAACACCAGCGGATGCGCTCTTTGGTGCCCTGAGCGCACGTCAATTGCCTGAACCGTTCCAAAACTGTGCCCGGTGGATTGAATCGTACCACCAATAAAAACCCGGCCATCGTTGCTTTGAGCTACGGCTCTGGCACCTCTGTCGCCTGTATTCCAGCCGTTCACAGCCGGTGAGGCCAGGCGGGTATCCAGTCGTTCGGTCATCAGCGCGGTATCACCGCGTTGCGCTCTCACATGGAAGAAATAGTTCTGATCATTTTGCAGGTTATCCAGTACAAAGGGTGGCTGCACGTTGGCTTCCATTTCTGCACTGGCGGCGATGTCCGGGTCCAGATCCGGGTCAGTCGACCAGAATAGGTCGTACTGTACGTTATCCTAGGGTGTCCAGTTGAAGGTTATGCGTTTGGATTCGGTTTTTACCTGTATGTTGTCGGGAAGTGTCAGTGTCGGTTCGGTATCTCCATTGGTGCCACCACCACCTCCTCCACAAGCGATCAGTATGGCGGCAGTGGAAAGGACCAGAATTCGCTGCAAAGCAACGGTAATATTGCTGTTAGTATGGCTCGATCCCATTTTTTCGCTCCTGAAAAAATAATGTTGTTGTTTTTTTTGTCGTGCTCGCCATCGGGCTACAAGTCGTTTGCCTTGGCTGAAACCTTTTTGCTGAGGCTACTTTTAATAGCAATGCCCTATATCATCGGTCAGCTACCATCACCTTTGTTACAGATTAGTAATAACTCATATAATGAATTTGTTGATGCTCTAGTATATTCAAGCAGCTTAGTCAGCAAGATTATTGCCAAGTTTATTATCCGTATAACCTACGACGCTTGTTCAGAAAGTGAAAGATGCAAAGTCCAATTCCGATAAGTGAGTCACTTTTTTCTGTCAATAGAATTTAGACCAGGCCGTGCGACATTGCCTAATTCCAACAAGGCAGCTTTTGTAAACATCTGTAACAGTAGATAGGTCGCTGGAGTTCTATAACAGTGTTTTAATAGGTACCGCCCCGAAGCCGGGGAGGCTTCGGGGCGGTCGAGTTGTTGGGCTAAAGGCTACCCATTTGCCTGGCGTTCAGCACACAGGTGGCTGGGTGCCGATGGAGATGGTGTCGCTCGCCGACAGGTCCTGCGAATCCGTAGCGGTGACGCGCACATCGTAATACTGCCAGGTACAACTTTGCCAGGCAAAAAAGATGTCGACAGTCTCGCCACTGCCCGCGTTTATCCAGTTGGTGCCAGTGCCATCTGTGCGGCGGTATTCCCAGGTGAGAGCTGCGCCTGTTATTGAGCCTTCCTGTGGGCTGCTGCCGGTGCCGGTAAAGGTGATTGTGTAACCATCACCGCCTTCGCCGAACTCATCGGAACCGAGGCCGAACATGGCCTCATCTTCCGGCGAAGTGATTGAGGCGCTGGGTGGGTCGTTGGTCGCAGCCAGGGAGTTGAACGTTACTGTGTCACTTGCAACGCCGTAGGAAACGTAGAGCGTGATCGCGCCCTCGTCGAAGGAGGTTGTGTCATTGAGACCGGTGCCGACGAGGGTTCCGGTTGGTCCGCCTATGCGCCACTCGATGTCATACCGAGGCCCCAGCACGGCAGAGCCGGTGTTTTGTATGTCGGCCTTCAATGGCAGGGGTTCACCGGCGAGGTAGTTGAGACCTTCAATGGGCTCTTGTATTGACACCTCTGGCCGACACGCATTCGGTGGGTTGGAGTCGCCGAGGTCTTCTAGGCTCAGGTCGATGCTTGTGCTCACCATCACAGTCGAGCCTTGCATGGCCTCTGCCGTGATCTCGTAGTCACCATCGCACAGTGTCCAGGACGTCGTCTCACCAGATTCAGTGCGTTCAAGGAAGGTCCAAAGCAGGCCGTCAGCCGGGCGCCGATAGGTCCAACGTATGTCGGTTGGGGCGTCGAAACCGGCCAGGGTGGCACTGAAATCAATTTCGCCCTCGTCCAACGAGGCTCCGTCATTGGGCGTTACGATCTCGATGCCTGCTGTGCCGTCAAAGGCCACGGTGAATGAATTTTCGTTATTCATGCTGGTATTGGCGATGACGACGTAATAGGTCTGGGCACTGTCGCTGGCCATTAGCGTCCGGGAGTTGGAGTCACCCTGGCCGATGCAACCCTGGGTGCCGCCACTGCCGGAAGCCTGGTAGATGGTCGATCGTACATAACCGGAGTTGCTGTCTACACGGAGCGTATCGAGCCAGCCATCGCCGCTTGGGAGCATGACCTGAACCACCTCTGCTGTCAGAGGGGGAAGGGTTCTGCTGACTGTCCCATTTTCACCGAAAGGGGTGTAGGTGAGCGCACTGGGCGTGGCAGCGGGCAAGGTGAATGCGCAAGTATCGCCGAAACGACTGTCATCCATGGGCACGCCTTTCTCGAACACCTGGTTCTTGACCCAGTCCCAATAGGCCTGAGGTAAACCGCCTAACGGACCCGAGCTGCCAAAGTCGTCGGGGTATTCTGCTCGCAAGGTCGCATGGACATCAGTCGCAGCCAGGCCACGGTCCATAAATGGTTGCAACAATGAGATGTCGGCGTTAAAACGCTGTACCAGGTACCACCATAAGTCTTGAGCCATGTATTCGCTGGCGGGTCCCGGGCCAAATTCGGAGCCCGTCCAGTATGAACGTTCGAGGGTAGTGTCGACGACACGAGGGTCACGGTTACGCCGTTCAATTGCGGTAAAAGAGGTTTCTGCCACTACGGCCTGGCCTTCGATTACCCAGCGAGAGGCTAGCCAGTCTTCAGTAGAAGCGAACCCGTCGAAGCCAGCGTACTGGGTAGCGTGGATGTATTCATGTCGGACGATGCGGCGTCGATCCTCGGTGACTCCGTCAGTGCCAATAGCAATCCAGACGCGACCGCTTGAAGAAGAATACATACCGCCAGCGTCCTCTTTGCTCCGCGGGCGCAGTTGAATCTGATAGGGTCCGGGGACGTAAGATATGCTCCAGGAGAAGCCGCCCTGGTGGCTTATATCAACGGAGCCGATGCCTCGCTTGAGAGCTGGCTCATCCGTGAAGCCGAACAAGGTGAGGTTGTTGTATGCCTGTTCGAGCATGGCTGCGGCTGCTGAGCGATCGGCTGATGTGCATGTCTCGTCGGCAAAAAGGAAACCCGGGCCACAGGTACCTACGAACTCGGCCCCTGTCACTGAATTCCGTGCCAGAATTCGGCTGCTGTTGAACGCTTCAGACTCGACCACGATGGCCACCATGGGCTCTGGCGTCAAGCCGAGCAAGGGTGATATGACCAGATTGGTTTCCGTATCCACGACTGCGTCCAGGTAGGCCCATTGGCGCTTCAAGCCTGAAACATCATCGCTGTCTGGAGGTGCGTAGAGGGTATCGAAGTCGAGCACGGCGATCCCTAGTTGGTCGGCGTCGGCTCCTTCAGGCACTGGCAGGCCCATCAGGAATGGTGCGTCCGGAGAGGTGCGCACTGGCCTATCTGAGCTTAGCGCGAAGGCACTGCCAAGCGCTTCTACACCTTCAGAAAGATCGGCGCTATCCGTGGGTATAGGCACAATTTCCAGCAATACCTCGACCTCTTCGTCATCATCAAGGGCTCCGTCAACTGCCAAAACTACACTGCCGGCTTCACCCTCGATGCCGCTGTTGCTGCTCAGGGTTCCTCCGCGCGACTCGGGAGTGCCATTGACATCTGAGCCATTGCCGTCTGCCGTGCCACCTTCACAGGCAGCCAGCAGGAGTATGACCAGGGTAGCAAGGGCGGTAATTCGGAATTGTTTGAAGATTCCCAACCTTAGCCATGAGAGCATCATTGCAGAGCTCTCTCTGAAATGGGATCTGGATTGCATGGTGTGGACCTCCTTGATTGTTTCAGCCGGGCAAGTTGTGGTTTTTATTTGAGAAATCCGTTGGCGATTTATTTCTGGATTATCTGGTGTTAACCAGGGATGCTGGTTAAGAGAAAGAAAGGGTTTAATTCAAACCTGGAGACAGGTGCTACCTCTTATGAAGCATCTGTGTCCATTCTAAACACATAAAAATTATTACAGCGTCGTACATATGCAGTAGGGTTTGTTAACTTCTGTAATTGCACAGTGCCTGTCGCATCGTACAGTCGAGTCGTACAAAAAGGTTGGTTGCCAGGTATTTATTCAGGTGAGGGATGCATGACACAACAACAGTGGTTGATCCTTGGTATTTTGGTGATCACAGTCGGAATGTTTCTGTGGGGGCGCTGGCGGCACGATATGGTTGCCTTAGGGTCTTTGCTTGGCTGTGTGCTGGCTGGGTTAATAGCTCCGGTGGATGCCTTTACCGGTTTTGGTCATCCGGCGGTAATAACGGTGGCCGCTGTGCTGATTTTGAGCAAGGGCTTGCAGAATTCTGGCGCTGTGGATGCTCTGACACGCAGCTTGTTGCCTGCCGAAGCTGGCCGTCTGGCAAGTCTGGCAGCATTGATGGGGCTGGGCGCCTTTTTATCGGGGTTCATGAACAATGTGGGTGCCATGGCCCTGTTGATGCCGGTGGCAATTCATTTATCGAAGCGTCTTGAACTGACACCCGGTCAGGTGCTGATGCCACTGGCGTTTGGCACCATTCTGGGCGGTATGACGACGTTGATTGGCACACCGCCAAACCTCATCGTTTCCGGTTTTCGGGCAGAGGCAGGCCTTGGCAGTTTTGCGATGTTTGACTTCGCGCCCATAGGCCTGGCGGTGGCGGTATTGGGTATCCTCTTTGTGACGCTGATCGGTTGGCGTCTGGTACCGGCACGCAAGCAGGCGGGGGTTGAGGGCTTTGAGTCTGGTGCTTACATAACTGAAGTGCGGGTGGTAAAGGGCAGCAAGGCAGATGGCTTGAGCCTGCGTGAGATCGAAGCCGAGATGAAGGACGCCGACGCTCAGATCATTGGTCTGGTGCAAACCCGAGTTCGGCTTATTGCGGCCAACCCGGGTCGTATAGTCCATGCCGACGATGTGCTGATGATCGAAGCCGAGGCTGAGACACTGACGGAGGTGTTGTCCGCTCTTGGCCTGGAACTGGAAGGGTCGGAAAACTCGGAGGAAGAGAGCGAAAACACCGCAACGAAACAGTCTGACGTTGTAGAGCAGAAGCAGGCCGAGCAAAGTGATGACAGTGAAAGCGCAGACGATGAGCCTTCGGTTAAGTCCGGAGAGATCGACCTGACGGAACTGGCCGTTTTACCTGGCTCTCAACTGGTCAATCGTTCGGCCAGTGATATCAGCCTGAGAGCACGTTATGGCATCAACCTTCTGGCGCTTTCCCGAGAGGGTACTCGCTCGATGAAACGATTACGCTCCATTGCCATTCAGTCGGGTGATTTGCTGTTGATGCAGGGCCCACCAGAATCCATTTCCGAATTCGCTGCCGATTACGGTTGTGTGCCTTTGGCGCAGCGCGAATTCCGCATTCCCGATAAGCGCAAGGTGTGGATAGCCAGCCTGATCATGCTGTTCGCCATCGGTGGGGCGGCTTTCGGGTTGCTGCCTGCGGCGGTGTCATTTTCAATGGGTGTGTTGGCGTCCATGGCGTTTGGCACTGTGCCGCCGCGCACTGTTTATGAGGCGGTCGACTGGCCAGTCATCGTGCTGCTGGCGGCTTTGATACCGGTTGCCGGTGCCATGGAAAGCACCGGCATGGCGGTTTTGATCGCGCAGTTCTTGATCGATACGGTTGCACAAGGCAATGCGGTCGTTGGTCTGGCGCTGATACTTGTGGTCACCATGTTTCTCTCCGACCTGATGAACAATGCGGCCACGGCTGCAGTAATGTGCCCAATCGCTATTGGCATAGCCGCGACCCTGGGTGTCAGCGCCGACCCCTACTTGATGGCGGTAGCCATTGGCGCTTCATGCGCCTTTCTGACGCCCATTGGCCACCAGAACAATACGCTGATTTTGGGGCCAGGCGGTTTCCGGTTCAGTGATTACTGGAAGCTGGGCTTGCCGCTGGAACTCCTGGTTGTATGCATTGCGGTGCCCCTGTTGCTGATTGTGTGGCCCCTGTAATACTTCAATGCTTTTTTCATCATGACGATCGCATTCCGGGGTCACTATTATGGCAACAGCCGCTGGTTGTCGTCGCTGCTCACACATCGACCCGAAAAAGTTTTTCCGACTGTCATTAAAGTGAAACAGCCTCTGGTTAGCCTTGTCTCTGAATTGCACAGCTGTGCAAAATAGATGAGGAGAGAGCCAGTTGAGTGTTCAGGCTTCCAGAAATCATTCGGCACCATGGTATGGACGGGTGCTGTACAGGGCGAAATTGATCGGCCAGGAGCCTACTTCAGTAGTGGGCTTGTTGCTGATACTGCTATTCGGTTGGCTCATTGTGGTGCCGGTTATCAGCCTGTTGTCGGATGCGGTTCTGGTGCAGTTCGGGGATGAGCGGCGCACAGGTGCCATGACCGGAGAATTCACGCTCTACTATTTACAGCGTGCCTTGTTCTCACCCATTTCCGAATTGTTTTTCTGGTCGCCGTTGATGAACACCCTGGCGGTCGCGTTTCAGGTCATTCTGTTTTCTTTGGTCATCGGTGGTCTTTTGGGGTGGCTGGTTAGTCGGACTAATGTATTTGGTAAGCGCTGGCTGGCGACCTTGCTGATTGTGCCTTACATGATTCCGGCCTGGACCTTCGCTCTCGCTTGGCACAACCTGTTCAAGAACCGCAGCGTCGGTGGTCAGCGCGGTTGGGTCGAGGCGATGGGGATGACTCCGCCCGATTGGCTGGCCTATGGTCAGATACCGATCATCGTCATTCTGACGCTGAACTTTATTCCTTTTGTCATTCTGCTTTTTGGGAATGCATTACGCAATCTGGATTCACAGCTGGAAGAATCGGCTCGCATTCTGGGTGCTTCGCCACGCTACATTGCTTCGCGCATAGTATTGCCATTGATGCTGCCGGCACTTACCTCAGCCAGCGTGTTGATTTTTGCCAAGGTGCTGGGTGAGTTCGGTGTCGCCTATGTACTGGGTTTGCCGGTGGACTACAACGTTCTATCGACTTCCTTGTATCGCAGCATAGAGTCGCGCCAGACCGGCATGGCGGCTGTTTTGGCAGGCACCATTATGCTGCTTGGCATCCTTTCCTTGATGATCGATCTTTATTTAATTCGTGAAGCCAAACGCTTTGTTACTCTGGGTGGCAAAAGCAGCTTGAAACGAGTTACGGCTTTGGGGTCATGGCGCATGCCTGCGTCGGCCTTGGCCTGGGTTGTGTTTGTGGTTTCTGTCTGTGTTCCTTTGGCGACCCTGTTTTTGAGCACCCTGATGCATGTACCAGGAATCTGGCAGTGGAGCAATTTCACTCTGGACTATTGGGTTGGACAGGACTTGCGCACCATAGCCATGCGCCAAGGCATTCTGTTGACGCCTGAGCTTTGGCAGGTAGTCTGGAATACGGTCTGGATAGTCGGCGTCTCTGCTCTGATAGCCGGCATACTGGGCCTGCTGGTGGGTTATGTGGTCGTGCGTAGCCCGGTAAAAGGCATCGGTCCGGTATTGCGCCAAATCACATTCTTTCCCTATCTGGTACCTGGCATTGCTTTCGCGGCTGCTTATCTCTCATTGTTTGCCGTGCCCCGTGGGCCCATACCCGCACTGTACGGCACCTACCTGATTCTGATTCTGGCATTGATTGCGGATGAAATGCCCTTCGCTTCACGGGCCGGGATCTCCGCCATGATGCAACTGGGCAGAGACCCGGAAGAGGCCGCGCGTGTTGCCGGAGCTCGCTGGTGGCGTCGGTTATTAACCATCATTGTCCCCATTCAGAAAGGTGCTTTGGTGACGGGAATTTTGTTGCCCTTCATTTCTGGTATCAATGGTTTGAGTTTGTTCATCATTTTGTCGGTGCCTTCAACGGAAGTGCTGACCACCTATGCCATTCGACTCATCGACTATCACTACACCCAGGCGGCCAATGCCGTGGTATTGCTTATCGTTGTTCTGGCGATAGCTGGCACCCTGGCCGCGCAAAAACTGACTCGCACCAATCTTGCTGAGGGGCTTGGACGCTGATGCCTACCATTACCTTAAAAGCGGCTACAAAACACTATGGCAAGCCGGACGCTCCGGCGATAAACGCCCTGGATCTCTTTATTGAAGACGGCGAATTCATGTGTCTATTGGGGCCTTCAGGTTGTGGTAAAACCACCACGTTAAGGTTGATTGCCGGTCTGGAAAACCTTTCCGGGGGCAGCCTCCACCTGGATTCAAAGCCTGTTGATGTACCTGACCATGGTCATTTTGTTTCACCCGATAAACGCAAACTCGGATTGGTGTTTCAAAGCTATGCCTTGTGGCCACATTTGTCAGTTCGGCGCAACGTCGAGTTTGGCCTTCGACTTCAAAAGAAGCCAAAAGCGGAAATTCAGCACGCTACAGAAGCCGTGATGCAAACATTGGGAATATTGGACTACGCCGAGCGTTACCCATCCGAGCTTTCGGGTGGGCAACAACAACGGGTGGCATTGGCGCGTATGCTGGTGGTCAATCCGGGTATATTGTTGATGGATGAGCCCCTGTCGAATCTGGATGCGCGTTTGCGGTTGCAGATGCGCACCGAATTACAACGCATCCACCAGCAGTACCAATCGACATTGGTCTTTGTGACGCACGACCAATGGGAAGCGATGGCACTGGCAACGCGCATAGCTGTGATGCACGAAGGCATTATCCAGCAGGTTGGAACTCCAACGGACATTTATGAGCGACCGGCCAATCGCTTTGTGGCTGAATTTATTGGTAGCCCACCGATCAACATGGTCGAACTGGATCATGCGGATGCCGATTTCAAGCAAGCGCTCTTTCAGCTGTTGGGAGAGAAGGTGGTACAGCAGACCGCGGCCATTGGCATCAGGCCTGAGCATATCCAGGTGACGAACAGTACAAAAGCTGGGACCCTGGGTGCCATAGTGTTGAGCGAGATTCCGACCGGTGGCCAAAGCATTTGTGAATTGGCTTGCGGCAACCACAACCTCTTGATGACCACCTCTCGGGCATCGGGCCTTGTGCCCGGCACTACTGTGCGCATCGCTATAGCTGTCGATGCGCTGAACTGTTTTGATCGGCAAGGGCAACGCATTTCAATCGCTTCTGAACTGCAGAATTCAGGCTCAACACTGAGTCAATCTGGCACTAACTGGCAGAGCGCTTCGCTGCCAGCCCACAACACACCCTACCATTCAACCCAAAGCACGACCCTTTGAAAACACCAGGAGAACCAACGATGACACTTCGCCATGGTAAGACCCTGAAATTGATGACGTTCAGTGCATTGACGCTCGCCGTTGCGGCCGCTGGTCAGGCCAATGATGCCTGGCAGGCAGATGGCTACAGTTATGAGCAACTGATCGAAGCCGCGCGAGGGGAGGCCCCCATCACGGTTTATGCAACATCAGGAAAAATTGTAGAAATCACCGACAAGTTCAATGCCACTTATGGCCTCAGCGCGACCGGCACTAAAGTCAGTGGTGCTGCGCAAATTGAACTGATGACGCGTGAATATCGGGCCAACAACATTACTGGTGACCTTGCCATTAGTGGCGATGCCGCTGCTGCGTTGGCGCAATTGACGCCAATGGGTATCACCGAGAGCTGGGTTCCACCCAATCTGATGGGGACCATACCAGAAAACGCTCAGGACCCGGTTGTGGTTATCGGTGATCCAAGTGTCTGGACCTACAATACCGAAGTTCACGACAGCTGTCCGGTCAGCAATGTCTGGCAACTCACCGATGAAGAATGGAATCGCAAGGTCGCCATGCCAGACCCACTCAACAAGCCGGCCTATATCGATTGGTTCAACCAGTTGGAAACCCACTACGATGATCAAATGGCTGCAGCCTATGAAGCGCATTACGGCCGGACTTTTGAAAACGGGCAACTGAGTGCCACTGCAACCTGGGTCAAGGCGTTGGCTGAAAACGCACCGCTGTTGACCAGCAGCGATTCTGCCGCTGGTGATGCTGTCGGTGCACCAGGGCAGTCGGATCCCTTCTTTGGTTTGATGTCGACAGCCAAATATCGCGACAATATCAGTGGCGCTGTTCACCTTGGGATTTGTGAAGACCTGGTGCCCTTTGCCGGTTGGTCTTATCCTGGTTATGGGTTGATCAACACACGCACTCAGAGCCCGAACCAGGCTCGGCTGTTTTTGCACTTTGTGCTGACCGAAGAGGGCATCGCTTCGATGACGATCGATGGCAAAACCTCTGGTAACAGCCAGGTACCAGCCCACCCGGATGAACCCTCAGGTGTAATGGCGATTCACGACCAGATTCTTGCCTACAACGCCAGTACCGGCGAGCAGGATTTTGACCAGCGCCAGGATTGGCAAGACTTTTGGCGTTTAAACTATCGTCGTTAATATACCCTTAAAGACCTCAGGGCAGAGCGCATAGCGCCTGCCCTTGAATCAGGAATTTCAATGAGCTCTATTGAGTGCAATACCCGATCCTGTACTGACTTGAACCTGAAGTCGAGCCTGACTCAGCGTGAGGAACGCTGCCGTGACATTATTTTGCGTGCCGGTGAAATAGCCAGCAAGGCTTTTGGTCAGCAGGCAAAGACGATCACCCTGAAGGGCCCGCAAGATTATTTGACCGAGACGGATGCTGCGGTTGAAGACTTTATTCGTCAGGAATTGGCAGCATCTTTCCCGAATGATGCTGTACTAGGCGAGGAGTCAGGCGGCGCGGAGGCCGATATAACCTGGGTGGTAGACCCGATTGATGGTACTGCCAACTTCGCTCGAGGCATTCCGCATTATTGCATTTGTATAGCGCTGGTGATGCATCGGCGGGTGGAATTGGGGGTTATCTATCAACCAGAAAGCAAAGAGCTGTATGTCGCACGCCATGGAAATGGAGCCAGGCGCAATGGCGAGGCCATCCGTGTCTCGCTTCCTGCTCCAGTGGAGGCCTGTACGGTAGAGCTTGGTTGGTCAACGCGTATCCCCTCAGTAGACTATTTGCAGGTAATGGAGAACCTGCTGAAGGCTGGGCTTAATGTGCGTCGCAGTGCATGCGGAGCCCTGGGCCTTGCCTGGGTGGCCGATGGTCGCTCCGATGCTTATGTCGAATTGCACATGAACCCCTGGGATTGCTTGGCCGGCCTTTTGTTGGTTCAAGAGGCTGGTGGTGTGGTCAATCAGGCGCTGTCAGGGTTACCACGGATCGGTGCCGGGCCTGTTCTGGCGGCAACGCCTGAATTGGCATCAGCCATGATGGCTGCCAGTGGCATCAGCCTCGCACCGTTCCACGACGAACCAGGCTTGGTGTGAAAGATACAGCCGAGGGCGACTGCCTGGTCAGGCGGTCGACTATAGCCTCGGCAATATCCTCCAGTGGTTGGGCAAAAGTAGTGAGTTGATAACTGTGCCAGCCGGCCTGTTCGATGTTGTCGAAGCCGATAACACAGAGGTCATCGGGAATGGTTCGGCCCAGTTCGTGGCGCGCAGCATCCATAAAGCCACAAGCGAGCAGGTCTGTGACGCAAAATACGCCATCGATCTGCGGAGATTCAGTGAGTAACTGCCGTGCGGCTTTTAAGCCTGTCTGGTAGCTGCTGGTGTCGCCTTGCTGATACAAAGACAGCTCAACACCCATCTGGTGAGCGCGGTTTTTAAAGGCATTGACCCGGCTGGCGAGGCTGGGTGTGTTGCGGCTTGAGGTCACCAGACCAAGGTGTTCGCAGCCGGCAATTACCAGTTGTTCGCATGCTTCAGCAGCGGCGGTTTCGTTGTGGAGTATCAACGAATCTACGCCGGAAAGGCTGGGTTCTCGGTTGACTACTAAGACGTGTTGGCCATTGTCGAGGCAAAGCTTGATCAGCGCGTCGCTGGGTTGACCAGAGAGAATGACAGTGGCATCGGCGCGATAGTAGAGAGATTGGCGCAAAGCTTCGGATGCCTCTGTATCAGCCGAGCGGGTGTTGATCACCAGGGTCACCTTGCCGGCTTGTTGTAGACGTGTGCTCAAGGCATCGAGAAAGGCACCCTGGTAAGGGGTGTTCAAATCTGTGGTCACGATGCAGACGATCTGACTCTGTTCATTGAGCAAGCCGCGAGCCAGGTAATTGACGTGGTAACCAAGAGCATTGGCTGCCGCCATTACCTTTTCGCGGGTTTTGTGGGAGACGCTGGCACCCGGCGTAAAGGTGCGTGATACCTGAGAGCGGGAGACGCCAGCCAACTCGGCAACCTGCTGGGCACTGACATAGCCACGAGATTTTTCGGTCATGGACGATACGAAGTAGTGAAATCAAGAGGTGTTGTATCAACCATTGCACGGCTGTGCAACCCTCAAATTTTACCCTAACGAGGAATAACCCAATTGGAACCTTTAATTATGGAACGAGACCCAATGCATCTTATTGCCGATGGGCTCGGGCCGGACAAGACGGCGCTTTATATTGGTGATGCCGATGCTGCTGCCAATATCGAACAATTGCATCAGTTGGGTATTGTTGCGGTGCTCAACTGTGCAGTGAATTTAAACGTGAACTACGCTGCTCCTGATGTCGTCAAGAACCGCCACCATGCAGCCTATGGCCCCGGGACGTTGAGAACTTACAAGCTAGGGTTGATCGATGGCCCGGGCAATACCGTAGGGCAGTTGATCGCAGGTTATTACCTGCTCAAAAGCGCTTTTGAGCAGCGCATGCCCGATACACCCAGTTACCCTCTGCCGAGTGCCGGCAACGTTTTGATTCACTGTCGAGGGGGGCGCAGCCGAAGCGTCATTATAGCGGCGTTGTTTCTGCACCGAGAATGTTCAGATCGTTTTGTGACGTTGGAAACGGCCATCGACCACATCCGCCAGCAACGACAGTTGCACCCAAGTGAGTGGCACGAAACGCCAAAACCGATGCTGATCGAATTGGCGATGGAGGCCATTGATGCACTGAACCAATGGCACTGATAGCCGTTTACTGAACCTGTCATGGCCTTAAAACAAAAAAGGTTCGTCAAATTGTCATTATTCTGTAACTAAAACTCTTCAAAATACTGCGCATTAATAATGACGAGTCGGAGAGTAATATGAATCGTAAGTTTTTGTCGACCACCGTTCTGGCACTCAGTTTGGCAGCGACACAAGCCTTTGCTCAAGCCCCTGAATCTTGTCCTGCTACCTTACGCTATGCAGACACCGGTGTTGAGGGCATGGAAGAACTGCGTCGTTCATTTGGACCCTTTGTTGCGGTAATGGAGGAGGCGACGGGGTTGAACATTGAATTTTTCCCAGTAGGCAACCGTACTGCTGTGGTTAATGCATTGCGCTTTGAACAAGTCGATGTTGTCATGACTGGCCCAAGCGAATATGTAGCGATGGACTCTCAAGTGCAAGGCGCACAGCCAATCGTGAGTCTGGCCCGTCCAGCCTACGCCTCCATTTTTATAGTTCCACAAGACAGCCCTTACCAGACTTTGGCTGATCTGAAAGGTACGCGCATTTCCATGAAGAGCGTTGGTTCAACAACGGGTCATATCATTCCAGCTTACATGTTGGTTGAGGCGGGTCTTGACGTTGATCGGGATGTGCAAATTTTGAATCTCGGTGGCACTTTGTTTGAAGCTTTGATTTCCGGTGATGTTGATGCCGCAGCAACCGGAGTGCGTGATTGGGATGGATTTGTCGAGCGAGCCGGTGATGGATATCGTATCCTGGCTCAATCGCCACAAATGCCGGACGATCTGGTTGTTGCTGGACCGCACATAGCCTCGGATTGCGCCGATTTTATCCGCGATGCAATGATGGCGAGCGGTGAAGCATTGATTCAGGCAACGTTACAGCCTGAAGGCCGCGATCGCTATCTTGGTGCCAGCCTGATGCCAGTTAACGACAGCAGTTATGATGTCGTTCGCGACGCTTATGCCGCCCTGGGTTTGACAGCTGAGTAAACTGGAATGGATGTTGTGATAAACGGGGTAGGTAAAACCTACCCCGATGGTACGGAAGTTTTGCGTAACGTTGATCTGACCATTGGCTCAGGAGAAGGCGTAGTACTGCTGGGCGCCAATGGCTGTGGAAAGTCCACTCTGTTGCGCTGTATGTTGGGTTTAGAAACCTTGTCCCAAGGCACTATATCTCTGGGTGGTCAATCCGTAAGCCAACTCAAAGGTCGTCAATTGCGTCAACTCAGATCACAAATTGGAAGTGTATTCCAACAGTTCAACCTGGTTGGGAATTTGTCTGTTTTCCAGAATGTGCTCTTTGGTCGTTTGGGTAATGATGGCTTGTTGCGGAGTTTGAACTTGACCTGCAGCCAGGAGAATCGCGAGCGAGCCATGTATTGTCTCGATCGAGTAGGGTTGGCTCAGTTTGCTGCAAAACGCACGGATAGTTTATCCGGCGGTCAACAGCAGAGAGTGGCTATTGCTCGCATGCTAATGCAGGATGTGCGCATTGTTTTTGCCGATGAACCCGTAGCAAGTCTGGATCCAAAGGCGGGCCGTGAAGTCATGGATCTTCTGTTCGAAGTGGTCCATGAACATAAACTGACGGTGGTTTGTGTGTTGCACCAGTTGGAGTTGGCCAACGAATACGCACAGCGATTGGTAGGACTAAAGGCCGGCAGGGTGGTATTGGACCTTCCACCGAATAAAGCCTCCAAGGCAGAGCTTGCCGCGTTGTACGATCGGGAAATTGATAGCGCTGAGCTACTCAATGGAACAGAGGGAGCTTGCTATGCAAACTGAGACACAGCCTGAAACAAGCAGCCCAAAACGTTTTCAGTCTCCTTCTGTTTTCGCCTGGGTTATACTGATAGTTTTTCTCGCTTTTTTCCTTCAAGGTCTTGGTAGTGCCGATATTTCGGTAATGCGGCTGGTGAAGGGTAGCCAGAATCTTGGGCAGTTTTTCGCTTCAGCGATACCACCGTCCACATCCCGTCTGGATGTTATCGCAAAAGCCATGCTGGAAACCATGAACATGGCCATTGTCGGAGTCACCTTTGGTGTCATTCTAAGCCTGCCTATCGCGTTACTCTGTGCTCGTAACACCAGTCCGCATTTTCTGGTTCGGGTAGTGATGATTAACCTGGTCGCGACATTACGGACTATCCCCGATCTGATCTGGGCTTTGATCTTTGTAGTGGCCGTGGGGTTAGGTCCATTGGCCGGTATCCTGGCGATTATTATGGATACTATTGGATTCTGCGCTCGTTTTTTTGCTGAGCGAATAGAAGAAATAAATCCCAAGCCAGGTGTGGCTCTGAAGGCTTCGGGCGCTTCTCGTACGTCCGTTATTGCTGGTGCGGTCTTGCCGGAATGCTTTCCTTCTTTTGTAGCAACGAGCCTTTACAGTGTTGAAAAAGCAGTGCGCAGTGCTGTTGTTCTGGGGTTGGTTGGTGCAGGTGGTATTGGCGTTGAACTGACTTCCGCCATGAACCTGTTTCGCTACAAGGAAGCTCTGACGATTATTCTGGTTGTACTGATAGTCGTTATTCTGGTGGAGCAAGTCTCCAAAGCGGTGAGAGCCCGCATTATGTAAGCGCGCCTTTGGTGATGGTCTCAATCACGATTATTTGACCCATCATCAAAGCTTTGTGCACAGACGACTGTGGACCTCTAGTCAGAGGTTTAGTCGATCAGGCTAACATCTTCCGGCTGTACCTCAATTGCCACTTCTTCTCTTACCTTCCGACGACGCTCCTCTATTGGTCGAGAACACAAGAGCATACCATGACCCATGTCGATCAGGTATTCCATGCGGCTGCCAAGATAGGTTGCCTCCAGAACAATACCATTGGCTTCGGTTTCAGTGTTGATATCACTCAAACGAATTCGCTCTGGCCGTACGGATATTGTAACGGATGGTCTTTCTTGGTGATCGACAGGGATTCTCAAGGAGCCCACCTGGAAGACTCCTTTTTGAATAACTCCAGTCAGCAGATTGGCATCACCAATGAAGTCGGCAACAAAAGCGTTTTTGGGCCGGTCGTATAAGTCTTCAGGGGTCCCGATTTGCTCTATTTTACCGGCGCTCATGACGATAATTCGGTCCGATACAGCTAGAGCTTCTTCCTGATCATGAGTGACGTATACCGCCGTTAAGCCAAAACGTTGTTGCAGTTCTCGTATTTCTGCTCGCACTCTTCGGCGTAGTTTGGCATCCACATTGGACAGTGGTTCGTCGAATAACATTACGTCGGGCTGCTGGACAATGGCACGTGCTACGGCAACGCGCTGTTGTTGCCCTCCAGAGAGTTCGGAAGGAAAGCGTGACTCCAGGTTTGTCAAGCCGACCTGGTTCAGCAGCGTACGCGCCTGGTTCTCAGCTTCGGCTTTTTTAACTCCCCTTATGACCGGACCATAGGCCACGTTGTCCAGCACCGTCATGTGTGGAAAGAGGGCGTAGGATTGAAACACCATGCCGACATTGCGTTCAGAGGCTGGGCGTTGGCTAACGTCTTTTCCCTGAATCAGTACCTGACCTGAGGTGGGAAGCTCCAACCCGGCTATCAGCCTCAGACTGGTGGTTTTCCCGCAGCCTGATGGGCCAAGGAAGGTGACCAGTTCGCCTTTTCTGATGGCCAGATTTATGGTGTCAACAGCGCGATGTTGGCCATAGTCTTTTACAACCTCATTGAATTCAATGGCGAATTCAGACATATAGAAAGCGTCCTCAGGGTAAGGCAGCAGCGTGCGAGGCCACTGGTGGTTGTTCTGTTTTGCGACGCCCCAACTGCCTTTTGCCAATGATGAGGCTCATTGCGGTTATACAGATGATCATGACAATCATCAGTACCGTTGAATAAGTAATGGCCAATGCATACTCTCCATTTTCAACACGACCCATGATGTAGGCTGTCGCCATATTATGTCGCGCGCTGACCAGAAAGATGACTGCCGACACTGCTGTCATGGCAGTTACAAAGGAATAGACCATGGCAGTAAAGAGGGCGGGCTTGACCAGTGGCAAAACGATTTGCCGGAAAGTGCGAGCACCAGTCGCGCCCAGAGTCTGGCTGGCTTCTTCCATGGACCGATCTATTTGCGCCAGTGCAGCGACACCAGCTCGCATACCAACCGGCATGTTACGGAACATGAAACAGATGATAAGGATGGCCATGGTCCCGGTGATATCCACAGGTGGCACATTGAACGCAGCGACGTAGTAGACACCGACTACAGTGCCAAGTATGGCAAAGCTGAGCATGGTACCAAATTCGAATTGACGCTTGCCCATGAAGTTCTGCCGAGCCACCAGCCAGGCGGTCAGTATGCCGATGGCGGTGGTCAGCGGTGCCGCAATGGCCGAGACCAGTAGTGTGGTCTTCAAGGAGTTCCAGGCCGAGCCATAAAATTGCAAGCTACCCTGTTGCCATTCTACCGAAAAGGCGGTTCCGAGGTGGCGAACCGTAGGCGTCATATCCCAACGGCCGATGTCGTTCACAAAGCCACCGATCATGACGATGACGTACACACCCAAAGTGAAGAGTATGAACAAGGAAACCGAACCGTAAGTTAGCCAGGCGATGGATTTAGGTAAAGCGGGAGCAAGCCCGGAGTCCGATCGGCCGGTCACGGTAATGTAACTGCGACGACCGACCCAGCGTGCCTGTAGCCAGAACGCGGTCAAGGTTAGAACCAGTAGGACCAGGGATAGTGCGGCAGCATTGCCCAGATCGTAACGGGCGCCGACGACGGCAAAAAAGATTTTTGTCGACAGCACTTCAAAGCCGCCACCCAATACCAGCGGATTGCCAAAATCCGAGAGGCTCTCTATAAAGGCCAGTAAGAAAGCAGCCGCCAGACCCGGGCGAAGCAGCGGAAACGTCACCTTGCGGAAGGTGGTCAGCGGTCTGGCTCCCAAAGTATTGGATGCTTCCTCCAGAGACGGGTTGATGGCCTCCAATGCACCGAGAAGCACCAGAAAGGTGACCGGCGTAAAGGCCAAAACCTGGGCCATTAAAATACCCGGCATGCCGTAGAGCCAGCGTGTCGGGACGATGCCGAACCAGTCGGCGATACTGGTGGTGACAAGACCAGTGCGGCCGAACAGCACGATCAATGCCACGCCGACGACAAAAGGCGGTGTGATGATAGGCAAAATGGCAATGGCACGCAGAGTTCGTTTAAAGCGAAACCCGGTGCGTGCAACCAGCAATGCCAGGCCAAGACCGATGAGGGTAGACAGTGTTGCCGCTAGCACTCCTAGTGTCACCGAGTTGATGACGACACCACAGCGGCCTGGCGCAGCGGTGATACAGTTGATTCGCCATAAATCCTGGGCCGTTAATCTTTCAATAAAGGGAGCGATTGACCATAGGCCGTCGGGGCTCCGAAAAGCCATTAGTGACAGTTTGACAATGGGGAAAAACACAAACAGTCCAAGCAACGCCACAATGAAAACAATGGTGGCCGAGGCAAAGCGGTCTCCCTTGCAGAACCCACGGTCGGCAAGTGCCTCTGATAGCCAGCCGAGCATGGCAATGATACTGATGAAGCCACCCCAGCCCAGACCTGTTTGGCCCTCAGTCGATAGCGGAAAGACGGCACCCATGGAAGGGCTGGTACCGTGCAGACCAATGAGACTGGCCTGAACAATCAGCCAGGCTGCAACTGCAAAAAAGACCCCTGTTGAGGTACGAGCAGACCATGACCATTGCCGCCACTGTGCAAGCAACAACAGGCAAGGTGCGAGCGCCAGTGGCAATAGCCAGAGTCGACCGGCCAGGCTGTGGCCAAGTGCCGAACTGAACCAGGCCTCGGTTATGCCTGGAGTCACTTTGTACCAGGGCATTAACCAGGACGCCATGCACCACAAAAAGAGCCAGCTCACGCTGGCCCTGGATGGCCCCGCCAGAAAGCGGGGCAGACTGGCAATAACCTTCACTGTTACAGCGATCCTATTTCACGATCCCAACGTTGCAGCAGTCGGGTGCGGACCTCGCTCGAACCATAGCGCTCAAAGTCGTAGTCGATCAATTTGACGTCTTCCAGACGCGGCGCTTCAGGAGGGGTTGGCGCCCCACTGTTGGAGGGTACCTGGAAGGAGTTGGCTTGAACGGCCAGGGCCTGCGCCTCTGCACTCAAAGCCCAGTCGTACCAGATTTTTGCATTGTCCGGATTGGGGCCACCATCGATCAGGCTCATCGAGCCAATTTCATAACCCGTACCCTCACAAGGGGCAACGGTGGCGATGGGGGCGCCTTGAACAGCTTGTGCTACCGCATCATGCATGAAAACAATGCCCACGGCGGTTTCGCCAGTGGCCGCCGCACGAATCGGTGCACTGCCCGATTGAGTGTATTGGCTGATGTTGGCATTGAGTTCGCGCATAAAGTCGAAGGCTTTGTCTTCACCGAACAGTTGAACCAGGGTGGCCAGCATGGTGTAGGCGGTGCCCGATGAGTTGGGGTTGGCCACTTGAACGTCATCACGGAAACGTTCGTCGAGCAAATCTGACCAGCAGGCCGGCGCATCGCCCCTGACCAGACGGGTGTTGTAGCCGTAACCCAGGCCACCGGCGTAGATACCAACGGTGCGGTAGTCGGAAGCCTCAGCCTGACGTACGGCCCAGTCTTGAAGTTCCCCCAGTCTGGGTGACTCGTAGCGAGCCGTCAGCCCTTCCTGTGCCGCCTGCAAATGAGGGTCGCCAGTGCCGCCCCACCAGACATCGCCGCGAGGTTGGCCGGATTCGGCGCGAATTTGCGCGTAGGTTTCGCCCGATGAGCGACGGGTCATTAAGACGTTAATGCCGGTCTCGCGCTGAAAGGCTTCTGACATGACGCGGCACCAGTTTTCGTCAACGGAGCAATAGAGCACCAGTTCGTCAGCGCTGGCCTGCGAAGCGCTGATAGACAGGGCAGACATGGCTGCTGTCAGGCTGGCCACCGAAATCAGTTTTTTCATTTGGATGTCTCGATTGGTTTGAGTAGTTGCTAGACTATGGCGAGAATATGACAGGGTGGTGACGGATGGGTGGCTTAAAAATGACAAAATTGTGACTTCTGGTTGGTCGTCGAAGTCGGCTCTGGCCTGCATGATTAGGAGTCTGACCAATCCTGGTCGTACAATGCATTTTAAACCATCTTGAACCTGGAGCTGCTAGCGCATGTCTCGTCTTATTGCCGTTGTTTCACTCTTTATCGCGCTGATACTGGCCTTTATTCTGGGGGCCTCCCTCTCTCTGACACCCGAAATCGACAGGGTCGCGCCACCGCCAGATTTCAGTGAGATTCCCGCTGGCGAGGCTCGCAAACAGGCGTTTTACGACTACTTTGTGCCCTTGATCAAGCAGGAAAATCAGCGCATCCTGGCAGACAGGGCTCGGCTGGAAGCCTTGATTGAAAAGGGAACGGCAAACACCGCTGAACGCGCCTGGCTGGCGCGTTTGGCGGAACACTATGATTTCGAGGCTGACCTGGAAGACACCGCTGACTGGGCACGCCTGTTGCGCCGAGTAGACGGCATACCCCCTTCGCTTGCCATCGCCCAGGCAGCCAATGAAAGTGCCTGGGGGACTTCCCGATTTGCCGTGGACGGCAACAATTACTTTGGCCAGTGGTGCTTTGTCGAAGGCTGTGGCCTGGTGCCAACGTCACGCCCGGAAGGCGCTCGTCATGAAGTGGCCGCTTTTCGCTCACCGGCCCATTCTGTACAGCGTTACATGAACAACATCAATTCTCACTTTGCCTATGAAGAGTTGCGTGCCCTACGGGCTCGTCTGAGAGCTGAAGGAAAAGCCCTGACTGGCCTGGCGCTGTCGCCTACGCTGATGCGGTATTCAGAGCGCGGCATCGAGTACATTGAAGAATTGCAGGCCATGATTCGCTTTAACAAGCTGCAGCGTTTTGATGAGCTCTCCTCGTTAAAATCAGAATAAGCCTAACCTGAACAGCCGCTGGACGAGGGCGTCTGGTATTTCTATGATAGGAACGCCCTTACGGAGCATCTATACCTCAAAAGTAGCCGTATAGAGTATAAAAGGAAATTGTAGATGAGTAGGTCAGTTAACGAAAAATTGGCTGAGCTTCGAGCACGGTATCGGGAGAAATTGCTGATATACAAGTCTCAACTTGAAGCTATTTGGCGTGATCCTGCCAAAACAGGGAGGCAAATCGAAGAGATACAGGCCGTAGTTCACCGTTTGGTCGGGTCAGGCAAGGCTTTTGGCATCCCGGAGCTGTCACAGCGTGCCCGAGTGCTTGAGCTGGTTTGTGATGCTCAACTTCAGCAAAACGCACAAGAAGACGCGACGGCGACAATAGGCCCGCCGCTTAACGCATTATTGCAGTGCCTTGAACGATGGGCCGAACCCGACTTGCCTTCTTCCGTAAAAGACGATGACCCGGCAGTCGATGCATCGGTTCAGTCGCAGCCAAAGGCCATTAGACTATTGGTCGTCGATGATGATCCAGACTTTGCAGCAAACCTGGGGGCAACCCTTGCCGAGTATGGTTATCAGGTGGACTGCATACATGACGTAACGCAGTTGCGCGAAGCTGTCCGTCACCATAACCCCATGGCCTTGATCGTCGACATGGATTTTTATGGCCAGCGGTTTCAAGGCGCGGAGCAGGTTGCCTCCTGGCGAACCAATGATGAAGCCCCTTTACCCGTGATCTTTATTTCGGCGTACGAATCCTTTGACATCCGTCTGGCTGCGGTCCGTGCCGGGGGGAATCATTTTCTGCGCAAGCCTGTCGACACTCAGCGGCTGCACAGAATATTGCACTCAGAATTAAAACTTTCTGTCATTGAGCCTTACCGAATACTGGTGGTAGACGATGATGAAGACTTATTGGCATTGTATGAGTCGGTGTTGACCGATGCCGGCTATAGTGTGTGGACCGCCACCAATGCCGAAGCGGCCTTGAGTGTGCTCGAGCAAAAAAAACCAGAAATGGTATTGCTCGATATCTATATGCCCGGATGCAATGGTCTCGAGTTGGGTCGCCTGATTCGCCAGCATGAGGAGTATACGTCCATACCCTTGCTGTTTATGTCTGCCACGGCAGACACCGATGTGCAATTGGCCAGTGCTCGCCTGGCCAATGATGAATTCATCAGCAAACCCATAGAGCCCTGGCGGTTGCTCATGGTGGTGCGGTCGCGCGTTGTTCGTGGCAGGGCGCTCCGTACATCGCCTTATACTTCGGCCGGTCCTGAATCCCATGAGTCTTCCGATACGTTGACTGGCCTGGTGACGATGAAACATTTCCGCCATCGTGTCGAAAAAGCACTGCAACAATGCGACAAGCACCATCATTTTGCGGTTCTAAAGGTCGATATTCGTGATTTTCACTCAATCAACAATGTGCACGGTTATTTTTTTGGTGACCAGGTCTTGCAGCAAATCGCCTGGGAGCTGAGTAGGGGGCTAGGGCCTGGAGACCTGCTAGGGAGAGAGCAGAGTGATGAGTTTTTGCTACTCACTTCCTGTCATGATTCCCGGAAGGCTGTAGAGCAGCAGGTGAACAGGGTCATTGGTTGTATCGATTCCCTTGGAGGCTCAGAGCCGTTTTGCGGCGTTTCGCTTTCGGCGGACGCTGGTGTCGCAATCGGCCCCGGTGACGCGGGTTCAGCCGATGAACTTCTGTACCAGGCTGACATGGCTTTGTTCAGTGCAAAAAAACAACCTGGCGCAGTCATTCAGTATTATGATGAATCGATTCAACATGAAGAAAGGTCTCGTTTCGATCTTTCTCAGTCGATCAATCAGGCGTTATCTCTTGGCCAGTTCATTGCGGCCTATCAACCAGTGTTGGATGTCTCGACAGGTAAGCTTTGTGGTTTGGAGGCTCTCGCCCGATGGCAGCATCCTGTCAGAGGGGTTATTGGCCCCGGCGAATTCATTCCGGTGATGGAGCAGCAGGGGATTATTACCCGGTTGACTGCACATATACTGACCCAGGCCGTGGCTCAGCTGCATCATTGGCAGAAAACACAGCCTGATTTATTCATGTCGGTGAACCTGTCCGCCCAGGATATCCATAGCCCGACGTTTATTGAACATTTGAAAGCGCTTCTCGACGAGTTTAATGTTCCTTCTTCCAGTATCGTGTTGGAAATAACAGAAACCGTATTACTGGCCGATTGGCAACAAGCCAACACCGTTCTTGCACCGCTGCGGGAACTGGGTGTGCAGCTCGCTCTGGATGACTTTGGTACTGGTTACTCTTCACTCAGCTATCTGGATCGCTTTCACGCCGACAAGCTAAAGATAGACCGAAGCTTTATCCATAACTGGACCAGCACAGGCGATGCACGCTTGTTGAAAACGATGGTGCAGCTGGGTCACACCATGGAAATGGAGGTGATCGCCGAAGGCGTAGAGCAAGGCCGTGAACTCGACTTTCTGCAAGCACTCGGCTGCAACCAGTATCAGGGCTTCTTGACTGCCAAGCCCATGTATGCCGAAGAGCTCGAGCGCAATAGATGGTTGAAATGCCTAAGTCAGGATGAATAGCGAGAGGGCTGATTTTCTGCATTTGACTAAGGTTTGTCGAGCTTCATGCCAATCATGTCGATCAACTGCTCTTTTGACATTCTCGTCTTTAGAATGGCGGCTTCAACCAGTTCATGCTCATGCCTGGTCAGATCAGTTCCCGATAAAACAATCACTCTGGCTTCGGGTTGAGCTGCGCGAATAACGGGCAACAGATCCCAGCCAGAACCATCGGGTAGCCCTATGTCCAGCAGCACAATGTCAAACCAGGCCCGCTGTATAGCGCGTTTGGCTTCGTCTAGTGTACGGGCCACGGTAAAGTCAATCCGGTTCCCGACCATGGCAGATATCACTGCGTGCAGGTCGGCATCATCTTCCACATGCAGTACGCGTGGTTGCTGATCTCGATGTGCTGATATTTGTTCTTGCACCAGGCTCAGTAAGCGTTGCTCATCAATCGGCTTGGCTAACCAGTCAATATGGGATAAGTCGCCGTCAAACTCTAAATGGCCTTTTTCCATCTTCGCGGAGACGACGACAATAGGCAGGTCCTTGGTTTCTGCCTGCTCCCGCAGTTGGCGGATGATCTCCAGCCCACTCATGTCCGGTAACATCAAATCCAGGCTAAGTAAGTCGTAGTGAGTATTTTGCAAGCGCTGAAGCGCGTCAACGCCACTATAAACGATGTCTACCTGATAATCCGCCTCGGTTAGCATCATTCCCAATAGATTAGCGACATCAGGGTCATCTTCCACGACCAGAATACGAGGTGAATGGTCGCCCTGTATGGGCAAACCGTTGGCGGAGTGGTCGATATGGGTGTTTGCCAATGGCAGCTCAACGTAGAAACGCGACCCTTGTCCTTCTATGGATTCAAAGTCGATCCGCCCACCCATTTTCTCGACCAGCTCACGAGAAATGGCCAGGCCTAAGCCGGTGCCGCCTTTTGCCCGGGTATCCGAGGCATCTGATTGTGCAAAGCGTTGAAATATTTTCTCACGAAAGGACTCAGCAATGCCGGGTCCGTTATCGATGACACTGACCGTAACTCTGTCACCTCCTGTTTCAACCTTGATACTTACCTCAGCTTGATCCGGTGAGAATTTGATGGCGTTGGATAGCAGGTTAGCCAGCACCTGCATAAGTCGCTGACTGTCAACGCGCACCAGCGCTTCCGGTACCTCACCTACCAACGAAAGCCTGATACCTCGGCCACTGCCGTACTCACTATTGGATTCAATGGCTTGCTCAATCAGTGGCGGCAATGGCTGGACTTCCATATCAAAGTGCAACTGTCCGGCGGCAATTTTTTCGATATCCAGCAGGTCGTTGATCAGGTGTGTTAATCGTTTGCTGTTTCTTTGGGCGGTTTCAAGCAGCGTTTTAACTTTTTCAGGAAGATCCCCCAGTCCGCCACCAATCGACAATCCAAGCGCCCCTGAAATAGAGGTTAACGGCGTGCGCAGTTCATGGCTAACGGTTGAAATGAATTCGCTTTTCATTTTGTCGAGGCGTTTACGTTCAGTGATATCTTCGGCTATTCCGAGGTAACCGTTGATATCGCCATCCTCGTTCCGCATGGGTGTTACGACCAGGGTAACTGGAATATGAAGACCACTCTTGTTTATATAGGTCCACTCGCGTTTCTCTGCTCCCTCTTGCCTGGGTTTTTCAACAAACACATCAAAGCCTTCAATGGGTCGCCCCAATTCTGCACTCAATTCTGCGGCGCGATGCTCCACTTCTTTATCTTCATGCAGTATCGCAGGGGTTTGCTTGCCGATCATTTCGGATTTCGTGTAGCCCAGCATCAGCTCTGCACCCTTGTTGAAGGCTGTAATGACGCCATCCATATCCGTCGCGATGATGGCGATTTCCGATGCCGAGGTCATGACATTGTTTAAAAAACGCTCGGTTTTGATCACCGCCTGGTTGGTGGCATTCTGTTCCTTTGCTAAACGATTCATGGCGCGTGCCAGTGCCTGCACCTCAACACCGCCGGATTCATGAAAGTCATCACTGATGCGTCCGGCGTCCGCCATTGCGTCAATACGGTGGGTCATCTCTTCTAGTGGCCTGGTCAGGCTGCTGGCAATCCAGACAGCTAACACTGTAATGACACCAGACAAAACGAAAGTGATCAGAATAAACTGTCTAAACGATGCCCGGGCCGGTGCCATTACTTCAGTGTAAGGACTGGCGCGCAACACGATCCAGTCAGGGGAACTGAGTTGCAAGCTGGCTACCAGGTATCGTTGCCCCAGGTGTTCGACCATCGTACCAGGGGGAGCGAGTGTGAGTGCGGCATCTATCAGAGCGTCTACACCTGCTTCAGGAAGGGGGACAGGCTGATCAAAACGCTCTCGCATCGAAACAAACATGCGATGTTGAGGGTCAATGATCAAGGAAGTTGTGCTGACTTCATTGTCTGCGAGGCCATCTTCGCGCAGCAGTGGTGTACTGGCCAAGTCTAGCAACCCACCCGCATAGGCGATGATCTCTCCTTCAGTAGACAGCACTGGCTGCAGATAAGAGAGCAGCGGCAAGCCGGTAACTCTCCCTAAAATAGGTTCAGAGATCACTGCCGCTTTGGTTTCTGCAGCACGACGAAAATGAGGACGATCGGCGTAGTTCGTGCCCAGGCGATTTGGCGCGTATATACTTTCAGCGATGGCGGTCGCATTGGCATCGAACACCAGTAAGCCATCAGGGAAAAGGTCATTGGCAACAGATGGCTGTTGCAACAGGTTTTGCAGGGACTGGATGGAGCGCAAATCACCGTCATCGTTGAGCAAACGAGACGCAAAAGCTTCCAATCCCAGCACCCGTTGCTGTTGGGTGAGTTCAAGTTCAGTGGAGAGTCGATTTAGCTCTGCGACATTGCGGTCTGTGACCACTTCCTCGTAATTGGCTATTTCCAATTGATAGACGGTCAGCAGTATGCCACCGATTAATGTGCCGATGGAAAGGAGCACGAGTAGTATTACTCTTAGGCTCAATGGCATATTCATTCAACAGATTCCTTGGGTAGTAGAATAAAAAACTCGCCACTGTCACTGTTGGCGCTACTGCAATTTACAGGTCCATCCTGTTGCTGGCATGTCCCTCGGGTATTGGCAGTATTTTCATGATGATCGCCTTACTTCAAAACGGATTCATTTGCACTTAAGCAAACGCGATTCCTGCCGTCATTTTTGGCCTGATACAGAGCCTGGTCAGCCTGTTCGAGCAGCCCCTCGGCCGGTTCATCAGGAAATCTCAGATTATCTGCGACGCCTGCAGATAGGGTGCAGGAAAAGGAGGTGTCGCCATCCAGGAACTGAATGGCCTGAAACGCGGTGCGCAGGCCATTGACCAGTTCTGCTGCCTTGCTTGAGGTGCAGTCCGGTAATATCAGAGCAAATTCCTCGCCGCCGTAGCGAGCAAGGGTATCAGTAGTGCGAAAATGCTGGCGCAGTAAGGTCCCGACAGCCGCAATCACCAGATCGCCCACCGCGTGACCATATGTATCATTGACGGACTTAAAATGATCAATATCTAGCATCACCACACTGTAGGCTCTGGGGTGGCGCTGCGTATAGGCCCACTCCTTGAGTAGTGCTTCTTTAAAACTTGCGTGCTTAACCAGCCCGGTCAAGCCATCACGGTTCATGGCTTGTTGCAGGTTACGTAGACGCCGCACTCGGCTTCGGCATACCTTGACCAGCAGTGCTGGGTCGATGGGTTTATCCAGAAAAGCATCGCCCCCCATCGATAGCGCATGTGACCGCAACTCGGCATTTTGCTCCGCCGATAAGTAGACGATGGGCAGTTGTGCCCAGCGGTCAGTCTGCGAGAGCATCATGGCCATTTCTGCGCCTGTAGCCTCAGGTAACCAGAGGTCCATCAGCACCAGCTCTGGCCCAAAGTCACTGGCTGTTTGAATCAGGTCTTTGGGGTGGCTTAGGCATTTGACCACCATGCCAGCCTGTACCAGGGCAGTTTGGCAGTATTGGGCTAACTCGTCATCGTCTTCAACGATCAGTACCCGCTCGGGTTCAAGGCGGGTTTCCTGCAACAAGGAGGCTACATAGGCCGCCAATTGAGGCACATCCAAAGGCTTGGCAAAATAACCACTGCCACCATTGCGCACCGCCTGGAGTCTGGCCTTGAAACCTTCTTCGGCACCAGTGAACACGATGGGGCAATTCAAGTTTGCCAGTCGATCCTGCCAGTATCGTTCCGGGTCCTTCAGTATTTCTGATCGTCGGCCAGCACGGTGATCGACCAACAGCAGGTCAGGAGGTGCTTTGGCGCAAGCCAGTAGCTCTTCTGAATCGATAAAGTATTCTACCTGAAAACCAAAGGTGTTCAGTTGTTGTCGAATATAGTCGGCGAGTATGGTGTCGCGCTCCACCAGCCATACCCGATGCTTGCTGTGATCTTTTTTTAATTCGCTGGATTCAACGCCGCGTGTTGCGTTTCTGTTTTCGTCGGCCTTGAGGGCATTTTGGAGTTGTTTAGTCCAACCGGATACCTCGAGGGGTTTGTCTGGGGGAGTACTCGCCTCGATAGCGTTTGACACGACTTGTTCAAGCCGTCGGGCTTGTTGACCCAATTCGGCGAAACCAAAGGTACCCGCTGAGCCAGCGAGCTTGTGTAAGGCCGCGTGTAAGGCTTGCATATCTGGTGTGTGCGGTGGTTGAGTGCAAGCCTTTACAAGCTGATTAATCTGTTCAAGGTCAAACAGCAATCGTTTTCGATAAGCTGCCTTTAGATCAGTGAGTCTCGCTAAAAGCATGGTGTCTGCAGAGGCTTTAGCCATTAAAGCGCCTCCAGAGACTGCGCAATTCGTCTGCCAGGGTCATTGGATCGAATGGCTTGGCGATAACGTCATTTACCCCCATTTCCCGATACTTGATAAGGTCATCAGAGTGAACTTTCGCCGTCATAAAGGCTACGACGGTCGATGCTCTCACCGAATTTTGGTGGTGTAGAGCCTGTAAGGTTTCTGGGCCGTTCATATCTGGCATCATCACATCCAGCAGGATCAACTGCGGGCCAAAGGCATCCACTTCTTTTAGGGCTTGTTTGCCGGATTCGCAGACCTTGACCGTTAACCCACCAATATCACCCAGTGCCAGTGTTGCGATTTCACGAATATCCGGATCGTCCTCAACGTACAACACCTTCTCCAGAGTATTCATGATTTGTCCTCTTTTCCGTGCTGATATTTAAATTAGCATAGTATGTAGCAAATAACAGAAAAAGTCCTCCAGTTCGAATCGAGTCTAGAGAGCGTTTGCTCAACAGAAATGGAGCCCTTTTGTACCCTGCCAGTGAACTCCGACCACGCCTTATCGATGAAGCGTTTAATCGTTTATCTTGCGCAAGGAGTCTGCTAGCTGATCAATACGCTCCCGTGTGACCCCCACCAGGCCAGAAATCTTGTCGGCGGCGTCAGAGGAGTTGGCCGCCAGGGTGCGCACTTCCGATGCGACCACAGCAAAACCACGGCCTGCATCACCCGCTCGGGCGGCTTCAATGGCCGCGTTCAAGGCGAGCAGGTTGGTCTGAGCAGCAATGCCGGAAATACTGCCGATGATGTTGCCGATTTCCTCACCGACGGTTTTCAACTCTTGCATGGCCTGATTGGTTTCACGTACAGCGGCCTGGCGATCAGTGATGTCGACTCCGAACATCACGTAGCGGGTGACATTTCCCTCGAAGTCATTCAGCTGGCTCAGGCGGGCATCGAAGGCGCGCTCTACGCCCTGATGGTCAGTGAAGCTAACGATGAGTTTGCTTTGCCCAGTTTTGGTGTGTTGGCGATGCGTTTCGATTTGTGACCAGATGTGGGCGCTGGCTTTTGCGACAGCGTCTTTTTTGCCGGCGCGTGATTCAAACAGTTCATTGTAATGGGCAAGCTTACCCTGGGCATCCCATTCTATGACCATCAAGGCTTCGTCCATCAAGCCGAGGCGGTCAAAAGAGTCCTTGGCCTGTTGTTTGGTTGCGGTGATGTCCGCCTGAACGGAGACATATTGAGTGACTTTACCCTGATCATCAAAGACCGGGTTGATGGACAGTGCAATCCAGTAGGGTTTGTCGTGGTTGTCGTAGTTAAGAATCTCCTCGTAAAAGGATTCCCGCTGCGCCAGCTTTTCGCTGATGCGCTTGACCGTTTCTGGGTCGGTATCGGGGCCTTGCAGAAAGCTGCCTGGAATACGCCCTTTGACCTCGTCGGGATGATAACCGGTCATTTGAGTGAAGCCGTTGTTGACGTAGACAATTTCGCCTTGTGCGTTGGTGATCACTACCGCGTTACTGGTTTCGTTAGCAACCAGAGACAGCATGGCCATTTCATCGCGGCGTTCGACTTCTTCGGTAACATCTTTGACGAAGGCGGTGAATAAGACACGCTTCCCTGTCACCACCCGCGCCAGGGTAAACAAGCCCCATTTGAGCTGACCATTCTTGCAATGAACAGGTAACTCAACGGGCTTGCCGATGATGCGGTTGATGCCGGTTTCACGATTACGATTGACGTAGCCATCGTGATTGCTCTTGTGCTCGTCACTGACCAGCATGCGCACGTTCTGGCCGAGCATTTCCTGCTCGCTGTAGCCCCAGAGATCGACAGCCGCCTGGTTGCAGAAAATGATGTGATTCTCTTCGTTGATCGTGACTACGGCGTCGTTGGCCTGGGCCAGTACCTGCTCCACAGCGAAACGTTCTTCGCGCTCTTTGGAGCAGTCGCGCGCGAAAGCGGTGTAAAATTTTCGGCTGCCAATCTTCACCTGAGACAAGGTAATGTTGATCCAGGTGGTGCTGCCGTCCTTGCGTTCAATTTCGAGTTCGACAGCGGAGCCTACAATGCGGTCGTCGCCTTCTGATCGGTGGCGATTGACGTACTGGTCGTGGTTTTTGCGGTGTTGTGAGGGCACCAGCATCTTGACGTTTTGGCCCAATACCTCTGTTTCCTGGTAGCCCCACAAGGTTTCTGCTGCCGAGTTGTACGAAATGACGCGGTTCTGGTCGTCAATGGTCACCACCGCAATGGTGCTTTGTTGAATCGATTTCTCGGCAATTTTTGATTTGGTCTGGAACATCAGGTTTTTCCTCGAGCGACCAGAGAGATACGTCCGGCGCAGATGTCGGTAAGCATTGGCTATAGCACTTGTCGAGGTTTTACGCAGGGGAGTGCGACCTGGATGTCGAGCTCTGGCAGGTTGCTGTGTGATAGGCTATGGACGCCTTTTTAATTTCGGACAATAGCATGCCGACTGTACCCAACACCATCATTCAGGCTCATGCGCTCGCGGCCCAGTCCAAAGGCGTGACGGTTGAACCCTTGATGCTGGAGTACGGTTTGCAGCCTGAGGCCATTTTGGCGGGGCAGGGGCGCAGCGATAGCCTGGGCTTTGGGCGCTGGCTGGGAGAGCAGTGGCGCTCTATGGATGATGAAACCGGCGGTTTCAGCACCCAGCGGATGAAGGCGGGCACCTTTGCCATGGCCAATCACGCCATACTGGGGGCAGGTACCTTGCGCCGTGCGCTGCAACGCAGTGCGCAGTTCTATGGTCTGGTGTCGGAGGCATTGGTCATCCAGTTCACCGAAACCCATGGGCTGGCGAGACTGGAAGTCGCTTTGACGGATCAATCATCACTGGACCGACGCGTCTTTATCGATTCGCTGTTGATCATCTGGTGGCGCTGGTTCAGTTGGCTGGTTGATACTCCGCTGCAACTGGAGCGGGTTGAGTTGGGCTTTGTGGCACCGCCTTATGGGGATGAGTACCCGCAGATTTATGGTTGTCAGCCGGTTTGCGAGCAAACCGTCAGTGCCTTTTATTTTAATGCTGCCTATCTGGATTTGCCGGTTCAGCGCACGGTGGAACAACTGACGGAATTCCTGAGCCAGGCGCCGGCTTTTCTCTTGACGCACTATCGGCGGCACGACCAACTGGCCCAGCAGCTTCGCCATCTATTCAGTACCCATGAGCATCCTGCCGCCCTTGACCAGACTGCCGCCGCAACATTGCTGAATCTGAGCGCCTCGACGTTGCGCCGCCGCTTGCGAGAGGAGGGCACTGGCTTTCAGCGCTTGAAGGATCAATGGCGCAAGACACGGGCCATTTATCTGCTGAAGTCGACGGATGCCTCACTGCATCACATCGCTCAAACCCTGGGCTTTTCCGAGGCCAGTGCCTTTCACCGGGCCTTTCAAGGCTGGACGGGTGAAAACCCCGGTGCGGTTCGGCAAAGGAGCATTCAAGTAACGGGTGATCGAATATATCAAAAAAAGTGACCATATCGGTCATTGGCGTCGATTCTTTCATCCACTAGGCTTGTTTCCCAACCAACAATAACGATCACTAACAGAGGCCTGTCATGACTCCGGATGCGCTGATCTTTGACGCCGTTCGCACCCCACGTGGGCGCGGTAAGCCCGGCGGTGCTCTTCATGAAGTCAAACCCATTCAACTGGTGGCCGGGCTGATGCAAGCCCTGGTCGAGCGCAACCCGGTGGATACCGCCGCCATTGATGATGTCGTGCTGGGCTGTGTGTCGGCCATTGGGGATCAGGGCGGCGATGTCGCGAAAATCGCCAGCCTTTACGCCGGCTGGGATACCGACGTTGCCGGTGTCACCCTGAACCGGTTTTGTGCTTCGGGCGCGGAAGCGGTGAATCTGGCGGCCATGAAAGTACGCTCCGGCTGGGAGGATCTGGTCGTGGCCGGTGGCTTTGAATGCATGTCTCGTGTGCCTATTCTCAGTGATGGTGGCCCCTGGGCGTTGGACCCGGAAACCAACGATCGAACCGGCTTTATGCCACAGGGCATTGGCGCCGATCTGATCGCCACTCTCGGGGGCTTCACGCGCGAGGAGCTCGATGCCTATGCCGCAGCCTCCCATCACAAGGCCGCAGCAGCCTGGCAGCGCGGTGCCTTTGGTCGGTCAGTGTTGCCGGTGCTGGATGCAACCGGCCAGACCATTCTGGCGCAGGATGAAACTATTCGGCCGGACACCGACGTTGCAGGCCTGGCTGGTTTGAAGCCCTCTTTCGCTAACCTGGGTGGCATGGGCTTCAACGATGTCGCCCGTGCCAAATACCCTGAGGTTGCGCAAATAGAGCACTGCCATCATGCCGGTAATTCCTCGGGCCTGGCCGATGGCGCGGCCCTGGTGTTGGTTGGCAATGAGGCCCAGGCCAAACGCTGGGGCTGGCAACCTCGAGCGCGAGTGGTCAGCACGGCTGTGGTGGGTAGTGAGCCCACCATTATGTTGACCGGGCCGGCACCTGCCGCCAGAAAAGCCCTGGCTCGAGCCGGTTTAAACGCCCAGGACATCGACCTCTGGGAAATCAACGAAGCCTTTGCCTCGGTGGTGTTGCGTTGTCAGCAGGAACTGGATATCGACCCCGCACGCGTTAACGTCAACGGCGGTGCCATTGCCATGGGGCACCCGCTGGGGGCCACCGGTGCCATGCTGATCGGCACCGTGCTGGATGAACTGGAAGCCCGGCAGCAACGCTATGGGCTGGTCTGTATGTGTGTGGGCGGTGGCATGGGTATCGCAACACTGATCGAACGATTGGAGGGGTAAGCCAATGAAAACACTGCGGATTGAACCCCAGGGCCATGGCATCGTATCGGTGATACTGGACCGGCCGAATGAGGCCTATAACCTGATTGATGTGACCTTTGCCGAGGACCTGGCGCGTTGTCTCGATGAATTGGAAGCCATGCCTGATTTACAAGGCGTGCTGCTGCGTTCCGCGAAAAAGACCTTTCTGGCCGGTGGCGACCTGAAGCTGTTGAGCCAGGTGAACGATGCCAATGGGCAGGACGTGCTGGACCTGCTGACCTCGTTCAAGCACAGCCAGCGCCGGCTGGAACACTTACACAAACCGGTGGTGGCCTGCCTGACCGGCACCGCACTAGGAGGCGGCTTTGAGTTGGCATTGGCTTGTAGTCGCCGCTTTGCATTGGCAGATGAGAGCCTGCGTTTTGGATTGCCTGAGGTCAGCCTGGGTTTGTTACCGGCCGCTGGCGGTGTTTCTCGCCTGGTGCGGATGCTTGGGCTGGAGGCGGCTCTGCCACTGCTGACCGAAGGCAAAGTGCTGACTCCCAAAGCAGCCGACGCACAAGGGCTGCTGGACGGCTGCTTTGCCTCGGAGGACGAACTGTTGGGAGCGGCAACCGCCTGGATTGCCGAGCATCCGGAAGTGCTAGCCCCCTGGGATCAAAAAGGCTTCAAACTGCCGGGCGGCTTGCCCAACAGCCCGCGCCTGGCACCCATGCTGTCAGTAGCGCCAGCGATGATCCGGCAGAAAACCCATGGCTGCCTCCCCGCGCCTGTTGCCGTGCTGGCAGCAGCCGCAGAAGGCGCCAGTGTCGACATCGAGGCGTCGTTTCGCATAGAAAACCGCTATTTTCTGCCATTGGCAAAGGGTGGCGTAGCAAAAAACCTGATCAATAGCCTGTTTTTCCAGAAAAACGCGCTCCAGAGCGGTGTGAACCGGCCAGAAGGCGAAGCAGAGCCGATTCACAAGGTGGGCATAGTCGGGGCTGGCATGATGGGCGCCGGCATCGCCTGGGCCTGTGCCAGCAAAGGCGTTGAGGTCGTGTTGCTGGATGTCAGCCAGGAGCGCGCCGAGCAGGGCAAGGCCTATTCCACTCGGCTGGTCGAACAGCGCATGGCCAAAGGGCGGCTCAGTGAAGCTGAAGGCGAAGAGATACTCGGGCGCATTCACACCACGGACGACTATCAGGCTCTGGCGGACTGTGATCTGGTCGTCGAGGCCGTTTTCGAAAACCGTGCGCTCAAGGCCGAGGTCAGTCAGAAGGTGATGGCTGTGCTCAAGCCCGGTGCACTGTTGGCCTCCAATACCTCAACCTTGCCGATCAGTTCACTGGCCGAAGCCGTACCCGAGCCGAGCCGGTTTTTCGGCCTGCATTTTTTCTCGCCGGTCGAGAAGATGCCGCTGGTGGAAATCATCCGCGGCAAAGACAGTGACGAGGCTGGACTGGCGCGCGCCTACGATCTGGTGCAGCGCCTGGGTAAAACGCCCATCGTCGTCAACGACGGCCGTGGCTTTTTTACATCTCGGGTATTCGGCACCTATACCTATGAAGGCCTGGCCATGCTGGCCGAGGGCATTGCCCCGGCAAAGATCGAAAACGCGGCCTGGCTGGCCGGCTTTCCGGTCGGCCCACTGGCGGTGATGGATGAAGTCTCCTTGACGCTGCTGCAACAGGTACGAGATCAGACCAGGGCCGACCAGCAGGCTGAGGGGCAGGAAGTAGTCGAGCGACCGGGTGATAGGGTGCTTGACCGAATGCTGGCGCTGCAGCGCACTGGCCGTAGCGCCGGTGCCGGTTTTTACGATTACCCCGAGGGAGCCAAAAAGCGACTCTGGCCAGGCCTTTTAGAGGCGCTGGAACAGGCACCGGTTGAGGCGCCCCTGGCTGACCTGAAAGACCGCCTGCTCTATGTGCAGGCACTGGAAACAGTGCGCATTCTGGATGAAGGCGTGCTCAACAGCGTCGCCGAGGCCGATATCGGCTCGATTTTTGGTCTGGGCTACCCCGCCTGGACCGGTGGGGTACTGCAATTCATCAACCAGAGCGGCCTCTCGGCCTTTGCCGCGCGCGCTCAGATACTCGCCGAGCGTTACGGCAGCCGGTTTGAACCCCCGGCGAGCCTGATCAAACGCGCAGCCAGCGGCGAGCCGTTCAAAGATAAAAACATCATGGAGTCAAACTCATGAACCGACCCGAACGCACCCTCTTTGATGCAGAACTGCAGTTGTTTGCCGACGCCGTCATGCAGTTTTTAAAGGCCGAGGCGGTGCCTCATCGCGAGGCCTGGGAAGAAGCCGGAGTGGTGGACCGGGCCCTCTGGCTCAAGGCTGGCGAGCAGGGGCTGCTGTGCCCGAACGTGCCCGAGGCTTATGGCGGTGTGGGCGCCGACTTCCGCTACAACGCCCTGGTGGATGAAGCCATTATGCGACTGGGGCTCACCGGCATCGGTTTTGGTCTGCATTCCGACATCGTTGCGCCCTACATCCTGCACTATGGTTCCGATGCCCAAAAGGAGCAGTACCTGCCGGCCATGGTGCGCGGCGAATGCATTACCGCCATCGCCATGACCGAACCCGGCACCGGCTCCAACCTCCAGGGCATTCAAACCACGGCCGTGCCCGATGGCGACGGCTGGTTGTTGAACGGCGCCAAGACCTTTATCACCAACGGCCAGAATGCTGATCTCGTGATCGTCGTCGCCAAAACCGACCCGGATGCAGGCTCCAGAGGCTTCAGCCTCTTTCTGCTTGATGCGGGTACGGCCGGTTTCAGCAAAGGCAAGAACCTGAAAAAGGTCGGGCTCAAGGCGCAGGATACCTCCGAACTGTTCTTTGATTCGGTCCACTTGCCAGGCGAGGCACTGCTCGGTGAGCGCGGTGCCGGGCTCAAATACCTGATGCAGGAACTGCCGCAGGAGCGCTTGAGTGTTGCCATCAATGCGGTCGCTCATGCCGAGGCCGTACTGGCTGAAACCCTGAATTACACCCGAGAAAGACAGGCCTTTGGCAAGCCCATAGCGGCCTTTCAGAACACCCAGTTTAAACTGGCCGAACTCGACAGCGAACTGACCATGATGCGCGTCTTTATCGACCAGTGCCTGGCCTGGCACATCGATGGCCAACTGGATGCCGTCATGGCGGCCAAAGCCAAATACCTGTCGACCGACCTGCAATGCAAGGTGGCTGACGACTGCGTGCAACTGCACGGCGGTTACGGCTATATGTGGGAATACCCGGTCGCCCGTGCCTGGGCCGATGCTCGGGTGCAACGCATCTATGCCGGTACCAACGAGATCATGAAACTGATCATTGGCCGCTCACTGCTGGAGGATGGCTGATGGGCCCGCTGACGGGTTTGAAGATTCTCGACTTCAGCACGCTGTTGCCAGGGCCCTATGCGACCCACCTGCTCAGCGAAATGGGCGCTGAGGTACTGCGCATCGTTTCGCCCAGTCGACCGGACCTGATGCAACAGTTTCCGGCCATTGATGACTATCTGAACGGCGGCAAACAGCGCCTGTTGCTGGATTTGACGCAGCCCGAGGTAAGCAGTCAGGTACGCGAACTGCTCGCGGACTACGATATTGTGCTTGAGCAGTTTCGTCCGGGGGTGATGGGCCGTTTCGGCCTGGGCTACGACGACCTGCAAGCCGACTTCCCGGCCTTGATCTATTGCTCTCTGACCGGCTACGGCCAGACTGGGCCGCTGAAAGACCGGGCAGGGCACGACATCAACTATCAGGCGCTTACCGGCGTCGCCTCCTACGGCGGCAGCGAACACCCGGTATTGACCGCAACACCAGTAGCAGACCTGGCCGGCGGTTCATTGCATGCGGTCATCGCCATTCTTGCGGCGCTGAACGAGCGGCACCAGACGGGCCTTGGCCAATACCTGGATGTCGCCATGGCCGATGCAATGCTGGCGCTCAATGCCATGGAGGCCCCCCAGGTACTGGCGGGCAAACCTGGCCCAACGCCGCAATCCGGCTGGCTCAACGGCGGGCTCTTTTACGATTACTACCGCTGTGCCGATGATCTTTGGCTGGCCGTCGGTGGTCTGGAGCCCAAGTTTATTCAGGCGCTCTGTCAGGGACTGGGCAAGGCAGAGTGGGTACCGCGCTTTTTGGATGTGTCCGCCGAATCACAACACTCATTGCGCTTTGATCTGGCGGAATTGTTTGCCAGCCAGACGAGAGCCGTCTGGCTGGCGCGGCTTGAGAGCGATTGCTGTGTTGAGCCGGTGCTGACACTGGCCGAAGCGCTGCAACACCCCCAATTCAAGGCACGCGGTATGGTGGATCACCAGTTGGGTCACCTGGGCTGCCCCTTGCGCTTTCCCGGCAGCAGCTTGCACAGGTCTTAGTCGACCTTGAACGATCGGGCGTTGGCTTGCAGTTGGTGAATCAGTGTGAGTGTTTGTTCGCTACTCTGGGCGGATTGTGATGAAGCTTGTGCCGTCTGATCCGCCGCCTGGTTGATGCGGGTGATGTTCTGGTTCATTTCTTCGGTCACCTTGCCCTGTTCTTCGGTTGTACTGGCAATTTGCATGTTCATGTCGTTGATTTCTGAAATTAACCGGGTGATTTCGTTCAACGCTTCGTCAGCCCGAGCCGCTTTCTCCATGACTTCCTGAGCCTGATCATGACTGACATTCATGACAGCGGAGGCATTCTGAACAGACCCCTGAAGCCTGGAAATCATCTCGTTGATCTGTCGGGTGGATTCTTGTGTTCGGCTGGCCAGTTGTCGAACTTCATCAGCCACCACTGCAAAACCCCGGCCCTGCTCGCCGGCTCGGGCTGCTTCAATGGCCGCATTCAGCGCCAGTAAATTGGTTTGTTCTGCAATACCACTGATGACATTGACGATGGAGCCGATGGCATTGGCATCGTCTACCAGGTGTTCCACGACCTTGACCGCTTTTTCCACATCGCTGGCAAGAGACTCCATGGAGCGGACACTGTCGGCAACAACGACTTGGCCGTCTTTGGCCTGTTGGTCTGCCTGAGACGCATTGCTGGCGGCCATCTCGGTGTTTTGTGCGACTTCGTGTACGGCAACGTTCATTTCGTGCATGGCCGTCGCAACCATATCGGTTTCCTGTTTCTGGTTGTCAACGTACTCACTGGCACTCTGCGCTGCACGGGTGCTTTCCTGTGCCAATTCGCTCAAGGATTGTGTCGTGGTCAACAGCTGGGCCATGGTGTCGCGCAGCCGATCTCGTGCGCTGGTAAAGGCCGCATAGATAACACCCAGCTCGGTTTTGTCGTCTGTTTGTTGATGGAAAGGTCGTAAGTCGCCATTGGCCATTTTGGCGGCCATTCGGGTTACACGGCCGATGCCTTCTCGCAGGTTTCGAAGGATGAATATGGCGAGGATGACCGGAATGAGAATACCGAGCACGCTGGACAGGATCAGGACCAGAGTGAGTCTACTGGATATAAGCTGCATGCCTTCATAAGATTCCCGGGCGCCTTCCAGCAGTCGATTCACCAATGCTTCCTGGGCTTGCCGAGTTTGCGCAAACAAGGGATTCATATCAAAAATGATGCGCCGGTTGCCAGCCAGGAATTCATCGTTGTTGATCATGGTTACGATCGGCCGGATCTGGTCATTTACGAGTTGATTCAGCGCCAGTTCGAAGTCATTGGCCAGGCGCGCGGCTAAAGGCCCTCTGGGTGCTGTTCCAAAGGATTGCCACAGCTGCTCTACCTCTGTCAGGCTGGCCATGACTCTGTCCGTATGCAATGAGGTCGGATGGTCGTGCAGGTCTGCAAAAGGGTTGGCATTGTCGTGCTGCAGAGACAGCAATAGCTCGCTGCGCATCACGTCCAACAACCCGCCGATGTTTTGTACTTCCGACAGTGGCACCATTCGATTGTTGTAATTGAGCTGGTAGGCATCCAGTTGTTGCGACAAGCCTCGATAGGCTTGTGCTGTTATGACCAAAGCAGCGATCAGAAACACCATAATCATGGCCAGCATCAGATTATTGATGGAATAGAGCGGGTGCGCCTTACGCAATTGAATGGTGTTGTTTAGGTGTTCTGTTGAGGTGCTGCGTTGCGTCATGAATAGAAGGTCCTTTCACCGATTACCAATAAGGTGGTACTGATATCGGCCAGCGGGCCGAATCCTGAATATTAGCAGGTTATGTTATTCGAGGAGTTGACACGCGTCATGACAGACGCCTGAGGAGGGGGCCATGGGCTGGCCCCGATTTTTTTACTTGGGCAAGTTAACGTTCACTTCCAATACAGAGCAGTTGCCATCGTCGTTGAGGTCGACCTGGAGTTGATCCTGGTCGATGTCGACGTATTTGCGAATCACATCCATGATGTCGCGTTGCAGCGCTGGCAAATAGTCCGGGGCATTACGCTGGTTGCGTTCGTGCGCGACGATGACCTTCAAGCGCTCCTTGGCAATACTGGCAGAGCGGTCAGTCTCCTTGCTTTTGAACAGGTCGAAAAAGGACATATCAACCTCCAAAGACACGTTGCAGGAAGCCTTTGCGCTGCGCTTCCAGAAAACGGTGGGGTTTGTCTTCACCCATAAAGCGCGCCACCGCATCCATGTAGGCCTGACCGGCATCGCTCTTCTCGTCCAGCACAACGGGAATACCCTTGTTGGAGGCATTCAGCACGGCCTGGCTTTCCGGGATCACGCCGAGCAGCGGAATGGCGAGGATTTCCTCGATGTCCGAAATGTTCAGCATGTCGCCGCGCTCAACCCTGGCCGGGTCATAGCGGGTGATGAGCAAGTGCTCACGTACCGGCGGCTGACCGGTTTCTGCACGGTGGCTCTTGCTGTGCAGTATGCCGAGTATGCGGTCGGAATCGCGTACCGAGGAGACTTCCGGGTTGGTGACGACGATGGCTTCGTCGGCGTAGTAGAGTGCCATTTGCGCACCCTGTTCAATGCCGGCCGGGGAGTCACAAACGATGTATTCGAACTGTTCGGCCAGGTCATCCAGTACGGTTTTGACGCCTTCTTTGGTCAGGGCGTCCTTGTCTCGCGTCTGGGAGGCCGGCAGGATGTAAAGATTCTCGCAGCGTTTGTCCTTGATCAGTGCCTGGTTCAAGGAGGCTTCTTTCTGGATGACGTTGACGAAGTCGAAGACGACGCGACGTTCGCAGTTCATGATGATGTCGAGGTTGCGCAAACCGATATCAAAATCGATGACGACGGTGCGATGGCCGCGTAATGCCAGACCCATACTGATGGCTGCGCTGGACGTGGTTTTGCCGACGCCGCCTTTGCCGGATGTAATAACGATGATTTTTGCCAAGTGACTGTCCTTCCTTTACCCGATGGCTCGAAGCGCCGATTATGACGTGTTTGCGGTTGGCGGTGCAATCTAAGCGCCGTGGATAGCTGCTTTATCCTTATCTTGATATGACGACTCTGGTCCGCAACGGCTACTGGAAGTCCCTCTGCGGGGTCGTGCGGGGTGCCGCCCACTCAATCCGTCCATGTAGACTAGACCGCAGAGGCACTACCAGCATCCGTCGCTTTAATTGCGACAACATTTACATCAGAACTTTACTTTCAGTTTCAGGAATAGTGATCAATCACCAACTGGTCGTCATTGAGGTAGATTCGGGCGGCTCTGGAGGTTTGTTCCGGCATGTCGTCGCGGACTCGGTAGGTGCCGGCTATGGCGACAAGGTCGGCGTCCATTTGTTGGCAGACGATTTCTGCGGTGTCGAGGCCTTGCACGCCGGCCATGGCGCGTCCGCGCAGGGCTCCGAAGACGTGAATGCTGCCGTCGGCGATGATTTCTGCGCCAGAGCTGACCTGGCTCATGACCAGGAGGTTGGCGCCGCGGGCGTAGATTTGCTGGCCGGAGCGCACCGGTTGGGTGATGACCTGGGTGTCGAGGCGGTGGGCTTTTTGTGATTTGCTCGGGCTGCCTCTGTCCTTGTCGTCGAGCCAGGCAAGTTGGAACTGTTCGCACCAGGGGGCGAGTTCGGCTTTAGGGCCGGCGAGGGCGAAGACGATCAGTTGTTGGGCTTTGGCGAGAGTGAGCAGGTCTTTCAACCAGGCTTCGTTGAGTTCGGTTGCTACTTTGCCGACGTCGAGTGCAACGGGTGCCTGGCGGAACAGGGCGGGTGCCTGGGCCAGGGTGGCTTGCAGGCGAGTGGTTACCTGTTCGATGTCGGTGTCTTCGATGATCAGCCGTTGTACCGGCAGCATGCGCGCCTTGACGGACAATGGAGATGTTGCATTCATTGCGGGCTTTCCAGGTAGTGGTTCAATGCGATTTCTCGGTTCTTTTGCGTTTCCCGGGCGCGATGCAGGGTGGGCTCAGCGGCTCGGCTGCTGCAGTCGGTCAGCGGGCAGCGTTCACAGGTTTCGTGCACTTCCATGTCTGGCACGGCGGGATCTTGCCAGAAGGCGGCGGTCTCTTTAAAGCGGTCGTCGATCAGAAATCCCAGGGTCATGGCGGTGTTGCTGTTTTGGCCGAGTGAGCGTGGGCGGACAACGGCGAAGTTGAAGAAGGTTTTTTGTTGGCTAATGAACAGGCTGCGCTGGGCGGCGACCACGGAATGAGCGGCCTCTCCAGCTTGCTGCCGTTGGGACGCTTCTTTCAATAAGGCGATCGATACCCAGCGCCGACAGTGGTGCTCACTTGGGCCTATGCCGCGGGGGGTAAAGACGGTGGTGGTGTTGAGTTCCTTGGCGATTTCAAAGGTATCTACACCGACGTCGTTGTGCAGGCGCATGTAATGCATTTTGTGCAGCCCGAAGTGGTGTGGCATCAGTTGCGACATGCGGTACAGGAACATTTCGGGCGTTGCGTCGTAGCGGTCGATCAGTTCGTTTAACCGCTCGCCCTGAAATACCGGCGTAGCGAGCCACTGCTTCAAGTCATCGAGCAAGAGTGATTCGGGAATCAACAGGGCGCTGGCGAAATAGGAGGCCTTGAAGTTGTTGTACACCTGGTCGAAGGATTCAACCTTGATCCAGGAGGAGGTCAGCGCTCTTTCAGTCAAGGCCATAAAGCGGTAGCCAAGTTCCTTGGCGAGCACGAATTTCTGTTGCTGTGTCCCCAGACGAGCGTTGACTACAAAGCGTCGTGGCGAGACGCAGATGGAACGCAAGGATTTCAGGTCGGGTTCGGTGCTGAAGTCGTCGTGGACAATTTCACAACCAAACTCCTTGCGCAGCAGGCTGGTCAGAGTCTCCAGCTTCAGCGGTTGTTGCAGATCCAGTTGGTATTGGTCACGAAAACGCTGCACTTCGCCTTCAATTTCTTCGAAGTAGTTCAAATGCATTTTTTGCAGGGAGCGCAATGAGGCGAACAGAAAGTGTTCTACCTGCATGTCGTAACCCCGGCTGATCTCCAGCAGGGTTCTGACAAAGGCGCCCGCCTTGCTGGGTGAGTCGTTGACCAGGTCGAACAGGTCGGACAGACCAATACCGAACTGCTGCAGCGGCAAGTCCTTGAACAGTGGCGAGTTGAGCAGCGCCGTGATGGGGTTCAGTTCTTCATCCAGTTGCAACGAGACCAGTTCGTCAAAACTGACGCTCAATGCCTCGGCCAGGGCGATGATCTTCTCTGGTTTGGGGTATTTCTTGCCTTTTTCGATTTCACTCAGATAGGAAATCGACAGCGAGGTACGCTCCGCCAGTTGTTTCAGTGAAAAGCCGGCCTGCTGCCGATACTGCTTCACTTTTATGCCCAGGATGAATCTCAGGCTTTCACTATTGATACTCACGATGGTTCGCCCGCAGCGAAATTTGATTGAGGCATTTTAGGGAGACTCGCTTCCCGGCGCAATCCGGGCGTTTTTTTCTCTCTGGTGACATCCGGTTCTTTGCTAACGCAAAGCGCTCTGCTATCGTAGCTGCCATACTGTTTTACTCTCAGAGTATTAACCGTCGGCGTGACCACACAAGGAAGTAGACATGGAATATGTTGATCGATCACGTCTGGTTCATTTCTTGTTACAGTTCATCCCGAACACGCTAGAACCCGAAATTCTGGATTATTTTGGTGAACTGGTTGTGCGTGTTCGTGGTCAGAAATCCCTGGTAGTAACCCAGGATGGCGCAGTCGGCATCCGTGCCACGGACACCGATTTACAGGCCGAGATGGAGGCCATCTGCGGCGATCGGCACTGGGTGTCTCAGGGGCGGGTATATGACCGCTGGTATCTGTTGCCAAAGGAGTTGCCGTTGAACCAGGCGCCGGTCACTGAGTGGATTGCCTCAGCGGCGATAGGGGCGGAAGCCCTGGCTAATTGGCAGTTGCAGTCCCGTCACCACTCCCGCTGATTCTCTCGGTTTCCTACCCACTTAACACACGCCCTTACGATATCAGGCCTCTCTCAGTGCTTTACAGTTCTTCACTTTGTTCTGGGTTCCATGGTCTACAGTTATAAAACAGGAACCTCTTGGGAGCAAAGCATGGCCTATATTTTGAGCTTGGGTTTGTTACGCTGGTGGTTGTTCTGGCGCTTGCCTGAGACCGATGCTACCCGTCGGGTGACAACGGCCCGGCACCATGCCAGGCTTGCCGCCGTGCGACGATTATGGTGCCTGGGCGGGTTGATCTTGCTCTGTGTGCCATACCCTCCAGTGGTGGTGGGTGGGTTCTTTGTGCTGGTGTTCATGTCATTTGCGGTACTGGATGAAACCGCCTGAACGGGTGGCCCGTACTGTAAGTCATTGAACCCGGGGGCACTTTCGTCCTGACTGGGTTGTTGATTTCAGGAGTTTTGCCATGAAACACCTCGACGCTTCATCGTCCGGAGTTCCCGAACCTGTACCGGTGTTTCCGCTGGGTTCCTTGTTATTGCCTTCTGCCACGTTGCCTTTGCAAATTTTTGAACCGCGCTATCTGATGATGGTGTCACGTTGTACGCGAGAAGAGAGCGGCTTTGTCGTCACCCTGACGGACCCGAAAGACAGCACCAATATTTATGGTTGTTATGGCCGGATCATCGATTTCGGCCACCTCGAGAATGGCCTGTTGGGCATAACGGTGCTGGGTGAGCAGAGGGTGAAGGTGAACCATTTGAACAAGGACGACACCGGGCTCTGGTGGGGCAGGCCCCAGGTTTTGCAAGAAAGCCCTGTTCAAATCGAGGAGGAACAGGATTGGCTGGAGCATTATCAGCCCGTTCTGGATGCCCTATTGCAACACCCCTACCTTGTCAGCCAGCCCGGAACCGATCTAGAAGAGCCCAGGGCCGCTGTGCATCAACTGATGGTCTGGTTGCCGTTGGAGAGTCGGTCCCGGTTGGCACTGTTGGCCGAAGACAATTTTCTGCAACGCTGTCGGCTGCTGGATGCCATGCTCAGTGAGTTGGCAGGCCAGTCGTCAGCACAAGAAAGCTGACAGCCACTACCCCAATCAGCGTGATAAAAGCAGCACTGTGATCCAGGTTGAGGCGTTTTGGGCTGAGGCTGGTGTAGCTGACACGGGTCAGGGCGCTGATCAGCAGAGCCAGACTCATGGCCGCAAGGGCGTCACTGAGTTGGTATAGGCCGAGCCATAAGCCAGACAAACCCATCAACACCATCAGCACCCCGGCAGGCAAGTACAGCTGCCAACGACGGTTGGCAGGGCGGCCTTCATTGAAAAAGGCGCTGAGCAAGCCGAGGCACAGCACAAAGGTTGTGGTTTCTGCCATCGCCAGAAGGGTCAATGAGTTCCGAGCCGACGATTGATCAACCAGGGCGCTCAAGGAGCCGGAATCCAGCAGGCCAGCCACCAGGCTAAAGAGCCCAAGCAGAAGTAGCCAATGCAGGCTGGCCATATGATGTCCCCTCAGCCACAGCCAAAGGGCAGTGGTCAAGGTGATCAATAGCAACAGGGCAGGGGCGCTCAAATGTCGCACCCGCTCGACCCAGGGGGTGAGGCCACTGTCGCGCCAGAGTGAGCTACCTTCCAGCAGCAGGCCATCCCATACCAGGGGGCTAGCCAGTCTCAGCCAGAGGAGAACGATGAGTGCCAGCAACGCCAGCGCCAGGGAGGCAAAGGGGAAGTCCGGTGGAAAGGTTCGAATAAAGGGCAACAGCCGAGCCGTTCTGGGATGATCAGGGTGCATGTGGTGATATATGGTCAGTCCAGCCAACAGAATCAGGCCGCCCGCCAGGGCTGTTGCAGCCAGAGTTCGGTCGGATAGGCTGCGTTGCTCCAGTAGCCCGACCACTTCACCGGTCAGGTAGCCAGGCAGAATATAGGCTGGCGCCCAGACCATGACCGAAACCAGACTGACGCTGATAAACAATCGGGCCGGCATGGCCAGCGTCCCGGCCACCAGGGGGATAACCGGACGGATAGGGCCGATAAAGCGCCCTACGGCGACCCCAAGCCAACCCCAGCGGACAAAAAACCAGTGGCCCTGCTCCAGCACCGTCTGATGGCGCTCAAACCAGCGCCAATGAGCGATTCTTGGTTGTAGCCAGCGGCCGATGAAATAGCTGCTGATGTCGCCAGCGCAGGCACCCAGGGCAGCAGCAACCAGAACTGCCGGTAAAAACAGATCCAGATTCCCGGCCAGGGCCGCCAGGGTAAACAGCATCACCACACCGGGCAGCAGCAATCCAATGAGGGCAAAGGATTCCAGAAAAGCCACAGCTGCAATGGCGGTCAATATCCACCAGGGTTGAGTGCCCAATGCCTCGATCATGGTTTGAGCGCAACTCCTTTCGGTCAATCGTTGGTGTCCACCCGGTTGAGCCGCTATAATCGGCCCCCGATCAATACAAGATGAGTATAACGGATGGATGTAAGCCAATACATGCAGCAGCTGGGCGAGGCCGCTCGAAGAGCTGCAACGCAGTTGAGCGTTGCCAGTACAGGCATCAAGAATCAGGCTCTGATTGCCACTGCAGAAGCGATCAATGCGGCGCGCCCTGCGCTGCAAGCCGCCAATGCGGAAGATCTCTCAGCGGGCCGTGAGAAAGGGCTGGAGCCGGCCATGCTGGACCGCCTCGAACTGACTGATGCCCGCATAGATGCCATGATCGAAGGCTTACATCAGGTGGCGGCATTGCCAGACCCCATCGGCGCCATCACCGATATGAACTACCGCCCATCCGGTATTCAGGTCGGGAAAATGCGGGTGCCACTCGGCGTTATTGGCATTATTTACGAGTCTCGTCCTAACGTCACCATCGAGGCGGCCAGCCTGTGCATCAAGTCGGGGAATGCCGTCATCCTGCGCGGTGGCAGTGAGGCGTTACGCTCCAATCAGGCACTGGCGGTTTGTGTTCGTGAAGGGCTCGGCAAAGCTGGGCTACCCGAGACCGTGGTGCAGGTGGTTGAAACGGCCGATCGTGCCGCTGTCGGTGCCCTGATTACCGCAACCGAGCATGTGGATGTCATCGTGCCACGCGGCGGCAAAGGGCTGATTGAACGCATCTCCCGGGAGTCTCGCATTCCCGTGATCAAGCATCTGGACGGTATCTGTCACGTCTATCTCGACGACGACGCCGATGCGGTCAAGGCGCAAGCCATTGCCATCAATGCCAAAACCCATCGCTACGGCGTCTGTAATGCCATGGAAACCCTCCTGGTGGCGCAGTCGCGTGCGGTCGAGTTGTTATTGCCCCTGGCGGAGGCTTTTCAGGACATCGGTGTTGAATTGCGCGGCTGTGAACAGACGCAAGCACTGCTGGGATGTACCTTTGCGACGGACGATGACTGGCAGACCGAGTATCTGGCGCCAGTCCTGTCCATTCGTATTGTCAATGACATGGATGAAGCCATAGAGCACATCAACCGTTACGGCAGTCATCACACCGACAGCATTGTCACTGAAAATTACAGTAAAGCTCGGCGCTTTCTGACCGCAGTGGACTCTGCTTCCGTTATTGTCAATGCGTCTACGCGCTTTGCCGATGGTTTCGAGTATGGTCTGGGTGCGGAAATTGGTATTTCGACCGACAAGATTCATGCGCGCGGGCCTGTTGGGCTCGAAGGGCTGACCTCTCAGAAGTACATAGTTTTTGGTGACGGTCATATTCGTGAGTAAAGCAACCCACAAGCCATTGATGGCGATCTTTGGTGGCACCTTTGATCCGTTCCACCGCGCTCATGAAAGATTGTGTCAAGCAGTACTGGCGGAACCTGAAGTGGATCAGCTTCGGCTCGTGCCCTGCCAGATACCGGCGCTGAAAGGGGCCGCCAGCGCCAGTGCCGAGCAGCGTTTGGCGATGCTCGAGGCCTGGATAGACGACCAGAATCAGGGCGATAGACTGGTAGTGGACCGCCAGGAGCTGGATCGCCCGGGGCCGAGTTACACCGTCGATACACTCAAGGCTCTGCGTCTGGAGTACCCTCAGTGGCAGCCTGTTTTTGTTATGGGCGCGGACTCTTTCGCCTCTTTGCCGCGCTGGGAAGGGGCTCAGGAACTGATGACCCAGACCCATTTCTGGGTGTTTGGGCGCGGCCACGATCGGGTTAAAGACACCGCCTTGCCGCTGCGGGCAGTAGACTCGCTCAGTGAGTTTCAACAGCAATCCGCAGGCCTCTGGTTGGCAGGCCCAAGCAGTGATTCCGACCTCGCCTCGAGCCAATTGCGGCGGGTCAACCCTGGCTATTGGCGTGAAGACACACCGACAGCTATTTTCAACTATATTCAGCAGCATCACCTCTATCAGGAGTCGTGAGCTCATTCATTTGTATTGGAACCCTTAATGACTGAAACAACATCCCGGAACGCACAACCCGAAGGCCTGATAACGGCTGTAGTGGAAGCACTGGAAAACATCAAGGCACAGGACATCAACGTCATCGATGTCACCGACAAGACCAATCTGATGGACACTCTGGTCGTTGCCTCTGGCACGTCGAAACGGCATCTTTCAGCCATCATCAGCAGTGTCGCAGAAGATCTCAAGAAGCAGGGTTTTCAGCCACAGGCTCAGGAAGGCGGTACGGATTCCGATTGGGTGCTGCTGGATTTCACCGATCTGGTACTGCACGTGATGATGCCGGAAACGCGCGCCTACTATGATCTTGAACGGCTCTGGTCAGGCGCCAGCCCCAATCAGGCAGAAGCTCAGGGCGATTGAGCTCGGCATGAAACTGCGCATTATTGCCGTTGGGCCAAAAATGCCTGCCTGGGTCAATGAGGCGGTGGCGGAATACAGCAAACGCTTGCCGCGAGATCTGCCGCTGGAGTGGCAGCCCATAGCGCTTGGTAATAGAGGTCGCAATGCCTCGGCCGAGGTGGCCATGCGGCAAGAAGGTGAATCGATGCTTGCCACCATCAAGGAGACCGACTGGGTGGTGGCGCTGGACCTTGGTGGCAAGGCCTGGTCGACCGAAAACCTGGCCGAGCAACTGGAGCAATGGCGCCTTCAAGCGCGTGATCTGGCCATTCTGATCGGTGGCCCTGATGGGCTCGACCCGCGATGCCTGTCACGGGCAGATCAACGCTGGTCGTTGTCCAACCTGACCTTGCCACACCCACTGGTTCGTGTATTGCTTGTAGAGCAAGTGTATAGAGCATGGACGATCACCCAGCATCACCCATACCATAAGTAGGAATGATGATCCAGGTGACTCACTCCTGGTGAGGTGTCTGTATCTGGCGGAAGTTGATCGAATGAAGTTGCCCGCACTATGAATAATGGTTCGCTGAATAACCGCGAGCAGGAACGTCGACTGTTTATGCGCCGCATGTCGGCTGCTTTTGTGATTCTGGCGGTTCTGGTGTTGCTGCTGATCACCCGACTGGCTTTTCTGCAACTGGTCGATAATGCCCGTCACGAAGCACAATCGGAACGCAACAGGCTGGAAGTGCTTCCCATTCCGCCGATTCGCGGGCTGATTTATGATCGTAATGGCGAGTTGCTGGCCCATAATCTGCCCACCTACACCCTCAGTGTCGTGGTCGAGCGCACGCCGGATCTGAATGCACTCTTTGACAGCTTGTCGGGCATGATCGAACTGAACGATGAGCACATCCGCCGTTTCTATCAACGCCTGTCTGCGTTGCGTCGACCCTTTGAACCCATTCCTCTTAAGCTGCGTTTGGACGAAGAGGAAATCGCCGTTCTGGCGGCCAACCGGGTCTTTCTGGAAGGCATTCACGTGGAGGCAGAATTGATTCGCCAGTATCCCTATGCCGATGCTTTTTCACATGCATTGGGATACGTAGGTCGAATCAATGAAGCGGAATTGCGTGATCTGGACCGCGGCCTCTATGCCGGTACTCGCTTTATCGGCAAACAGGGGATTGAGAGACAGTATGAGCAGGCTCTGTTGGGCAAACCTGGTTTTCAGCGCGTAGAGACCAATGCCCGTGGACGAATATTGCGAGTCATAGAGAAACAGGCTCCCCAACCCGGTGCCGATCTGCATTTATTTCTTGATCGACGCATGCAAGAAAAAGCGATGGAGTTGTTGGGAGACCAGCGCGGTGCCATCATCGCCATAGACACCGAAACCGGGGGAATCCTTTCGCTGGTAAGCCGGCCAGGTTTCGATCCCAATCTTTACGTTTCCGGGTTTCCTACCTCGTTGTTCAATGAAATGCGCGATTCTGAAGATAAACCTTTCTTGAACCGAGCTGTACGAGGTTTGTATCCTCCAGCCTCGACGTTAAAGCCCATTATGGGACTGGGGGCGATCAATGATGGAACAATCACCTGGACCGATCGAATTCTTGACCCGGGTTGGTTTCAGTTGCCCAATGATGACAATATTTTTTACAACTGGCGGCGCAGTGGTCATGGGTTGGTAAACATGATCGCGGCGGTGGCCGAGTCGAGCGATGTTTACTTTTATGAGCTCGGCTACAAGATGACGGTCGATCGAATTCATGACATCTACAATCAATTTGGCTTTGGGAAAATTACCACCGCAGATGTATTCAACTCTGCGGCTGGCATCAATCCGAGTAGAGAGTGGAAGCGGGAACGTCACGGATTCTCCTGGTATGCGGGCGATACCATCAATTTGAGCATTGGCCAGGGCTACATGCTGGTGACACCCATGCAGGTGGCCATCGCAACAACAGTCATGGCGAACAAAGGCAAGTGGGTAACACCGCGGCTGTTGAAAGACAGCTCGGATCCCTCTTTGCTGGAAAATATGTCTCCTCCACTCCCCGATGTTCAGCTCAGGGACGAAGCCGACTGGGATCGCATGCATCGTGCCATGGTCGAAGTGGTACACGGCGCCAAGGGTACTGCTCGGGGTATTGGTTTCGATGCCCCTTATCGAATTGCCGGGAAGACCGGTACTGCTCAGGTCATTCGGATTCAGCGCGATGCCGAGGGTGTGCCCATCGGCGATGTTCCTGACCACTTCAACGATCATGCCTGGTTTATGGGCTTTGCTCCGGCCGAAGACCCTAAAATTGCGGTGACTGTTCTGGTTGAAAACGGTGGTGGAGGGGCTCGCGTCGCGGCTCCAATTGCGCGTGAATTGATGGACTACTTCCTGCTTCGGAGGGACATCTGATGAATCTGTCTGAATACGTCAGACATTTACCGGATGGCAATCTGACCCGGCAGACCAGCTTCTGGCATCGATTACACATTGACCCCTATTTGTTGCTTGCGCTGGTGGTTCTGGCGTGCGGCGGAATGGTCGTACTATACAGTGCCGCTGGCGGTGATATGGTATCGGTCTATCGGCAGGGTATACGTTTTGGTATTGGCTTTGTGGTGATGGTCTTTGTTGCCCAATTTGATCCTCGTTGGTATCAGATGTGGGGTGGTACAGTCTATATTCTGGGTGTCATGCTGTTGGTGCTGGTGCTTTTTTTCGGTACTGGCGCCAAGGGAGCTCAACGCTGGCTGGACATTCCCGGTTTGATCCGTTTTCAGCCGTCGGAAATTATGAAAATCGCCATGCCTGTCATGCTGGCCTGGTACCTTTCCCGTTACGGTGTTCCGCCCAAGTATCGCCACCTCTTCCTCTCTATTTTCCTGCTGGCAATTCCCGTAGCGCTGGTCGCTCAGCAACCGGATTTGGGCACAGCATTGTTGATTGCAGCATCAGGTATTTTTGTTGTTTTTCTGGCAGGGCTCAGTTGGAAGTTGATCTTCACGGGCATTTTTCTCGCCTTATCGATGTTCCCGGTGCTCTGGCTGTTTGTGCTGCGGGAATACCAGAAACAGAGAATACTGACGCTGTTCGATCCAACGTCCGACCCGCTTGGAGCGGGCTGGAATATTATTCAGTCGATGACGGCCATTGGTTCTGGCGGATTTAATGGCAAAGGCTACATGTTGGGAACTCAATCTCAACTGGATTTTTTGCCGGAAAGCCATACCGATTTTATTATTGCTGTGCTGGGTGAGGAATTCGGCTTTGTAGGCGCCATGGCATTAATCGCTCTTTATGCGTTTATCATTATTCGCGGCATGATTATCGCTATACGTGGCCGAGATAATTTCTGTCGCTTGTTGGCAGGTAGTTTGACCTTGACCTTCTTTATCTATGTTTTTGTAAATATCGGCATGGTCAGCGGCATTTTACCAGTGGTCGGTGTACCCTTGCCGTTGGTGAGTTACGGTGGAACGTCCATCGTTACCTTGCTGGCTGGTTTTGGCATGCTCATGTCCATCAGTACCCACCATCGAGCTTGAAATGGAGTGCCCATGCGACAATCAATCCTTTGGTTGAGTGCATCATTGTTCGTTACCGCTGCCGGAGCACTCGCTCAGGATCTGACGGAGTTTCCGCTTTCCAAACACTTGATTGATACCCTGGTTGCCGAGCACGAGTTCGAGCGTGACTATGTCGAACAGCTCTTCAAGGATGGTCGGTACATTGCGCGTAACGTTGAAAACCTGGCTCAACCGGCTGAGCGCACAGAAACCTTCCGTCAATACCGCCCCAGGTTTATTTCACCGCAAATGGTAAACAGCGGTTTGGCGTTTATGGAGAAGCATCAGCAATGGCTGGATAAAGCCGAAACTGAACTGGGTGTTCCAGCTGAAATAGTGGCAGCCATTATTGGCATCGAAACCAGTTTCGGGAATTTTCTCGGACAGCACCGAACCTTTGATGCCCTGGCTACTTTGGCCGTGACCGAAGGTCGGCGGGCGGAGTATTTTCAACGTGAGTTTGTTCAATTCATGCTGATAATGCGCGACATGGAATTCGAGCCATTGTCGGTCGTCGGCTCCTATGCTGGCGCCATGGGTTACCCACAGTTCATGCCGACCAGTTACAACGCCTACGCTATCGACCACAACGGCGATGGCACGATTGATATCTGGAATAACCCAGCGGATGCCATTGGCTCGGTGGCCAATTATCTGGCTGAGCATGGTTGGAAAACAGGGGAGTATGTAGCAACGTCCGTGACGGTTAATGGTGAATACCAGAACCTCAAGGTGAACAGCCTGGAACGAGACCAGACTCTGGCGGATGCGAAGGCCAGCGGCTGGGAGCCAGAAAATGCTCTGGACGACCAGGCTCAGGCTCATCCGTTGCGACTGGACGGCGATGATGGCCCGGAATATTGGCTGGGATATCAGAACTTTTGGGTGATTTCCCGCTATAATCGCTCCATTCTATACAGCATGGCCGTGTTTCAATTGGCCGAAGAACTCAGACTTGCACGAGAAAATGCCGGATGACGTTGACCCGCCCTTTTATTCAATGGTTCTGTTTGTCTTCAACCCTCTTGTGGCTCGCTGCCTGTTCGAGCCAATACGTCGCCCACGACACGCAAACTCCTCAGGTCGCTAACGCGGGCCGTTATTCGATGGATCAGGACAGGGCGCCGACTCGTACCCTGACCGCCGATCAGATACGCGAAGTATCACCGAGAATGGAGCCGCTGAGTCGACATGGCAACCCCAGTAGCTACACGGTCAATGGTCAACAGTACCAGGTCATGGCGAGCGCTGCTGGTTACCGGGAAGAGGGCCTGGCGTCCTGGTATGGTGCCAAGTTCCACGGCCACACCACTTCCAATGGTGAAGTGTTCGATATGTACGAGATCAGTGCCGCGCATAAGTCCTTACCGCTTCCGACCTGGGTTCGAGTCACCAACCTGGAAAATGGCATCAGCATAGTAGCTCGTGTCAATGACCGTGGGCCTTTCCATCCTGGCCGAATTATCGATATGTCCTATGCCGCCGCCGTAAAGCTGGATTTTGTCCACAAGGGCACGGCCCGTGTTCGTGTTGAAACGCTGCAGGGAGCCGAGCTGGATCAACCCGCTTACTTCGTGCAGTTGGGTGCTTTCAGTCAGCGCCAGGGAGCCGAAACGCTGCAACAACGCGTCAGCAACGAAGTCAGCGAGCGGGTTCAGATCGACCAGGGCGATTTTTATCGGGTTCGGGTCGGACCAGTGCGTTATGAGCGGGCTCTGGAATTGCAGCAGCATTTGACAGATCAGGAACTCGGTAAACCCATGTTGGTGATTGCCAACTAGTGGCAAGGGCCAAAGTGACTGTCTTTTTGCCAAGCCTGTGTGCTAAAAAAAATCTGCATCACTGAATGTATATAAACGGCAAGCTGGATGATATTTTGTAGCGCCCTGCTACAATGGCCCGCCAAATCGCAGTTTGATAGCTTGTGCCCTGTGTTGCCTGCAGAGCCAGAGTGGTTCTTGCCAATACCAGGCTGTCATATAATCAAGGAAACAGGTGTGTAAATGCTGACTCTACAACGTTTGTCATCGATCATCCGCGTTGGTTTTACCACGGCTGTCGTATTATCAGTATCCGCTGTTTTGGCTGAACCCATAATTCCATCACCCCCCCAGTTGGCCGCTTCATCTTATATCATGATGGATGCTGAAACCGGCCATATTCTCGTCAGTCACAATGCGGATGAGCGTTTGCCGCCTGCCAGCCTGACCAAATTGATGACCAGCTATATTGCTGAGCGGGAAATCATAGAAGGGCGCATGGATCTGGATGATGAATCGCTGATCAGCGTCAATGCCTGGCGTACGGGCGGCTCGCGAATGTTCATTCAGGAAGGCCGTAACGTCAGTATCGAAGACTTGCTACGGGGCATCATCATTCAGTCCGGGAACGATGCTTCGGTTGCCATGGCAGAGCATATTGCCGGCAGTGAAGACATGTTCGCACAGATGATGAACATGTACGCCGAGCGCATGGGTTTGACCAACACCAATTTTACCAACTCGACCGGTTTGCCAGATCCTGATCAGTATTCGTCTGCGGCAGATATGGCGATACTCAGCCGGCATATCATTTACGACAACGCTCGTTTTTACCCGCTTTATGCTGAGCGTAGCTTCACCTATAACAATATTACCCAGGCCAATCGAAATACGCTGCTTGGCCGAAACCCGGCAGTGGATGGCCTGAAAACCGGGCACACTTCCGAGGCAGGCTATTGCCTGGTTGCCTCTGCGATACAGGATGGTATGCGCTTGATTACGGTGGTCATGGGAACGAGCTCGGATGAGGCCCGCTCTCAGGAGACGCAGAAACTGCTGACCTACGGCTTTCGCTATTTTCAGACAGCTCAGGTTCACGATGCCGGGGCTTCCTTGTACAGCGCGCGCGTCTGGGGTGGTACGGAAACCGAGCTCGCATTGGGGCTGGAAGAAGACCTCAAGTTGACGATAGCGCGGGGTGCCGAGCGCAGCCTGCGCACGGTGTTGAACATTGATCCGGTCATCAAGGCGCCCATTGAAGTTGGCCAGGTGCTGGGTGAATTGGTGGTGCGTGATGGTGACCAGGAATTGGTACGCCGCCCCTTGTTGGCGCTGGAAGCAGTGCAGCCCTCAGGTTTTATGTCACGCCTTTGGGACAGCATTCTGCTGTTTTTCTACGGTCTGTTTGGCGGAAGTTGAACTCCATGACAGATACAGAGGCCCCTAAAATTACTTTTCCCTGCGACGACTACCTGATCAAGGTCGTTGGCGATACGGATGAGACCTTTCGCCAGTTCGTGCATTCCGTACTGGTGCAGTTTGATGGCCGTCTGACGGAAGCCTCATTCTCTATTAATGTCAGCCGTAACGGGCGTTTTGAGAGCTTGACGGTGCGTATGCGCATTGAACGGGAAAGTCATCTGACGGAACTGTTCGAGTTGCTGAAAGCGGACACCAGGGTCCGTATGGTCCTGTAATGACGGACGTCGAGATACTCGATCTGGGTCGGGTCGACTACGAGCCGACCTGGCAAGCCATGCAGCAGTACAGTCTCGAACGTGAAAGCGATTCACCCGACCAGATCTGGTTGGTAGAGCATCCACCTGTCTTTACCCAGGGTCAGGCAGGCAAGGCAGAGCATCTGCTGAACCCCGGTTCTATTCCTGTCGTCCAGGTTGATCGTGGCGGGCAAGTCACCTATCACGGCCCGGGACAGTTTGTTGCCTACGTCCTGCTCGACATCCGCCGCCTGAAATCCGATGTACGCAAGCTGGTCACCGCTCTTGAGCAAAGCGTCGTCGACCTGTTGGCCAGTTACTCGGTCACCGCCAGGCCCCGCCCCGATGCGCCCGGCGTCTACGTCGGCGACGACAAGATCTGCTCACTAGGCCTGCGCATCAAACGTGGCTGCAGCTACCATGGCCTCGCCTTGAACCTTGATATGGACATGGAGCCTTTTCAGCGCATCAACCCCTGCGGCTATCAAGGCTTGAAAATGGTTCAACTGGCCGATTTTGGTCAGAGACCGCCACTGCAGGAAGTCCAGCAGCGCTGGGTGGCGGCATTTTGCCGGCAACTCGCGCTGAAGCCTCAGTGGAAAACCCTACAAACCGTCGACTGAGTTCGCACCTTTTCTATCAAATTGCTATCATTTGCATCCCTTTCAAGCACCGAGGCCCCCGCCCCCATGACCGATATCGAACGCATTCCTGTCGTCCAGGTGGACAGTGGCACCAAGTTTGTAAACGACAAGGGTGTGACTGCCATCAAGAACGGCATCAAGCGTCACAAAGAGGCACGCCGTAATACCGAGCGCAAGCCGGAGTGGCTGCGAATCAAGCTGTCGACCGGGCCGGAATATGAAAAGGTCAAGGGCATCGTGCATGAGCATCGGTTGAGCACTGTCTGTGAAGAGGCCATGTGCCCAAATATTGGAGAGTGCTGGAGCGCCGGTACCGCCACCATCATGCTAATGGGTGATGTCTGCACCAGGGCCTGCCGTTTTTGTGCGGTGAATACCGGCAACCCCAAAGGGTGGCTCGATGAACAGGAGCCTGAAAACACGGCTCGTTCGGTGCAATTGATGAAACTGAATTACGTCGTGCTGACCTCCGTGAACCGGGATGATATTCCTGACGGTGGTGCCGGACACTATGCCGCAACGGTGCGTCGGGTCAAGGAAGTCAACCCTGAAACAGCGGTTGAGGCCTTGACACCAGACTTTCAGGGCAAGCTCAGCGATGTTGAAGTGGTGGTCGATTCGGGTGTTGAAGTCTTTGCGCAAAACGTCGAAACGGTCCGTCGTCTGACGCACCCGGTGCGCGACCCGAGAGCCAGTTATGAGCAAACGCTCGAGGTGCTCGCTCATGCCAAACACTATCGCCCGGATGTCTTGACCAAGACATCCATCATGCTGGGTCTGGGTGAAACCGAAGAGGAAGTGCTGGAAGCCATGGATGACTTGCGCGCGGCTCAGGTCGATATACTGACTTTTGGTCAATACCTTCAGCCGTCCATCAACCATTTACCGGTTGAGCGTTACATTACTCCGGAAGAGTTTCAGCGTTATCGCGATATTGGCTTGGCAAAAGGCTTTCTGGAAGTGGTTTCGGGTGCCTTTGTTCGTTCGAGCTATCGAGCAGAGCAGGTATTGCAGAAGAATAACGTGGGTCTGGGTTAAGGTTTTAACCATTCAGCAAGCCATCCCGGCCCTTGTCTGGCCGGGGGCAGATTCACCGGGGCTGCAGCCTCAATGCAGAGTCCCACGAAAGATCTTGTCCATTAACTGGCCGTTCATGCCAGGTAACCGTTCCCCCATCATCGTTTCCACAGAATGGTAGGCGTCGCTGTCTACGACGTAGGGGTAGTAGTCCGGCTGGGTGATAAAGAGCTTGAAATCATCCGGTCTGGACAGCCAGAATTCGCGGTATGCCGCCTCCTTGTCGTCTCGCTGTTTCAGTTGTGTCAGCAGTCCATCGGCAATGTCCTCCCACAGGCTTGCGACAATTTCCTGTTTGTTTCGGAAATAGTAATAAATGGACGGCGCTGCACAGCCAGTTTCGGCGGCGATCTTTCTCAGCGACAGTTTGCTGATGCCTTGTTCGGACAGCACTTTACGTGCTGAATCCAATATATGTTCTTTTTTAATCATGGCTTGCTCACACTCCGGTAAACACCGTTTTAAAATTTAGCAGTGGTTGAGCAATGTCGCTAAGTGCCGTTCGTGTTGATTTGTAACTCGAACTGGCGCCTTTTGTCCTATAGTGATCGGTAAGAGTGACGCCTCGTTGAAACAATAAGTGCTGCTGATGCTTAATGCGGAGGGCAGATAGAGGTACACTAGCGCCCCTTTAACACCCTGCCAGGAGGAGCCCGGATAATGGCAAAGTTGTTGGTTATTGATGATTCACCGAGTCAAATTACGCTCTACAAGCAGATGCTGGAAAAACATGGGCATGAATTGCTGATCGCCGAAGATGGCGCATCCGGCATCGCAAAGGCCAAAGAGCACAACCCGGAGCTGATCCTGATGGACGTCGTCATGCCTGAATTGAATGGCTTTCAGGCTACCCGCAAGCTGAGTAACGACCCGGAAACGGCCCACATTCCCATCATCATGGTGACCACCAAGGACCAGCCAACAGACAAGGTCTGGGGCGAGCGTCAGGGTGCCAAGGGCTATCTGGCCAAACCGGTTAAAGAAGCCGAACTGGTGCAGTTAATTGACAGCTTCCTGGTGTAACTGGGCCGCTGTCAGGGTTTCCACCAGCCGGTGGAGGTGCTGATACTGTTGCTTTTCGGAATGGCTGCTGCTGGCCGCTTCCCGTTGTTGTAGGGCAGTAGGCAGTGGCAGTTGTTCAATGTCCTGGTCCGGCTGAGCGAGTCCTAGCAGTTTGCCGGCTTCGGGCAATCCGATGAGCTGGTAGCGGAGGAGGTTGTCCGTCAGTTGGCGAAGGTTTGCCGGTTGCAGGGGGTGCTCTGTTGAAAGCTCTGGCGATTGATCGGCAAGCCATTCGATCACAGCGATGCGATCACTGAACGATACCTGGTCTTCCAGTTCGGCTTGTTGAGAAGCATCAGGCTGTGTGGCTGCCGTCTCTTTGGCCTTGCTGGTGTCGGTATGAGCGAAGGTCTGATGGGCCTGATAGCGATCGATGCCGGTGCTGAGTAAGGTCATGGTCTTGCCTGTTCGTTGTCGATAGACGAACACTGCAAAAGCCGTTCCTGTTCTCAATTTGCCGGTTGGTGTACATGCTGCCAGGCTCAGCAAAAGCAAAAAAGCGCCAGAAGGCGCTTTTTTCTATCGCTGAAATTGGAGCTCAGGCGTCGCGGAAGTTGCGTTCCTGACGTTCCTGACGTTGTTTTTCTTCAGCACAGAGTGTGGCGGTGGGACGCAGCAGCAGGCGCTGAACGCCAATGGGCTCTCCCGTGACCGCACAGTACCCAAAATCGCCGGAATCGATGCGCTTGATGGCGTCATCAATTTTGGGCAGCAACTTGGTTTGACGGTCCAGAAAGCGCAAGTTCATGCGTCTTTCTTCTTCGATGCTGGCTTTGTCCAGTTCGTCCGGCTCGTTTTCGAACTTGGTCAAGGTTTCACGTGCTTCCTTCAGGGACGCGCGAACTTCATCTGCCTGTTCCTGCAGTAAGCTCCGAAAGAACGCCAGTTGAGCTTCATTCATGTACTCCGATTCTGGAGCTGCTAACAGCTGTTCTTTAGTCAGCATAGTGCGATTCCTGTACTCTATAAGGTCGCCCCGGACCGGGGATTCGGCCGCCCTGACTGGGCCATAAGGCACCGTTGTCGGGGATGTTGCGACCACTGTCGTCAAAAGGGGGGACATCATATATCATCACCCCCCCGGTTAAAATAGCTTTTTGTCTGCAAATTCAAGCCCTTGGAGTCCAAGAATGGAGCGTGTCTATCGTTTGGTGATGTCTTGCCCGGATCGAGTTGGTATTGTCGCTCGGGTCAGCAGTTTTCTGGCCCAGTATAATGGCAGTATCCTGGAGGCGAACCATCACGCTGACCTCGAACAGGGGTGGTTTTTTATGCGTAACGAGATCAAGGCCAGTTCCTTGCCTTTTGGTGTCGAGACGCTGTCTGAGGTGTTTGCACCCATCGCCAGCGATTTGAATATGGAATGGCGCATTACCGATACCGCCGCCAGACCGCGAGTGGTGCTGATGGCCAGCCGGGATAGCCATTGCCTGGCGGACATTCTTAACCGCTGGCACAGTGGCGATCTGCATTGCGACATTCCCTGTGTTATTTCCAATCATGAGGATCTGCGTCGTCTGGTCGAGTGGCATGGCATCCCCTTCTTCCACGTGCCGGTCGATCCGGCTGACAAGGCGCCTCACTTTGCCGAAGTGATGCGGCTGGTGGATGAACACCAGGCAGATACCATTGTTCTGGCGCGCTACATGCAAATTCTGCCGGAAGGTCTATGTCAACAGTATGCTTATCGCATCATCAATATTCATCACAGCTTTTTACCTTCGTTTATTGGCGCCAGGCCTTACCACCAGGCCCACGAGCGTGGCGTCAAGTTGATCGGTGCGACCTGTCACTACGTTACCGCCGACCTCGATGCCGGGCCGATCATTGATCAGGATGTGATACGGGTTTCGCATCGGGATAGAGTCGATGACATGGTACGTTTGGGTAAAGATTGCGAACGCACCGTTCTCGCCCGGGGGCTGCGCTGGCATCTTGAAGACAGGGTGCTGGTTCACGGCAATAAAACGGTGGTATTCAATTGATGATCAAGCAGACAACTCTGGCGCTGGCTGTTGCTGTTGCTCCCCTGACTGCATTTGCAGTAGAGAGCCAACTCAGTGGCAACCTGCAGGTGCAGGGCGCCTATGGTGCCGATTCCAGTGATGAATCCGAGCGTTGGTTGGTCGAAACCCCGAACAGCTGGTTGGGGGTCAGTGTGAGCGAAGGCTTGCCAGGCAGTCGCTTCAATGGCGTCTGGCAGTTCGAGTTGGATGGCCTGGCGGAGGAGCCGGAGGCGCGCACCCGTCAAATGTATCTGGAGTGGCAGTTGCCGCTCTATCAGGTAAGGGCCGGTCGTGTGGAGACGCTGGAGAGCCTCTATGTTGTCAGGCCGGTGTCGATGTTGAACGGTCAGGCGGGCGGCGGCAGTGCCTCCGGTGCTTACGTCAATGCTTTTGCACCTCGGGCTTTTCAACTGGAAGTCAGCGACGGTGACTTTGCCTTTGCTTCATTGGAGCTGGGCCTGGGAGCTCCCGGAGAAGAGGCCACTATTGATCAGTGGGCGCTTGCTGGCGGGCTGGATACACCCGAAGGGCAGCTGGTATTGAGCTACCGGAGTACTGAAGTCGAGGACGATGATGGCCTCTGGGGGTTCAGCGTCAACTGGTTTCAGGATGGTTTTTTGTTGGCATACAGTCACCTCTATCAGTCCGACACGGTCGCCTGGGATGTCGCTGCCACCTATCAGGCCGGTTCTGTGGTCAGCAAGTTAATGTACAGCCGCGATGCAGTGACCGATGTCGGTACCTGGTCACTCGGCTTTGATCAACGTTTCAGTCCTTCATTGCGCCATTATTCGGAAGCGCGCTGGCAGTCTGAAGATGGGCTCTGGTTGTTTCAGACGGGTTTCCGGCTCAGCTTCTGATTCACTTGAGACCTTCGCTGAGGCATGGTCAGAAAGGTGAGACGGGTGGTGGAGCCGGCAGGGGCAGGTTATCGACTCGATCGTTGTTGGTCGCAGACTCATCCAATTGCGGGAAGGCTCGCTGCAAGGTCGTGTAGTAGCGCCGGATGTTGGCGACATAGATAACCGGTTCGTGGCCTCGGGCGTACCCGTAACGAGTTTGCGGGTACCACTCATTGAGAGCGAGCTTGGGCAAGTGGTTACGCACGGACAACCAGCTGTCCGGGTCGTCTCCCAGACGCTCCGTGATGATGCGTGCATCTTCCAGATGGCCCATGCCGACGTTGTAAGCTGCCATGGCAAACCAGGTTCGGTCCGGCTCAGGAATGCGCTCAGGAATCCGTCGATGAAGTTGGCTCAGGTAGCGGCTGCCGGCAGCAATCGACTGTTTTGGGTCAAGGCGGTTGGTGATGCCCATTTCACGCGCGGTACGCTGGGTCACCATCATGATGCCACGTACCCCGGTGGGTGAGACGGCATTGGCACGCCAGTGGCTTTCCTGATAGGCAAGGGCGGCCAGTAATCGCCAGTCCATGCCGGTTTCTTCTGCCTGAGCTTCAAATTCCTCCCGATACTCAGGCAGTCGGCTCAGCAGATGTTGCTCGAAGGTCAACACGCCAACATAGTCGAACTCCTGAGTATGGCCCAGATACTGGTCTGTCAGGCGAGCCAGCATCCCCTCCTCGGTCAAGGCCTTCAAAACGTCGTTCACCCGTTTTATCAGGCTGTCATCTGGCTGGATACGGAATAGCGGTGCTATGGGCCGCTGGTGAGTACTGAGGCTGTCGAAGCGTTGGTCGGGGAAGAATGCTCGCTGTGTTTGAAACTCTCGTTGATCGACCAGAGCCATATCCAGTTCTTCCAGCTCAATTCGAGTCATCAACTCGGTTGTGCTTTGATAGTGTGAAGTGCGCAAGTTCAACAAGGGGTATTGTTTCTGCAGTTCGGAGCTGACATCGCTTTGGCTGCCAGGATCCAGTACGCCAATGCGCTGATCCAGAAGCTCGGGGGCGCGGCGGGCCATGGGTCGGGTCAAACCCAGCTCCGTCATCAGGTAAGGCTGGCCCAGTTTGAAGTCGGTGTGGCTAAGATTCTGACTGATACCTGTCAAGACCATATCAACGGCACCGCTATTCAGTGCACGATAGAGGTCTGCCGGCTCAGGCACTGCAACCAGTTGAACTCTGAGCCCCAGGCGTTGTGCAATGAGTTGAGCCAGATCGTGCTCAAGGCCAGTGAAGCCTTGATCCCCCGGCCAGAACACACCCTCTGCGGCTCGAATGCCCACCGTCAGTACGCCACTTCGCTCGGTTTGCTCCCAGTGGTTGTGCCACGTCAGGCCTCGAGCAAGACCTGTGACGATCAAGCCGAAGACGATCAAGGCGATGACCCCTTGCACTGAGGTGCGCCAGCTGTATCGATGGAGCAGAACCAAATTGTCTCCTTGACTCTCTTGTTGGTGTTCTTGCAACCGGTCTGCTGAGGGTGAATATCTGACCGGCAAGACAGTGCCATTTTACTGCCTTTTCCGCTACCATACGCGCCGATTTTATCCGCTCTCAAGAACAGGCCCGTTCAGTCATGCTGACACTTCGTGGAAACCCCGCTCTATCGCCCTTTGCCCGCCAACGTTTGCTCAAGGAGGCTCAGACTTGCCTCGGTGACGTTTCCCGCATTGAGGATATTTACGCCGAATTCGTGCATTTCGTCGATCTGTTCGAGCCATTGTCCAGTGATGAACAGGGTGTTCTTGAGCAATTGTTGCACTATGGGCCGGCTGTACCGGCAGAGGACGCCAGCGGCGTCGCTATTTACGTGATTCCCCGTCTGGGCACCATTTCACCCTGGAGCTCCAAGGCAACGGACATCGCCCTTAATACCGGCCTGGCGAAGGTTCGTCGTCTGGAACGAGGAATACTTTACCGTATTCGCACTGAACAACCCCTGAATGATACCCGGTTATCGACTCTGGCGGGCGTAGTCCATGATCGGATGACCGAGACAGCGTTGTTCGATGAGCCAGCCCAGGGGCAACTCTTTGCCCAGTCGGCACCCGCTGAACTGACCCGTGTGCCTGTGCTCAGCGGCGGTCGAGCCGCCCTTGAGCGAGCCAATCGTGAACTTGGCCTGGCGCTGGCTGACGATGAGATGGATTACCTGGTCGCTGCTTATCAGAAACTGGAGCGGGATCCGACCGACGTCGAACTGATGATGTTTGCCCAGGCAAACTCGGAACATTGTCGGCACAAGATCTTCAATGCCAGTTGGGTAATCGATGGCGAGCCGCAGGAGTGGTCGCTGTTCAAGATGATCAAGAACACCTATGCCAACAATAGCCTGGGTGTGCTTTCTGCATACAAGGACAACGCCTCGGTCATCGAGGGCTTTACCACCGGCCGCTTTTACCCGGATGCGGACCAGCACTACCGTTACCATGGCGAGCCGGTTCACATACTCTTCAAGGTAGAAACCCATAACCACCCGACTGCCATTGCCCCCTTTGCCGGGGCGGCTACTGGAGCTGGTGGTGAGATTCGTGACGAGGGCGCGACAGGGATGGGGGGCAAGCCGAAAGCTGGCCTTTCCGGTTTTACCGTCTCGGATCTCAATATTCCCGGCTATCAGCAGCCCTGGGAAAGTCGTTATGGCAAGCCCGGTCGCATTGTCTCGGCGCTGGATATCATGATCGACGGCCCTCTGGGTGCCGCAGCCTTCAACAACGAGTTTGGCCGCCCCAATCTGGTTGGTTACTTCCGCACCTTTGAGCTTTCGGCCCCTGGCGTCAATGGCACCGAAGTGCGTGGCTATCACAAGCCGATCATGATCGCCGGTGGCTATGGCAACATTCGCGAAGATCATGTCGAAAAAGCCTGGGACAGCCTGCCCAATGGCGCCCGGCTGATTGTTCTGGGTGGTCCGGCCATGCAGATTGGCCTGGGTGGTGGCGCGGCTTCCTCAATGGACAGCACCGAGGGTAACGAAGACCTGGATTTCGCCTCGGTTCAGCGTGGCAACCCGGAAATGGAGCGACGCTGTCAGGAAGTCATCGACCGTTGCTGGCAACTGGGTGCCGATAACCCCATCGCCTTTATTCACGATGTCGGTGCGGGTGGCTTGTCCAACGCTTTTCCGGAACTGGTCAATGACGGTGGTCGTGGTGGCCGATTTGAACTGCGTGATATTCCCAACGATGAACCCGGCATGTCGCCACTGGCGGTGTGGAGCAATGAAAGCCAGGAGCGTTATGTGTTGGCGGTCACCGCAGACAATCTGGCCCGTTTTGAAGCCATCTGTCAGCGTGAGCGCTGTCCTTATGCGGTTATAGGCGAGGCAACCGAAGACAAGCAATTGGTACTGAGCGATCGCCATTTCGACAATCAGCCGATCAATATGCCGCTGGATGTGCTGCTCGGTAAGGCGCCTCGCATGGAGCGCAGCTTCGAGCGTCAGAGCTACACCCCCGAAGCTTTCTCGACCAAAGGTCTGGACCTCACTGAGGCCGCCGAGCGAGTGTTGCGCTTGCCCGCCGTCGCCAGCAAGAGCTTCCTGATCACCATTGGCGACCGGTCCATCACCGGTATGGTGGCCCGTGATCAGATGGTTGGCCCCTGGCAGATCCCTGTAGCCAATGCCGCCGTGACCACCACCGGTTTTGAAGGCTACACCGGCGAAGCCATGGCCATGGGTGAGCGCACTCCTGTGGCACTATTGAATGCTCCCGCTTCCGGCCGACTGGCCGTTGCCGAAGTCGTCACCAACCTGGCCAGTGTTGCTATTGGTGAACTCCCTAAAATCCGCCTCTCGGCCAACTGGATGGCTGCCGCGGGTCACCCCGGTGAAGACCAGGCACTGTTCGATACTGTCAAAGCCGTTGGCCTGGAATTGTGCCCGGAACTCGGCCTGACCATACCAGTGGGCAAGGACTCCATGTCCATGCGCACGACCTGGGAAGAAAAGGGCAAGAGCAAAGCCGTTACCGCGCCCTTGAGTTTGATCGTTACCGGCGTAGCTCCGGTCACGGACGTACGCAAAACCATTACCCCTCAGTTACGCACCGACAAGGACGACACCGACCTGATCCTGATTGACCTGGGTCGGGGCCAGAATCGTCTGGGTGGCTCAGCCCTGGCACAGGTATACCGCAAGGTAGGCGATATGCCTGCGGATCTGGACGACAGCGAAGACCTGAAAGCCTTCTGGGCAGTGATACAAGGCCTGCTCGCCGACGACAAGCTGCTGGCGTACCACGACCGGTCCGATGGTGGCCTCTTCACCACGCTCTGTGAAATGGCCTTTGCCGGACGCACCGGCATCGATGTGCGTCTGGAGCGCTTTGCCGATAAGGACTTGCTGGCGGCACTTTTTGCCGAAGAACTGGGTGCGGTCATCCAGGTCCGTCGCATTGAAACCGAGCAGGTTCTGCAGCAGTTAACCGCCGCCGGCCTCGGCGATTGCAGCATGGTTATCGGTGAGTGCAACGATGACGATTACATTCGTCTGTTGTCCGATAATGACGAAGTGCTGGTCAAGCCGCGTACCGACTTGCTGCGCATCTGGAACGAAACCAGTTACAGAATTCAGGCGCTGCGCGACAATGAAGCTTGCGCCAAACAGGAATACGACCGTTGGCTGGATGCCAACGACCCGGGCTTGCACGTTGACCTGAGTTTTGATGAAACGCGAGACGTCACTGCCGATCTGGCAGTTTCTGCCCATAAACCGAAGGTGGCGGTTCTGCGCGAGCAGGGCGTTAACGGTCAGGTAGAAATGGCTGCTGCTTTCGATCGAGCCGGTTTCGACGCTGTAGACGTACACATGAGCGACCTGCTCAGCGGCCGCGTGCAGTTAGCCGACTTTACTGGCCTGGTGGCCTGCGGTGGTTTCTCCTACGGCGATGTTCTCGGCGCCGGTGAAGGTTGGGCCAAGACCATCCGCTTCAACGAACAGATCCGCGAAGCCTTCCGCACCTTCTTCCACGATCCGAAAACCTTTGCTCTGGGTGTCTGCAATGGCTGCCAGATGCTGTCCAACCTGCGCGACCTGATTCCGGGTGCCGAGCACTGGCCGCATTTTGTGCGCAATGCTTCGGAGCAGTTCGAGGCGCGCACGGTGATGGTGGAAGTGCCAGAATCTCCCTCCATTTTCTTGAGCGGCATGGCAGGCTCACGTCTACCTATCGCCGTAGCTCACGGCGAAGGTCGGGCAGAATTCCGAGACGATGCCCATCGCGATGCTGCCCTGAGCAGCGGCCTGGTCGCCATGCGCTACATTGATAACCATGCAAACATCACCGAGAGCTACCCGTTCAACCCGAACGGTTCACCCCAGGGTGTTACCGGTTTCACCAATACAGACGGCCGCATCACGGTGATGATGCCGCACCCTGAGCGGGTATTCCGGGCGGTCACCAACTCCTGGTACCCGGATCACTGGCTGGAAGACGGTGCCTGGTTAAGAATGTTCCGCAATGCCCGAGTCTGGGTAGGCTGATGTTTGCCGAGTTTCTGGTCGTTTTCGTCGTCTCACTGCTGGTAGTCGGCGGCGTGGCTCTGGCCATGCTGTTCGGCAAGTCGCCGGTTTACCAGCCAACCGAGGAGTCGATCGAGAAGCTGCTGACCCAGATGTCCGAGGGGGAAGCCTCAGTCCAGGAGTGGTCCTTTTTCCTGGAAATGCCCATTCGACACGACGAGAAACTCGAAGCCCTGCGCCTGAAATGCGCCAAGCTGAACGAGGAATGCGGACTGCGCGCCCGCCACGAAAAGGCGCGCCTGAACGAAGCCGGCCACATCCGTTTGCGGCACCTTCTGGCTGAACTGGAAAACAGTGGTTCTCGGACTTTTTGACTTCTTTGCCATGTAGGCTGGGTTGGCATTGTAGCAGTGGTCCGCAGCCGTTATTGGGTACGCCTTTTGGAGGTCGCCACAAGTACGTCCCTGTAGGCTCGGCGGCAGCCATCCGACCGCCATGGATGGCGTAGTGCCGACTTTGCAGGAGCAAAAAGTCGGCCATGGCTGCCGACGTCCTCCAAAAGGTGCACCCAACTCCGGCCGCTTGCATTTCCAGCCCATTCAAAAAAACCTTTGAAACGATACCGCGTATTCCAGTCGAGTAAGTTATTACCATAATGGAAATATTAGCTTGTTCCGATAATGAATTTATCAGTACTGCTCACTGGAAATGTATTTCCGCTCAGGTATTCAGTTGGTACATTTGATGTGATTCACAATGATAGCGCTCGGTGCTGGGTAGGCCCTTCCGAGGGCGTCGACAGCCATGGATGGCTGTCGCCGAGCTTACACGGCCGTACTTGCAGCGTCCCTCGGAAGGGCCTACCCAGTGGCGAGTGCGGGCCACTGTCGAATAGTAAACCGGGCCGAGTAACCTAAGCCGCGAGAAACTGCTCAACCAGCCGCAAGAAAGCGCGTGGTTTTTCGGCGTGTGGCCAGTGGCCGGCGCCTTCTATCAGTTTGGCTTCGGCTTTGGGGAATCGCTCGCGGATGGGGTCTCTGTCCTTGTCGGTGATGTACTGGCTGTTCATGCCCTTGATGAAGAGGGTGGGATGGTCGAAGGGGTGGGTGAATTCTGGCTCCTGGGCGATGTCTTCGTATTGGTGCTCTAGGGCGTCCAGGTTGAAGCGCCAGGCCAGGTCTCCGGCGTCGTTGCGGTAGAGGCTTTTCAGGATGAATTGGCGAATGCCGGCGGTTTCTATGCCGTCGGTCAGGGCCTTGTCTACGCTGCGGCGGTCCTTGTGTTGACTCAGGTCTGCACTGCGTAGCGCCTTGAAAATGTCCTGGTGGTGCGGTGGATAGGGGCGGGGGGCTATGTCGACGATGATCAGCTTGTCGATGCGCTTGTTGCTGTCGTTCAGCGCCATCTGCATGGCCACCTTGCCTCCCATGGAATGGCCCATCAGGTGGAAGCGCTTGATGTCTGCCTGGTCGGCCCAGTCGAGGACGGCCTGGGCGAAACTCGAGTAGCTCTGTTGCTCTGTCCAGGGGGAGCGGCCGTGGTTGGGGAGGTCGAGCAGGTGCACCCTGTAGTTGGCTTCGAGCCCTTTGGCGATGCTGCGCCAGTTGTCGCCGCTACCAAAGAGGCCGTGTAGTATGATTATATCCGGGCCCTGGCCCAGGCTCTCGCTGTGTAGAGTCATTTATTACCTCAAACTGGAATGCCAGTATTTATGCAATGTCGTAGCAACTGTGGTGCCTGCTGTATTGCACCGTCCATCAACCGGCCATTTTTTGGCATGCCCAGCGGCAAGCCTGCGGGGGTTCGCTGTGTTCATCTGCTGGCAGATTTTCGCTGTGCGCTTTTTGGCAGACCAGAACGGCCTGCCGTTTGTGCCGAGTTTCAGGCCGAGGAGTCCATTTGCGGCCAGAATCGGCAAGAGGCTTTGCGCATCATCACCGACCTTGAGCAATGGTCTGCACCTGAGACAAGCAGCCGGTGACAGCCTCTCGTCAAAGAAAGGCCGCCTGAGCTGCTTCGGCCTGGGAATCCAGTTCCTTGTAGATCGGGTCATCGCGGTCGGCCGGAAGCTTCAGCCTGTGAAAGGCACTGATTTCTGCCCAGTCTCTTTTGGCCCAGCCGCTTTTTCCATCTCGCATTACCAACAGATTGGCAACCATGACCAGGTCTGTCATGTCGGCATGGTCACGTTCTCGGTCGAGTTTGCGGTATTCCTTGGGTACCAGGCAAAGGTTGGCCGGGAAGTACCAGCGCTCCAGAATCAAAGCACCGAGTTTGCCGTGCAACTGATCGATGACCTGGCCTAGCGAAATGTTGTTCTGAATCAGTTCATCGTGCTCTTCCGCGTAAGTGAGGATCGGCAGCGCACCCAGGCGGTGCACCAGAGCCGCCATGATGGCTTGATCGGGTGTAGATACATCACTGTGCTTGGCCAGCACCGACGACATGGCAGCAACCTGTCCGGTCAGGCGCCACAGTTGCCGCATGCGTTTGTCGATCATGTCGCTGGTGGCCTGGAACATCTGCTCCATGGCCAGGCCAACGGCCAGGTTGGAGGTGTAATTCATGCCGAGCCGGCTGACGGCCATGCCCAGATCTCTTACTTCAAGGGGAGCGCGTAATAGCGGGCTATTGACCACTCGAATAATGCGCGCACTGAGCGCTCCATCCTGACTGATAATATTGACCAGATCTTTTACCGTGGAGTCGGGGTTTTCGGCCGTGTCCCGAACTTTCAGCGCCACTTCAGGCAGGCTGGGCATGACCAATTGGTCGTTATTCAATGCATCGATGATGTCTTGTTTAACGGTTTCGACCAAGGTGCTCATAAATAAAGGTTTCCCTGATGTAATTAACCCGACAGGCAACTGCTACGATTGTAGCAGTTTCAACGGGCAGCGTCGGCCTTCGTCCAGAAACAGTGGTTGATCGCGGTCGCTTGATTTAAGTACAGCAAGCCCGGCTCCAAAATCATCCGGCTTGACCCAGTTGACCCATTCGCCCGCTGGCCCTGTTTCATTATAGAGGTTGAGGCTGTCAGGCACGGCATCACCGCTCCAGGTCAGACTACCAAGGGTGCGCTTGCTTTGCCCTTTATAGTGTAACCTTGCCACAACTTCCTGGCCTGTGTAACAGCCTTTTTTAAAGGAAACCCCTTCCAGGGTGTCCAGGTTCAGCATTTGTGGAATAAAGCTCAAATGTTGATGGGCTTCTACCCAGGGGTACCCTGCTTCGATGTCCAGGCGCTGCCAGACTTCGCCGGGGCAAACTGTTTCCTGTTCGATGGCCGCCAGGCGGTCTTCGTAGTCTTCCGCCGTTGCATTCAGCCAATACTGAGCTCGGCCATCGGGCAGCACAAAAGCGAAATGCCCTTGTTTTTGCCAGACGCCTTTGCTGGCCTGGCCCAAGGACGCATTCAGCCAGTCAGTAACGGCGGGTCCGCTGAGGCCGAGGCCGTGGAAGACCAGTCGCTCATCCTGCATTCGGGAACCACGAAAGAAGGGCAGATATTTTTTTAGATGGGCTTGCAACAGAGGGGCGCTGCTGGCATGACAGATCAGCTTGATATCGGCCGGATCCTGTTGCAACAACAGATTCCAGACATTGGTGACGACACGGCCCTTGGCATTGCAGAAGGCACCAGGCAGGGCAGGGCGCTCACCCATCTGCAGATAATCCTGGGTGCCCTGACCTTGCAAAAAGTTCAGGGTATCAGTGCCAGAAAACCCCGTAATGGCGAGGTGTTCCAGTGGGTATATCAGAAGGTCTTTCATGGGTATCGGCTTGTTGCTCTTGAACTGTTAGAATTCGTTAAAAATCAGTACACTACAGTATCACCTTTTATTGGGCCAACGCAGGATTTTTAAACGTGGCAATGACCGAACAGCAAGCGCTGGAGCACCGTCGCCTCTGGTGGCACTCACGAAGAGGCATGTTGGAGCTCGACGTACTGCTGGTGCCCTTCACCGAAGATGCCTACCCGACTTTAAGTGAAGACGATCAACGTATCTACAAGAAGCTGATCGATAACGAAGACCAGGACCTGTTCAACTGGTTTATGGAAAAGTCGGCACCTGACGATGCCGAGCTGGTTTATATGGTGCGCAAGATCCTTGACCGTGTCCAACCTGATTGAGTGCCAACTTGGCCCTTCGCGCTGGGCTCAGTTAACGCATTATAGCGTGATACCCATTCTCATGGCCTTTGCTGCGCTGGCCGGGGTGGCGTTGTTCTGGGTGCTGTTGGGAGGCCTGGCCGCCGCCGTTGCTGCTTATGGGCTGGAAAGGTCCCAGCCGCGCTATACCCGGCTGCGTTGGCAGGGTGAGCAGATGACGCTATACACCGCTGACGACGACACCGGAGACGTCTTTATCTGGCGTGGCAAAGGCCGATGTCGGCCGATGTCCATCCGCTTTGATCTGAGCGGCGAAAACGGTTCGCACCGGCTGGTGATCTGGCGTGACTCTGTATCGGATGCCAGTTGGCGTGCCTTGCACGCCGCCTTTCGCATTCAGGCCATTGCCGTGCGTCAGGCAGCACGGCCGCGATGATTCAGGGCAGATCCGGTGTCAGCACAGTGATTTCCGGCGTCGGTTGAGTCTCAGGGTAAGTCAGAGTGAAGTGCAGGCCCCGGCTTTCCTTTCTGGACAGTGCGGATTCGATGATCAACTCTGCGACCACCACCAGATTGCGCAGTTCCAGCAAATCCGATGAAATTCGGAAATGTGAATAGTAGTCGTGTATTTCCTTTTGCAGCAGTTGCACCCGGCGTCTGGCTCGCTGCAGGCGCTTGTCGGTGCGCACAATGCCTACGTAATCCCACATGAATCGCCGCAATTCATCCCAGTTGTGGCTGATCACCACTTTCTCATCAGAATCCGAGACGCGCGATTCGTCCCATAATGGCAGGCTGTCTGGATCAAAATTTGATGCTGGCTGCTGGGCAATATCGGCAGCAGCAGCACGGGCGTAGACGATGCACTCCAGCAACGAATTGGAGGCCAGGCGGTTAGCGCCGTGCAGGCCGGTGTAGGCGCATTCACCTGCTGCATAGAGCGCTTTGAGGTCGGTCCTGGCGGAGGTATTGGTGCGAATCCCACCACAGGTATAGTGCGCGGCAGGGACGACCGGCAAGGGCTCTCGAGTCATGTCGTAGCCGAATTCCAGACAGCGTTTGTGGATGGTGGGGAAGTGACTGAGAATGAATTCGGCCGGGCGGTGGCTGATGTCCAGGTACAGGTGGTCTGCGCCCAGGCGCTTCATCTCGTGGTCGATGGCACGGGCAACGATGTCGCGTGGTGCCAACTCGGCGCGCTCATCGAACTGTGGCATGAAACGGTCGCCGTTGGGCAGTTTCAGCAAGCCGCCCTCACCCCGGACGGCCTCCGAGATCAGAAAAGACTTGGCCCTGGGGTGGTACAGGCAGGTCGGGTGGAACTGGTTGAATTCCATGTTTGCGACGCGGCAGCCGGCGCGCCAGGCCATGGCGATGCCATCGCCAGTGGCTCCGTCAGGGTTGCTGGTAAAGAGGTAAACCTTGCTGGCGCCGCCTGTAGCCAGCACCGTTGCTCTGCTGCCAATGGTCATGACTCGGTCATTGCGGGTATCGAGCACATAGGCACCCAGGCATTGATCGTCGCCGTCACGAGCACCGCGCAGTTTATGGCGTGTGATCAGATCAACCGCAACGTGGTGTTCCAATATATGGATGTTGGCACGTTGTCTGACTGCATTGATCAGGGTGTCTGAAATGGCCAGGCCGGTGGCATCGGCTGCATGAATAATGCGACGGTGACTGTGGCCACCCTCCTGGGTCAGGTGGTAGTTCAGTGTCGAGCCATCGGCGAACGTAAAGGGTACGCCTTGATCTACCAGCCATTGAATGGCCTCGGTTGAATGCTCGACGGTATGTCGCACAGCTTTGGGCTCGCACAATCCAGCGCCGGCCCCAAGCGTATCCTGAACATGGTCTTCAACCGAATCGGTTTCATCCAGTACACCCGCTACGCCACCCTGCGCCCAGGCGGTGGCGCCAGTGCCCAGGGTGCCTTTGCAGATCAGGTAGACATTGGTTTCGCGTGGCAGGCTCAGGGCCAGGGTCAAACCGGCGGCTCCGGTGCCTACGACCAGTACATCTGCGCTCAAGCGGGATGCCATGAAGGGGGACTCTCCAGTTGGAAGGCTGTCGTTAATCGTCGTGATAAATTCCACGAAAAGCAAGGTTCTTAAGGCTTTCTCTCATCGTCTGCCTTTGGTTGGCCAGTCATGAGGCTGTACAATGGCGGCTTCGGTAGGCAAAGGGTGGATCGGCAACAGTGGTCTATGAAAACGGTCAGGTGATTGCGACAGAGCCGGGGCAGGTCACTGTGGCCGTGGTTCAAAGCAGCGCCTGCCAGAGTTGCAAGGCGCGCCATGGTTGTGGGCAGGCGGTGCTCAGCCAGGTGACTGATGGCTCCCGTCAGGAAGCCAAGAACCATTTCGCGATTCCTTACGCTGGCGAAGTCAGACCCGGTAATTGGGTGCGCTTGGCGATTGAGGAGGATCGATTGACCCGTGCCGCCCTCTGGTTATACCTGCTGCCCTTGTTGTCTGGTTTTTTGGCCTTGCTGTCAGGCCATCTAATGTCGCTTGCAGAACCAGTGCAGTTGGCGATGGCGCTGTTGGGCGGGGCCGTGGCTTTAGCGCTGACTCGTTACCGGTTCAAGTCGGCAGCGCAGCACTGGGTACCGCAGATTGTCGACGTCAGCAACACACCGGATCCAGCCAGCGTTGGCGTACCATTGGACCAGAATAATTCTCGCCAGGACATTCTGTAGTGCTGTAAAAGCGGTGTAAAACGGTATCGGCGGAGCATTTGGTTGCGTAAGTTGTGACCTAATATGCGCTATTAATTGAGATATCGGGAGTGAGTTCGTTATGTTGAAGTGGTCTACTCTGTACACAGCGCTAACGGCAATGTGTCTGCTGGTGGCTCAAGCGGTTGCTCAAGGGCTGCCAGATTTCACCCAATTGGTTGAAGATAATTCCCCCTCCGTTGTGAAGATCACAACCACCACCACGGCCGCTACCAGGGGCAGTCGACAACAGCAGGTGCCTGAGATATTCCGGTACTTCTTCGGTGACCAATTGCCGGAACAGTTCGAGCAGCAGCAACCGACTCCCCGCCCCAGAGAAGGTCTGGGATCCGGCTTTATCATTTCTGATGACGGTTACATCCTTACCAACAATCACGTCGTCGATGGTGCCGATAGGGTGAACGTCACGCTGACCGATGGCACCGAGTACCAGGCCGAGATCGTAGGTACAGACCCACAAACCGATGTGGCCTTGCTCAAGGTTGATGGACACCAGATGCACGCCGTTCGGATCGGTAGCAGCGCTGATCTGAGAGTCGGTGAATGGGTACTGGCCATCGGCTCACCGTTCAATTTCGAATACTCGGTGACTGCCGGTATTGTCAGTGCCAAGGGCCGAGCCCTGGGAGGTGCTGACCGCTATGTGCCCTTTATACAAACCGATGTTGCCATCAACCCGGGCAACTCCGGCGGGCCCTTGTTTAACCTCGATGGTGAAGTCGTCGGCGTCAACGCCCAGATCTACACCCGTTCTGGTGGCTTCATGGGTGTTTCCTTTGCCATTCCCATCGACATCGCCATGGATATTGCTGACCAACTGCGTGAAACCGGTGCCGTTGCTCGTGGCTGGCTCGGTGTGGAAATGTACCCCCCATTCAACGATAACCCGGAGTTGGCGCGTTCCATGGGCCTCGACAGAGCCGAGGGCGCCTTGATCGCTCGAGTGTTCGATGGCAGCCCCGCAGCTGAGGGTGGTATTCGCATGGATGACATTATTCTGACCTTTAATGGCGAAACCGTGCGTCGTTACTCGGATTTGCCGCCTCTGGTGGGCCAGGTTCGGCCGGGCAGGACGGTCGATGTGGAAGTCATGCGTGGTGGCGAGCGCGTGACCCTGGATGTGACCATAGGCACTCTGGAAGACGCAGCGACGGCACAGGCACCGGAGCCTGAAACCCCCAGCGCTGACAACAGCCTGAACATTATTGTGGTCGATGTCGAGAATCGCGATGGTGTGCTGGTTGAGCGGGTGATGCCCGGCCCTGCCGAAGAAGCCGGTTTGCGCAGCGGTGATGTCATTACCATGCTCGCGGGTGAGTTTGTTCGCAGCAAGGAGGATTTTGACCGCCTGATGCGCCAGTTGCCGGAAAATGGCGCTGTAGCTGTGCGTATCCTTCGTGGTACCAACATCATCTATCTGGCCATTCCGACCGGTTAGTAACTGAACAGCGCGACAGAGCGCGGTAACTTGATCCCCCTGATCGAAGCAATTGCCGGGGGGATCAGCCCTCCTTGAATGGTCTTCCGAGTGCAAATGGTTTAAACTCGCGACCCATTTTTTAGCCGAGTATCAGCCTAAGTGAGTAGCGATCTTTCCCATATTCGCAACTTTTCCATCATCGCCCATATTGATCACGGCAAGTCCACCCTTGCGGACCGTTTTATTCAGGTGTGTGGTGGTCTGAGTGATCGAGACATGGCCGAGCAGGTGCTGGATTCAATGGACCTCGAGCGTGAGCGAGGTATTACCATCAAGGCCCAGAGTGTGACTCTGAACTACAAGGCCCGCAGTGGTAAGGTTTATCAGCTGAACTTCATCGACACCCCAGGGCATGTCGACTTTGCCTATGAGGTTTCCCGCTCGCTCTTTGCCTGTGAAGGCGCCCTGTTGGTGGTTGATGCTGGCCAGGGCGTGGAAGCTCAGTCGGTCGCCAACTGCTACACCGCCATTGAGCAGGGGCTGGAAGTGGTGCCTGTACTGAACAAGATGGACTTGCCTCAGGCAGAGCCGGAGCGCGTGGCTCAGGAAATCGAAGAGATTATCGGTATTGATGCGCACGATGCGGTCAGAGCCTCCGCCAAGAGTGGGCTTGGCATCGAAGATGTGCTGGAGCAACTGATTGAGCGCATTCCACCGCCCGAGGGCAACATCGAAGGCAATCTCCAGGCGCTGATCATCGATTCCTGGTTCGACAATTATCTGGGTGTTGTATCCCTGGTACGGGTTCGTCACGGTCGGTTGCGCAAAGGTGACAAGATATTGCTCAAGAGTACCGGCCGCCAGCATGTGGTCGATAAGTTGGGCATCTTCACCCCCAAAATGACCGAGCAAAAGGAGCTGAAAGCTGGCGAGGTTGGCTTTATCTGTGCGTCCATCAAGGAAATTCGTGGTGCACCGGTTGGCGATACCATCACCCTGTACAACACGCCAGACGTTGAAGTTGTACCCGGGTTCAAGAAGGTGAAGCCGCAGGTTTATGCCGGGCTGTTTCCAGTATCGGCAGAAGACTACGAAGATTTTCGGGTGGCACTTGAGAAGCTCAGTCTGAACGATGCCTCCCTGTTCTATGAGCCAGAAAGCTCAGATGCGCTGGGCTTTGGGTTTCGTTGTGGCTTCCTTGGCATGCTCCACATGGAGATCATCCAGGAGAGGTTGGAGCGCGAATACGATCTGGACCTGATCACCACAGCGCCGACGGTGGTCTATGAGATCGTTAAAACGGACGGCACGGTGCTTTATGTCGATAACCCCTCAAGGTTACCGGCCGTAAACAATATCGAAGAGTTTCGCGAGCCCATCGTTCGCGCCAGTATCCTGGTTCCTCAGGAGCATGTGGGCAATGTCATCACACTCTGTATTGAAAAGCGTGGTGTACAGAAAGACATGCAGTTCATGGGTGGCCAGGTCTCACTGGTTTACGATCTGCCCATGGCCGAGATCGTCATGGACTTTTTCGATCGACTGAAATCCGTCAGCCGTGGCTTTGCCTCTCTGGATTTCTCTTTCGATCGCTTCGAGGCGGCCCATCTGACGCGCCTGGATATTCTGGTCAACGGGGATCGTGTTGATGCTCTGGCCGTTATTATGCACCGGGACCATATCCAGCGTCGCGGTCGTTTGTTGTGTGAAAAAATGAAAGAGTTGATTCCTCGTCAGATGTTTGATGTTGCCGTACAGGCGGCTGTTGGGAATCAGGTTGTAGCGCGAGCCACAGTGAAAGCACTGCGCAAGAATGTGACCGCCAAATGTTATGGTGGCGATGTCAGCCGCAAGAAGAAACTGCTGCAGCGCCAGAAAGAAGGCAAGAAGCGCATGAAACAGGTGGGATCGGTTTCGATTCCCCAGGATGCCTTTTTGGCAATACTCAAAGTGGATAGCTAAAGGACTCAAGACGGATGCCGGTAATCTACCTATTTTGGTTGTGTTTGGCCGTTTTCGCCCTTCTGGCAGTACTGATTTTCAAGCGTCATCATCAGTTGTTGCTTGCCAATGCGGACGAAAACAGTTGGACCGCCGAAAAATTGCAACAGCAGTTTTCTGCCAGTCCCATGGAAAAAGCGCTGGGCTATGCTTTGCTGGCCGCCCTCGTCATACTGGTCTGGCAGACCATCCGGCAGAGTTTCGATTTCGCGCTCTTGCTGGTGGTGGCGACTCTGGCGACAGGAGTGGTGTTCGCGGTCGATTGGTACTGGTTGCGTCCGCACCGTCGTGCATTGTTGCAGTCTGCCGCCGAACAGGTGGAAGACCTGGACGTCAAACAGGCGGAGTTGGATGTAGAGCCCGGGCTGATCGAGAACAGCCGGTCGTTCTTTCCGGTCCTGCTGGTGGTGTTTGTACTGCGCAGCTTTCTGTTTGAGCCCTTTCAGATTCCTTCTGGCTCAATGAAACCGACTCTGGAAATTGGTGATTTCATTCTGGTGAACCGTTTCACTTATGGCATTCGTATGCCGGTCACTAACCAGGTGATAATACCGGTGCGCATGCCCGAGCGCGGCGAAGTGATCGTCTTCCGACCACCGCATGAGCCGGACAAAAACTTTATCAAGCGCGTTGTTGGTGTGCCTGGCGATCTGATCCAGTACGACTATGTGCGCCGCGAATTGCGCATCAATGGAGACTTGATCCCTAACACTCTGGTTAGTGCAGCAGCGGATGGCGAAGGTCGCTATGAACTCAGAGAAGAGTCACTCGGCGAGACACCTCATTCCATCTATCTGAATGACAGAGGTCCGACCCGGACTCCGCACGAATGGGTGCCCACCGCGGGCGTCGTGGTGCCCGAGGGGCAATACTTTGTGATGGGCGATAACCGTGACGCCAGCCATGACTCTCGCTATTGGGAAGGCCAGCGCCGTATGGACCAGCGTGATTTCAACAACTCTGGCGACAATGCCTGGGGCTTCGTTGATGAAAACGCCATTCTTGGTGAAGCCATTGCCATCTGGATGCAATGGAAGGGCTGGTACCCAAGTTTTGCTCGTTTTGGTGGGATAGACTGATATCTGATGCCGTTCACCGGGTGTGGCCTTGGCGCTGGCCCCGGTGAAAGCTTGTCCAGCCTTCAACAATGGCCTAAAGTCGAGACCTTGAATGGGCATTGCACGATTCTGGTGAGTCGTTTGGTGGCATATTCGCTCGGCTATCCTGCCTGGCGGCCACTGTACGGGGGAATCCCCAGCCCGCTACCGCTGCAATAACAATGAGGATTACACCATGAGAACACCCGGCAAAGAACGGGGTTTGTCCATTTGGGGAGTGCTGCTGCTGGTCTTTCTGGTGGTATTTTTCGGCACCCTGGTGGTGAAGTTGTCTGGCCCTTATTACGACCAGTTCACCTTGAATGCGATGTTGACGCGCATGGTGGAGGATAGCGCGAGAGGCACCTTCTCCGAATCCGATTTTCGTGATCGAGTGCGGCGAAATGTGAATATCAATAACATTCAAGTCGACGTTAACCGGGCGTTAACCTTTGATCGTCGTTCAAACCCACCAAAGCTGATACTGGATTACGAAGAGCGAATCCATCTGTTCGGCAATGTTGATGTGGTCCTCACCTTTTATGAAGAATACGAGTTTTAAACAGTGACTCTAGCACTAGATCGTCTCAGCAAAAGGTTGGGCTACCAGTTCAACCAGGCTGAGTTGCTTTCCCAGGCCTTGACTCATCGCAGTCACGCCAGAAAAAATAATGAACGCCTGGAATTTCTGGGCGATGCCATTCTCAATTGCACCATTGCTCAACAGCTGTATCAACGCTTTCCCAATGCCCGAGAAGGTCAGTTATCCAGGCTACGTGCTCACCTGGTCAAAGGCGAAACACTGGCCGAGCTGGGTAGAGCCTTTGAGTTGGGCGATTGCCTGAAGCTGGGCAGTGGTGAATTAAAAAGCGGCGGGTTTCGGCGTGACAGTATCCTCGCAGACGCAGTCGAGGCCATTATTGGTGCAATCAGCCTCGACAGCGATCTGCTCACGGCGCAGCAAGTGGTCGTCGGTTGGTATGAAGAACGCTTGTCCGAGTTGAATCTGCGCGACAACATCAAGGATTCGAAAACCCGTCTGCAGGAGTTTCTGCAGGCCAGAAAAGCGCCGCTGCCCAGCTATCATGTCAGTCTGGTTAGCGGGGAGGCGCACGATCAGACTTTTGTCGTCGACTGCGAAGTAGAAGGCCTGGATCAACCCACCCAGGGTCAGGGCAACAGCCGCCGAATCGCCGAGCAGGAAGCTGCCCGTGCTGCGCTCAAAGCGCTTGGAGAAACAACCCGTGAACGACACTAGTACCCCGACTCGCTGTGGTTTTGTCGCCATCGTAGGCCGCCCAAATGTGGGCAAGTCGACATTGATGAACCACCTCCTGGGTCAGAAAATTTCCATAACGTCGCGCAAACCTCAAACAACCAGGCATCAGGTGCTGGGTATTCATACAGAAGGCTCAGATCAACTGGTGTTTGTGGATACGCCCGGCATGCACCGCCAGGAAGAACGCGCCATCAACCGGCACATGAACCGGGCTGCCGACTCGGCTCTGGCGGATGTCGATGCCATTGTTTTTGTGGTCGATGGTGTCACCTGGACCGAGGAAGATCAATGGGTGCTGGACAAGCTCAAGCGCTGCCAGGCACCGGTGATACTGGCCATTAACAAGATTGATCAGGTTGACGACAAGGGGCTCCTGTTGCCTCATATAGAACGGGTGGCGGGACACTTTACCTTTGCTGAAGTCATTCCACTATCGGCCTTGCGTGGCCAGAACCTGGATGCGCTGGTTGAGTGCCTGAGGCAGCGCATGCCCGAGGGGCCATTCCATTTTCCTGAAGATCAGATTACCGACCGAACCGAGCGTTTTATGGCGGCCGAATTGATTCGGGAAAAACTGATGCGCCAACTGGGTGCCGAGCTGCCCTATTCCATGGCCGTAGAAATTGAACAATTCAAGGCAGAGCAGGGGATACTGCACATCCATGGGTTGATTCTGGTGGAGCGTCAAGGCCAGAAAAAGATTGTCATCGGTGACAAGGGTGCTCGCATCAAGAAGGTGGGTCAGGATGCGCGCCTGGATATGGAAAAACTGTTCGACTGTCGTGTAATGCTTAACCTCTGGGTAAAAGTCAAGGGTGGTTGGGCAGACGACGAACGCGCCCTCAAGAGTTTGGGGTATTCCGAAGGCTCATGAAACAGCGGCGGGCCCCGAATCAGGCTGCCTTTGTATTGCATGCTCGGCCCTACCGGGAACAGCATTTTATTCTTGAATTACTGACCGCCGAACAGGGCCGATTGTCGGCCGTTTATAAAGGAGGGCGACCTGAGTTGTTTCGTCAGTTGCGCGTGCGTCTTACAGGGCAGCGGGAACTGAAACAGCTCAGTGATTGGTCCTATGCCGAGCCTGCTCTCCTGCATGAAGGGCGGCCGTTGCTGGAGGCCATGCATTTGAACGAATTGTGCATTCGCTTGTTGCCGCGTTTCCAGGCAGACGCAAGCTTTTTCGGAACCTATGCCAGTACTTTGGTACAGTTGCCCCTGGGTGGTATGGGTGCACAGGCAGCTTTACGATTTTTTGAACGCCGTTTGCTGGAACTGCTTGGCTTTGGTATCGACTACCGTCGAGCGCTCGATTCGGGTCAATGGATTCGTGGTGACGCCTTGTACCGCTTTGACCCGGCGCTGGGTCTTTGTGAGTGGGGCCAGCAACGGCAGATACCCGGGGCAGCAATGGCGCCCATGAGCCGGAATGATTGGCTGGATGCCGAGGCGCAGTACTGGGGGCAGCAGGTTCACTGGCAGAGAATCGAGCATTTACTGGAAGGCCGTCCCTGTTACACTCGACAATGGTTGGCTCAATTGAGCCAGTCCTGATCGACCTTATCCCCGGCCAGCGAGACTAACCTTTCATCGGCGGAGAGACAGTGATTCAATCAGATACCAAACCGATGACAACCGACGGCGGTGATATCGAATTGTTCATCGCCGTTTCAAGAGCGGCCCAGCATCTGATCAATCAACAAAGCTGGCGTGACGGCCTGGGCGATTTCCTGCGCGTACTGGGTGAGCATACGGATACGAATCGAGTCTGGGTGTTTGAAGTCCTTGAACAGGGCCCGGATCATTATGTCACCCATTACCTTCATGAATGGTCATCGTCTCCCCAGTACTCGAACATTGCTGATCAGCGCTATGTTGAGCATCGCGTCGAGATCCGTGAGCCGGAACTGCGCGTTTTTTACCAGGCCCGATTGCAAGGGCAGGTGTTGAAACACCAGCGCAGTGAGGTGACGGGCCACCTGAAACGCGAATTCGATTATCAAGGCATCGAGTCCATGTTGACCATCCCGATCATGGTCGAAGGCGAATGGTGGGGAATTCTCGGTTTCGATGACTGTGCGCGGTCACGTACCTACCCGGAAAGCTACGTTGCTGCCCTGGAAATTGCAGCGGTACTCATTACCAATGCGATTTTGAGAGAGCGATTGCAATGGGAAGTGCATCACGATCATCTGACCGGCTTGCTGAATCGTCGTGCGCTGATCGAGCGCATTGAGCAGCAACTGGTTGAGACTCCTGAGCAAGGGTCTCTGGTTATCATCGATATCGACTGGTTCAAACAGGTCAATGATGCCTATGGGCACCAGGCGGGTGATGAGGTATTGAAAAGTTTCAGCCAGCGCCTGCAGTCCCAGTTGCCAGAGGAGGCCTTGCTGGCGCGCTTTGGTGGTGAAGAATTTGCACTCTGGTTACCTGCCAATGGCCCCAAGGCCCGCTATATTGCCGAGCAATTGCGTCAAAGCTTGAATGAGTCTGCCGTGCCCTGGCGGGATCATCAGATCACCTTGACAGCGAGTTTTGGTATTGCAGAGATGCGCGCTACCAAAACCCTGTACAGTGCTTCGGCTCTGTTTGAGCATGTGTTTGGTCGTGCCGATCAGGCACTGTTTCAGGCCAAGGCTCAGGGCCGGAACTGCATTGTTTATAGTGATTAATGGAGAGCGGGCCCTTGGTTCGAGGTATAGGCACAGACATTGTTGATATTGAGCGCATCGCTCAAGTGCTTGAACGACAAGGCGAACGCTTCCTGAGGCGCATTCTGACTGCCGCTGAGCAGGCGGAGTACCAGCGCAGAAAGCAGTCTGTTCGATTCCTGGCAAACCGCTTTGCCGGCAAGGAAGCCATCGCCAAGGCGCTTGGTACCGGTATCGCTCAGGGGGTGACGTTTCAGGATATCGAAATTTTACCGGACGCCAACGGGGCGCCTGGCGTTGCAATCAGTGGTTGCGCCGCCGAGCATCTGGCGCGACTCCAGGCGACCGAGGTGTTGCTGAGTCTGTCGGATGAAAAGCAGGCCGTTGTAGCTTTTGCCCTTATACAGTGAGGCTATCTACTCACCGTACTCTTGCGCTTGCTCGACTTCTGTTGAACCTGATAGGCGTAGACTTTCAACGCTTGCTCGAATGACTTCTCACGATCGTTGTCCTGATCCCAACGCAACACTTCGTTAATCTCTTCGTTCAGCATGAACAAGGCATCTTCAATCAATGCATAGTGGCCCTGTTTGAGCAGGCTCTCGGTGTACATGGCGGTTTGCTGGATACGCGGTACGCCGCAGTAGTGGGTAGCGCCGTGCAGTCGATGGACCTGTTCCAGCAACGCCTTGTAGTCACCCTGTTGGTAAAGGTCGTTGATGTGCGCCTGGTCGTTGTCGAGGGTGTCCATCAGCATATGAAACATATCCCGGGCGAGGCCGAGTTTGCCACTGGCTTTTTCCAGGCCTGACACCAGGTCAACCACAGCAAGGCTGTGCAATTGCTCCAGATCCAGGGGAGCTGGTGGCTCTTCTTCATGGCGATCGCTGCGAGTTGCAGGGTTTTCTTGAAGGGAAGCGCCGGTCCACTTGAACAGGGTGCGTTGCAATTGGTCTTCATCAACCGGTTTGGTCAGGTAATCGTCCATGCCGCTGTCGAGCATGTTTTGCCGTTCTTCTGCCAGGGCATGAGCCGTCAGAGCGATTATCGGGACTCGCACCTGAGCGGGCTCCAATTGCCGGATGCGACGTGTGGCTTCTATACCGTCCATTACCGGCATTTGAATGTCCATGAAGATCAGGTCGTAGTGGGTGGTCTGCACAGCCTCCAGTGCTGCCTCACCATTGTGCGCGCCATCGACCACCAGACCCATGTTTTCCAACAGGGTTATAATCAGCTTCAGGTTGGCACTGTTGTCATCCACTGCCAGAACCCGCACGGCACTGCGCACCGAACCGAGCACCAGTGGTTCAGACAACGGCAGTTTCTCGGCGGCTTCCGGATGAAGAATTTGCAGCAGGGAATGAAACATTTGCTGAGTTCGTACCGGTTTGGACAGGTAGTGTTGGGCGCCTTGCTCCAGCAGACGATAACTGATGTCATCTTCATTGGCGGTTGCCACCACAAGCGTCGGGCAGTTCAGCTCTCGTTCCAACTTGAGTATCTGGCGGTACAGTTGTTCGGTATCTGCAAAGCCGCTGACATCGATCAGGGCGACATCAGGGCGGGCTTCCTGGTCGGTAGCCAGGCGTTGCAGCAGGGCATCCAGGCTGGACAGCTCAGTCACTCTCATGCCCCATTCCTCAGCCTGATGGCGCAAGGCCAGGCGCGACATCTCACGCTGTTCGACAATGGCGAGGTGGAAGTTATTCAACTCGGTACGTTTCGGCGGCTGTTGTACGGCCGGCGCGACTTCGGCCTTGATGTTGAACCAGAAGGTGGATCCCTCGCCCTTGACGCTGTCCAGGCCAATATCGCCACCCATCTGCTCGACCAGACGTTTGGAGATCACCAGACCCAGTCCAGTACCGCCGAACTCACGGGCGGTTGATGAGTCAGCCTGAGAAAAGGCATGGAAGAGGGCTTTCTGCTCCGCCTTGGTCAGGCCGATGCCGGTGTCGGTGACACTGATGCGCACCATCACCTTGTTGCCTTGAGCCTGCTCTATCATGGTGCGAATGACGATGCTGCCCTCGGGGGTAAATTTGATGGCATTGTTGACCAGGTTGGTCAGCACCTGTTTCAGTCTGAGAGGGTCGGTAATCAGTTGCTCTGGCACATCGCTGTAATAGAGTGATACGACCTCCAGATTCTTGGATTGAGAGGCTGGTGCGAGCATGACCAGAACATCTTCAATGGTCTCGCGCAGGTTCATGCTGCGATTGTCGAGCATCAATTTGCCCGCCTCGATTTTACAAAAATCGAGCACGTCATTGATAATGGTCAGCAGGCCTTGGGAGGAGGACATGATGGTGCTGATGTAGTCTTCCTGCTTGCGCGTCAAGTTGGATTTTGCCAGCAGGCGGGCAAAGCCGATGATGCCATTCAGCGGGGTGCATATCTCATGGCTCATGTTGGCCAGAAACTCGGTTTTCACCTGGTTGGCCTGTTGTGCCTCGCGCCGCGCCATGTCCAGTTCAATGTTCTGGATCTCGATGGTTTCGAGCGTCTCGCGTAAATCCTGAGTGGCCTGGTCGACACTGATTTGCATGTCTTCGTAGGCTTCTTTCAGCGTTTCAGCCATCGAATTGATGCCGGATTCCAGGTCGCGCAATTCGCCATTGGCACTGGGATTGACTCGCACATCCAGATTGCCTTCGCGGATCGCCTCTACCGTTCTAATCATATTGCGCACCGGGCGGCTGATCTCTCGGCTCAACCAGAATGCCAGGCCAGACACGGCGAGCAAACCGCACAGCAGAATGAGCAAGTTGATTAACACAGACCGGTAATGGGCGACGCGCGTATTGGCATAGTCAAATTCGACTTCGAGCCAGCCGACCGGCGTCGAGGTATTCAGGCGTAGCCGCAAGTCAGACGGAGGGCTGATGGGAGTCAGGTAGCGATAGGTCTCAAAGCTGCGCACCTGAGTCAGGCGATTGGTATCGGTGATCGCCTGGGGGTAGGCTGGCCCAACCATGCTGGGCCCGGATTGCAACCATTCACTGCCAAAGGGGTCGAACAGTCGCACCGAGCGCGCATCTCGCTCGCCCAGAGCGCGTCGCAACAGGGCCTGAACCAGTTCGACATCGCCATGTTGCAGCGGCATGGACAGGGCATCAGAGAGCCTTTGCACCGCTGTTTCGGTACGAGCGCTGAAGGCATCGCGCTGCTGCACGACGTCGTTACGAGTGAACCAGATCGTCAGCGCAATGCCGAAAATGAAAACGGGGGCGAGAGCGATGAACAGTATTCGGTTTTGTAGGCCAGTAGTGCTCATGATGCGTAACCTGATCGATGTAAAAGCACTGTAATCGGCCGTACCGGCCGGGTCAATTAGTCCGACAGGCCCCAGCGCAGTAGATTACGCCAATTGGGTCCGGGTTTGATACAATGTTGGTTTGGTGATCGGTTTATTAAAAGTAAGCCTCTTGTCCATTCTGTCGCGTTCACGTACAGAATTTCATGGGGTATTACCCGTTTCAGGAGAGGCAGATGCCGTCCTACCCTACGATTGAAGACTTTGTTGGCAATACGCCCCTGGTGCGTCTGCAGCGCATGGCCGGGGAAACAAGCAATACCATTTTATTGAAACTCGAGGGCAATAACCCGGCGGGCTCGGTCAAGGACCGACCAGCAGTCAGCATGATTGCTCATGCCGAGCAGCGGGGCGATATTCACCCGGGTGATACCCTGATTGAGGCGACCAGTGGTAATACCGGTATCGCCCTGGCAATGGCAGCGGCCATCAAGGGTTACAATATGATTCTGATCATGCCAGCCAACCTCAGCGAAGAGCGCCGCGCCAGTATGCGTGCCTATGGGGCGGAGATCATCAGCGTCACCCAGGAGCAAGGTATGGAATATGCGCGAGACCTGGCACTGCAAATGCAAGCAGAGGGTAAAGGCAAGGTGCTGGACCAGTTTGCCAACCAGGATAACCCCCTGGCGCACTACGAAAGTACAGGCCCGGAGATCTGGCGCGACACCAAGGGTGAGGTGACTCATTTTGTGTCATCCATGGGCACAACAGGCACCATTATGGGCGTTTCACGCTACCTCAAGGAGCAGAACCCGGCTGTACAGATCGTTGGCCTGCAGCCCTCGGAAGGCTCGCATATCCCAGGCATACGGCGTTGGCCAGAGGCCTATTTGCCAAAAATTTTCGATGCCAGCCGTGTCGACAGAACACTCGATATCAGCCAGCAGGAAGCCGAAGAAACCATGCGTCGGCTCGCAGCAGAAGAAGGGATCTTTGCCGGTGTATCATCAGGTGGCTCGGTTGCCGGTGCTCTTCGGCTCAGCAAGGAACTTGAAAATGCCGTCATCGTCGCTATTGTTTGCGACCGGGGCGACCGTTACCTGTCGACCGGCGTCTACCGGTAGACGAACAATTAACCGGCTTCAACCGATGAGGTTGTTGCCTGGATGCAGAGACACAGATGGTAAAGGTTCGGGAAGACCAGCCAGTATTTCGTGACGGCACCGTCGATCTTGAGGCCTGGCTGGCGCGCATCGAAGACAAAGTTCCCCTTGTAGATCAAGATGAACTGGTCCGTGCCTGCCGCATTGCTCGCGTTGCGGAGCAGGAAGCGGGTGAACGCCAGAATCACTGGGGTGAAGGTCAGTCGGCCTATAGAACCGGTCTGGAAATGACGGAAATCCTGGCCGACCTGAAGCTTGACCAGGATGCCCTGGTGGCCGCCATTCTTTACCGTACCGTGCGTGAAGAAGAATTGCCGCTCGACACAGTACGCGATCAGTTTGGCCCCAGGGTGGCCAGCCTGATCGAGGGCGTGCTGCGCATGGCCGCCATCCACACCAAACACAAATCCACTCGCGCGTCGGTGTTGGGGTCAAGCGAAACCCAGGGCGAAGCGGTGCGCAAAATGCTGGTTTCAATGATCGACGATGTTCGCGTCGCCCTGATCAAGCTGGCAGAACGAACCTGTGCCATTCGAGCAGTTAAGAATGCGCCTGCAGCCCGCCGCTACAAGGTCGCCCGAGAGGTGTTCGACATCTACGCGCCGCTGGCACACCGTCTCGGCGTGGGCCAGCTTAAATGGGAACTGGAGGACCTCTCCTTTCGCTACATCGAGCCTCAGGATTACAAAAAGATTGCCAAACTGCTGGACGAAAAGCGCCTCGACCGGCAGCACTACATTGAGAACGTGCAAAACATTCTGCAGGACGAAGTAACTGCGGCTGGCATCCAGGCCGAGATTCAAGGCCGCGCCAAGCACATCTACTCCATCTGGCGGAAAATGAAACGCAAGAACATCGGCTTCAGCCAGGTCTACGACATTCGCGCCTTTCGTGTGTTGGTACCGGACGTGCGCGATTGCTACACCGTACTCGGCATCGTGCACTCCTTGTGGCGACACATCCCCCGTGAATTCGATGATTACATCGCCTCGCCCAAGCCGAACGGTTACCGCTCCTTGCACACGGCTGTAATTGGGCCAGAAGGCAAGGTAGTCGAAGTCCAGATTCGAACCCACGATATGCACGACGATGCTGAACTGGGTGTCTGCGCTCACTGGGTTTATAAAGGGACCGACGCCAAAAGCAAGGCACACTCGCGTGGCTATGAAGACAAGGTCAACTGGCTGCGCCAGGTGCTGGAATGGCATGACGAACTGGGTGACATCCAGGAAATGGTCGAGGAAATGGGTGTCGACGTCACCTCCGACCGCATCTATGTGTTGACCCCCGAAGGCCATGTAGTGGATTTGAGCAAGGGCGCTACCCCGCTCGATTTCGCCTACAAGATTCACACCGACATCGGGCATCGCTGCCGCGGTGCCAAGGTCAACGGTCGCATTGTGCCGCTGACGCATCGCTTGAAGATCGGCGACCAGGTGTCCATTCTCACCGGCAAAGAAGCCAGCCCGAGCCGCGACTGGTTGAACCCGGATCTGAACTACGTCAACAGCTCCCGCGCCCGCGCTAAAATTCGTCAATGGTTCAAATCCCTCGACCGGGGCGAGAACATCAGCGCTGGCAAGTCGATGTTGATGCGCGAACTGCAGCGCTTCAACCTGCCCAGAGTCGACATGAACGAGGTAGCACGTCAGGTCAACTTCACTGAGGCAGACGACCTCTATGCGGCCATCGGCGCGGGCGATATTCGCCTGATGCAGGTCGTGCACAGCATCGAGAACCTGGTCAACCCGCAACAGCAGGACGAAATCAAGGTGGGTCCGGCATCGGATACCGACCAACCCAGCGGCGATCTGGTCATCCACGGCGTTGGCAACATGATGACCAGCATCGCCAAATGCTGTAAACCCGTACCGGGCGACCCGGTGGTAGGCTTCATTACCCTCGGCCGCGGCGTCTCCATTCACCGCCAGGACTGCGTCAATCTGTTGCAGCTGAAGAGCCGCGAACCGGAACGAGTCATCGAAGTCAGTTGGGGCGGCCAGACCAGACGCACCTACCCGGTGGAACTCAATATATTGGCATACGACCGCACCGGCCTGTTGCGCGACATCATGATGGTGATGGCCAACAACAACATCAACGTCACCTCGGTCAACACCCTATCCAACAAGGATGAAAGCCAGGCGGATATGAGACTGACCATTGAAATCGAAGACATCGATGCGCTCGGTAAAATCATGGCGCAGATGTCAAAAATCTCCAACGTGGCCGATGTGCGGCGAGTGTTTCAGCGGACTCATTAAAAACCAGGCAGGAAAACGTGACACAAAGACGCTACGGCTACGACGATCTGAAAACACTGATGCAACGCTTGCGCGACCCACAAACCGGTTGCCCCTGGGATCTGAAACAGGATTACGCGTCCATTGTGCCGCACACCCTGGAAGAGGTGTACGAAGTCATCGACACCATTGAGCGGCAGGACTATGACCACCTCCAGGAAGAGCTTGGCGATCTGGTGTTTCAGGTGGTGTTTTATGCTCAGATTGCCGCCGAGGAAGAGCGCTTCACTCTGGATGATATCGTGCACGGTCTGGTGGCCAAGTTGCTTTACCGCCATCCTCATGTCTTTCCGGAAGGCACCCTGGAAAGCCGTATCGATCCTGAAAACCGGCCTGACCCAGAGGCTGTTAATCGGCAATGGGATGCACTCAAGGCTGAAGAGAAAGTCAGCAAGAATGTAACTGCCTCGATCCTCGACGATGTGCCGGCCGCCATGCCCGGTTTATTGAGAGCCAAAAAGCTGCAGAAAAAAGCCGCCAGTGTTGGCTTCGACTGGCCAGAAAAGACGGCCGTCTTTGACAAGATTGATGAAGAACTGCTGGAGTTGAAAGAAGCGGTCGCCAGCGGTGATCAGGCCCATGCGCAGGAAGAACTAGGCGATCTTCTCTTTGTATTGGCCAACCTGTCTCGTCATCTGAAAATCGATCCGGAGCAGGCGTTGCGAGAGGCTGCCCGCAAGTTTGAGTACAGATTCAGCCACATTGAGCGTTCAGTGCAAGAGGTTGGCCGCCCCTGGGATGATTTCACACTGGAGGAACTGGATGCGTTCTGGAATCTGGCCAAACAGGAAAAGCGCTACTGACTCGGCACTTCAAGCACTTTCATCAAGCGGTTTTCGAACTGTCGCACAGCATCGGTAACCGGCATGGGTGTCATACCCATGGCCTGGTAAAAGGCTTCGCTGCCTTTCTGTGCCTTGACGACAATACCGGCCATTCCCCTGGCACGAGCGGCCTCCTCTGACTGCGCAAAGAGCCGACGGCCGACGCCGTAGCCTTGAGCATCCGGATTGACATAAATACCGTGTAACAGCAGAGACGGGGAAGTGTTAATTCGGTCGATCGGGCTTGCTTCTTGCCAGGCGGCCATACCGACAGGAATGCTGTCGTTCTCGGCTACCCACAGACTCTGAAAGCCGAAATCAGTGACGCTGTATTGCAGGCTTGGCAGCGTCAACCGTTTGACCCGCTCAGGAAGATCCCAGCCCTGAATGGCTCGTGCGATGATGGCATTGATGTCGTCGAGATCGGCTGGCACGGCAGGGCGTACGATCAAATTTTCATCGGTCATGGTCGACAGTCCCCGGTAAAAAGGCCGTCAAGTATAGCGATTTTTCGAGCAAGGGATCTTACTCTGGTGAGAATTTTAATGGGAGAAGCGACTCAGTGTTATCCACCCCTTTGAGACAGGCGGTCTTCTGGACGTTGTGTCTGATTCTGCTGGTGATGGCGCCCTTCTTTTTTATTGGTGGCCTCGACTGGACTGCCAGCCCTCTTGAGCGCGCCTTATGGAACAGTGGCCACGGTTTCTTTTTTTTCTGTTTTGCCTTGACCATTTTACTGACCGACCGTTGGCAAGGTTGGCAAGCCTGGTTGGTGATTACCATGGCGGTGGCTGTGGTAGGGGTGAGTATTGAAGTCGTGCAAAGCAAGGTTGGCCGAGTCTTCGATTGGCACGATGTTTTGCTGAACCTCACCGGAGCCTGGTTGGCGCTGGTGTTATGGCCCCGAGCGCGTTGGCGGCCAGTGCCTTTGTGGAGTGTTCTGGTGGTGTCGGTCGTTTTACTGGGTGGCCGAGAAGCCTTGCATTTGAGTAGACTGGCTGTGGACGAGTGGCGTTTGCAAACGCAACTTCCGCTGGTTTTCGATCAGTCGAGGCCAGATAACTTGCGCTACTGGCAGGGCAATATTGGCTGGACCGATGAGCAAGAGGGACGCTATGCGCAACCACTTCGCCTGGACCTCACTCATCGCCGACTCTACACTGGCGTCTTTATCAGTCGGCTGCCCAGAGACTGGCGAGGCTATGACCAATTGCAGTTTCGCCTCTATAATCCGGAGCCGGAAGACTGGTACATGACGTTGCGCATAAATGATCGAGCACACGATCAAGGTGAGTCAGACTTCAACAACCGGTACAATGTTCGCTTGCCGTTGACACCAGGTTGGAATGAATTCACCTTGCCATTGGCTGATGTGAAGCAGGCTCCAAGGGATCGGGAAATGGACCTGAATCGAATACAACGGCTTGGCCTCTTTGCAACGGGCCTGGAATCGCCACGTTTCGTGTTGCTGGACGATCTCCGGCTAAGCCGAGAGTGATTCGTTCAACTCAGTAGAAATTCTTCACGCTTTAATCCGTACTTTTGCATTTTTTGATTGAGTGTACGACGCGGCAGATCAAGGGCTTCCATGACCTGCTTGATGTCACCCTGATGCTGTTTCAGTTCGGCCGAAATCAGAGCTTTTTCAACCTGCTCCATGCGCGCACTGAGTGAGGCCTCCTGGTCACCCAAAGCAAAGCGCTGGTTGCTGCCCAACTGCAATAGTTCACTGACGGAGACCTGCTGAAAACTGTTGGTCAGAAGCCAACGTTCGGCCGTGTGTTTGAGTTCTCGAACATTGCCCGGCCAGTCATGCAGTTCGAGTGCCAGTACGTCGTCATAGCTTAATTCGGGCAGCTCAATCTCATTGGCTTGCGCCGCCTGTTTGAGGAAGTGTTGAAACAGCAGCGGAACATCGCCCTGACGTTCGCGCAATGGTGGCAGTTGGATTTCCGCTACCATCAATCGATAGTAAAGATCCTCACGAAACCCCCCTCGAGTCGCGGATTCTCGCAGGTTTTCCTTGCTGGCGGAAAGAATACGAACATTGATGGCTATGGCTTTGCGAGACCCGACTCGCATGACTTCCCGCTCCTGCAATACTCGCAGTAATTTGATCTGAAACTCCATCGACATGCTTTCGATTTCATCCAGAAAGAGCGTGCCATTGTTGGCGGCTTCGAAAAAACCTTCCTGTCTTTTTTGCGCCCCAGTAAAGGCGCCAGCTTCGTGGCCAAACAATTCGCTTTCGAGCAGGTTTTCTGGAATCGCTGCGACGTTAATGGCAACAAAGGGTGCCTGTTGGCGCACGCTCAGATCATGCAGGTTGCGCGCGACCAGTTCCTTGCCGGTACCGGTTTCACCGGTAATGATGATGTCGGCGTTGGCTCGAGCCAAGGCACGAACCTGCTTGCGTACGGCCTCGATCTGAGGGGACTGGCCTAATATACGCTGGCACAAGCCGTCATCAGAATCGGATACAACAGGTGAGGTCGCCAGGGTCACCTGGCGTTGCTGGCACGCGCGCTTGATGGTCTCAACCAGGCGTTCTGGTTTGTAGGGTTTTTCCAGAAAATCGAACGCCCCCAGCTTCATCGCTTCTACCGCTTGAGCAATGCCGCCGTGACCAGTAATCAGGATAACGGGTATTTGCGCGTCCATCTGGCGCAGCAGGCTCATGCCATCGAGTCCTGGCATACGAATGTCTGAAACGACAACGCCGGGGTAGTGCTCTGTTAACAGAGGCAGAGCCTCCTTGGCACTGGCAAAGCATTGTACCTTGATGTTGGCCAGACTCAGCCATTGCTCAAGGGATTCAAGGACGGCGGGATCGTCATCAATGACCACGGCTTCCAGGTCATTATTCATATTGAAGTGTGCTCACTGGTTGATGGTTGCTGTTGTTCATGCTGACTGTATCGAAAATGCAGGATGAATCGGCTACCCTGGCCGAGCGTGCTGGCAACTGACAGATGGGCGCCCATGTCCAGCGCCAGGCTGTAGCTGATGGCCAGGCCCAGACCGACGCCCTTGCCGACAGCCTTGGTGGTGTAAAAAGGCTCAAAAACCCTGGACTGCTGCTCTGCGGTCATGCCGGGTCCGTTGTCTTCCAGGATCAGCTGCAAGGCACCTTCAGTGTCCTGGTTGAGGCTGATGTTGATGGCAGGGTTGGGGTGCCCGTCCAGGGCATCTATGGCATTTGATAGCAGGTTGACCACAATTTGCTCAAGTAACATGGTATTCGCCTGAACCCTTGCATCGTCATTCAAGGCGACCTTGCATTCTATACCTGCCTCGTCGAGCCGGGGCTTGAGCAGGTCCAGCGCATAGCGCATCGGCCCCTGCAAGGAGACCCACTCGCTGCCGGTATTGCGCTTGCCTGAGAAGATACGCAACTGACGCGACAGACTGGACAGTCGTTCGAGCAGAGCTTCAATTCTGGTCAGGTTTTCAGCCACCTTGTCGGGTTGCTGATGCTGTAACAGTAATCTGCTGCTGGCAGCGTAATTGCCAAGAGCGGTGATGGGCTGATTGATCTCATGAGCAATGGCGGCAGACATTCGCCCCAGCGCGGCCAGTTTCTGGTTCTGAGCCAGTGCAGCCTGTGCTCGCTGTAGATCGGCTGTGCGCTCTTCAACGCGACGCTCCAGTGCTTCGTTGGCTTCCTGCAGCGCGATCTGGGCGTCGGTCAATTCGGTGATGTCCTGAACGGTCAGGATGTATTCGTTCTGATCGCCAACGCGAATGGATTTCAGTGTGTAGAGCAACGGGAAGCGGCTGCCATCGCGGCGCAACCCTTCCGCCCTTATTGAGGAAGCACCTGCCTTTTCTGGGCACCAGGGCGAGAATAGAGAATCCGGCCGGGGCGAAAGGCTTTCTGCTGACAGCAGGAAGAGATCGCGCGCTTTTTCATTGATAAAAATGGGTCTAAACCCATCGTCCAGGTTCAACAAGCCAGCGTCGGTATTCTGAATAATGGCTCGCTGGTGACTTTCTCGTTCCTGAGTCATGCGGCTCAGCGCCATTTGAGCGGAGGTACGACGATGGCGCTCACGATAGTACAGCAGACCGCCAGCGCACAGGATGTAGGCCAGGATGATCGCCAGTTGTTGGCCCCAAACGCGTTGTCGCAATTGACTCAAAGGCACCAGCCAGTGCATATCCCAGGGGTAGAAACCGATGTCAGAGGGGAAGTTGAGTAACAGATTCTGGTCGGCATCGGAAAAGGCTGACCACTCGGAGCTCAGGCGGGTCTCTTCCTGAGGCAGCAGTTCAATGGGCCCCGGCCCATATTGTAGAGTGGTGTTCAACCGGTTCTGTACGCCCTGACTGATCGGCCGAATGGCGCGGTAATGCCAGCGCTCATCCGAGGCCAGAAAGATGATGCCGTTGCGGTCTGTCACCCAGACCTGGTCACCGGATTCTTGCCAGCTCAGTTCCAGTGGTGCCAGATCGATTTTGACAACGACCACACCCAGGATCTCACCGTCACTGCGAATCGGATTGGCAAAAAATAGCCCGGGAATACCAGATGTCGCTCCAACGGCATAATAGAAGCCCTGGCGCCCGGCCATGGCGTCGATAAAGTAGGGACGGAAGCCATAATTCTGGCCAACGAAACTGGTTGCAGCCTGGTAGTTGCTGGACCAGTGTGTGTATCCCTCCCGGTCCATAACGAATATCTCGTCCGAGCCTGCCGCCTCATTGATCTGATTCAGCAATTCGGAGTGATTGATGTCCAGCCCCAGGGTATTGGGGTGTCTTACCACCTGGCGCAGCGGAACAACCAGGCGAGGGTCTTCGGCGAGTATGCGCGACAGATACTGATGGCGATGAATGGTGGCCTGGAGTGAGGTCTTGTAAGCTCCTAGCCGGCGTTCGGCTTGTTCTGCCGTGCGTGCGGCTTCCCGGCCCATCAGATGGCTATCTGAGGCCAGCAACAGCATTGACAGGGTGAGTGCCAGGCCGATCAGAACTCCGCGCAAGGAAATAAAGGATAGCCAGGGCGGAAGGAGTTTTGGCGAGTCATGCGCAGTCATGGAACACGGCTTATCAGTCTCTTGTTATGCTTCTATCCTAACGGAAAAGGCACCGAATCCGCAGATTTTTATTGATCGGCGGAATTTTGCTTATCGGCAGAGTGTCTTTGAGCAAAATACTGCCTATGAGGCCTGGCAAGTCCCCAGATGGGGCGATTTCAAGGTTGGCAGAGTATTTGCTACAACAGGAGTACTGGACTGTGACCCGATAAAAAACATAAAGGTGACCGGTCTACAACCAGCAACCACGTACCAACAGTCGCACTGGCGATCGACGGACGTGTTTGCACTCCTTTAAAAAAGACAACATTACGGAGAGAACTCTATGCGTCGTTTATTGCCCGCGTTGGCACTCGGCCTGACCATGGCGGTCGGCAGTGTCCAGGCACAGACCACTTTAACTATTGCGACCGGCGGCACTGGTGGTGTGTATTACCCTATTGGTGGCGGTTTGGGAGAAATGATTGGTCGTCATATCGATGGCTACACCGGCGTTGCTGAAGTGACGGGTGCCTCTGTAGAAAACATGGGCCTGGTGTTCCGCGAAGATTCGGATATGGCTCTGGCCCTTGCAGATACCGTACTCGCTGCTTATCAGGGGTCTGGCCCATTTGAAGGTCGTCAATTGGATTCGATTCGTGCCATTGGTTCGATCTATCCGAACGCCGTTCAATTGGTTACCTTGTCTAACTCTGGTATTACCTCACTGGATGACCTGGTCGGCAAGCGTGTTTCCGTCGGCGCACCTGGCAGTGGTACAGAAGTCAACGCCCAGGCATTGTTGGAGGCCAACGGCATCAGCTACAGCGATTTCTCGCCACAGCGTTTGAACTTCAATGAAACGGCTGACGCCCTGCGTGATGGTGATATTGATGCCGGTTTCTGGAGTGTGGGCCCACCGACCAGTTCCATCATGAGTCTGGCAACCGCACGCAGTATTCGAGTGATTGAATTGACCGATGAGCAGATTGCCAATGCCATTGATGTAGAGCCTGTTTTTGCACCTTACGATATGCCTGAGGGTACCTATGAGGGCGTTGGCCCTATTAGAACCATCGGTATTCCCAACGTACTGGTGATCAATGAAGCCATGGATGAAGAGCTGGCTTATCAGATAACTCGCATCCTCTTTGAGCATGTGGATGAGTTGCGTGCCATTCACCCTTCTGCGAACAGCACCACCATACCGTTCAGCCTCGGCGCCACGCCAATCCCCTTGCATCCTGGTGCATTGCGTTACTACGAAGAAACGGGTGCCAGCATTCCTGATCGCTTGCGCGAGTAAAGACCTGACATGGCCGGCTTGCACTCGATAAAAACCGGTCTGTTGAGTCTGCTGGTCTGGGTAGGGGTTTCGGCTCCCGCTCAGGCCCTGCAACTGGAGGTTCAGCGCCTGAATGATAATGAAGTTGTGTTGACTCTCGAGTTGAATGAAAGTGGGCAATGGTGTCTTCACTGGCAGCATTCCGTTGCTCATTTTCTGGTTCGCGATTGCTTTATCTGGCATCAAGAGCAGTTGATGCTCAGTCACAGTCACCAACCTGACTTTGCTGCAGGCCTGGATCATTTACCTGGTCGCGGAACTTTGCTCAGCGATGGTAAAGGTGGCTATATTATCCAGGACATCAATGAACCACTGAACAATAATGAAGTGGTGCTTCGTGTGGGCTCGAACCAGGTGGATCACCGCATCGTACAACAAGGAATCATAACCAGCTTGTCAGCCCTGGCTGCTGGTGAACCGGTTCGTATTCGAGTGCAGAAAGCGCCACTATAAGGGGCACTGCTGAGGGTTTATTTAATGACACTGTCGACTTCCGACACCGGCCCCCTGATTAAAAAAGCCGGGCCTAAACCATTACTCTGGTTGATCACCCTGCTTGGCATCGGTTTATCTCTCTTTCAGCTTTACGGAGCGGGTGTGCAGCCATTAGGGTTGTTTTATCAACGCGGCACCCACCTGGCTCTTGTGATGATGTTGGCGTTTCTGATTTACCCACCCTGGCCGGGTACCAAGCGGAACTGGTTTACTTCCATTTTTGATCTGGTCTTTTTTGCTGGTGCTATCTATTCCGGGTTCTATCTGGTCTACAACCTCGATGCCATCTTCTCTCGAGCGGGTTTCTGGTCTTCAGCGGACATCACTGCTGGCGTGATCGCTATTATTACCCTGCTCGAAGCCAGTCGTAGAGCGGTAGGCTTTGGTTTGACTTTGATTGGCATGATCGCCATCACCTACGCCTTTGCCGGGCCTCGCGGTGAGTTGCCCTGGTTGGGTGAATGGTTGCCCGGTATTCTCAACCATCGTGGCTACACACTGGAGCGCGTTACCGCTCAGTTATACCTTGGCCAGGAGGGCATTTTCGGGATACCCCTGGGCGTCGCCGCGACCTTTGTATTTATCTTTGTACTCTTTGGTGCCTTCCTGGAAGTCACCGGCGCAGGACGGTTTTTTATTGATCTCGCCTTTGCCGGAACCGGCAGCCGCCGTGGTGGGCCTGCCAAAGCAGCTGTGCTGGCCTCCGCCAGTATGGGATCGATCTCAGGCAGTTCCATCGCCAACGTGGTGACCAGTGGAGCCTTTACTATTCCGCTGATGAAGAAGCTGGGTTACAAGCCTGCTCAAGCCGGTGGCGTCGAAGCAGCGGCCAGCACCGGTGGGCAGATCATGCCACCCTTGATGGGTGCCGGCGCCTTTCTGATGGCCGAATACACCCGCGTTGCCTATCTCGATATCGTCAAGGTCAGCGTATTTCCGGCCTTGCTGTATTTCGCTACCGTCTATCTCTTTGTGCACATCATCGCCATCAAGCAGGGAATGAAGGGCCTGCCACGTCATGAACTGCCGAACCTGCACGAAGTCATGATGCGTGGCTGGTTCCTGTTGATACCGGTCCTATTGCTGGTGGTGCTGTTGGTGATGGGGTTGTCACCGATGAGGGTTGGCTTCTATGCGGTGGTTAGCGTTGTTGCTGTTGCTGCTCTTAATGGTCTATGGCGAGCAGGCAGAGCGGGGCATCAGGGTGGCAGGTTCCAGGCGGCCATGGTCGAATCGATAAAAGGCGGCTTTCGAAATTTGGTGGTGGCCCTGGAGCTTGGTGCGCGTAATGCTGTTTCTGTAAGTATAGCCTGTGCGGTTGCTGGAATAGTCGTTGGTATTGTCGGCCTGACTGGACTGGGATTGAAGTTCTCATCCATGATGGTGGCCTTTTCGGGTGGCAATATCATCGCTGTTGTTTTGCTTGTGGCGCTGGCCAGTTTGATTCTTGGTCTAGGCTTACCGGTAACGGCCAGCTACATCGTGCTCATCGTTCTGGTCGGGCCGGCATTGACTGCAGAGTTTGGTATCCCGCTTCTGGTTGCTCACTTGTTGGTGTTCTGGTACTCCCAGGATTCGAATGTAACGCCACCGGTTGCACTGGCCGCCTTCGCGGCGGCCGCCATCGCAGGCAGCAAGACCATGGAAACCAGTGTGCAGGCCTGGAAATTCGCCAAGGGGCTCTACATCATTCCGCTCTACATGGTGTTCAACCCGGAAATTATCATCGGTGGTGACTTGATGCTGGTGCTCTGGAAAGGCTTGATGATTATCGTCGGGTTGATGGCCTTTGTCGCCGCCATTGAAGGGTACTTCTTCACCTGGATTCGCGGCTGGATGCGATGGGCCTTGAGCATAATCACCGTGCTGATCATCATCCCGGACCTGCAAACCCTGACGTCCTTCATCCCCTTGCTCAGCACCATGAGCCCGGCCATACCGGATACCACTATTCAAGCGATTTGTGGTGTTGTGGTGATGGTATTGCTGGCATGGAATTATTTCAGCTGGAAGCAAGAACCTGTAACAGCTTGAGTTTTATGTGCTTATCACAAACGCCCCTGGTGGGGCGTTTGTGATTCAAGCCTTTTCTTTTTGCTTGCTGACAGCCGTCTTGTTGCCCTTGCCAACCTTCAATAACGGCTTCAAGTATTGACCGGTTACTGATGCTTTCTGTTTGCACAGTTCAGTCGGAGTGCCTTCGGCGATAATCTGGCCACCTCGGCTGCCGCCCTCTGGCCCAAGGTCGATGATCCAATCCGCCGTTTTTATGACATCCAGGTTGTGCTCAATCACCACTACCGAGTTGCCGTGGTCACGCAGGCGGTGTAGTACGGTCAGTAATTGTTTGATGTCGTGAAAGTGCAGGCCAGTGGTCGGTTCGTCCAGAATATAGAGGGTATTGCCGGTATCGCGTTTGGACAACTCGCGCGCCAGTTTGACCCTTTGCGCTTCACCGCCAGAGAGGGTAGTGGCTGCCTGGCCGAGCTTCACGTAGGTCAGGCCTACGTCGGTCAGGGTTTGTAGCTTGCGTGACAGTGCCGGTATGGCATCGAAGAAAGTGCGGGCTTCCTCTATGGTCATTTCCAGGACTTCGTGGATGTTCTTGCCCTTGTAGCGGATCTCCAGTGTTTCCCGGTTGTAGCGTTTACCGGCGCAGACGTCGCAGGGGACATAGATATCGGCTAGAAAGTGCATCTCGACCTTGATCAGGCCATCGCCCTGGCAGGCTTCACAGCGGCCGCCCTTGACGTTGAAACTGAAGCGCCCGGGTTGGTAACCGCGAGAGCGAGCTTCCTGGGTGCCGGCGAACAGATCGCGTACGCCAGTGAAAATGCCGGTGTAGGTGGCGGGGTTGGAGCGGGGTGTTCGCCCAATCGGGCTCTGGTCGATATCCACCACCTTATCGAAATGCTCGAGGCCTTGCACTTTCTTGTAAGGTGCCGGGGTCAGAGTCGTGGCCTTGTTCAAAACGGTGGCTGCCAGTGGATACAGCGTCTGATTGATCAGGGTGGATTTCCCTGAACCGGACACCCCGGTGATGCAGGTAAAGAGGCCCACCGGCAAATTCAGGTTAACGTTCTGCAGGTTGTTGCCACAGGCACCGGTAATGCTGAGCTGACGCTTCGGGTCGGACGGTGTCAGCTTCTGGGGAATCTCGATGCGTTCACTGCCGTTGAGGTAGCGGCCGGTCAGGGACCTGGGGTTGGCCATGACGTCGGCCGGGGTACCACTGGCGACGATCTCGCCACCGTGTATACCGGCGCCCGGGCCGATATCCAGTACAAAGTCGGCCGCTCGTATGGCGTCTTCGTCGTGTTCGACCACCAGGACGGAATTACCAAGGTCTCGCAGGTTGGTCAGGGTTTGCAGTAGTCGATCGTTGTCGCGCTGGTGCAGGCCGATGGAAGGTTCGTCGAGAATGTACATGACACCGACGAGGCCGGCCCCAATCTGGCTCGCGAGTCGAATGCGCTGCGTCTCTCCGCCCGAGAGGGTATCGGCGCTGCGATCCAGAGTGAGGTAGTCGAGGCCGACATTGACCAGAAAGCTCAGGCGCTGACATATCTCGCGCAGTATTTTATCGGCGATCTGTGCACGTGAGCCAGTCAGGCTCAGTTGCTCGAAATAAGCGAGGGCATCGCCGATGGCCATGTGGGTGACTTCCGGCAGGCTGATGCCTTTGACAAAGACATGGCGTGCGCTTTCTTTCAAGCGAGCGCCTTGGCAACTCGGGCAGGGCTGCTCGGTCAGAAACTTGCTGAGTTCTTCACGCACCATCTGGCTGTCGGTTTCGCGATAGCGTCGCTCCATATTGGGCATGACGCCTTCAAAGGTATGGCTGCGGCTATACTGTGCCCCACGACTGTTTACATAGGAGAATTCAATTTCTGTATCGCCACTGCCTTCGAGTACGTATTGCTGAAATTTTTTCGGCAGCTTGTTGAAGGGTCGATCAATGTCTACACCGTAGTGTGTTGCCAGCGATTGCAGTTGGCTGAAGTAGTAGACGGCGCGTCTGTCCCAGCCGGGTATAGCGCCTTCTGCCAGGCTGAGGCTGGTGTCTCGCACCACCTTGCCGCCATCAAAGTATTGCTTGACCCCGAGGCCGTCACAACTTTCACAGGCGCCAGCCGGGTTGTTGAACGAGAACAGTCGTGGCTCCAGTTCGGCGATGGCGTAACCACAGACCGGGCAGGCGAAGCGGTTGGAGAAGACCATGTCCTGGCCATCGCCGTCCATCCAGACGATCTGGGTGGTGCCACCGGCCAGGGTGAGGGCGGTTTCAAAGGATTCGGCCAAACGCAGTTGCAGGTCGTCTCGCACCTTGAAGCGGTCGACGACGGCTTCGATGCTGTGCTTGCGCTTTTTATCGAGCGCGGGCACTTCGTCCAGGTCCATGACAGTGCCGTCTACACGAACCCGGACAAAGCCCTGGGCGCGCAGTTCATTGAAGACATGGAGGTGTTCGCCTTTACGATCCCGAATCAGCGGGGCGAGCATCATCAGCTTGCTGCCCTCTGGCAACGCCAATACCTGGTCGACCATCTGGCTGATGGTTTGGGCTTCGAGTGGCTCGCCATGTTCAGGACAGCGCGGCTCGCCTACACGAGCGTACAGCAAGCGCAGGTAATCGTAGATCTCGGTAGTGGTACCGACCGTTGAGCGCGGATTGTGGCTGGTGGTTTTTTGCTCGATTGAAATGGCGGGTGAGAGACCTTCGATGTGGTCGACATCGGGCTTTTCCATCATCGACAGAAACTGACGCGCATAGGTCGACAGCGATTCGACATAGCGGCGTTGGCCTTCGGCGTAGAGGGTATCGAACGCCAATGATGACTTGCCGGAACCTGAAAGGCCGGTGATGACCACCAGCTTGTTTCTGGGGATATCAATATTGACGTTTTTCAGGTTATGGGTGCGAGCACCCTGGACGGAAATGGTGTCCATGCGTTCCTCTTGTACCAGATCAATTGACGAGCGTGATCGTGACGGTTTAACAGCCGACCATTATCCTGTATAAATGTACATATTTCAACCGAGAATGAGGGCTGACGCCATCTATGCCAGCGCACTGCTTTGGCGGGTCTGGTTTGATGAATAGAACAAGGCTCGGGCCAGAACTTTCTGGTAAGATGCGCCGCTCGAATTTCGGTTAATTACGCAACGCTGGAACCTATGGCTTTCAACTCACTGGAAAAAAAAGCGCTGTCTGGGCTGGCCGTACTCTATGCATCGCGCATGCTCGGCCTTTTTATGGTGTTGCCTGTGCTGGCTGTCAGTGGTCAGTCTTTGACGGGGGCGACGGCTCAGACGCTGGGTATTGCCCTTGGCATTTATGGCGCTACTCAAGCGATGCTGCAACTGCCGCTAGGAGCACTATCGGACCGCTATGGGCGTAAGCCCGTCATGCTGGCGGGGTTACTGGTGTTTTTGCTTGGCTCGGTCGTTGCTGCCCTGGCTGAACACGTGCTGGTGCTGATTCTGGGTCGAGCGCTTCAGGGGGCAGGCGCTATTGCTGCCGTTATCCTCGCTTTATTGGCCGATTACACCCGTGAGGCCGAGCGAACCAAGGCCATGGCTGTTATCGGCGCTACCATTGGCGCTTCTTTTGTAGTGGCCGTTATGGTGGGGCCTGTTTTGGCTCAATGGGGCGGCTTGTCGGCGGTTTTCTGGGCAACGGCGGCGCTGGCGTTGGTGAGTATGGTTGTTGTTTTGCGTTTGCCCGTTCCTCCCCCTGCTCGGCGTCATGCCGATCGGCGTTGGCGATCAGAGCATTTGCAGCGCATTCTGTTCAGTTGGCATTTGATGCCGCTCACCTTGGGTGTCTTTGTACTGCATCTGGTGTTGGTGGCATTGTTTGTAGGGCTACCTTTGCAATTGCAAAGCCTGGGGCTGAGCGATGATCAATTGAGCTGGGTGTATGCCCCCATCATGATTTTTGCTTTTATCGGTATGCTTCCCTTGATTATCATGGCGGAACGGAACAAGGCGCACCGGTTTTTCATGTCTCTGGCTGCATTGATGATAGCCGTTGCAGCCATAGGGATGGGCTTGAACGATCGCTTGCTGATGACATTGGGGCTGATCTGGTTATTCTTTGTCGGTTTTAATTTGCTGGAGGCGACCTTGCCTTCTCTGGTGAGCCGCTATGCTCCGACCTCAGCCAGAGGAACCGCCATGGGCATCTTCTCGACGGGTCAATTTCTGGGTGCGGCCGTTGGTGGCGTTGTTGGTGGCTGGCTATACGCTCATTACCAGATGGAGGGTATCGCCTGGCTGAGTGGCCTCTTGATGCTGGCCTGGATTGCCCTGTTTCAGGGGGCTCGATCGAAAGTGCGGGAATGGGTTGTACCCGCCGCTCTGGCCGATGATAACCTGTTGCAACAACGAGTGGAGCAACTGGAGAAGCTTGAGGGGGTTTATCAGGCTCGGTTCGAGAAACAGTCGAATCAGGTCGTCTGGTCCGTTGTGGCGCGGCCGAACGCCCTCGATCAGGAGAGTCTCGAAGCACAGCTTCGCTGAGCTGAGTTGGTGCGCCTCCGATTCATTTATTTGAAAATACAGACAATAGGAATCTTGTTATGGCACGTGGAACGGTAAACAAAGTGATCATTCTCGGGCGCCTGGGTCAGGACCCGGATGTTCGAGCAACGGCCTCAGGGACTCAAGTGGTTAACCTGAACGTCGCCACCAACGAGCTGGGCCCGCGAGATGAACAGGGCAACCGCCAGGATCAGACGGAATGGCACCGTATAACGCTCTTTGGGCGCATGGCTGAGAACGCCGCCAGCTATTTGAAGAAAGGCTCACAGGTTTACATAGAAGGCCGTTTGCAGACTCGCAAGTGGCAGGATCAAAGTGGTAATGATCGTTACAGTACCGAAATTATTGGCAATGAAATGCAGTTTATCGGTGGACGGAGCGATAATCAGGGTCAGAGCGGCGGCTTTGGCGGTCAGCCCCAGCAGGGTGGTTTCGCTGGTAACCAGGGCGGCCAGACTAATCAACCCCAGGGCAACTATGGCAACAACCCGAACCAGGGGGGGGCTCGTCAACCCGCGCCAGCTCAGCAGGCGCCACAAACTGGGCAGCAGCAGCCCAACAGTAATTTCGACGATTTCGACGACGATATTCCTTTTTAAACACAGCAGGACGGTTGTCTGGTGAAGGTATTGATTCTTGGGGGGCAATCGCAGGTCGGTCTGGCTTTGGCCAGGGTGTTGGACTCACGCCATCTGGGTTACGCTGTGCTGGCTGATTTACGGGATAGCTTGACCAATCCGGCGACCCTTCAGCAGACAATGCAGCAGTATGAGCCTACCTTTGTTATTCCGTGCCCGGACGAGGCAGACTGGCATTGGCTGGCTTCAGATGTCGCTGTGGAGGCAATGCGGAAGCTGGCTCAAGCGTGCACGGAAATGGGCATAGGGTTGTTGCATCTGTCAACCGAGCAGGTCTTCGACGGAACCAAGACTTCGGCTTATACCGAAAGTGATGAGCCTAATCCGCAATCGGCTATTGGGCAGTCCTGTTGGCGGATAGAGGAAGTGGTTCGTCAACATTGTCCTCATCATCTGATCGTAAGAACCTCCTGGGTGTTTGGGCCAGATGGCGATAACTGGTTGACCCGTTTGCTGCAGCAGGCGGTGACGGAATCGACCGTTCAGGTGGATGACGGTGAACGCAGTTGTCCGACGGCAGCGGCTGATTTGGCGCGGGTATTGGTGGCCATTCTGCTGCAGGTAGACTGCCAGGTAGAGCCTCCGTTGTGGGGGCTATATCATTATGCAGGCAGCGACGTAGCGAACCGTTCGATCTTTGTTGAAACAGTGGTCAAGGCGGCCAAGTCCTATATAGATGTCAGTGTGGAGCGAGTGGAAACAACAGCGCAAGAAAAAGGCGAGCGCATCGTTAACACGGAACTGAGCAGTCGCAAGGTATTGAATGTGTTCGGTATCAAACAACACCCCTGGCGACGGGGTGTTCAGGACAGCTTGAAACAACTCTATGAAACAACCAGCCTTTAGCCTGACTTGGCAACGTGCCTTGTTGCTGCTGCTTGTGCTGCTAGTGCTATTTACTACAGTGGTGTTGGGATCTGCGTGGAAAAGTACTCTGCAAGTGGACATGGTGCCCAGAACCATTGTTCCTTTTTCAGATTTGCGTCGGTTCCAACGCATGGCAGAAGACCTACGGCCAGAGCGTTTGCGCAGCGGCGAGCGGCTTCAGTTCGAGTACAGTGCAGAAGACCTGCAGAAAATCGCCACGTTGTTGGCCAATGGCCACCCACGAACGGCGCAGACCCAGTTTGAGGTGGTGATCGGACCCCCGGGGGTCAGCATTCAAGCCTGGTGGCCGACGGGTATAAGAGAGCGCTACCTGCCGGTGCGAATCCTTTGGCACCCGGACTACCCCCTGTTGCTTCAAAGACTTTATGTCGGAAACCGGGCCATACCATCCTGGCTGGTGACTTTTATTAACGCTCGACTCGATGCGAGTGCAGGCGCTGGCCAGGTGCGATCCCTATGGCGTCAGTACAACCCGGTAATCGAGCTGCAGGAGCAGTGGCTGTCGCTTGAGTTGGAGTTTCAGCAGGCCGTAGGCAGACCGGTCTAAGAACAAGGGTGAGAAGGGGGCAGTACAGCAAAAAAAAGGTGCCCGAGATAAAGAAATAACGCAACTGACCGATGAAAATGGATGGGCTTCTGTTTTTGAAGCATAAAGCTGCCTTTGCGCGGTATGTCACAGGCGATTTGTATTTATGGCCAGTATGGATTTTTCTAAGCTTCGGCTCCCCTCCGGCCTCGGGCTGAAACTGGAACTGGAAGGGGGTGATGAGCGCCGCTACAACAGCCATCTGATCGGCATGCTACCAGGGCGCAGTGTGCTGGTTACCACGCCGATGCTGAGCGAGAACCGGCCTTTGCTGATCCGCAAGGAGCAGGGGATGATTGTGCGTTTTTTCAGTAATCGCAGTGCTTGTGCCTTTCGCAGTCCTGTTCTGCACCTCTGTACCATTCCACAGCCTTATCTGCACCTGGCCTGGCCGAAACGGGTGGAAGTCGGGGAAGTGCGCAAGGCCGAGCGCGTGCTGGCCAACCTGCAGGTGTCCATTGTCAATCAAGCCAACGATGCGGTGCCGCGTGGCTCTGGAGCCATTGTCGATCTTTCGACCACCGGTGCGCGTCTCGAGACTTTGCAGCCCATGGGGGACATAGGCAATGTGTTATTGCTCAGTGGCAAGGTCACCATAGGGCACGTGACTCGGCTGGTGTCGATCGAGGCGGTGATTCGAGCCGAACTGGATCGATTCGAGCTGGCCAACTCCATGGCCGCCTACGGCATCGAGTTCAAGTATGTCTCGGACATTGATTTTCTGGCGTTGCAGGCATTCGTTAATGCCCAGATCGCAAAGGGTGCCGAGCGTTAACTGTCTCTCGCTACAGCCATGTTGGCCAGGGCTTGCATGGCCGTTTTGGCCGGGGAGTCCGGGAAGCCTGTCAGTTGTGCCCTCGCCTCTACCACCAGGCTTTCGGCTTTGTTGCGAACATATGCAATGGAGCCACAACGGTGCACAACCTCGATGACCGGTTCCAGGTCGTCCAGCCCGCCTTTGCGGATGGCCTGTCGAATCAATTCTCGATCGGCCTTGTCGCCATTAGCCATGGCGTGAATCAAGGGCAGAGTTGGCTTGCCTTCGGCCAGATCGTCTCCGACATTTTTCCCCATTTTAGCGGTATCACCCTCGTAATCGAGCACATCGTCGATCAACTGAAATGCCAGGCCCAGGTTCAAACCATAACGACCCAGTTGTTCACACTGATCAGCCGTGGCGCCACTGAGTAAAGCAGCAGTCTCGCTGGAAGCCTGAAAGAGTATGGCGGTCTTGCCTTTGATGACCTCCATATACTGCGCTTCGGTCGCATCCGGGTTGCGAACATTCATCAATTGCATGACCTCGCCCTCGGCTATGGTCCGGGTGGCGACGGCCAATCGGTTCATGACCGGCATTTGGCCGATGTCGACCAGCAACTCGAAAGCGCGAGCATAGAGGAAATCGCCAACCAGCACGCTGGGCGCATTGCCCCATTTGGCATTGGCGGTAGCGCGGCCGCGGCGCAGATCGGAGGTATCGACCACATCGTCGTGCAGCAGGGTGGCGGTATGCAGAAACTCGATGACGGTCGCCAGTTTGTGGTGGCGACTGTCAAGTTGGCCGCACAAGCGGGCGCTCAGCAATGCCAACAGTGGGCGCATGCGCTTGCCGCCGCTGCTGATGATGTAATCAGCAATTTTTTCCACCAGGGGAACGCGGGATTCCAATTGCGACAGGATGGTCTGGTTGACGGCCGCAAAGTCATCAGCGACGGTGTCGTGTACGGCTTTATGATCCATTGGCGGGGCACAGTGGTGAATATCAGCCGGGGATGCTAGGTAGCTGCCCTGTGCTTGTCAAGTTTGGGCGCTGGGCGCTGGGGCTATCAGACGGCTGCAAAGGCGTCGATAAACGGCCTCAGGCGACCCCCCGGTCAGTTGAGTGATACCGGGCTTGCAGTTTGCAGCGTAAGTCCGTAAAATTGCGCGCCCTGGACAACTTGCCTCATTCCCTGTGATAGGGTGCCCCACAGCGTCGGCGTCGCCTTTAGTATCAGGCCAGTAATGAGTGGTTCGCGGGTTGTCAGTTAACTCAATGGAGAAAGTCATGTACGCTGTAATTGTAAGTGGCGGTAAACAGTACCGCGTCAGCGAGGGTGATACCCTGAAGCTGGAAAAAATTGAAGCCGAAACCGGTGCCAAAGTTGATTTTGATAAGGTATTGCTGGTTGTAGACGGCGAAAAAGTTAATGTGGGTGCACCGGAAGTCAAGGGCGCCAAGGTGAGTGCTGAAGTCGTTTCTCACGGTCGTCACAAGAAAGTGAAGATCCTGAAGTTCAAGCGTCGTAAGCACCACATGAAGCAGATGGGCCACCGTCAGTGGTTCACTGAAGTCAAGATTACTGGCATTTCAGCATAACGGAGAGAAACCATGGCTCACAAGAAAGCAGGCGGTAGTACACGCAACGGTCGTGATTCCCAGAGTAAACGTCTGGGTGTGAAAGCCTTTGGTGGTCAAGCCGTTAGCGCTGGATCGATCATCATTCGTCAGCGCGGTACCCGGTTCCACCCAGGACAAAACGTTGGTGTAGGCAAAGACCATACTCTGTTCGCCAAGGCGGATGGTAAAGTGGAATTTGTCGTCAAGGGCGAGAAAAACCGCAAGTTCGTGAACATCGTCACTGCCTGAAACAAGCAGGTTCGACGGATATCGAAAAGCCCTGCATTGCAGGGCTTTTTTTGTCTCTAGCCCTGCCCAGACCGAGCCCGAACGGGCGCCGAAGCGAGAAGACTGACCATGAAATTTGTAGACGAGGCCACCATCGCGGTGGAAGCCGGTAAAGGTGGCGATGGCTGCGTCAGCTTCCGGCGTGAAAAGTTCATTGAAAAGGGCGGCCCGGATGGCGGCGACGGCGGGCACGGCGGCAGCATTTGGGTGCGAGCCGACGAGAACGTCAACACCCTGATCGACTACCGCTATACCCGTCGCTACAAGGCGCCTAATGGCGAGCCCGGTAAAGGGCGAGACATGACCGGGCGTCAGGGCGAAGACACCACCCTGGTGGTGCCCGTGGGTACTACTATCATCGATGCCGATACCGAAGAGGTGCTGGCAGATTTGCGCGAGCACGAAGACATCGTCAAGGTGGTGCAAGGTGGTCATAGGGGTGTCGGTAATACGCGTTTCAAATCCAGCACCAACCGTGCACCGCGCCAGTTCACCAAGGGTACCCTGGGCGAGAGCCGCAACCTCCGGTTGGAACTGAAAGTTCTGGCGGATGTCGGTTTGCTGGGTCTGCCCAACGCCGGTAAATCCACCTTGATTCGAGCCGTCAGTGCTGCGAAGCCGAAGGTGGCGGATTACCCCTTTACTACCCTGGTACCCAACCTGGGTGTGGTTCGGGTTGATGACATGCGCTCCTTCGTCATGGCAGACATCCCGGGCCTGATCAGTGGCGCTTCCGAGGGCGCTGGCCTGGGCATCCGTTTTCTGAAGCACCTCGTGCGAACCCGGGTGTTGTTGCATGTGGTCGATCTGTTCCCCTTTGATGAGTCCACACCAGCCGGGAATGCTCGTATTATTGCCGACGAACTGATGCAGTTCAGCCCGGCGCTGGAGCAACGTGAGCGCTGGCTGGTTCTGAACAAGATCGATATGGTGCCGGAAGAAGAACGTCAGGCGCGCATAGACTCGGTGATTGCCGAACTCGAATGGTCCGGCCCTGTGTACGTTATCTCGGCCTTGTCGAAGACCGGCACCGATGCTCTGATGCGGGACCTGATGAACTGGCTGGAGGCTGATCGCGAAGCTCTGGCAGGCGATGAGGATCTGCGTGAAGCTGACCAGGCGCATCGCGACCTGGTCGAACAGGAGGCGCGGGAACGCATACAGATGTTGCATGATCAGCGTCGCAAGAACCGTCGCAAGGATGAAGACGATGATGATGACGATGATCACGACGTAGAAATTATTTACGCTCCCTGAGGGAACTACTTCAGGTTTGTACGGGCGGCTTGGCCCGCGTCGGCTACTGGTGGTGCTTCTGCGGGGTCGGCGTGAATCCGTCCATGGAGCCTAGTCCGCAGCATCCATGCTGCGGACTCCCCCGCTGAGGCACCACCAGCATCCGCCGCTCGTTGCATGCCAGCAACAAAGTTTGAGTATCTACCATTCGGTTTTAAGTGACCTTGGTATCTGTTGACAACAGTTAAGGGGTAGCAGGAATGGTGAGGCTGGAAAATCAATCTTGATCAAGAGGACCGCCTGTGACGGTGCAGTCAGAATCTCAACTCGCCTTGACCCAGGGGCAGCGCTGGGTGGTAAAAATAGGCTCGGCCCTGCTGACCAATGATGGTCAAGGCCTGGACCTGGTTCGCATCCAGCAATGGGTGGGGCAGATGGCGCAGCTGCATCAACAGGGGGTTGAACTGGTGCTGGTGTCTTCTGGCGCCGTGGCTGCCGGTATGCATCGGCTTGGCTGGACAATACGGCCTGAATCCATGGCGCTATTGCAGGCGGCTGCAGCAGTGGGTCAAACCAAGCTGGTGCAGACTTACGAAGCGTTGTTTCAGCCTTTTGATCTCCACACTGCCCAGATTCTGCTGACTCATGATGATCTCTCGGATCGCAAGCGCTATTTGAATGCACGCAGCACTCTGCAGGCACTGCTGACCATGCCTGTTATTCCGGTCGTGAACGAGAATGATACGGTTGTCACCGATGAAATTCGTTTTGGCGACAACGATACTTTGGGCGCCCTGGTGGCCAACCTGGTCGAAGCTGATGCGTTGATCATTCTGACCGATCAGGACGGGCTCTTTGACGACGACCCGCGCAAGAACCCTGATGCGCAACTGATTCGTTCGGCCCTCGCCACCGATCCTCGTCTGGCGGCTGTCGCTGGCGATGGTGGAGCGCTGGGCCGAGGTGGTATGGTGACCAAGGTGAGGGCGGCCAGATTGGCGTCGCGCAGCGGCGCCGTGACCGTTATTGCCGGCGGCCGTATCGATCAGGTGCTGACTCGCTTGCGCTCAGGGGAGGCCATTGGTACGGCCTTGCATCCCGATATGGCGCCCCTGGCGGCGAGAAAGCAGTGGTTGGCTGGCCATCTGCAGACCAAAGGCGAGGTCACCCTGGATGCCGGCGCTCGCAAAGCTCTGCAAGAGCAGGGGAAGAGCCTGCTGGCTGTGGGCGTAGTGGCCGTCAAGGGGCGCTTTCAGCGTGGTGAGTGCGTCACTCTGGTCGATGAGCAGGGGTTGATGCTGGGTCGCGGCCTGTGCAATTACAGCAGTGATGAGACCAGCAAGATTTTACGCAAGCCCTCGGCTCAGTTTGAATCGATTCTCGGCTTTATGGCCGAACCAGAACTGATTCATCGTGACAACCTGGTCTTGATGTAGCGAACTTGCTTAGAGGAACCTGACCCATGCTTACGCGCTGCGACTGGTGTTCTGATGATCCGATTTACCAGGACTATCACGACCATGTCTGGGGCAGACCGGTTACCGACGCCCGTGATCTGTTCGCCAAGCTATGTCTCGATGGCCAGCAGGCAGGGCTGAGTTGGATCACCATCCTGAAAAAGCAGCCCGCCTATTACGACGCTTTTGCTCAGTTTGATCCTGTGCGCCTTGCGCAGTTTAATGCGGATGATGTCGACAGGTTGATGACCGACCCCGGCATTGTTCGCAATCGCCTCAAGATAGAATCCATCCTTCGCAATGCCAGGGCTTATCTGGCCATGGAAGCTGAAGGCGAAGACTTTGTTCCGTTCATCTGGTCCTTTGTTGAATACCAGCCGCAGATCAATCAATGGGCACAGATAAAGGATGTGCCGGTGACCACAGCGGAAAGCGAGGCCATGTCCAGGGCCTTGAAAAAGCGAGGCTTCAACTTTGTAGGACCCACCATATGTTATGCCTTCATGCAGGCAACAGGGTTGGTAATGGACCATCTTGTTTCTTGCCATTGCCATGATGAGTGTCGAGAATTGGCTCGCACATTCAGGGTTTCTCAGTGATCAGCCACAAAATGCGTGTGTTCTTGGCCTGGTTTGTGACTTTCGACGCCTGCAAGGGCAAGGTCTTTTGAATACACTGACGTTCAGATCCTTTCAAGCTGCTAGAGTTGTACTGAATGCATCATAGACCGCCGTTACTGCCACCTGCTTTGGGTTTGCTTGTCATGCTGGCCATTTTTGCCATGCATTTTATTGAGCCAATCCTGGTGTTATTTCCCTACCCCTGGAACTTCCTGGGGCTAGTGCCGATAAGTCTTGGGGCTGTACTCAACATTGCCGCCGATCGGGAATTGCAGCGGGCTGGCACACCTTCAATGCCTTTTGAGCGCTCCAAAGTGCTGGTTGAACGAGGCGTCTACCGCCTCAGTCGCAATCCCATGTACCTTGGATTTCTGCTTATCGCGGCGGGGCTTGCAATCTGGGTAGGCTCCTTGTCACCATGGCTGGTGCTACCGGTGTTTGCATGGGCGTTGTTGCATTTTTTTATTCGGCGAGAAGAGCGGCAATTGGAACAGGAGCAAGGCGAGGCCTACTTCGATTATTGTCAGCGCGTTAATCGATGGTGGGGAACGAAGTAGCGGCGTATCATCGCTGGCTGTTCAGCCTTTATCGTCAAACGATCGGATTCGAGCGTCGATCTTCATGAATCGTTAAGGAGACATCATGTCAGCGCGCTGGTACCGTCGCTACTATCGGGCCGTCACTCGCCATAGTGTGTGGGTATTGATATTTACCGCTCTGATCACCCTTTTTCTTGGGTATCAGGCGCGTCACTTTTCTCTGGATGCCTCTGCCGATAGTTTATTACTGGAGGGTGATCCTGACCTTGAGAACTTCAGGCTGATAACAGAACGTTATGGCTCAGAAGAGTTCCTGGTACTGACCTTTACCCCCAATCAACCACTGTTCTCCGCTGCCTCCCTGGAACTATTGACCCTGATACGTGAGGAAGTTCGCGAGCTCGATGGCGTAGAATCGGTCGTTACCGTGCTTGATGTTCCTTTGCTGGCCAATCCTCCAGTGCCCATGGCTGAACTGGTCAGCAATATCAAAACTCTGGAAGACCCGGACACAGATGTGGCACTTGCGCAGAGTGAACTGGCCAACAGCCCGCTCTATGTCAACTTGTTGCTCAACCTTGACGCCAATACGACTGCCTTGCAGATTACCTTTCCCATCAATGAAGAGCGCCAGGTGTTGCTGGAGCAACGGGATCGTCTGCTGGAAGAGGAAGCTAGCAGCGCCAATGGGTTTACTTCGCCACAATTGCGAGCACTCAACGAGCAACTGCGACTCAACACCGCCCAGCGCTCTCAACAGATTCATGAAGTGATATCGGATGTTCGTCAGATCATGGTGCAGTTTGAGCCCTACGGGGAGCTGCATCTGAGTGGTTTGCCGATGATCGCTGATGATATCGTGAATTTTGTACGCAGCGATCTGCTCACCTTCAGTCTGGCGGTGCTGTTTCTGATTATCGCTACCCTGACGTTGATTTTCCGCCGACCACGCTGGGTCTGGATTCCTCTGCTGTGTTGCTCAGTGGTGGTCGTGTTTATGCTCGGCATTCTTGGCTGGGGTCGATGGCCCGTCACGGTGATTTCCAGCAATTTTATATCCTTGCTGTTGATATTGACGTTGTCCATGTCGATTCACTTGATCGTTCGCTACCGTGAGCTTTTGCGCAAGTATCCGGACTGGCCTCATGGACGCCTCGTCATGACAACGGTGCGGCGTATCGCTGTGCCTTGTTTTTATATGGCGTTGACCACAGGGGTTGCCTTTATTTCGTTGCTGTTCAGCGGCATTCGTCCTGTGATCAACTTTGGCTGGATGATGGCCCTGGGCATCCTCTGCGCTTATCTGGTTACCTTTATGGTGTTTCCAGCAACGTTAATGGTTTTGGGCAAGGATCAGGGAACGGCCGAGAAGAAACAGGGTGGTCAGGCCAGCCGGTTTTTCACTCGCCTGACGCTCAGATCAGGGAACTGGTTGATCGTGGCCGGCTTTGCCATTGCGGCTTTTACGGCCGTAGGTATCAGTCGTCTGGTGGTAGAGAACAGCTTTATCGACTACTTCGATAAAAGCACCGACATTTATCAAGGCATGAGCATCATAGATCAACGCCTTGGCGGCACGACGCCGTTGGATGTGTTAATCAATTTCGAACCCCTGGACAGCACAGCGTCTGGTGTCCAACCGGATGAAGAAACGGCTTTTATCGACGATGATGAAGCGGCTTTTATTGAAGACGACGAAGCATCCTTCTTGATGGATGATGAGGATGCTTTTTTGTCCGAAGACATGTCGAGCATGGGCAGCTTTGGCAGTTTCGAGGATGACTTTGACCTCGACGATGATCCGGACAAATACTGGTTCACGACCGACAAGATAGTGCGTATCAAAGCCATGCATCGCTATCTGGAGGCGCAGCCTGAAATCGGCAAAGTCATTTCACTGGCGACCATGATGGAAGTGGCGGAGTCCTTTAATGATGGTGAGCCGTTGAGCAATGTCCAGTTGGCCTTGCTTTATACTGTCATACCTCAGGAGTTCCGGGACATAGTTATCGAACCCTATGTCTCTGTTGAGCACGATCAGATCCGCATCAATGCTCGAATCCTGGACTCGATGGAGGGATTGAAACGAGACGAGCTGTTGCGACGCATCGAACGCGCCGCAGTGGAGGAGCTTGGGTTCTCTCCTGGTCAGGTAGAACTGACTGGCATGATGGTCCTCTATAATAACATGCTGCAAAGCCTGTTCGGCTCACAGATAACAACGCTGGGTGTCGTGTTTCTCGGCATTTTCGTCATGTTCATGGTGTTGTTCCGGAGCTTCAAATTGAGCCTGATTGCCATGGTTCCCAATGTTCTGGCAGCGACCTTTGTACTGGGCATCATGGGCTGGTTTCGTATACCGCTGGACATCATGACCATTACGATTGCCAGCATCACCATAGGTATAGCGGTCGATAACACCATTCATTACATTGTCCGTTATCGACGCGAGTTCAGCCGTGATGGCCGCTATGTATTGGCATTGAAGCGTAGCCACGAGACCATTGGCAAGGCCATGTTTTATACCTCCCTGACCATTATTCTGGGCTTTTCCATTTTGATGTTGTCCAACTTCCGGCCGACCTTGTACTTTGGCTTGTTGACAGCCATGGCCATGGCCATAGCCTTGTTGGGCGCGCTCACCCTCTTGCCCTGGTTGATCGTGATCTCCAAGCCGTTTCGTTTCCATTCGCCAAAGGATCAGGATTCCGGGTGAGCCAGACGCTTCGGATCCAGTAGCTTGATCAATTCCTGCTCACTCAGGTCGGTCATCTCTCCTGCCACGTCCAGGATGGGTCGGCCCTCCTGGTAGGCCGCTTTGGCGATTTCAGCAGCTTTCTGGTAACCCACTATCGGGTTCAGTGCGGTGACCAAAACCGGGTTCAGTTGCAGTGGTCGTTCGATGTTGACTTGTTGAATGCTGAGTTTGCGCAACGCCTTGTGATCAAGGTGTTGGCAGGCCTGACTCAGCAGTTCGATTCCTTGCAGCAGGTTGCGCGCGATCAAGGGTAGGGTAACGTTCAACTGGAAATTGCCGGACTGAGCACAGAGCGCAATGGCACTATCAAACCCCATTACCTGATAACTCGCCATGATCACCGCTTCAGGTATGACCGGGTTGACCTTGCCAGGCATAATGCTGCTGCCGGGCTGCAAAGCCGGCAAGGCGATCTCTGCCAGGCCTGCCAGGGGGCCAGAATTCATCCACCGTAAATCATTGCTGATTTTGATCAAGGCAACGGCTATAGCTCTAAGAATGGACGACAGTTCGAGTGTCGCATCCTGCATACTGATGCCATAAAACGGGTTGTTGTGTGGGCAAAAATCGCTTTGCAATTGGTGGTTGAGGTGAAAACAGAAGCGGTCGGCAAAGCCATCCGGTGCATTGATGCCAGTGCCTATGGCCGTGCCTCCCTGAGGTAATGCTTTGAGTCTGGTCAGGCATTGCTGCAGACGGCGTTGATTGGTGCTGAGTGTTTCGCACCAGGCAGAAAACTCCTGTTGCACACTGATCGGCATGGCGTCCATCAGATGAGTGCGCCCGGTTTTAATCACATCAGCGAAAGCCACACCGCGTTCTTCGATGCAATTGTTCAGTGCAGTCAGCGCGGGCAGCAACTGCGATTCCAGTGCCAATACCGCACTGATCTGTATTGCTGCGGGAATGGTATCGTTGCTGCTTTGGCTGGCATTGACGTGGTCGTTGGGGTTCACTTTAACGCCACTGTTGCGAGAGGCCAGCGTCGCCAACACCTCATTGACGTTCATGTTGGTGCTGGTACCAGAGCCGGTTTGATACACATCGACAGGAAACTGCTGCTTGAAGTCCAGTTGTTCGGCACTGTGACAGGCGGCAACGATGGCATTGCTGACATCCGCTTCGAGCACACCGAGTTCTGAATTGGCCCGGGATGCAGCAGCCTTTATGGCGAGACAGGCTTGTATAAAGCGATCTGGAAGGCGTTCATCGGATAGTTGGAAGTTGGCCAACGCGCGGGCGGTCTGAGCGCCATAAAGCGCATCATCTGCTACTTCCATGGGGCCGAAGCTATCGGTTTCTGTACGCATGATGGTTCCTCCTTCAATTCTTATTGAACGTCCTGTTCAGAGTATCAGAATTCCTGGTTCAAGGTGTCAGAGAGGGGTCTGTTTAAAATGCAAGACCTGGTCGGTGCTGGCTTCCAGCAAGTCGGCAAACTGATCTGCGGGCAGAGGTCGGCTGAAGAGAAAACCCTGCAGTTCATTGCAACCAAAATGGCGCATTAATTCCAGTTGTTCCTGTGTTTCTATTCCCTCTGCCACGCTGATCAATCCAAGTTTATCGGCCAACTGGACAATGGAATGGACGATGTGAGCGGCGTTACCATCGTTCATGCTTTCCAGCAGAAAACTGCGGTCAATCTTGAGGCGGTCAACCGGAAACCGCTGCAGGTAGGATAACGATGAGTAGCCGGTACCGAAGTCATCCAGCGCCAGATCTACCCCTAGAGCCTTGAGATCGTACATGGTTTGTATCACCGACTCGGTATCGGCAAGGAGAATGGCCTCAGTGAACTCCAGTGTTAGAGCCCCCGGCTCGAGTTGGCTCGACGCTAACACCTCCTTGACGGTTTCATGGATCAAACTTTGGTAAAATTGCACCGCTGAAAGGTTGACGGCCATCTTGATCGGCCGCAGCCCGGCAGCTCGCCAGGCCTGGCTGGTCTGGCAAGCCTTGCGTAACACCCAGGGCCGACATTGACCATCATGCCAGTCTCTTCCAGTATGGGAATGAATACGTCTGGCGATACCAACCCTCTTTCCGGGTGGTTCCAGCGCAGCAGGGCTTCAGCGCCCACCAGATTAGCGCTGTCGACCTCGACTATGGGTTGAAAATAGAGTTCAAACTCTTCTCTATCCAGGGCCTGGCGAAGTTGGCTGATCAACAACAAGCGTTCGTGTGCACTGGCGTTCAATTCCGGGGTGAAAAACTGGAAATTACCGCGTCCGTTGTCTTTGGCTGCATACATGGCCGCATCGGCATTGCGCAGCAATTCTGTTGAATCGTAACCATCGTCAGGGTACAGAGCGATGCCAATACTGGCGCCTATGTGCAACGACAGGTCGGCGAGTTCAAAAGGCTTGTCCAGTGCCTGCAGTATCTTTTCTGCCATACGGCTCAAACTGACGGTATCGATCAAATGAGGCACACAAATAACAAACTCATCGCCACCCAGACGAGCCAGAGTATCGCTTGAGCGTACACAGGATCTGAGGCGCTTTGCTACCTGTATGAGCGCAATGTCACCGGTCTGGTGGCCGAGCGAGTCATTGATGTTCTTGAAGCGATCAAGATCAATCAGAATCAAGGCGGCGTGCCCACCCTCGCGGCCAACTTGCAAGATGGCCTGGTTGACGCGGTCTTCCATCAGGGTGCGGTTGGGTAGGTCGGTCAGGGCGTCATGATGCGCCATATGCCGAATACGGGCTTCTGCCTGGCTGCGTTCGATGGCAATACCGGCCAGGTGTACGCCTCCAGATACCAGCCGACGCTCTTTGATGTCCGGGGTATGTGGTTTTCGATGGTAGATCGCCAGAGAACCAAGAACCATGCCATTGGCAGAAATGATGGGTGTTGACCAGCAACTGCGTAACTGATAACTCAAGGCGAATTCTCGATAAGGCTCCCATTTCGGGTCAGTGGCAATGTCTTCAACAATCACCGGCTCACCCCGATACATGGCGGTACCACAGGAACCTGCCTGGGGGCCGATAGGAAGCCCAATTAACCCCTCGTTGTAGGGTCGTGGCATGGTTGGGGCGATCGTTCTGCCGATGGTTTGACCATCGTCCGAAAGCAACAGCAGTGAGGTCATGCCGTCTTCGAGTTGCTGGTCAATGGAGGCTACCAGCTCCGTTAATGTTTGCTCGAGGTTCTGATCCGTCGCGATCATTTCAAGGATGGAAAACTGATGTTCGCGCAGGGTTTCTTCAAACTGTCGCTTACCAATTTCCTCCTCCATTTCCTCGGCTGTGCGATGGAGGTCTCGGGTGATGCGCTCGTTATCCCTCAGAGTCTGTTCCAGATCCCGAGTTCGATCGCGGATGGTTTGCTCCAGTGTCAAGGCGGTTTGAAACAGGCTGAAATCGCTTCCTTGGCTGCTGAGAGTGCGTTCGGCTCGGTTCATCAAAGCTTCAATGATCTTGTTGAGGCGCTTGATTTCGGCACTTTGATCTTCCTGCTCGGGCCGTGAGGTCATGGCTTACTCCACGGCGAGCCCAGGGCCAGGCCAGTGAAGGTCTGGTTTACGTGGACGCCCCCAAACTGCTCGCCGTAGGTGTTGAAACCGACCACTCTGGCTTTTGCCAGCAGTGTGCCTACTTCCTGTTCCAGCCCCTTCTGGTTGATTTCAAGCTTGCGCAGAACACAGTCGTTGCCAAGTATGAGGTAGGGTTCTCCGATGCGCAGTCGCACCTCCTCAAGTGCCTGTTCCATGTTGTGGGTCAGATCTATGCCCTGTGCTACACGAAGGACGATGCCTTCGTCGATGGCGCAATAAAATGTCAGGCTGCCATCCGGGTTGGCTTTCTGAATGGAGCGAACGTATTCATGACCATCGATCAGCACAACAACCGGTGAAGCGGCGAAACGCATGGGATTGAGGTCGTCGAGGTCAACCTTCACCAAACGGGCATACTCCTGGGCGGCCGGCAGGCCGTTGATTTCGAGTACGCGTCGAGAGGTTGGGTCGGCAGCTGTAACAACAAGCCGCTGTTCGGTTGCCCTGAAATGCTGAGTCTTGAACGGAAAAATTCGTAACGGTGTTGTTGCCAGCAAGACCAGAGCTGAATCGGAGTGAAACTGACCCTGATGGAAGATGAACGTCTGGTCGAATTGCAGATCATCCGACGCCGACCCCCCTACAATGGGAATCGCGCCCAGAGCGCTGCTGAGTGAGCGGACGATGGGCTCTTCCAATTGAGACAAACCGTCGATCAACAACATGGCAAAGGTATTGTGGTGGCGTGCCGCGTTATTCTGGTTCTCCAGCATGCGCATCAAGCCTTGTGTGAAGGCTTCACCTTCACCAATCTGGAACTGGTTGATTGGGTGGATAAGGCCTGCTACACCTGTCAGTACTTCCGGTGGGAAGCTCACTGCTGACAGGCCGCCTGTGGTGTAACCCAGGGGGCCAATTTCACCGCTGCTGGTGCAACCTATGACCTGGCAATCTGAAAAAACGGTGTTGATCGCTTGCGTCAGTGCCTCCAGGTCATATTGACTGGAACAAAAGAACAGGACCAGGCTGCCAGGGTCTGGGGCCAGTTGGGTGGCGATGTCAGCTATCGCCTCGCCGGAGTCAATAACAACGCTTTGGGCGGTTCGAATGGGGTATGTTGACTCGCTCATACTGCGTACTCCTGGCCTGACAGGTCAACCCGCCCGAACTGGCTGAGCAATTGGGCTAGCCGGCATATGCCAGCGTTGGTACCATCATTGCAATACAGTATAGACTATTCGATTGAGGCCGCATCCAGCCGATTGACCTCCAGTACTCGTACCCGACGATTGTCGGCATTGAGTACCCGCACCATGAGGTCGTCCAGTTGAATGGACTCATCCCGCTGCGGAACCTTGCCGAATTTGTGCATGACGATACCACCAATGGTATCGAACTCTTCGTCACTGATGTCTGTCGAGAAATGGGCATTGAAGTCTTCGATGGGCGTCAAAGCCTGGACAAGAAAGCCGCCATTGCCATTGGGACGGATATTGGCGTCTACTTCATCGTCATGTTCGTCTTCGATCTCACCAACAATTTCTTCCAGCACGTCTTCAATGGTGACCAGCCCTGCCGTTTGGCCATATTCATCGACAACAATGGCCATATGGTTGCGGTTCGATCGAAAGTCCTTCAACAGGATATTCAATCGTTTGCTTTCAGGGACGAAAGTCACAGAACGTATGATGTTTTTCAGGCCGGATTGCATAGTGATCAAGTCGAAGCTGGTCTGCAGGCCAAGGCCAAGCAGGTCTTTCGCCAGCAATACACCCGAGACATCATCGCCGTGCTCACTGAGAACAGGAAAGCGCGAGTGACCAGACTCGACGATCTTTTCCAGCCAGGCCTGTATCGGTTCGTCCTGTTCCAGTGAGACCATTTGCGAGCGAGGGATCATGATGTCTCTGACGTGCATGTCGGATACATTCATGGCGCCTTCGATAATCTTGAAGGCTTCGGTGTCCAGAATGTCCTTTTCCTGAGCATCCTTCAGAACATTGAGCAGGTCTTCTCGATCTTTAGGCTCCCCGGTAAAGGCGTCGGACAGGCGTTCAAGCCAGGATCGCCTCCCGGGGCTGCTACTCGTCGGTCGTTCGTCGCTCATGGTCCTCGTTTTCCTCTTTTCGCCTGCACAGCGGATCCTGGTCTGTACCAGGCTGCCCGGGTCAGTAGGGGTTTGCAATACCCAATTGGTTTAATATTTCGACTTCCAGCGCCTCCATGGCGTCGGCTTCTGCTGGCTCTATATGGTCATGGCCCAGTAGATGCAAGGTGCCATGTACCACCAGATGCGCCCAATGATCGAATAATGGCTTGTCCTGGTCGACGGCTTCCTGGGCAACGACGGGTGCACAGAGCACCAGATCACCGAGCAAGGCGGCGGCTTCCGGGTCTTCTATATCCGGTGGCAGCTCAAATGGGAATGAGAGTACGTTGGTGGCATAGTCTTTACCGCGATAGTCACGATTCAGAGTCCTGGCTTCGGCCTCGTCTACCAGACGAATGCTGAGCTCGGTGTCGTCTCTGGCATCTCTCAGCGCCGCCGCCACCCACTGTTGGAGTTGAATGGTATCGGGCAAGGGGGTGGTCGAACTGGCGACCTGAATGTCCAGGGTCAGGTTCATGCGTCTTCGAAAGACTCGTAAGCATCAACTATGCGTTGCACCAGGGGGTGTCGGACAACATCCTTGGAATCAAACAGTGTGACCCCTATGCCATCGACCTTTTGCAGAATAGCCAGGGCGTGTGCCAGCCCGGAGTGTTGTCCGCGCGGCAAATCGACCTGCGTCGGGTCGCCGTTAATCACCGCAGTAGAACCAAAACCGATGCGCGTCAGAAACATTTTCATCTGTTCGCGAGTGGTGTTCTGGCTTTCATCCAGAATGATAAAGGCATTGCTCAGGGTGCGTCCGCGCATATAGGCCAATGGAGCCACTTCAATGACATTCCGTTCAATCAGGCGGTCCACTTTTTCGAAGCCCAGCATTTCATAGAGAGCGTCGTAAAGGGGCCGAAGATAGGGGTCGACCTTTTGTGACAAGTCGCCCGGCAGAAAGCCCAGTTTCTCGCCGGCTTCCACTGCTGGCCGGACCAGGATGATGCGTTTGATCTGGTCTTTTTGCAGCGCATGAACAGCGCAGGCCACTGCCAGGTAGGTTTTGCCGGTACCGGCAGGGCCCACGCCAAAATTGATATCGTGGGTCAGTACACTGTGTACGTAAGCACGTTGATTGGGACCGCGCGGCTTGATGATCGACTTGGGCGTGTGCAGTACATACAGCTTGTGTTCGTGTAACTGGTTGTCGTCCGGATTTTGCAGCGTCTCGACTTCCGAGGTTTGCAGGAAGAGATTGATGGTGTCTGGCAATAGATCCTTGCCACCACGGGTCTCCCGATAGAGCCGCTTGATGATATCTTCCGCTGCCCGAACGCTGTCCCCATTGCCCTTGAGCTCGAACTGGTTGCCACGATTCAGAACACGAATGTCCAGTCGCTCTTCGATTTGCTTCAGGTGATCGTTCGCTAGGCCACAAAGGCTGGCCAGCCTTTGCGGGTTGTCTGGAGTCAGTTCAAAGGTTCTCAAGCCTGCCTGGGTGTCAACCGTGGCGCTGGACTGGTTACTCAAAGTGGGTCTGTCCCTCTGTTTGGTGTCTCATGAACCAAGCATACGCAAGGCGCGGATCTTGTCAAAATGCCATTGGTCTAAGCAGGCAGTTTTTAATGCCTTTTTCTCATCAGTAGGCAAGGTCTGCATTGACCACTTCACCCCTCAGGCTGTTGGCAAAGGCCTCGGTGATGGTGACCTGAACAAACTTGCCGATCAATTCATCATCCTCACACTTGAAAAAGGTCAGGCGATTGTTTTCGGTGCGGCCCTGGAGCTCGTCAGAATTGCGTTTTGAGCGTTCTGTTACCAGGATCATCTGGGTCGACCCAACCATGCGCCGGCTGATCCCTTGCGCCTGCTGAATGATGCGATCCTGGAGGATGGCCAGGCGTTGTTTCTTGACGGCTTCAGCGGTGTCGTCTGCCAGATCGCTGGCCGGTGTACCCGGGCGAGGGCTGTACACAAAGCTGAAGCTGTGATCGAAGCCGATCTGTTGAATGAGGTTCATGGTGGCTTCGAAATCGGCCTCGGTTTCGCCGGGAAAGCCGACGATGAAATCCGACGAAAAGCTGATATCAGGCCGGTTGGCTCGAATACGCTCCATTTTCTCGACGTATTCTGCTGCGGTATGGCCGCGTTTCATGGCGGAAAGAATGGCGTCCGACCCGCTCTGAACAGGCAAGTGCAGGTGGCTGACCAGTTCGGGTACGTCCAGGTAGACATCCACCAGCGAATCGCTGAATTCCACCGGGTGGCTGGTGGTGAACCGAATGCGGTCTATGCCATCAATCTGGGCGCTCAGGGTGATCAAGTCAGCCAGATCGGCCTCGTCACCATCGTGACGCGGCCCGCGATAGGCATTGACGTTCTGCCCCAGGAAATTGATTTCACGCACACCCTGTTTGGCCAGATGGTGGACTTCGGCGATGACATCATCGAAAGGACGGCTGACTTCCTCGCCCCGGGTGTAGGGAACCACGCAAAAGGTACAGTATTTTGAACAGCCTTCCATAATCGAAACAAAAGCACTGACGCCATCGCTGCTTGGTGCGGGCAGATGGTCGAATTTTTCGATTTCGGGAAAGGTCACATCCACCGTGGCGATGCGATGATTGGCCCCATTGACCGCCTGGCTTGCAGAGGCGTCCAGCATGGCGGGCAGGCGATGCAGGGTTTGCGGGCCAAAGATCATGTCGACGTAGGGCGCACGATCGGATATGGCTTTACCTTCCTGAGAAGCCACACAACCACCGACCCCAATCTTGAGGTTGGGGTTCTTTGCTTTCAATGATTTCCAGCGACCGAGTTGGTGGAATACTTTCTCCTGAGCCTTTTCACGGATTGAGCAGGTGTTGAGCAGCAGCATGTCTGCTTCTTCAGCATTATCGGTCAACTCGTAGCCATGGCTGTCTCCCAGCAAATCGGCCATGCGGGAGGAGTCGTATTCGTTCATTTGGCAACCGTGGGTCTTGATGAAGAGCTTCTTGGTCATGAGTCTCGATAATACTGATTTGATGAAGTGGCTGGGGGCGAGAGATTATACGCGCACATGGCTCAGGAACCAAACGGGGTCGAAAAAATGATGCTTTCCGCTAAGGTGGCCTTGATTGAAACCGGTCGGACAGCACCCATATTGGTTGTCAGTATTCTTTAGAGACGCACTGGAACCCATGAAAGAGCAGAAGTCCATCTATAAAGTCAGCTTCGTCAATCAGGATAAGGTCTATGAGGTTTACTGCGCCCGAGTCTATCAGGGTGACCTCTATGGCTTTATTGAAATCGAAGAGTTGATCTTCGGCGAGCGCAGCCAGGTCGTGGTAGACCCCGGTGAAGAGCGTTTGCAGAAAGAGTTCAATGGTGTGAAGCGCAGCTTTATTCCCATGCATGCCATCATCCGCATCGATGAAGTTGAGAAGGAAGGGGTCGCCAAGGTCAGTGACAGCAAGGGTGGAAGCCCTGTGGTGCACTTTCCTCAGTCCAGTCCAGGGCGCAAACGAGACTGATCGAGCAGGGGTTGAAGCACCAAGGGTGTTCCGCCGTATTCAGCTTCGTGAGGTCGATATTTACACAGACCCGTCAGTGCTTTCCTGGTCCTTTGCCCAGGGATCGCTATACTTGGGTAAGTAGCGGTTGGTAGCAAAAGGAAGGAAGACATTCCAGCCGGGTACCGGACAACACTCCAACCATGACGCTGAGAGGTAATAGCGATGACCAGCATTCTGCTTTTGAGTCTGTTCGCATTCGCAGCGGTTGCGCTGTTCAGACACCAGCAACCGGAGCAAAAGCCAGTACGCATTGAGGTGCGTGAGGACGATCCTGCACGTCGGCGCTGATAGCGCCCCTGAGGCACTCAGGTGCCTCACTTCAACCTTCAAGTGAGCATATCCGAAGAGGTACGGCCTCGGGTGCCTATGCTACATCTTCTTTGAGCTTTTAACCGAATGGGCAGCGCACACTACCGCACCGACTTTCTCGTTCACTGAATGTAGTGAGTGCAGGGGTGTGCGCCCTGAATAACTGTTTTGGTTGAAAAATGAGCAGCCTTACCTATAATGCCGGCCTCCATTGGGATGAGGTGAGCGAATGTTAAGGCTAAACATTTACCCGCAATTGTGGGTGATATTGGTGGTGTTGAGTGTTTCGGCACGGGCGCAGGAAGCAGCAGAGCCTGAGGTTTTACCCGATTTCGGCAGCATCACCGATGTGAATGAGAAGAAAGAGCAGTTTTTCGATTTTTTAAATCCCCTGATTCAGGTAAACAATGAGCGTATCGCTACTGAGCGTGCCTGGTTGCTGCAGATGCAGGCCAGAGCCAGCAGCGAGAGACCCTTTACCGACTGGCAGTACAACCTGCTGACAGAACTGGGTGCCTACTACCGAGTGGATGAAGAGCCTGGGTCTGAAAGCTACTTCAGTGAGATGCTGCTGCGGGTCGACACCTTGCCTGCGTCCATGGTGCTGGCTCAGGCGGCCAACGAGAGCGCCTGGGGCACCAGCCGATTTGCGCTGGAGGGGAATAACCTTTTCGGCCAATGGTGTTTTGTCGAAGGTTGTGGATTGGTGCCCAACAGTCGACCAGAAGGCGAGCGCTATGAGGTGCGTCTTTTCGAGTCGGTAGAAGGTTCAGTCGAGGGCTACTTTCAGAACATCAATACGCACTTCCAGTATGCTGATATGCGACTTATGCGCGCGGAGTTGCGTATGCTTGGGGAGCCTTTGTCGAGTGAAGATCTGATGTGGGCACTGGATGGCTATTCCATTCGTGGCGTTGAGTATGTCCGTGAAGTGTTGCAGATGATTCGTTTCAATGAGTTGCAGCGCTTTGATGTACCGGCTTTTTACGCATCCAATCTTTGATTCCTTGGCGGACACCCGGTCAGGGTAACTAGAGTTACTCTGGCTGTGTTCTGAGTCGACTGCCGACAGCCGTCGCTCGAAAGGTGTCATTTCTGAATCTTGAGGTGGTAAGATCTATTTTCATCTCAAACAGCGTTACAGGGCCTGGAAATGTTTACCGGTATAGTTCAGAACACCGCACCAGTCAGGGTGGAAGCACGCAAACAGGATCTGTGGACCCTGTCTATTGCGCTCAGTGATAGCCAGTTGGAGGGTTTGTCGCTCGGTGCGAGTATTGCGTTGAACGGGGCTTGTCTGACGGTGACTCGCATTGAGCAGGGTCGTGCCTGGTTCGATGTCATGATGGAAACGCTGAGGGTGACTAACCTTGGCGAATTAAGTGACGGTGAATTGGTCAATGTGGAGCGGGCTGCGCGCTTTGGTGATGACATCGGCGGGCATATGATGTCCGGGCATGTTCACTCTGTCTTGCCGGTGTTGGATATTGAGCGTCCGGAGAACAACCGTATTGTCTGGTTTGGGCTAGACGATGCCATCCGCCCCTATATTTTCAGCAAAGGCTATGCAGGCCTGAACGGTTGCAGTTTGACCATAGGCACGGTCGAAAAAGACCGTTTTAACGTTTTTCTGATTCCCGAAACCCTGTCGATCACGACCTTTGGTGAAATGACACCCGGTGCGCGCGTCAATATTGAGATAGACAGTCAGACTCAGGTGATTGTTGACACCCTGCAACGCATGCGCGAGGCGGGCCAGCTATGATTCTGGCGGGTGCCCCGGGCATGGAAGTGCATTGGCAGTGTGTCAGCTTTGATCAGCTCGACACCCACAGCCTGTACCGATTGTTGCAACTTCGTACTCAGGTCTTTGTCGTTGAGCAGAATTGCCCTTACCAGGACATTGATGGCAAGGATTTTGAAGCCTGGCATGTCCTGGGTTTTCAGGCTGGCGAACTGGTGGCGGTGGCACGCATCCTGCCACCGCAACAGGTCGGTACAGCGGTCAGTATTGGCCGGGTGATTACCCATCCAAATGCTCGTCGCCAGGGGCTGGGTGTCGCCCTTATGCAGGAGGCACTGTTCGAATCCGAGAAGCGCTTTCCTGATAGTCGCATCAGTCTGGACGCCCAGGCGCATCTGGCGCCCTTTTATGGTCGTTTTGGTTTTGTTGCAGCTGGCGAAATATACCTCGAAGACGGTATAGAACACATCATGATGGTCAAGCATTCACACGCTGATTGAGCCTTAAGCGCTGGCGCTCTCGAGTCAGTTCCTTGGTAAATTCTTCGACGTAGTGCAGGTGTTCCATGGCGGCCTGGGCGGCAGCGTCGGGGTCGCGGTGGTGTATCGCCTCATAGAGACGATTGTGTTGATTCATCAGCCTCGCACGAATGTCCGGGTGGCTGGATAAACCACCAATGTTGGTGATGACGTTGTCCTTGAGCAGGCTGAACAAGCCTTGAAGGGTGTGCAGGAAAACCCGGTTGTGGCTCGCTTCTGCGATGGCCAGATGAAAACGGGCATCGGCCCTGGCTTCCTGTTCCAGATCGTGCTGTTGGTGCGTTCTGCGCAAATGGTGGTGCGCCCGCTCCAGTCGTTGCAGATCCTGCTGGGTGGCGCGTTCTGCGGCAAGGGCTGCGCATCTCACTTCCAGAGTCAGGCGATATTCAAGCAACTCAGCATGCAAACGAGCCTGATCATCACTGTGGCTCAGCAAAGAGGCCAGTGGCGAACCTGGAGCTTCACCATAGCTCTGGCTGACATAGGTGCCTCCTCCTTGGCGACTTTCAATCAAGCCCAGACTTTTCAGGCGCTGCAGAGCTTCCCGAACAATAGGGCGGCTGGTCTCATATTGGCTTGCCAGAGTGCGCTCGGAGGGCAGTTTATCGCCTGCTTTCAGCGCTCCCTCCAATAACTGTTGTTGCAGCAATTGGCAAAGCTGATCGATACGTCTCACTGTCACTGGTCTGACCACTTTTAATGGTTTAGTAAATCGAAGTTGGCCGTATTGTAAGGGTTTTAGGCGGCCAGGGAGCAAAAGACGGTGCCTGGAAGTGCATCTTTGCCGGTTTTTTGCATAGCATTCAGGCACTGTCTGTACAAAACGTCACCAATAACAAGAGCGCAGCCATGACGATCGAGAAATTTCACCGTGCGTTAAAACACCGTTTGCCTGAGTCGCGTTTGATAACCGACCCTATGCGCTGTTTCGCACTGGGCACAGATGCCAGCTTTTATCGGATGACGCCGCAACTGGTGGTTCAGATCGATTCTGAAGCAGAGCTCAGCTATTTGCTGGTGCAAGCGCAGTTGTATCAGGTGGCTGTGACGTTCAGAGCCGCCGGCACCAGCCTCTCTGGGCAGGCGGTAACAGACTCGGTGTTGGTCATGCTGACCGATCAATGGCGTGGTTGTCGTATAGACCCCCTGGGTGAGCGGGTGCATGTTCAGCCCGGGTTGATTGGCGCTCAGGTTAATCAGCGGCTGCAGCCTTTCGGTCGAAAAATTGGCCCGGACCCGGCCTCCATCAACAGTTGCAAGATTGGTGGCATTGTCGCCAACAATGCCAGTGGCATGTGTTGCGGCACGCGCCATAACAGTTACCACACTCTGGCTGGCATGAGGGTCATACTGGCCGATGGTACAGTGCTCGACAGTGGTGACCCGGAGAGCGTCAACGCTTTCCGTGCCAGCCATGGTTGTTTTCTCGACCGTCTGGCCGTCTTGTCAGCCCAGTTGAAGGCCGATGAAAGCCTTGCTGCACGGGTGCGGCACAAGTATCGCTTGAAAAACACCACGGGTTACGGCCTGAATGCATTGCTCGACTTTGATGACCCGATCGATGTGCTGACGCATCTGATTGTGGGTTCCGAGGGGACCCTGGGTTTTATCAGTGAAGTCAGCCTGAATACAGTGCCGGATTGGCCTTATCGGGCGTCTCTGATGGTGGGTTTTGACGACCTTAACCTCTGCGCTGAGGCGGTCAGTCTGTTAAAGCAGGCGCCAGTCGATGCGGTAGAGCTACTGGACAGCAGGGCGATACGCTCGGTGGCTCATATGCCCGGTCTGCCTGAATTTGCCCGCCAGCTACCGGAGCAGGGCGGTTTGCTGCTGATCGATACTCGCGCTGAGCAGGCGGCTGCATTGAGCGTGAATTGCGCTGCGGTCATGGCGGTACTCCAGGAGTTGGGCGATGGTTGGCACAGCACCGGCTTCACCGAAGACAGCACTCGCATTGGGCAATACTGGAATTTGCGCAAGGGAACCTTTCCGGCCGTCGGTGCCCAGCGAGAGTTGGGTACGACGGTTATCATCGAAGATGTGGCGTTTCCTGTAGAGCAACTGGCTCAGGGTGTGGCGGCCTTGCAACGACTGTTCGACAGGCACGGTTATAGCGAAGCAATCATTTTCGGTCATGCGCTGGAGGGTAATCTGCATTTCGTGTTCACGCAAAGCTTTGACAAGCCATCAGAAGTCGAACGCTACGATGCCTTCATGCAGGACATCGCTCAGGTTGTAACAGCTGAACTGGATGGCTCTTTGAAGGCTGAGCATGGCACTGGGCGCAATATGGCCCCCTTCGTTAAGACGGAGTGGGGAGAGGACGCCTATGGGTTGATGCAGCAACTCAAGCAGTTGTTCGACCCGACCGGCGTTTTGAACCCGGGGGTTATACTCAATGATGATGACAAGGCCCATCTGCGCCATCTGAAGGCTTTGCCGGCTGCCGACCCTCTGGTTGATACCTGCATTGAATGCGGTTTCTGTGAGCCTGTGTGCCCGTCCCGAGAGTTGACCTTGACGCCTCGTCAACGCATCACCGTCTACCGGGAATTGCAGCGTCAGCGCCGTGATGGTGTAGCCGATGCCCAATGGGAGCGCCAATTCAAGTATCAGGGCATAGACAGTTGTGCGGCGACCGGGCTGTGCGAACTGCGTTGTCCGGTTGGCATCAACACAGGCAGTCTGGTGCTCAAGCTGCGCCAGCAACGAGCTCTGTCCTATCGAAAATTGGCGGCCAGCCTCGGCCGACACTTCGCCGCCCTGACATCGACTGTGCGTGGCGGGCTCTGGGTGGCTCGAGGATGGCAGCGCCTGATCGGTGCACAACGCCTCGATCAGTGGTCATTGCGTTTGCGACAACTGAGCCAGGGGCGCACCCCCTTGTGGCCGTCTACGATGCCCGGCGCAGCCAGCCCAGTGCATGCCCCCACCCAGACGCCAGGGCCGGAGCATCAGCAGACAGTGGTGTACTGGGCAACCTGTGTTACCCAGGCCTTCGGCCCGGCTCAGGGTGACGGCCGACAACCCATACCTCAAGCCGTATTGAAGGTATTGCGCAAGGCCGGGCTACAGGTGGTCATGCCACAGCCAACGCGGGGCCTGTGTTGCGGCCAGCCGTTCCAGTCCAAGGGGCACCCGGATGTTGCCGATCAACAGCGACGTGAGCTGATTGATGAGTTGTGGGAAGTCTCTGGTGGTGGTCGCTTTCCAGTGTTGAGCGATACCAGCCCCTGCAGTCTCAGAATTCGTGAGCAAGCTCAGGCACGAGGCATTCAGTTTTACGACAGCGTCGACTTTATCGATCGGTTTCTGCTGGACCGATTATCCATTGAGCCTGAGTCAAACAAGGTGGCTGTGCACACGACGTGCAGCGTACAGAAGCAAGGGCTCGAACCCAGCCTGAAACGGGTGCTGGACAGGATAACACCTCAGTGGACACAGCCAGAGGGAATGGCCTGTTGTGGTTTTGCCGGAGACAAAGGTTTTACTCTGCCAGAACTGAATGCCTCAGCTTTGAAGAACTTGCCAGAGGCCATTGAGGGCTGTGTCTATGGTATTTCAACCAGTCGCACCTGTGAAATTGGCCTCAGCCGGCACAGCGGCTTGACCTACTTTTCATTGTTTGAGGTGCTTGATCGTTGTACCGCTGAGGCAGACTAGAGGGCGTTGGATAGAGTCCTGCTGCTTTTCAAGGAAAGCAGCAGGAAAGGTCTCTCGTTCAGGCTTTCAGGAAGGGGTTAATCAACCAGCCCAGAGCACCCGTCAATTTAACGGGAGCCGAGACAACGGATAGCATCAAACAATCTTCATGGGCATCTGCCTGCGGCGAGTGCACATCTTCCTCTGTTCTGAAAATAAAATCGCCCGGACCGTATGTACCCAGTTCATCCGAGAAACCACCCTCCAGAACCACACTGATCTCGTCACCCCTGTGCTGGTGATTGGGAACTCGACCGCCTGCTTTCATATGATGTAAGCCAACGATCAAGCCGGATTCATCCGTCATCAAGTGGGTAACTTTGAGATTCTTCATTGGCGAACGCCATTCAAGCTCTTCAAGCGTTCCCGGAATCAGGGATGAAAGCGCTTTCGGGTAGCGTGATGTCGCCCTGGCCGGTGCGGCCGGCTTGACCGACTCGGTAACCTTGCCTTGCTGTATTTCAGAAAGCACTGAAGCGAATAGGTTGTCCGAAACGGCTATGGGCTTCTGGTGCTCAAACAGCACAGCACTGGCGCTTTCCAGTTCGCTCAAGCGTTTGCGGCATTCAGGGCAGTAGTGGAGGTGCACGGAAATCGCCACGCTGATACCGGTGTGGCAAGTCCCGGCCGCAAACTCCACGAGTTGCTCGGTTTGTGGATGCCACTGACTCATAGATCGTATGCCTCGAGTGAAAGTTTCATCTTCTTCATGGCCAGTCTGACGCGACTTTTGACGGTACCAAGGGGTAGGCCCATCTCGTCAGCGACCTCTTGGTGGCTTTTGTCTTCAAGAAAGACCTTGGCCATGACCTGTCTTTGGTCGACTGGTAATTCATACAGTCCGATACGGACGTGTTCCTGCACCCTGCTTTGGCGTATTTCGCCAAAAAGCTCGGTGTCGGATTCCAGGTCCCAGATCTCATCCGCACTGACATCGCCACGATACTTGCTGAGCCGGCGGAGCATGTCTATGCGCTGATTCCTGGCGATGGTGAAGATCCAGGTCGAAGCAGCCGCTTTACGTCGATCATAAGAGGCTGATTTCCGCCAGATTGCCAACATCACTTCCTGCACCAGCTCATCGGGCAGGTGATCGCCCTGTTTGTGCAAGCCTGATGACAGGGCGAAGGCTTTGATCAATGGAGCAAAATGCTTGAATAACCGCTCAAATGCAGCGGTATCCTGCCTCTTGGCAACCAATTCAAGGGCATCTGCCCATTGCTCTGCGGCCGGGTTGGGCTCAGTCATAGTGCGTGCTTTCTTCGATGAAAGTATCGAGATTACATTGGCGGCTGACATTTTTGAACCTGTTGCAGTTATTGTTAACTGCTTTTACGTCAGTCGTTGGGGTCTGGATCATGAACCCTTCACTTTTTTGTTTGCAGGATCTGTCGAATGCTGTGCAGCAGTTTTTTGGTCTGGCGGCCACTCTTGATCGGTGCTTCAGGGTCGGCGGGTTGTTCCTTGCGCGCAGCCCTGATCATGGCTCTAAAGGGTTGGCTCTCGGTGTTCGGATAGGTTTCGAACCATTCGAGAATGGCTTCGTCCTCACGGATCAAGCGCTCGCGCCAGGCTTCAGACTGCTGCTGTTCTTGAATGAAGAGCGCCGAGGTGGGGTCCAGCCGATCCAGGGCGTGTTGAATGGCTTCTTCATCGTTGTCGCGCATCAACTTGCCGACAAATTGCAGGTGGCGTCTTCGCGCCTCGTTTTTGGTGACGCGCTTGCTTTCCGCTATGGCGGCTCGAAGTCGTTCCGTCAATGGCATGGTTGCCAACTGGTCTTCTCGCAGAGTGAGTAAACGCTCACCCATGGCTTGAAGCCGGTGCATTTCTTTCTTCATGACGGATTTACTGACCAGTTCGTATTCAATCGGGTCCTGGTCGTCTTGCGTCTTGCGGCTCATGATGGGCTCTTGTGGTTGGTGGTCAGGTTGACGAGCTTTGAGGCTCTTACTCCGCTTCGCCAAATCGGTCCTGGACCAGAGTTAGCAGGGCATCCCACGCATCTGAAGCATCGGGCCCGTGAATATGCACATCCAATTCTGTGCCCTGAGAGGCGGCCAGCATCATCACTGACATGATGCTCTTGGCATCGGCTTCGCGACCGTCCTTTAACAGCTTTATCTGACTTTCATACTGGGCTGCCACACCGACCAGTTTCGCTGCGGCTCGTGCATGCAGGCCAAGCTTGTTGATAATGGTCAGTTTTTCCTCAATCACGCGACGTCATGCCCCATATCACGGTGTCGAATTTGAACGTTACCATGCCTGGAGCCAAAGAACTGAAACAGCTGTTCTGCCAGAAACACACTGCGATGTTGGCCCCCCGTGCAGCCGATTGCGACCGTCAGGTAAGAACGTTGATTGGCTTCATAGCGAGGTAACCAGCGCTCAAGGAACTGTCGAATGTCGTCGAGCATTTCTGTCACACTGGGTTCGGCTTGCAAAAAATCCTGAATCGGTTGGTCCTTACCAGTATACATGCGCAGGGTCGGATCCCAGTAGGGGTTGGGCAGACATCGTACGTCAAAAACGAGATCAGCGTCTCGAGGAACGCCGTGCTTGAAGCCAAAGGACTGAAACTGCAAGGCAATGCCGTCGCTGTCTCGAATCAGGCGTTCACGAATCTGGGTGCGCAGTTCCTGTAACGGCAGGCTGCTGGTATCCAGTTTGAGGTCGGCCAGTTCGGCCACCGGTGCGAGTAATCGGGCTTCTTCGGCCAGGGCTTCTTCCAATGAGCGCTGCTGATTGGTCAGCGGGTGTTTCCGCCGTGTAGCTGAAAAGCGTTGTAACAATATTGCGTCTTCAGCATCGAGATACAGGACTTCTGGCGTAAAAGCCTCGGGCAATTTGTCAAGAATGCCGGGCAAATCAGCAATGGCCGCAGGTGCCAATCTGGCATCAATACAGACGGCAACCCTGGGTTGCTGGCTGGCTCCATCCATCCATTGAACAAGACCGGGCAGCAATACGGGTGGTAGATTGTCGATGCAATCAAAGCCCGCGTCTTCCAGCGTATCCAGTACGGTACTTTTACCGGAGCCGGAGCGCCCACTGATGATGATCAATCGAAAGTGCCTGGATGACATGACTGTCAGCTACTCGCGATGAATCGTTGAAACAAGGTATTGGCATCCGTTGCGGCACGTAACTCAGCGACGCGATTGGTATCGTTGAAGCGTTCCACGACAGCGGCAAGCAAGTTCAAATGTTCATCGGTAGCGTCTTCCGGGACGACGAGGGTGAACACCAGATCCACTGGTTCGTTGTCGGGCGATTCATAGTCGACCGCCTCAGTCAGATGCGCCAGGGCAGCGATGGGTTTATTGACCTGAGCGAGACGGCAATGGGGCACGGCGATGCCTTGCCCCAGTCCGGTAGAACCCAGGCGCTCACGCGCTATTAGCTGGTCAAACAGGTCGATCTCCGACAGACCGGGAATGTCACTGGCCAGGTGTTCGGCCAATGTTTGCAGCACTTTTTTCTTGCTGCTCCCCAGGTGATCTATGTAGACCTGCTTAGCAGTGAGTATCTGGTCCAGAGGTATCATGATTAACGTGAGTTCCCATGCATTCTATCGACCGTTTTTTCCTTGTGTTTAAGGACTTGTCGGTCAAGTTTGTCAATCATCAAGTCGATGGCCGCGTATAAGTCGTCGTGCTCGGCGTCGGCGTGCAATTGACCGCCTTTGATATTGACAGAGGCTTCTGCCTTCTGCCGCTGCTTCTCTACACTAAGGGTAATTTGTACGTTGCCGATCTGGTCAAAATGCCGCTCTATTCTGTCCAATTTTTCATCGACATAGTCGTGCAGCGCTTCCGTTACTTCTACGTGATGACCACTGATGTTGACTTGCATAATCTGCTCCTCTTGCAGTATTGGGTCTGACCAGATATTGGTCCTTCTCTGGTATGGCCTCGCTCCCTCACTCCTTTGCCGTCGGATGTCGGTCTGTGGTGACACCGAAATTTCTTCCCTGAGTTCAATATGGCCCTTCTCGACGGGCGCTTCAAGTCAATACTTCAACGATTTATAGATTTAAATCAAACTCTTACGCTCATTTGACGGTGGAATATGCATGGCCTCGCGATACTTGGCTATGGTACGACGAGCAACCTGAATGCCTTGCTCACCCAGCAGTTTCGCAATTTTTGAGTCGCTTAACGGCTTGCGCGTGTTCTCGGCCGAGATCAGCTTCTTGATGATCGCACGAATCGCCGTGCTGGAACATTCCCCACCGCTGTCGGTGCTGACATGGCTGCTGAAAAAATATTTGAGTTCAAAGATGCCGCGGGGGGTATGCATGTATTTCTGGGTTGTGACCCTGGAAATGGTCGATTCATGCATCTCTACTGCCTGGGCTACATCGTGCAGTACCAGGGGTTTCATGGCTTCTTCGCCATATTCCAGGAAGCCACGCTGATGTTCAACGATGTTGGTGGCAACCTTGAGCAGTGTTTCGTTGCGGCTTTGCAGGCTCTTGATAAACCAGCGAGCCTCCTGAAGTTGATCTTTCAAGTAGGTGTTGTCGCTGCTGTTGTCGGCGCGTTTGACCATGGAGGCGTAGGACGAGTTGACGCGCAGTTTGGGCGCAATTTCAGGGTTCAACTCGACCAGCCAGCGATTGTTCTTGATGTCCTTGCTGACAATGACGTCCGGCACGACGTATTCATCCTTGCCTGAGGCTATCTGATTGCCCGGCCTGGGGTTCAGGCTCTGGATGAGTAACAGGATGTCGCGCAGTTCTGGCTCTTTCAGGCGGGTTTTACGCATCAGTTGGGCGTAATCTCGGGAGCCGAGAAGGTCCAGGTGCTGATTGATCACCAGCAGGGTCTCTTCACGCCACGGCAGGTCGTCTGGTAGCTGTTTGATCTGAATGCTGAGGCAATCGGCGAGGTCGCGAGCGCACACTCCTGGTGGGTCAAAGTGTTGAACTCTATGCAAGACGGCTTCGACCTCGTCCATCTCAAGCGGATTATCATCGGTAGAGAGTTCTTTGCTCAGGCCTTCAAAGAGGTCGTCCATGCTTGACGACAGGTAGCCTTCATCGTTGACGCTCTCAATAATGGCTTCGGCAATGGTCCGGTCCCGGTCGGAAAAGGTGGTCAGATTCAGTTGCCATGCCAGATGATCCCACAGCGAATCTGTTGTGCCGTGAACATTTTCGAAATTGAAGTCGTCATCGCCAGAAGCAACGCCATGGCTGGTTGGGGTGTTGGGGTAGATGTCATCCCAGGAGCTGTCAACGGCCAGATCGTCCGGAATGTGCTCATTGACTTCAACTTCTTTGCGATCGTCCTGTAGCTGGTTAGGTTCAGGGTCCGGACTGGTGTCCCCGTTCATGGATTCGCGGTTGGCTGTTTCTTCGCTGTCGTGGCCGTCCTCGCGCATTTCCAGCAAGGGATTGGTTTCCAATGCCTCCTGAATCTCCTGCTGAAGGTCCAGGGTAGACAATTGTAACAAGCGGATGGCCTGTTGCAGCTGAGGCGTCATGGTCAGCTGCTGGCTCATCTTGAGTTGTAAAGAGGTCTTCATATAAGTGCAATTTTGCCCTGGTCAATTAAAGACGAAACTGATCGCCTAAATATACTTCACGCACGGTTGAGTTATTCAATACCTCGTCCGCGGTGCCCTCGGCAATGATGTGACCATTGCCGACTATGTAAGCTTTTTCGCAAATGTCGAGGGTTTCTCGAACATTGTGATCGGTGATCAGTACTGCAATGCCTCTGTCGCGCAGGTGGTGGATGATGGCCTTGATGTCGCCTACCGAGATTGGATCAACACCGGCAAAGGGTTCATCGAGAAGCACCACTGCAGGCTCCATGGCCAGCGCTCGAGCAATCTCTACACGGCGGCGCTCGCCTCCGGACAGTGCCATGCCCAGACTGTTTCGAATGTGCCCAATGTTAAATTCTTCGAGCAGTGACTCCAACCTTTGTTTCTGTTCGCTGCGATTTAATTCGCGTCGCGTTTGAAGTACGCCCAGAATGTTGTCGGCCACCGTGAGTTTGCGAAAGATGGAGGCTTCCTGAGGCAGGTAGCCCAGGCCTTTCCTGGCGCGCACGTGCATCGGGGCCTTGATCACGGCCTGGCCATTGATGGTGACTTCGCCTTTATCCGCCGGAATAAGGCCGACGATCATATAGAAGCAGGTGGTCTTGCCAGCACCGTTGGGGCCGAGGAGTCCAACGATCTGGCCTTGCTCGACACTCATGCTGACATCTCGAACCACCTGGTGCTTGCGATAGCTTTTGGCCAGGTTTCTGGCTTCGAGTAGGGCCATCAGTCCAGCTCCCTCGGCTGGATTACCCAAGTGGCTTGAGGGGCATCCTGATCTGCCTGAGTGCTGCGTCGAGAGCGTACTTCAAGGGTTTCGTCCAGCAAATGATAGCGGATGAATTCGGCGCTGATCCTGTTATTGGCCTGTTCCAGCTCCCCCTGACCTTCGGTGACGATGATGTCTTCAGCCGGCAGGTATTCGATGCGCAGCCCACGCACCTGAATCAGTTCGCCATCCACGCTGGGCAGTTCCTGATAGCGCGCGGGCTGACCCCGTGCTTCAAGGTACTGCAGGGCGCCGGTTTCAGGGTCACGGCGAATCTCAAGGGAGTCGGCCCAGACTTCCAGTGTGCCTTGACGCAAATAGACGTTGCCCTGGAAGCTTGCTTCACCCGAGCGGCTGCGGAAAGTGCCTTCGTCAGCATCTATAGTGATTGGCAGGTCTCGGTCTTCCGGCAACGCTTGTGCAGGCAGGGCCGCCAGCACTGCCAGAATAATCAGTAACAGGGCGCTGAAGAGCCAGCGGCCCAGTGGGTTAACGTGCGTCCATCTCATAGTGAATGGCGACCTCAGATTTCAGAATCAGTTCGGGTTTTTCACCAGTCAGCCAGGCATCGAGTCCGATGCCCGTGGCCAGTTGATTCCCTTGAGTGAGTTTAACAGGGCTCGGCGTAGTCGCGAAGCGGCCTTCCTGCTCCAGGCGCAGCCAGTCGGTTTCCAGCAACCAGGGTTGAGCGACACTCTCTTCTCGTACCTCTACCTGGTCAATGAACTCGACATCCCCGTTGTTGAGTAACAGGGCCCGAAGAGATTGCACTGTCCAGACGACGACTTCGTCTTCAAGTTGTTGCAACTGTGGATTAATAATGTCGCTGCTGCCTCGATCTTCGTAAAAAGCCAGGCTATCGGCACGCAGCGTACCGGTGGGTATGCCTTCCCGGTTGTAGTAAGTCTGTTGGACGTCCTCGACGTAGAGGTCAGGAGGGTCCGCAGGTAGCGCCAGGCCCGGATCGGTCGCAAGGTCCGTCTGACCCGGGCGCCACCACAGTATCAGTGCCATAGCGAGCAAGGACAAGACCCAAAGGCTTCTTTGCAGGTAGCGTGGCATCAAGCGACCCCGGCGCGCAATATGTCGTGCATGTGCACTATGCCAATGGGTGCTTTGTCTTCGAGTACCACCAGAGAGGTGATTTTTCGCTCTTCCATTTCATAAAGCGCCTGTGCTGCAAGTTGATCTGCACTAATGGTTTGCGCACCGCGATGCATCACCTCATTGATGGGCGTAGTCTGGAAATCGACGCCCTGGTCGAGAATGCGACGCAGGTCACCGTCAGTGAATACCCCGAGCAGATGGCCGTCACTCGACATTACGGTGGTCATACCCAGCCCCTTGCGGGTCATTTCGAGCAGTGCATCTCGCAACAGAGTGGTAGGACCTACTTTTGGCATGCTGTCGCCGCTGTGCATGATGTCACGGACCTTGAGCAGCAATTTCCGACCGAGAGCACCACCTGGATGCGAAAAGGCAAAGTCGTTGGCGGTGAAACCTCGAGCCTCAAGCAAGGCGATGGCCAGGGCGTCTCCCATGACCAACGCCGCCGTGGTGGAGGAGGTGGGAGCGAGGTTCAGCGGACAAGCTTCTTGAGACACGCCACAATAAAGGTGGGCATCGGATGCAAGAGCCAGGGTGCTGTTGTTGGCACCGGTCATGCCGATAAGGCGTGCTCCCAGCCGTTTGATTAATGGGATCAGGGTCACCACTTCAGCACTTTCGCCCGAATTCGACAAGGCGATAACGATGTCATCTTCAGTAATCATGCCCATATCGCCATGACTGGCTTCACCCGGGTGCACAAAAAAAGCCGGAGTGCCTGTGCTGGCCAGGGTGGCAGCAATTTTGCGGCCGATATGACCCGATTTGCCCATACCGCTGACCACGACTCGGCCCTTGCCATTGAGAATCAGTTCACTGGCTTTTTCAAACTCATGACTCAGGTGATCGGCCAACTCGGCGATGGCTTCTGCTTCCAGTCGCACTGTACGTCTGGCGGAATCAAGGAAGTTTATCGGTGCTTTCATCTTTTCGGGCGGTTCCCGCTGACATGAATGAAGTTTGCCTAATAGATTAGCACAGTGGCACATTGTCAGAAGGGTGGAATGGTGATTTTTATGCAAAACAGACGCCAGTTTCGAAAATGGCCTTGGCAGGTTGAGCATTGGTTCGCAAAGCCGGTCCAATAAACTGTCAACACTGTGCCAAGTGGCTTGCCAACCTCTAACTGAGGCATCATGCTTCCGCCTAACGTCAATCCGAGGGAGTAATGCATGAAAAGACTGGCCGCGCTATTCGGGCTTACCGTGATGCTGGCATTCTGGGCGAACGCTGAAGACATCAGCCAGTCACCGGAAGAAAGCGTCATGGAAGGCATCAGAGCCATTCAGCAGGTTGTGGACAAATACAGTGCCATGCCCAACGGTGGCGATCAGAATCGAGAGGCATTCATGGAGGAAGTCGCCGGGGTCCTGGAACCACTTGTTGGCTATACGGTCATTGTCAGCAGGATAATGGGCGACACCCTGGAGCAGGCGACGCCTCAGCAGCGTCAGCGTTTTCTGGCGACCTTCAAACGCAGTCTGGTGAATACCTACGCTGGTGGGCTCTACAATCTCGGCAGTTTCGAGGTGCGTTTGTTGAACGATCAAAAGACCGAAGACGATACGGTGCGTAACACCAGGGTATACCTTGAAGTGGTCTCGCCGCAAGGTCAGCGCTACCCCATGGTTCAGAGCCTTTACTACAGCCAGGCCGCTGAAGGCTGGCGTATGCAGAATGTGATCTTCAACGGCATCAACCTGGGGGTGACCTTCAGAACCCAGTTCCAGCAATTGTTGCGTGAGAATCAGGGTGATCTGGATGCGACCATTGCTGCCTGGGAAGGTATGACGGCGCAAACTTTCGAAGAAGAAGAGTTTATTGGCGAGGAGTGAGCTGAAAGGCCCCCACATCAAGCCAGGCTCACCCGCTTATGTTCAAGGTGAGCCCTTCGCCAAACCATGTCGCAGCGCTGCCATTTCCCGGTTTCCTTTCCTGATTAGCAACAAATGGCACAACACCTTTTTCATCGGACGCCATTGACGGACCATGATCGTTTAGATTTCGGTGGTTATTCCGTATAATGTCGCGTCTTCATTCTCGATAGTTTGTAGAGAGACTCATGTCCGCTGACGAAGTACAAGCCTTGCTCACCGCCGCCTTTCCGGATACCCAGTTTCAGGTAGAGGGAGGCGGTGCAAAATTTACCGTTCAAGCCATTGGTGATCTGTTCGCTGGAAAGCGAGCGGTGCAGCGCCAACAATTGATTTACGGCGTCCTGAACGAGCATATTGCCAGTGGCGCCATTCATGCGGTTTCCATGTCTCTGCACACGCCCCAGGAATGGACCGAGCGGGGGAATGGGTAATTGGACAAATTACTGATCACAGGCGGTAATCGCCTGAATGGCGAGATCCGGGTGTCGGGTGCCAAGAATGCTGCCCTGCCCATAATTGCCGCCACCTTGCTAACCAAAGAACCGGTGACGGTGCGCAATCTGCCTCATTTAAACGATATAACCACCATGATAGAGCTGCTTGCCTGCATGGGGGTGGAGGTCGTCGTGGGTGAGGATATGAGTGTCGAGGTCTGCGCTGGTGCCATACGAAATTGCACGGCACCCTACGAACTGGTTAAAACCATGCGCGCGTCCATTCTCGTGTTGGGGCCTTTGTTGGCCCACTTTGGCGAAGCCAATGTGTCGCTTCCTGGCGGATGCGCCATTGGCAGCCGGCCGGTCGACTTGCACATTCGCGGCCTCGAAGCCATGGGCGCCGATATTCGTGTAGAAGATGGCTATATCAAGGCGCGCTCACCCGGTCGGCTCAAGGGCGCACGCATCTTTTTTGACAAGGTTACCGTAACCGGTACCGAGAATCTGTTAATGGCGGCAACCCTGGCGGAAGGCACGACCGTACTTGAAAATGCGGCCAAGGAACCTGAAGTGGTTGATCTGGCTCGTTGCCTGATCGCCATGGGGGCGAATATTCAGGGTGAAGGCACCGATACCATTACCATTGAGGGCGTCGCTGCATTGCACAAGGCAGACTACTCCGTTCTGCCCGACCGCATTGAAGCCGGGACCTACCTGGTTGCTGCTGCTATAACCGGCGGTCGTGTTCGCCTGCGAGAAGCAGACCCGGACACCATGGATGCGGTGCTGATCAAACTGAAGGAAGCCGGGGCTGATATCACCACCGGTGCCAACTGGATTGAGCTCAACATGCACGGTCAGCGGGTTAAAGCTGTCGATATTACCACGGCCCCTTACCCGGCCTTCCCCACCGATATGCAAGCTCAGTTCACCACCCTTAATGCGGTGGCTGAAGGCACGGGTACGGTTGAGGAAACAGTGTTCGAAAACCGCTTCATGCACATCAACGAGCTGGATCGTATGGGTGCGAAGACCCGCATCAAGGGCAATACAGTGGTTATCACGGGCCGTGAAGTTCTGACCGGTGCTCCCGTTATGGCAACCGATTTGCGTGCCTCGGCATCGCTGGTGCTGGCAGGGCTGGTGGCTGAAGGCGATACTCTGGTCGACCGCATCTATCATATTGACCGTGGCTACGAATGCATCGAAGAGAAGCTCTCCCAACTTGGCGCTGCCATCAAGCGGGTGGCGCATCGCTGAGATGTGACTTGTTAAGCTCGGGTGCGGAAAGCGCCCGAGCTCAGAGCCCTTTTCCACGGAACATTCGATACAAGGCAAAGCATGCAACACAATCCGGACAACATTACCATTGCCCTGTCCAAGGGCCGCATCCTGAAGGAGACGCTGCCGCTGTTTGCGGCAGCCGGTATCGAGCCACTTGAGGATATCAGTGAATCGCGCAAGCTGATCTTCGAGACCACCCAGCCGGGTGTTCAATTCATCGTGATTCGCGCGACCGATGTCCCGACCTATGTTGAATATGGTGTAGCCGACCTCGGCGTTTCCGGCAAGGATGTGCTGATGGAGCATGGCGCCGAAGAAATGTACGAGTTGCTTGACCTGAATATTGCCCGGTGCCGGCTGATGACGGCTCGCCTGGTCGATGCTCCGGCCGTGCGGGGCCGGCTTAAAGTAGCGACAAAGTTTGTGCGAATTGCCAAGCAATATTTTTCCGAACAGGGGCGTCAGGTTGATCTGATCAAGCTTTATGGTGGTATGGAGCTGGCGCCCATCATGAAATTGGCCGATTGCATCGTCGATATCGTCGATACTGGCAACACACTCAAGGCTAATGGGTTGATAGCAGAAGAACATATCGCCGATATCAGCAGCCGCTTGATTGCCAGCCGACTGGCCCTCAAATTGAAAGATGAGCGTATTCAGCCCATCGTGGACCGTTTATCCAACGCCGTAACGCAGAGTAACTGACGCATGACCGAACTGAACCTGAGAAGACTCAATGCCAGCGCCGAGGGTTTCGACTCCGCGCTGGACACTCTCCTGGCCTGGGAGTCCGTTTCTGACAGCACCGTGCAACAGCGGGTTGCCAGCATTATTGAGCAGGTTCGACATCGTGGCGATGAGGCCTTGTTGGAGTTCTCACGCCAGTTTGATCAGTTTGAGGTCAGCAGTGCTGCTGAACTGGTGCTGGATCAGGCTGCCATAGCGGCAGGCTTTCATCGGTTGCCAACTGACCAGCAGCAGGCGCTGGCGACTGCGGCCGAGCGTGTCGAGCAGTATCACAGCCACCAGGTCAGCAGCAGTTGGCAATACGAAGAAGCCGACGGCACCGTTCTGGGTCAGCAGGTAACGGCCATGGACCGTGTTGGCATCTATGTCCCCGGTGGCTCGGCTCCCTTGGCTTCTTCTGTAATCATGAATGCCATGCCGGCACGCGTTGCAGGAGTGGCCGAGGTCATCATGGCGACCCCTGCTCCCAAAGGGCAGGTCAGTGACTTTGTTCTGGGTGCGGCTCATGTTGCGGGCATCGATCGAATCTTCCTTCTGGGCGGGGCTCAGGCCATAGCGGCTCTGGCCTACGGTACCGAGACAGTGCCGGCAGTTGACAAGGTCGTTGGGCCCGGCAACATCTATGTTGCAACAGCCAAACAACAGGTTTTCGGCAAGGTAGGCATCGACATGATCGCCGGCCCGAGCGAGATACTGGTGGTATGCGATGGCCAGACACCCGCCGAATGGACCGCCTACGATCTTTTCTCTCAAGCCGAGCATGACTCAGATGCACAGTCCATACTGATCAGCCATGATGCTGCCTATCTGGATGCAGTCGAGGCAGCGATGGTGCGGTTACTGCCGGAGATGGAACGGGCTGATATTATTCGTCAGTCATTGAATGATCGTGGTGCCTTTATTCTGGTCGAACAGCTTGGCGATGCCAAAGCACTGATCAACCGCATCGCGCCCGAGCACCTGGAATTGTCAATTGATAATCCGGAATCCTGGTTGCCTGATATTCGCCACGCCGGTGCCATTTTCATGGGCCGTTACACACCTGAAGCTTTGGGCGACTACTGTGCCGGCCCGAACCATGTGCTGCCTACCAGTGGTACTGCCAGGTTCTTTTCTCCCCTGGGTGTTTACGACTTTCAGAAGCGCTCTTCTGTCATAGGGGTATCTCGTCAGGGTGCGCAAACCCTGGGCAAGGTAGCCTCTGTGTTGTCTCGGGGTGAGTTGTTGACCGCCCACGCCAAAAGCGCCGAGGTTCGCCTGGATGATTGATCGACGTGATGTGCTGGAGGAGCAGATTCACCGCTGGATTCAGCCCGCACTGCAAAAGCTGAACGCCTATCCGGTACCGGATGCCAGCGGCCTGGTCAAGCTGGATGCCATGGAGAACCCCTTCGCCTTCCCGGAGGATCTGCACCAGGCCTGGTTTCAACGTCTGGCGGAGCAGGCTCGAATAAACCGCTATCCGCATCCTGAAGCCCCTGCATTGAAGTCAGCCTTGCGCGCTGTGATGAATATCGATGAGCGCTGGGATATCCTGCTTGGTAACGGTTCAGATGAACTGATCCAGATGATTGCCATGGCCGTCAAGGGGCCCGGTAGAAAACTGCTGGCGCCGGAACCCAGCTTCGTCCTCTATGGCATGGTCGCCACCTTTTTGGGGCTGGACTATGTTGGCGTCCCCTTGACTCGGGATTTTGAGCTCGACCTTGAGGCCATGCTGCTCAAGATCGAGCGCGAACAGCCCGCCGTCATCTTTCTGGCCCAGCCGAATAACCCGACCGGGAACCTTTGGGGCGATGAAAAGCTGCGCCGCATTATCGAGGCGGCTCCAGGTCTGGTGGTGATCGATGAAGCCTATACCGCTTTCACTCATGCCGATTATTCAAGCTGGCTGGATGACTATCCGAACCTTCTGGTGATGCGTACCTTGTCGAAGGTTGGTCTGGCCGGCCTGCGTCTGGGCATACTGGTAGGCGATGCCGCCTGGTGCGAACAAATCAACAAGGTTCGGCTGCCTTACAATATCAATAGCCTGACTCAGGTAACCGCCAGCTTTGCGCTGGATCATTTCTCGGTATTCGAGCAGCAGACTCGGGAGCTGGTGAATCAGCGTGAGCGTCTGATTGCGTCGTTGCGGCAACTGCCGGGTTTGTCGGTCTACGACAGTCAAGCCAATTTTGTACTGGTTCGCACCGAGTCAGACGAGGCAGCCAGAATTCATCAAGAGTTGATCGAGGCGGGGGTTCTGATCAAGAAGCTCGATGGTAGCCACCCCCTTCTGGCCGATTGTTTGCGCATTACCGTTTCCAATGAGACTGAAAACAGTCAATGTTTGGCTGCGTTGCAGAAGGTACTGCCAGGCGCCTGAACAAAGAGTAGCTCTTCAATGCATGATGATGCGATGTTCTGCGCTTTTATTCCCAGAGCAACGAACGCTTACTTCAGGACGACGTATTCGTTCGTAACCCTTAATAGTCCCCCTTAAAATCCGCCCCCCCTGTGATTTCCGCCTCTTAAAACCCGCACCGCTTTGCTCTAATGTCGGCTGCCTCGTTCACCCGCCTATCCAGTTTACCGGGTCCAATCAGGAAAATAGTCATGTCCAAAGTCATTGCCTTTCATCAGGCCGTACCGGGTTATCTGAACGCCACCGCATCTGGCCTGGAACTGACGTTGTCGATCAAGGGCCCGCAACCAGACACTCTATGGGTTCGGTCTGAACCCGACAACGAAGAAACACTGACGCCGATGTCATCGCAAGATTATCAGGGGGAATGGGCCAGCTATAAGGTGGTCATTCCTTTTGAAACGGGTCATTTCCAGACCCGTTACCTGTTCAAGCTGGTCTGGTCGGACCGACTGCTCTGGTGCAGTGCTCTCGGGTTGTCGACGGCAATGCCAGAGAATAATCATCAGTTTCGATACGTCCCCGCGGGACAAGTGCCTGGTTGGGTTGCCGAACAGGTGTTTTATCAGATTTTTCCTGACCGCTTTGCCAATGGTGATCACAGCCTGACGCCCGCAGAGGGTGCCTACGATTACCTTCAGGGTCAGAAAACCCGACAGCGTCAGTGGGGTGAGTTACCGCAATCCAGAGAAGGCGCCATAGAGTTTTTTGGTGGAGATCTGCATGGCATTGAACAGAACCTGACCTATCTTCAGGAGGAGTTGGGTGTCACGGCCTTATACCTGAACCCGGTCTTCGAGTCTCGCAGCAACCACAAGTACGACACCACAGACTATTCAAGCGTCGATCAGCACCTGGGTGGTGATGATGCCCTGGTGCAATTGTCCGAAAGCATCCACCAGCGCGGCATGAGGTTAATACTGGATGCCGTCATTAATCATACCAGTGTCTTTCACCCCTGGTTTCAAGCCGCCCTGGCCGGTGACGAACAAGCCAGAGCACGCTATGTGTTCGACGACAAAGGCGACTATGTCAGTTGGAAAGGGCATCGCAGCCTGCCGGTTCTGGACTTTGCCAATAAGGGCAACGTGGAAACCTTTATTAGCGGTGAAGACTCGGTCGTCAAGCACTGGCTGCGGCCGCCTTTCAACATCGACGGCTGGCGCATGGATGTGATTCATATGCTGGGCGAAGGGCCTGGCGCCTATAACAATGCTCACTATGTGCGCATGTTGCGCAAGGCGATCAAGGCCGAAAACGCTGATGCCTATTTGCTTGGCGAGCACTTTTTTGAGGCGACGTCCTGGTTGCAGGGTGACCAGGAAGATGCCGCCATGAACTATTATGGCTTCGGGCATCCGGTGCGGGCTTTTTTCACCGGCCTGGACATTGCTTATCACCCCATTCAACTGGATGCCGCTGACTTTGCCAACTGGCTGGCCAGGGCTCGGGCGGTGATCCCTTTTGCTCAGCTCACCGCGCAACTGAACCAGTTGGATAGCCACGATACTCGTCGGCTGATCACCATGCTGAATGGCCAGGTGGATCTTTATCTGGCGGCCATTGGCTTGCTGATGACCTACATTGGCACCCCCTGCCTGTACTATGGCGATGAGCTGGCTTTGCCCGGTGAAGATGACCCGGATTGCCGCCGCTGCTTCCCCTGGGACAGGGCGCAATGGCCTGAAGTGGTGTTCGAAACAACCCGGCGCTGGATTGCCCATCGTAAAGCACTGGTATCCTTGCAAAGGGGGGCTCTGGTAACACTCCATGCCGCAGGCGATGTGATGATTTTTGCACGGGTGCTGGAATCGGAGCAGTGCCTGATAGCCGTTAATCGCGGCGATGCAACGGCGGTACTTTGCCCTGATGATTTGTTGCCCATGGCCAGAAGCTGGAGGCTTGTGGAGGGAGTTGCACAACTGGAGGAAGCTTCCTCAGGTTGGCGGATCGAACTAGCGGCCAGGTCGACGAACCTCTGGTCGCGTTGAACCCTGTTGCCGGGAGCATCCTGTTGTACACTAGCCGGATGTTTCTTGACTGGGTGATTGGTAATGTTGCATCGGGATGAATTGGCCGACTATCTGCAAGAGTTTCTTGAGGTAGACCGCTTCAACGACTACTGCCCCAACGGGTTGCAGGTAGCAGGAAAACCAGATATTCGAAGGATCGTGACAGGAGTCACGGCCAGCCAGCGCTTGATCGATGAGGCCATTGAACGTCAGGCGGATGCCATCCTGGTTCATCATGGCTACTTCTGGAAGGGTGAACCAGCACCACTGACGGGGATCAAGCGGGATCGCATCGCTGCCTTGCTGCGTCATGATCTGAACCTCTTTGCCTATCACCTCCCACTGGATGCTCACCCCCAGGTTGGCAACAATATGCAGCTGGCACACTTGATGGGGTGGGAGGTTCAGGGGGAGCTGGCAGGCACTGTTGGTCTTAGAGGCGCTCTGGCGAGTCTGGAAACCGGTGCCAGTTTAAAACAGGCGCTGTCTCAAGCCCTGGAATTTGATGTACTCCACATCGGCGAAGAAGAAGACGAGATCGAAAGCATCGCCTGGTGTACCGGTGCGGCCCAGGGCTATTTGCAGCAGGCCATAGAGGCAGGTGTCGATGCGTTCGTATCGGGAGAAATCAGTGAACCGACCGTCCACCTGGCACGGGAATCGGGCGTTCACTATTACGCCGCCGGGCACCATGCAACCGAGCGAGGCGGCCCCCAGGCCCTTGGCAGGCACCTGGGGCAGCGATTTGGTATTGCGGTCGAATTCATCGACCTGCCGATTCCAGTCTGAATGACACTGCTCAAGGCGAGCAGTGCAGACTTCAATGGTTGATCAACGCCTGCTGCTTCAACATCTGCAGAACGGCCCGGGGCGATGCATCGGTGACCTCTATTCCAAAGGGGGCATCGGCCTCACCAGCGATAATGGCAATCAGGCCTGCCGCTTCCAGGTAAGGCGCAACCGTCAAGGCGTCGGATGGGTGCACTATGGCGCAAACATGGCCAGCATCAAAGAGGGCACGCTCCAATACAACGGCTTTTTCAGCAGCGTCTTCGACTGCCAATACCAGAGAAAAAGGCGACTGGCCAAAACGTGCCTGGCGCTCTTCTTCCGTTACCGGATGGGTATCCCTTACCGCCGCAGTTTCTTCAATCATGCCGGCGCCAACCGTAGCATTGGTCAACCGATCAATAATGATGAATGATCCTGTACCAGGTTGCTGGCGATAGGAATCCACCACTACGGCCTTGTTCAATTGCAGCGTCACTTCTCCTATGCCATTGAGCGGGAGTTCACTGGCAGGGTGCTTTTCCAGAGTGTTGACATCAATCTGATGATGCAAGGCACTGAAGGCCCCAGTAGCGGTTTGAGTGCCTATTTTGAAGTCGTACTGGCGACCCGGAACCATGGCGGCATCGTGCATCCAGACCAGTTTGGCCTTGAATGCCTGAGCGACCCAGGGGTCTTCGTCCTCACCGACAAGGATATCACCACGACTGACATCAATTTCATCAGCCAAGGTCAAGGTCACCGCTTGCCCGGGGTGTGCTTCGCTCAAGTCACCATCAAAGGTAACAATGCGCTCTACGCTGGAGGTCAGGCCACTGGGCAATGCCTTGATTCGGTCTCCGGGGCGTATGACACCGGATGAAATGGTGCCGGCAAAACCACGGAAGTCGAGGTCAGGGCGGTTGACGTACTGAACCGGCAAACGGAAGTGCTCGGTATCCTTGTCGCGCGCGATTTCAATGTTTTCCAGCAAATCCATCAAGGTCGGGCCTTGATACCAGGGTGACCGTTCACTCAGGGTAACCACGTTGTCACCGTCCAGCGCCGACATGGGCACGAACTGGATATCCGGAATGTCCAGGTATTCTGTGAACCCCAGGTAATCATTACGAATCTGCTCGAAACGCGACTGATCAAAATCGACCAGATCCATCTTGTTGATGGCAACAACGACGTGCTTGATGCCCAGCAGGTGAGCAATAAAGCTGTGTCGACGGGTTTGAACCTGAACGCCATAGCGCGCATCGACCAGGATAATGGCCAGGTCGCAGGTTGAGGCGCCAGTGGCCATATTACGGGTGTATTGTTCGTGACCGGGGGTATCGGCGATGATGAATTTACGTTTGCTGGTCGAAAAGTAACGATAGGCCACATCAATGGTGATGCCTTGCTCGCGCTCGGCCTGAAGGCCATCCACCAGCAAAGCCAGGTCGATTTTCTCGCCCGTTGTACCCGATTTGCGGCTGTCGCTTTCGAGCGCGGCCAGTTGATCGTCGTAGATCATTTTCGAGTCGTGCAGCAATCGACCGATCAGGGTTGATTTGCCGTCATCGACACTGCCGCAGGTCAGAAACCGCAGCAGTTCTTTGTGTTCGTGTTGCTTCAGGTAAGCATTGATGTCCTGAGCAATGAGATCAGATTGATGTGCCATAACGAAATTTCCTCAAGAATCGGGTAATCAGAAGTAGCCTTCTTGCTTCTTCTTTTCCATCGAACCAGAAGAATCATGATCGATGGCGCGCCCCTGGCGTTCGCTGGTGGTGGCCAACAGCATTTCCTGAATGATGTCTGGCAGGGTGGTAGCGCTGGATTCAACCGCCCCGGTCAGTGGGTAACAACCCAGGGTGCGGAAGCGGACCTGGCGTTGTTCGACTTTCTCCCCCGGACGTAAAACCATGCGTTCATCGTTGACGTTGATCAGCAAGCCATCGCGCTCGACCACCGGCCGTTCGGTGGCGAAGTAAAGGGGCACAATGGGGATGCTCTCCAGGTGGATGTATTGCCAGATGTCGAGCTCTGTCCAGTTGGACAATGGGAAAACGCGAATACTTTCCCCTCTGTTGATCTTGCCGTTGAAGATGCTCCACAGTTCTGGGCGTTGATTTTTCGGATCCCAGCGGTGGTTCCGATCCCGGAATGAGTAGACTCGCTCTTTGGCGCGAGACTTTTCTTCATCCCTACGGGCACCGCCAAAGGCAGCGTCGAACTGATGCAAGTCCAGTGCTTGCTTCAGTGCTTGAGTCTTCATGATGTCTGTGTGTTTGGCACTGCCATGGTCGAAGGGGTTGATGCCCTGGCGCACGCCATCTGCGTTCTGGTGAACAATCAGATCCAGGTCAAAAGCTTCGACCATGCGGTCACGGAAGTCGTACATCTCCTTGAACTTCCAGCCGGTATCGACATGCATCAGCTTGAACGGCAGTCTTCCCGGGAAAAATGCTTTGCGCGCAAGATGCAGCATCACGGCAGAGTCTTTGCCGATCGAATACAGCATAACGGGATTGTCAAACTCTGCAGCCACTTCACGAATGATGTGAATGCTTTCCGCTTCGAGTTGTTTGAGATGGGTAAAGGTGTCGTACGACATAGTTCATCCTGGTGGGTCTGACCATACAGGACGAACTATATCAGAGCTTTTTGTTATTGTTGTGCTGGTTTTAAGACCGTTTTATTATAGATCTATTGCGACTTTTTAGGTTGCTCTTCGGCTGTGGCCTTGCCTTCCTCTTTGGGCTCCTCACCTTCTTTTTCGAAGAACTGCTCTTTACGCAAGCCAAAGGTTTCGGACAGGGTGCCTTCTTCGTCGCGATTCTTGGGGGCATAGTCCCGAGGCATGCTCAGGCCTTCGTCTTCAGATTTGCGAGCCGGGGCCAGTTCTTCAAGGTCATTCTCATCAATGCGAGCAGACTCCAGTCGATATTCAGGCGCAACCAGCTCATCGGCCCCTTGATTGAGGTGTTCACGGATATCGTTGTAACTCTTGTTCAGCCCGTCAATCAACTGGGTTGTGCGATTGAAGTGTTCGGTGACACTGACCTGGTAGTTCTGATGTTGGCGTTTCAAGTCGTCCACCTGACGTTTGAGGCTGGTGGTGTCTTCTCCCTGGCTCCTTGCCCACAGGCGACTCAGCGCCGCCCCGACAATCAAGGCGACGATGATGATGACCACAAAGGTAATCCAGTCCAATTCCAGCATGCTGTTCTCCATATCTATTGATGATCTCTACTGATCAGGCCTGATTCTGTTCTAACACTATACAGTATAGGCGTTATCTTCTTGCATTCGCCTGCAAACATTTGTGCCAGCAGGTCATTGATTGTGCCGCCGTAACCCGTAAAATCCGCGATCCAAACCCCGCCCCGGAGATTCGGATGAGTACGCCCTGGAGTCGTTATCAAGCCGATTTACAGCAATCAGGTTTCAGTCATGATGCGGCTCAGGAGGAAGCCGTCAAGGCCCTTCAGTCACTATACGACGAATTGATTAAGCGCAATGAGCAAGAATCCAGCCTCTCTGGGCGCTTTAGTCAGCTTTTTAAAAAAGACAAAACCCCTGTAACGGGGCTGTATTTTTGGGGTGGGGTGGGGCGTGGCAAAACCTATTTGATGGATACTTTTTTCGACACCCTGCCGTTCAAGGACAAACGCCGGCTGCATTTCCATCACTTCATGCGGCGGGTTCATCAGGGTTTGAAGGATCACAAGGGTGTCGCCAACCCGCTGGAGCCTATTGCCGATGAGATCGCTGTTGAAGCCCGGGTGCTCTGCTTTGATGAGTTCTTCGTATCAGACATCGGCGATGCCATGATACTGGCCAACCTGCTGCAGGCTTTGTTCAAGCGCGGAGTGACCCTGGTGACGACCTCAAACATCGAACCCGATGGGCTCTACAAGGATGGTTTGCAACGCGCTCGCTTCCTGCCAGCTATCGAATTGCTCAAGCGTTATACTCGCGTAATGAACGTTGATGGTGGTGTGGATTACCGACTGCGCACCTTGAAACAGGTCGAGATTTTCCACTCGCCTCTGGACGAAGGTGCGGAAACCAGTCTGGCGACCAGCTTTGAACGTCTGGCCCCTGATCTTGAAGAGGCCGAAGACAACTACCCTCTGGATGTGCTGGGCCGAAGTATTAGAGTAAAACGCATATGCGAAGACGTCGCATGGTTTGATTTTGCAGCCCTGTGCGATGGACCCAGAAGCCAGAACGACTATATTGAGATCGCACGCTGCTTTCACGCTGTATTGGTCAGTGGAGTCCCCATTTTCAATGGCAAAAACGATGACCAGGCGCGCCGTTTTATCAACATGGTGGATGAATTCTATGACCGTCAGGTCAAGCTCCTGATGACTGCCGAAGCCCCGATACTTGAGCTTTACCAGCAGGGTCGCTTGTCGTTCGAGTTCAGGCGAACAGTCAGCCGACTGCAAGAAATGCAGTCGGAAGAGTTTCTGGCCAAGGCGCACCGTGGATGAGCGGTGACATGGAGGACAGTGTTGCATGGGAGGATGTTGAAGTCATTCTGGGTAATGCCAACAAGCGGTTTTCCGGCGTCACCAGCACCATGTTGCAAGTTGCACTGGTTCAGCAGCAGCGCATCGGACTCGTCGTGCTGGGCCGGCACCATTTGCCGGAGGGCATACCGGCTGTCGACTTTCTTGAACTGGCCAGCAAGTGTCGACAAGGGCCAGCAAAAGGCGGTTACCGAGTGTTTCACGCCAGACGCAATATGGAAATGATTCAGGCGCTGGTATTGAAACATCTGTTTCGAGCCCGAATTCGGATCGTCTTTACCTCTACTGCTCAACGCAAAAAAACCTGGTTGACTCGGTTTCTGATGAGCGCCATGGATGGCTTGCTGTCGACCTGCACAGCTGCTGCAGCCTATATGCCGACACCTCCAGAGCGAATCATTCCTCACGGTATTGATACCCGTCAATATCAGCCTGCGATCAACAAGGACGCACTGCGAGCCGAGCTTTCCTTGCCGACCCGGGAAAGCATCGGAATCTTCGGGCGAGTGAGGCCCCAGAAGGGCGTCGACTTGCTCGTAGAGGCGGCACTGGACCTGTTGCCACGTTTCCCCGAGTTTAGCGTGGTGGTGGTCGGAGAGATAACGGCTGATCAACGCGATTTTGTGCGTAATCTGAAGGCGAAAATTGCCGATCACGGCCTGGACAAACGTATCGTCTTTACCGGTGAACTTCCTTTTGAGCAGGTTCCTGCTTACTTCAAAGCCATGTCCATCGTCACCGCCCTGAGCCGGAATGAAGGCTTTGGCCTGACGGTGCTTGAAGCCATGAGTTGTGCCGTACCTGTTGTGGCAACCCGGGCGGGCGCATGGCCAGACATCATTGAGCCCGGGCTGGATGGGCAACTGATTGAGGTAGGAGACAAGGCCGCCCTGGTAGAAAAGCTGTCGGCCTTGATGAGCGATAGCGCCCTGCGTAAGCGGATGGGTGAAGCCGGCAGGGAGAAAGTTGAGCATGGCTACCGCGTTGAACATGAAGCCGAGGCTTTGATTGACTGCTATCAGAGGCTTGCACGGCGCTGATACTGGTGCGTTTTTCGTACAGCCAGGATAGAGGCATTTGCCGGGTTCTGAACAAAGTTAGCAATAGTTGTTTTGTTGCTATTGACAGGAAACCCCTCGTCTCTATAATGCGCCTCCGCTGTCACCGACAGTGTCCTGGATTCGCTCCACAGCTTTGGTAGAGTGAATCGCCTAACAACCTGATTCTAAACAAAAATTTAGAAAGATGGTTGACAGGCAAAGCGGGGGGTGTAGAATACTCGCCTCCCAAGTCAGGGAGCCCCAAGCGGGGCAGGGCAGAGCCAAACGCGCAACTGCCGATCTTTAACATCGAGAATCAAGTAATTCGTGTGGGCGCTTGTAGGTCGACCAATAGAAGTTCAGCTTC
>JAIUML010000001.1 GCA_022565595.1 Saccharospirillum sp. | reverse complement strand
ACCTGCGCCGGCGCTGAACGCCCGTTATGACTTCGATTCTCTCCACCTTGGATACTCCTTTGCACTAGGTCTATGCCTAGGTCTTTGTTTTTACCAAGGTGTCTGGTTTAAATGGGGGCTACTACAGGTGGTAAATGACCAAAGTGCATTTGCAACATGGCTTGCAGGATTGGGCGGCCAGCGAAGCTGGTTTCTGTGCCCGAGTACCGGGTGCCAGCGCCGAGTAGCGAAGTTATACCTGAGCCATGGTCGCTTTGCTTGCCGGCACTGCCTGGGCCTTGCCTATCAAAGCCAACGCGAATCTGATAATGATCGGCTATTGCGAAGAGCCGACTGTTTACGCAGCAAAATGGGTTGGACAACTGGAGTGCTGAATAGCCCAGGAATGAAACCCAAAGGCATGCATCAGCGAACATATGACCAGTTTTTTTTGAAATACGCAGATGTATCTGGTTCAGCGCTTCAGGCGCTGATGGCGCTTATGGAGCAGATGACAATACGGATAGAGTGATGGCTGAGCCACAATGGTGTCTGCTGAACACTGAGGCGGAACAGCAATGTGTAAAGTACGAGCGACAGGTACGAACCTGAAGCCGTCAATACCTCGGTGATAGGATGTGTTCTGTTGAACCAAATGAAGGAGAGACTTTATAATCTTTGAAAGTCTGTGAACCAAGCTAATTAAAGGTATCCATACCCCATGAACCCAATTGATTGAAATGCTACTTGCCTTGAATGCTCTATTGAAAACGATTTTCCCGTATTTCTCAATAAGGACTTTCTGAAAACAGCACTCTTGTGCTGACGAGCTTTGACTCGCATACAGAATCATAAGAATAGGTCATATCTCCCTCATGTTTACTCATAACGCTTACTTGAATTCGCATTATCGAGGCGATTTGTTCGTTTAGATCGTCTGGTTCTAAGCTGGAGGCATAACCACTATGAACAAAAAATCTTTCAGGGCCCATTCCGTGTCTTAGTTCACCAGTGGAAGGGTTTACTCCGAGCCGCATTTGTGAATCTTTCAATAGCGATGAGCACAGTGCGTTTGCTTCATCTGTTGTTGCTTGATTTTTTAAAAACATTGTATGTGCAATCAATATTTCATTCTCATTCCATCGGTAAGAGACATTAACACCACCACGATCAGCCCCGTAGTATTTATAGTCAGTTCCATTTTGAAAGAAACCATTTAATTTAAATATACCCCAGTCCATCATGCTGACTGGTTCATTAATTAGATAACGAGTGGTGCTATTCGGTTCACTGAATACTATTGGTGTTAAACATAAAAGAAGAGCTGTTATCTTGATTGTTTGAAAGGACTTTGACCAATTCACGATTTATCCTCCTTGATAAGTTAAATAGTGTTCGAGTATATGATGGAGTTTAATATATATCCTTGATGGTATGCGGTCAACAAAAATTAATTTTCAAGAGCGATAGACCCATATTTTTGGCAAAATTTTTAAGAGATACATCCCGGTTTCAAGTAATAAATACTATTTACAGAACTGCATGTTCTATTAGCTATTATCAATTTTTCCTAATCCCAGTACCCCAGGCATAAAAGCCCCTTTCTAGTATTGCCAGCCGTACTTCCCGACCAAGTTGTATACCATGCATGCTATGCAGCAGCTCATGAGCTCCGCTAGGTAATAGTTTCTGTGCTTGTTGCCATGTAGCAGTTGTACCCAGGCTGTTGTCATTGTGATCAAACACTTCGTATCCGTCGTCAGTTGGTTCGATACTAAAGTTAGCTGGTACAAAAATATCGATTGAACATCGTTTTGCTGACAATGGTTTTGTTATTCGGTCTGCCTCTTTAGGAAGAGTTCGGTCATATAGTTCTAATAAACCATCCTCCCCCAGGCCACCATATCGTTCTATCTGCTCTTTGCCGGTGGTCCAGGCCAATGCATCAAAACTCTGCTCAGCAGCATGTAGTAACATGAGTTTAAGGGCCAGGGCAGGCCACTCGTGCAACCAGGGAGGTAGCGGAATGTCTGTATCAGTTTTAGCGTTGTACTTTAGCTGTCTACGTGCCTGTTGAGCCCAATCGCTTTGAATTTCCTGTAGAAAAAGCACTTTTTCTCCTTCCCTGCCTTCTCGAACATCACTACGTATATGAATCAAAACATTTCGATGTGCAAAGTGATCAGAAAAAAATGTTGGCAGGAAATAGGGGAGAGTAATCAACCATTCCCTGTAGTTTTCACCACCGGTAAGTCGATAGGATGCCCAATCGCCTTTAGATGACAGTCTAGGTAGTAATTTACCAGCATCCCGGTTGGCCTCGTATCTAGCTTCTTCAGGGGTTCCATACAGACCGGTTGGATTATTCTTGGAAGTCACCGATTTACCGCGATGATTAAAGGCCATCCAGCAATGCTTAGTTCCGAGTAAGTCATCCCAATCGATTCTATCGATCCAGTAACCCATAACAGGGTCACGCCATTGTGGAGTTGAAGTATTTCTATTATTTATTTTTGGTTTAATTCTCTTGATGTATTCAGTAGGTGGGGCTGGTATCCAGTTCAAGTGAGTCTTGGCTGATTTCACAACCGGTATAACACTTATAATTAATTCTTTGTATTGAAGTTGGTTGCTAATCGCCTTGCCAGTGATTGTTCCTTTGTGATCATATTTGTCTAGAATTATCTTCACACCTGTTATGTCAAATTCCTCGAGCTTTAACCCCTTTCTAGTAAGATTTTGAATACGATTAAGCCACTGGACAGGCGCAGATTTATCTTTATTGTGCTCCACAAACCAGTCTCTCAATGCACCATTGAGGCCATAGATCGATAACGGGTAAGCCTTTCCTGAACTCAAGAAGGGTGAGGGAGGGTTGCGTACTGCTTGTCTTTTACTGGTATTGTTAAGATGATCACCAATCAGATGTAGCCAATTGGTGATATCCGCCGTTTTTAGGCTATCCAGTATCATCGATAAACTCTCTGAACTGAGCAATTGATTAGGATTTTTTAGTGCTTCTTGCAGATTAACACCCAAATAAATCGGCCAGGTTTCTGTTAGATTCACAACGTCTACATAGGCCTCAGGATTTTTGTAACTATGTATGGTGATGGGCTGGAATGGAGAGATTTGTCGGTATTGGGTGTGTTCCCATAAACGATGAGCAGAGAGGGCATAAGGAATATTCTGGAATTGCCGGGTCAGATTGTCCTCCTTTAGTTTCATTTTAAACTCCTTCAGTGATTTAAACTCGATCTAAACTATAGTCTATAATGCATCCTTTAAAGCTATATAGCTGATCTGTCCGTGCCAGTTCTGTTGAGTTATGGAACTCCAATCATCACTGAAAGCCTGATGCCCTGGCTGAAGTGCGGCCATGAAAAATACATTTGCAGTTGCAAATCCTGATACCTGTGATCCCTGTGTGCAGTCTTGAAGCGTTTTGAGCATCCGCTGGGTAAATAGGTCGCGTTTCTCTCTTATAAAGTGCTGATAAATAAGCAATGATTTACCCTCCGCCCATATACGTTCGATTTCGTGCCAATAAGCAAACTTGCTGGAGTGTTTTCGTCCGTATGGCTTGGACTTCACTTCCATGCCATTGTCGGGGTCAAGGAAGACAAGGTCAGTGTCTCTGGTGTGGTGAATAAGATCATCAAGCCAGACTTTCCGACTATGGCTGTTTTCCGGTACTGTTCGTGAGTGAAATCTAGTGTTTGGCAATAGATTACTGTTCTCGATTAGATGAACAGCTCTTTGATCTGCCTTTGCCATTAAAGCTCGCAAACCTTGATATAGCTCTGGGTCATGGTGTTGCCAGCGGTGAGGTTCGTTGAGGTATTTGATGAATTTGCCATCTGAACTTCCATCGTCTGGAGTCAGCATCCAGGCGACCAGACAATTGAGTTCTGTAGTAGATGTCAGCGCCCGTAATAGCCCGTATTTTCTGTAGTCATTGATGTCTCCGAAGTACTGGTTTTTCATCTGCTGTTCCTTTCTAGACGTTACGAATTAATACATTCAATCCCTTTAAACCCAATAGAAGTGTATGGTCAGTGTCTGGTTCTTATGGGTTCTGGGTTGATAGGATTAAGAGCCAGTTCATTTGCTAGCCGAACGATCTCTTCAGAATAATGGAGATCGTGTACCCAGGGTTCTGGAATAGCCGGTAACCCATAAAATGCACCTGCCAGTTGCCCGTAAATGGCACCAGTGGTGTCGGCATCGTCCCCAAGGTTCACGGCCATAAGCAGTCCTTCCTCGAACGTGGAGCTATTCCAGAAGGCCCAAAGGGCGGCTTCCAGGCTTTTTACTATATACCCAGCGCCTTTAATCTGAGGTGGCTGGCGTTCTCGGTAGCTGCCTTTGAGTATGTCTGTTATTTCGGCATCTGTGGTTTTCACGCGACCTAATACCGAGCGAGGGTCAAGCACACTGTGTTTGTTATGCTTATTAATGGCTTGCAGTATAAACCAGGCAAAAGCGCGGTTAGCATCCAGGCAGCGTGGGTCGCTGTGGGTGAGAAGTGCGTGGCTGTTGGCCAAGGCAATGGCATGATCCGGATATTGGTGATATGCCATAACTAGAGGCGCAAGGCGCATCAAGGCTCCGTTCCCGGCGCTACCATGGCTTTCAGTGCCTACACAGACGTTGCCAGTTGTCTCGAAGTGATGAATGGCGTGGCGAGTCTGATTGCCGATATCGAAACAGGTACCAGTGCTACTTAGGTAGCCCTCCCGGTACCAGCGACGGAAACGTTCCTGGTGGTCTTGAGGATTGAAGCCGTTGCACTCGAGCAGGCTTTCAGCGCTGCATAGCGCCAGGCTGGTATCGTCTGTCCAGTAGCCGGGTGGTAAATTGAACGGGCCCCCGTTTCTATAGCCTGTGACTGGTTCAAAAGTGCCGGGTGCTTTGAACTCGACAGAGGCACCCATGGCATCGCCGATTGCCAGGCCCACCAAGGCGCCTATGATGTGTTGTTGAGTCACTTCAATGACACCTCGGCTTTTAGTAGGGGGCTATTGATGAGCATGGAAGCCACGATAAATGAATTGTGATTAAATATCGATATTCTGGAGACTTACATTTAATTGTGTTTAGACGCTACACTATGCCAGCGACGGGTTGGCCAGTGTAAAGAGCTCACTTACGTGAGGCATTTCTAATATATAGCTTGGACTTGAACCGCGGGACATGGCCAAAAATGGGGGTATGTCAGGGGGTATATTTGTAGTTGTATTTTTTAAAATATCAATAAAAACAAAGAGATAATGGTTTGGTTTAAGGGATGCTGGGCCCACCATCCCGCCTACGGCGAAATGCTGAACCTCATTGGACTAATCCAGTCCAAAATCACAGATTTTGGCCGCTACGGCCTCGCAAAGCATTGCTTTGCGTGCTTCGCACCGGCCTTCGCCCTGCTGGGCCCACCACTCCTGGTGTTACTCCCCTCTCCCGGGGCAGAGGGGCCGGGGGTGAGGGGTGGCCTCATTCGCCAAATCCAGCCCAAAATCAAAGACTCAGGCCTTACCACCGGGCCAATGCGGTGTCTTTCTCGCTATGCACTGGCTGATGCCTGACGGCGAGGCCCAGTGCACGGAAGTAGCCAGTGAAGGTTTCATTGATGCGTTGCCGCTGTTGGCCAGTGGGATAGAGCCCGGCCTGTGCTTCGTCTGACTTGCGCGTGCCGTGAACCAAAAATCGATTGCCCGGGCCGCAATCTTCCGCGAAGGCCTCAAAGGCTCGGGCACACAACTCCTCCGGTAACGCATAATAGAGCCGATTATTAAGGCGGTCAGCGAGCATTGCATTGGCTACCAAAGGCGAGGCCGCGCCACCGTCGTTGCTGAAGATGGCCCGAAAGCAGTCGGTCAACCGGTCGTTCAAGGGGTGAGCTTTGCCGGGCTTTTGGTCAAACCAGGCGGATGAGGCGAACTGCTGAGGCTTCAGATTCGCAAAGGCTTTGTCGGCGATGTAGTGATCAAAGGCGTGAAACCATTCGTGGGCGAGGCTGCCGGCCCCGGCGTTTTTCGCCAGCGCCAGTTGCTGAGTTGCGGGCATATAGTGGGCGGACACACCCAACTGACCGCCTTTCCCATACTGCAAGCTGAGTTGACCACGCAGTGAGATGACCACCTCAGGCACACTCAGGGCAGTCATCAAATCGCACAGGGCACGGTAGAACTCCGCGGCGGCTCGATCGCGTTCGACCGGGGTGACCCAGCGGCCCATCTCTATGGTACGGAATCCAAACCGCCGACGCACATCGACAAAGCTGGGGGAAGCGTGTGGTGATATAGGGACCATCGGAACTGTCACGGGGTGTTCGGGTGTTTTGTAAAGCATACAGTAGCGTCATTCTCAGGCAACGGCAATGTCGGGCGGCTCGAAGGCTCTGCCAGGTTAGTTTGGTACAATGCTCGTTGGTTCTTGTGTGGCTCTACCCGAGCCGACAAGCCGTGTGCCTTACCCAGGCACTTACCATCAGGAGATATATCATGTCATCCGAACCCGTTACGTTAATGGTGGCCCGGCGCGTAGCCAATGGCCGCTATCAGGATTTTCACCACTGGCTGGGCGAAGGCCGTGAACTCGCCTCCGACTTCCCTGGTTACCTGGGCTCTGGCGTGCTTGCACCGCCACCAGGTGACGACGAATATCAGATCATCTTTCGTTTCCGCGACACAGAGGCGCTTGTGGCATGGGAGCAATCCGCATCGCGCCGTACCTGGCTGGCGCGGGGTGAAGGGCTTTATGAGGCTCCCCATGAGTACCGCGCCATTGGCCTGGATGGCTGGTTTCAGGATGCCACTGGCAAAACACCGCCACGCTGGAAGCAAGGCATTGCGATCTGGTTTGCCTTCTTTCCCGTGTCCTTGATGTTCCATTTTTTATTCGGGCCCTTATTGGTGGATGTCGCACTGGTTCCCCGAATACTGATGAGCACCCTGGCGCTGACTCCCATGATGGTGTTTGTGTTTATTCCGCTGTCCATGCGTTTACCGGGCCCCTGGCTGCGTGGAGAGTTCACTCCCTGGGAGCGCCTGAGTCGAAGGTTGCACCAACGCAATGCCTGATCTGAAAACGAGTTGAGCCTTGATTTTGGCGTCCTGCCGGCTTGTTGCCATCCCCTTTGACGTATTTGGCTTTGGCAATGCCTCCTGTTTTTTATAGAGTGACAGGCCAAACGCAAACCGAACAGAGCCGATCATGATCTTCTGGCAACACCAGCTTCAGCTACCTGCCAAATCGCGTGGCTTTCACTTGATCACAGATGACATCAGCACGTCATTGCAGCAGGCACCGCCAGTGTCAGTAGGCCTGCTGCACATTCTGATCAAACACACCTCCGCCAGCCTGACGCTGAATGAGAATGCAGACCCGGCCGTGCGTCGGGATTTCGAACGGTACTTTCAGGGTCTGGCACCGGATACAGACCGGCATTCGCCATTTGAGCACACCTACGAAGGACCCGATGATCTTCCAGCCCACTTCAAGTCCAGCCTGCTGGGCAGCAGTCTGATGTTGCCTGTGACCAATGGGCGTTTGAACCTCGGCACCTGGCAGGGTGTTTACCTGGGCGAGCATCGAACGCGGGCGTCCGGTCGAATTCTGGTGTTAACCTTACAAGGTGAATAACGGTTTTAGGGCCGGGAGTGTCAAGTCATGTTGAAACTGAGTATCGCTCTGGTATTGATACTGGTTGCCCTGATTATGGGAGGCTATTACTGGGGGCAGAGCAGTTGGAAATCCTCCATGCAGGCGCTGCAAGCGCGGCTCGTGGCTGATCAGGAAACCGCCCCGGTTGACGTCTTCTCGAGCCAGGAACTGGATGGCTTGCCGGCGCCGGTGCGACGCTATTTTGAAGCCGTTCTGAGCGAAGGACAGCCGCTGATTCGCTCAGCAGAGGTAAAACACACAGGCTTGTTCAATATGGGGGCAACCGAAGAGAACTGGCAACCCTTCACCTCCGAGCAGCAGGTAGTGACGCGCCCCCGTGGTTTCATTTGGGATGCCCGCATTCGTATGGCGCCGGGCTTTACAGTCTCGGTCGTCGATGCCTATGTGGCAGGCCATGGCCTGCTGGAAGCCAAGCTACTGGGCCTGATAACGGTCATGAAGCAGCCGCCGTCATCTGAACTGGATCAAGGCGAATTGTTGCGGTTTTTTGCCGAAACGCCGTGGTACCCGACAGCCCTGCTGCCCAGTCAGGGAGTCACCTGGCACGCAATCGATGACCACAGCGCCAGGGCGACTCTGACAGACCAGGGCATCACCGTATCCCTCACGCTGAGCTTTAACGAGGCGGGGTTGATAGACGAGGTATACTCTGAAGCTCGCTACCGCGACGTCGATGGCGAGCAAGTAGCCACACCCTGGCAGGGGCGGTTCTGGGAGTATGAACGCCGCGATGGACTGCTGGTTCCGCTCTCCGGTGAGGTCGCCTGGCTGCTGCCGGAAGGCCCCAAACCATACTGGCGAGGGCGAATGACAGATATTCACTATTTGTACTGAGGGTGTGTGCAAGTTGGCGCATTGTGACCAAGGTTTGAGTGTTGCTCTGCTAGCCAAAAGCTGATCTGCTATTGGCCTTCAAAAATTGAACCAGACAAGAGGATGCTGATTTGAATAATTTGACGGCTAGTGAGCTTGCCGCCTGGCTGAATGACGAAGCCCGACCTCAACCGACCTTGCTCGACGTTCGCGAGTCCTGGGAGTTCCAGACGTGCCATATTGAAGGCTCGGTGCTGATACCGATGAACTCGATTCCGGATCAACTGTCCGAGTTAAAGCGAGAGCAACCCGTGGTCTGTATTTGCCATCACGGTATGCGCAGTATGCAGGTCGCTCATTTTCTGGATCAGAACGGTTTTTCCAATGTCAGCAACCTGACTGGGGGTGTTGATGCCTGGGCCAGGCAGGTAGACAGTGAAATGCCAACTTATTAAATAGGGCGCATCAACTCTTTTGTCGGTTATTCGGAAGTCACTTTTTTCGATTGCGTTTACTTTTCCGTTGCTAAGTTAACCACGGTTGGCTGGGGCGATCTGGCTGCAACCGGAGACATTCGGTTTTTGGCCGGTTGTTGGAAGGCTCACCAATACAAAGGTCTATCTGTTGGATTCAGAAGCTGAAATCCGATTGTCTTGCCTCCATCGCCAACAGCCACGCTTTCCTGTCTAATCCACCGGCATAGCCCGTCAGCTTCCCATTTTTGCCGATCACCCTGTGGCAAGGGATGACGATGGAAATGGGGTTGGCACCATTGGCACTGCCAACGGCTCTTACGGCCTTTGGCTTGGCAATGGCCATGGCCTGGTCGACATAACTGCGGGTTTCACCGTAGGGAATATCTTGCAGTGCCTGCCAGCACCGTTGCTGAAAGTCGGTGCCAGGCGGGGCAAGCGGCAGGTCAAATTGGTGGCGTTGGCCCGTGAAATATTGTTCAAGCTGCGATTTTGCGCTTCTGGTCAGGTCACTTTCGTTTGGCACGGGCACTGAGTTGGCATCCAGAAATTCGATGCGAGTAATGGCGTTGTCGTTGGCTTCGATGGTGAGCCAGCCGATGGGGCTTTCCAACAGGCTGCAATAGGTCTGTGTCATGGCTGATTCCAGAGTTGAAAGGTGAGGTAACTTTGCCAGGGCGAGGCGGATTCCGGGTCCAGGCGGGCCTCGGTTCGTTGCAGGGCTTTTTGTATGCCCAGGTCGGAGCCGAGCCAGACGTTGGCGTCGCTCAGGCCGCGCATACGGGCATAGCGGATGGTCCATTCGCCGATGCCTTTTATCGGGCGCCAATGTTCTGGGTCCTTGTGGGCGTTTTCGGGGTCGGCCATGTACGTCGCGAAGTCGATCAAGGTCTGGCGTCGGCGTTTCGGGATTTTCAATTCCCCCAGTGATTGCTTGGAAAGTTGCGCGGCTGTCGGAAAAAAGTACCTGGGGTCGCCGTCACTCTCAAATCGTTGGCCATAAGTCTGCACCACCTGTGCAACCAGATTGCGGGCGGCCGTTACACTGATTTGTTGCCCGAGTATGGCGCGCACACCGGCTTCGAACAGGCTGAGTATGCCAGGCAAGCGCAATCCAGGTGTGTAGTGTGCAAAAGGCTTCAACCTGGGTGCCAGGAAGTCATCGATGCGCTGGCTGTCGGCATCCAGATCGAGCAGGCGTTTGATCGTGCGCACCAGGGGCAGGAGAGCACCGGGTTGGTGCGTTTCGATGCGCACCTTGAAGGCGTTTTTGTCGGGGCGATGCTCCGCCGTGAAATGACCTTGCACGCCGTTGTCGAGTTGGAAGGTGCGGCCATAGTGATTCTTGTCGCTCCACTCCAGACCGGGAATCAGCCGATGCTCGAGAAACCCCTGCAGGCTGGCCCAATCATAGGGTGGTCTGTAACTCAGCAGCAGTTCAATACCCGGGCCTGACTTTCCGCTGGTGCTTCGTTGACGTATCTCCCGAGGCGACAAACTCAAGGCTTTGACAAAGCAGTCGTTGAAACGACGCACGCTATTAAAGCCTGAGGCAAAGGCAATATCGGCGATGGGCAAGGGGGTCTGTTGCAGTAGACTTTTGGCGAACAGCACCTGTTGATAGAGCCCATACTGCTTTGGGCTCGCTCCCAGTTTTTGTTGAAATAGCCGAGCCAGGTAACGGCTGCTGATGCCTAATCGGTCGCACAGTTGATCGACCGATCCATTGATCAGGGCGCCTTCGTCAATCAACGCCAGTGCGCGCTCCAGAGTAGTATCGGTGCCTTTCCAGGCCCAGGATGCAGGCGCGCTGTCGGGTCGGCACCTCAGGCAGGGGCGAAAGCCCGCCTGGGCGGCCTCAATAGCGCTGCTGTAATAGCAGACATTCTGTTCTTTGGGTGGCGGTGCCGGGCAGATGGGACGGCAATAGATGCCCGTGGTTTTAACGGCGACAAAGAACTGGCCGTCAAAGCGGGCATCCCGTGCCAATCGTGCCTGTTGGTAAGTGCTCTGGTCCACTCTGCTGCGCTCATGGGTTGTTCGCTGAACAGGAGCATACACCGAACGATCCATCATTCTAGCCAGAATCGGAACCCAATGATGGGCGGCTATTCCCTGGACATGGGGCCCTTCCAGTACCATAGCAGTGCCAGGCCTTGAGCCAGCGCGCAGGCGCCAAAGCTGACCTGGTAAGCAATGGCGGGGTAGTGCCCATCCGAATTTGGCTCCCAAAGCCCGATGAGCACTCCGAGCAACCACTGCAATAAAAAGATGGCAGCAAAGGTGAGCAGGTTCAATGCGGTGGTCACCCGGCCTGCCAGTGCTCTGGGGAATTGCTGGGTCAACGCAGCAAACATCAGCGTGCCGGAGGAGCCGAAGTAGCCAAGCGCGAACCAGATCAGGCTATCGGAAATGGACCACTGCAGGATGATCAGCACCAGCAGGATCAGGAAGACCACCATGCCGGTCACGCTGATTCGGGGCGTGCTGATGCCCCGTGCATTGAGCGCAGAAGCCGCACCGCCGAGCGTCAGGTAGCCCAGGGTCATGCCGATGGCCGACCAGAGCAGAATGTCGGCTGACTCCCCCGAACTGTAACCCGCCACATCCCGAAACCAGAGCGATGCCCAGAGCGCGAAGAGCGCCATATAAGTAGCCTGGCTGAGTACGCTGGTGGGGGCAATGCGCAAAAAACGCTTGTCGGCAAATACCTGCAAACTGGTCTTGACCTGGGTGCTCAGGGGCACAGGCCCGCTCTGCTCCGGGATCAACGGTGGTACACGCCAGCGCACAAAGGCCGCGATCAGCAGCGTCAATCCGGCCAATATCAAGAACATGCCACGCCAGCCAATGTACGGCAAGAGCCACTCAGCCGGAGCGGTTGCCGTAATGGCGCCAATACCACCGGCGGTCAGTTGCAGGCCATTGATCATCGGCAGCTTGTCGGCGGGCAAGGTCGCCACATAGGCGCGAAAGGCCGCCATCAGGCAGGCCGAAACCCCGAGGCCAATCAACCCCCGGCCCAGCCAGAGCATGAACGCCGATTGTGCTGTGGCAAAGACCACAGAACCGGCAGCGGCAATCAGCAGAATAGCGGAAGCCACCTTGCGGGTATCGTAGCGGTCCAGCGCAACCCCGAGTGGCAACTGGGAGGCCGCAAAAAACAGAAAGTAGGCACTGCCGATCAACCCCAGGCTACCGGGGCTTAGCGCCAGTTCCACCTGCATCGGGCCGGCGATGACGCCGTTGACGACACGGTAGAAGTACGACAGCAGATAGCCCAGTGCAAAGGGCGCAAAGACGGTTAGAAAAAACCGTGCGTTCATGGACATGATAGTTAGTCTGGTAGTGGTGCAGGGACAGGAAGGGTGCCCCAAAATGAGGCAAAAGGCCACTACAGGGTGGTAGATGGGAAGTTGCGTTGCTTGTGGTTGGTCTTCCTTGGCTGGTGTTTTGGGCTGTACTGGCAGTCACCCCTCACCCCTCACCCCTCACCGAAACGTCGGACCGCCCCGCCCCCTCTCACCCTTACGGCTATAAACCCGCAGGGAGAGGGGAGGTTTATGGTTTGAAATGGGACTTCAGGGTGGACCACACATCCACGTAGTTTTGCTGGCGGATCTCTGCTGTGCGGGCGAACTCGGTGGTGGCGAAGGGGTAGCGGCTTTCAAACATGAAGGCGAGGGTGTTGCCCTGGTAGTGGGGTTTCAACTCGGCATTGGAGGCTTTATCGAAAGTCTCGGCATCCGGCCCGTGGGGTGACATGCAGTTGTGCAGGCTGCTGCCGCCGGGGACGAAGCCTTCTGCTTTGGCATCGTAGGCGCCGTGAATCAGGCCCATGAATTCACTCATGATATTGCGGTGGAAGTAGGGTGGGCGGAAGGTGTTTTCGGCTACCATCCATCTTGGTGGAAAGATGACGAAATCAATGTTGGCCATGCCAGGGGTGTCTGAAGCGGACGTCAGTACGGTGAATATCGAAGGGTCCGGGTGATCAAAACTGACGGTGTTGATGGTATTGAAGCGGGCCAGATCGTACTTGTAAGGCGCCAGGTTGCCGTGCCATGCGACGACATCGAGCGGGGAATGTTGCAACTGGGCCGACCAGAATTGCCCCGCGAACTTGGCAACCAGTTCAAAAGGCCCGCTGCGGTCCTCGAAGCAGGCGACCGGTGTCTCGAAGTCTCGTGGGTTGGCCAGGCCATTGGCACCGATGGGACCAAGGCCGGGCAGTTCGAACGGGCTGCCGTAGTTTTCGCACAGGTAGCCTCTGGCTGCCTGCTCGCCATCAGCCAACTGAACCTGGCATTTCATGCCCCGAGGCAGCACAGCGATTTCGCCACTGGCGACGCTCAAGGTGCCGAGCTCGGTGCGCAATATCAGTTCGCCTTGTTGCGGTACGAACAGCAGTTCGCCATCAGCGTTGTAGAAAAAGCGGTCGCTCATGCTCTGGTTGAAGGCGTACAAATGAACGCCACAACCCGCCTGGCTTGCGGCATCGCCGTTGACGGCCATGGTGAACAGGCCGTCGATGAAATCCGTCGGTTCGGTCGGCAGGGGCAATGGGTCCCAGCGCATCTGGTTGGGGTCGGCCATGGCATTGCTTGAGGGGGCCGTCACCAGGTAACGCGCAGGCATTGGTGCGTAGGCCGATTGCACAACGGACGGGCGGATGCGATACAGCCAGGAGCGCAAGTTCTGGTGGCGTGGCGCGGTGAAGGCCGAGCCCGAGAACTGCTCGGCATAAAGGCCATAAGCACATTGCTGCGGCGAGTTTTGCCCCACTGGCAGAGCGCCTGGCAGGGCTTCGGTGGCGAAGTGGTTGCGAAAGCCGGTCTGGTAGGTCAGGTCGGTTGCCATGGGGTTGTTCCTCTCATTATGGTTCCAAATGAAACTAATGCCATGCTAGAACTCAATGGTTTCATATGCAACCATTCATGAAGAGATGGCTGTCACCCTGAATGGAAGGCATGTAATGGTAGATGAACAAGTGGAAGCATCGGCGCAACTGGATCTGGAAACCTTCCTGCCGTACCGGCTGAATCGTCTGGCCGATCGCATCAGTGACGAACTGGCGCAACTGTATGAGCAGCAATACGGCATTACGGTGGCCCAGTGGCGGGTGCTAGCCTGGCTCAGCCATCGCCGGACACTAACGGCAGTGCAGATACGCCAGGCGACCCATATGGACAAAGCCAGAGTCTCCCGAGCGGTCAAGGCGCTAACGGAGCGGGGGTTGGTGGTGAGCCAGCCATCGATGCTGGATCAACGTCACCATGAGTTGCAGTTGACCTCAGCTGGGGCTGGCCTGTTGCGCACCCTGATCCCCCTGGCCAGAGCCAGGGAGGAGGCCTGGCTGGCTGTCCTGTCGGACAACGAACGCCAGCAACTCTGGCAATTGGTCAACAAACTGGAGCAGTCGATCGCCGGTTAACCCTTGACCTGCTCCCATACTTCTATGGCTGCGGCCAGGTCTTCCAGTGAGGCACCGACCGATTTGAACAAGGTAATGTCGTCATCGGAACCTCGACCCGGGCGCTCCTTGCGCAGCAGGTCCGCCAGGTCGGCGCGAATATTGTCGTAAACGAAGTACCCTTCGTCTCTGGCCTGGAGCAGGTCGCCTGCCTCCCCTTTGGCACCGGCATAGGTGTCGACAAAGACTTCAGCACGGGTTACTGCCAGGCCATCGCACTCACGCATGGTGGGTTTGAAAGCCCCTACCAGGTCGAGATGGGTACCGGACTTGAGCCAGTCGCCTTTTACCAGCGCTTCGGTGGACAGGGTGGCACAACTGACGATGTCGGCCTCACGGACGCTGTCTTCGAGGCCGGTAATCACTTCGACTTCGAAGCGATCCTTATAGTCATCAGCCAGGGCCTGAGCTTTCTGGGCGTTGCGTCCCCAGATCGCGACCTTGCGAATGGGTCGTACGGCGGCGTGGGCTTCAATCAGCATGGGCGCCAGTTTGCCAGTGCCGACAATGACCAGGGTGCTGGCATCCTTGCGCGCCAGCTCGCGCGCGGCCAGGGCGGAGGCCGCCGCTGTGCGTCGACGCGTCAGCTCACTGCCGTCGATGCAGGCCAGGGGTTGGCCGGTATTGCCATCACTGAGCAAATAGAGCCCGGAAATGGCTGGCAGGCCTTTGTCGGCATTCTGTGGAAAGACATTGACGATTTTCACACCAATGTAGCCGTCGCTTTGCCAGGCGGGCATCAACAGCATGGTGGCTTCGCCATCGTGGCGGTGCATGCTGTGATGGTGGCGCGGCGGGGCTTCAATGCCGTCGATAAAGGTCTGGCCGATGCGGTTGATCAGGGCGGGCCAGGCGAGGGCTTCAGCAACGGTGTCGGCGGAAATGACCTGCATGATTTTCTTCCTTAATGTGTTGTTCTGCGAAACCCACGCGCGCTGCAAGAGCCTACGCAGGTTAGCAGGTGATTCACGATTATGTTCAGTGTCTGGGCCATCATAGGGCATGGACTACGGCATGCAAACCTGGATCTGATTGCTTGTTATTCTGATTTCCAGGACAATAGAGGGCTTCAGTCAGTTTCTTTCCAACAGTACAGGAGCCACGCCAATGAAGTCAGCACTCTGAACCCCTTTTTCTTTTGGTGTTACAGAGGCGTTGTCTATGGCTATGGCCTGTATTTCCGCAATGGGTTTGTCCGTTGCGTTTGAACCCCATCCCCCGTATTTCGTTCAATAGAGCTGCATCTGGCGGCAGAGCCGGTTGCGTTGATTGGCGACAATGGCTCAGGCAAAACGCTGCTGGCCGAATGTCTGGCTGATATCCGTGCGCCCACCGAAGGCCAGGTGACGAAGCAGGTGCCGGTGGCATTTTTGTCACAGCAGGCAGCCGAGCAGGTGCATCAGGGCAGCGTGGCGGAGTTTTTGGACGTTGCGGAGCCACTGAAGGCATTGCAACGACTCCTGGCCGGTAACGGGCAAGTGGACGACCTGTTCATCCTGGACGAACGCTGGTCTCTGGAGCAGGATCTGGCCGAGCAGATGACGTCTTTCCATCTAGATGCTGCCCTGTTGGATGCACCGGTCAACTCCCTCAGCGGGGGCCAGCGCACCCGTCTGCATCTGCTGAAGCTGTCGCGTCTGGGCGATACCTATTTAATACTGGATGAACCCACCAACCACCTCGACCGCGCCGGTCGCCAATGGCTGGCCGGCTGGATTCGGCAACGCAGCGCAGGCACTCTGGTCATCACCCATGATCAATTCCTGCTACAAGGTTTCACCCAACTGCTGGAACTGAGAGAGGGACAACTCCACCGCCATGGCGATGGTTTTGCGGCCTATCAGCAAAGCCGAGCCCATGCGCTGGCAAAAGCCCAGCAGGATCAACAGCACGCCCGCATGACGCTGAAGAAAGAGCGCCAACAACAGCAACAGGAAAAAGAGCGGCATGAACAACGGGCGGCCAGGGGCAAAGTCAAGGCCAGCAAGAAAGACATGCCGAAAATCCTTATGGATGCCCGCAAGGACCGCAGCGAGGCCACCGGTGGCCGCATCGCACAAAAGCACCAGATGGCCCAGCACCAGGAACTGCAGCGCATGCAGACGGCCCAGGCCGTAATGGGTCAGCACAACCCTTTGGCTTTTCCGTTGACCGAGCCCGAACCCATCTCTGGTTGTTTGTTGCTGTTGAACGAGGTCCGGTTACCCAGAATCGAGGCCGCGCCTGCTCTCAATTGGCATTTGATGAGTGGTGAGCGATGGTGGCTGAACGGCCCCAACGGCAGTGGCAAGTCGACCTTGCTGGCGGCAATAAACGGCCGTCTCCCGTCCTTGTCAGGGCAGCTTCAACTGCGCGGAACTCAGCTCTTGTTGGACCAACATTTGACCCTGCTGAAGCCTGAAATGAGTGCCCTTGAGAACTTCAAACAGTCGAACCCCGGCTGGACGGAAGCCGACTATCGAGAGCGGTTGGCATTGTTGAGGCTGCGCGGCGAGCGGGCATTGCTGCCGGTTCGCCTATTGAGCGGAGGCGAGCGTTTGAAAGTCGCCCTGGCCATCAGCCTGATGGGGCCAACAAGCGCCCAACTGGTGTTGCTCGATGAACCCGACAACCACCTGGACCTGGAAAGCCAGCAATTACTGGCCGAAGTGTTGAGCCAGTACCGAGGGACCCTGCTGGTGGTAACGCACTCAGAACCTCTTGCCAGAGCCATGCAACTCGATCGCCAGATGAGCTTGCCAGAGGGCCTGACGGCCGATTGTTTGTTTTTGTAACTGACCGGTCATTGCTTCGTTCTGACGGCCATTGAGCGCCCAGATTCAGCGGCCGATTTTACGATGGCCACGATAAGGCGTATGGTAGAGGGTTCTTATCGGCCCCGATGAATCACCATTTCGATCAATGAAGAGTATCGACGGGGTCAGACTTTGTTCACCTGGTTACAATCGAGAGGTTGGATCCATTCAACGAGAGGGTACTCTTATGAAGAAAGATCCAGAGAAGGGTTACATTGCATTATTGGGTTGGAGTTTGAGCGCGGTAGAGGCGGCGGAAAAGTTTGATCGCCGCTACGTCGTCGTTGCGCCCGATTGGGCGGAAGAATACTGCAACACGCACAACATTCCCTATATCCCATGGAACTTTGAACGCCTCAACGACCGATCGATGGAAATCGCCGAAACGCTCAAGGACAAAGGCGTGGATGTGGCGATTCCGCTGTTCGAGGAAACCGTCGAATGGGCGGGTGCCATCAACTCCGTGCTGCTCAATAACCCCCGCCTGTTGGGGCAATCCATGCTGATGCGCGATAAATCGCTGATGAAACGCAGAGCGCAGCTGGGTGGTATTCGAGTCGGTATTTTTGAAGAAGCGCACGATCACGAAGACGTGATTCGATTCCTCAAACGAGTCAACCAGACGCTGTTGAAACTGGAAGGCGACCTCAACGATCCGATTCACCTCAAGGCCTTTGACAAGGCAGGCTGCCTCGGGCACCGGGTGATTCGCACGCCCGATGATGTCGATGGCATTCCGGCTGAGGAATTCCCGGCCTTGATGGAATCACACCTGGATGGCTGGGAGTTCGCCGTTGAAGCCTGGATTCACAACGGCAAGATTCAGTTCCTGAACATTTCCGAATACGTCACCCTGGGTTATTCCGTTTTTGTGCCGGCCTCACCCGAACTGGAAAGTTACAGAGCCCAGATTACTCAGGAAATCGAAAAGCTGATCAAGGCGTTCGACATCGAATTTGGTGTCATTCACCCTGAGTACTTTGTGACCAGCGACGGCACCATGTACTTTGGCGAAGTGGCCTACCGCCCACCGGGATTCAAGGTGTTTGAACTGCTCGAACGGGTTTACGACGGATTCAACGCCTATCAGGCATCCATGCTCGTATTTGACCCAAAAGCCACGGATGAAGAAGTGGCGGCTTATTTCCCCAAACCCGTGGAAGATGCCAAGGCCCATGCTGGTTGTTTCGGTGTTTACCCACGTCGCCGCGTGGTCAGCAAGCTGGAAATCCCGGAAGAGACCGAAAACCACCCTTATTTTGAGTCTCATGAATTAACGACACCCATGGAAGAGATTGTCACCAAACGCACCGCCTTTGGCACACACTGGGGTTTGGTGTATTTTGTCGGAGAAGATTCCGATGAAATGAAGCGGTTGTTGAAGCGTCAGGAAGAACTGGATTACTACATCTGATCTTTTAACGCTTTAACCGTCGCTTCAGCCAGGAGAAAAGGTGTGAGTTCAGAGAACAATGGTCTGCTCGACAATCTGTTGAGCCGGTTTGATGATGCCATCGCCAAGCTGGACAGTGCGCCCACTTTCGCCAAGGTCAGCAAGGTAGGGCGCGTGCTGGATACAGCACGGCGCATTCTGATGCAAGAGGGGGGCTGTACCGCGGTTGCATCGCGTGCGGCTCAGTTGGAAAAGGCCGGGGTGTTTGTTGGGTCTGATTGGGAAACGCCCGCTTTTCTGATTCCTGCTTTGACTCGCTATTCCCTGCAAAGCCCGGTGGCTGAAACCGTCATCATCGAAGCTTTGAGTGAGCTGCGCTTCCTGGGTGTTGCCAACGGAAGTTATGTTCATGAGCACCTCTCTGCCGAACAGGCACGCCATTTCCTGTCGCAAGTTCTGGCCACCAACCTGGCCATGCTGTTCACGCCGCCAAGCGAGGCCGAGCGAGAGACTCAGGGTAAACTGAGCCAGATACCGCGTGCAGTATTGCGGCACCTTGCCGAAGGCATCGGGTATGAACACATTATCGATCAACTCATTGACGAGATCTGGCGAATACTGAATCAGCGCCCCATCCAGGTCGAATCAGCGAAGCAGATGATCACCCAAATCGCCATTTGTCAGGCTGACCCGAACATTGAGCTGGCTGGTAGTGGTCAGGGTGCAGATCGACTGATCAGTAGTTTGTACGGGCCTACGCGCGCGTGCCGGGAAGATCCGGGTATTTCAGTTTATGAGCAACGCGTCGAGGCCATGGACGACTCTGCACGTTTAAGCGAAGCCTCGGGTTTTGCCCGCGCCATGCACGATACAGGGCTTGTTTCTGCCTATCATGCGGTTTTTTTAAGGGCTGTGTTTGAGGATGACGATCAACTGATGATGGAGGCCCTGGGGTTAACGTCTACAGGCCGTGACAGCTACCTCTGTTACCGGACCCTGGTCAAGGCGTTGATCGATGAAGCCGTGCATCCGCAAACACCCCAGGCAATTTACGGTTTGGCTCTGATGTTGGAAAGGGGGGTGCTCTATCATCCGTCGGTCGCTCCGGCCTTGTGGCGGCAATTGGCATTGATTCTGTCTCCCTTCTCCCGCGAGCGCCTGGCCATGGCGTTCGGTGAAGCGGTGTCGCCTCGCTCCCTATTGCTCGAAGGCGTTTTGTGCATGTTGGGGCAGCCTTTGGGTGTGGGGCAGGGCAACAACCCGACTTGCCAGTCTGCTCGGGCGCTCTCCATGTGGGCCTATAACGACCCGGATTACCTGATGCAGATGGTGGCCTGGGCCGCCCGGGATGATGAAATCATCATGCACTTTGAAGGCCAGCCGATATCCTCGCGCGAAAGCACTGGCGGTGTGGCCGAGACCATGCCTATGGATCTCGACGCCGTCTCCCTGCTGGTCGTGCCCCACCTCGATCGCATCTATGCCGAGATGGGCCGACGTTGTATTGGCCGCGAGGGGGACCCACACCGCTGGGTCAACCCCGAGTTCCATGGCTGGTGGTCCGGGCGTGGCTTTCGCATCAACGTGGATGTGGCAACGGGTGCCCTGATGGAGGAAGAAGAATTCCTGCGTCACTTTTACGCAGCCTACCACCCTTACTACAACGGCAATCAGCCTATGATTCACCCCCAACCTGCGGGCATAGCGGTCACCGACAGTGCGGCCCGCTTTATCGGTTGGCATGCCATTACCCTGCTGCGAGTGGCGCTCGATACTGACGATGTGATGCGGGTGTACTTCTACAACCCCAACAACGACAGTGGTCAGGATTGGGGTGACGGCGTGGTGGTCAGCACCGCCGGCAAAGGTGAACGTTACGGCGAGGCATCACTGCCCTTTGTACAGTTTGCCTCTCGGCTCTACATCTTCCATTTCGACCCGCTCGAACGGGGCGAGTTGGCAAGGGTGACCGAGGATGAACTTCAGGAAGTCATCGGTTACTTGCATCGCAGTTGGGGCAAAGACCGCCTGCCTGCAGCCGGAGCCTTGCAGGCGGACTCAGGCGTTTAACTCGAGCAACCTCGAGCCTGCCAGATCAAGTTGGCTGACAGCGGTGCTGATCAGTTCAACCATGTGTTGAACGCTCGGATCATCCTGCCGCTCTGCCAGACAATAAATGCCGACCCTTGCCGGGCCGGATGGCGGCAGTGACAGTTCGACCAAGCCCTTGTCGGTGAAGTAGGGCGTCATCGACGAGGCGTAAGACATCACCGCATCGCTTTCCAGCAATATCTCAATGCCCGCGCTCATGGAACTGGTGGACCAGACGACACGGCGGTGGCGACAATAGCCGGGATGATGGGTGCTGTCTGCCTCATTGACCACATCCCTGTAGCGGGTTTCATCCGGGGTGACGTCCAGGTGCGGGTAGTCGAGCAGGTCTTCCTCGCTGCACGCAGTCCGTTGCGCCAGGGGATGATCGGCCCGTGCATAAACGCCGTCGAAGCACTGGAACAGGGGCATGAAAACCGCGCCAGAGCGTTCATTCAGGCCAATGATCTGATGGCCCACAAAGAGGTCGATATCACCGCTGAGCAATTGGTCCATGGTGCGCAGGTGGTTGCCCATATCGACATGCAGCGGTGCCAACGGATGAGACTCGCGGTAGTCGCGCAGCAAGTCCCGCAAGAAGAGGCGCCACCAGGCCATGCCAATGCCGAGACGCATACCGCGTTCGCGCTGTTGTTGAAAACGGCTGAGCTCGGCCATGGCGTTATCGTGCACTCGGCGCATCACTCTCGCCTGCTCCATCAGCAACTCCCCATAGGGCGTCAAGGTCACGCCCTTGCTGGAGCGGTTCAATAAGGGAACCCCAAGATCCTCCTCCAGCTTTTTCATGTTATGGGTCAGTGTTGGCTGGGTGATGAACAACTTCTTGGCGGCATGGGAGAGGCTTTTGATCTCCGCCACCGTCAGAAACTGGCGTAATAATTTATCCAGGGTGGGCTCCGGGCTGCATTCAAACTATAGAGTTATTCTATAGTGTCGACAGAAAAATGCATTATTCTTTGGTGAACGACAAGGCTATGCTGGGGGCAAGTTCTCATTACCGGAAGGCCTGAAGCGATGACACACCCCTGGTGGCACGATGCGGTTGTATATCAGATCTACCCACGCAGCTTTATGGACAGCAACAACGATGGCATGGGCGATCTGCCCGGCATCATCAGCAAGCTGGATTATCTGGCACAACTCGGCATAGACGTTATCTGGTTGTCGCCGGTGTTCAAGTCGCCCATGGACGACAACGGTTACGACATCTCCGATTACGAAGACATCGCTCCCGAATTCGGCACTCTGGCAGATATGGATCGGCTCATCGCGGCAGCGAAAGTTCGGGGCATTCGCATCATCCTGGATCTGGTGGTCAACCACAGTTCGGATGAACATCCCTGGTTTGTCTCTGCCCGTCAGTCAAAGGAGAGCCCTTACCGTGATTTTTACATCTGGAGGCAGCCCCAAGCGGATGGTTCACCGCCCAGTGATCTTCACTCCTACTTTGGTGGCTCCATGTGGGAGTTCGATGAGCCGACCGGAGAGTATTACCTGCATCAGTTCAGTAAAAAGCAACCCGATTTGAACTGGGATAACCCGGCCGTGCCGGAAGCCGTGCACGCCATGATGAACCGCTGGCTCGACCGAGGCGTCGCCGGTTTTCGCATGGATGTGATCGACCTGATCGGCAAGGACGTCGACCGTGGCATTTTCGCCAAGGGTCCGAAACTGCACGACCGTTTGCAGGCTATGAACCAGGCCACCTTCGGTCAGCGCGATGCTCTGACCGTCGGCGAAGCCTGGAGTGCTGATACCGAGGAAGCCAAACGCTACTCAAACCCCAACGGCAATGAGCTTTCGATGGTGTTTCAGTTCGAGCACATCGTCATCGGTTGGGACCCGGAGCATGGCAAGTGGAAACCGCGCCCCTTCAACCTGGTCGAACTCAAGCAGGTGTTTGCCAAGTGGCAAACCGAACTGCACGGCCAGGGCTGGAACTCCCTGTTCTGGAACAACCACGACCTGCCACGCGCTGTTTCGAAATACGGCGACCCGGGCCAGTACCGGGTGCGCTCGGCCAAAATGCTGGCCATCGCTCTGCACCTGATGCAGGGCACGCCTTACATCTATCAGGGCGAAGAACTGGGCATGACCAATGTGCAGTTCGATGCCATTGACGACTACCAGGACATCGAAACCCGCAACCTTTTTGCAGAGCGTGTCGCTGCTGGTCACGATGCATCAGAGATGATGGCCGCCATCCACGAAAACAGCCGAGACAACGCCCGCACCCCCATGCATTGGGACGACAGCGATTACGCGGGTTTCAGCCAGAGCCAGTCCTGGTTGAAGGTCAATCCCAATTACCGAGAGATCAACGCTGCCCAGTGCCTGGCAGACCCGGAGTCCGTCTTCTTCTGCTATCAGCAACTGATCAAGTTGCGTAAAGCGAATGATGTGATCGTTCATGGTGACTTCGAGTTACTGTTGCCCGAACATGAAAAAGTCTTCGCCTATCTCAGAGTCGACCAGGCCAACACTTTGCTGGTGTGCACCAACTTCTCGGCAGAGTCGGTAAGCGTTCAACTGCCTGAATCCTTGTTGCACAAGCAAGGTGACTGCCTGATCAGCAACCTTGAACAACGCACCACCCTGGATGAAAATCTGACGCTGGCACCATTCGAAGCCTTTGTCATTCGTTGGGAGAAAACACCTGCATGAGCTCACTTCAAAAGACCGCCTGGTGGAAAGAAGCCGTCGTCTATCAGATATACCCGCGCAGCTTTATGGACAGCAATGGCGATGGCATTGGCGATTTACCCGGCATCATCAACAAGCTGGATTACCTTGCCGACCTGGGTGTGAATGTCCTCTGGTTGTCGCCTATTTTCCCTTCCCCGAACGACGACAACGGCTACGACATCAGTGATTATCAGGACATTATGGCCGAGTTTGGTGCCCTGGAAGATTTCGATCGCCTACTCGACGAAGCCCATGCCCGCGGCCTGAAAATACTGCTCGACCTGGTGCCCAACCACACCAGCGACGAACACACCTGGTTTCAGGAATCGCGCAGCTCGAGAGACAACCCCAAGCGTGACTGGTACATCTGGCGCGATGGAAAAAACGGCGGCCCACCCAACAACTGGGAAAGTATCTTCAACGAACCGGCCTGGCGCTATGACGAGTCGACCGACCAATACTGCCTGCATCTTTTTTCGGCTCGCCAGCCCGATTTGAATTGGGAAAACCCCGAGGTGCGCACAGCCCTCTACGACATGGTTCGCTGGTGGCTCGACCGGGGCGTCGACGGCTTTCGCATCGACGCCATTACCCACATCAAGAAAGCCCCCGGCTTGCCCGACATGCCCAACCCCAAAGGCTTGAACATGGTGCCATCCTTTGACTACCACCTGAACGTGGAAGGCATACAGGATTTCATTCAGGAGCTGTGCGACAACACCTTCGCCCACTACGACATCATGACTGTGGGTGAAGCCAACGGCGTCAGCGTCGACGACGCACCGAACTGGGTAGGCGAGGACCAGGGCAAATTCAACATGTTGTTCCAGTTCGAGCAGCTTAAACTCTGGGGCACCGACAGCGACAGTCGCGCGCTCAACCTGCCACAACTCAAACAGACCCTGACCCGCTGGCAAAAAGGCCTCGCCGGTAAAGGCTGGAACGCCCTGTTCGTTGAAAACCATGACATTCCGCGCATCGTCAACACCTGGGGTGACCCTGAACGTTACTGGCACGAAAGCGCCACCGCCATTGCCACTCTTTATTTTTTGATGCAGGGCACTCCCTTTATTTACCAGGGGCAGGAACTGGGCATGACCAACTACCCCTTCAGCCGGCTGGCCGAACTGGACGACGTCGCCGCACACAACATCGCCAGAAAATTGCGCCAGCAGGGTTGGACGGACATCGATATCATTCAACACATCAAGGACAGCGCGCGCGACAATGCCCGAACCCCCATGCAGTGGGATGACAACGAACAGGCCAGCTTTACTACAGGCCAACCCTGGCTACCGGTAAACCCGAACCACACCGAGATCAACGTCGCAACGCAACAACAGGACCCGAACTCCATCTACCACTATTACCGTCAGCTTATTCAGCTCCGCCGAGAGCACAGCACCCTGGTTTACGGTGACTACGAACTCTTGTTGCCCGACCATAAGCAGGTGTTCGCCTACCAGCGGCAGGGTGAGAATGGCGTCTACATTGTGGCGGTCAATATGAGCGGGGCGCCAGCCAGTGTGAGCTTGCCCGGTAATGGGGTTGTGGTTCTCGGTAACCAGGATAAGGCAAGCGAAGACGACCGGTTAAGGCCTTACGAGGCCAGAGTCATCAAGCTCGGTAAAAGCACACGCCCACTCGGATGCTTATGATCGAATGGGTAATTGCTGGGTCGTCCGTTGATCATCGTATTGAGCAAAAGGAAAGGGCGCATTACCTCTGCGTTTCAAACTGGCGATAGGCCTCCGCGTTAAATTCCAGCAAGCCCAGAGACTCAGTTTGATGACGGAATGCCAGAGCCGTATCTCCCTGATCACCGGCTGCATGAAACACCACCAGGGTCAGGTACAACTGGCCGTTGTACTGGTAGGCCAGAGGATCAAGCATTGCCAGGGGTATCTCTGAAAGCTCAGTCAGGCGCTCTTCCAGCGCCATTATTTCGGAATCCATTGCCGAGTCGAGATCTGCCTCACGTCGCACCACCATGCTCATGCGGGTCCAGTTGACACCATCTACGTCCAGAGCCAATCCGGCCTGGTTCATCTTGCGTGTGAGGCGGTCACCGGCCAGCAGTGCCTCCTTCTCACTGTTGGCACGGGGCAAGGCGTCCAGATCCATACTGGGCCAGTTGTCTGGTTCGGACTCGCTCTGTGAATCTTTTTCGACAGCAGTTCGGCCTTGCTGGCGCTCTCGCAACTGGGCCAACTGCTCTTCGGTACTCTCGGGTGGTCGCTGGTTCAGAGGTGAATGGCCGGAGATGCCGCCGGTCAGATCGCCAGTAGGGCCAACACGGGTGTCAAAAAACTCCACCGCTACATGTTCCGGTGGGCGGCGCATCGAAGCCAGGTAGGCTGCATCGATCAACCGAGCCAGACGCCCGCTTTCTACCGGTAACCCTTGAGCGCCTGTCATGGCCTCAGCCAGGATCAGCAGCTCCAACATACCATCCTGACGCGACGGCCCGATCAGGTTACGAATGTCACTATAAGGAATGACTTCGCCAGTTTCGCTATGCCAGAACACCACATCGGCATAATCTGGTGACATGCCAATTTGTGCTTCAATAGCCGCTGAGAAGACGTCATGGCTGTTGCTCCCTTGCATCAATAACTGCAGCGGGTCCAGCAGGGTGGTGTCGGCTATTGCACGCCAGGGTGTCAGTAAACCAACCATGGTGAGGACAGCAATAAACTTTGGAAGCGTCATGGATAGGGGATCCGGTCTGGCAAGCGTATATTAGTATTCAATAATACCACATTGGAGCGCTGTGTGAGTCATTGTGACAGTGCTTACTTCGAAAGGAGAAGGTTAAATCAGGAGTGTTCAAACTGCTGATCGGGCTACCATTTCCATATGTTTTAACTCTTTTTGCTGCAAGACGCTCAAGCCAATGAGCAATGGTAATGCGGAAAAACGAGTGCAGTATTTGCGGAACCAGAAAGGCAACGTGAGCATCGGGATGGCCGTTTCGCTCTGGCTCAGGCAGGTTTTTGAGTCGTGGATTGCGTTGAGCTATGGAGGAATGGCCCTTGGGGAGTTCAAACGCCCCCAAGGGCTACCCGTGTTGAGCGCAGTAGCGATCAGCGGCGGAACAGGTCCCGTTCTATGCCGGCGGCTTCAAACAGGTAGTCGCGGCTTTCGGTCAACTGCTGACCAAGGTGTGCCAGGTCGACATCGACCAGTTCGCCGGCCCATTTGCGGATTTTGCCGGCCACCAGCACAGTGTCGACGTTGTTGCGCTCCATCAAGGTCACTACGGCACCCGGTACATGGTTCAGCGGGTGCACGTTGATGGCCGTGGCATCGAGCAGGATGATGTCAGCCTCTTTGCCCGGTGTCAGGGTGCCGACTTTGTGGTCGAGCTTGAGGCCTTTGGCGCCTTCGACGGTGGCGAAGCGAATGCAATCGCGCGAGGTCAGCAGGTTGGGCAGGTTCTCTTCGCCGGCCAGGGCGCGCTCGTTGATGAAGGCGCGTTGCAGCGTCAGAGTGGCGCGCATCTGGGTAAAGAAGTCGGCGGTCATGGTGCATTCGACGTCGGTTGAGAGCGAGGGTTGCATGCCTAGATCCAGCGCTTTTTGAATCGGCGGCATGCCGTGGCGCATGGTCATCTCGATCGGTACCGAGAGTGACAAATGGGCGCCAGCGTCGGCCGCTTTCTGCCAGGCCATATCGCTCATGCCGGTCATGTGAATGAAGATGTTGTCCGGCCCGAACTCACCGGTTTCGGCTAATTGGTCGAAGGTCGGTTGCATGCCGAAGGTACCAACGACGTGCAGAGCGATGGGCAGGTTCAGTTCACGGCCGATCTTCCAGGCTTCTTCGTAGCCGGGCAGGTAGATTTCCCCTCCCATTACCATGCTCATCAGTTGGTCGTCCGAGCTGAAGTATTCCTGGCGGATGCGGCGTGCATCCTGGGGGTATTGAGCCCGGTCGCCCCAGCCTTCAAAGTAGCCGAATACGGAGCGGCGGCCGGTGTCGGCCAGCGCCGAGATGACGGCATCGGAATGCTCCGGGCTGTGGTGAATCTGGCTGACGTCCATCACTGTGGTGACACCAGCATCGAGCTGGGCCAGTCCGCCATAGAGTTCGTTGATGTAGACGTCACCCGGGCGATAGACCATGGAGAACTTTTGCAGAATGGTTTCGTAGTAGTTGTAGGGGTTGCTGTGCGGCAGGCCGTCGTTCACCAGAATGCCGTCTGCCAGAAAGCTGCGCAACGCCGTCTCGAACTGGTGGTGGTGGGTATCGATAAAACCGGGCATGACCACCTTGCCGGTGGCGTCGACTACCTGAGCATCGCCGGCGTTGATATTGGCGCCAATATCGATGATTTTGTTGCCTTCCAGCAAAACGTCGCCGGTGTCGAAGTCGCCGACCGAGTCGTCCATCGACAACACAAAACCGCCTTTGATCAGTGTGCGCTGACCGGCGTTCCCGACATTTTCCGGCATCTGCGGTTTGGAGTGGGCTCCAGCACCGCTGTGGCTGCCGGCCTGGGCACGGCTGCCCATCAAGGGCATGGTGGCCATTGCGCCACCGGCCATCGCCAGCTTCAGAAAATCACGACGGCCTTCGCTGGAATGGTTTTGTGGGTTGCCGGCTTCACAAAGTCTGCACATGGGGTTTACCTCTTGTTGTTTTTGCTCATGGTTGTTGGTTGGTCAGAGTAGGCGACAGGCGGTTTCAAACGCCAGACGGGCGCCCCTGGGCTTCAGTTGGTCTACCGCTCCGTAGCCCAGATTGCATAAAAAATTGCTGCGTAAATGTCGATCGTTTTCGGCGAAGAAAAGACGATCGACCTGGTCATTGTCGAAACCGGAGAGCGGCCCGCAATCCAGGCCCAGGGCTCTGGCGGCCAGTATCATGTAGCCACCCTGGAGGGTGCCGTTGCGAAAGGCGGTATCCTCGATCAGTGGCTCGTTGCCAACGAATTTGGCGCGAGCATCGATGTGTGGAAACAGCGTTGGCAGTTGATCGTGAAAGCGTCGGTCGTAAGCAACAATGGCCGTTACCGGTGCGCCCTCGACCTTGCGAATATTGCCTTCGTCCAGTGCCGGGTAGAGCCGTTCTTTCGCCTCAACGGTGCGCAGGAAATGGATGCGAACCGGGTTGCAGTTCATGCTGGTCGGCGCCCAGCGCATGAGTTCGTACAGTTGTTTAAGAGTCTCATCTGAAACGGCTTTGTCCTGCCAGTAATGGAAGGTGCGTGCCTGCAAAAATAACTGGTCCAGGCTGGATTGTGGCAAAACGTTTTCGGTCATGGTCAATACTCACTCAGTAGCGGTGTGCAAGGTAGGTGGACAAGGCTGGAAAGGCCACCAGTATCGCCAGCACAATCAACATCGTCAGGAAAAACGGCATCACGCCTTTGAAAATTTCCTGCACGGGAACGCTCGGGTCATTCAGGCTGGCCTTTACGGTGTACACCGAGATACCAAAGGGCGGTGTGACCAGCCCGATCTCAACAGCAACCACGGTAATAACACCGAACCAGATCAGGTCCATGCCGAAAAACTGGGCAATGGGCAGCACAATGGGCAACACGATGAGCATGATGGACACTGAGTCGATAATGCAGCCCATCAGAATGATGATCAGAAGATAGATGAACAGGAACTGATACAGGCCCAGGTCCATCGACGTCACCCACTGGGCGATGTTCATGGGCAAGCCGGTCAGCGCCAGCATCCGGCTGTACAGCGATGCCGCCAGAATCAGGAACAGAATGGAGACCGCCACATGGCCGGTTTCACCAAGCAAGCCGTAGAAGCCCCGCCAGCTCAGACGGCGTTTGACCAGGGCCAGCATCAACGCCCCGAAGGCGCCCACCCCACCGGCTTCGGTGGGGGTAAAAAAACCGCTGTAGAGACCACCAAGTACCAGCACCATCAATAGCAGAATCGGCACCAGCTTGTAGAGCATTTCCCGCCGAGGTCCGTAGGCCTGAGGTTGCGCCTCATGGTGGGCCGCCGGGTTGGTTTCCATGAAAGCGGGCATAAAGCGAGCCAGAAGAAAAATGGCCAAACAAAAAGCACTGGCCAGCAACAGGCCGGGAATGATGCCGGCAATGAACATACGACCTACTGATTGTTCCGCCAGTACGCCATAGACAATCATCAACAGTGACGGCGGAATCAGCATTCCGAGCACTGAACTGCCGGCGACAACGCCCACTGAAAACTTCGGAGTGTAACCGTGGCGACGCATTTCCGGCACGGCGACCTTGGTGAACACCGCCGCTGAGGCAACGCTGACACCGGTGATGGAGGCAAAGACGCCGTTAGCGCCAACCGTAGCCACACCCAGTCCGCCGCGAATGCGTTGCAGCAGGCGCTGAAACACATCGAAAGTATCTCGGCCCACACCGGAATTAACCACCAGCAAGCCCATCAGGACAAAAAGCGGTACCACACCATACAAGTAGTTGCTCAGTGAGTCGTTGGCGGCCGCAGCGACCATGCGCGTAGCCAGGCCTGTATCACGCAACAGAGCAATGGCAGTAAAGGATACAGCCATCAGGGCGATGCTGATATGCATGCCTATGTAGATGAGCACCAGCATGACCACTACGGCCAGCAACCCGATTTCGATGCCGCTCATAGTGCTTCCTCCGAGCGTGGATGTTCAGGCTGGCTGCTTTGACGAGCCCTGGGGCTAACCACCTTCCAGGCTTGATCAAGTGCGAGTGTCAGGAACTGAATCAGGGCAATAACGGCGCAACAGACGACAATGGTTCGTATAGGCCAGACCGGGAAGGTAAAGACCCCTTCGACCCCAAAAAATTGATTACGATTAATGGCGCGTTCGAGTACGGGCAGGGTGCCCTTGTAGACAATGTACATCATGTAAGCGCCCACCAGATAGAACAGACAGACCAGGCTGTGACCGGCGCGCGGGAAACGCACGGTAAAACCATGGATGAATATATCCGCCTGGGCCATGCGCCCATGGCGCAAATTGCTGGCCAGTTGCAGAAACACAATCATTACAATGGACGCGGCCACCATCTCGGCTACACCCGCAATGGGTTGGTTAAAAACGTTGCGTGAAAACACGTCGGCGCAGATCAACGCCATGATGGCAAAAATGAGCAGGGAACCGACTGCGTTCAAGCCGTCGACGAGATAGCCGAACAGGCTGTTGCCTGGGCCGTGGCCCAACAGCAGTGACTTGAGGTTCACCATGGGACTTTCCTCGTTCAGAGCAGGTGAGGTAATCGGCCGCCCGAAAGGCTTCGGGCGGCTTGAGTGCATCAGGGGTTATTGGTCCCAGGCGCGCTCAGGTTCGACACCGCGAGAGCGGATGGTGTCCATGTAGGTTTGCAGCAATTCGGCCGCTGGCAGGCCACGGCCTTCGTTATTGCGAACCCACTGTTGGGCCAGATCCGGCATGCCGTCGATCCAGGCCTGACGTTGCTCGGCTGTCAGCGCACTGACCTGAACCGGTGTAGACTGACTCGCACCCAGCTCGACCATTTGTGCCAGCGCCGATTCGTACCGCTCGGCCAGGTCACGACCATGAGCCGCCGTGTAAACGTCACCGGCTTGCTGCAATGCCTGCTGCACGAATTCCGGTAGACTTTCGAAACGATCCAGGTTCATGCCAATGCCGCCGGAGAACACCACACCCATATTGACCTGAGTGACGTAAGGAGCGACTTCATACATACGAGACGGCAGGGCACCAGTGGCCAGAGTGACTACACCGTCGGAAACTCCGGTTTGAATGTCGGTATAGAAGCTGGCCAGGGTACCATCAACAGCGGTTGCGTTGACGGGGTTCAGCCAGACACCCAGCACGCCAGGTGCAGAGATGCGGCGGCCGTTGAGGTCGTTGAGTGAGTTCACCGGGAAGTTGGTGTAGATGTCATAGGTGTCGGACGCTGTCGCACCGAGGAATACTACATTGTTACCTTCCCATTCGTCTTTCAGTTCCGGTACGGTTTCGACCAGTTCACTGAACACATCCAGCATCAGTTCCGGGTCGCTGGTGGTGAAGGGGGTGTAGGCGCTGAGTTGACTTAACGGCATGCGCGAGCCTTCAAGGTAGCTGAACACCCAGCCAATATCGGCAATACCATCACCAACCGAAGTCAGGGTGGCATTGGCCCCGTAGAGCTGACCCGCGTAGGCTTCTGTCCAGTTGATGCGGTAGCGGCCGTCTTCTTCCAATATCCGATTCACTTCCGGAATGAAGACCCCAGGAATCATGCCTACCCATGGAATGGTAGTTGGGTGGCTCGAGCCTACGGTCAAGTTGATGGTCTGCTGAGCCTGAGCAGGCAGGCTGATGGTGCCTGCGGTTATGATGGCGGCTGCCATGGCGATGCGGCTGTGGTTGAGCAGTGTGGTTTTCATGGTGTTCTCTCTCTTTGGTTTTTTTGTGGTTGTTTTGTTTTTTAGGGTTCCCTCACCTTAGGGCTTATCCCTCACGCATTAATCGGCGATTGCGGCAGCCTCGATTCACCCGGCGACAAATCAAAGGTCAGATCCAGGGTGCAGTATGTGCCGGTGACATCCGGCTCCGGCGCGTTGCCATCGGTGTGTTCCGGGAAGTCGACGGCCAGGTCTGCACTGGTGACGCCAAAAACGCAATCGGACTCCACAAACAAATCGTCTTTTGGAAAAATCTGTGTCACCAGAGTTGAGTGATCGTCGGCCGAGACCGTAAAGTGCAAGTGAGCGGCACGAAACGGATGACGGTTTTGTGCTGCCAGCATCCGACCAACGAGACCATGGGTAGGAATTGGGTAGCTTGCCGGGCGAATGGTGCGGAAGTTGAAATGTCCGGCTTCGTCTGTGCGGAACTTGCCCCGCAAGTTGTTGGCCGGTTGCGCTGGCTCCTGGTTGTCGTACAAGCCTTCAGGAGAGGCATGCCAGACTTCCACCAGGGCATTCTTTAACGGCGTTCCGTTCTTGCTGACCACCTTGCCGCGAACGAAGAGAGGAATGTCTGTTGGTTTCGGTTTGTCTCGCGAAATATTGAAACCGTTCGGGTATTCCGGGTCTTTGCGTGTATAGAAAGGTCCCAACAACGCCGGCGACATTTGCTCTGGGTCTCTGTCCTGGTTGAGGATATTGACCAGGGTTGAAAAACCCAACGCATCGGACATCACCATGGTTTCGTTATGTTTGTCCCTGGTCAGGTGACCGAGTTCAGTGACGGCGTTGATGGCCATCATGAACTCTTCTTCCGTCAGTTTGACCTCTCGACCAAAGGCATGGAGGTGTTTGACCAGGGCTTGCAAAATTTCCCGTAATCGTGAGTTTTCTGTGCGGCCCATGGCCTTGATGACGATCTCGGTGATGTCGTCTGGAGTGGATGGAATTCCGTGATTGAATATCTCTTCTTTTTTAGGTAGCTCGAACATTGTTTGTTGCTCCGCAGCATTGTTGTTTTTTTGGGTTTAAAGCTTCAGCGATTTTTTAACTCGGTCAAAATCTCTTCCCGGTGCTCGTCCAGAGTCGGAGGCGCAATAAGATCCAGGGGGCGCATACCATCAAACGATACTGGACTTCGTATGGTTCGGAAGTTCCCCATGGTGGGATGCTCTGTTTCAATTTCGAGTTGCAGGTGTTTGGCCTGTTCGTCTTCCAGTACTTCGTAGGCGTCATACATGGGGGCGTGAGGCACATCCTCCGCCAGTAGCCGATCAAGCCATTCAGTCCGGCTGTGTTTGACGAAGATGCTCTTGAGGACTTCAATCATGGCTTCCTGATTCTCGATCCGGCCCTCACGGGTCGAGAAGCGAGCGTCTTCGAGCAGTTCTGGAAAGTCGATTGCCTTGGCAAGGCCTTGCCAGAACTTCTCGGGTGACGACATGTGTAATGCCACCCATTTGCCATCGGCGCACTCCATCACATAAGACTGCGAAACCTGTGGCCGGCTATAGGGGCCCATGACTTCATTTTCAGAAAAATAGTGCGTAAAGGCGTCGAGATTGAAATGCGTCATGGCTTCGAACATGGACACCTCCACCTTGCGCCCCTTGCCCGTATTCGAGCGCTCATAAAGGGCGCCCAGAATGCCATAAGCTGCATAGAAGCCGGACAAGGCATCGGCCATGGCGGGGCCGACCACACGAGGATTCTCGGGGTTGATCAGTAGTTTCAGGAAACCGCTGACCGCCTGCGCCACGGTGTCGTAACTGGGCCTATTGACATAGGGGCCGCTGCTGCCAAAACCACTGATGGCACAGTAGATCAGGGCCGGGTTCAGTTCGCGCAGGCGCGCTTCTCCGGCACCGAGTCGTTCTGCCGCGCCGGGACGAAAGTTCTGGATATAGACATCGGCGCTACGGATCAGGTCGTCAAAAATCGACCGGTCTTCCTCGGTTTTCGTATTCAGCGCAATGCTGCGTTTATTGCGGTTATAGGTTTGATAATGCGGGCTATACAAACCACCCTTGAAGGCCCGGAAAGGGTCGCCGGTGCCAGGCATCTCCACCTTGATGACGTTAGCGCCCAGGTCGGCCAATAACATGCCTGCTGCCGGGCCGGTAATAAAGGTGCCCTGTTCAATAACGGTGATGCCTTCCAATACATTTGCCATCGTTGTTGACCCTGCTTGGTAGATGAAAAATCAGTTGCCCCTATGGCCGCCTTACTCGCCGGTGTATTCCACTGCCTGACTGGCGTGATAGGAGAGTGCAAAACCAGCTGGTTGGGTGGCTTCTTCGTTCAGGTGTGCAATCAGACTTGCGGTTCTGGCCAGGATGGGAATGCCTCGCAGTGCAGTGACCGGGAACTCAGCACCAAGCAATACGGCGGGTATGGCTGCTGAGACATTCAACTTCAGAGTCTTACCGACAATGTCGGGAATCGCCGCTTCAATGGCCTCGGCGATGGCGATGTAACGCAGGTCGGCGCCGCTGTCGCGAGCGACCTTGAACAGGGCGTCCACGCGGGGGTCGCGTTCCTTATGTAGAGGGTGGCCGTAACCCGGTATGGGTTGTTTCTGTGCGCGCATCCGGCTGACGGTTTCGCGCACCACGGAGTCGAGCGCTTGACCTTCGTCCACCTGTTTTGCAATGCCATGAAAGAGGTCGCCCGCATTTTGTGAGGCACCCAGAATCACCGGGCCACACCCCAGGATGCCGGCAGCGACGGCACCCTGAAGGGCATCCGGTGCGGCGGCATAAGTCATGCGGCTGGCCTGTACGCTGGGCACAAAGCCGTGTTCCGCAATGGATACCAGGGTGGCATCGAGCACGGCGCGAGCTGCAGCACTGGGTGTTTTACCGGTGAGCAATAGATAGAAGTAGTCGGTGAAGCTGGTGTGCCCGATGAGGTCGGTACACAGATCCTTGCCACGCACGGTTATGGTATCGGCAGTAGAGGTGCAAATGGCACTTTTTGGAACGCTTTCTCGTCCAATTTTCATAATGAACTCCTGGCCCTTGGGGCGTTGCCCCTCAATTATTTGATTTGTCTTGAGCAATGAAACGACTTTAGGAGATCGCTATTTATTTATGAAATGATATATTTAGATAAAGATGATCGATGTTGTCGATCAATATGGGCGCATAAAAAGAGGAACCCCCATGGAACTCAGGCACTTGAGATACTTTGTGGCCCTAGCCGAGGTGCTCAACTTCACTCGTGCTGCCGAGCGTGTTCACGTTACCCAATCGACGCTGTCCCACCAGATCAAGCAATTGGAAGAAGAGTTGGGTCTGGAGTTGTTCGAGCGTATTGGCAAGAAGGTGGTGCTCACTGAAGAGGGCAGTACCTTTCTGGAGCACATCACACCCGCCTTGACTCAGGTTGATGAAGCCGTAGGGGCATTAAGGCAGGCGCCGGAACAATTACGCGGTGAGTTACGCATTGCTGCGACGCACAGTTTCAATGTTCAACTCATTCCTTCCTGTCTGGCGACCTTTATGAAGCGTTATCCAGCTGTCCGAGTGGTGGTGGAGGAATTATCCGGCGATGAAATCGCCCAACGGCTGGAGCAAGGTGAACTGGATCTGGGAGTTTCCTACCGCCCGGCCATTCCTCGTGGCCTCTGGTTCGAACCACTGTACAACGAAGAAATGAAACTGGTGATGGCTGCGAATCACCCTCTCGCGAAACGAAAGAAAGTGCGCATGGTTGAGCTGACGGGTTTACAGATGGCCTTACTGACGCCCAACTTCTCTACCCGCCAGTTGCTTGAAGAGTGCTTCCAATCGGCCGGCGCGAGGCCGGTCATCGTTGCCGAGTTGAATGCCATATCGCCCATGCTGGAACTGGTTCGCCGCACGGATCTGTGTAGCATCGTCTCCAGCAATGCCCTTGTTGGCGAGGCGGATCTGGCGGTAGCACCACTGGAGGACCCGACCCCCATTCGTACACCGGGCCTGCTCTGGAATAAACAGAGTGACCGACCAGCGGCTACGAAATTCATGGCTGCCACCATTCGGCAACTGGTCAAGAACATGAACGGACAGCCTTAGCGATCACTCAACCGGAAAGACAGCAACCAGCCAACCAGAGCCAGTGCCAGCGCCAGCCAGAAAGCCAGTCGAATACCATGCGCCAGGGCGTGCTCGGCGCCTTGTGACATGGCCGTTTGCTGGCCGACGCTCATGATGGTGACGAGCAAGGCTGTGCCAATGGAGGCACCCGCCATGCGCAGGGTATTGTTCATGGCCGTTGCATGAGCGATGAGGTGGCCGGGCAAGGAATTGATGCCGGCTGTGATCAGCGGCATCAGCAGGGTTGTAATGCCCAGCATGTGCAGTGATGACATCAGAACGATCCAGCCTGGTTGGGTCTCAGGGGTGAGTCGGCTGAGCAGAAACATGGCCGCTACCAGCAAACTGAAACCACCAATAGAAAGCCCACGAATGCCGAACCGGTCGAACAGTGTGCCGGACAGTGGCGATACCAACCCCATCAGCACCGCACCCGGCAGCAGGATCAGGCCTGCATTCAGAGCGTTCAGTTGCAACACATTCTGAGCGAACAGGGGAATCAGTGTCTGGGTGCCTATCAGCAACACGAAGACCAGCACAGACAACGCCGTAGTCAGGCTGAACTGACGGGATTGAAAAACCGCCAGGTCCAGGAGGGGTTGTGCCAGCCCGGGCTGACGCAGGAAAAACCACCCCAGGGACACCACGCCAATGCAGCTTGCCAGAATAAATTCCAGGCTGGTCCAGCCTGCACTACCGGCAATACTGAACCCATAAAGCAGGCCGCCCCAGCCGAATGTGGACAACACGATGGACAGTTTATCGAGGCGATTGGCACGTTGATGGGTGACGTTCTTCATGTATTTCATCGATACCAGCCAGACCAGACCAATGGCGGGTATCAGGATGGTAAAGAGAAAACGCCAACTGAACTGATCAACGATCCAGCCGGATAAACTCGGCCCCATCGCTGGTGCCAGGGCCACCACCAGACCAACCAGACCCATGGCGCGGCCGCGCTTTTCTGGTGGGAAGAGCGTCATCATCAAGGTTTGAATCAGGGGCATGATCATGCCGGCACTGGCGCCCTGGACAATGCGGGCCAGTAACAACAATGGGAAGCTGTGTGCCAGGGCCCCGATCACGGTACCGACCAGAAAGACGCCCAGTGCCGATAAATAGAGCGTGCGGCTGGAGTATTTATCGATCAAGGCAGCCGACACCGGTATGCAGACACCGCTGGCCAGCATAAAGGCGGTGGTGACCCACTGCGCCTGGCTGGCGGCGATCTGGAAATCGACCATGATGGGGGTAATAGCTACCAGCATCAGGGTCTGATTCAGAACAGACACGAAGGCACCGGCAATCAGCAAAACAACGATCAAGGTGCGATTGAAAGTAGCGAGGCCCGTCTCGGCCGGGGTTGTGGTCATGGTCGCCTATCGTTGAAAAAGAGGTAGTCTACACAAAATGCACACCAACCGTCGTCTCAGGGCTGAAACACTGGGTATTTTTTAGGGTTGGGCGTTGATCACTCCTGGCCCTCGGTGATTCACGCTTCGCCGATAACGCTGTTCTTACCGCTGGATTTGACCTGATACAGCAGGGCGTCGGCTCGGTTGAGCACATCCTGGCACTTTGTATCATCCTTATGAGTCGTCGCCAGGCCGCCGCTGAGGGTGAGCGTTTTCATTGGGCTGCCTGGGTTGCTGATTTGCAAGTCAGCCACCGCTGCAATAATGCGTTCGGCAATGGGCAGAGCCTGTTGCTGGCTGGTATTCGGTAGCAGCACCACCAGTTCTTCCCCGCCATAACGGTAGATCTGATCGCCGGGGCGAATGGCACTGGTCATGCTGTCCACGACCTGCTGCAGCGCTTCATCGCCTCGGGTGTGGCCGAAGCGATCGTTGTAGTCCTTGAAGAAGTCCAGATCGCACATCAGCAATGAGAATGCGGGCGCGCCTCGCTGATATCGTTCAAAATGCCGCTTAAGGTCCCGGTCGAAAGCCCTTCGGTTCTGGGCCCCCGTCAGAGCATCTTCCAGGGCTTTTTCCATCCACGACAATTGAGAGCGTAACGACCGGGTCGTCTTGCGTCTTTGGCGCTCATAAAACACCAGAAACAGCACACCCATACTGTAGGCAGCGCCGGTCACCAACAGGAACCAGCGTTGGCTGCGGTCGATGCGTTCAGCGATGGCCATCGCGCGAGTCTGGCGTAACTCCCACTGGTGTTGCTCGATTTGCGTGGCACAGAGGATGATGGGGTTCAGCGATCGAACGATGGACGCCAGATCGGTCGCTTCGGCGGAGGTCATGGAATCCAGTAAGGCATCCAACTGATCGAGGCTGATATTGGTGCAATCGTAGCGTTCTTTATAGAGGCCAACGTTCAAGAAACTGTAGCCCAGCTCGAACTGAAAAAAGGCGTCCTGAAACTGCTCCTCGTCCAGTGGTTCACTGGCGAGAATGTTGAGGCCATTCTGCAGGTATTCTCTGGAGCGAGTGATGATCTGTCGGCCGACCTGAGGGTCGCCAACGGGGCCAAAGTGCCTTTGTAAATCGGGGTAGAGCCAGCGGACTTCATAGACCACCCAGGCGACGACGATGCCAAAGCTGAGCACCGCCAGCCACAGCCACCACGACAGTTGCCGACGGATCAAGGTCAAGGTTTGGCCTCTATCCTTTGGATCATCCAGACCCAATCGATGAAATCGCGCAGGATCTCGGGGTTACGGTCGCGCAGGTCTTCCTGGACCAGGCGCACTGGTCCATGGGTTCTCAGTGTGAGTGGGCGCTCACCCTCATGCGTCATCAGGATCCAGTTTCGGTCCTGCCAGTCTGTAATTTTTATGGTGTAGCCGTCGTGTGCCTGCAACTCGATGGCGCTTGGTGTGCCTTCGAAGTTCTGACGAACAAAGTCGGCAAAACGGATACCTCGGATCTCTATCTGATCGCGCCGAAAGGGCTCATACAACTCGGTTGCCACATCGGCACTGTCGCGCAAGTCGCTCAGGCTCAGGGTGCGTTCAACGCCGCCCTGAATCAGCAGAATGCCTTCCTGGTGGTTCGTTGCTTGTGCCGTCAGGGGCACAAGGATGAACAGTGAAATGAAAGCGCTGCGGAAAAAAGCCATGGTGTTTCCTTTAGTTATTGTTGCACTCAGTCATTTTTTTGAGTCGTTAGTGTCGGGTAAGCAACCAGACACCGGCGCCACCCATGATGGAGGCGGCACTGCGGTTCAAGCGACGCATGCCCGCAACAGAGCGCACCCACAAACGAACACGGGAGGCACCAAAAGCGATCAGCATCAGTCCGGACATGAGTGCCGTCAGGGTTAATACAACGGCCAGCAGGATGTCTGCACCTGTCAATCGGGAGAGATCCATAAAGGTCGGCAAAAAGGCAATGTAAAACAGTATCACCTTGGGGTTGGAAGCCGAGATGGCGATGCCCTGAAACAGGCTGCGCCAGTGCCCTGCAGACCGCACCGCTGTGGCGTCGTTCGGGTCTGCAATGGGTGCAGTCCACATCTTCCAGCCCAGGTACAACAGATAAAGGGCGCCCAGAATGCGAATAACGGTGAACACTTCGCCATAGTTGGCGGCAATGGCAGAGAGGCTGTAGCTGGCCAGCACCAGATAGACAGCATCGCTCAGGGTCATGCCAAAGGCCAGGGTAATGCAGGCGCGAGTACCCTGAGTCAGAGCGCGCGCCAGAATGGCGAAGATGCCCGGGCCGGGTGTAATGCCAAAAATGAAGATGGCGATAAAAAAGGTCAAAGCGCTTTCGAAGGTCATCGACGGAAACCCTGGGGCGTTTAAAAAATGGACGCCAGTTTACATGGCGCTGAGGAGTTGAACCAGTAGAAAACGTCTCAGTCAGGGGACGCTGAGTTATCAGTAAAGGTTGATTTCTGATGCGAATTGTATCAACACAAAAACGTAGCCTTCAGGCTTTGGTGGGGCGTTGCCTGGGTGGCTCGGCAGGCCATTGCGACAGCGACAATTCGCCTTCGATGGCATCAATGACTTCCTCAAAGGCTTCCGGGCAATGCTTCATGCCACACTCCCAGATGACGATGACACGCCAGCCAGCGGCTTCCAGTTCTGTCTGCTTTTTTACGTCCCGGCGCGCGTTGCCTTCGAGTTTTTCCTGCCAGAAGGCCTTCTGGCTGGCGGGGGTGGTGGCGTAGTAGCAGCCCTGGTGCCGGTGCCAGAAACAGCCGTTAACGAACAGGGCGACCTGATAAAGAGGCAAGGCAAAGTCCGGCGTGCCCGGCAGGTTTTTGGCGTGGGCTTCGAAGGCGATGTGCCGTTTCTCCAACCTCTCCTGAACGAAGCGCTCCGGGGCCGTGTTCTTGCCCTTGATGGACGACATCATTCTGGAACGGGTGGCGCGGTCGACAATGTCAGCCATCTTGCCCTTCTTTAATAATCTCTATAAACCTGCCTAAGGATTCGGTGTCATTCGCTGGGTAATACCTCTGAATTGAAGTTGGAATAACCAGGTTAACTTTGGCATCTTTCATTTCAGTTAGCTGATGAACAGATATGCCGGGTTGAAGAGTTAGTAAATGTTTGGGAGATATTCTGTGGGCTTCATTGAGTATTTGTCTCCAACGGTCCTTGCATGAGGTTTTTACTCCAAGCATACGAAGGTTTTTATCAGGAAAGTGATCGTCTCGATAGGCTTTTTGACTCGGGAATAGGAAGTCTGGTTTGGAGTTCTTCTCGGTTTTGACTCCTCGCTCGAAGTTGATATTGTTTTTGACGAAAATCCATTCTAGGTGATTCTCAAGAGCGTGGCCAGCTCTGGACTTCCTTCTGTTCTGAACACTTAGTGAAAAGCTGATAAATGCATCAACGTCATTAGACCAACCAGACGCATTCTCTGCAAGGTATTCACTGACTATGTAGCGTTCGAGTTGTTTAAACAATACCTCTTCACGTTCTATTAGCGCCATTAGCGTTGTGTCTGGCTCTTCTACGGGGCCGAGGTCATCTCCAAGTGTTTCAAGCGCCAGACTGGAGAGTTTGCGTGTTGTAGGGAAGTTGGCTCCAAATCGATCCAAAAGCAGTTGGGTCCAGTCCTTTTCCAGTGAACCAGTTCCGTAGATTGCAATTCCGGTTTCTTCCGCAATGTAATTCAACAATGAAAGCGGAACTTCTATTTGTTCCGGATCCACTATTTCGAGCAGTGTGCCAGGCTCTTTTTTAAGCCCAAAAAGCCATAGTAGAGCTGGCTGGAGTTGACTTTCTCTAGGTATTATAACCAGCAAAAGCGTTTGATCAGGTCTATAGGCGTAGACAAGTGTATCTCCTGCAGATGCTGACCTTAGCGGCTCATTGCTCGATTGATAGTATAAGCGATACTCTGCGCTTCGGTTTGGCTGACCCTTCCTTGAATCATACCAGGTCAATTGCCCCTCTTGTGATAACCTGTCTGATTCTTCATCTGCGAGGTAAATACAAGTGCTAGCAACTCTCCTTCTTTCACTCCCAAGCATCTCTCTAAGCTTCTGTACTCCCTGTAGTTCATGCTGATTTGACTTTTTTGGGTTTACTTCCACCTCTGTAAGTTGCTTTGCCGCTATGCTTGTAAAATGATTAGATAGTCTTTCCATTTTAAAAATCCTCCCAATTAGCCGACCTTTATCTGCGTGCCACTGTTAATTCAAAAGGCAAGTTTTGCTTGTATTGGGGCTTGATCTTCTTTTAAGTCAAGTTCTTTTTTTGCCAACAGAATTCTATCTTTCATTAGCTGTGCTACTGCTTCAAATACAGGAACTACAACCGAGTTGCCGAATTGACGATATGCCTGAGTGTCGGATACAGGTATAATGAAGCTACTTTCACCAGGCTTATCGAATCCCATCAGCCTGGCACATTCCTGAGGCGTCAGCCGTCTTGGCCTGTTAGTTTGATTGCGTTTGCTGTAGAAATCCTTGGTGTCATCAAAACCTCGGTCAACAAGAATTTCAGATCCATCCTTGTGATAACGGGCAGACAAGGTTCGAGCTACGTCACTTGGGCCTGTAAGTCCGAAACCAAATCCATTGCCTTTTTCACGGTGCTTGCGAGCGTAGTTATAAAGGTACTCCCAAAGTTTGGGTGTCAATATGTACTTGTCGTCGACCACTTCATCCAAAATGTCACCAAAAGTCGGAGGATTAGAGGGATAAAGTCCAGCGATGTCTTTAAGGGTGAAGCCCTTGTGAACATCAAGGTCACGACGAAATCCCACCAAGACGATTCGCTCTCGATGCTGTGGCAAGAAATGGCGTGCATCCAGAACTTTTGGATCCTGACCTCTAGGCGCGTTGACATCGGCAATTTCGTAGCCTAATTCATCCAGGGTCTCACAAATAACGCGGAAGGTTTTACCTTTGTCGTGGCTTTTGAGGTTTTTCACATTTTCCAGAAGAAAGGCAGCCGGTCTTTTTGCCGCGAGAATGCGTGCCACATCGAAAAAAAGGGTGCCTTGGGCATCGCACTCAAATCCGTGTTTACGCCCTAGCGAGTTTTTCTTGGAGACTCCAGCCAATGAGAAAGGCTGACAGGGGAAGCCTGCTAAAAGTACATCGTGATCAGGGATCTCCTTGTCGATATTTCGATAGGCCTTATCTTCATCAATTTCGGGGTTAGAACTCAGTGTGATTTCCCGAATGTCTTCATTGAAACGGTGTTTGGTCGGGTGGCAAAAATGGTTGGCTTTGTAAGTACGTACAGCGTACTTGTTCCATTCTGAAGTGAATACGCACTCCCCCCCAATAGACTCGAAGCCTTTTCGGATACCACCTATCCCAGCAAAAAGGTCGATGAAGCGGAACGCTGGGTTTAAGTGATTGGAATCAGGAAGAGGCAACATGGAAAGCATTTGTTGACGAGATTCCCAGCTAACTTTGGGGGATGCTTTACCTTTCGCCCAGCGGTTTACGGTCTCTCGGCACCAACTGCCTTCGTCAACCTCAGCAAGTTTTGCGGCTATAGTACCCTGGTCGTATATTTCCAGCAGCTTGTGTAAAAGCTCCATATCTTTAAGGCGATTGTAAGGAGAGGGTATGTGGTCAACCAGGTTGTGGACCACGTCCTTAGTTGTTTGTTCGCTTACATCGATTGCAAGTGTCATTCTTGTTCCCTCTGGGTCAAATCTGTGACGGATTGCCACGATTGTAGCCCAGAAAGTCACGCCTGGCGATACTGATTTGAAGGTTTTGGTGTGTATTTGAATGTTTGAGCAGCTTGGAGACTTGGGGTAAGTTTGTTCAGATATGTTGGAACTCACCCAGTATCAGGTGAGTTCTGCAAGTAGATTAAGAGCAGATAAGAACGCTGGAATCAGAACTCCTGGTAATCAAAGTCAGAGAAGTCTGCCGGTTTGGCTGTACCGGCCAGGTCCTGAGCCGCCATTCCCACAAAAGCCCCGGTAAAGTTATTGCCCGCACCCGTGCCGGCCTCGTCGCTGAGAATCGAGTTGTCCAGCTTCAGCGGCAGCTTTTGCCAGTTGCCCTCCGGTGTTGCCCAGGAGAAATAGAGGTGCTCAAAGTGCACCTCGGCTTTCAGTCGAATAGGCCCCTTGGCCGGCAATGGTATACGCTGCCCCTGTAGCGGGTAGTGACCATGGCCATTGGCATCCGCCAGGCAACTCATCACATCCAGGCAACGGCCTATGGTCTCATCATGGCTGATGAACAGGTAGTGGTATTTGCGGCTGTTGTAGTAGCAGGCAAGGCCAGCCATCTGCTGGAAATGCTCCGGCTCAAAGTCCACGGTGGTTGAGGCCGTAAAACGGTGGCTCTGTTGCCGCCTGGCCACCAGGGCGCTGTTGAACAGGCTGCCGAGGGATTCCCGGCCGAACAGTCGTAAATAACCGGGGCGATCGCTGAGGCTGAACAGTGTTGCCGGGTAGGGCGTGCGCAACCATTGAAAATCCATGGGCAGCTTGTCGTTATCGAACCGATAGTGCAGTGCCGTACCCCGTGGCGGCGACGCCTTGTGGTTGGCCGGGGCAGGCACCTGAACCTGCGGTGACAGGGACTCAGCAACGGGCCAGAGCCAGTCGTCTTCGCGCCACTGCATTTTCTGGATGGCCGTCTCTCGGCCCAGGGGGCTACGGCCTCTGTTGGCCAGCGGCCGGCTGCACAGGTGTACCAGATAAGTCTCGCCATCGGGTGTCTCGACCAGGTCGCCATGGCCGACCCGTTGCAATAGGCTTTGCGGGTCGAAACGGGCGGTGATCAGATGTTGTTTGGGGTGCAGCTCATAGGGACCGGTCACCTGGCCAGAGCGAGCCAGGGTGCAGGCATGATCGTATTCGGTGCCGCCCTCGGCGGTGAGCAGGTAATAGTAGCCATTGCGTTTGTAGAGGTGAGGCCCTTCGACCATGCCCAAGTCACTGCCGGCAAAGATGTTGTGCACCGGGCCAATGGGGGTCAACCGTTCAGGGTCCAACTCTTGCAGCAGGATGCCACCAAAGGAGGGTTTGTCCGGCCGATAATCCCAGAGCATGTTCAGGAACCAGCGGCGGCCGTCGTCATCGTGAAACAGCGAGGGGTCAAAACCGCTGCTGTTGATGTAGACCGGTGCCTGCCATTCACCGTCGATGGTGGTGCAGCGGGTGATGTAATTGTGTGCATCCTTGGCATCGCCACTGTGACGTTTGACATCGGTATAGACCAGATAGAAAACGCCATCGCTGTGTGTAAGGCAAGGCGCCCAGATGCCACAGGAATCCGGGTTGCCGCGCATGTCGAGCAGGTCCGGCCGGTTCAGCGGGCGGCTGACCAGTCGCCAGTTGACCAGGTCCGTCGAGTGGTGGATCTGCACACCCGGGAACCATTCGAAGGTGGAGGTGGCGATGTAATAGTCATCGCCCACTCGGCAAATGGATGGGTCCGGGTTGAAGCCCGGCAGAATAGGGTTGGTGATGGTTGCACTCATGAATGATTACCCTTTGACCGCGCCACCGGTCAGCCCGGCAACGATGTATTTTTGTGCATAAAGAAAGAAGGCTACCGCTGGCAAAATGGTGACGGTAATGTAGGCCAGAATACGATTCCACTCAGCGCCGTACTGACCGCGAAACTCCATTAACCCCAATGGCCAGGGGTAGACGCTCTGGTCGTTCAGCATGATCAGCGGAAAAATATAGTTGTTCCAACTGCCGACCAGAATAAAAACCCCAACGGTGGCCAGAATCGGCTTGGACAGCGGCATGACAATGGTCCAGAAAAAACGGCCATAGCTGCAGCCATCCACCAGGGCGGCCTCGAACAATTCCTTGGGCAACTGCTCAAAAAAGGTGCGGAACAGCAGCACACTCATCGCCAGCCCAAAGGCGACCTGGGGCAAAATAACCCCGGCATAGGTGTCGAGCAGGCCGAGGTCCCGTATCTTGATAAACAGCGGCAGAATGGCCGTCGCACCAGGAAACATCATGCCCAGAATCACGTAGGAATAGAGGTACTGCTTACCGGCAAAGCGAATGTGCGAAAAGGTAAAGGCCAACATGGAAGCAATGATCAGCACCAGGGCGACGGTGAAGCCGGTGATGATGACGGAGTTCAGCATCATCTGCCAGGTCATACTGCTGCTCAGAATGTCCAGGTAGGCCGTGGCATCCCACTGGCGTGGTAGCCCCAGCGGGCTGACCCTCAGTTCCCCCAGGCTTTTGAAACCACCGAGTACCGTCATCCAGAACGGCAGCAGGACGAAGAGCGCGGCGAGCAATAATAACCCCCAGCGTGCCGCACTGGCAGAAACACTGCGGTTATCGGTCATCTCCTTCATGATGAGCTCCTCGCCATGACAAAGCGCTGATAGAAGAAAGCAAAGACGGCGCAGGCCAGAAAGAGCACAACCGCGACAGCGCTGCCAAAGCCAATGCGCGAGCGCACAATGCCGAACTCGTAGAGATAGGTAACAATGGTATGCGCCGACCCACTGGGCCCGCCGGCGGTTACCAGAGGCATGGCCATTTCAAAGAACTGCAGGGCACCGATCACACTGAAGAACACCGAAAGCTTGATGGCCGGCATGATCAGCGGCAGCTTGATGCGAAAAATGATTTGCAACCGACTGGCACCATCCAGCCTCGCGGCTTCAACCAGATCGTTTGGCACACTCTGCAAACCGGCGATGTAGATCATCATGTGATAACCAAAATACTTCCAGACGACCACCACCAGAATGGCATTGAACGCCCAGGCACGATCCGCCAGCGGGTAAAAAGGATCCAGGCCAAACATCTGAGTAATGGCCGCGACCAGGCCAAAATTGCCATCATAAATGAAACGCCAGATCAAACCGGCAACCACATCCGCGAGAATAAAGGGCAAAAAATACACCAGGCGAAACAAGGAATTGATACTGCTCTTGCTGGCAATGCTCAGCGCCAGCATCATCGCTAATGGCAACTGTATCAATAGAGAGATAAGAACGATTTTCGTCGTATTCCAGACTGCACGATGGAACACTGGATCCTGCAAAATAAACTGGTAGTTTTGCCAGCCGACCCAGCGGCCACTCTCTGACAAGGCGATAAAGCCATTCCAGCGATAAAAGCTGTACACCCCGGATTCGGCAATGGGCAGAATCACCAGCAAGGTAAACACCATCAAAGCCGGCGGAATAAACAGCAACAAGGTGGAGAGCCGACCCCCGGTATTGTGGCGATACAGCCAGGCTTTTAAGGCAGTGAATCGACCACTGCGTTGCGCATCGAGCGCGATATCAACAGACTTCATGGAGTACTCGAATGGCTTCTATTAGAAGAAGGGCTCATTGGCAGAATATCCAATGAGCCCTGAATAGACCTTCAAATGACTAACGGAAATCCCAAGCCTGCTGTACCCGACGAACGGCTTGCTCCGGAGTGATCTCACCGGCAAACAACTCAGCCGAAATATCGTTGATCACACCACCGACATCGGCACCCAAAGCCTGATCCCAGAACACCTGATGCCAGGAAGAGTTCGCGATGTTCTCGGCAATCTGCTGCATGTGCGGGTCTTCCACGGCCTCCGCCGCACCATTGGCAACCGGAATAATGATGCCCGCCGCAGCCAGCTTGCGCTGTTGCTCAGGCGCCAGGAAAAACTCCAGCCAGCTTACCGCTGCATCAGTGCCATTGCCTGAGGTAAAGGCCCAACCATCAACACCGCCCAGAGTCGCCGAAGGATCGCCAAGGCCACCTTCCACCATGGGGAAGTTGAAGTAACCCAGGTTGTCGCCAGACACCCCTTCGCCACTTTCGGATTCCGACGTTTGTACACCAATATCCCACTCGCCCATCAGGTGAATGGCCGCGCGCTCGTTACCGAAAACACCAGCCGCCTCATTGTAAACAGTGCCACGGTAACCGGCCTGGAAGGGTTCAAGGTCGGCTAGTCGTTGCAATTCTTGACCAGCGCGAATGTAGTACTCGTTATCGAAACGGGCTTCATCGGCCAGAATCGAATCAAACAACTCCTGGCCGCCAATGCGCATCGCCAGATAGGTCCAATAGAAATGCAATGGCCAGCGTTCAGCGCCGCCTGCGGCAATAGGAGTGATGCCGGCATTTTTCAGCGTGGTAACCACATCCAGGAAATCATCCCAGGTCTCGATGTCCTCTGAACGGACACCGGCCTGCTCGAACAGCGACTTGTTGTACCAGAAACCAACCTGGGCCAGACGGTAGGGCGCACCATAAAGGCGACCGTTGACTTCAAAGGCCGACATGGCGCCCTCGCCAATTTTGGCGCGCAGGCCATCGGCCTTGTCGGTGATGTCGGCCAGCAAGCCCGATTCCGCCCGAACACGGAAATCACCCCCACCAAAGCTCCAGTAAAGATGAGGCTTGGCGTTGGATTGCAGCAGGGTGGGCAGGCGGGCTTTCATGGCATCGTCGTCCATGAAATCCAGTTGAACCTTGATGTTCGGGTTCTGCGCTTCAAAATCCCGGCGAATCTCATCCCAGGTATCGCGAATGAACTGATCCTGCTGGTTGTGCAGAACGGTCACCGTCTCCTGGGCGACCAGTTGAGCGCTGCTGATGGCCAGTAAAGCGCCAGCGCAGGTGGAGACCAAAAGGTGCTTGAGTTTGAGCATGGGGCCTTCCTCTTGTTGTGATTGTTTTGTGATGCTGCTTTTTGCCCTGAACAGATCAGGGTTCTTTAAATTCATGTCTCAAACTAAATAAATCATATAGAGACGCGACTGTCAAAATAAATTCGAGAGTCGACTTAAATAAATCATCGTTCTAAACTGTTCAGAAGTTCATGCCTCACGCACTATGGACCTGACACCATGCCCTAACGCCAGCCAGGACTCTCCGCCGAATGAAAAAGAGCGATACCGAACAAATTAGAGCCGCCAACAGAGCCGACTTGATTACGGCTCTGCGAGTCTATGGGCCCATCGCCAGGGTCGAGTTGGGGCGCCTGACCCAGTTGAGCCCGGCCACCGTTACCGCCATAACCGCCGAACTGGCCGAAGAAGGGGTAATACTCACTCGTGAAAGCCCGGAAGCAAGACAGGGGCGTGGCCGACCGCGAGTGCTGATTGACCTCAACCCGGACCGTGGTTGCGTACTGGGCCTGAAGCTCTCCATTAACGAAGTGCGGTTAATGCTGGGGGATTTGAAAGGGCACATCGTTGCCGAATCCGTGGTCAAGGTAAAAACCCAATCTCTGGATGAAAACAGCCTCAATGCCGAACTGGTGCGCCAGGCCGATCAGTTCATTGACGCCCACCCGGGCTATCGTGAACGCCTGGTCAGCCTGGGTATTGCCGTGCAGGGCTTTGTGGATACCCATCAGGGCCGTGTGGTGTGGAGCCCCGCCTTGAACCTGCGCCAGGCCAACCTGACCGACGCCCTGGCTGAGCACTTTGGTTGCCCGGTGGAACTGGCCAACGACGCCAACTGCATCGCCTACCAGATACGACGCCAGCCGCAACACGCCGACACCCAGAACTTCGCCGTTATCATGATCGGTTACGGTGTGGGTGGCGGCCTGATCGTTAATGGCGACGTCTACAGTGGCCACTTCGGAGCCGCCGCCGAATTCGGCCACACCAAGTACAGTCACGAAGGCCCCCAATGCGCCTGCGGCAAACGAGGCTGCATCGAAGCCTACATCGCCGACTACGCCCTCTACCGAGACGCCAGCGCCGTGATGGAAGTCGCCGCCACCGACCGCCGCCACCCCTCGGAAAAACAGATGCAAAAACTCACCGCCAAAGCCCGCGAAGGCGATGCCTACCTCACCGGCCTGTTTACCCAGGCCGGAAGAGTTCTGGGCTATGGCATCGCCAACCTCATGGCACTGATGAGCCCTGAACGAGTCGTCGTCACCGGCCCAGGCATCCGCGCATACGACCTGATGGAAGCCGCTGTGCACGAAGGCATCGAAGAAGCCCTGGTGCCTGAACTAGTTGGCCAGGCTACTGTTGAAGCCTGGCCCTGGTCGGAAGATATGACCGGGCAGGGGATTATTGCGTTGGCTTTGCGGCATTTTCGGTAAGCATTGACGCACTTCGATTGGTGCTGCCCCGGATTGATTGTCAGACTTGTAATTGATGTTGGGCAGTCAAGTGTTCACAACAACTATTTCATCGACCGCCAGGCAAAGGTTGATGCAAGGATCACAACGGCGATAGCGGCTCCGTAGTAGAGCGTCTCCAACGTTGCGCCTGATTCAACAGAATGCTCGAGAAACAGTATGACCAAAATCACGACAGCAACCTGCACCAGTGTGATTTTCAGATCATGAAATGATTTAATGTGCAGTGTGCTAAGGAACAGGCTGTCACTGACTTTTAAAGGGGTTATAAAGAGTCGATAGAGGCTGACAGCAATCACTTGCAAGGTAATACCAATGAGCAGCAAATCCAGCAACTTGAGTAACTTGACGGCTAACACTTTTCCCTGATCAGCTGTAGCCGGTGGTCCACCAAAAAAATCCAGGACAATATGATAAAGCACGCTAAGGCAAGTCAAATACATCAGAATCGCTGACACGGCTGTCGCAAACACCGCAACCAGTACGAGAAAACGGCTACTCTGAAAAACTCTCTCTATCATTGAACCGAGCCTCGCAAGTGTTGAAGCAGTGAGGGTTGCCATTAGCTTGGCGTCCAGGGCATTAGCATATTGTGAACAATTCTGTTTGTCAGCATTACCCGGTGGTCATCTTGCCGGGTGCCCAGGGAGGCGGTACAGTTACCAATGGCTTCAAATGGCAAGAAGGTTCCCGATGAACGAACTGATCCATGCCCTTCGGGGTTTACTCGGCCCCAGCCAGGTCCTAACCGGTGACGATGTTCACCAGCGTACAGTCAGTTGGTTCGATCACAGCCCGAGCCAGGCTGCCGCTATTATTCGCCCTGCCTCCACTGAAGAGGTCGTTCAAGCCCTGGCCTTGTGTCGTGATGCAAGCGTCTCTGTTGTTCCCATGGGTGGGCGCACCGGTGTTGTTGCAGGTGTTCGGGCTTTGCCGAACCAGATCGGCCTCTCACTCGAACGTATGACCGGGATGGAGCCGGTTGATGTGGACAATCGCTCCATTACCGTCGAAGCGGGTGTGCCTTTGCAGCGAGTTCATGAAGTTGCGCGTGAGCAGGGTTTGCACTTTCCGGTTGATTTGGGGGCGCGGGGATCCTGCACCATTGGCGGTATGGTCTCCACCAACGCCGGTGGGAATGAGGTACTGCGCTATGGAATGATGCGCGAACAGGTCCTCGGGTTGGAGGCTGTTATGGCCGATGGCCAGGTGGTATCCAGCCTGCGCCCCTTGATGAAAGACAACACCGGTTACGATCTAAAACAACTGTTCATCGGCAGCGAAGGCAGCCTGGGCATTGTGACCCGTGTGACGCTGAAGCTGCGCCCGCTGCACCACAGCCTGAGCACGGCCTGGGTCGCGGTCGAAACTTTTGCCCATCTGCCACCCTTGTTGCGGCAGTTGGAGCGGCAACTGGGTGGCCGACTCAGCGCCTTTGAGGTGATGTGGCGCGACCATGTGGATCTGATTGCCGGCCAGGACAGCCCGCACACCCCGCCGCTGGAAAACAACTCGGCTTATTATGTTCTGGTGCAAGCGGCCAACTACCACGAATCCGAACGCGCCACCTTTGAACTGGCGCTGGAATCCGCCCTTGAGCAAGCCCTGATTAGCAATGCGGCCATTGCCAGTTCAGAAGCCCAGCAAGCGAAGATGTGGGCCATCCGCGATGATATAGAGCAATTGACCCGAAAAATGGCCCCATCGGCCGGCTTCGATGTCAGCTTGCCCATCAAAGCAATGGAGGCTTATGTCGAGGAGCTCAAAACCAGCCTGACCCATCAATGGCCCCAGGCCAAACTGATTGTTTTCGGTCATCTGGGCGATGGCAATCTGCACCTCTTTATCAATATTGGTGATGCAATGGACGACGCTCAGCGTCGTGCTGTAGAAAGGCTGGTTTACTCGCCACTGCAGCGTATCAATGGTTCCATTTCAGCAGAACACGGCATTGGACTGGATAAAAAGGCCTATTTGTCGCTCAGTCGCAGCGACACCGAGATCACCATCATGAAACAACTCAAGAAAGCACTGGACCCGCTGGGCCTGCTCAATCCCGGTGTTATTTTTGAGTAGGGGCTGTGTAGCCTTGGGCTGAATAGATCACTCCCTCTGCATCTGCAGAGGTAGCCACCCTGGTGGGTTCGCTTTAGCGTGACCTGGACTCCATAAAAACAACAGGAGTCCACATGAGCGTTGTCCAACCACCCCGTAATTTGACCATGGCTACATCCATCGCCCTGTGCTGCGGCACGCTGTCCCTTCAAGCGACCCAGGCAAGTGACATCGATTTGCAGCACGCCTATCAACAACTCAAGGTCAAGAACAAGGTCGAACTACACTATGCACTGGAGAAATTGTAGTGGTCTTCAGGAACCAAAAATGTGTGTTTGGACTTGCAATTTCAGAAACAGCGCTCTAAAGTGCTTTGAGCTACGCACCTGTATGGTGCGTCAGTAAGCCCGTAACGAACGTCTATGACGCAGCAATTCAACTGGAAGGATAGTTCGATGAAGCATTACATCCTCACACCACATGGCGCAGGCACTGCGTCTGGTCATTGCTGACGGGCATCCTCTGATTCCTCATAGGGCCCGTCGGTAGCCGCGGGCTTTATGGCACAAAGAACACTGTTCTTATCCTTTAAAAAGCTCGCACCCGCTGCGGGCTTTTTGCGTTTCTGGCCCGCGCAATCTTAAGTTTGCAAGGGAAAGGACACGTGAATCCATCAAAGCATCATCATCGAATACTCGTTGATCTTATTCGCAATAAACGATGGCACTACCTGGGGTCAGTGGTCGCGGTCGCTATTGCCTCCTACTTCATGTTTCTGGTGCCGACCATCGGCAAGGTCGTTATCGATCGGGTGATTACCGATACGCCAGAGTCGGATGGCGGCTTTTTGAACCGGGCCATCGATTGGGCCGGGGGCGCGGAAACGCTGTCTGAGCATCTGTGGTGGGCCGGTTTGGCGATCGTCGTTACGACTGCGCTGGCCGGCGCCTTCATGTACCTGAAAGATTACCTGGCTTCCCGTGCCTGTGAAGATACCCTGAAGGACCTGCGTGAACGGCTCTTTGCTCACCTGCATCGGCTCACCGAAGGGTATCTGAACAATGCGGACAGTGGCGATATCGTTCAACGGTGCACTTCCGATATGGATACGCTACGCCAGTTCTTGACCAGGCAGGTCATGGATATGGGGCGCACCGTTGTTCTAGTGTGCATTCTGGTGCCGTTAATGTTTGCGGCCAGCCCGGTTATGGCGGCGGTGTCGCTGTTCATGCTGCCGGTGGTCTTTGTGTATGCCTGGGTGTATTTCGGTCGGATCAAAAGCCTGTTTCAGGAGGTGGATGAGGCCGAAGGAGACCTGACCACCATCGTTCAGGAAAACCTCACCGGGATCCGGGTGGTGCGCGCCTTCGCACGGCAGGAGTACGAGTGCGAGAAGTTTGAACAAGGGAATGCCCGGTATCGGGATCTGAACATGAAGCTCATCCGGATGCTGTCCAACTTCTGGGCGTCTTCCGATTTGTTGTGTCTGATCCAGAGTGGCTTTGTCCTGATCGGCGGCGGCTATTTGGCGTCGCGGGGCGTCATCACTGTGGGCACCTATTTTGCCTTTACGCTATACGCCAACATGCTGATCTGGCCGATCCGCCAGCTTGGCCAGCAGTTGAGCGAAGCCGGTAAAGCGACGGTCGCCATTGGCCGCATTCAGGAAATTCTGGATGCGCCAGAAGAGCCACAGTCGGATGCCGAGCGAGACTTGCCGGACGATGTCCGCGGCGACATCGCATTCGAAGGCGTGAGCTTCGGTTTCGAGCCGCATCGGCTGGTGTTGAAAGACGTCAGCTTCAAAATCGCGGCGGGTGAAACCATTGCGATTGTGGGGCCGACCGGCGCGGGCAAGAGCATGCTGATTCAACTGTTGATGCGCCTTCATGACTATACCACCGGTTCGATCCGGGTGGGTGGCTACGAGCTGTCGTCGGTGCGGCGTCAGTCGGTCCGGCGTCGCATTGGTACGCTGCTGCAGGAGCCCTTCCTGTTCAGCCGCAGCCTGCGCGATAACATCAAGTTCGGTCGGCCCAGTGCGAGCGACGACCACATGGTTCGTTCGACCACAGACGCAGCGGTACACCACACGATCGAGGCCTTTCAGGAGAAGTATGACACCGTGATCGGCGAGCGGGGCGTGAGCCTCAGTGGTGGCCAGAAGCAACGGGTGACCTTGTCGCGAACCCTGCTGCGGGGTTCTCCGGTTCTGGTGCTGGATGACACCCTCAGTGCAGTTGATGCCAACACGGAGCAGCAAATCCTGAAGGCGCTGAGTCGTAAAGCGGGCGAGCAAACGCTGTTGATTATTACGCACCGGATCAGTGTGTGTCGTCAGGCCGACCGGATATTTGTGATGCAGAACGGCCAACTGACCGAGCAGGGAACTCATGAGGCATTGCACGACCGGCCAGGGTTTTACCGGCAGCTTTGGCGTATTCAGAGCGGTCAGAAGGCGCAGTTCGAAGACGATGCGGATGACGCTCGGCAAGAGGGCTCATTGCTGAACGCAACCTGATAGCGAACCGGAGTATAAGGTCAAAAAACAGAGGCCGTACGGTAGTTAATTAAACTGACAAGGAAATACGATGAATCAGGAACAAAACAGCACCCCGAGCAAAAGGGGTGCATGGAAAACCTTGTTTTACATGGTGTACCGACCACAAAAGCGGGTATTCCACATTTTGCTGGTCGCCGCGCTGATCACGGCCGGAATCGACGCCAGCTTTACGCTGGTGACAAAAGCCCTGGTCGATGACATTGTCGCCCATGGCCTCCAGGCGGATCTGATCCGCTATGCCTGGATGTACGGTGGGCTGGTGCTCGCGCTCGTGGGCTTTATCTGGATGTTCATTCGACTGGCAGGCGGCCTGTCGACGGCGCTGATGTATGATTTGCGCAAACAGAGCTTCGAGCATCTGCAAAGGTTGTCGTTCCGCTTTTTCGACAACCATGCGGTCGGTTGGCTGCTGGCCCGCATTACGTCAGACACTCAGCGCATTGCCAATGTGGTGGCCTGGGGCACACTTGACTTGTTTTGGGGTGTGCCGTACCTGGTTGCCATTTTCGGCATCCTGATCTATCTGGATTGGCAATTGGGCCTGGTGGTGCTGGCTCTGTTTCCGTTTCTGGCAGGGGTCGCGATGTGGTTCAACATTCGCATTCTCGACAGCTCCCGTCGGTTGCGGAAAACCAACAGCCGGATTACCGCCGTTTATAACGAAAGCATTGCCGGTGTTCAGACATCGAAAGTGCTGGTGCGGGAGGACGAAAACCTCAACGAGTTCCAGAAAGACACCGGAAAGATGTACCGGCAGTCGATGCATAACCTGTTACTGACGTCGGCGTTTTTTCCTTTCGTGAATGTTTTCGTCAGCATCGCGACCGGTGCCGCGCTGTGGCTTGGCGGTACTGCAGTGCTGGCAGGTACCCTGACTCTGGGCACTCTGGTGGCCTTTATGGCCTATGCTCGCGCCTTGATGGACCCGATGCTCGAAGTCTCTGAAAAACTGGCCGAGTTGCAGCGGACGACGGCTTGTGTTGAGCGGGTCATCGGTTTGCTGGAGGTTGAACCGGAGATCGTGGATTCCGAGAGCGTCCAACGCTGCATGGACCGAGCATTGGTTGAAGGCGCGACGACTGTGGATGGCGGTGTCGACGAGATTCAGGAAATCGAATTCCGTGATGTGTCCTTTGGCTATAAGCCGGATGAGATCGTATTGCGCGATTTCAATCTGACGGTGCCCGCCGGGGCGACGGTCGCTCTGGTGGGTGCCACCGGGTCCGGCAAGTCCACCATCGCCTCTCTGTTGTGCCGTTTTTATGAGCCGACCGAAGGCCAGATACTGATCAATGGACAGGATTACCGGGAGCGGTCACTGGCCTGGCTGCAGTCCAACCTGGGCATTGTGCTGCAGACGCCTTTTCTGTTTAGTGGCACGATCCGTTCGAACATCCGGTACGGAAACCTCAATGCGAGTGACGAACAGGTCGAAGCAGCGGCCAAAGCCGTGAACGTGCATGACATCATCATGCAGATGGAGAAGGGTTACGAAACCGTGGTTCAGGAGGGCGGCAACAACCTGTCGACCGGCCAGAAGCAGCTGATTTCCTTTGCGCGGGCGATTATCGGCAACCCGCAGATACTGGTCATGGACGAAGCCACCTCTTCGGTGGATACCCAGACCGAGCACTGGTTGCAGGAGAGCTTGCAGACGGTATTGGACGGTCGGATCAGCTTTGTGATTGCGCACCGGCTATCGACGATCCGTTCCGCAGACATGATTCTGGTGATCGACGCCGGAAGACTGGTCGAGCAGGGCACGCACGAATCGTTGTTGGCGGAAAGAGGGCGCTATTACCAGCTCTACCGGAAGCAGTATCAGACGGAAAGTGAGGAGCAACTGCTGCACTCGGGGTAAAGCGGATAGGAGGTCGACTGGAGTGGGCGCTGTACTTCTCAAATGAAAAGTGTACACTTTTCAAAATTTCCCGGAGATCTCCTTTGTCCGATTCGACCGACGAGTCCGATGGCTGCTGCGGCCGCGGCGGCGCCCGGCCCGGCTGTGGCCGTAAACCCGGCATAAAAACTCGGCCTGTCCGCCTGCCGGTCTGGTTGCTCGACGCCCTCGAGCAGCAGTGTGATGTCCGTCATGCCATTATCCGTGCCTGTCAGAACGAGTACGGCATCGAGCCGCCCGCCCACTGCAACCCCGAGAAGGCCGATGACTAAACGCCAATTCATATTGCACTACTTTTTGCTGAACAAGTGGTCGTACGGCTTTGCCGTTGTCTGTATTTTTCTGGTCAATTGGCTGCAGGTTGAGATCCCGCGTTACATTCAGCAGGCCATCGACTTGCTTGGTCAGGCCGACCAGGCCGCCCGCAGCAATCTGAATGAACACGTTCTGTGGGTAGTTGCGTTTTCGCTGATCATGGTCGGTGTGCGCATTCTGTCGCGGATGTATGCATTGAACCCGGGGCGGATTATCGAAGCGACGCTGAAAAACGATCTTTTTTTCCGGCTGAATCGATTACCGAACGCTTATCATCAGCGGTTTCCGTCCGGCAAGCTGATTTCGATCATCAACAACGACTTGAACGGTATTCGAGCGTTCTATGGCATTGGCTTCCTGCAAACCGTCAATGTGATCTTTGCACTGTCGTTGACGCCGATCTGGATGTGGCGCATTTCCCCCACACTGATGCTCTATTCGGTCATTCCGGTGGCATTGGCGTTTATTGCCTTCAACCAGGGTTTTAAACGGATGCGGAAATATCACGTCGAGCGCATGCAGCGGCTGCAAACCCTCTCCGAGCAGTTGATGAATTACCTCTCCGGCATCGACCTGATCAAGAACCAGCAGATGGGCACCTGGGTGTCGGCCGAAATCGAGCGGGAGAACGACCGTCTGCTGGACACCATCATGCGAGCGACCCGAATACAGACGTTCATTCTGCCGTTGCTGGATTACGCGAACGACCTGATGAAGGTGGTCATTCTCGGGTTCGGTGGTTACATGATCCTGCAACAGGGGCTGACGCTGGGGGAGATGACCGCCTTCCTCGCCTATTCCGCCTTGTTGGCGTTGCCACTGGCGCAACTGGGCCGAATTGCCGTGGTCTATCAGATGGGGATGGTCAGCATTGAAAGTGTTCAGTCCATTCTCAATGCCGAGATTCCGGAGACGGATCGCACCCTGCCTCAGCCTGCAGCGTCGGCGCCAACCGAGCGAACCCTCAGTGTTCGTCATCTGAGCTTCGCCTACCCGAATCAGGAGTCCCTGACGCTGAATGACATCAGCTTCGACATCGGCCCCGGTGAAAAGGTCGGTGTGCTGGGCAGCATCGGCGCCGGAAAAACAACCCTGGTGAATTGCATTAACCATCATCTCGATGTGCCTGAAGGGCATATTTTTTGGGGCGAGGAGGACGTTGCCCGCATGCCCCGCCGGCAGTGGCGTGGCACGGTACGCACCATCACACAGGAGCCTTACCTGTTTTCCGATACGGTGGAAGCCAATGTCCGCTTCGGGACTGATGGGCAGCCTATCGATCAACATCAGGTCGAGGAAGTCCTGGCGTTGAGCCAGTTAAGTGATGACGTCTCGCGCTTTCAGGACGGCGATCAGACCCTGGTGGGCGAAAAGGGCATAATGCTGTCCGGCGGCCAGAAGCAACGGCTGAGCATCGCGAGGGCGCTGCTCAGCCCGGCCGATCTGATCATCATGGACAATGTGCTCTCCGCCGTGGATTACGAGACGGAACGGAAAATCCTCAGCGGCCTGTTCAATCGCATCGGGCGGCAGTCCGTTTTGGTGGTCTCGCATCGCATCAGCGCTCTGGAAAATCTGGACCAGATTCTGGTGCTGCACAACGGGGAGATCGTCGCCCGGGGCACACACGAGGCATTGCTCAGCAGCAGTGACTATTACCGAGAAACCTGGGAACTGCAGCAGCATGCTGTGGAGGAGAGCGCATGATCAAGGGACTCGACATCGACTACATCCGCCGCTTTGTGCACTTTGCCAAGCCCTATAAAACCTGGGGGCTGATCGGCATCGCCATGCTGCCGCTGTCCATCGCGACCAACCTGCTGTTTCCCTGGCTGACCATCAAGATTATTGACAACTATCTGTCGGTTGGCGAATACGAAGGTTTGGCCTTTTTGGTCGGGCTGATGGTTGTCGTGGTCATCTTCAACTACATCGCCGATTCCTGTTATTCGTATTTCCTGCGCAAAACCGGGCAGTACACCCTCTTTGATATCCGCATGTTGTTGTTTCGGCGCATTCTGAAACTGCCCCGCAGCTATTTCGACCGGACGCCGACGGGCGTCACCCTGGCACGCCTGACCAGTGACCTGGAAGCCATTTCCGATTCGTTCGTCATGGGTGTGCTGTCGATGGTGCGGGACCTGATCAACACCATCGCCCTGATCATCCTGATGCTGGTCATCGACTGGAAACTGACCCTGATTGTGCTGACCGTCTTTCCGCCGGTGCTTTACATCACCAAGCTGATCCGCAACAAACTGCGTAGCATGTATCAGATTACCCGCAGCGCTCTGGCCAAGGGTACTGGCTATTTGCAGGAGTGCCTGCTGGGCGTCAAGACGGTGCAGTTGTATGGGGCCGAAGAGGAAGTCGAGCGACGCTATGCCGACTATACGCAAGAGTTTTTGCAGGCCCAGTTGAAGTCCAACAAATACGATGCCGTGCTGTTTTCGGTGATTACTGGTGTGACCACCATCACCATTGGTCTGATCATCTGGTACGGCTCCGGCCAGGTTGTGCAGGAGGCGGTGACGCTTGGTGTGCTGATCGCTTTCATCAACAATATGGAAAAGGTCTTCGTACCGCTGCGCGACTTTACTGGCCAGATTGCGGCTATTCAGCGTTCGTTCGCTGCCTTCGATCACATCGACGAACTCTTTCAGGAACCGCTGGAAGAAGACGGCCGCGAGCTGATCAGCAAAGACGCCCTGGGAGACCGGTTGCAGACATTCCAGTCGTTGGAGTTCAAGGATGTGTCTTTCCGTTACGCTAAGGATGCCCCCTGGGTTCTGAAAAACCTTTCCTTTCGGCTGGACAAGGGCCATCAATTGGCGTTGGTGGGCACGACCGGGTCCGGTAAATCGACGATTCTGCGGTTGATCTCAAAAGTCTATCAGGACTACGAGGGCAGCATCCTGCTCAACGGCATCGAACTGTCGTCCCTGTCGATCGAAGACGCCATGCCGCTGTTTTCACTGATGCAGCAGGATGTGACTCTGTTCGAAGAAAGCATCGCCTTTAACATCGGCCTCGGTAAACCTTCCATTGGCGATGAGCAGATACGCGAGGCCGCTCGCTATGTTTATGCCGATGGCTTTATCAAGGCCTTGCCTGGCGGCTATGACATGGCATTGAGTGGTAATGGCGGCAACCTCAGCGCTGGCCAGACGCAATTGATTTCCTTTGCCAGAGCCGTCGCGCAAGGCGGACAGGTGATGATGCTCGACGAAGCGACCAGTTCGGTGGATTCGGTGACCGAGAATCTGATTCAACGCGCGATCAGCCGACTGTTCAAGGAACGGACCGTGATTGCCATTGCCCACCGCCTGAGTACGATCCGGCACAGCGATACCATCCTCGTGCTCGACCAGGGACGCATCGTCGAGCAGGGCAACCATGAGCAGTTGCTGGCGCAAAACGGGGTTTATGCCGGGTTGTTGCAACAGACCGACGACGAACCAGCATCTCATCAGGCGCGATATGAATTACCAAAGCTGTGAAGTTCAAGAGCATGAAAAAGAAGCGCTGGCCGAGCTGAGAATCCTGTCGATGAAGGAGAGCCTTGAGGCATTAGGACGTTTTGATCCGGTCAGGGCTCGAAGCCGGTTTCTGGTTGGCTTCGACCGGGAGGCAACCCGCAAGATCGACGTCGCCGGTCGGCTGGCAGGGTTTTATGTCATTAAAGACAAAGGCGACCATCTGTACCTGGATCACCTTTATATTCACCCCGAATTTCAGGGCAATGGCCTGGGCTCCAAAGCCTTGAAGTCCATAATGGCTGAGGCTCAGGAGCGAAAACTCCCTCTGCGTCTCGGTGCCTTGCGTGGCAGTCGGTCCAACGCATTCTACCGCTCGCACGGCTTTGTTCAGACTCATGAGGAAGAGTGGGATATTTACTACGAGTATGGTCGCTGACAGTCGTCGGGCAGGAAAAAGGGTGCCTTCCATGGCACCAGACTAAGACAATGGTTCGCTAATTAACCAAAAATCACTCGATTCACCACATTCTCCAGCCGCTCTTGCTGGCTGGACACCGGCTGCGGGTCCAGGTTTTGTTCCACGGCGAGTTCTGCCAGTTCGGCGAGGCTGGTTTTACCGTTCAGGATGCTTTGCCCCAGGTCGGTGTTCCAGCCGGCGTAACGTTCATCAACGGTTTTAAGTAATTCACCACGCTCGTACAATTCTGCAGCCTTGATAAAGGCCAGTGCCATCGTATCCATGCCGCCGATGTGTGCATGGAAGAGATCAGTCGGGTCGATGGACGTGCGGCGCAGTTTGGTGTCGAAGTTGAAGCCGCCGGTGGTGAAGCCACCAGCCTTGATGATCTCGTAGCAGGCGAGTGTCATCTCTTCGACGTTGTTGGGGTACTGGTCGGTATCCCAGCCGTTCTGGTGGTCGCCACGGTTGGCATCGATTGAGCCGAGGATGCCCAAAGAGGATGCCGTCGCCACTTCGTGCTCAAAGGTGTGGCCCGCCAGGGTGGCGTGGTTGACCTCGATGTTGACCTTGACCTCTTTTTCCAGGCCGTATTTCTGCAAGAACCCAAACACCGTTGCGCTGTCGTAATCGTACTGGTGCTTGGTCGGCTCCTGGGGTTTGGGCTCGATCAGCAGAGTGCCTTTGAAGCCGATCTTGTGTTTGTGTTCGACCACCAACTGCATGAAACGGCCCAGTTGTTCCTGTTCGCGTTTGAGGTCGGTGTTGAGCAGGCTTTCGTAGCCCTCGCGCCCACCCCAGAGCACGTAGTTGGCGCCACCCAGTCGATGCGTTGCTTCCATGGCCTGCTGCACCTGGGAGGCGGCGTAGGCGAACACTTCCGGGTTGGGGTTGGTGGCCGCGCCCGCCATATAGCGGCGATTGCCGAAGTTCTTGGCGGTGCCCCAGAGCAGGCCGACGCCGGTTTCTTCCTGTTTCTGTTCAGCCAGATCCACCATGCGCGCCAGGTTGTCGCGGCTTTCGCGAATGGTGCTGCCTTCCGGTGCGATGTCGTAGTCATGGAAGGTCCAGAAGGGCGCGCCCAGTTTCTGGAAAAAGTCGAAGGCCACGTCCATTTTGTGTTGGGCCAGTGCCATTTCGTCGCTTCCCTGGTGCCAGGGGCGATGAAAGGTGCCGTCACCGAACACGTCGGCACCATTCCAACAGAAGTTGTGCCAGTAGCAGACGGCAAAGCGCAAATGGTCTTTCAATGGCTTGCCCAGGACCAGGCGTTCCGGATCGTAATGGTGAAAGGCCAGGGGGTTATCGGAATTCGGCCCTTCGTAACGAATAGGGGAGATGGCATTAAAGTAGTCGGTCATCTGAATCACTCCGGGGACTCTGGGCAGCTCAGCACCCTGGTCTGTTGATACAAGGCACGGTAGCGCGCCAGTTGTTGTTGAAAATAGTTGGCCCGTTCCGGGTCGGGTGTGTGGCTTTCGATGATGGGGGGTGGTGGGCACAGCCGGGCGATCTGCTCGGCAGAATCGCCCTCAACCATCAGGGCCGCCAGTCGTGCAGCCCCGAGGCCGGGCCCGACTTCACCGCCTTCGCGAAAGTGCAGTGGGCGTCGCAGTACATCGGCCAACAACTGGCGCCAACGAGAAGAGCGAGCGCCGCCGCCAATCAGGCTGATGTCGTTCAACGCAGTGCCTGCCGCCGTCAGGGCGTCTTCGCCGTCAGCCATGCTGAAGGCGACGCCTTCGAGAATGGCCAGGGTCATGGCCGGGCGACCGCTGCGGTGGGTCAAACCAAAAAACTGGCCCGTCAGGTAAGGGTTGTTGTGCGGGGTGCGTTCGCCGCTGAGATAGGGCAGAAAGGTCACCTCGGTTTCGGTCAGGCCGCTGTCGTCCAGCTCCTGCAGCAACACCGATACAGATTGACCGGTAATGCCTGAAAACCATTCCAGTGAACTGGCGGCACCGAGTGTCACGGACATTTGATGCCAACGTTTGGGCAGGCAATGGCAAAAGGCATGAACGGTCTGTTCGGGCTCGGCATGGTGGGCGGCGCTGACGGCAAAATAGACCCCAGACGTACCCAATGAAATAAAGCCCTGGCCGGGTTCAGTGACACCCACGCCAATGGCCCCGGCGGCGTTATCGCCGGCACCACCGGCGACAGGCACCCGGGGTAACCCCAGGGCCTTGGCGGCCTCCGCGGTCAGGGTGCCACTGGACTGGCTGCCTTCAATCAGGGTAGGCATTTGTGCTCGGTTCAAGCCTGAAGCGGCGAGCAATTGATCGTCCCAATCGCGCAGAGCCGGGTTCAGCCAGAGCGTGCCAGCGGCATCGGACATTTCCGAGACCAGGGTTCCGGTCAGCAGCAAGCGAAGGTAGTCCTTGGGCAACAGCACAGTAGAGACCTGTGCGAACAGGTCCGGCTCATGGTGTTTAACCCAGAGCAGCTTGGGTGCGGTAAAACCAGGCATGGCCAGGTTGCCACTGCGTTCGCGGACGTCGGGCAGGGCCGCCTCGAGCTCGGCGCACTCGGCACTGCTGCGGCCATCGTTCCAGAGAATGCAGGGGCGCAACACCTTATAATTGCTGTCGAGCAGAACGGCACCGTGCATATGACCGGAGAGCCCTATAGCCTTGAGCTGTTGCAGATCATGGCGCTGAGTCAGGTCGGCAACCGCAGTCAGCAAGGCTTGCCACCAGGGGGCGGTGTGCTGTTCGCTCCATAAAGGCCTGGGTTGTTGCGTTGTCAGAGGCACACTGGCGCTACACAGTACATGGCCCTGAGCATCGATCAGGACGGCTTTCAAGCTGGAGGTGCCAAGGTCCAGGCCAAGATACATAGGGGTTGCCTCTTCTGTGATCTTATTTATTTTGTTAGTCGAAAATATAATGGCGGCAGTCTGCTTTTAGGTCAATAATTTTTTTAGTCGAATTAAACCGTCTGGCTTAGCATGGGCAAGTATAGGAACAAACTCAGTCAGGGGTGATGCTGAGTGGCAGCCAGAAATCGGGTCATCAAGTTGAGGAAGAGGAGATGTTAAGGTTGTTTCAGTTAAAACCCGAGCGCATCGTACGGATAGAGCAGGAGGATTTCTCCCAGGCGGACCTGCGCCGCGCCGATTGGCTGGACGCCCATGAGCCCAGTGCCGAGGAACGCGAGCTGTTAAACACCTTGCTGCGTTCCGATCTGCCCCAGTCGAATGAAGTAAGAGAAATCGAATCATCAGCCAGGTACTTCATTGACGAAGAAGGCATTCACATTCACACCCTGTTCTTGAGTCACACGGAAGGGCGGCATAAAACCGAAACGGTGGCCTTCTTGCTGCAGCCGCAACGGCTGATCACCGTGCGAGAAGGCAAACTGGCCGATTTCCGTCTGTTAAGATTACGCGCACGAGCCGGTCAGGTAGAAGCCAGCACAGCTACGGACCTCCTGCTCACCATCCTGGATCAGAAGGTAGAGAACCTCGCCGATTTTATTGAAGACATTCATCGTGATCTGGAAGCCGTGAGCAAGGTGGTGCTGGAAGAAGAGGACTCCGATCTGGAATGGGCCATCGACCAATTGGCCAAACTCGAAGACAGTAACGGGAAAATTCGTTTGTGTCTGATGGACACCCAGAGAGCCATAGCCTTTTTGCAGCGTCACCTGCGCACTAACGAGGTGGCGCAACAGGTTTGCCTTGAGGTGCTTCATGATATTGAAACACTGCTGACGCACACCAGTTTCCTGTTCGAGAAAATCAACTTCCTGATGGATTCGACCCAGGGTTTTATCAATATCAAGCAGAACCAGATCATCAAGACGTTCTCGATTGCAGCCGTGGTATTCTTGCCGCCTGCTGTTGTCGGCAGTATTTATGGTATGAACTTCGCCAACATGCCCGAGCTCGATTTTGTTTACGGCTACCCCATGGCGCTGGGCTTTATTCTGGCCTCGGGTATCGCGCCGTATCTTTTCTTCAAATTCAAGGGGTGGTTATAGTTGCCCATGTTGAATCAACTAACCACGGCCGTTCAGCAACAACTGGCTGCTTCACCCGGCTCGCCCAAATACCTGTGCATGCGTGATGCTGTTATCGACTTGATCGCCTCCGGTCACTGGCCCGAGGGCACCCGCTTGCCCACAGAGCAGGCCATGGCCGAGGTGCTGCCAGTTAGCCTGGGCACCATTCAAAAAGCCCTGAAAGTACTGGTCGACAGCGGCGACCTGCACCGCAAACGGCGCATGGGCACCTTTGTCGCTGGTGGCGATCACCGCCGCGCCATCGGCACACCGAGTTTCAGCTTTGTCCGCCCCGATGGCAGCCTGGTGAAAATGGTGTTTATCAAGGTGCTGAAACAGGAAATCAGCCAGCGCACAGGCCCCTGGTCCAATTTACTGGGCAAATGCGACGCTGGCTACGTACACTGGGTGCGGCAGGATGGCATCGATGGCGCTTTCTATTGCCACACCGAGGTCTACCTGAGAGCCGACTGGGCGCCTCACTTGTCTCAGTTACCCACCGCAGCCCTCGAACACCAGAGCCTGATTCCTCTGCTCCAGGAGCAAGGCCTGGTACCACACTGGCTGGCCGAAAACCGCGTAAGCCCAGTCACACTGCCAGCCGCTGCGGTAAAAGTGATTTGGCCACAATCCCCACCAGTAAAACCTCAGGGCCTCCGGCTCGAAACCCGCTACCTGACTCCCGACGGCCAGGCCTTCGCCTGGCAAGTAATGCACATCCCCGCCAACGATTATCAATTGTCGACCACGGTTCGCTCTCATTGAGCAGTTGATCCAAAGGTCTGGTCGCCTGCCATTTCTGAGTTAACGGGCTACTCTGATACAAAGATTGCTGACACTTTTTTAGGGTTCGCTAAAGACTAGCTCAGGATAGGCCTGCCCAGCAGCCGGTGCGGGTTTTGTTTCGGCAGCCAACGCTCACACTATTTTGAATAGAAAACGATCATTATATTACTATATAGTATTTGACCGAGTCTTGTTGCTTCATTACTATGCAGTAATTCAAATAAGAACTTCAGTTTTATATATGAAGACCGTTCAGCCACAGACATGAAAGCGGAGGAGAGTGCCATGAGCTGGGAGATTATTTGCAAGACGGGCGATGTTCAGGACGATTTTCCTTATTCGGCCAAGGTCGATGGAAAAGAAGTCGGCATTTATAGAGTCGATGGCGAATATTACGCCCTGGAGGACGTCTGTCCTCATGCATATGCCTTGCTGTCGCAGGGTTTCGTGGAAGACGGCCAGGTCGAATGCCCCTTGCATGAGGCGGTTTTTGATATCAAGACCGGCAAGTGCCTGCGCGAACCGGCGGATCGGGACCTGCATGTCTACCCGGTGCGTGTCGTCGACGACACCGTTCAACTCCAACTCAACAGCGAGGGCTGAAGCCATGTCACTGCCAAACTATAACCCCCGCCTGAAAAACTGGGCGCGCATCATACCCTCCACCGAACCAGGCCAGGGGCGCATCGAAGCGCCCGGCGGCTTCGATAACCTTATCTGGCAAAACCGTGAGCGTGAACCGGAAGCCTTTGAACTGGCGCTGGTAGAAGCGTTGGAGGCCATATTCGCCGAAGGCGCAACCGAACTGGAGCAGGTTGTTGCAGGCCTCAACAAGGCCGGGCATCAGGATCGGCAAGGTAATGCCTGGACTGAAGCCACCTTTTCACAGGAACTGGCCGTTCTGGGCCATTGAGCGAGGAGTCACTGAAATGACAGCATCCACCGAAACCATGACCCCGGAAACCTGGCTTGATCAAGGCCTGCGCTCCCTGTGGTACCCCGTTGCCGCCAGTTGGGAACTGGGTAGCAACCCTCTGGGTTTGACCCGCATGGGTGAAAACATTGTTCTCTGGCGCGACCACGAAGGCGTCGCCCATGCCGTTGAAGATCGCTGCCCGCACCGTGGTGCTCGCCTCTCCAAAGGGTGGAACCTGGGCGATCGTCTGGCCTGCTGGTATCACGGCGTGGAAGTCGACCACGAAGGCGTCGTGCGGGATGTGCCAGCCATTGCCAACAGCCCTCTGGTTGGCAAACCCTGTGTGCGCCATTACCACGTTCAGGAACAGCACGGTGCCATCTTTGTCTGGTTCGGCACCACCGCTGATGAAGAGCCCGCCGAACTGGTGTTGCCGGAGCAGTTGAGCAACAGCGACGAATACGGCCACTTTCTGTGCACCGCGACCTGGCAATGCAACTACCAATATGCCATCGACAACGTCATGGACCCGATGCATGGCACCTACCTGCATTCGGACTCGCACTCCATGGCCGAGGGTGACCGCAAAGCGGAAATGACCCTGGTACCAACGGACAGTGGCTTCATCTTCAAGAAAACCGAGCAGGCCGGTGTCAACTTTGACTGGGTCGAATACGGCGCCAGTGGTGCGCTCTGGTTGCGGCTCTCCATTCCTTATCAGAAGAAGTTTGGCCCTGGCGGCCCCTTCTGGATTATCGGCATGGTGGTGCCAGAAGATGAGCAACATTGCCGCGTCTTTTTCTGGCGGGTGCGTCAGGTTGAAGGCTGGCAACGTCAGGCCTGGCGTTTTATGTACCGCACCAAACTCGAAGGCCTGCATTGGGATGTGCTCGAGCAGGATCGCGTCATTCTCGAAAACCTGGCACCGGATGCTCGCCATCACGAGAACCTTTATCAGCACGATGTCGGTCTGTCCCGTCTGCGTCGAGTGATGTTGAAAATGGCCAAACAACAATTGGCTCAGCGTCAGGAGTCGGCTCATGCGTGAGGCATTGGCGGGCAAACGTATTCTGGTCACCGGGGCCGCTCGCGGCCTGGGTCGGCGCATTGCCGAGGCAGCAGCCGAGCAAGGAGCTCAGTTGGTGCTCAGCGACATCCTGGAAGCCGAGTTGGAACAGACTGCGACAGCGTTACGCGATCAGGGGGCCCAGGTGCAAAGTCTGATCATGAATCAGGCCGATCCGGCTTCTATTGAATCAGGCTTCGAAGCGTTGGCCAAAGAGGGCGCTCTGGATGGCCTGGTCAACAACGCGGCCATTGCTACTGGTGTCGGTGGTAATACCCTGGTGGAATATGACATCGACCTCTGGGACAAGGTCATGACCGTTAATGTCCGTGGCCTCTGGCTCACCACCAAAGCGGCGGTGCCGTTGTTGGCGCAATCCGGTAACGGAAAAATCGTCAACATTGCATCAGATACGGCCCTGTGGGGCGCTCCCAAATTGATGGCCTATGTGGCCAGCAAGGGCGCCGTCATTTCCATGACTCGTTCCATGGCGCGCGAGCTGGGTGATCAGGGTATCTCGGTGAATGCCATTGCACCGGGGCTGACGCATGTCGAAGCCACCGAGTATGTGCCTCAGGAGCGCTACAATTATTATCAGCAAGGTCGGGCGTTCAAACGAGAGCAGCAACCCGAGGATGTCGACGGCACCGTCCTCTATCTGCTGTCAGATTGGGCCAATTTCGTGACCGGGCAGTTGATACCGGTAAACGGCGGTTTTGTTTGCCGTTGATGGAGTATTGAATATGAATGAATCCGTAGCGCACATAGTGGTTGTCGGTGGCGGCCAGGCCGGTGGTTGGGTATGCAAAACGCTGCGCCGCGAAGGGTACCAGGGGCGGCTGTCCGTTGTGGCCAAAGAGCCAGAGGATTTTTATGAGCGCCCGCCCCTATCCAAGGCGGTGCTGACGGACAATGCCGACCTGCCCAGACTCTTCACTGCAGAAGACGTCGAGTCGTTGAACATCGACTGGTTTCGGCCTCGCACGGCTACAAAGCTCAATGCCGCTGAGCGTACGCTGTCCCTGGACGACGGACAGACGCTGAACTACGACCGACTGGTACTGGCCACAGGCGCAACCCCCCGTATGCCAGTCGCCCACTGGGCGAACAACCCCGCAGTAATCACGCTACGCAGTTGGCAGGACGCCCAACACCTGAAAAACAGCCTCACACCAGGCAAGCGCCTGGCTGTAGTCGGTGGTGGCTGGATCGGCCTCGAAGTCGCAGCCAGCGCGCGCAAGCTCGGCCTTGAAGTAGAAGTCTATGAAGTTCAGCCTCGTTTGTGTGGGCGCAGCATCGAGCCCGAGGTGGCGTCCTGGTTACAGGCGCAACACGAGGCGGAAGGCGTTTGCGTTCATCTGAATGTCAGCGGTCTGGATTTGCAGACCGAGGATCAGCCTGGCGTCAAATTGTTCTGTGATGGGCAAACGCCAAAGCATTTTGATGTCGCCATCGTTGGGGCGGGTGTCACCTTCAACCTGGATCTGGCGCGCCAGGCCGAGTTGGATATAGAACAGGGCGTTGTTGTAGATGATCAAGGCCAGACATCAGACCCAGCCATTTTCGCCGCTGGCGACATCGCCCAGCACCCGCAACTCGGTTTGTGCATTCAATCCTGGGCCTTCGCCCAGAACCAGGCCATGGTGGTGGCAAAAGCATTACTCGGTCAGGATGCACATTACAACGAACCGGCCTGGCTGTGGAGCGATCAATACAAGCACAACATCCAGATACTGGGTATCCCGCAGCCGGGCAGTCAAATGGTGCTGCGAGACGACAGCACCGGGCCGGTTTTTTGTTCACTGGATAGCGACGGGCGTCTCACCCAAATGGTGGCGGTGAATCAACCTCGGGCGATCAAACTGGGCAAGCGCTGGATAGAATCCGGCCGTACGCTCGACAGCAACTCTCTGGCCGACCCGACCTTCAATTTGATGCAGTGGAAATAATCAGCACCCTGTTTCACTCAATTATGGTTGGTGGCTCTCTTGAGGCAGAACCCGCACCGGCTACCGGATAGGCCTACCCGGCATCCGGCGCTGGTCTTCAGTGGATAAATTGACCTTAGTGACTCGAATCTCTATCAACTGAAATGCCCTGAAAAAGAGCATGCTAGAGCCTGTCTGCGCCTTTCTGAGTCATAGATGATCTGATTGTAACACCCATTTTTTTTAGTACAAAAAATCATCGAAATCAGGTTTGACATAAGTCTCTGGAAGGCATACATTTGCCACATCAAATAATAAACAGAGTTTCATATATGAAACTAGCTCCCAATGAGCTTCGAAAGGAGCTCGGGGTTCAACGAGACAGAGAGTGGTAAAGAACATGAGTAAATTAACGATTGGAATCTGTGGTGGTGGCGTTGGCGGCCTTTGTGCGGCTATTGCTTTGCGAAAGCTTGGGCATGAGGTGCGCGTCTACGAGCAGGCACAGCAATTCTTGCGAATCGGTGCCGATGTCAACCTGACCCCCAATGCGGTCCGCGCTCTGGATGGCCTTGGCGTTGGTGATGTCCTTCGTGAAACCGCTGCTCGCCCAACTCATCGAATCAGCCGTACCTGGGATACGGGTGTCGAGACGTCGCGTTTGCCTATGAGTGAAGCGGCCGAGCAAAAGTACGGTGCGCCGCAGCTCACCATTCATCGGGGCGACTTGTTGCGTGCCCTGGAAGCAAAAATTCCAGCCGAGTGCATTCGTCTGGGTGCCAAGGTCAAGAGCGTTGAACTGGAGCCTCGGCCCGTCATTACCTTTGAAGATGGCAGCACCGATGAAGTGGACCTTGTTGTTGCTGGTGATGGCATTCATTCCGCAGTGCGTAAGGCGCTCTTTGGCGATGACTCTCCGGTCTTTACCGGTCTTGTTTCTTATCGTGCGGTCATCCCTCGTTCAGCTGTTGACGTTGATAATCTGGATGCCTTTACCAAGTGGTGGGGGCCAACACCCGATGTTCAGGTGGTGGTGTTTCCGCTGACGCGCGGTGAGGAAGTGTTTATTTTCGCTACGACGCCCCAGGACGACTGGCGGGAAGAATCCTGGACCTTGCCTGGTGATGTTGAAGAGCTGCGCGAGGTCTACAAGGACTTCCATCCTGATGTACAGGCATTGTTGGCCGCCTGCGACAGTGTCACCAAGTCCGCCCTTTATGTGCGTGAACCCATGCCTCAATGGTCGAAAGGGCACGCTACTTTGTTGGGCGATGCAGCCCACCCCATGGTGCCGTTTATGGCGCAGGGGGCCTGCATGGCCATAGAAGACGCCATAGTGTTGTCACGTTGCCTCGACGGTGTTGGTGTCGAGCAACTGGACGATGCTCTGGCTCACTACGAGAACGCTCGCAAAGAGCGCACTGCTAAAGTGCAACGCGGATCGCGCGCCAACGAATGGCTCAAGGAAGAAGGCAATGCTGACTGGGTGTACGCCTACAGCGCCTGGGATGTTGCCCTGAGTTGAGCTTTCACTTCCTTCCGGAACCATAACAAGACGTAGAAAAACAGAGAGGTAGTAACGATGTTCAATAAGACTCTGGCCAAACTGGCCATCGCGCTGACTGCAACCGCCATGACCGCGTTTGCCCACGCAGAAATCCGCATGAATGTGGTGTCTTTTACGCCCAAGTCCGCGGCTGTATCCGATGGCTTCCATCGGTTTATTGAAGCCATGAACAAGGAATTTGAAGGGGAGCTTTTCTTGAACTGGCGCGGTGGTCCTGAAGTCATGGACCCCTTCCGTATGGCCGATGCCGTTCGTGGCGGCGCAATGGATATGGCACTGTTGAGTCCCAGCTACTACAGTGGGCTGGTGCCTTCTTCGCCTTCCAATAACCTGTCGATCAAGAGTTATGAAGAAATTTACGGCAGCGGTTATTACGATCGCATTACCGAAATTCATGCCGATCGTGGCCTGGTCTACCTGGGCGAAATTCCGGCGACCGAAGTCAACTTTTTCATTTTCTTGAAGAACCCGGTAGACAGCTATACCGATCTGGCTGGCAAGAGATTGCGTGTATTCCCGACCGTGCTGCCCTTTGTTCGCGACCTGGGTGCCGAAACCCTGGTACTGCCCATTGGCGAAATTTACACCGCCATGGAGCGTGGTGTGATCGATGGCTTTGTGCAGGGCAACCTGGGTTGGGCCGAGCAGTTTGAAGATGTGGTCAACTACTACATCACACCGCCTTTCTATCGTGCGGGTTTTAACGTTGTAGTAAACCCTCGTGCCTGGAACCGCCTGCCGGAAGACTTGCGTAACCGTGTACAAACCTATCTTCGTGAAGAGCTCGCGCCTGAGCTGGACAGAGGCTGGCAGCCCATTATTGACGCTGGCAATCAAGAAGTCGCCAATGCTGGCTTTACTGAAATCAAACTGTCCGATGAAGATGCCGAAGCCTACTTGAGCATCGCTCTGGATGCAGCCTGGGCCGACCTTGCCACCAAGATCGATGCGGATCTGGCGGCAGAACTCAAGGCCATGCTGGTAGACTGAAAGGCAAATTGATTAGTGGCGGGTGATTTAGCCCGCCCACTTTTCCTGTTTAACAGAGAGGCGAGATGATGACTCCAACAGGCACCCACCGCAGCATAGCAGGCAGTTTCATGAAGGGCGTGAGCTGGCTTAACCTCGGGCTGGCGTCGATCAGTGCTCTGGTTCTGTTGTTGGCCACAGGCATTGTCTTTATGGAAATCATGTCGCGTTTCTTTTTTGGAAAGTCCCAGTTATGGGTCATCGAAGTCAGTAGCTATGCCTTACTCTATATGACCTTTCTGGGTGCACCCTACATGCTCGAGAAACATCGCCATGTCGCCATCGATATATTGACGGACAGTCTGGCCAATCCACTGCGCAATCGGCTTGGCGCAGTCATGAATGCTTTGGCTGCCATTGTGTGCCTGGTTTGTACCTGGTTCGGAATGGCCGTCTTGTTGGATCAAATCGAGTTTGGTCAACGTGAAACCACGGTGCTGGCCCCGCGCAGTTATTTGCTGACCTGGGTGTTTCCACTCGGCATGTCATTGCTATCGATACAGTTCATCGCTCATGCAGTGACCTGTTGGAAAGACGCTTAACCCGGTTCCATTTTCGGATTCGGCTGGAGGATTACCCATGTTTTTGGACTGGTGGCTCACCCTGTCAATGTTGCTCGGCGGCCTGTTGTTGTTGATGGTGCTGGGTATGCCGGTGGCCTTTGCTTTTTTTACGGTTAATGCGATTGGCGCCTTCGTTTTTCTGGGTGGAATTTATGGAATTGAGCAACTGGTTATCAATACTACCAGCGCCTTGACTAGCTTTACTCTGGTTCCGATCGCCATGTTCATGATAATGGGTGAGGTCATGTTCCGATCCGGTATCGCCAATGACGTGATGGACAGTCTCGACAAGTGGTTTGGTAAGTTGCGTGGTCGTCTTGCCTTTATGGCGGTCGGTGGTGGCGTGCTCTTTTCGACGCTGACCGGTAACAGCATGGGCTCAGTGGCCTTGCTGGGTTCCAGTCTGGTGCCGGAAATGGAAAAGCGTGGCTATAAAAAGCCGATGACGTTGGGGCCCATCCTTGGCTCTGCCGGCCTGGCCATCATGATTCCACCCAGCGCCCTGGCTGTGGTACTGGGGGTTATTGCTGAGCTGTCGATCGGCCGGTTGTTGATCGCCATTATCGTGCCCGGACTTTTGATGGCAGTGCTCTATGCCGCCTACATCTATATACGCTGCACCATTGAGCCGGACATCGCACCGACCTTTGATGTGCCGCATACGCCGATGAAAGAAAAGCTCAGTTCCACCGTCATTAATATATTCCCGGTCGGTATCATCGTATTTGCTGTGGTTGGCTTTATCTTCCTCGGTATAGCGACGCCTACGGAGGCTGCGGCCTCTGGTGCGGTTGCTACCATCTTGCTGGCTGCGATCAAACGCAGGCTGACAATACGCTCCTTTTCCAGCTCCATGTTCGAGAGCAGCCTGATCTCGGTAATGATTCTGCTCATCGTCGCAGCGGCAATTGCCTTTTCCCAGTTGCTGGCCTTTACCGGCGTCACCTATGGCTTGATGGATGCCGTCTTGAGCCTGCCATTCAGCCCCAAATGGATTGTCATGTCCATGGTGTTGAGCATTGTTGTGCTCGGCATGTTCATGGGCCCATTGCCGATCATGCTGATTACCTTGCCCATCTTTGTGCCGGTAGTGATTCAGTTTGGCTTCGACCCACTCTGGTTCGCCGTGTTGTTTCTGATTGCCATTGAAACTGGCTCTACCTCACCGCCTTTGGGTGCCGGGCTTTTTGTAATGCGGGCCGTGGCGCCAAAGGGCACCACCATGGGACAAATCTACTCGGCCGCTGTGCCATTTCTGATCTGTGACTTTGTCGCCCTGGGATTGATCTTCTTTTTTCCGGAAATTGTGACCTGGCCGGTCAGTCTGATGTTTGATTGATACGAACAGATGAAGCGGAGAGCTCAGTTATGAAACAGCCCAACTTTATACTCTTCATGACCGATCAGCAGCGTGCGGATCACCTGGGCTGTTATGGAAATGCGGAGGTGAGCACGCCGAACATCGATCAGTTGGCCGCCAAAGGGATTCGTTTTAAACGTTTTTATGTCAATACGCCGATCTGCCAACCAAACCGCGGAACGCTCTTTACCGGCTTGATGCCTTCGGTTACCGGAGTCCGTCAGAATGGTATTCCCTTGGGTCTGGATACAGTAACAGTAGCCGATGTGTTGAAAGCTGAAGGCTATGGCACGGGTTATATAGGCAAAGCACATTTCCAGAACGTAACCCCCATACCGGCGCCTGCGCGTCGTCTGGATGGTGACGGCAAGGCTCCCGCAGACGAGTTCAGCAACAGCTTGAAACAGCAACGCACCGGCAGCGAATACAACTGTGAAGTTCGTTCCAGTTGGGCGAAAAACCCACAGCGTGACTTCCCGGAAAGCTATTACGGCTTTGATCATGTGCGCCTGTGCATAGGGCACGGCGACCTGGTCGACGGCCACTACACCGCCTGGCTGCGCGAGCGGCATGAAAACCCGGACAGTCTACGAGGTCCTGAAAACGCATTGGCTGATGATGATCAGTCAAGTTTGCCACAGTGCTGGCGCACCGCTGTGCCAGCGGCCTTGTACCCAACCACCTATGTCAAGGAAGAGGCCATCAACTTTCTGCAACAGCAGGAAGAGTCGCGGCCCTTTATCCTGGTGGTGTCTTTTCCTGATCCGCACCATCCTTTTACGCCGCCGGGTCGCTATTGGTCGATGTACAACCCTGAGTCCCTGACCTTACCTGGCTCCTTTAATCAGAGCGTATACAACATAGCAGGCCTTGGTTCAGAAGCCCTGACTGCTTACCGCTGGGGAGATGCCGACCCGAATAGCCACTGGCCATTCCGTGTAAGTGAGACACAAGCTCGGAAAATGCTGGCACTGAACTATGGTGCCATCAGCATGATTGATGATGCCATTGGTGAGGTCATGTCGGCTCTGGAGAGCAGCGGGCTGGCCGACAACACTGTCGTTGCTTTCACCTCTGACCACGGTGACTACATGGGCGACCATGGCACCATGCTGAAGATGGGTTTGCATTTCCAGAGTGTTATTCGCGTGCCCTTCATTTGGTGCGATCCGACTCTTGCCAGTCAGGCGGGAAGCAGCGAACCAGGTTTAGGCAGTGCCATCGATTTGATGCCAACACTGTTACAGCGGGCTGGCATTCAGATTCCGGTGGGTGTTCAGGGGCAGAGTCTGTTTTCCCGTACTCGTCAGTGCGCGCCGGTATTGATTGAGGATCCGGGCATAGAGGTGTTTGAAGACAGCGAAGCCCGCTCCAGCCTCTTCACTCTGGTGACCCGGAACTGGCGTTTAACGGTGTTTGAAGGACAGAGCTATGGCGAGCTGTATGACCTGGTAGCGGACCCGGACGAGTGCGAAAACCTCTGGGATGATCCCGGCTATGGGGCTACTCGCCAGAGTTTGCAGCAGGCACTGTTGCAGCGGTTGGTCGCCTTACGAGATCGCCGGCTGGTGGCGACAGCCAGAGCCTGAAGGTAGGGGTTTTAGCGATCAATTGGTGATCAATTTCGCTTGACACTGAATTTCAATAATATATAGTATTTAAATTCATATAATAAATTAAGTTTCATATATGAATAAAGAGGCGAGGCAGTGATGTCAGAACAAGATCCCAGAAAGTACCTGATACCAGGGCTGGAGCGCGGCCTGAACATCCTGATGGAGTTGAGCCGTAGCCATAAGGAGCTGAGCTTTGCCGACATCTGCGCCCGAGTAGATGTACCCAAGGCGACCGTTTATCGTGCCGTTCAAACGCTGGAATACATGGGCTTTGTGCAGCGTCATGCCAGTACAGGCCTGTATTCGTTGGGCGTCAATGTCTTGCGGCTGGGGTTTGAATACGTTGCCTCTCTTGATGTCGTTCAGGTCGGCCAACCGGTTATAGAGTCGCTGCGCGACAAGACTGGCTGTTCCAGTCACATCGCCATTCGGGATGGGCAGGACGTCATCTATGTGGCCCGAGTCAGTGCGGTCAATGCCACCATTCGTCGTGTCAGTGTGGGCACTCGCCTGCCAGTGCACCGTACTTCGCTGGGCCGAATGCTGTTGACCGGCCTGGATCGACCCGCCTTTGATGAGCTTTACCCAGGGGGTGTCTTGCCCGACAACAGCCCCGGTTCGCCAGGTACGCCAGAGGCATTATGGCAACTGGTGCAGGAGGATCGTCAACGCGGGTACGTTATTGGCGAATCCTATTTTCAGTTGGGTATTTCGTCCATCGTTTACCCCTTGTTCAACCATGATAACGAAGTGGAAGCGGTGGTCAGCATCATGGTGCCAGTGCACGAGATTCCACCCGAAGATCGTGAATCGTTGCGAGCCCATGTGGCTGAAGCAGCCACGACCATATCCAATTTAATGGGCTATAGGGGTGCACCACCTGCCCTGAAAGCCAAACCCTGATTCAGACGAAACGCCAAGCCTGCGTTCTCAGGAGGAAGTCATGTCAATTGTCAGCATCGAAGCCATGGAATTCGGGGTCGAAGACCTCCAGCAAAGTAAGCGTTTTGCCCATGATTTTGGTTTGCACCCGGTCCGTGAAGACGAAGACCAGGCCATTTATCAGACCATGAACGGTGCTCAGCTACGTATCTATCCGCTCAATGCCGAACACCTGCCCCCTGCATTTGAAGATGGATCTACCATGCGCCGTATGGTCTGGGGTGTTGATTCCGAACAGAGCCTGGTGAAGTTGGCCGAGCGGCTCAAGGATCAGCCCGGGTTCCGCCAACTGGATAAAGCCGTTGAGTGCCAGGATCCCAATGGCATGACCATTCGTCTTGAACTCAGTCAGGTAAAGGCAGTGACGCTGGACGTACTGCCAATCAATCAGTATGGAGACATGCGCCGAGTCGATGCTCCTAGCCCGGTTTATGACAAGGCTGACCCGGTAGGTATTGGTCATGCGGTGTTCTTTTGCGATGAACTGGAGCGTGTAGAGGCCTTCTATCGAGAAAAACTCGGCTTCGAAGTTTCGGATCGATATACCGATCGCGGCGTTTTTCTGCGGATGGGCAAGCGCGGCGGGCACCACAACCTCTTTCTGCTCAAGTTGCCGTTCCGTGGCCGTGGCTTGAACCATGTTGCCTTTACCGTACGCGATATTCACGAGGTGATTGGTGGCGGTCTGGCGATGACGCGCGAGCAGTGGACCACCTTTATTGGCCCGGGCCGGCACCCGGTCTCTTCAGCCTACTTCTGGTACGTCAACAGCCCGCTGGGTGGTGCCTTTGAATACTACACCAATGAAGACTATCTGACCGAAGCCTGGCAACCGAGAGAGATGCAACACTCGCTCGAATCCTTTACCGAGTGGGCTATAGAAGGCGGGATCGACGCCGACACCCGTCGTCAGAAAAAATCGGCGTGATGATAGGCGTCACCCTGTGGATGGCGTACGAATGAATACCTTTCAACAACTGTGAGGTCATGATAATGAGTGAACAACTGGCTACCTGGAAAAAACCCGAAGATCTGTCTTTCGCCGACTGGATTGAATCGCGCATAGCCCGCTTCAAGGGTCGTACCTACGACTGGAATGCCCTGAAATTCCAGGCCGATTTTGATCCCAAATACCGTCGTGCCCAGATGCGTTACATCGGTACCGGCGCCACCGGTGTCGCTAATGACACCAATACCATTCCGGCGGAGCACTTTACCTTTTCAACCATGGTTTTGCCGTCCAAATGTGAAGGGCCGCTCCATGTGCATGATGACGTCGAGGAAGTGTTCTTCATTTTGAAGGGAACCATCACCCTGTTCCTGAAAGACGGTGACAACTATACCGAAACCGTGTTGGAAGAAAGAGACGTCGTCTCGGTGCCACCGGGCATCTATCGGGGGTTGCTCAATCATGGTGAGGAGGAAGCCCTGATGTGCGTCATGCTGGGCACACCCAAACCGCAAATTCCGACCTACCCGGATGATCACCCGCTGGCCAAAGTCAAACGCAACTGAGGCACCACCATGCAGGCGCAACTTCGACAATTGGCCAACGGCTGGCAAAGTTGGCAGGAACAGGGTGAAGGCCCAGCCATAGTGCTGTTACATGGCATCAGTTCCTGCGCTGCTTCCTGGTCCGCATTGGCTGATCAGTTGTCCGGTTATCGCCTGTTGGCCTGGGATGCACCCGGTTATGGCGAATCCAGCCCGCTTCTGGCGCAGCAGCCCAATGCCGGCGACTATGCCGATCGTTTGGAAGCCTGGTTGGCCGAGCTCAACGTTGAGCGCTGCGTCCTGGTGGGGCACTCCCTGGGTGCTTTGATGGCATCCGCTTACCAGGCGCGCTACCCGCAGCGGTTGCGTGGCCTGGTATTGGCCGACCCGGCTCAGGGGTACCGACACGACACAGAGCAGGTACGTGAACAGGTATTCCATAGTCGCTGGCCCCTACTGGTCAAGCTGGGTGCAGAGGCCTTTGCCGATGAGCGTGCGCCTCGGCTGCTCAAAGCCAATCCCAGCGAAAGCGCTTTGGCCCAGGTGAAGGCTGCCATGCGCCAGTTGCATGTAGACGGTTTCCGCCAGGCCAACTGGATGCTTGCCAATGACGACCTGGTCGACTGGTGGCAGCAGGGCGGTCAGATACCAGCCGAAGTAGTGTGCGGCAATGAAGACGCCATTACACCGCCCGAGTCAGTGCAGTCACTGGCCAGGCGGTTGCAGTTACGCTATCACGAGTTGCCCGGGGCAGGGCATGCCAGCTATCTGGATGCGCCTGAGGCCTTCGCGCAGGAGTTGCTGCGCTTTGTTCGATCATTACCGATTGATTGAGAGGAAAGACGGATGAGTTTCATGATTGAGAATCGAGTGGCCGTGGTGACCGGTGGCTCTTCTGGAATCGGTCTGGCAACGGTACGAGTGCTGCTGGAGAACGGTGCCAGTGTCGCCTTTTGCGGGCGCAACGAGACTCGTCTGGCGGAAGCCCTTGCATCACTCAAGGCCGATTTCCCCGATGCTGATTTGCTGGCTCTGCCTTGCGACGTACTCGATGTCGCCTCCTGTCAGGCTTTTGCTGACCAGGTGCAGGGTCATTATGGTCAGGTCGATATGCTGATCGCCAATGCTGGTCAGGGGTTCATGTCTCGTTACGACGACACGCCAAGAGACGCCTGGTTGTCGGAAGCCAACCTCAAGTTATTTGGCCTCATCAATCCGCTGGATGCGTTTCGAAGTGCATTGAAGCAATCCGACATTGGTTCGCTGACTTGTGTCAATTCGCTGCTTTCGCTGCAGCCCGAGGCTTATATGATTGCTACTTCAGCAGCGCGGGCAGCATTACTCAATATGACGCATTCTCTGGCTCATGAATTGGTTGATGAAGGCATTCGCGTCAATTCCATATTGCTGGGTATTGTCGAGTCCGGCCAGTGGCGTCGTCGTTATGAACAACGCGAAGACAAGAGCCAGAGCTGGGAAGACTGGGTACAGGCACTGGCGATAGAGAAAGGCATTCCGATGAAGCGTTTTGGCAAGGCGGAAGAGCCGGCGCGTGCTCTGGTATTTCTGGCATCCCCTCTGGCGTCCTATACCACTGGCGTCGCTCTGGATGTTTCTGGCGGCAACAACCGTCACATCTAATGTGCAATGAATCTGGATAGAACCGAGATGACAAAACGATTGATGATGATTGGCTACGGCGCAATGGGGCAAGAAGTGCATCGCCTGTTGCCGGCCGGTATGAGCCTGAGTTGGGTGGTGGTGCCCGAGGGCAGTTGTGATCAACTGGCCGACGATTTCGCTGGTGAGACCCAGGTGTTGAGGCGAGTTGACGAATGCGATGGCCGCCCGGATCTGGTCGTTGAATGTGCAGGCCACCCCGGCTTGCTCGAACACGGCATTCCGGTTCTGACGAACGGCTGGACTCTGGCTGTGGTTTCCACTGGCGCCTTGAGCGATACCCAACTCTACAACGACTTGCGAAAGGCCGCAGAGCAGGGCGGTGGCAAGTTGCAGATACTCGCCGGCGCTGTTGCCGGTATGGACGGCCTTGCCGCAGCCCGTGAAGGTGGCCTGGACGAGGTCACCTACGAAGCCTGCAAGGCACCGAAAAGCTGGAAGGGCAGCCCGGCCGAACGGATGATCGACCTGGATGCGGTAAGTGAAGCTACGGTGTTTTTCGAAGGTAATGCCGGTGAAGCCGCGCGTCAGTTTCCGGCCAATGCCAATGTCGCCGCCACCATTGCACTCAATGGCTTAGGTATGGACAGCACCCAGGTGCGTCTGCTGGTGGATCCGACAACGACCAGGAATACGCATCGCATTTGTGTCAAGGGCCGCTTTGGTCAGTTTAACATTGAATTGAACGGTAACCCCCTGGAAAACAACCCCAAAACCTCGATGTTGGCAGCGCTCTCGGTTGTGCGTGCCTGCCGTCAGGTATTGGAACCGGTGGTGCTGTAGCAGCAGGAGGTCTCCATGTCTCAGAAAATTTTTATTGCCGGTCAGTGGCGCGAAGGTCGCGGCGACATGACTGAATCCCGCTATCCGGTGGATGGTTCCTTGAACGTTCAGTTTCGTGCTGCGAGCCTGGAGGATGTGGATGAGGCCATCGAAGCCGCCGATGCCGCCTGGCGTGGCGAATGGTCAGAACGCTTGCCGCACCAGCGTGCGGAAGTGCTGTACCGCGTCAGTCGATTGATTGAAGAGCAGTTGGACGAACTGGCGGAACTGCAGAGTCGAGATAATGGTAAACCGCTGGCCGAAACCCGTGCCCTGGTGGCCAGTGCTGCCGGTACTGCCCGCTATGTCGCCGCTGCCTGTGAGACGCTGGAAGGTGAACTACCAACGCAACGCAGCCCCGAGTTCATGACACTCAGCACCTGGGAGCCTTTGGGTGTGATTGCCGCCATTACACCCTGGAATTCACCTATTGCCAGCGAGATGCAGAAGATCGCACCAGCACTGGCCGGTGGCAATGCCGTTATTCTTAAACCCGCCGAAGCAACACCATTGGCGGCGTTGAAATTGGCCGAGCTGTTTGAACAAGCCGGTTTACCAGCCGGTCTATTAAGTGTACTGCCAGGCCGTGGTCGGGTGATCGGCGAAGCCATCGTCAAACACCCCAAAGTGCGCAAAATTTCCTTTACTGGTGGCACCACGACCGGCCGACACCTCGCGCACATTGCCGCCGACAAACTGATTGGTGCTTCGCTGGAACTGGGCGGCAAGTCGCCGACCATTGTCTGTGAAGACGCTGACATCGAGCAGGCTGTCAAAGGCATCTGTTACGGCATTTTCAGTTCCGGCGGCCAGGCCTGCATTGCCGGTTCGCGACTGTTTGTGCATCGCAGCCAATACGAAACCGTGCTGGCTCGACTGGTGAAAATAACCCAGGGCTTGCGTGTGGGTGACCCGCGCACGCCGGGCACCCATATGGGGCCGTTGATCAGCACTGCGCATCGCGACAGCGTGGCCGCTTACGTTGACCAGGCCCGTGCCGAAGGCGCTCGTATCCTGACGGGTGGCTGCGCTCCAGAAGACCCGGCCCTATCCAAAGGCAGTTACTATCTGCCGACCATTATTGATGGCCTGCCTGCGGATAGCCGTGTTTGCCAGGAAGAGATTTTTGGCCCGGTGTTGGTGGTGCTGCCCTATGAAAACGAAGCCGACCTGTTGGCGCAGGCAAACGACAGTGTCTTTGGTCTGGCAGCGGGTATCTGGACAAAGGATTATCGCAACGCCTTCAAGCTGGCTCGCAAGCTTGAAGTAGGCACAGTCTGGATTAACACCTACAAGAAATTCTCGATCTCGACACCCTTTGGTGGCTACAAGGAAAGTGGTTTGGGTCGGGAAAAAGGTCGCCTGGGCATTCAGGCTTATATGCAACAAAAAAGCCTCTACCTGGGCCTTGAGCATACCCCCATGGGGTGGAGCGACTAAGGCGGTCGACGCAATGAGGAACTCGATATGACACAGATTACTGTAGGCGAAGCGATCGCCCGTACCCTTGAGGCCTATGCGGTCAGCGCCGTTTATGGCGTCATCTCCATTCATAACTTGCCCATTGCGGACGCCCTGGGCCAACGCAACCGCATTCGCTTTGTGCCCGCTCGTGGCGAAGCGGGTGCCGTCACCATGGCCGATGCCCATACCCGAGTTGGCTCTCTTGGTGTGGCCTTGACCAGTACTGGTGCCGGTGCGGGCAATGCGGTCGGCGCCATGCTGGAGGCGATGAACGCCAGTACGCCTATGCTGCATTTGACCGGCCAGGTAGAGCGAGAGTATCTGGATCGCGATGCCGGGTTTATTCATGAAACCCGTGACCAGATGGGGTTTCTGTCCGCCTCTTCCAAAGCGGCCTTTCGGGTTTGTACACCGGAGCAAGCAGTGCCCATCTTGCATAAGGCCATTGCAGCGGCGATGACGGAACCTTGTGGCCCGGTCAGCATCGAGATACCCATTGATATTCAGGCGGCCAAGGTTGAGTGGCGCGAAACGGCCGTTGCGCATGCCGATGCGCCGCCGGTGATGCCTTCAGTTCAGATGCAGCAACTGATCGCGCACTTTAAAAAAGCACGCCGGCCGGTGCTCTGGGTCGGCGGTGGTGCCTTGAAAGCAGGAGCCGCAGTGCGACGCCTGGCCGATCTGGGCATCGCTGTATTATCGACGACGCATGGCCGGGGCATTCTGCCGGACAGTCATCCCAGCAGTTTGCGCGCCTTTCACAATGCAGAGTCGGTCGAGGCTTTGTTGGCCAGCAGCGATTTGATGCTGGTGGCCGGTTCCCGGCTGCGCAGTAATGAGACGAAAACCTACAGCCTGGAGTTACCCAGCCCGCTCTTGCAACTGGACATCAACCCCGCAGCCAATGCCCGTAATTACCAGCCGGATGAATTTTTCCAGGGCGATTGCGCCGATGTTCTCAGTCGCCTCGCCAATCGATTGGAAGGTGAGTGGCAAGCTGATGAAGGCTTTAAAGCCGATATTCAGCAGGCGGTAGAAAAAGCAGAGCAAGCGTTGCGTGATCAGGTTGGTGCCTATGCTGCGCTGTCTGACGCAGTGCATCAGGCCTTGCCTGATACCGGCCTTTTTGTGCGCGATATTACCGTCTCCGGCAGTACCTGGGGCAGCCGACTGTTACCGGCCGAAAAGCCGCTTGGCAATATTCACTCTCTGGCGGGCGCCATTGGATTGGGCCTGTCGATGGGCATAGGTTGTGCGGTGGCTCAGCCAGATGCCAAGGTGGTGACACTGGTGGGTGACGGCGGCCTGGCCTTGGGCGTCGGAGAACTGGCGACCATGGCCCAGGAACAACTCGACATGACACTGTTGGTGATGAACGACGGTGGCTATGGCGTAATGCGCGGTATCCAGGATAAATACTTTGGCGGCCGCCAGTATTTTAATGAGTTGCATACTCCGAATTTTGAGCAGTTAGCCGCAGCAATGGGCTTGCCTTATTACTGCATCAAATCGGCGGCTGAATGTGCGGCAGTGATGTCCGAAGCGGTCGGCAGCAAAGGGCCGGCCCTGGTCGAAGTCGACATGGCGAGCATGGGGGAACTGAAGTTCTCCGGGCCGCCACAGAAGAAGCTTTACTGACAAAGTGACATAGCAGGGTGATTTGTAGACATGGCCTGATCAGCCGACTTTTCAGCCTGTTTGCTATGCTTGATGAGAACTTGAGTACCTTAAAAGACAGTCGTTAGGTGTTCGCCAGGTAACTGCGAATACCGGCGTTTGTTTCAGACCCCGGTGCCAGGCGGCTGGCGATGAGCATGACGTCCATCGCCTGAGTCATGCGACGTCGGTCCGCTTTGCTAAGGTCGGCGGCGTCGGGGTTGTTCTCCAGCGCTTGTTCCAGTCGCTGTTGCAGGTTCCTGTATTGCGGGGCATTGGACAGTGGGGATGACGATTTGAGCCCGCTCAGCGCGTCTGCAGTTTCAGTCAGCAGTAATGCCAGCTTGCCCTCTTCGGGGACCTTTTGGGACAGGGTTATCAGATCCTGTTGCAGGTCGATGATCGCTTGCGGCCCGGCCTCCTTTTTGGTCGATTCTCCGTTTGCGACCGATTGACCCAGCAAGCGCTCAGCCTCTCCAGGGCTGATGAATTCAAACTCCTGCAAGCGACTGATAAAGGCGGCACTGACCTCGAAATTGGGGCCGGTGATGGAGAATTCTTTATTCAGGGCTGCCAGCCGCTCTGCGCGCGAGCTGAAGGTGGCGCTGTCTGACTCGGCTTTTGTATTAGCGGCTACCTTTGTCGCATTGGCGATCTGTTCGCTTTCAGCTATAGCAGCGCGCTCGCCAAGTAGCTCCGCGTTGGTTGCGGCGTTTGGGGTTGAAGTCAGCGGTGTAATGGCCATTGAGCTTGTCCTTTCTGAAAGTGAGCCTGGCTGTTTCTAGGGAAGGTAGCAAAGGCTATTCCAGAATAGGGAAGCCGCGTCCTTTGCGCGTTCTGGCCGTGTTTTAGATCAATGTTGCCGATCTGAGCAGGCGATAGCGGCCATGCATTGCCGCTATTGCGGTGGTCGCGTGGCTTGAAAGGGGTCGTAGTGTTAGGCCTGATCACCCAGACCGGTGAGTGGAAGTGTATTGGTGTTTATAGTAGGCCACTAAGTCTGAACCTCCATTATAGGGTCATGACTTTGGTTCGGCCGACTATTGCTCGCTGGTTTCCAGTAACTGCTTGCGCTTCAATACCGGGTAGGCGACGGCGGTGAGGTGAGAGCAGATGCGTTGCAGGTCTCGCAATACGTCCATGAATATCTGGGTGGAGACCAGGTTTTCTCTGTGATGGCCGCCGAGCTGATCGATGTGGGCCTGGCGTGCGCTGAGAACTTCCTTGCGATAGCTGCGCTTGGCACTGAGCAGTTCCTGTGCAAGTTCGCCGCTGTCACTGGTAAAGACGGCCTGTGACAGGCGGAAAGAGTCAACCAGTTCTTCATGCAGCTGATTGATAACAGCCGTCTGTTCTTCGGTGAACTGAACGTTTTCTTTCTGTTTGTGACGTGCCAGGTGCATCAGGCTCTCGTCGATAATGTCGCCGATGTGCTCAAGGTTGGTCATGAAGCTGATGATTTCTTCGCGGCTGCGCCGGTAGCCCTCTTTCTGGTCGATTTCCTTGATCGAAAGAGCGTAGTTCATCGCTTCGCGATGCAAACGATCGATGTCGTCGTCCATTTCACTGATCTGACGGATGAGGTTCTTGTCGTCGAAGGCATCCACGGCGTTGTTGAGCATGCGGTAGACGAGGTCTGCGATATGCAGAGCTTCGTTGCGGGTATTCGCCAATGCACGCTTGGGGTTCTGGATGTCATCCAGCGCAAGGTAGATGGGTTGGTCAGCATCCTGGTAGAGGTCAACGGAGGTATCGACCCGATCATCCGGTTTAAACCAGGGAGCGATCCAGGGCAAGGCTGAGAGCAGCAGCAGACCGTTAACCAGGTTGAGACCACTGTGGGCCAGTATGACCGCAAACCCGCCCAGGGCGGCAGCAGGCATCCAGATCCCGTTCAGCAGTGTGATGGCGAGAACGCCGAGTAGCAGAGCGCAACCGCGAAAAAAGAGGTTGCTGAGCACAATACGTCGGCCGAGCGTCTTCATCGACCAGCCGGCCACCAGAGCAGGCATGGCGCCACCGAGGTTGGCGCCCAGTACCAGATACAGGCCAGCGGTGAGGCTGACACTGTCATCCTGAACAAGCTGAGCAATGAGCAGCACTGCAGCGAGAGTAGAATGCAGCAGCCAGGTCAAGAGCCCCATCATGAAGACAGCGAGAAAGGCATCGGCTTCGAGGCGGCTGACAATGACCTGGAAGATGTCGCTATCGCCGAGGCCTTGCGTCTGGTCGCCAATCAGGCTGAGCGAGAGCAGTACCAGGCCGAGCCCAATCATGACGCGGGCGCTGTGTTTATAGGCTCGGTTTTCGCTGTTGTTGAACACCACGAAGCCAGCCAGTATCAGCGGCAAGGCAAGCAACTTGATGTCGAGGTTGAGCAGTACAGCGGCGAGGCTCGCACCAAACTCGGCGCCCAAAACGGTGGCCATGCCGGCTTTCAGCGTCATCATGCCAGCCTGGCTGAAACCGGCCACCATAAGTACAACGGCTGTAGACGATTGCAGCAGAAAGGCTGTGCCGCCACCGCTGGTAAACGCCATGAGTCGATGGCCCGTTGTTTTGCGCAGGGTGCGCTCGAGCCGGTTGCCGAGCAGGCGGCTGAAACCGGTTTGTACCATGCGAATCGCCCACAACAAGAGGGCGACTGCCCCTGCCAGTTGCAGTAGGAGTCCCATTCATTTCCTTCGATGCTAATCCCTGGCGTTCGATCGTTGCGTCAGCCAGTGGTTAATCAATTCTACCACGCCATGGCCTGAAACGGCTTGGGTGATACTGTGCGGTTGATGTGTCATTTTCGGCAGGTGAGGTCGGATGTTCGCTACCCCCACGCTTTTGGGAAAACGCTCAAACATGGATTCATCATTGGGGGCATCTCCGACAAATACCACCCTTTGGCGCATTTGTTCGTCGCTCAAATGGTAGTGGTTGCGCAGCAGACGTTCCGCCATAGCGCCTTTGCTGAAATCGCCTCGCCAGATGTTGATGTGAATCGAGCTTTGTTTGATGCGAAAGTCAGTCTGTTTCATCAAGTGCTGGGTAATGCGTTCAACCTGGTCAGCACTCAACCGCTGATCCTGATTATAGTCGATGGCGACATCAACCAGACGGAAAGGTTGATCTCTGGCCAGGTGAATATCAAAGCCGAGCTCAAGTTGTTTTAAGGTTGCCAGGATACTGGTCTTGTCGATGTGGTGCTGTTCGCGGCTTTCCCAGAACTGCCACTGCAGGCGACGCTCTGCATCACGGTGAATATAAAAGCCACCACTCTCGCCAATCACTGCATCCACCGGCCAGGTTCGAATAATCTGGTCACACCAACCGGCACAACCGCCAGTAATAGGGATAATACGCACGCCCTGATGGTGCAATTGCCAAAGTGCCGCGAAGGTTTCAGGTAGAAGTTGGCCCCCTGTTGTCAGGGTGTCATCGACATCGGTAAACAAATATTGGCATTGGCTCAGATCAAGATCGGGCGTCATGGTGAAGTCGCCTCAGTTTCAATGACATCGAGTGATGCTGGCAGGACGTTCGGTTCAAGTCTGGGCAGGCTATCCGTGATGAACAGGTCCAGCTCGGTAAACTCTGCAACCTTTGCCAAAGCCGAGCGATTCCACTTGCTGTGGTCAGCAACCAGTACGCGTTGACGCGCATTCCCGAGAATGGCTCTGCTGATCATTGACTCGCGAACATCAAAGTCCATAAGCCCATAATGCGCGTCCAGGCTGCCAGCCCCTATGACTCCGTAATCCACCTGGAAATTGTTGAAAAAGTGGGTCGTTTCTTCTCCCACCAGATCGTGGTCGTTATGACGAAGCTGACCTCCTGCGACCCTCACTTCTATGCTGGGACTATTGCATAGCAAGGAGGCAACATTCAGGTTATTGGTCAGAACTTTCAGATCCTGATGATCAGCCAGGGCCCTGGCCACAAACTCTACGGTAGTGCCTATGCCCAAGAAAACCGAAGCACCATCGGGCATGTGCTGGGCAAGTCGTTGCGCAATTTGTATCTTGGCGTTTTGATTGATGATTTGACGAGAAGCAAAGGGTAAGTTGCTGCTAGCAGAGGGCAAGCTGACACCGCCATAGTGACGGCGCAGTAGCCCCGTTTCACACAGTGCATTGATATCTCGCCGAATGGTTTGAGGGGTGACCTCAAAACGTTTGGCGAGGAGTTCGACTTCGAGATGACCAGCCTGGCGAACCCATAGCAAGATGGTCTGTTGGCGGTCAGTCAGTTTCATGCATGGTCGATATCAAGTTCAGCAAAGAGGGTAGGGTCATCGGTAATCAGCCCATCAACGCCCATTGTGAAGAGCTTCTCTCCTTCCGCTTTATCGTTGATCGTATAGACATACAGGTCATAGCCTGCGGCTTTAACAGCCTGCGCTTGCTCCTCAGTCAATCGCTCACCATCGCAGTGAATGCTGACGAGGTCGAGCGGTTCCGCTAGTGCCAGCCAGTTTTTAGGAAGGTTGACCCATAGTTGGCCCAACTGCCACTCGGGCTTTTGTTGGCGAACCAGAGCCAGGGCTTCAATGGAAAAACTGGAGATGATCAATCGGTCAAAGTCCTGCCAGTGGTTTTCCAGAGAGCGAATGACTGCGGGTACGATCTGCTCGGCCTTGAACTCAGGGTAAACCTTGATTTCAAGATTCAGGCCCATTTCATCACGACTCAGTTGCTGCAACATGGCATCAAGGGTGGGGATGGGTTCACCTGCGTAATCTGCCGAGAAATGGCTGCCTGCTTCCAGCTTGGACAAAGCTCCAAGGTTGGTGTCGACAAGCTTGCCCTGGCCGTTGGTCAGACGATTCAAATGATTGTCATGAAAAACGATAACGTTGCCGTCACCAACAAGGTTGGCATCGATCTCTACCCAGGTGACGCCCAGGTTTTTGGTCAGTGCCATGGCGCCAAGGGTATTCTCCGGTGCGAGCAAGGAGCATCCTCTATGGGCAATCAGGCGGTCGGCGATCATGGTTGGTCCTTTTCTTGACGGGCTATGGGCCCTTATCTTGTATGATACGCAGCCGGGTGGAAACCCGGCTTGTTTCTTTCGCAATTAGCGGTCAGTCGGTTCGACGCCCGCTTGTACTGTTGAATGGATGCACGGCACTGACAGGTGCATAGATGGAGATATCGCCCCCCTCATGGACCGGCGGTTCGCCGTGCACTCTCATGGTGACGTGCTGTCCATTGCTGTTCAAAATCAGGTAAAGGTGACTCTCTGCACCAGCAGGTTCGTACAATGCCACTTTGCAATCCAGTCGGATGTGCGGTGTATCCGGTGCTTCGAACAGGAGTTGATCTGGCCGCAGACCAAGAATGTCTGTGCCCTCGGGCAAATGTTTGGCTGCGTTTTCATTGGTCGGACCATCAAGGTCGGCTTGAGAGAACAGGTTCATGCTGGGTGAGCCAATGAACTCTGCAACAAAGAGGCTTTCGGGCCGGTTGTACACATCGATGGGCGAGCCAACCTGTTCGATATTGCCTTGATTCAAAACCACCAGTCGGTCGCCCAGCGTCATCGCCTCGAGCTGGTCGTGGGTCACGTACAGGGAGGTGGTTTTCAGTCGGCGTTGCAGTTGCTTGATTTCGAGTCGCATCTGTACGCGCAATTTGGCGTCCAGGTTGGACAATGGCTCATCCAACAAAAACGCCGCAGGCTCGCGCACCAGAGCTCGACCCATGGCAACCCGTTGGCGTTGACCGCCGGACAGTGCACGGGGTTTGCGGTCAAGAAACTGCTCGATTTCCAGCATCTTTGCTGTTTCCTGCACACGCTTTTCGATCTCGTCTTTAGGAAAGCCTCTATTCTTCAAACCATAGGCCAAATTGTTGTAGACCGTCATGTGCGGGTAAAGCGCGTAATTCTGAAACACCATGGCGATATCACGCTCTGCCGGTTCCAGGCCATTGACGCGTTTGTCGCCAATAAAGAGGTCGCCTTCAGTAATGGTTTCCAGGCCAGCTATCATACGCAGCAGTGTGGATTTTCCGCAACCGGAAGGGCCTACCAATACAATGAACTCGCCATCGGCGATGTCGAGGTTGATGTCTTCTACAGCGCGAACATCGCCCGCGTATACTTTACCCAGGTTGTTAATCTTGATGGATGCCATCTGTTACTTCTCCGTTTCCGTCAGGCCTTTGACGAAAAGCCGTTGCATAAAAAGAATCACCAGAACCGGCGGCAAGGCGGCTAAAACAACCGTTGCCATGACCAGGTGCCAAAGCGGTTCACTGTCACCACCGGTCACCATGCGTTGGATGCCCATCACAATAGTGTAGTAGTTGGGGTCAGTGGTTATCAGCAGTGGCCACAAGTACTGGTTCCAGCCATAGATAAACATGATGACAAAGAGCGCCGCTATGTTGGTAATGGACAGCGGCAGCAGTATGTCTTTGAAGAACTTGAATGGCCCTGCGCCATCGACCCTCGAGGCTTCCAGCATTTCCTCCGGAATGGTCATAAAGAACTGCCGGAAGAGAAAGGTTGCCGTTGCAGAGGCTATCAGCGGTATCGATAAGCCGGCAAAACTGTTCAACATGCCAAGATCAGCAACAACCTGAAAGGTTGGTACGATACGCACCTCAACAGGCAACATCAGCGTCAGAAAGATGATCCAGAAGAAGAACAGGCGGAACGGGAACCGAAAGTAGACGATGGCAAAGGCCGATAGCAGCGAGATCGACAACTTGCCGATGGTAATGGCCATTGCCATGACAAAACTGTTCCACAGCATCAAGGAGATCGGTGGTGTACCGGCTCGAGAACGGCCTTCAAACATCACCGTCTTGTAGTTCTCCCAGGCTTCACCGCCTGGTAGTAATGGAATTGTGCCGCGCAGAAAGGTTCCGCTTGGGTGCGTTGAGGCGATAATCGCCACGTACACCGGGAACACAACCAGGGCGACACCAAATATTAAAATGGTATGAGCAAGAATATTGCCCCATCGGTTATTTTCAACCATGAACGGACTCCTAGTAATTCACTCTGCGCTCAATAAAGCGGAACTGGATAACGGTTAACACGACGACAATGGCCATCAAGATAACCGACTGAGCGGCTGAGGATCCGAGGTTCATACCCACAAAACCATCCCGGTAAACCTTGTACACCAGAATGTTGGTTGCCTGAGCTGGCCCGCCTTCTGTGGTGGCGTGTATCACACCGAAGGTATCGAACATGGCGTAGACAACGTTCACGACCATCAGGAAGAAAGTGATGGGTGACAGCAAAGGAAAGACGATGGTCCAGAATCGTTTGACGCGTCCAGCTCCATCGATGGCCGCCGCTTCAATCAGCGAATGCGGTACCGATTGCAAACCGGCCAGGAAAAACAGGAAGTTGTAAGAAATCTGCTTCCAGGCTGCAGCGATAATAACCAGCAACATCGCCTGATCGCCATTGGAACGATGGTTCCAATTGATGCCAAACATATCCAGAGCGTAAGGTAAAATGCCGATGGAAGGGTTAAAAATGAACCACCAGAGCACCCCGGCAATGGCAGGTGCGACCGCATAAGGCCAAACCAGGAAGGTGGTATAAGCATCACGACTGCGAATCATCTTGTTAACCATGACGGCAAACAACAACGCTACAGACATCGACAGCAAGGTTGTACCCACGGCGAATATCAGAGTGACCTTGAGTGAGTTCACATAAAGGTCGTCCACAAACAGCCGCTGGAAATTATCGAACCAGACAAAGGTGGTTCGAAAACCGAAGGCATCCTGGCGCAGCAAGGATTGGTAGAGTGCCTGCGATGCAGGCCAGATAAAGAAGATGATAGTGATAATGACCTGTGGAGCCAACAGAAGGTACGGCAACCAACGATGGTTGAAGGTCATCTTTTTCGTTTGCATAAGTAGGTAGGCCTTTACATTAAAAAGCCCCTGCTGAAATGCCAGGGGCTTGTAGACACATACTGTGCTTAGCGGTTGGCTGCCTCAAAATCTCTCAGCAACGCATTGCCACGACGTACGGCAGCATCCGCTGCTTGCTGGCCAGATTTGGCACCGGTCATGACCGCTTCCATCTCTTCAGAGATGACATCCCGAATCTGCACGAAGTTACCAAAACGCAAACCTTTGGAGTTCTCGGTCGGCTCATTCAGCGTCATCTGCTTGATCGAGGTATCGGCGCCTGGGTTGGCATCGTAATAACCCTGCTCTGCAGTCAAGTCGTAGGCAGCCTGGGTGATCGGCAAGTAGCCAGTCAACTGATGCCATTCAGCCTGTACTTCGGGCAGAGACAGGTATTCGAAGAAGGCAGAGACCGCTTCGTATTCTGCATCGCTGTGCCCGCGCAGAACCCACAGAGTCGCACCACCGATGATGGTGTTTTGCGGTGCGCCTTCGATGTCATCGTAATAAGGCTGGAAGCCAAAGCCTACGTTGAAGTCGGCGTTTCGCAGCACACCGGCGCGGCTGGCAGACGAGCCAAAGAACATGGCGCACTCACTGGAGTAGAACATGGGTGCCGCATCCGGGCCAGGGCCAGGGCCACCCCATTTGAAGGCGCCAGCATCTTGCCAGGCTTTCAGGTTGTCCCAATGGCGAGCGACATGCTCATTATTGAAATTGAATTCGGTGTCGAAACCAGCAAAGCCGTTTTCCTTGGTACCAAGGGGCAGATTATGCCAGGCAGTGAAGTTTTCGAGCATTACCCAGCTCGGCCAGGAGGTTGTGAAACCACAGTCGGCAGCGCCTGACTCAAGGATCTGCAATGAGGCGGCTTCCATTTCTGCCCATGTTTCAGGTGGCTGTTCTGGATCAAGGCCTGCCGCTTCAAAGATGTCCTTGTTGTAGTACATGATGGGCGTTGAGGAATTGAACGGGAAAGACAGCATGTTGCCGTTCGGGTCTGTGTAGTAACCCACAACGGCAGGCAAGTAGGCATCTTTGTCGAAGTTGCGGTTGTAATCTGCCATCAATTGGTAGATGGGGTAGGTGGCTCCCTCAGCGGCCATCATGGTGCCAGTACCGACCTCGAATACCTGCACAATGTGTGGCTGCTGACGTGCACGGAAGGCCGCAATGGCGCCGGTCATGGTCTCAGTGTAGGTACCACGGAAACTGGGCACGACCCGGTATTGATCCTGGCTTTCATTGAAGCCGGTAGCGACGTCTTCGAGCAATTCGCCCAATTCGCCACCCAGGGCATGCCACCAGTTGACGGTCGTGGTTGCGTGAGCACTGCCCATGGCCATGGTCATGGCTAAGGCGCTAATGGTTATTTTTTTTCCTAAGTACATCTCTGTCTCCAAGCGTTGGTTGTGGTCAGAACGTTGATTGAGCTAACTTCCAGCCTTTTGTGACAAAAGTGCTACTTAATTGACCGCCGAAAACTGAGCCTTGGCCGAGGCCAGTAGAGTGCTCACAGTGAAGGAACATCCATACTGGTCTTTAACGGCGTGCCAGCTGTCGCAAGCGCTTCAAAGTACGAACCACATTCGTTATGACATTTTTATTGCAGTGTTTCGAACGAACAATGAAAGTAGCATTAAACGAACAATAATGACAAGAGAAATGCTCGTTTCTCTTGAATCTCAGGTTAGTATTGAATTGTTACGATAAAATTACAGTCAATCAGGAAAGTGTGTTTTCAATTGAAAGAGCAGTCAAATGGCGGATTGAAAGGCTTGATTCACCGCAGAGGAGCGGGCGAACAAAGGCCACTCGAGGAGAGTCGTTAATAAAAAAGGCGGCGTTGCGAGATTTTTGATAAAATCCGTTAGAGTTATAAGTAAGTCACTCTAATGGGAGCTATTCATGAAGATATGGCAAGGGTTGGTGGTTGTCGTTTTGGGCCTTTTTGGCACGGCAATGGCGCAGTCTGACAGTCTGCGAGAGCAAGGAGTGGCGCTCAAGGCGTCCTTGTATGAGTATGAAGCGACCGGTGATGCAAATCACGACTTTGCCAATCTGATTTCCGAGCAATATCGTAATGCCGCCCGTTTGTCTGAAATGAAGGTCGATCAATTGCAAGCCGCAACCTTGCAGCGCGTAGCGCGTTCGGCCATTGCCAAGGTCGAAAACGAACTCGTAGAAATCGAAACCTGGAAGGGTCGAAACAGCCGCCCCAATGTCGGTGAAAACGCCGAACTGGTGATAGCCAGCATCGAGACACTGAGTGAGCGCATGAAAACAGTGGATGCGCGCTTTGTGGACGCTGATCTGGAAGACGATGCTTACTTCGCACAGTTGATGCTCTGGCACCATGAAGTCGCCATTGCCGTTGGGCAATTGGTGGTTAACCAGAGCGTGGATGCGCAGGCCCGTATGTTGGCGACCGACACTGTGCGACGCCACACTCGAGAGATCGCGCAGTTGCGCAATTGGGAAGTGACTAACTAGTCTTTATCCCGAAACCGGATCCAGTCGTTTGGCAGTGCATCCTTGCACCACTTTGGGGGCTATAGGTCCTTGAGCTGCGCCTTCAATGCTTCGAAGGCGCGGCGCTTGACCTCGGCTTCGAGCTCTACCGGGTCGGCATCGGGTATCAATGCGGAGTTGTCCAGGCCAGGCGCGTCCGATTCTGAGACGGTATCAATTTCTTGCTCAGGGCTGGGTGCCCGGGCAAGATAGGCCTGCAATAGCAGCAAGGCATCCACAGAACCAGCCATGGCCGGGTCGTCTTCACCTTGCTGTTCGATGCGGGCTTCCAGTTTTGTAATAACGGACTGAATCTCTTCGGTTGAGGGCTTTTTTTCCTCCAACCACTGTTGTGCACTTTCTGCGGTAGTTGCCATGATCGAGTCTGAAACCTTGCTGGATGATGCCAGTGGACAACTTGTAGTGTACCGGAAGTGGTGGCCAGACTGCGAACTGTGGCTGCAACGTTTGGTAGATGAGTTGCCCTGGCAGCAAAGTCGTATCAAGGTCTACGGCCAGGAGCACCCCATTCCCAGGCTCGAAGCCTGGCTGGGCGAAGCGGGTGTACGCTACCAGTACAGCGGCCAGACACTTGAAGCAAGCGGCTGGCCGGGCTTTATCGAGCCCCTGGTTAAGGCTGTTCAGCAACAAGCCGGAATCCCTTTCAACACCCTATTGGCCAACTGGTACCGACACGGTCAGGATGGCATGGGATGGCACGCCGACAACGAACCCGAACTCGGGCCAAACCCTACTGTTGTCAGCCTCTCCTTCGGAGCACAACGTGATTTTCGTTTGCGTCGAACGGAAGACCACCAGGACACCCTGACCATTCCCCTCGCCGCGGGCGACCTGCTGATCATGCAAGGGGCCATGCAGCACCACTGGCAACACTCTGTGCCCAAACGAGCCCATGCTGAAGATCGGGTCAGCTTGACCTTTCGTCGGGTGCTTTCGTGATGGTTCACCACAAATGCCGGGATAACGACGGTCATTGGCCCCTGCGGGTTTTATCGATAAACCAATTAAACCAGGATCAATACTTTAACGTGTCCGCCTGATCATGAAGGTCGATCAGTTTGTCAAGAATGGCGTTCTGGATGCTTTGTTTCTCGAAGGCGGAACGGTGGGGCAGGTTGCCCAGCTTGACTCTATGCAGGTGCAGGCAGGGTAGTTTGGCATTGAACTCTCGGAGATCGCCCTTGACCAGAATCGGCAGGAAGGGATCTTCGCTGTGTCGGGTACGAATCATCTTCTTCAGTGCCTGCTTCAGCGGCATGGGCACCGGTTTTACGTCGCGGTCGCGGTATTTTACGATGATGTACAGGCCAGCTTTGCCCAGCAACTCACCTGGTACGATGTGAAAGCCGGTATCGCGCACCGCTATTGGGTCGACGCCATGAAAGGTATCGTGAAAAGCGTAAGGGTTGGGCAGGACCACCATTTTACTGTTTTCCCCACTGGGAAAATGCAGGGTGTAATTGGTGTAAAATTGCTCTACCGAGGGCGAATAGACGCACAGCTTGCTTTCGAAGCATTGCACAAACTGGACAGCACGCTCACGTTCCGCAATGGACGATAAGCTCCACTCCAGGTCGCTATTCTGGTGTTGCTTGGCCGTATTGGTCATAGTCGCCTCTCCGGTCGAGGTACCCTGTCACTATAGAACAAAACGCCTGATAGCGAGCCGGGAACCCTGTTTCCTTGTTATACTGTGACTGCTGCATCGTTTCAAACAGCGTTACGGTGATGCAGGTGTCAAAATATTGTACAACAGAGGCGTTCAAAATTGTCGAACTGCCTTCGCCACTAATTTGACACAATTGCAACAGAGAACGATGAATTTATGACTAAGGTACTGCTGAGGAGAGAAAATGGCAAATGCTGTTGTTGAGCGACTGATCGAATTGCTGGCACTGGAGCCCATCGGCCAGTTGCGTTACCGCGGTTTGTCGCAGGATCTGGGCTACCCCAAGGTGTTTGGTGGACAGGTGCTCGGCCAGGCACTCTCCGCGGCCATGCAAACGCTCGATAGTCGAGCTCCGCATTCATTGCACAGCTACTTCTTGCGCCCGGGGGATACCCAACACCCGATCGAGTACGAGGTGGAACTGATCCGCGATGGTCGCTCCTTCAGCGTGCGCCGCGTCATCGCCAGCCAGTTCGACAAACCCATCCTTGCCATGACTGCGTCATTCCAGAAGGAAGAGTCTGGCCTCGAGCACCAGGATGCCATGCCTAATGTTCCCGGGCCGGAAGTGCTGGAGTCCGAAGTGAAGCTGTACCGGGATCATGCTGACGAAATTCCAGGTCGGGTTCGGGATCTCTTTACCGCTGAGCGGCCCATTGAGTATCGCATTGTCGAAGCTCAGAACCCCTTCCGGCCTCGACATGGCATTGCCAAGCGCCATATGTGGATCCGCGCCAATGGTTCCTTGCCAGACGACCCCGCAGTGCATCAATCCATGCTCGCCTACACCACCGACTATGGCTTCCTGGAAACCGCCTTGATGCCGCACGGTATTTCGATGATGAAGCCAGGGCTTTCGATCGCCAGCCTTGATCATGCCATCTGGTTCCATCGCCCCTTCCGCCTCGACGACTGGCTGCTTTACGTTGCCGATAGCCCCAGTTCCAGCGGCGCGCGAGGCTTCGTTCGCGGCCAGATTTTTGATCGCACAGGGGTATTGGTGGCAAGCACCGCCCAGGAAGGCATGATCCGCACTCAGGATGAGACCTCATGAGCGGTGATCACCCTCGTCGCATCACTCTGGCTGTGACCGGCGCTTCCGGCACACCTTACGCCGAACGTTTGCTGCAGTGTTTGCTGGAGGCCGAGTTCGAAGTTCACCTGCTGGTGTCAAAGGCTGCGTTGATGGTCGCTGCTGTTGAAACCGGGTCTCCCTGGCCTGCCGCACACGAAAAACTGCACGATTATTTGCGTGATCGTCTCAGTTACAAAGGCACGCTTAAACTCGCCGGTCGCGAAGACTGGATGAGCCCGGTCGCCAGCGGTTCCGGCGCTCCAGACACCATGATCGTTTGCCCCTGTTCTACGGGCACTTTGGCTTCCATTGCCACTGGCCAATGCGACAACCTGATCGAGCGCGGTGCCGATGTGGTATTGAAGGAAGGTGGATGCCTGATTCTGGTACCACGCGAATCCCCCTACAGCGAGATTCACTTGCGCAACATGCTCACCCTGAAACAGGCAGGCGCTCATATAGTGCCGGCCAGTCCGGGGTTTTATCATCAGCCGAAAACGGTTGAGGATATGGTCGATTTCATTGTGGCGAGGGTGTTGAAGTGTGCTGGGATTGAGCAGCGGCTGGTAAAAGCCTGGGGGAGTGAGTAGCCCCCAAACCATGAACATCCTGCTACTCAGCGCCTACCACTCCGCCAGCCACCGTTACTGGTGCGAAGGCCTGATCAAGGCCTTCCCGGAGCACAACTGGACACTGAAAACACAACCTGCTCGGCATTTCAGTTGGCGGGTTCAGGCATCAGGGTTGCTCTGGGGGCTTGAGGCGGATGCGGATTTCAAACGGTCTTACGATCTGATTGTCGCTACCAGTCTCTCTGACCTGGGGACACTCAAGGCCATGTGCCCAGCCCTGCAATCGGTTCCTGTCTGGGTGTACTTTCACGAGAATCAATTCGCTCACCCCTTGTCGGGTAAACAGAATCGAGATCATCAAATCGGCTGGCAGTTTCAGAGTATTCAGAATGCGCTGATGGCAGACTGGATCAGTTTCAATACCAACTTCAATCGCCGTACCTTTGTCGAGGGTGCCCGCAAGTTGCTAAAGCGACTGCCGGAAAAGCTTCCCGGTGACCCGATAAGCCAAATCGAGCGCCAGTCTGATGTGCTGCCAGTGCCCTTGAGTGATACTTGTCGAGCGTTCAAACAAGTACCGAAGGAGAAGGATCTGATCATCTGGAATCATCGCTGGGAATGGGATAAACAACCGAAACGCTTTCTGACCGCGCTCACTGAGATGCGCGACGACGGTATCGATTTTCGTCTGGCCATGATGGGCTCGGGTGGTGGGAGGAGCATTGAGTTTGATGAGTTCAAGGACTGCCTGGCCGATCGCCTGGTGCAGTGGGGACATGCCAGTGCTGAGGACTACAATCATTGGTTAAGCCGCGCCGGAATAGGTGTTTCCACAGCACTGCACGACTTTCAGGGGCTGTCTATGCTGGAACTGGCCCAGGCCGGTGCCACGGTAGTGGTCCCCAATAGAGTCGCCTACCCCGAGTGCCTTCCCGGTGCTGCATTTTACCCGGGTTCAGAGCAGTCTGAGCGACCAGACATCGATGACCTTAAAGCCGTACTGGTGGCTCTGCTTCGAGGTGAGTTGGCACAAAGGCCTTCACTCGATAGGTTGCCGGAGTGGGCACAACTGCGCTCGGAATATGACGAGCGCCTGCGGTTTATTGCTTCAATGTGCGGCCACCGTCAACCGACAGTAACTGGCCAGTGATATAGGGTGCTGTCGCCAAAAATAGCGCGGCCTGGGCAATGTCGGCAGGGCGACCCATTTTGGCCAGTGGAATCCTGGATCTCAGCTCGGTTTCGTAGTCCTTGCCTTCATGTTCGGGCAAAAGGATGGCACCCGGTGCAATGGCGTTAACGCGCACATCGGGCGCCAGATCCAGCGCACTGCTGCGTGTCAGACTCAGCAGACCCGCTTTGGCTGCGCCGTAGACAGGGTGGTTGGCCAGAGGTCGAACCGCATGAATATCCACCAGATTGATGATGGCTCCCTGCTGTCGTTTCAGTTCAGGCGCTAGGGCCTGAGTGAGCAGCAGTGGCAGTTGCAGGTTGCTGTGCATCAGTTCATGGAAGACGGCCTGGTCTATCTCGCCAAAAGGCGTGGGGTAAAAACTGGAGGCGTTATTGATCAATACATCAACCTGGCCATAAAGTTCTATCGCCTCATGTGCGAATTCGGTAATGCTGACTTCGTCTTCTAGCCTGGAGGCCAAAGCTCGAGCGGAATCCGAGCGTTGCTCGTTCAAGCTGTGTACCAGAGCCTCAGCATCGTTCGCACTGCTGCGGTAATGCACTATGACTCTGAAGCCCGCCAGATGAAAGGCGCGAGCAGTTTCTGCACCAACGCGGCGTGCTGCCCCGGTGATAAGAACGACTGGCTGGTTGTGACCCTCGCCAAGGGTCAGTCGGATGTCGACCATGATTTTTTCTCCGTTTTCACGGCTCTGATGCGTGCCTGATGCAGTGCTTCCCCAAGCTCAGCTCCCTGATAACCCTCTGCGATTAATGATTGAGGGTCAACGGACTGACAGGCACGCAGGCAGGCTCTGAATTTGTCTGCTTGAGGATACGGCTGTTGCTCAAGGCCAGATCTGCCTCGTGCATCGGATTCGCAGGCAATCAGAAAGTCTTCGAAGTTTTGCGGTTGGCGAAAGGCGTTCAATTTTTCAAGGGTGCGCACCAGGGTGTCAGCGCGCAGCTCGGAAATTTTGTGGCAGTGAGTGTGGTAACGAGCGGTCTGCTCGGCCAGTCTGGCAAGGTGTTTGGGCCAACGTCGTTCATTGGCCAGTTTCGCGATGGCGTCGGCGCCAAGCCCTTCGTGTCCACGGTGTGAAGGCCAGTATTCCGGGTTGGTCATGCCCTTGCCGAAATCGTGACAGAGGGTGGCAAAGCGTACCTCAAGTCGATCACTCAAGGCTGCCGCCTGTTGCAAGGCTTTTAGTGTATGAATGCCGGTATCGATTTCCGGGTGCCAGCGCATGGGTTGGGGAACGCCGAAAAGCGCATCCAGCTCTGGCATAATCACTTTGAGCGCGCCACAGCGGCGCAGCACGCAAAAGAAGATGTCCGGGCTGGGCTCAAGCAGGGCACGCGACATTTCCTGCCAGATGCGCTCCGGCACAAGATAGTTCAACTCGCCATTGGCCACCATGGCGCGCATCAAGGCCAGGGTTTCCTCGGCCACATCAAAGCCCAGTGCATCGAAACGTGCGGCAAAACGCGCCACGCGTAATACTCGCAAAGGGTCTTCCTGAAAGGCATCAGAGACGTGGCGGAGCAGGCGTTTTTCCAGGTCTTCCTGGCCCTGGTATGGGTCGATCAGAGTGCCATCTTCTGCCTGCGCCATGGCGTTGATGGTCAGGTCACGGCGCAGCAGATCGTCTTCCAGAGTAACGACAGGTGCAAAATGCACCTCAAAACCGGTGTAACCATGGCCGGCTTTGCGCTCGGTTCGAGCCAGGGCGTACTCTTCTTTGGTGTTGGGGTGCAAAAAAACCGGGAAGTCGGCACCGACCTGAGTGTAGCCATGGTCGAGCATCTGCTCGGGTGTTGCGCCGACCACAACCCAGTCCCGATCCTTGACCGGAAGGCCCAGCAAGGCGTCGCGAACGGCACCACCGACGAGGTAGGTTTGCATAAGGGTACTGTGGTGTAGAGTGTGGGGTTAGTTTAACACAGGTGGGGTGGTTTGGTGGGTGGTTGGGGTTTTCCCCCTCACCACCCACCCCTCACCCAACCCTCTCACCCTTGCGGGTATAAACCCCAGGGAGAGGGTTGGGGTGAGGGGAGATGAAGCCGAAAGCCTCAATCAAAACTGCATAGAAAACTGAGCCGTAACCCCAGCATCCTGAACCAGTTCATCCCAGTTATCCAGCGAGCGCGGCTTGAACCAGGTACCAAACTCCAACCCGACGCCCCAGGGGGTAATACCAAAACCAGCGCTGACGACACTGCTGTCGGCCACACTCAAGTTGTTACGATAGCCAGCACGCAGCTTGAACCAATCAAACTGGTTGTACTCGACCCCCAGACCGAAGTAGCGGGTGGGTGTGCCATACCGCATTGGCTGGTTCTCGGTAATGTCGAGGTCCGTAGAGACTGTCGTCCAGCGAGTCAGGTGGGCTGCGCCGACGCGCACCTTGGGCCTGACCCTCAAAGTGACGCCGCTCTGGGATTCGAAGTTCTGCGGGATCAAATCCTTGATCGCCATTCCGGCACGTACATCACCATACCAGACATCGTCCCAGTATCGGGCGACACCGACATCGATGTTGGCAGAGAAATAACTCGTGGTGTTCTGGTCGATCAAGGTGGCGAAGTCGTCAGCCGCATCGGAATCATCAATTCCAAAGCGTCTTTCAAAGATTGTGATGTTCATCAGTTTGGGCGTAATGCCGGCGGCAAAGTCGTGACCCATATAATTAAACTGGCGCGCAAAGGTGATGCCAAACTCGGTAATGTTTGCACCCACTACTTCGATCTCGGATTCGAAATCTTCCAGTTCCGGCGCCGTTACTTCACCGTTGCTGTAATAGGTACCGTTGTAATCGACCAGTGCTTGTTGCTCGTTATCTACAACCGCCTTGTCGTTGTTCAGTTGGGTGTTCAAGGCTGACAGCTGGTTTGACCATGCCTCAAGGTCGTTCTCGAATTCGCTGGCGCTGTCGTAGTCGTCTTCTTGCGGCAATGCACCAATGTGATTGGTGATTTGCTGGTTGGTTTGCGCCAGATTCAACATGGCACCGCTGAGTTCGTTGGACTGATTGCTGAGGCCAGTCAGGTCATTGAGGAAGAAACCGACCTCGTCAAAGTCACTCTCGACGATCAAGGCAGAAGCACCCACCGTGGTGGTGTTGGACAGGCTGATGCCCATGGCCAGTCCGTCTCTTGGCAGCGCCACGTTAAGAATGTTCATCCCGGCGCCCAGGTTGATCTGGCGGTTGTTCAGCCCCAGGAACTCAGAGCGGGTGTCGCTAACCACGTCGCGTAGCTTGGTCGATTCTTCTGAGGCTATCTGGGTTTTACCATCCAGCTCAGTGGTGTTGTTGGTCAATTGACCGGAGGCGTTAACCAGAGCGGTGTAGTTGCTTTCATCGACGGAGTTATTGTTCTCGACATCGTTTTCGACCGCATCAATGGCGGCTTGCAAGTCCGCCAGATCATTGGCGATATCATCCAGAACCTCTTCCATCGAGCGAATACCGGCACCGGCGTTGCCGAACACCGCATCGCTGAAGGCATCAGCGTCCACCGCCTCGAATTGATCCAGGGTACCGCCTTCTTCGGTAAAGCGCACGGCGCTGCTGATCAAGCCACTGGAGTCGTCCAGGTAAATTTTGATCGAGGGTAGAGTCATGGCGAAGCGCACTTCACCCTGATAGGAAGCCAGCAAGGCCGGATTGAACTGGCTGGCGTTGGCTGCAGAGGCAGACGCTACGCCGGTATTGCCAAGTGCGGAAGATTGAGCATCAAAACCAGTAAAGGAGTTCGCGGAAGCCGTGCCGAAGGTTGCGGCAATGGCGAGGACAAGCAGTGATCGATTCATAATAAGGTTCCTGAAACCTGAGTTAACGTCGAATTGACCTGTTATCTAAGATAGTTGAAGGCGACTCTGTAGGGAATAAAAAGCCTGGAGAAAAACCAGTCGATATCAAAAAGAAAGTGACCCGGACTATACCGGGTGACTTTCCATGACCATAACTGACGCTCAGGAGGCAGAAAGTGCGGATATAAAATCAGCGTCTTCACTTAATCCAACGCAGTCGCTGACGCTTTGAGGGCGAGCATGATTGCTGCCTTTCAAGTAATCAACAGCCGTTGCGTTATACACAGCCTCCTCAGTGCGGTCACTGAACTCTTCAATATCAGTGCTGAAACGGAACATGGGTCTGCCGTTCTCGGTTTTGGCGAGCGCTTTCATTTTGCCATCTACTTCTACACCCTCGTAGTCTATGTCCAGCGCCAGGGTGCCACCGCCAAGTTTGATCCAACTGCCGGTGAAAAACTCATTGGGGTAGTTCTTCTTGTCTTCATCCCGTATCAGATTGGCACAGATACCCATACGCCCACTGTCGCTGTTGGCATTGCCATCAAGGCGCACGGCCACATAGCTTTCTGCGGCGTTGGCTTTATCGGCATCGGCCTCGCCGATCTGCAATACAAACCATTGACCACCCCAGGTGGTAGTCACCAGTTTGGCATTTTCGACCAGAGTCGCAGCATCTGTAGCGCCATTCTTGCTGATGTCATTGACGACGCTTTGAATGTCCAGGTTGTCGTCACTGCCAAGATTACCAATGGCATTGTCCAGGGCATCGAGGAAGCCGCTGTCACCAAGTGCAGTGCGGGCATTGGCATCCTGGTCCTTGATGTCTTTCTTGACCAACTGGAACAGGATTTCATTGGTCTTGATGGCCTTCATGACATCCTGTGCTGCTTCATTATTATCGGTCTGGCCGTTGTCGTTTGGGGCGGACCGGTTCAGGCGCTCGGTCATGCTCGCCAGGTGAGTGGCGGCTGCATTCGAGCGCTCGTCCTCTCCGGTTTTCAACTGGCTGATCAAGGTTTTTATGTCGCTCTCGTCCAGTCGAGTTGGGCGCTTGTCGGGGTTGGCAGCCAGGTTGTCGGCCAGGGTGGCCAGGACGGTCAGTTGCTTCTGCTCGCGGCTGCTGCCGGCGCTGTCGTCAGCGACATCGCTGAGTACTTCCAACAGGCTTTGTACTGCAACGGCATTAGCGAGCATGCGTTGTTTGCGATAGAGCTCGGCGCCGTCGCCACTCAGGTCGGAGAAGTCCAGGCGCAGGTCCTCTTCACTGATGCCCAGGGCCGTCAGCACATTATTGCGGTTGACCTCGTTGCCGGCGCTTTCGATCAGGCTGGAAATGGGCGAGAGCACTCTGGGGTCATCACGCTGTTCACTGGCATCTGCCAGGCTGGTTTGCATGGCCATAACGCCTTTCAGGCGCTCGCCCGTAGCCAGATCAATGCCGCCGCGCACGCGCACAACGGCCTGGTCCAGTGAACTGCCATAGCGAAGGCAGTAACGGTATTCAAATGCCTGCTCAGGGAAAGCGCAGTAATCGGTATCGGTTTCCGGGTTGTAGCTGTAGTAGCCCTGGCTGTCGGTGCGCGCTCGGGGCTCGAAATCGTCGATGCGGTTGTTGTTATTGCGGTCGACCCAGACGATGCCATTGGCGACACGGCCATCGACCACAAGGCCGTTCATGCTCTGGCGTTGGTCTGTGCCGCTGCCATCCTGAGCGGCCATGTCGCAGCCAGCCAACAATACTGTGGTTGCGGCGGCGGTCAGAGTTAAAAGTCTTATGGTCATGGTGCCTCCAATCGGGTGCGATAACGTCAGGCGTTCAGCGCCCGGTGTCAGAATCGAATATCAAAGGATGCGGCCACCTGCGCGCTACGCAGTGCGTTGCCCGCTCGGGTTGCATCGGAACTGTTCAAGTCTCCCCAGACGGCATTCATGGCTGCGTCCAGGTGGAAGAAACGGAAGAACGTCAGGCCGGCGCCAAGGGCGGTGGCGTCGATGTCCTGCAGATCCTTGCCAGCGCCCAACCTCATGCCGGGCCAATACCAGGCGGTGGGTTGAGCAATAAAGGAGACCTTTAAATCCTGACGGGTTTCACCAAAGAGGTCCGTCTTGCGCCACAGGTCGGCAGAACCGGCGAGTATCAAGCGTTGATTCAGCCAACTGCGGTTGGCGTCCAGAGTGAGGTGCGGTGACATGACATGCTCTTCTTTTAAAGCAATGTCACCGGCAGAGGCAAAGTATTCGGCGTGGAAGCAATTGGTTTGCTCGGATTCCGTTGCCAGTGCAGCACAATCTCCGCCCAGGCTGTTGTAGCGAAGACTTGGGCTGTTCAGGTTGTAGAGGGTCAGGCCATACTGGCTGTTGCCTCGGGTCAGGCTGAAGCCCAGGTCTACTGCGGCGGTAAACTGATAGTCTGAAAAACCGTCCTGGATGTCTGCGGCAATCTGGTCGAACAGCTCTGAATCGTCTTCAGTCGCTGCTCTGGCCAGGCTTTTCAGCGGATAGAGGTTTTTTTGCAAACGATAGCCGATCAGAGTAGCTCGGGCACCAAAGGTCGCATCAAAGCCATTGCGCTCCAGCAGGGCCATTTCTGGCAAGGGCCGCGCATAACCAAGGCTGGCGTTCCACACCTGGGCCTGTTTCAAGTAGACCGAGGAGGTGGTACGCAGGTAGTCGATGGGATCCAGGTCGATATCGTCATCGTTGGCATCGTTAACCGTCTGGGCGTTGATCTCGAATTCGATAGGGCCGTGCAACAAGCCGCCCCTTGCCTGAGTCAGGGATGAGGCAGAGACACTGAGTGTGCCCTGGTCGCCAAGGTTGATATCCAGGGGTGTAAAGGGGGCGCTGATCAACAAATGGGGTTTAATGTAGAGGTTGTCAGCCAGTCTCTCGACATTGGTGTCAAATGCGGCTTCCATAGCATTCACTTCCGAGAGTACTTCCCCTACGGTCGCGTTATCATCACCAAAGGCGGTGAAAACTCGGTCGATCTCGTTCAGTTGATCACTGAGTTCTTCAAAAGCGGTATTGAACTCGCCCAGGCCTTGAACGGCTATGCCAAGGTTGACATCGATCAGGCTGATTCTGGCTCTATGGGTGTTATTGACCAGAGCCGCCGGGTTGTGCTGACTGCCTTGTCCCAGCACCGGATGACTGATCGGGCCAGTCACCAGCGTCGAGCCGGACGCCACATATTGCAGATTGCCAGCCTGACTGGAGGCCGCTATCAACAAGCTTAGTGACAGTAGTAGACAATTGCGCAATGGAAAGCCCTCGAAACCTTTGCTGGAATGAAGCGAGCATACGATTCCGGTTTCGAAGGGCGATGAAAGTGTCACATTGATGTAAAAAATGTGAACTGTGTCACACTTTCAATGTCGATTGACTCGCAAAAGTGATGGCTATTTGACGATTTTTCGATCAAAAGTACCCGGCGACAGTTAATTGGCTGTACTGGCCTCAATGTCCAGCCTCAGGCTCAGATCCAGTGCCTGAATGTGCTTGGTGATGGCGCCAACCGATGCGTAATCGGGTAGGGCCGCCGGATCCATCTGTTGAATCTGGCTCAGATCCAGGTTTCCTGAGCTCTCCAGTTTGGCTTTGCCACGAGCGTGCTTCAGCGCTTCAATGGTCTGATCCGGGGTGAAGTTATCGAGCATAATGATGTCAGCGCCGGCACTCAGGGCCTGGTCCAGTTCTTCAAAGTTCTCTACTTCTACCTCAACGGTTTTTTCCGGGTGCAGGTTTCGCGCTGTGGCAATAGCAGCAGCAATACCACCGCACGCTGCGATGTGGTTCTCCTTGATCAAGAACTGATCGTACAGGCCAAGGCGGTGGTTCTGGCAGCCGCCTATCCAGGTAGCGTACTTCTGTGCCAGGCGCAGACCGGGCAGGGTCTTGCGGGTGTCCAGGATGGTCATGCCGGTACCTTTTACCGAATCGGCAAGATGGCCAGCAGCCGTTGCCGTGCCGCTGAGGGTTTGCAGGAAATTCAGAGCAGTGCGTTCACCGGTGAGCAGACTGCGTGCGGGGCCGGAGAGGGTCAGCAGGCAGTCATTGGCTTCAAGGCGGTCACCATCTGCCTTGTGCCAGACCAGTTGTATTTTGGGGTCCAACTGTCGAAAAACTTCATCGACCCACTCGCGACCGCAGAGAATACCCGGCTCACGGGTGATCAGGGTGGCTTTGGCTTGCTGGTGTTCCGGTATTAATTCAGCGGTGATATCGCCACTGCCAATGTCTTCCTCCAGTGCAAACTGCACGCTGCGAATCAATTGCAGTTTCAGGGTGTCGTAATAAGGGGTGTCGGCAATGGTCATGGCAGCTACTGTTGTCAGAAACGTGGCTGGGCATTATAGGGATCGGATTCGGTTGCGCCAATGGTGACTTTTGCCGCGCTGCCAGAGGTGCTAATCTGCGCATACCTTTGGTAATGGAGACACCTGCATGGTTTTCTTGGCAGCAATCCTGGCGTGGTTGATCGCTCTGAGCATCACCGGTCACCATTTGCCCAGCACTCAGCCCATGCAGCAATGGGTAGATCGTCAGGTTGAGCGCTTTGGTGTCAGCAATGCCGTTTTCCTCGCCATGTTGCTTGGGCCGGTCTTTCTGGCTGCGCTGGTACTCTGGTGGGTTGATAGTTGGTTGCTGACTTTGCTGCTCAGTATATTGGCATTGGTGTTGGCTTTTGGGCCTGGCGATCAGGTCGACCAACTCAAGCGCTATCGGCAATTTCGGGCCGATGGTGATGATGAAGGCGCCTATCAGTTTGGCATCGAGCACCTAGGCTTGCCCGAGGGGCTCTATGAAAATGGCACCGACACCATGGACGAAGCCCTGAAAGAGGGTCTGGCTTTCCAGTTGTTCCAACGTTTCTTCGTCAGTTTCTTCTGGTTTGTCGCATTCGGCATTCCTGGCGTGTTACTGGTGGGTTTGCTGGTGTTGCTCGAGCCGGTGTTCCGCTATCACAACGGCGCCAGCGTGGCGATCCAGTTTCGCCATGCGGTCAACTGGATACCCGTCCGTTTGCTGGTCTTGTCCATGGGCCTGGTGGGTAACTTTGCCCATACCTTTGCCATCTGGCTGCGCCGAGTGCGTGAATTCGAGATAACCGATCGGGCGTTTCTCTGGTCCGGAATCAAGGCTGCTTTGCCGGCTGAATCAAGCGCTCAACGACCAGAAGACCTGTTGTTGTTGCTGAAACGGGCGCAAATACTCTGGCTGGTTGTGCTGGCACTCTTTATTATTTTTGGCTGATTCGTCAGCCATTGTCTTTCTTTATTGGGATCATAGTTACACCAACCTTGAATCTATCGATTCAGACGCCATCCTATGCCCAGTTTTTACTTCCTCACTCTTGAATCAGGACAAAGGACATAATGAGCGATAAACACCACGATCTGATCATTCTAGGCTCAGGGCCTGCAGGCTACACTGCGGCCGTCTACGCCGCTCGCGCCAACTTGAACCCGGTGCTGATCACTGGCATGCAGATGGGTGGCCAGTTGACCACCACCACTGAAGTCGAGAACTGGCCCGGCGGCCATGCCGAGCTGCAAGGCCCTGAATTGATGGAAGAAATGAAGGCGCACGCCGAGCGCTTCAACACCCAGGTGATTTTTGACCACATTCACACTACAGACCTGTCGCAGCGCCCCTTCCGTCTGACCGGCGATCAAGGCACCTACACCTGCAATGCTCTGATCATCAGTACCGGTGCCAGTGCCCGCTATCTGGGTCTGGAAAGTGAAGAGGCCTTCAAGGGCAAGGGCGTCTCGGCCTGTGCCACTTGTGACGGCTTCTTCTACCGCAACAAGGAAGTCTGTGTTGTCGGTGGTGGCAATACGGCCGTTGAAGAGGCGCTCTACCTGGCCAACATTGCCAGCAAGGTGCATGTGATTCACCGCCGCGACAGTTTCCGTTCAGAGAAAATTCTGGCGGATCGGCTGATGGAAAAAGTGGAAGAGGGCAAAGTCGTACTGCACTGGAACCATACCCTGGACGAAGTGCTGGGCGATCAAATGGGCGTAACGGGCGTGCGAATTAAAAGCACCGATGGTGACAGCACCAAAGAACTGAAGCTCGATGGCGTTTTTATCGCCATTGGTCACACGCCCAACACCCAGATCTTCGAAGGGCAATTGGACATGGCTGGCGGCTACATCAAGGTCAAATCCGGCCTTGAAGGCAACGCCACCGCCACCAGCGTCGAAGGCGTTTTCGCCTCGGGTGATGTCATGGACCACGTCTACCGCCAGGCCATTACGTCTGCCGGTACAGGCTGCATGGCCGCTCTGGATGCCGAGAAGTATCTCGATAACTTGAAGCGTAGTTGATGTCCTTCACAACCGGCCCGTGGAACCGGGGCCGGTTGTGTATAACCCTTCTAGAAAGCCTCGCCGACACTGATCACCAATCCGACCGTTTCAAAATCAACCCAACCGATGTCTGCCCGTATATTGAACCGGCTGGTTTCCATCGTGGCATAACGTATACCGGCACCCAGACTCAGGTGGGAGCGATCGATGCCAAAACCATCAATGGTCGGTGCAACCTGAGCGGTATCCAGAAAGCCGGTCATGGCCCAGCGATCTGTCAGCGTTTTGCGGTACTCGGCCTGAGTGCCCAGCATGTGGTGGTCTATCCACAAGGCTCCATTGGCACCGCGCAAGCTGGTTGAGCCATAGGGGCGGGGCAAGCGAGTAAAGGGTGTGGTGATACAACCAAACTCATAGTTCAAGCCAAGGGCAATCACATCATCACCCACGGCAAAGTAGCCGCGTTGTCGAAAGCTGACGCCGCCAAAGTCCGAATCGGAGCCCATCAAACCAATGGCCTGACGCCCGGCGAGGTAAGTTAGATAGCCTTCGGTTGGCCAGTCTCTGTTGTTGCGAGTATCCCAGGTAGCAAAAGCCCCAAGGCCCGTATAAAAGCCGCCATCGAAACCACGTACACTGCTGTTGAGCAGTGGGTTATCAGGGTCATCCGAAATGCTCTCGTAGTCTGCAAAAGCCAACAACCCCAGGCGAACGCCAGGCCTGATGCGATAGGAAGCCCCTATCTCGCTATCGAAGGCCGTCAGTTCATAGGTTTCGGGCTCGGCATCCAGGGGGGTATCGTTGCTTTGTCCGTAGTAAGGCGTTGGCCAGAAGCGGCCACCCAGTTGCCCAGTCAGGTTCCAGTCGCCCTCGCTGAAAAAGAGGTTGGGCCAGAAATAGGCCTGAAACTGGCCTTTAGTGGTTCCCTGAATCACCATTTCCAGCCGGTCCGCCGGGCTATTTGCCTCCGTCTGGGCAAACTGGCGCATCACATAGGCACCATACTGGAGCCCAGTCTCGGGGTTGGAACCGATGGCCGGCAATATCACCGTATTGGCCGGTTGCAGCTCCTGAGATTGCAGGCCGCCAGCACAGCACAGCGCACTGGCGACTAACAGTGTGATCCTCTGGTTCATCGTTCATCCTTTCCTGGAGGTGAATGGTTCATCTTTAACCCACACTGCCGATATACTTCCCTGGCAGGCACAGAAACAGTGGGCCTTTCTTCTGTCTTGACGCAGTGAGTCACAATGACTGATTTGAATGTGTGTATTCTAGGCGATGCCATGGCCAAAGGTATAGGCGCGAATCCGGGTGAAAGCTGGGCAGACCAATTGCTACGCCAAGTAGTTGCCGACCACGGTCCGCTTTTAGCCTATAACCTGGGCGTTCCGGGCGAAACCAGTGCGGATATTGCGCTGCGCCTGCCCGAACTTAAACCGCGCCTGCCAGGGGGGGTCGACAACCGCCTGCTGCTCTGTTTTGGCCTGACCGATGCCATCGGTAAGGGCGAAGCAGCGCCACTATCGGCCAGGGAGTCGATGCAACACCTTGTCACCATCATCAAAGCGGTACAAGGCCTCTATAAGGTACTGATGGTTGGCCCTCCAGCCGTCTACGACCCGGGCCAGAACGCTCGCCTGAAGCGTCTGAACCAGGTTTTTCACGAAGTCTGCCTGAAGGCGCGCGTACCCTACATCGATGTCTTCACCAACCTGGTCGAAGACGTACAATACCGTCGTGAGCTGATGCAGGGCGACCGCATTCACCCGGCCGAAAAAGGCCACCACAAGCTGTTCGAACTGGTCAGCAATGACCGCGCCTGGTGGTTCGGCTAATGCAAACCCTGAAAGGCCCGGCATTCGCCGAACTCGAGATCAAGAAAAGCCGCTTCCTCGCCTGGGTAGAACCCACAGCAGACCGAAAAACCGCCCAGGCTCGCCTGGAGCAATTACGAGCCGACTACCCGGACGCCCGCCACCTCTGCTTCGCCTTCTACGCCAATGGCGATAGCGGCATGAGTGACGACGGCGAACCCTCAGGCACCGCCGGCAAACCCATTTTCAATGTCCTTCAACACAAACACCTGGAAAACGTTCTGGCGGTGGTAGTCCGCTACTTCGGCGGCGTAAAACTCGGCGCCGGCGGCCTCGCCCGAGCCTACGGAGGCGCCGTAGCCAAAGCCCTCGAACGAGCCGAGTACGAAACCCTCGAAGCCCAAATCCAATTGCAACTGCAGTTCCCCTTCGCCCTCGAAAGCCAGGTACGCCGCCTACTCGACGAAGCCAGTCACCCCTTCACAGACCCTCTCTACACAGATCACGTCAGCCTCACCGTCCAACTCCCCCTCAGCCAACAGGACGACTTCGTGGCTGCTTTTCATGGGTTGGCACCGGGAGATGCCTCTTTGATATCGATTGAGTTGGCTTGATCCGCTGGTTGTTCATATTCCTCGCCAGTGGAAACGTGCTTGCTGCCGGATACACCCCCATTCGGGACGGAGGAGGGGCCACCCAGTAGCGGGCGCGGGTTTCGCCGAAAAGCTAAACCAGCCGAAGACTCAAACTTGAACCTGGTCGTCAATCTCGAGCCCGAGTCCCTCGGCGATTACTCGGCGACTCTGGTCGGCCAGTGCCCGCCGCGGCATGCCTGCGCTTTCCAGGGGTGGGTAGGCTGTTACGTGGACATCGGTGCGCCACTCGCCCAGTACCCGCCACACATTGCCCGCGAACGACTCATTGCCGAAGGCTATGGGTTGTTGTGGTTTGGTTCTGTCGTTCCTGTAGTCCAGAGCTACCGGGAAGACTGGTAACCCGGTGTCTATGGCGGCGGCGAACAGGCGTGGGTGGAACGGCTTCATGGTGAGGCCATCGCCGGTAGTGCCTTCCGGGAAAAAAGTCAGATAATGCCCCTCGGTCAGGCGGCTTTGCATCAGGTCTCGTACCACCTCCAATTGGTGGCTGCCGCGCTCAATGAACAGAGTTCCCGACTGATTCGCCAGCCAGCCAATCAGCGGATAACGCCGTACCTCTGCCTTGCTCAGAAAGTAGGTGGGCAACACACTGCCCAGCACCGGAATATCCAGCCAACTTAAATGATTGGCAACGATCAAGCCGCGATGCTCAACCTCCGTCAATTGGGTGGTGACCTTGACGTTCATGACAGCAAGCAGGCTGCGGAACCAGATTCTTGCTACCTGGTGCACATCTCGCCGGGCCTTGCGTGACAGCAACGACGCCAGGTGGTGATAAGCGATCAGCAGAAAGCCGAACAGTAAGAGCCCGATCAAAGCAATCAAGCGCAGGGTTCTGATGATGTGGTTCATGAGTTCTCTTTGCCTTCTTTGGCTTTTCTGTGTTGCTCGGCAAGGGCCCAGTTCAGGTGCTCCTGAACCATGGGGCTGGCCGGCTGCAGTGCATTCAGCGCCTCAATGTTGGCGTCAGTATAGGGCGCATTGCCCATGGCGATAAGGAGATTACGCTGCCATTTCTCGTAGCCAATTCGACGAATGGCGGAGCCTTCGGTTTTTTTCAGGAATTCTTCCTCTTGCCAGGCCAGCAGTTCCAGCAAGGGCGCCTGATCCAGTCCATGGCGGGGCTGGAAATCGGCCTGCGGGGTTGTACTGCTGAAGCGGTTGAACGGGCAGACCATCTGGCAGTCGTCGCAGCCGTAAATGCGGTTGCCCATCTGCTGGCGCAGTTCCGGGTCGATGGCACCGTCGTGTTCTATGGTCAGGTAGCTGATGCAGCGTCGGGCATCGAGCACGCCTTCATCGACAAAGGCATCGGTTGGGCAAACTGTGAGGCAACGGGTACAACTGCCGCAATGGTCGGTCTCGAAGGGTGGGTCGTGTGGCAGATCGAGGTTGGTAAACAATTCGCCCAGAAAAAACCAGCTGCCAGCCTGGTGGTTCAGCAGCAGGGTGTTCTTGCCCAGCCAGCCCATGCCGGCCTGTTGCGCCAGTTGGCGCTCCATGACGGGGGCGCTGTCGACGAAGGCGCGGTAACCGTGTTCGCCGACTCGGCTTTCAATTCGTTTACCCAGTTCGGTCAGGCGTTTACGCATCAGCTTATGGTAGTCTCTGCCGAGCGCGTAGCGTGATACATAGGCCAGCTCTGGCTGATCCAGTATGGCCTGCATGGGCCCATCCGGGCGATAATCCATTCGTACCGTGATGGCAGTGCGTGCACCCGGGTGCAGTTTGGCGCCATCGAAGCGTTTGTCGAGGTTGCGCGTCATCCAATCCATGGTGCCCTGATAACCCGCTGCCAACCAGGCCTCATAGGCCGGCCGGCTCTGTTCAGTGCTGACCGGTCCCAGGTGTACGGCCTGAAAGCCCAGTGCTATCGCCTCCTGCTTGATGTCTTTGGCGAGCTCAGCGGTGTTCAACGCCGGAGGTGCCCTGGTATCATCGCTCATCTATAACAAAAGTCTGGAAAGTTTGGGTCGCAAAGTGTGCGGAATTGCCGAGTAGAAGGCAACCAATGGTACAATCTGTCGTATCGGCTTAAATGGAGAAACAATCAGAGTGTTTTCGGTTGCCCTGGAAGAGGCTCAAATGGCGCCCTTTGGTCAGGCATTGGCCACTGCATTACAAAATGAAGCCGGTGCTGTTCTGTATTTGAATGGCACCCTGGGGATGGGCAAGACAACGCTCAGTCAGGCTGTGATAAAAGGCTGTGGTTGGTCCGATCGTGTCAAGAGCCCCACCTACACTCTGCTCGAGCCCTATGAGTGTGAAAAGCTGTTGCTGGTTCACATCGATTTATACCGCCTTGCGGATCCGCAAGAGCTGGAATACCTGGGCCTGCGTGATTATCTCGAGCCGAACACCGCCTGGCTGGTGGAATGGCCAGAGCGTGGCCTGGGTGTCTTGCCCAGCGCCGATGTTATTGTACATTTTGAAGAAGCCGATGGCGGGCGCAAGCTCGGCATCGAAGCGGTCAGCGAAAAGGGTTACCGTTTGAGTCAACAGTTAGAATCCGTTTGGGAGACCAGACAGTAATGCGCGTCATCTTTTTCCTGCTGGTCACTTTGTTGTCGCAAGCAGCGTTCGCCGTCTCCATCGATAGTGCGCGTCTGTGGCCAGCGCCAGACAACACCCGGCTGGTGCTCGATTTGAGCGGCCCGGTGGAGCATCGTGTTTTTGTGCTGCAAAACCCCAGCCGGGTGGTTGTAGACATCAGCAATGCCAGGCTTTCTGCGAACCTCTCTTCTCTGGATTTGAACAATAGTGGTATATCACGCATTCGCAGTGCCCTGCGGGAAGGCGGTGACTTGCGGGTGGTATTGGATCTCTCGGCCGATTTAACACCGCGCAGTTTCAGCCTGAAACCCAACGAACAATACGGGCATCGCCTGGTGCTTGATCTGGAGCGACCACCCGGCCTTGCCATGGAGCCAGAAGAACGTCAGGTGACTCGTCGGGCCAGCGATCTGAATGAGCAAAGGCGCAATATCGTCATTGCCATTGATGCCGGCCATGGTGGAGAAGACCCGGGTGCCATTGGGCGAAACCTGGTGGAAAAAAACGTGGTGTTGGCCATTGCTCGTGAACTCTACAATCAACTGAATGAGATCCCCGGTTACGAACCTTTCCTGATACGGACGGGCGACTACTATCTGTCACTGCAGCGTCGTCGTGAGCTGGCTCGGCAGAACAATGCCGATCTCTTCGTCTCCATTCATGCCGATGCCTTTACCACGCCACAACCGTCCGGCATCTCGGTGTTTGCGCTGTCGACACGGGGTGCTACGTCCGCCATGGCCCAGTTTTTGGCGAACTCGGAGAACGAAGCCGATGTCATTGGTGGTATTTACGGCATCAGCTTGCAGGACAAGGACGAAGTGTTGCGCTCGGTATTGGTCGATCTGTCGATGACGGCTACTCTGCGCACCAGTATGGATATCGGCACCTCGGTACTGAATGAAATGAAGCAGGTGGCAAGGCCGCACAAAACCAATGTCGAGCAGGCTGGCTTTGCCGTATTGCGCTCGCCCGATGTGCCGTCAATCCTGGTAGAGACCGGCTTTATCTCAAACGCTCGCGATGAAGCCAACCTTGGCTCAGCGGCGCATCGGCGGCAGTTGGCCACGGCGGTTCGAACCGGAATCGTTAACTGGTTCGGGCGCAACCCGCCACCCGGGACCCTCATTGCCTGGCAGCAACGCAATGCCAATGAGACGCGGCGATACACGGTGGTTCGAGGCGATACGCTTTCCGCAATAGCAGCCCGTAATGGCACCTCCGTTAACCGCCTGCGCGAAATCAACCAACTGGATGGCACTGCCATACGGGTCGGCCAGGTTATATTGATCCCCGGCGCCTGATGGTATTGCCTCCCGTTGAACGCAACAGAAGGGCATCATGACTGGCCGTATTGAAATTCTCTCACCTCGCCTTGCCAACCAGATTGCCGCGGGTGAGGTCGTCGAGCGCCCGGCATCGGTGGTAAAAGAGCTGGTTGAAAACAGCCTGGACTCGGGCGCCAGCCGGATCGATGTCGATATCGAGCAGGGTGGGGTCAAGCTGATCCGCATTCGCGACAACGGTTCGGGGATCGGCAGGGAGGACCTGCCGTTGGCGCTGAGTCGTCATGCCACCTCCAAAATTCATAACCTTGACGACCTTGAAGCGCTCTCCTCCCTGGGGTTTCGTGGCGAAGCCCTGGCCAGTATCGCCTCGGTATCGCGCCTGACGCTGACCTCCAAACCGGCCCAGCAGAGCGAAGCCTGGCAGGTGAACACCCATGGCCAGGACATGAGTACAGAAATTCTGCCCGCCGCTCATACCGATGGCACCAGTGTCGAAGTGCGGGATCTGTTCTTCAATACCCCAGCCCGCCGCAAGTTCATGCGCACCGAAAAAACCGAGTTCAATCATCTGGAAGAGGTGGTCAAACGCCAGGCCTTGAGCCGTTTCGATGTGGCCTTCAGTCTGCGTCACAACAATCGTACCCTTTACTCGTTGCGTGCCGCGAGAAGCGCTCTCGAGCAGGAGCGGCGTGTCGCGCAATTGCTCAACCCGGATTTTATGCAGAATGCCCTCGCCATAGACGTCGAGGCAGCAGGCTTGCATCTTTTCGGCTGGGTGGGCTTGCCGACCTTTTCGCGCAGCATGGCCGACATGCAGTACTTTTTTGTCAATGGCCGGGTGGTGCGGGATAAAGTCATCGCCCACGCCGTCAAACAGGCCTACCGCGATGTGCTGTACCACGGCCGACACCCCTGTTTTGTGCTCTATTTGACGCTGGATGCGGCTGGCGTAGACGTCAATGTGCATCCGACCAAGCATGAAGTCCGATTTCGTGAACAACGCCTGGTACACGATTTCTTGTTTCGGCAGTTGCATCGCATTCTGGCCCAGTCACGGCCGGATGTGCAGCAGCAGATGCAAGCCAGAGCCGATCAGCCACGAGCCTCTGGTGTCCTGGCAGGTGAGTTTGGTGGTCAGCAGCGTATGGACATGTCTCCAGCCAGCGGGCCTGAACAGTCAAGGCCTGGCTCGGCTTACCGCTCGGCTGACCCAACTACCAATGTGCCCGTGTCCGAGCAGGTGGCTTTTTATCAGGCGCTGCAGCAACCGTCGATGAACCCTGTTTCACCGACACCACCCCAGCCGTTGCCTGCAGCCGAAGGGGATGTCCCCCCTTTGGGATTTGCAGTCGCCCAGTTGCATGGCATTTATATTTTGTCCCAGTCCAGCGATGGTCTCATTGTGGTCGACATGCATGCCGCTCATGAGCGCATTACTTACGAGCGTCTCAAACGACAGTACGACGAACAGGGTGTGCAGTCTCAGCCTTTACTTGTGCCGCAGCGCATTGCGGTCAGTGAAGGTGAGGCAGAAGCCGCTGAAGAATTTGGCAACCTGCTGACCCGGTTCGGGCTGGTGGTAGAGCGATTGGGGCCAGAGCAATTGGTCGTGCGGCAGACGCCGGTATTTCTCCAACAGGCAGAAGTCGAACCCATGGTGCGTACCCTGCTGAATGATTTTATCGAACACCAGACTTCCGATGCCATTATGGCCCGTCGCGATGAAATTCTTTCCTCCATGGCTTGTCATGGCTCTGTCAGGGCTAACCGCAAATTGAACCTGCCAGAGATGAATGCCCTGCTGCGTGATATGGAGCGAACCGAACGCAGTGGGCAATGCAACCATGGCCGGCCGACCTGGGCTGCACTCAGCCTCTTCGATCTGGATAAGCTCTTTTTGAGGGGCCGTTAGTGAGCGCTGACAAACCGACGGCCATTTTTCTCATGGGCCCAACGGCTGCCGGCAAAACGGACCTGTCACTGGCACTGACCGAGCGACTGGGGTGCGAGATTGTCAGTGTAGACTCCGCACTGGTGTATAAAGGCATGAACATCGGCACGGCCAAGCCCGATGCCGAATTGCGTCGCCGCTACCCGCACCACCTGATCGATCTGATCGACCCGGCAGAAGCCTACTCTGCTGCTCGTTTTCGTGAAGATGCCTTCACCGCCATTCAGTCCATTACAGGTCGAGGCAAAATCCCCTTGCTGACCGGCGGCACTATGCTTTATTACAAGGCGTTGGTGGAACCCTTGGCAACCATGCCGGGCGCGCACCCGGAAATACGCGAAGCCATGCACCAGGTCTTGCAGAAGGAAGGTTTGGCCCCATTATTGGCTGAGCTGAAAGAGGTGGACCCTGAGGCCTGGGCACGTATAGATCGGGATAACCCGCAGCGCGTATTGCGAGCACTGGAGGTCTACCGGGCCAGTGGCAGGCCAATATCCCGGTTCTGGGCGGAATCTGTCAACGATGGGCAGGGGTCGCTTTCGAGTGAGGCCCTGGCCGCCTTTCCCTGGCGGTTGGTGCAGCTTTGTGTGGCGCCGGATGATCGAGCTGTGCTGCACCAGCGTATAGCTCTCAGGTTTAAAGCGATGCTTGATCAGGGGTTTGAGGCGGAGGTTCGCCAGCTCTTTGAACGGGGTGACTTGCACCCTGACCTGCCGTCCATCCGTTCGGTGGGTTACCGGCAGATGTGGCACTACCTGAGCGGTGAGTGGTCTTACCAACAGATGACTGAGCGTGGCATCATCGCGACCCGCCAACTGGCCAAGCGCCAGTTGACCTGGCTGCGGCGCTGGCCCGATTTGACCTGGCTCGACAGCTCGGCACCGAGGCTTGAAGAACGGGCCTGGCAAAGGTTGCGTAAAGCGGGCCTTGACGTATGACCGAGCGTGCAAAGCGGTAGGTTTATCACCTACAATAGCAGTGGTTTGTTTCTGTCGGCCCTGGGTGGCCTGCCAGACTTTTTGTCGTAACAGCACAGTGAAGCGCTATGGCGACGCTGGTTCAGAAACACCCGGTTAACCGTTGTCTGGTTTCTGGTGTTGGTTGAAACGGGGTAAGAAGTGGTTCTATATGGGCGTTAAGGGGTCGGTTTTCGTTCCCATTCTGCCAGTGTAAGGCTACACTCTGCCACATTCAGTACCGACAGCGGTGACGCTATCAACGACTACTATAATCCTTAAAAAAAGGAGTCCAAGATGTCAAAAGGGCATTCTCTACAAGACCCTTTCCTCAACGCGTTACGGAAAGAACGCATTCCGGTTTCCATTTTTCTGGTCAACGGTATCAAGTTGCAGGGTCAGATCGAAAGTTTCGATCAATTCGTTATTTTATTGAAGAATACAGTCAGTCAGATGGTTTACAAACATGCCATCTCGACCGTCGTGCCGGCTCGCAACGTCAAGATCGCTCACGAAGGCGAAGACGTTGCAGCCGAGTAATGGTGGCGCTTCCAACCCGGCGCCATTGAGTGTTGGGTAAAGAAGCAGCGGAGAGTCTAATTGTTTTTTGAGCGTGCAGAAGGGGGAGATCGTGCGGTTCTGGTGCACATTGATTTTCCAGAGTCCGAAGATCGCGAAGACCCCCAGGAATTTGAAGAGCTCGTGACCTCAGCCGGTGGCAGTCCGGCTGCCATCATCGGTGGCAGCCGGAAGTCTGCGCACCCCAAGTTTTTTGTCGGTTCTGGCAAACTGGACGAGATCAAGATCGCGGTCAAAGCAACCGATGCCGATCTGGTTCTGTTTAATCACAGCCTAAGCCCTTCGCAGGAGCGCAATATAGAGCGCGCTGTGGAGTGTCGAGTGCTCGACAGAACCGGCCTGATTCTCGACATATTTGCGCAACGTGCACGCACCCATGAAGGTAAATTGCAGGTTGAGCTGGCCCAGTTGCAGTACCAGAGCACTCGCCTGGTGCGTGGCTGGACCCACCTTGAACGACAAAAAGGCGGCATTGGTTTACGCGGCCCGGGTGAAACCCAGCTGGAAACTGACCGACGCTTGTTGCAAGCACGGATCACCACCATTCATCGCCGCCTTGAAAAAGTAGAGCGTCAGCGTAACCAGGGTCGGCGTGCTCGTTTACGGTCGGATACCCCAACGGTTTCGTTGGTGGGTTACACCAACGCGGGCAAGTCCACACTCTTTAATGCTCTGACACAGGCAGAGGTTTACGCTGCCGATCAACTGTTTGCGACACTGGACCCAACCTTGCGCCGGTTGTCGATCCCCGATATGGGCGACATCGTGCTGGCCGATACGGTAGGCTTTATTCGGCATCTACCACACAAACTGGTGCAGGCTTTCAAGGCGACCTTGCAGGAGACCGCCGAGGCAGATTTGCTGCTGCATGTGATCGACAGTGCCGATGAAAACCGCACCGAGAACATGTCTGAGGTTGAAACGGTGTTGGCCGAGATAGGCTCAGACGAGATACCTCGACTGGAGGTGTTCAACAAGATCGATTTACTGGACGATTTTGCCCCCGTGATTGAGCGTGGTGACCGAGGGCAACCTGTCAGGGTTTGGGTTTCAGCCCATACTGGACAAGGACTTGCGCTCATCCAGCAGGCGATAGGCGAACTGCTTGGCGATGAAGTGATCGCCCAGCGGCTCGCCGTAAAACCGAGTGAGTCAGCTTTTCGCGCTGCTCTGTACGCGCAAAACGCGGTACTGGCGGAAAATTATGACGATTCCGGGAATATCTGGTTGGACATTCGCATACAGAAGAAGGATCTGCGGCAATTGGTCAAGAAAAATGGCATTGCCGAGGATCGCTTTGGGCTCAGTGAGCCGAAGCCGTTTTACGAACATTGACACCTGCTGCTGCGGGTGGGCAACTTAACCGACTAACAATCTGAGAAAAACGGAGACGACCATGGCGTGGAACGAACCACCAAATGGGAACAACAACAACGACCAGGACCCTTGGGGCAACCGTCGCCGTAAAGGCAACGATGGACCCCCGGATCTGGACGACTTGTTCAAACAAATCAATGAGAAACTGGGCAAGTTGTTCGGTGGCAGCGGCGGCAAAGGTGGAGGTTCCAGCTCCGGTGGCACCGGTGGTGCTGGCTTCGCTTCCATACTGGGCATTTTCGCAGTACTGCTGGTAGCTTTCGCAGTTTATGACTCCATTTACGTGGTGGATGAATCCGAGAGGGCTGTCGTACTGCGGCTGGGCAAGTTCCATTCGCTGCAACCACCAGGCCTGCAGTTCAAGATTCCTTTCATCGACACTGTTGATCAAAAAGTCAACGTGACCACGGTCAGGAACTACCGCCATCAAGCCAGCATGTTGACCGGTGACGAGAACATCGTTTCCGTATCCATGACGGTGGAATACCGTGCGGTGGATGCGCGTCAGTTCGCACTGAACGTGCAAAGTCCTGAAACCACTCTGGCCAATGCCGCTGAGTCTGCCCTGCGCCATGTGATTGGCAGTGCCACCCTGGAACAGGCTCTGACCGTTGGTCGTGATCAGATTCGTGCCTCTGTGCGTGAACGCCTCCAGGACTACCTCATTTCTTATGATGTTGGTATCGAGCTGTCGCAATTGAACATTAATGATACCTCGGCACCCTCTGCGGTACAGGACGCCTTTGACGACGTTATTATCGCCCGAGAGGACGAAGTGCGTTTGATCAACGAAGCACAGGCCTATGCCAACCAGATTTTGCCAGTGGCTGAGGGTCGTGCACGTCGGCAGTTGGAAGAAGCACAGGGTTACCGTGAGCAAGTCATTGCACGGGCAACGGGTGAAGCCAACCGCTTCAACAGCGTGTTGATGGCGTATCAGGAGTCTCCAGAAGTGACGCGTCAGCGTTTGTATCTGGAAACCATCGGTAATATTTACGCCAGAACCAATAAAGTCCTGGTCGATGTAGAAGGCGGTGGTAACAACCTGCTGTATTTGCCGTTGGATCAATTGCGTGCGGGTGGCGGTGGCGGTGGTTCCAGCACCAACGTCGGCACCGGTGCCGGCAGTATTGGCAGTGGAGCATTCAACAGCATGTCGAGCGGTGAAATCAGCAACCTGACTGATCAAATCCTGCGTGAAATCGACCGTCGTCGTGGCAACTGAGGAGCAGAATCATGAGTAATCGTAATGTTTTGGCTCTGGTCGTCCTGGCAGCAGTAGTGTTTGTCGGTTTGCAGAGTGTTTATATCGTCACTGAGAAAGAGCGTGCCATCAAACTGCGCTTTGGTGAGGTGATGAACCCTGACGTACAGCCGGGCTTGAACTTCAAGATCCCTTTTATCGAGGAAGTTCGGAAGTTTGAGGGCCGTCTGATCACCCTGGACAGCGACATTGAGCGCTTTATCACCAGCGAGCAGAAAGGTCTGGAGGTCGATGCCTACATCCAGTGGCGTATCAAGAACACTCGTGACTTCTATACTGCTACCGGTGGTGGCGATATGTTTCGTGCCAACCAGATCCTGCAAAGCCGGGTTAATGCTGGCTTGAGGGACGCCTTTGGTCTGCGTACCCTGCGTGAAGTGGTCTCTGGTCGCAGTGAAGATGAGCCGCTTTCTACTGGTGGTCGTATCGAAGACGAAGGTGAGCGTGATTTGCTGATGCGCCAGGTAACACAGTCGATCGATAGTTTCGCACAGAGCGAACTCGGCATCGAAGTGTTGGACATCCGGGTGAAAGCGATCGATTTGCCACGCGAAGTTTCCCAGGACGTTTTCCGCCGGATGCGGTCAGACCGTAACCAGGAAGCACGCCGCATTCGCTCCAACGGTGAGCGTCAGGCCGAAGAAATTCGTGCCTCGGCTGACCGCCAGGAAACCGTGATTCTTGCCGAGGCTTTCCGTGAAGCGGAAAACATCCGTGGTGAAGGTGATGCCGAAGCCACACGGATATACGCAGATGCCTTTACGCGTGATCAGGAATTCTACTCCTTCTACCGCAGCTTGCGCGCCTATGAAGACAGCTTCAGTGGTGGTGGCAATATCATGGTGCTGGAGCCCGGCAACGAGTTCTTCCAATATCTGAACTCTTCGTCTGGCCGCAACGACACCAGCGAGTGATCGCAGTTTGATGTGAAAAAGTCGAAAAAAGCTTGGGGCCGGGCGGTCCCAAGTGTAGAATTGGTTAACCGGGCCCTTCGCCCGGTTTTTTTATGTCTAGTGAATTTATAGACCTTGCAAAGAGAGATCGAATTCCAGCATGACCATTGCAGAACGCTGGCTGCTGCCAGACGGAATCGAAGAAATCCTGCCTCCAGAGGCCGCCCGTATCGAAGCGCTGCGCCGCCTGCTGTTGGATGAATACCGCCTTTGGGGCTATGACCTGGTCATACCCCCCAGTGCCGAGTACCTGGAATCCCTGCTGACCGGAGTCGGTCATGATCTTGATCTGCTCACTTACAAGCTGACAGACCAGGCCACGGGCCGGTTGATGGGCCTCAGTGCCGATAACACTCAGCAGGTCGCTCGGATGGACGCCCACTCCCTGCCCAAACAGGGCGTGGCACGCTACTGCTATTCCAGCAATGTATTGCACGCCAAGACGACACACCTGTTGTCGTCTCGCAGCCCGATTCAGATCGGTGCCGAACTCTATGGTTACTCCGGCGCCAGTAGTGACATCGAAGTGGTGGCTCTGATGTTGACCAGCCTGAACAAGGCTGGCCTTGAGCGCATTACTCTGGATCTCGGTCACATTGGCATCTATCAAGCGCTGGTCGAAGCTTCTGGCCTTGGCGAAGACGAACAGGCCGAACTCTTCCAGCTGTTGCGCCGTCGGGCACTGCCGGACCTCGCACAATGGCTGACCACAGCCAGCCTGGCTGAGCCTTTCAGGCAATGGTTCTCTTCGCTGCCGCGTTGCGCGGGTAAATTCGAAGAACTGGCCAAGTGGAAAAACGCTTTTCAAGGCGTACCGCAAGAAGTATTCGTTGCACTTGATCGGCTTGAGCAGGTAGCTGAAGCCGTACAGCAGCGCTTCCCTGAGGTGCATCTGCACCTGGACCTCGCCGAGCTGCGAGACTTCAATTATCACACCGGTCTGGTGTTCTCGGCCTTTGTGCCGGGCTTTGGCCAGGCCGTGGCCAAGGGCGGGCGTTATGATTCAACCGGCAAAGTCTTTGGTCGAGCTCGACCAGCAACAGGCTTTTCGAGCGATTTAAAGATTCTCGCCAGTCAAACCACGCTTCGTTGGCAAGAAGCCCCTGGCATTCGCGCCCCGGCCGAGCCAGATGCCGAACTGAGCGCGACCATCGCAGAACTGCGTCAACAGGGCGAACGCGTTGTACAGTCTTTTGCCGACCAGGAACATCTGGCTGAGCTGGGCTGTGACCGCGAATTGATCAAGCATGACGGTCATTGGATTGTCAAAACTCTCTCTACACAACAGGCAAACTGAACCATGGGCAAGAACGTTGTCGTATTGGGCACCCAGTGGGGTGACGAAGGCAAAGGCAAGATCGTGGACCTGCTGACCGAGAAAGCCTCGGCCGTGGTCCGTTTTCAGGGTGGCCACAATGCCGGCCATACGCTGGTAATAGACGGTGTCAAAACCGCGTTGCACCTGATTCCCTCAGGCATTTTGCGCAAAGGGGTCGAATGCATCATTGGCAATGGCGTCGTGCTTTCCATCGAAGCCCTGCTGACGGAAATGGCCATGCTCGAAGAGCGCGGTGTGCCAGTGCGTGAACGCCTGCGCATCAGCCAGGGCTGCCCGTTGATCTTGCCAACTCACGTCGCATTGGACGTCGCTCGCGAGACCCGCCGCGGTAAAGACAAGATCGGCACCACCGGCCGTGGCATCGGCCCGGCTTACGAAGACAAGGTCAGTCGTCGTGGTGTGCGCCTGGGCGATGCCTTTCAGCCGCATTTTGAAGACCGCCTGCGCGAACTGATGGACTACCATAACTTCGTGCTTACCCAGTACTACAAGGCCGATCCAGTAGACGTCGACGCCACAGTAGCTCTGTTGCGCACCCAGGCCGACTCCATTCGCGACATGATGGTCAACTCCGTCGGTTTGATCCACCAGATTCGTGAAAACAACGGCGACATCATGTTCGAAGGCGCCCAGGGTTCACTGCTCGACATCGATCACGGCACCTACCCCTACGTGACCTCTTCCAACACCACCGCAGGCGGCGTAGCCACCGGCAGTGGCGTCGGTCCACTCTATCTCGACCAGATCATGGGCATCACCAAGGCTTACACAACTCGTGTTGGCTCCGGTCCCTTTCCGACGGAACTGTTCGACGACGACGGCAAGCACCTCGCCGAAAAAGGCCATGAATTCGGCACCACCACTGGCCGTGCTAGGCGTTGTGGCTGGTTCGATGCGGTACTGGTCAAGCACAGCATCCGCATCAACAGCATCAATGCCATCTGCTTGACCAAGCTCGACGTTCTCGATGGCCTCGAGCGCGTCAGAGTCTGCGTCGGCTACAAAGACGAAGCCGGCAACGATGTCGACTGGCCGGAATCCTCCGAAGCTTTCGCCAGAGTCATACCGGTCTACGAAGATCTGCCCGGATGGAAGCAAAGCACCGCAGGCGCTCAATCGCTCGACGACCTGCCGCAGGAAGCGCGCGATTACATCGCTTACCTCGAAAAAGCCATCGGCGCCCCGATCGACATCGTCTCCACCGGCCCCGACCGCATCGAGACCATTATTCTGCGGCACTCGTTCGATATTCAGTAAGTTGGTGAACCCTCCTGGCACGGCGACCGCCGTGCCATTTTTTCCTCCCCCGAATCGCTTGTTGATCATGGAATGCGCTATAATGGCCGCCATATCTGCTATCACATCGAAAAACCGTAAGGAATTGAGTTATTAGTAAACGGAAACCCGCTGACCCGAACTTTAACCGGGAAGCTGAAAAGTACGAAAACCCCATACCCAGTCGGGAGTTTATCAGTACCCATCTCGACAACCGCCAGGGCCCGGCTACCCACCCGGAGCTCTGTGAAGAACTGGGGCTCAGCAGCGAAGACGACATCGAAGCGCTGCGTCGCCGCCTTATCGCCATGGTTCGCGATGGGCAGTTGCTGTGCTCCCGCAAAGGCGCCTTTGGTCTGATCAACAAGATGGACCTCATCAAAGGTCGAGTGCAAGGCCACCCGGACGGCTTCGGCTTCCTGATCCCCGAACAGGGCGGCAAGGACTACGTGCTCAGCCACCGTCAAATGCGCGCCTGCTTCCATGGTGACATCGTCCTCGCCCGCAAAGGCGAACGCGACCACCGTGGCCGTATAGAAGCCATCATCACCGAAGTGCTCGAACGCAATACCGTCGAGGTGGTAGGCCGTTTTATGAACGAGGGTGGTATCGGTCTGGTCTCTCCCGAGAATCGACGCATCAGCCACGATATTCTCATTCGCCCAGGCAACGACGCCGGTGCCAATGAAGGCGATATTGTCGTCGTCAGTATTATCGACCAACCCCAGTTCCGTCGTCAGCCCGTCGGCAAGATCACCCAAGTGCTGGGTGAACATATGGCTCCGGGCATGGAAATCGACATAGCGCTGCGCAGCTACGAGATCCCTCATGAATGGCCCTTCGAAGTCGAAGAGCAGATTGCTGAGCTGAACGAGACCGTCGCCGAAGCGGACAAGGAAAACCGGGTCGACCTGCGTAAAAAGCCCTTTGTCACCATCGACGGAGAAGACGCCCGCGATTTCGACGATGCCATCCTTGCCGAATCAGTCAAAGACGGCGGCTGGCGTTTGTATGTTGCCATTGCCGATGTTTCGCAATATGTGGAAGTTGGCGACCCTCTGGATGTTGAAGCACGCAACCGAGGCACCTCGGTTTACTTCCCCGAGCAGGTCATCCCCATGTTGCCGGAAGTGCTCTCCAACGGCTTGTGCTCCTTGAAGCCAAAAGTCGACCGGTTGACCATGGTGTGTGAAATGACCATCAGCGCCCGCGGCGATCTGGAGAGCTACCGGTTTTACGAAGGGGTAATCAACTCTCAGGCCCGCCTGACCTACACCATTGTAGGCCCACTGCTCGAGCCTGAAACCGCTCAGGAGGCGCGCGTCAGTATTGAGCAGGAGTTTGGCAAACCCGTACTGACCAACCTGAATACACTGCGTGAACTGTTCAAGATACTGCAGTACCAGCGCCGCAAACGGGGTGCCATTGATTTCGAAACCACCGAAACACGCATCGTCTTCGACAAGGACCGCAAGATCGAGCGCATCGTGCCCTACGAGCGCAACGACGCCCATCGTCTAATTGAAGAGTGCATGTTGGCGGCCAACGTCTGCACGGCTGATTTTATTCATCAGCTGGAAATTCCTTGCCTGTATCGGGTGCACGATGTTCCGGCTACCGAGCGGCTGGAAAAGCTGCGCCAGTATCTGGGCACACTAGGGCTCGACCTGAAAGGCGGCGACAAGCCCCACGCGAAAGACTACCAGACGCTGATGAACCAGATTAAAAAGCGGGAAGACTTTCCGTTGATCCAGACCATGCTGTTGCGTTCGATGAATCAGGCGGTCTATCAGCCAGAAAACATCGGCCACTTTGGCTTGGCGTTCGACGCCTACACTCACTTTACCTCGCCGATTCGCCGTTATGCCGATTTGCTGATACACCGTGCCATTCGCAGTGTGATTCGTTCCGGTAAGCGCACTCCTCTGGTAAAACGAGTGAAAGGCGCACCGAAGCTCGATAAGGCCCGCATTTACCCCTACGACTTCAATGCCATGCTGCAACTCGGGGAGCACTGCTCGATGACCGAGCGCCGTGCCGACGAAGCCACCTGGGATGTGATTGCCTGGCTCAAGTGCGAATACATGAAAGAGCATGTTGGTGAAGTGTTCTGGGGCATGGTGTCTTCTGTCACCAACTTCGGCCTCTTTGTGCAGCTCGATGATGCCTACGTCGACGGCCTGGTGCATGTCTCCTCACTGCAGAGCGACTACTACCAACTGGATGAGACGTCACACCGCCTGATTGGCGAGCGCACCCGCGTCAGTTACGGTCTCGGCGACCGTCTGGAAGTGAGGGTAGTACGAGTCGACCTGGACGATCGCAAGATCGACTTCGAACTGGCGGGCGACCTGGTGCACAAACACGCACGGCCTGGTTCCGTTCGCGGCTCCAAGGCGCGCAGCCGCTCGCCCGAGAAGACGGGCGTAGAGACCGAGAAGGCTGGAGGCCGGAAAAAGGCCGGTTCGGGCGGGCGACGCAAAGCGCGCAAGAAGCGCTGATTTTTTGCAAAGGATATTTAATGTCTGAGCCATCCCAATGGATCTACGGCATCCACGCCTGCCAAAGCGCTCTGGAACACCATGCTGACCGGGTGCGTGAGGTGGTGTTTCTAAAAGGCCGTCAGGACCAGCGCATTCAGCGCCTTGTTGACATGACCGGTGAGCGCGGCTTGAAAAGCCGCTGGCTGAACCGGGCAGAATTCGATCGCATTGTTCAACGCGAAGCCGGTAACGAGGCGCGGCACCAGGGCGTGCTGATGCTGACTCTGGCCGCCCCGGTCATGAGCGAAGCCGACCTGGAAGCCCTTGTCGCTGGCCTGAACAAGCCGGCATTGTTGCTGGTTCTGGATGGCGTCACCGACCCGCACAACATCGGTGCTTGCCTGCGCAGCAGCGATGCCTTCGGGGTGGACGCTGTCATCGTGCCCAAGGATAAATCCGGTAGCTTATCGGCTACAGCTGTGAAGGTTGCCAGTGGTGCAGCCGAAAGTGTGCCCTTTGTTGTGGTCACCAATCTTGCTCGCACCCTGGATCAGCTTAAACAGGCTGGCGTTTGGGTATACGGTGCTGCAGGTGAAGCCACCGCCACCCTTGCCGAAACAGACCTCAAAGGCCCACTGGCCATCGTAATGGGCGCGGAAGGCAAAGGCTTGCGCCGGTTAACACGCGAGACCTGTGACGCCTTGTTCAAAATTCCCATGGCGGGGCAGGTGAGCAGCTTGAACGTTTCTGTAGCGGCGGGTGTTTGTCTGTACGAAGCCACCCGCCAGAGAAGTGTCGATTAAAGTTCAACAACAACTCGACCGCGAATGGTGCCTTGCAGCAGGGCATTGGCCTTCTCGACTGCCTGATCCAGCCCTACCGTTTGCGTAATGGCATCCAGTTGGCCTGGTTCCAGCAATTCGCTCAAACGCTGCCAGGCCTCGATGCGACGTGCCTTTGGCTGCATGACGCTATCGATACCTGCCAGGGTCACGCCCCTCAAAATAAAGGGAGCTACGGTCGTTGGTAAATCCATACCCTGAGCCAGGCCACAGGCTGCCACTGAGCCACCATAGCGTGTAGAGGCCAGTACATTGGCCAGGGTATGGCTGCCTACCGAATCTACAGCCCCCGCCCAGCGCTCTCGAGCCAGCGGACGACCAGGCTCAGACAGGGTGTCTCGATGAATAATTTCCTGTGCACCCAGACTCTTTAGATAGGCTTCCTCTTCTGGCCGACCGGTAGAAGCCACCACGCTGTACCCCAGCCTGGCCAATAGTGCTACCGAATAACTGCCCACTCCACCGTTGGCCCCGGTTACCAGCACCTTGCCTTGATCAGGCGTAACGCCCTGTCGCTCAAGTGCCATCACCGCCAGCATGGCGGTGTAGCCCGCTGTACCAATTGCCATGCATTGAATTGCTGTAAATCCAGCAGGCTGCGGTATCAGCCAGCCGGTTGCAACTCGAGCCTTCTCTGCCAGGCCTCCAAAATGGCTCTCACCCACACCCCAGCCATTGAGCAGCACTGCATCACCCACGCTAAAATCGCTGTTTTCGGTCTGCTCCACAATCCCGGCCATATCTATTCCAGGCACCATTGGAAATTGCTTCACCACAGGCCCCTTGCCGGTAATGGCCAGAGCATCCTTGTAGTTCAATGAACTGCACACCACCCGCACCAACACATCCCCACCTGGCAATTGCGCTTCGTCCAGTTCCTGTATGGAAACGCTTTGCTCATCGCCTTGCTTATCGATCACCAATGCCTTGAACATGGAGAGCCCCTTTTTTTGGTCAGCAGAAAAGTGAAAAGGAAAACACCAAGGACTATAGAGCCAGCTCTCAGCCTTATCAATCCAGCAGGGTCAGACTTTAGGGGTAGGGTAGGTAAAGGTCAGAATGGCCAAGGTTCGTCAAAGACAGCAGGCTTGAAACAGACCCCCGAAAGTGATAGGTGTAGACCGCTGATCGGCAGATAAACCTACCCCAACAGAGCTGATCCTTTGGTTTGCCAGGTATCCGGATGGGCGGTAGCGTTCATGATGGATAGTGCCCCGATGCAAGTGCATTGATCCGTGTTGAGGTCCCCGCCTTCCTGAGCACTTGGTTGCCTCTGCTCCACCAGAAAGCACAAACGAAATGGTCGAAATATTAGCTTCCTTTATTCGCAAGAACGGGAGGTGGAAACCTAAGTACCCGTTTGAATAGAGCCTGACATCGAGTGTCGTGATATAACGAATAGCATGGATGGTTTTTACCAGAGACCTTTTGCTGAAATGGCGCTTCGAATCAAGGGATGCCAGAAGGGTAACTTCCCTTGGGTAGTGGCTGAACATGGTGGCAAGGTAGTTGTGCCAATCGCAACTCAGTCGAAGCAACACTGTATGTGGAGTCCTGACCTAAAATGCTTGCTTAGTGTTCTCGGCGTTATCAACAGGGTGGTAAGTTTTTTGGAGGGATTACATGGCTAAAGATTTCGCTGAATTCAAAGAAGAACTCCTGAGCACAGAGTATCCTGAGTGGAGGAATAAGCTCTCCAGCCTGACGCTATTGATCCTGGTCACGAGTGTGGTACTGTCATTTTGGTACCTCTATTTAACCGTGCCAGGTTTAGAATGTTACAGAGGGTTCTTTTACTTCTCATTCTTGTGGCTGATTGTTCAATGGATAGTCATTGGTTACCTGTATTGGTTCAGCAATGTACCAAGATTCGCTCGGACAGCGATCAAAGTGATGATTGCGGTAGCCAATTGCTGGTTCATACTTTTCGTGTTCTCGCTAACGGCATGCGTTTAGTAACCCTGGCATCGTTGGTGCGTTCGCTCGCCCATTATTATCTGGACGACGCCATGAGCGAGCTACCATCCTGGTTTGCAGAGACATAGGCGCTTTCTGTCATTGCAGAAAGGGTGTCTGGTTCTGAATGTCTCAATCTGGTTTATGAGGTTGACGGATCAATAGTAGGCTACCTCGCTATTAAAGGTGGTTCACATCTTTATCACTTGTTTGTTTCTGAAGCCCACCAAGGCAAGGGAATCGCTAAACAACTTTGGATGGCAGCGATAGAGGGATCACCCGTGAAATGCTTTACTCTGCGATCTTCACTCTATGCTGTGCCGGTTTATAAGCGTTTTGGCTTCGAAGAAAGCGGTCCGGCAGGATTAAAAGACGGAATATCATTTCAGCCCATGGAGTTGAACAGGGCTATTTGAGTGTTCTCTAACACCTCTCGTCTTCCTGTCGAGCAGGTCGGGTCGACGTCTGCCCAGTGGACAAAATTAACGCCCCGGATTCAAACAGAAAGTACATTTCAGACTACGGTCTTCGGGCGTGAGAATGTCCAAATTCGCTCAGATTACTTCAATGATCCATGATTAATGCTTGATTAATCAAATATATCGGGTGTAAGCTTGCGTACTCAATGAATATGCAAGGAAAACCCCAGGTGAATACCGATACAGACCTCCTCATCCAACTCAACCAGACCATCGGTAAGGTTCAGAAACATCTGGTATGGCCCTTATCGGGGCATGGAATCGGGTTCTCTGAGTACCTCGTACTGCGTTATCTTTATCAATCTTCGGGTCGGAAGTTGAGGCGCATTGATCTGGCGGATAAAGTAGGGCTGAGTGCTTCTGGTGTTACCCGCTTATTGAACCCTATGGAAAAAATCGGGCTGGTGGCAAAGGAGGAGGCTCCCCGTGATGCACGTGTAAGCCTGGTGGTCTTGACTGAAGCGGGTGAACGAATATTCACGGAATCCGATGCGAGCTTTGCGATCGCTGCAGAAGGCGTGTTCTCGGCATTGGATAGCCAGGAGAAAACCGTTTTGGCCGGAATTGTGGCCAAATTAGGCTAAGCTGGCCCCTGCCTAAGGGGCAATCAGCTGCGCAAGGCTGAAAAACTCCAGTAGCTGTCAGGCCAGTAGCAAGTTAACCAGGGGATGCATCGCATGGATTTTCAACTCGCCCAATTGAACATTGCGCACCTGTTGGCGCCATTGGATACGCCGCAGTTGGCTGACTTCGTCGCCAATCTGGATCGGATCAACGCTTTGGCAGAAAGCTCACCCGGCTTTGTATGGCGCCTTCAGACCGAAGAAGGGAATGCGACAGATATCGACTTCTTCGGGCCCGAGTATATTGTGAACATGTCGGTCTGGAGCGACTTTGCTGCCTTGCATAGCTATGTATACCGCTCCGCCCATACGGAAGTACTGCGCCGCAAGCGAGAATGGTTTCACACCATGGGTGCAGCGCATATGGTGCTGTGGTGGGTGCCAGAAGCGCATCGGCCGACACTGGAAGAGGCGGGTGAAAAACTGGCTCTGTTGCGGGAACATGGGCCGAGTGCCGAAGCGTTTACGTTCAAACAGCGCTTTCCTGCGCCTGTTACCGTGTGAGTGGGCATGCCGTGTTCAAAACCCTCGTTTGTTTCAGCGGTTCTTGCGCACCCTTTAAGGCAGGGTCAATGCTTGCCAGTTTCCGTTTTGTTTAGAGGTGCCAAAATATGAAAGGAAACCCCGCTGTAGATGAATACCTTGCCGAAGGCTGCGGCCGTTGTGACAAGGTGGGAACACCTGAGTGCAAGGTCAACACCTGGCGAGAAGGCCTGGTGGAGTTACGAAAGGTTGTGTTGGAAACCCACCTGGTTGAAGACCGAAAGTGGGGCTCACCGTGCTATACCTTTAAAGACCAGAACGTCGTCATGATCGGGACATTCAAAACCAATTTTGTGCTGAGTTTCATGAAAGGCGCACTGCTGGAAGATAAAGAGAAACTGCTTGTCGCTCCCGGTGAAAACACTCAATCGGGCCGGGTTATCCGTTTTACCGACGCTAAACGAGTGGTTGAACTGGCACCAGTACTCAAGGCCTATATACTCGAAGCGATTGAACTGCACAAAGCGGGTGTACGAGTAAAGCTCAAAAAGCACGATGACTACGAAGTACCATTCGAGTTGCGCCAGGCCATGGATCAGGATGAAGACCTGAAAGAAGCCTTTAATACGTTGACACCAGGTAGGCAACGTAGCTATTTCCTGCATATTGGTGGCGCCAAGCAGGCTAAAACCCGAGCAGCGCGAGTTGAAAAATGCCGTGACAAGATATTTGATGGGAAAGGGTTTAATGAGTATTGATGGGTTTGTTCAGGCTTCGCTTCTAGTTGGCAATCATACTGGTCACTGTAGCGGGATGACGCGAATTTAAAAGCACATTCGACAGGGACAAAGGTATTTACTCATATGTATATCCGAGCGTATCGGGACGACGACTTCCCATCGATTGCAGAAATATACGATTCGTCAAAACTGGATGAACTGGTCTTCGAAGAGGGGCCATTCGAGCTTTTGCCGCTTGAGAGAGACGAGAAACGACTGAAGGAGACGATGGAATCGACACTGTATGTGTATGAAGACGGAGAAATTCTGGGTTACGGTGCTGTCTTTGGTAATGAGATTCGAGCGTTATTTGTTCACCCTTCATTTCGCGGTAAAGGGGTAGGCAAGAAATTGCTTGATCATCTGATTACGCAGGCAGAGACTCCTGCGACTCTTCATGTGGCAAAGAGCAATAGAGCAGCGAAGTCCATTTACCAGAAGCATGGCTTCAGGGTTACTGAAGAATATGTGGCAACCTATGATGGAAAGCAGGTTCTGGCGAATGTGATGGTCAAGGAAACTTGAGTGTCTTCATGCTTTTGGGTACTGCCATTGTAAGTTCACTATACAATAAGGCGAAGTACTTCGGCATCAGGCTAAGATGAGGAATTAAGCTTTGCCGAATATCAGCGTCAGCCATCTTTGTGCTATTCTCAGAGCGGGTGCTGTTTGCTTTTTTCTACCCCTTTGATTCATGGTAGCTGTTATGTTCTGGATCTTTCGATGGGCTGTGATCACTGTCTTCCTTCTTTACTGGGTACCGGTCGTTCATGCTGACAAAACAGAAGACGTGTCTTTTAAAGCTCAGCACTTCATGGAGCAACTACGTTTCCTTGAAGATCCTACCGGTGAGTTGGATCTACAGCGAATACAACAGCAGCCAGCTTCCGCTTGGCAGAAAATTGGGGATGCCACTCTTAATCCCGGTTTCAGCGAGTCTGTCTGGTGGGTCAAGTTGGCATTGGATAGCCCGGAAGACCACAGTGTTAATTGGGTTTTCGTCCTGGCTCAGCCGTTACTGAGTTTCCTGGACGTTTACTGGTTGCGGCCGGATCACCCAGTTGAATCCTGGCGTACAGGTGATCGATATGCATTTGATTCAAGGCCTCTGTTTTACCGTGGTTTTGCGTTTCCATTAAGCCTCGATGCAGGCCAGAGTGGAACAGTCTATGCCCGTCTGGAAGGGCATGATGGCTTTTTTGATGTCCTGCCCTTTCGATTGGAATCTGCCCCAGCCTTCTTCCGTTACCAGACACTCGAGAACCTGGGCTTTGGGCTCTATTTCGGGGTTCTGGGAGCCATGTTTTTGTACAATCTGATTGTCTGGTTGCAGATCAAGGAGCGTGCGTTTCGAAACTACAGTTTATATCTCGCCTTTTTCCTGCTTTGGTCGCTGTCATTTCAGGGCTATATGGCGATGGGGCCATTCCGGGCCAATCCATGGTGGATTAACGAATCGATCGTTATTTCTTCCAGCGCGGTCTATGCCATGCTGGTTTTCTTCAGTATCGAATTTCTGAAAATCAAGATACTAGCACCGGCTTTTTATCGACCCTTGTTATTATTGGCGTTTAGCTTTGTTGTTCCAATTGCATTGGGCCTTCTGGGTTTCTTCGCCCTGGCGGTAGGGGTTCTTATCCCTCAAGGTATGCTGGTCATGTTGCTGTTGATGTTGGCAGCTGGTTGGCTTGCCATCAATAAGTACCGAAGTGCGATTATCTTCTTCGTTGGTTGGTGTTTCCTGGTTGTTTCAGCATTCGTTTTTTATGGCCGAGTCTATGGGCTGGTACCTTCAAGCTGGTTAACCGAGCACGCCATGAACATAGGTTCTGTGATTCAAGTATTTGTGCTGGCACTGGCACTGGCAGACAGAATCAACCAGCTAAAACGACAACAAGCCGACGATCAGGCCTTTATTTTGGCGCAAGAGCGTACGCATATAGACACACTGCAACGCACTGTCGAAGAGAAAACCCGAGCTCTACAGGCAGTCAACGATCAGTTAAAAGAGGAATCGATCACAGATGAACTGACCGGGTTACGTAATCGCCGTGCTTTTTTCAAAGCACTTGCTGAATCACAACACAAGGTCAGTCGCCTTGGGCTTCCTATGGCACTGGTTCTTATAGATCTGGATTACTTCAAGCGAATCAATGACGAATGGGGGCATCCAAGGGGCGACGAGGTATTGAAGATATTTTCCGAAGTCATGAGATCCTCTTTTCAAAGAAGCACAGATACACTTTATCGGATGGGAGGCGAGGAGTTCGGGTTGTTATTGCAACTGAAGGCGTTGGATGAACTCCCAGGGGTACTTCAGCATTTCCAACAATCGCTTGCTCAGGCTGCTATTCCTTACCCCCATGCCGAGCAGGGAAATTTGACCGTTTCGATCGGCGTGGTCTTTATAAAACCAGGAATGGATGTCGACCCGGAATCGCTTTACGCCAGTGCGGACTCAGCCTTGTATGAAAGCAAGCATTCGGGGCGTAACATGATCAAGTATTCAAACTAGTTGTGGGTATTACAGTCTCATCTGCGCTGATTTTCGTTCTATGTTGTTCAACTGGAGCCTTTAGGCGGGTGGGTAAATAGTACTTGCTCCGAATCACCGTTTGCCAGTTACACTCAGGGCAAGCATATGCATCGCCCTGAGTCGTTCAGTTAACAAGCGTTAACCGGCTGATTTTTCCAGCGCCTGGTCAATGTCTGCAATCAGGTCATCAATATGCTCGATGCCGATCGACAAACGAACCATGTCGGCGCTCACCCCGGCCGCTTTCAACTCTTCGTCGTTCAACTGGCGGTGAGTGGTGGAAGCGGGTATGGCGGCACAGCTTTTGGCGTCGCCAATGTTCACCAGGCGCAGGATCAGCGCCAGTGCATCGTAAAAACGGGCTCCGGCCTCGCGGCCTCCCTTGATGCCAAAGCTCAGAATACCGGAAGCCTTGCCACCCATGTATTCCTGGGCCAGGCTGTGATCCTTGTGGTCGCTCAAGCCAGCGTAGTTTACCCAGGTAACCAGAGGGTGTTGCTTGAGGTGCTCGGCCACTTTCTGAGTGTTTTCGCAGACGCGTTCAACGCGTAACGCCAGAGTTTCCAGCCCTTGCAGCAAGTTCCAGGCGGCCTGTGCAGACAGCGCAGCACCCATGTTGCGCAATGGCACGACGCGGGCACGAGCGATAAAGGCGGCTTCGCCGACGTCCCGGGTATAGCTGACACCGTGGTAAGAGACATCGGGTTCGTTCAGCAGGGCAAAGCGTTTCGGGTGGTCAGCCCAGGGGAACTTGCCGGAATCGATGATCACGCCACCCACAGTGGTACCATGGCCGCCGATGTATTTGGTGGCCGAATGCACGACGATGTCGGCACCCTGTTCAATGGGCCGCCACAGAAAAGGGGTAGGAACGGTGTTGTCGACAATCAGCGGGATGCCAGCAGCGTGAGCGATGTCGGCCAGGCGCTTGATGTCGACCACACTGCCAGAGGGGTTGCCGACGGATTCGCAGTAGAGCGCTTTGGTTTTTTCGTCGATCAGGCCGGCGATGCCGTCAAAATCGTCCTTGTCCGCAAAACGGGTTTCGATGCCCTGGCGCGGCAGGGTGTGTGCGAACAGGTTGTAGGTACCACCATAGAGTTCGCTGATGGAGATGATGTTGTCGCCGGATTCGGCAATGGTCTGGATGGAATAGGTGATGGCGGCCATGCCGGAAGCCACGGCCAGAGCGCCAATGCCGCCCTCCAGAGCGGCCATGCGCTCTTCCAGAACACTGCAGGTCGGGTTCATGATGCGAGAGTAGATATTGCCGGTGACTTTCAGGTCAAACAGGTCGGCGCCGTGTTGGGCGTTGTCGAATGAAAAAGACGTGGTTTGATGAATGGGTACAGCAACGGCATGCTGGTTGTCGGCCTCATAGCCGTGGTGCAATGCAATGGTTTCGCGCTTCATAGAAAAGTCCTCCATGTGATAGATCATGGAGTGTCACTGACTGTGCGCTAAATGACAAGATGGTTGGAATTTAAGTTGGGCCCTCTTTGGGGCCTTACCCAGGTTGATGCCTTGATGGACTCGTTACTGAGTGCGGGTTTGAATATCCGAGCGACTGGCCAAACCACTGCCATCGGCGCCATGACCGTACAGTATTCGGGCGCCGCGTAGATCGCCAGGTTGCAGTTCGGAGAAGGACTCGGTATAGCGATACCCCATCAACTGCCCTGCTGGTCCGGGGTGGTCCAGACCGATGGCGTGACCAATCTCATGAATCATGGTGTAGCGTAGGTCGTAGACATCCTTATCGCCATTAAATCCGACCTTCCACTTCTGTTCGGGATTCAGGCACACCAGTGACTGATCAATGGCGCGCACACCCTCTGCCGAGCCGGGGGCGTAGGTTACATTGGCGAATGCCCGTCCGCGCGGTACAGCTTGAACACCGAGAACGATGTTGGCATTGCGAGGGTCGTCCACCTGATGGAATGACAGATCAGCCGCACGCTCCCAAACCCGAAACGCCTCAGCGGTCTCGCGTTCCAGCGTCTCCATGGGAATGTCCTGTTCGGCAAGAGCTGTCATTGGCGCCAGATCACGACAATTGCGTGCATCAGCGAAGTGCATCGCCTCGTCAGCGAAAGCGTAGCTGATGCTCGCTCCCACCCCCAGGGTTTGCTCACCCCATTTGACCTTGTAGCCGTCCAGCTTAAGTAGCTTATACCCGTCTTCACCGTCATTGGCAGACAATGGGAATGATATTGATATCAGGGCGGCTATAACCAGCGCCCACCTCGAAGTTCGTATATTCGTGACCGTTCGCACTGCATTCTCCGAACAGAAATTCCCGAAAGCATTGGAATCTAACCCTGCGCTTCAAAGGCGCATGGGGCTTCCAATACAGGACACGAAACGAATAGGTGTGCTACTACACTGATAAAGCCATCCTTTGTGCCTGAGTTGTCAGGGGCACAAGCGACACTCGATCCTGCTATTCGAGACGATTCGTCTAAATACCAACGGTCATGACAAGCCGCCAATGAACATGAAAGACGGCGTCAATCTTTTGCACGTCTTCAGTTCGACCAGTCTGGCTGACTTCCCTCCGTTACAGGCAGTGGCTCAGCGGATACATCCGTCATTGAAAGGCGATAGATCATTCCATCGTTATCATAAACCAGCCATTGCCCATCGGGAGACCAACTCGGGTTTGACCCCGCAATTATTTGTTGGGCACTCCCACCTGTCAAATCTCTGACCCAAATGGCATTGTCCAGTTGGTATGCAATACGAGTGCCATCAGGTGACCAGGCTGGCGCAACTGCGCCTTCAGTTGGCCAGAGTTCGGCCCGGCTTGAGCCGTCGCGATCCATCCTGACTCGATGGCATTCGAGAAGACATTCGTATCGGAATCGTTGCGAGGTACAAATGAAATGCTGTCCCAAAATGTGACAGAGTTTTCAGGAATCAGGTTACTTGTCTGTTCCGTAAAGGGGTATGGTATTAATGCACTGCACATTACTGAGCAAATTCTAAAATGACCATCAATGAAATAACGCTGGAAACGGAGCGTCTGAAGCTTCGCCCCTGGCGAGATTCCGACCTCGAGCCCTTTGCTGCCTTGAATGCTGATCCGGAAGTCATGCGTTACTTCCCGAAAGTACTGGATCGTACAGAAAGCGATGCCATGGCGACTCGTATTCGTAACCTGATGGCAGAACGCGGCTGGGGGTTGTGGGCAGTAGAGGTCAAGCAGGGTGCTCCCTTTATCGGGTTCGTGGGGCTGAACGCTGTACCAGAGATCCTGCCCTTCGCACCAGGCACAGAAATTGGTTGGCGACTGGCAGAGGTACACTGGGGTAAAGGCTATGCTACCGAGGCTGCCCGAAGCGTTCTGCAATGTGCCTTTGAAAGACTCGCGCTATCAGAAGTGGTGTCCTTTACCGCCGAGTTGAATACGCCATCCATGGCCGTAATGAAACGCCTGGGGATGCGCCACACAACCAACTTTGAGCACCCAGCTGTCGACGAAGGTCATGTACTGAGGCCGCATGTGTTATATGAATTGAAGTCCGAGTTTTAAGAGTGGAGCAACCCATGTCACATCTTGCAACAACTCCAGAGCCGCCTTATTACGCTGTGATATTCAGCAGCCAATTGAGAGACGATGCTCAGGGCTATGATCAAATGGCCATGCGTATGGTTGAACTGGCTGCCAGTCAGTCGGGCTTTCTGGGAATCGAATCCGCCAGAAATCAATTGGGTATTACGGTATCCTACTGGGAAAGCCTGGAAGCGATTAGAACCTGGAAACAGAATGCTGAGCATCTGGAAGCACAGCGTTTGGGGCGTCAGCAATGGTATTCGGATTTTCGTGTTCGGGTGGCAAAGGTTGAACGAGACTATGGTCTGGTTTTTTAGCTATTTTTACTGAGCAGAGTTTAGATGAAGAATTGGTTATTTTTATTGGTCGCGATCGGCGCCGAAGTGTTTGCAACGTCCAACCTGAAAGCCAGCGAAGGCTTTACCCGGTTGTGGCCCAGTGTTTGGGTGCTTATTGGCTATGCCGTTGCCTTTTACTTTTTATCTTTAACGCTCAAGACCATTCCAGTCGGCATCGCTTATGCCATTTGGGCAGGGCTGGGCATTGTTTTGATCGCTTTAATCGGCTGGTTGATATTTGGTCAAAAGCTGGATCTGGCCAGCATCATCGGTATGGGGTTGATCATCACTGGCGTGGTGGTGATCAACGTATTCTCCCGTACCGCGATGCATTAACGTCAGGTCAATTAGCCTTCAGGTCGGCCAGAAAACTGCTGCCATAGTCCATCGGCTCCAGTTGAAAGTAGTCGGCCAATGTCTGTCCGATGTCGGCAAAGGTCTCCCGCTCACCCAGGTTCACCTCTCTTACCTTCGGGCCACTGACCAGCACGGGTATGTGCTCGCGGGTGTGGTCTGAACCCGGCCAGGTGGGGTCGCAGCCGTGGTCGGCAGTGAGGATCAGCAGATCATCCGGTTGCATGGCAGCCTCTATTTCAGGCAGCCGCTGGTCAAATTGTTCCAGGGCGGCGGCGTAGCCGGGTACGTCACGACGGTGGCCATAAGAGGAATCGAAGTCGACCAGGTTGGTGAACACGATGCTGCGTTCGGGTGCTGATTTCATCTGCTCCAGGGTCATGTCGATCAGTTCATCCAGGCCCGTCGCTTTGTACTTTTGCGTGATGCCGGTATGGGCATAGATGTCGGCAATTTTGCCAATGGAAATAACTTCGCCGCCGGCCTCTGTCAGTTTTTGCAGCACGGTAGGGCTAGGGGGTTGCACGGCCAGGTCCTTGCGGTTGCCGGTGCGTTTGAAATCCTCTGGGCTGGTGCCGATAAAGGGCCTAGCGATGACGCGTCCGATGTTGTATTCGTTCACCAACTCACGGGCTACGGCACACATCTCATAGAGCCGCTCAAGGCCAAAGGTTTCCTCGTGGCAGGCGATCTGAAAGACGCTGTCGGCCGAGGTATAAACAATGGGCTTGCCGGTGCGCATGTGTTCTTCACCGAGTCGGGTCAGAATGTCGGTGCCGGAGGCGTGGCAGTTGCCCAAGACGCCGGGCAATTCGCAGCGTTCGATCAGGGCGTCCAATAATGGCTGCGGGAAGGAGTTTTCTTTTTCAGAGAAGTATCCCCAGTCGTAAAGCACCGGTACACCGGCAATTTCCCAGTGACCGCTGGGGGTATCCTTGCCACTCGATAATTCGCGGGCGTAGCCGTAAGCACCCCTGGGTGCGTCATCCACCGTCAGGCCCATGGGAACCTGGCCTTGCGAGCTTTCGGTGGCGGCGTTGATCAAGCCGATACGAGTCAGGTTCGGGAGTTGGAGTACGCCCGAGCGGCCTTTGTCGGCCTTGCCTTCGGCACACCATTGGGCGATGTGGCCCAGGGTGTTTGCACCCTGGTCGCCAAAGCGGTCGGCGTCTGCACTGGCGCCGATGCCGAATGAATCCAGTACCAGGATAATGGCGCGTCCCATAATTTTCTCCTCGCGGTTTGCGCTGCGGCAAACCACTGTTATTCAGTTATGCGTTCATAAATCGGTGCAAGCGCTTTCGCTGCTTCATCACCGACAGGTATCGCCCGTCTCAGGCGTTCTCTGGCGTCGTCAAACTGCTCGTCGTTGCGTACATGAGCGACGGCCAGGGTGTCGCCGGCCTTGACGGTGGTGCCGGGTTTTACGATATCGGTCAGGCCGACGGCATGGTCAATACGTTGGTCGGCTCGTGTTCGACCACCGCCCAGAGCCACAACCGCCAGGCCGATGTCGCGCACGGCCATGGGTTGAACGATGCCGTCTCGTTCTGCGCTGATGGCTTTGATGATGGGGGCTTTGGGCAGGTATTCATCGGCCTTTTCAGAGAAATCACTGGGGCCGCCCAGGGCGCTGACCATGCGGTCGAACCGCTCCAGGGCGGCACCGCTGTCGAGTGAGCTTTGCAGGGCGTCGCGGGCCTGGTCTGTATTCTTTGCCAGGCCGCCGGAGACCAGCATTTCGGCGCACAGGGCCAGGTTGACTTCATGCAGTACCGGGTCGCGTGTGTCGCCGCGCAGGTAGGCGACGGCTTCGGCCATTTCTACGGCGTTGCCGGCGGAGCGTGCCAGCACCTGGTTCATGTCGGTAAGCAGGGCGGTGGTACGAACACCGGCGCCATTGGCGACCTTGACGATGCTTTCAGCCAATGCCTTGCTCTGGTCGTAGTCGGGCATAAAGGCACCGCTGCCGACTTTGACATCCATGACCAGAGCGTCCAGTCCTTCTGCGAGTTTTTTCGAAAGGATGGAGGCGGTGATCAGGTCGATGCTTTCGACGGTCGCGGTGACGTCACGAATGCCGTAGAAGCGTTTGTCGGCAGGGGCCAGGTTGCCGGTCTGGCCGATAATGGCCACACCGACTTCGCGCACAATTCGGTCGAAACGGGCATTGTCCGGAAAGGTGTCGTAGCCGGGTATGCTTTCGAATTTATCGAGGGTGCCGCCGGTATGGCCGAGGCCGCGACCGGAAATCATCGGTACATAGCCACCACAGGCCGCCACCATGGGGCCCAGCATCAGGCTGACTACATCGCCAACGCCGCCGGTGCTGTGTTTGTCGAGTACCGGGCCGGGCATGTCCGGCCAGGTCATGCAGTCACCCGAGTCGCGCATGGCGGTGGTCAAGGCGACGCGCTCGTCCAGTGACATGCCTTGAAAGAATACAGCCATGGCAAAGGCGCCGATCTGACCTTCGCTGATGCTTTCATCGCGGATGCCTTGCACAAACCAGGCGATTTCGGCGGCGCTTAGCGTTTCGCCATTGCGTTTGCGGCGGATGATTTCCTGTGGCAAAAACATCTCAGTAGGTACTCCCCTGATTAGCCGGTTTTGAGCCGTGGCCCAGTTCTGCCAGCAGGTTGTCCAACAGGCTGCTGGCACCAAAACGGAAGTGCTCTGCTGTTACCCAGTCGGCGCCGAGTATGCGTTCCGCCAGTTCCAGGTATTCCGTGGCTTCGGCAGCGGTTCTGATGCCACCAGCGGCCTTGAAGCCGACATCCTTGCCGCTGGTCTTGATTGCCTGCAACATGACTTCGGCCGCTTCCAGGGTCGCATTCACAGGCACCTTACCGGTGCTGGTCTTGATGAAATCCGCTCCACCTTCTATGGCAATGTCGCTTGCCTGGCGGATAGATTCTGGCTGACGTAATTCGCCACTCTCGATGATGACTTTCAAGAGCACGGATTCGCCACAGGCGGCCTTGCAGGCCTTGACCAGTTTCAGGGGTGTTTCGGTGTCGCCTTTGAGCAGTGCACGGTAGGGCAGTACCACATCCACCTCCTGTGCACCTGCCGCTACAGCCGACCGAGTCTCCTGCACGGCGCGTTCAATGTCGCTGCTGCCGTCGGGGAAGTTGGTCACAGTGGCAACACGCACCTTACCGGCTTGATTGGCCAGCAGGCACTTGCGTGCAACGTCAATAAAAGCCGGGTAAACACAGACGGCGGCCGGCATGCCTGCCGGACTATTGGCTTTCTCGCACAGGGCCTGAATGGTGGCGTCGGTATCCGTATCGTTCAAGCTGGTCAGGTCCATCAGGCGAAGCGCCTGCAGGGCTCTCTGTGTGGCGGTTTTCATTGTTAGTTGTCCAAACGGTCAGATTTTTGATTAGTTTATTCCGATCAGGGCTGAAGTTCAATGTTCTCGATAGGCACAGCCTCTGGGTATAACTTTTTCTGCTAAAGTGTAGCGAATAGTGGCAAACTGCAGCCCGACATTTGGCAATTTTTTAGTGGAGACATTCGTGATCAAACCCTCGCAACTGGCCACCCTTATTGTTCTGTCCGTCTTGTTGTGGCTGGTCAGCCTGACCGTCATTGTGTTGATTGGCTGGGAGGCATTGGCGTTGTGGCAAACCGGTGCCATCGGTGGTGCTGTAGTGCTCGCAGGAGTGGTCGTGTTCATTACTCTTAACCTGAGTCAGGGTCGTGCCGACCAGGCCTATCGAGATATGAGTCGGGTCAAGCGTTCCTTACAAGAGAGCCACCTCAAGATCGAACGCTATGAATACGAGAGCAAACAGGGGGCAGAGCTGCGTCGCCTGGTGCTGACATCCAACCAGGAAAAGGACCAGATGCTGAAAAATCTGGCCAATTCGCTCAACAAGGCCATGGCGGAAGTCATCCAGTTGAGCGAGTCGAAGCGTTCAACAGCCAAACAGGAAATCGTTCAACAAGCGGAGCAGATGCAACGCTATGCAGATGACTTGAAAGCCCTGGCGAAGCTGGAGCTGAAGTCCGAATTGCCCAGGCACGAGGAGCTGGATTTCCTGAAAATGGTCGACGGCTTCGTTGAAGAGTGGAACCAGTTGGGCAAGGCAAGCAAAATCAAGGTCAAGGTCGATCATCAGGAAGACCAACTGCCTCTGGTGTCAGATCTGAACTGGATCCACAACGTGCTGACGCGGATTGTTATGGCCTTGATTCGCATGAACAAGGACACCCAGGTCTCTGTACACCTGATCGGTTATATAGATGCCGACCGAGGCGAAGCCCTGCGTGCAACCTTTACCGCTCCAGGGCGGTTGCTCAATGGTGAGCAGCTTGCGTCCATTCTGGTGGGTTACACCAGCATTCTCGATGAGCACAACAATGATGTGGGGCCTGGCCTTTCCCTGGTGGTGGCGCGCAGGCTGGCGCAAATGTTACGAGGCAGCCTGGAAGTGAACCCCGTTGCGGACGGTACGGAAGTGGTCCTGGTGTTGCCACGTCGGCTCGCGCCGCAGCAACTGGCAGAGTTTGCAGACTACTGAATAATTATCGATTCTCTACCCCAAGATTATTGAACACGGGCACGCTCCAGCGTGCCCGGCTATGGACATCCTCCAGCCCTTCTGCTGAATGGAATCCAACCACAGCCTCCAGGTGTCTCTGGTAGTCGTCTGCATGGGGTGCGCCAACCTGATGAATGACCAGGCGGCGCGCATCGTCGCCAATCAACTCGTTCTCGAAGAAACGGATAAAGCCATCTCGGCTGATGGTGTTGACTTCGATTGCCAGGCGATTACGGGTGTTGAAGTGCTGGTTGCCCTCAACGATGGCTTGCCAGTAGGACTGACTGAGTTCATAGAGGTTCTTGTCTGGCATGGTGATCTGATTGATCAGGCCTGCCTTGTAGAGGTTGAATTCAGATTCGGACAAGCCGCGCAACCTTTGCAGATAGCGCCCCATAAAGCGGTCGGAAAACAACTGCAGCAGCGCTGGGTCGGTTTCTGGCGACTGGATATAGGCCACAAGGCCCGGCCAACTGCGCGTTTCCCAACTGCGTGCAAAAACAATGTAGCCAAGCTGTTCTTCTGTTCTCAGTTCGGTGAAGTACGGCGTGGCAAGAATGTGCCCCAGTAACGCATAGCGAGCCCGCTCGTTCAGGCTGTTGTTGTTTGCCTGGTAGTAAGCCAACATGGCCGAGTCACGGTGATCGATGCGCATGTTGTGTCTGAAGCGACGAGAAGGCAGCGCGGCGATGGCTTCTTCTACTTGGGCAGACTCGGCATCAATCGGCATCATGGTGCGAATTCGCTCCCCCATCGCCAGAGCCTGGGCTTCGGTCATGTTGCCGTGAATCAAGGCGGTGATTCGAACCGGGCTGAGGTGTTCGTCGCGGAAGCTGTTCAGGTCCTCCTGGTTGACTCCTTCCAATGCTTGCAGCAATTGCGCCGGTGTATGGTTGCCTTCAACCAGAAATTCGTTCAGGCGGCGAATGACCTGGTTCATGACCGGGTCGTCGCTGGTATTGCGCAATCGTCTGCTCAGTTCTGCTTTCAAGGAATCAAAGCGAGCGGGGCGGATCTCGTGCTCTGTCAGTTCCACCAACAAGGCATCGAGCAAGGCTGGCAGTGTCTCACTGTAGCCGTAAAGCCGAACCTGAATGCCACGAGCGGTGCGAGTCAGCGCGTATCCGCTACCGGCCAGACCTGCTTCGTAACGCAGTTCATTCAGGGCGTCGTTGACCAGATCGAGGTAGAGCTGAGTGCGCATTTTTGCCTGGGCGTCTGTGCTGAAGCGGGCAGATTCCAGTAGCAGGGTAATGTCCAGTTTGGGTGTGCGGAAAACATCGTCCTGCTCAAACCAGAGCGTGTAGCCGGGCTCCGTAGCAATGACTTGTGGGTCGTTGGTGAAGAGGGTGCTTTGAGGCGTGGCCAAGGGCAGCACGACAAATTGCGACGGTATAAAGGGGTTGGCCGCAGGCAGGCGCAGCTCGGCGACGGCCGGTGGCGAACGCCATTGCGCCAGACGGTTACCGGTGAGCGGTGTCAGCCGATAGGGGGTCTGGTACCACTGGCTTTCCAGCTCGGTTTCGGCGCCAGGATGCATCAGAACCGCCAGTGCGTTGTCCGGTTGTAACAGTCGCAACCATTGACGCAAGGTGTCAGGTTCAAAGGATTCAAAGCGAAAGGGCCCTACCAGTACATCCTCTGCATCGTATAGAGACAGGCGTTCAGCCAAACGCTGCACCGTCGCCATCGGCGATACCTGTTCGGCAAATTCGAACTGTATGGTGTTGATGCGTTGCAACTCGTCGTAGCGCCATTCCTCCAACCCATTCTGCTCGATCTGACGCAGGTAGGAGAACAGCAGTTCGGCAACATCCTGCCAATGTTCGACACCTTCGGGTGTCAACAGAAAGCTGACCGTAAACATCCGGTTGCTGGCCGATAGGCCGCCACTGCGGGCGCTGATGGCCTCTGCCCAACCACGCTCCTTGAGTAAAGAGAGCAAACTGCCTGGTGCTTCATGGCCCAACAGATGGGCGATGAAACCATCGGGCTTGGACAGCCGGTATTCCAGGTTGCCCGGCACCGGGAAGCGCATTTCCAGTTGATGCAACTCACGACGCGGAGTCACTTCGACCAGGGCAGGCAACAGAGTCGACTCGAACAAGTCCTGGGTAAACACCGGGCGTTCCGAAGAGACCGAGCGAACGTTATTGAAACGATCATCGACCCAGCCGCGCAGAGTATCGACCGATTGCGGGCCATAGACGACCAGCGACTGACGCTCGGCAACGTAATGCTGGCGGTAGAACTCGATCATCCGTTGGCGCAGTTGGTCGTGGTTGAGCGTATCTCTATTGCCTATGGTGAGTCGGCTGGCGGGGTGATTCGGGTTGTGCAGCTCACGCAACACGTCATCCCTGCGGCGGCTATCGTTTTGCAGGCTGGCGGTATATTCGGAATGCACAGCGTTGATTTCACGCTGGAGGTAATCGGCATCGAACAGGGGAGCAATAAAGAACTGAGAAAAGCGATCGAGCGCACCTTCGAGGTGATCTGCACCGATATCAAAGAAGTAGAGAGTGTTTTCCGGGGCGGTGTAAGCGTTATTGCTGCCGCCATTTTGTTCAATGAAGCGGTTGTAATCGTCCACCCCGGGGTATTTTTCGGTGCCCAGGAAGAGCATGTGTTCAAGAAAGTGGGCCATGCCTTGTATGTCGTCCGGGTCACTCCAGGAGCCAACGCTGACGTTCATCGCTGCGGCGGCTTTTTCGCTCTCTGGATCAGATACCAGGAGAACGCTCAAGCCGTTGTTGAGCTCATAGGCATGAAAGACCCGCTCTTCATAGGGGCTGACGGTGATATTGGAGGCGTTGATCGCCGGTGCCGGGCCCTTCCAGACAAAGACGCCAGCGCTGGCCAAAGCGGCTACTACGCCCACTGTCACCGCAATCAGAACACCCCGTTTCATGCACTACTCCCAATGAGATTATCAAGCGCTCGATTGTAACGGCATGGGCGAGTGCTGTCATGACGTTGCGAAATGGAAGAAAGTCCCAATAATGGAAAACAAACCGCCTTTACCTGGCGATGACAGAGCATCGGCAGATATCGTTTTTCAGTCAGAGGTAGCTATGAGCGAAAAAGCCAACATCATTACGGTAACCGAGCAAAATTTTCATCAGATTATGGTGGAGGAATCCCAGCAGCGGCTGGTGGTCATGGATTTCTGGGCCGAATGGTGCGCGCCCTGTAAGGTATTAATGCCGATACTGGAAAAACTGGCCGATGAGTACAAGGGCCAGTTCCTGTTGGCCAAGGTCAATGCCGATGAGCAGCAGAATATTGTGGCTCAGTTCGGCGTACGCAGCCTGCCAACGGTAGCGCTGATCCAGGATGGCCAGCCGGTCGATGCGTTCATGGGTGCAGAACCCGAGTCGGCCATCCGTGAGCGTCTGGAAAAGTACCTGCCCAAGCCATGGGATTCCCTGTTGCAGCAAGCTCAGGCACTGCATGCCCAGGGCGACCTGGAAGGCGCCTTGCCGTTACTGCGCGAGGCATACACCCTAAGCGACGAGCAAACCGACATCGCTTTTGCGCTGGCAGACGTCTACATCTCCCTGAATCGCCCAACGGATGCCGAGGCCATTCTGGACAAGATGACGATGACCCAACAAACCGAGCCCGAATACAAGGCGCTGCGCTCCAGGCTCGAACTGTTACACGAAGCCTCAGAAACCCCGGAAATCCAGGAGCTGCAGCAACGGCTGGAATCCAACCCGGACGACCTGGAACTCCACTATGAACTGGCCCTGCAATACAGCCAGGTCAATCGCCGCGAAGAAGCCCTGGATTCCCTGCTCACCATTCTGACCAAAGACAGAGGCTTCAAGGACGGTGGAGCCAAAAAAACCTTCCTCGACATCATCAACAGCCTCGGCAAGGGTGACCCGGTAGCCGCCAAATATCAGCGCAAGTTGTTTACTCTGTTGTACTGAGTCGGCTCTTGGCTGGGCTGATTTTTGTGGCGAAACCCGCGCCAGTGACTGGGTAACCCTCTGAAGGGGACGCAGCAAGTACGTCCATGTATGCTCGGCGGTCCGCATCCATGCGGACCGACGCCCCTTCAGAGGGTTACCCAGCCCCTGCCGCTGGCCAGTACAATAACACTGAATTCTCGGAGATCAGCATTTCACCAAATTATTACCTTGGTAAGTAATATCGAGCTATGAATTGCGGTGTGAGACTTGTCGCGATGACCAGTGCCCGATGCTGGGTGCGGTGTCACGAGGGAGTCTGCAGCCTGGATGGCTGCAGTCTAGCCCCCATGGATGGGTTCACGGCGACCTCGAGACACCGCACCCAGTAGCGGGCACGGACCAAAGTCACTAAATAAAGCCTAATCAGCGTTTCCGCAATGCCAGACTGCCTATCGAGTAACCCGCCCCGAAGGAGCATATGACGCCGACGTCGCCGCTGGCGAGGTCCTCGTGGTGGAGGTTGAAGGCGATGATGGAGCCTGCCGAGGCGGTGTTGGCGTATTGGTCGAGGACGATGGGGGTTTCGTCCTGGGTGCCGGTGTGACCGAGCAGGCGCTTGCTGATCAACTGGTTCATGTTGATGTTGGCCTGGTGCAACCACCAGCGTCTGACCTGGTTGACCTCCAGACCCACCTGGTGAATCTGTTGCTCCAGGTGGTCGGCCGCCATTGGGCAGACTTCCTTGAACACCTTGCGGCCTTCCTGGTGGAACAACTTGTCCGGGCCGAAGGGGTCGGAATCGAACGCTCGGGAGACATAACCGAAGTTGGAGCGGATGTTGTTCGAATAGACCGTTTTGGCCAGGGTGCCGAGAATGTCGTAGCAGTGTTGGCTGTCGGCCTGGTCGCCGCGTTCGACCACCATGGCAGTGGCGACGTCGCCGAAGATGAAGTGGCTGTCGCGGTCGCGGTAATTGACCTGGGGTGAGGTCAACTCCGGGTTGATGACCAGCACGGCACTGGCTGTACCGGCGCGCACCATTTCGTAGGCCCTGTGCAATGCAAAGGTGGCGGCTGAGCAGGCGACGAGCATGTCGAAGCCGAAGCCTTCTATGCCCAGCTCGTTTTGCACTTCAATGGCAATGGCCGGGTAGGCGCGTTGGGTGTAGGCGCAACTGACAATGACCGCATCAATGTCCTTGCCCGTCTTGTTTGCAGCGGCCAGGGCCTTTTTGGCGGCATTGACAGCCATTTCGCCCTGGTGGCTGAGTTCGTCATCGCCGCGCTCGGCGATGCGTGGGCGCATCCGATCAACGTCCAGAATGCCGTCCTTTACGTAAACGTAACGCTGGCGGATACCGCTGGCCTTGTAGATGAATTCCGGGTCCGACTTGGCCACGGCCGTTGCCGTTCCGGCTTCTATTTCGGCTTTATGCGTTTCATTGAATTGATCGGCATACTGGTTAAGCGCCTCAACCAGTTCTTCGTTGGTGAGAACGTGGTCGGGTGTCCAGAGGCCAGCGCCGCTGATTACTACGGTTTCCGGCAAAGACTGAGTCTGCATCGAGCCTACCTGCAATAGTCATTAGAATAATGGGTGAGGCAGCATCAAGCGTGCGCCTCGATTCGGGTCAGTGTAGCGGCCGTGTCGGCACTGGCAAGTTTTCATTCCCCTTTGCTTTTGGCTATCCTTGAGATTCGTGAAACAAAAAGAAGAGACCATGTTGCATCATTTTACGCTGACGTTCAGTGCCGGAGTGGATCAAGGGTTGAGTGCCCTGGCAATCGCCAGCCGCATTCCGGGCAGTGATTTTACCGTTGAAGATCAGGGCGTGGCGGTGAGCGGTGAATTCGCCGTCCATTTCAGTCGCGAAGCCGAAAGCATGACCGATGCACTCGACAGTGCCCGGGAACAAGTGCTGGAGGCTTTTCCTGAGGCGCAAGTTGTGGCCATGGATGTCAGTGAGGAACCGCCCGTTCAGGGTATGGTAGACGACATTGCTAAGCTGGTACTCCATGCCTGCAAACGGTTCGGCAGTGTGGACGATGCTCAGGCCTGGTTGTCGACACCCAACCCGGAACTGGATGGGCTTACCCCCAAAGCCCTGATGGTGGACGCAGAAGGGCGTTTGCGCGTCTCGCGCCTTTTGGTACCGCTAACAAAAAAAGGCCCGCTATAAACGGGCCTTTCTGCAGGCAATCGTCACCGACTCACACTTTGCTGACCAGTTGTTGCACACTGTCCTTGGCGTCACCAAAGAGCATGGCGCTGTTGTCGCGGTAGAACAATGGGTTGCCAACGCCTGCATAACCTGTTGCCATCGAACGCTTCAAAGTTACCACTTTGCGCGCCTTCCAGACTTCCAACACCGGCATGCCGGCGATGGGTGAGCCGGGCTTTTCCTGGGCATCAGGATTGACGATATCGTTGGCGCCGATGACCAGAACCACATCGGTATTGGGGAAGTCGGCGTTGATTTCGTCCATTTCCAGAACGATGTCGTAGGGCACATTGGCCTCGGCCAGCAGCACATTCATGTGGCCAGGCAGCCGCCCGGCGACGGGGTGTATGGCAAAGCGCACCGTCTTGCCCTGTTTACGCAGCTTGCTGGTGAGTTCTGCCACGCTTTGCTGGGCGTGGGCTACGGCCATGCCATAGCCGGGTGCAATAATGACGGAATCTGCTTCACGCATCCATTCGGCGACATCGTCGTGTGTTGCGCTGCGCGCTTCGCCATAGCTGTCGTCTTCCACCACGGCGCTGCCATCACTGCCGAAGCCACCAAGAATGACGCTGATAAAGGAGCGGTTCATGGCACGACACATGATGTAGCTGAGAATGGCACCGGACGAGCCAACCAGGGCGCCGGTGATGATCAACAAGTCGTTGCCGAGCATGAATCCCGTCGCCGCCGCAGCCCAGCCGGAGTAGCTGTTCAGCATGGAAATCACTACTGGCATGTCGGCACCACCGATGGCCGCGACGAGGTGCGCACCCAATAGCAGCGCGATGATGGTCATGATGGCCAGAACCGTCAGGCCAAGGGCCGTGTGGTCGTCAGTGACGAAGATGAGCAACAGAACTACCGAGACAACCAGGGCAGCGGCATTGAGCCCGTGCCGAAATGGCAGCATCAACGGTTTGCTCGACAGCAAACCCTGGAGTTTGCCAAAGGCTGCCCAACTGCCGGTCATGGTGATCGCACCAATAAATACACCAAGGTAAACCTCGGTCGAGTGAATCACTGCTTCAGCCCCACTGAGTTGAATGCGTGGGTCAAGGTGGGCGCCCCAACCAATCAACATGGCAGCCAGACCAACAAAGCTGTGCAGCAGGGCCACCAGTTGTGGCATGGCGGTCATTTCAACTCGGTGTGCCAGCGCGAGGCCGATAACGGCGCCAACACTCATGGCGATGGCGAGCAGGCCGTAAGCTTGAACCGACGCCGAGGCCACAGTAGCAACGACGGCAATAAGCATACCGGTCATGCCATAAACGATGCCGCGCCGGGCGGTTTCCTGGGAGCTCAAACCCCCCAAAGAGAGAATGAAGAAGACGGCAGCGAGCAGGTAAGCCATGGACAGTGCAGTATTCATTGGTCACCCTCCCGACGGAACATGTGCAGCATTCTTCGCGTCACGTAAAAGCCACCGGCAATGTTGATGCTGGTGACCAGCACACCGATAAAAGCCATGGTCGTTACCAGGCTGGAGCCACTGCCCGAGATCTGCAACAGCGAACCGATGATGACGATGCTGGAAATGGCATTGGTAACGCTCATCAAGGGTGTATGGAGGGCATGGGACACATTCCAGATCACCTGCCAGCCGACAAAAATGGCCAACACGAAGACGGTGAAATGACTGACGAAGTCGGGTGGCGCAACGGCCCCAAGACCCAGCAATGCCGCCCCCGCAATCAGCCAATAGAGGGCAATGGGTTTTGCGCGTTTTGCGGCCGTGGAAACTGGAGTGGCCGGTGCTTCTGCTTTGGGTGTCGCCTTGGGAGCAGCGCTGATCTGCGGTGGTGGCGGTGGCCAGAGAATCTCGCCATTGTGGGTCACGGTGCAACCGCGGGTAATAGCGTCTTCCAGATCAAAACTCAGCTCACCGTTTTTTCCCGGGCACAGGTGCTCAATCAACCGCAGTAGATTGTTGGACAGCAAGTGGCTCGCCTGGGTTGCCGCCAGTGCCGCCATATTGGTGTAGCCAATCATGTTCACGCCATGGCTCTGCACAATTTGATCCTTGACGGTGCCTTCGCAATTGCCGCCATTGGGGGCTGCCAGGTCAACGATCACACTGCCGGGCTTCATGGCCTGCACCATCTCGTCGGTGATCAGCTTTGGAGCGGGTTTGCCGGGTATCAGGGCAGTGGTGATGATGATGTCCACCTCCTTCGCCTGCTCCATAAACAGAGCCATTTCCGCATCGATAAAGTCTTGCGACATTTCCTTGGCGTAGCCGCCAGCGCCACTGCCGTCTTCTTCCAGCTCGACAGTCAGAAACTCGCCACCCATGGATTCAACCTGTTCTTTCACCTCTGCGCGAGTATCGAACGCGCGCACTATGGCCCCCATGCTTTTGGCGGCACCGATGGCCGCCAGGCCTGCAACACCGGCACCAATGACCAGCACCTTGGCCGGCGGCACCTTGCCCGCGGCGGTAATCTGGCCCGTAAAGAAGCGGCCAAACTGATGGGCTGCTTCGATAACGGCCCTATAGCCGGCGATATTGGCCATGGAACTGAGCACATCCATACTCTGTGCCCGTGATATACGCGGTATAGCGTCCAATGAAATGGCGTTGAATTGCTTTTGCTTGAAGGTTTCCAACAGGTCTGCATTCTGGGCCGGGGCCAGAAAGGAGATCCAGGTTGCGCCCTCCTTCATGGCTTCAAGTTCGGTACCGGGTAACGCTTCATGCACCGCAGGGCCGTTGATCTTGAGTAGCACATCGGCTCTTTGATATAGGGCTTTTACGTCCTCGGTCAACTCGGCTCCGGCGGCTTCATAGAGTGCATCCGCGTATTGGGCGGATTCACCCGCTCCGCGTTCAATCAAAACATGAAAGCCCAGTGCGCAAAGCTTGCGTGTGGTGTCAGGGGTAACGGCAATCCGGGTTTCTCCGGTCTGACGATCCCTGGGAATGGCGATGGTGTGTGGCATAGAGACTCCCGTACTTATTCTTATTGAAGACGCTGTACTTGGATTCTTGCGTTATTAGTATGCATATTGAACAGCTATCGGTGGAATATCAACAAAAGTCGAATGGTTTGGCACCCTGTTCGATGCTATCTATGGAGGGGTTCGAGGTATACAGAACCATCCTTGATTGAAGTCATTGAGTATTCAGCTTGAGGTGGCTATTCTATAGAACAGAGTTTGTTGGATTGTCGGCAGGCTCTCGAGAGCACTCAATAATGGTTATAAACAAGCTCTCACTATACTCACTGGGTCTTCAGGGGATCGACATCATGGACCGAGTTGGTTTTAACACCCCAGCCAAAAGGCTGGCAAGCCAACACGGTAAGCAGGTAAGCCCTGCCGATGACTACCCCCCGGCTTTCCCTGGCAAGGCCTCTTAACATGAAGCAACAACAAAAAAGGTTCGGATTTACGCAAGACGTCTAGCACTGCAGTAACCCTGACAGTGTTGATTGAGCGTGACTGAGCCGCATCAGGAGAGTCCAAATGAAAAGACGTGACGTCATCAAGAAAGGTTTGATCGGGGCGGGTACAGTGGCGGCAGCTTCCGCCATTTCAGCACCTGCAATTTCCCAGAATCGCATTACCTGGCGAATGGTGACTACATGGCCTAGAAATTTTCCGGGGTTGGGTGTCGGTGCGCAGCGCTTGGCTGACCGCATTACTCAGATGTCTGGCGGCCGATTGACGGTACAGGTGTTCGCTGCTGGCGAACTGGTACCTGCATTGCAGTCGTTCGATGCCGTAATCGAAGGCTCTGCCGAAATGAGCCACGGCGCTGCCTACTACTGGCAGAACAAGAGCCGTGCGACTTCCTTCTTCACAGGGGTGCCTTATGGCATGACCTCTCGTGAGTTGGCGGCCTGGATGCGCTACATGGGCGGTCAGGAAATCTGGGACGAAGTTTACGACCAGTTTGGTGTGAAAGGCTTCCTGTCCGGTGATACCGGTACTCAGGCCGGCGGCTGGTTCAAAGAAGAGCTGAACAGCCTGGCAGATGTCCGCGGCATCAACTTCCGCACGCCAGGCCTCGGTGGTCAGGTTTGGGAGAAAATGGGTGCTACGGTGGTCAACATGGCTGGCGGTGAGATCTATCAGGCACTGCAATCCGGTGCACTGGACGCGGCCGAATTCGTTGGCCCTTACAACGACCTGGCGCTTGGCTTCTATCAGATCACCAAGAACTTTTATCTGCCAAGCTTCATTGAACCTGGCCTAGCCACCGAAGCGGTGGTTAACAAGTCCAAGTTCGCTGAGCTGCCACAGGATCTACAACGCATTGTAGAGTTTGCCTGTCAGGCAGAGTACGACCAGGTTGCGTCCGACTTCTACGCCAACGACCCGATTGCCCTGCGCACTCTGGTTGAGCGCCACGGTGTTCAAGTCAAGTACTTCCCGGATGACATCCTGAAAGCCGGTGCAGAAGCTTCCAAAGAGCTGCTGAACGAGTTGCGTGAAAGCAACGATCCGCTGGTTCGCAAGACCGCCAACAGCTTCTTTGATAACCTGGCTATTCTGCGTACTCGGACTGAGAATATCGACAGCCGCTTCCTGAAAGCGCGTGAGGAATTCTTCCAGGTCTGATATCGATCCTGACTGGCAAGAACGAAAAAAGCCGATGGTAATAGCCATCGGCTTTTTTTTATGGGCGTCGCCCTATGACAAGGGCCCAGGTTGGCTACCGGTAGAGCTTCTACCGGCAAGCCGCTGCTCGAAATGTTACCCGTACAACTGATTAGGCAGCCAGGTAACAATGCCCGGGAAGGCGATCAACAGGCCGATTACGATCAACTGCAGCACCACGAATGGCAAGGCACCTTCATAGATCTGGCGAGTGGTAACGCTGTTGGGCGCCACACCGCGCAAATAGAAGAGCGCAAAGCCAAAGGGCGGTGTCAGGAAGCTGGTTTGCAGGTTTACTGCCACAATCACGCCCAGCCAGATCGGGTCTACACCCATCATCAGCAGAATGGGTGCCGTGATCGGCAACACCATAAAGATGATTTCAAAGGTATCAAGAATGAAACCCAGGAAGAACATCAGCAGCATGACAAAGAGAATGGCACCCAACTGACCGCCTGGCAGAGCATTGAGGAAGTCACTGACCAACTCGTCACCACCCATCATGCGGAATATCAGCGAAAACACAGTGGCGCCGATCAGAATGATGAAGATCATGGTGGTCGTATTGGCCGTCGCGTACATGACTTCACGCAAGTTCTTGTAGGTCAGCTTGCGTTGCAGGGCCGCCAACAGCATCGCCCCTACGGCACCCACAGAGGCAGACTCGGTCGGTGTGGCAACACCACCCAGAATGGAACCGAGTACCGCTATGATCAGCACCAGAGGCGGTATCAAGGTGGTGAACACGTCCTTGAGCAGGCTTGCCTTCTCTTCTGTTGTCATGATCAGCGCTGGGCAGCTTTCTGGCCGGAACCAGGCCTTGTAGACCATGAACAGAATGTAGATGGTTACCAACATCAAGCCCGGGATGAAAGCGCCGGCAAAGAGATCGCCGACCGAGACGGGCGAGGGTGCAAAGTTACCCATCGACATCTGAACCTGAGCGTTGATGCCTGCCAGCATGTCCCCCATGAAAATCAGCACCGTAGAAGGTGGGATGATCTGACCCAGGGTGCCCGAAGCGGTAATAACACCGGTGGCGACACGAGGGTCATAGTTGGCTTTCAACATGGCCGGCAAGGACAACAGCCCCATGGTGACCACCGTCGCACCGATAATACCGGTTGAGGCAGCCAACAAGGCGCCCACTATGATTACCGAAATACCCAGGCCGCCACGCAGGTCGCCGAAGAGGCGGCCCATGGTGACCAGCAGCTTCTGGGCAATACCGGATCGCTCCAGCATCATGCCCATGAATATAAAGAGTGGCACCGCCACCAATACATCGTTGACCATGTTGCCCATGAACCGGGATGACAGGGCGGTCAGGTTGGACAGATCAAAGACACCCAGCAGATGAGCAATACCGGCGAATATCAGCGAGGTACCTGCCAGCGAGAACGCGACCGGGAAGCCCAGTAACAGAACACCAATGATGGTGAAAAACATGACAAGGGCGAGCACTTCGCCCAACAGCGTGACTTCCATCAAACGTGCTCCTTGTAGCGATAATCTTCCGGAACCAGGTCACTGCGATCGGCCAGAGTGAGAATGGACCGTCCGATCATGGCCAGGGCCTGAATGGCGATAACGGTAGCGAAAACCAGTATGAAGGTCTTGACGATGAAGTAGCCCTCCATACCGCCAAAGTTCGGCGAGTTTTCCATGAAGCGCCAGGAGCGTCTAACGTAGGGGTAGAGGTAGCTGAAAATTACGTAAACAAAAGGTGCGATAAAGACGAGACATCCGAATATATCGACCTTGGCCCGATGCTTCGGCGAGGCTGTTCGATAGAAGATATCAACTCGGACATGGCCTTCTTTGAGCAGGGTGTAGCCGGCGATGCCCATAAACATGACGCCGTTCATCCAGACATACAAATCTTGCATCCAGACGAAACCCATCGAAAAAACGTAGCGAAGCACCACGACGGTAAAGCAGACAAGCACGATGCCGAGGGTCAACCAGGACAGCACAAAGCCGAAAACCCGATTGATTAGGCACAGAAACCTGACGACCATAGCTAGGCTGTTCATGAAGTTTCCTTGTTTTGACTCAGGGGGGGAGCAATGTTTTATTCTGTGAAAGTCTGTCAGCGAGATCACCGCTGAGCGTTGCTTTCTCGTTTTTTATACGTTTCATTATTATGCAGGTATTACCCTGTGGCGGTATTTAACCAGAATGATTGCAGGGATACCAGCCTGAACTGACGGTCAAAACCATAGTGAGGGACCGTTCCTGGCTGTTATTGAATCTCGTTTATCCTTTGATTACGGCTGCTGTATGGCAAATGCAGGGGTTGGCTATCATGAAGTGGAGTCCCATGAAACTCTTGGAATCAGAAGAACACCCGCTGGATCGGCATCTGGGCTGGCTGTATGACCGAGTAACTGGAGAAGAGGATGCTCGAGTCTGTAAGGACATACCGGAAACAGCCTGTCGTCATCAACCCCGCAATTTCTTTGCTTACCTGGTGGCGAACAGCGCGACTAAGGTGGCAGATGAACTGAGCAGTGCGCGCTTGATATTGCCCTGGCTATTGGCTGCTGTAGGAGCGCCCATGGCGTTGGTGGGTTTTCTGGTGCCTATTCGCGAAGCCGGTGTTTTGTTGCCTCAATTGATGGTGGCTGCTGTGGTGCGACGGATGGCCAGACGCAAGGCTGTCTGGTTGGTTGGTGCTTTGTTGTCGGCGGTTTCTCTTGTGCTAATGGCGGCGATTGCATGGCAGTTCGAGGGGGTGCTGGCCGGTTCATTGCTGATTGGCTGTCTGATTGTGTATAGCCTGGCCAGAGGCTTGTGTTCGGTTTCTGCCAAGGATGTTCTGGGCAAAACGGTGTCCAAAACTCGTCGGGGAACCTTGATGGGTTATGCGTCCGGTATATCGGGGTTGTCGGTGTTTGCTCTGGGGGTCTACCTCGTTCTGGCGCAGTCGCCAGACGATGATACGATGCAGTTGTCGCTCTTCTTGCTGATGGCCGCTTTATTATGGCTGTTGGGCCTGCTCAGTTTTGCGACGATTACAGAGGCTCCCGGAGCAACGGAAGGTGGAGGCAATGCCTTCACTGTCGCAATCAAACAACTGGCGATTATTAAAACCGACCGTTACTTTCGAAGTTTTCTTTGGGCCAGAGCATGGTTGCTCAGTATCGCTCTACTGCCTCCATTCTATGTCGTATTAGTCCAGCAGACAGGGGGTTCCATCCTGGGTCTGGGTGGTATGATCATCGCCAGCGGTCTGGCAGCCAGCATCAGCGCCCCTATTTGGGGCAAATTGAGTGACAGATCCAGTCGGTGGGTTATGATGCTGGCCGCTTCGATCAGCGCCGTGTTGGGCATGGGGCTCTGGCTGCTCGATCGTCTCCATGATATCGACCAGAATCTAGCCTGGTTGATGATCGGCGCTTACTTTATTTTGATGATCTGCCATGGTGGCGTCCGGCTGGGTCGAAAAGCCCATTTGGTGGATATGGCGACAAGCGACAACCGGGCATCTTACGTAGCTGTCAGCAATACGGTGATTGGCTTGGTCATGCTGGGCGGTGGGCTGGTTGGGGTGTTGGGAGACATCTGGAGTACAGTGTCTGTCATCGGTCTGCTCAGTGGTTTGGCCCTGGTGGCCATGATTCAGCTCTATACTTTACCGGAAGTTCAAAGGTCATAAACAGGTTCGTAAAGCGGCAAGGCTGCTCTAGTGCAGCCTTGTCGTCAGCGCACCACATTACCTGGCTAAAGTAGGTGCGGGTTCATTCGTTTGTATTCACGAAGCGCCTTGCGTGCTTTTTCAACTTCGTTATAAAGCCGCATGCGCTCTTTTTTATCGCCTGCACCGTTGGGGTTCTCTTTCACAAACTCTCGCTTGGCGTCTTCGGCTTCAACAATCGCCTGTTCAAGTTCTTCTAACTTATCGTCCATAGTATCCCTCGCTTGAATGTTATGCTCCGGCAGGGCAGTGCCAGAACACAGATTTCCCGGCGTCATTACTTGGCTACTCCTGTTGGAGAAACAGGTTAGTTCAGTCTTGCCGTTGTTGCTATTTTTAATGATCGAAACGTACCAATCGCTCTGATATTGGGTTAGCCGGGGCGTTCGTCAAGACGCACCAGAGTCTATCGCCCCTTTCTATACGCCAATTTTACGGCGATTTCGCGCTATTGAATCTGCTTTTGTGAAGGAATTCAAACAATTGCCTCAAATATAACATCGATAGAGTACCAGACGTTGATTAAGTAAGCTCTAATCAAACTTATTACGTCAAGAGCTCTCTGGCGGATGGCTCAGCAGCGCCATTTGTCTATCTTGTGGCATCGCTGCACTGAAAATCTGTCAAGGTCCTGACAGAGTGGGCGCAAATTGTTCAAAAAGTGACAGGACTGCATCCCATTTTTTGGGTATTCTCAATGTATTGATACAAAAACAACAAAGTCGAGGCCACCTAATGAGAATAAACCTCAGATCAATCGGCAGTGCCGTGCTGTTGTTTGCCTGGTCGCTTGCCGTCTGGGCTGACAACTGCACCAATATCAAGGAATTCGTCCCCGCCACAACGCCTCTGGAAGATTTTGACATAACAACAGAGGGTACCGCTATCCATCGAAAGACGGGTCTTGAGTGGATGCGTTGCAGCGTGGGCCAAAGCTGGAGCGGCTCCACCTGTACTGGCGAAGCAGCAGTGTTCAGTTGGCGCCTTGCTGTGAAAGCGGGAGAAGAAAGCAATTTTGCTAACCACACTGACTGGCGCTTGCCAGACCGAGACGAATTGGCATCCATTATCGAACAGCGTTGCTTCAGCCCCGCTGTCAATGAGGCGATCTTTCCCAATACCTCGTCCAATTGGTATTGGTCTTCTACACTCGACCCGCATTACAGCTTTGTGGCCTGGTACATTACCTTCTACAACGGACGTGCTGACAGCGGGTTCAGAACCGACAGCAATGGCCGAGTGAGATTGGTGCGTGGCGCACCTTTGGTTACTGCTGGCCCGTAAAGGCATAAAAAGGGTGCAGGGATTTGCGCAGAAAGGCGCCAGTCGTAGTGAGACCGTTACATCCTGACTGCGCATCTCGATGCACAAGGGCTTGCATTCAGAACCGCTGCGACGGACGCTTTCACCCTGAAAGTTCAACTCGTACGCTGTTTTCAGGGAGCCCCTAATGTCATTAAAAATGCTGGATGCCTTGCCCGGCCAACTTGAACAACTGAAACAGGATGGCTTATACAAGGCAGAACGTGTCATTGAATCGCCTCAAGCCGCGGTGGTAAAAACCGGGCACCGTGAGGTGATCAACCTATGCGCCAATAACTACCTTGGCCTCGCCAACAATGCCAGCCTGATCGCTGCCGCCAAACAGGGCCTGGATAACTTTGGTTTTGGTGTGGCCTCGGTGCGCTTTATTTGTGGGACCCAGTCTGTACACAAACAGCTGGAAGCTCGGTTGAGCGAGTTTCTGGGAATGGAAGACACCATCCTCTACTCCAGTTGCTTCGATGCCAACGCAGGGTTGTTCGAGACCCTTTTGGGTGACGAAGACGCCATCATCTCCGATGCGCTGAACCACGCCTCTATTATTGATGGCGTGCGCCTTTGCAAAGCCCAGCGTTACCGCTATGCCAATAACGACATGGCCGAACTCGAACGCTGCCTGCAACAAAGTCAGTCGGCACGGTATCGGCTGGTGGTCACCGATGGGGTTTTCTCGATGGATGGCATCGTCGCCAACCTGCCGGCCATCTGCGATCTCGCCGAACGCTACGATGCTCTGGTCATGGTCGATGACAGCCATGCGGTGGGCTTTATGGGTGAAGGCGGCCGCGGCACACCGGAATACCATGGGGTGATGGAAAGAGTGCACATAGTGACCGGTACTCTGGGCAAGGCGCTGGGTGGTGCCAGCGGGGGCTACACCAGTGCAGCCAAACCCATCGTAGACTGGTTACGCCAGCGTTCACGGCCCTATTTGTTCTCCAATTCGCTGTCGCCAAGCATAGCGGCTGCGAGTCTGGTGGTGTTGGAGCAACTCAAGGAAGGCGAGGCCCTTCGGCAACAACTGCGAGACAACGCCGACTATTTTCGCGCTACAATGACCGCCGCAGGCTTTAACCTGGCCGGTGCTGACCACCCCATCATTCCCGTTATGGTGGGTGATGCCAGTCTGGCCAGCAAAATGGCTGAACGATTGCTTGAATTGGGAGTCTATGTGGTCGGCTTCAGTTATCCGGTAGTGCCCAAAGGCCAAGCCCGAATACGCACGCAAATGAGCGCCGGTTTGACCCGCGCACAACTCGATACCGCCATAGAGGCCTTTATCAAGGTGGGAAGGGAACTGGAGATCATTGCATGAAAGCGTTGGCTAAATTGAAAGCCGAAGAGGGCATCTGGATGACCGAGGTGCCCGAGCCTGAGGTCGGTCACAACGATTTGCTCATCAAAATCCGTAAAACGGCGATTTGCGGCACCGATGTGCACATCTACAACTGGGACGAATGGTCACAAAAAAACGTGCCACTGGGTCTGGTGACCGGCCATGAGTATGTTGGCGAAGTGGTTGGCATGGGCCAGGAAGTCAGTGGCTTCAAGGTGGGTGACCGGGTCAGCGGCGAAGGCCACATCACCTGTGGCTACTGTCGCAACTGCCGTGCCGGCCGTCGTCACCTTTGTCGCAATACCAAAGGTGTGGGCGTTAACCGGGACGGCGCCTTTGCCGAATACCTGGTCATACCGGCCTTTAATGCCTTTCGGCTGCCCGTTGAAGTCAGCGACGAGATGGCCGCCATTTTTGACCCCTTCGGTAATGCGGTGCATACAGCGCTCAGTTTCAATCTCGTCGGTGAAGATGTGCTGATTACCGGCGCTGGCCCCATCGGCATCATGGCCGCAGCCGTGGCCCGCCATGCCGGTGCGCGCCATATAGTGGTAACCGACATCAACGATTACCGCCTGGGCCTTGCCAAAAGCATGGGGGCGACCCGAGTGGTCAACGTCGCCAACGAAGACCTGAAAGCCGTCATGAGTGACATTCACATGACCGAAGGCTTCGATGTCGGCCTGGAGATGTCTGGCGTGCCTTCTGCTTTTCGCTCCATGCTGGCGGCCATGAACCACGGTGGCAAGGTGGCCTTACTCGGCATTCCTCCCGGTGAAATGGGCATTGACTGGAGTCAGGTGATCTTCAAGGGGCTGGAGCTGAAAGGCATCTACGGCCGTGAGATGTTCGAAACCTGGTACAAGATGGCGAGCCTGATTCAGTCCGGCCTGGACCTCAGCCCGATGATTACCCATCAGTTACCAATCGATGACTACCAGCAGGGTTTTGACATCATGCGCAGTGGTCAATCTGGCAAGGTGATACTGGACTGGGCATGAATCTGACCGTTTTTCTCAACGCCTTTACCAGTTACTTTGTCATCATCGACCCCATTGGTGCAGCTCTGCTGTTCTATTCGCTGACTCTGGGGCGCACCTTTCAGCAACGGCTGAAACTGATTGGCAAATCGGTGATCATTGCGGCCATCATCATACTGTTGTTCGGCTGGCTGGGTGAGCGTTTGCTCACTACCCTGGGCATTAGCATGGACGCGCTGCGCGTCGCTGGTGGTATTCTGTTGTTCAATACCGCTTTCCGCATGATCACCTCCGCCCCCTTACCGGACAAACCCACCGAACGCCCGGTAGGAGACATCTCCGTCTACCCCATGGCCATACCACTGATGGCCGGCCCGGGTACGCTGACACTGACGGTGCTGCTGATGGCCGACGCCACTGGCATTGGCGGACAGGCCACAGTGCTGCTGGCCGCCATGCTGGTTTTGTTGATCACCTTGACGCTGGCACTGCTGGCCACACACATTCGCAAGCTCATAGGCAAAACCGGTGATGAGATCATTCAGCGCTTGCTGGGTGTGATATTGGCAGCACTGGCGATTCAGTTTGTGGCCAATGGTGTGATTGGGTTGATGTTGTGAGATCTTAAAAATCGGTACCAAATGAAATCAAGGGCCCGATACCGTGCTGGTAACTCATGCCCAGGGTGACTTCGCCGAGGCTGAACAGAGCGCCGGCTCCGGGTATGCCTTCTATGGCGCTCTTTTCATTGGCGCAGTAGCGCTGACCATTGACGTTCCATACCACGACATCGCAGTAACGCGAGAGCAGGATACCGAAAGAGGCATAGAAGGCGATGTTTCGGTTGGGGGCATAACCGCGCAATAGGCCGACATGCAAGGGCAGGCCGGTGAGGATGTCCTCTTCGACCATGTAGTAATCCTGGGTAGGCGGGTCTGAGTAACGGAGGGAGGGGCCGTTGTAGTCCGAGCGGCCTATCAGGCCGAAATGGCCTCCCCAGCCATCAGCCATAAAGCCAAAGCCATAGTAGGGTGCTTCGAAGGTGCCCTGATAGCCGCCAAAACTGCCCCAGACGTAGTTGTCCCAGGCTGTGGCTGGTACGGCTAATAAAAGGGATGAAAGCAACAGGCTCAAACGACGCATGGGATTCTCCTTGAATTCGTTGCTCAGTCTAACCCAGTGAGGCTGAATCGCACATGAACTGATCAGTCAGGTCTGTGTTATTAAAGCGGCAGCTCGGTGGTGTATTTGAGCTGCTCCATGGCGAAGCTGCTGCTGACATCTGCCAGTTGTACTTTGCTGACCAGTCGTTTGTAAAAACGATCGTAGGCGGCAATATCGCCCACCACGACACGTAGCAAATAATCCACATCCCCACTCATCCGGTAAGCCTCCATCACCTCCGGCATGGCGAGCACAGTTTCGGTGAACGCGTGCAACCAGGTGTCGTTGTGCTGGTTGGTGCGAATAAACACAAACACATCCACACCCAGTTCCAGCGGTTCCCGGTTCAGCAGCGCTACTCGGCGGCGGATAAACCCCCCGTTTTCCAGCGCTTGAATGCGCCGCCAGCAGGGGCTGGTGGTCAGATTCACCTTCTCGGCGATGGCCTGTACCGAGAGGGTGGCGTCCTGCTGTAGCAGGTTCAAGATGGCCTTGTCGATGCGATCTGGCATTAAATACCTTTATTTATTAATAAAATAGAATATATTTCTAATAATAATCTAAAATAAGGAATAAATGGAATAACTTTGGGGTGGGGTAGTGCCACACTGGCCTCTGGATTTCTAAAGGCGCCCCTGAACATGACCGCTCAAGCTTTAATGACTTCTCCTGATTGGGACCATTACCGCAATAACACCATCACCGCACCGGACCAACGACTCTATTGCGACTGGACCGCCAGCGGCCGGCTGTACCGCCCGATCGAAGCGCGCTTGCTGGAAGTGGCCGGGCCGATGATGGCCAATACCCATACAGAAGACAGCTACACAGGTCGCTTCATGACCCAGGCACTGCACGATGCCGAAGCGGTGCTACGACAGCACATTCATGCCGGGCCCGATGATGTCTTACTGATGACCGGAACCGGCATGACCGGTGCCCTTGCCAAGCTGATCCGTATGCTCGGGCTCTGGGTGCACGAGCAGCATCGAGCTCTGGTGCTGGCTCAAATGAAGCATCGACCGGTGGTCTTTGTCACCCATATGGAGCACCACAGTAACCATACACTCTGGCTGGAAACACTGGCGGAAGTGAAGGTAATTCCGCCGACGGCAGCGGGTGAAGTCGATCTGGAGTGGCTGGAAAATGAACTGACCCAGCTGGACGATGCCCAGCGTCGCTATGCGTCTGTCACAGCCGCCAGTAATGTTACCGGCGTTGCTGCCCCTTATCGGAAGATTGCACGTTTACTGCATCAACATGGTGGCTACTGTTTCGTCGACTTTGCCTGCGCCGCACCCTACGTCGATATCGACATGCACCCTGAAGGCGGTGAGCCGCTTGACGCCGTCTTTTTCTCCCCCCATAAATTTCTCGGCGGGCCAGGAGCCAGCGGGGTATTGGCGTTCACCAAGCGGCTCTATCGCAACCGCATACCTGATCAACCAGGCGGGGGCACAGTGTTATGGACCAACCCCTGGGGCGAGCATAGATTTCTGGACGACATCGTCGCTCGGGAATCCGGTGGCACCCCCGGCATTCTCCAGGGAATCAAGGCAGCAATGGCGGTTCAATTGAAAGAGCAGATGGGGTGGCAAGCCATGGTGCAGCAGGAGCAGGCACTGAACCGACATTTTTTCAAGCGGCTGGATGCCATTGAAGGTATAGAGGTACTGGCAAACAATCAACGCGATCGCTTGAGTGTCTTCTCCATCATTTTCAAGCACGTCAATTATCAGCAGGCTGTTCAGTCGTTAAGTTTTCAACATGGCATCGAAGCACGCGGCGGCTGCGCCTGTGCAGGCACCTACGGGCACTATCTGCTCGGCATAGACCAGCAAACCAGCCACCAGATCACCTGCCAACTCGATGCCGGTGAACTGTCCGCCAAACCGGGTTGGGTTCGCCTGAGTTTTCATCCGATGATGACCGTAGATGAAGTGGATCGTGTGGCGGATGCTGTGGTTGAGGTTGCAAGTCAAGGAGTGATGTTGAGTGACACCGGGCAAGTTAAAACCAACTTGCTTTGGGACCTTCTTTGAAATTTAGTTGGAGGAGTCGCTGCCGGTTAGCGCAGGATGCCGGGTAGGCCGGTTCGGGGGTGTCGACAGCCTGGATGGCTGTCGTCAAGCCCCCATGGAAGGGTTCATGGCGACCCCGAACCGGCCTACCCGGTAGCCAGTGCGGGTTCTGGCAAAAGTTCTAGTTTAAGATAGCCCCCAACCGCTCACCCGCCAACGCCAACTCTTCTTTATCATAAAACGCGAAACACAACCGCATCGCGTTGGTCTTGTTGGTGTGCGTGTAACAGGCTGCACCGGGCAGGTAACCGACACCCTCGGCCTTGGCTTTGGGCAGAAGTTTCTGGGTATCGATGTCGGCTTGAGTATGAGCCCAGAGAAAATAGCCACCGTGGGGTAGATTGAACTGGAGTCGGTCGCCGCAGTGCCTGTGCAAGGCATTGACCAAAGTATCTCTGCGCTCTTTCAGAGTGTGTCTTAGCTGCGCGAGGTGTTGGCTCAGGTGGCCATTGATTAACAGGGGGCGAACCAGAGCAGAGGTGACCGGGCTGAGACCGCCACCGCTGCTAATCAGTCCACTGCTGCTGAGCTGGTCGATCAGGTCAGGGCTGCCCTGTAACCAGCCGAGGCGTAGGCCCGGAGCCAGAATCTTGGAGAAAGTGCCAATGGACAGCACCGGCGCGTCGGCGTCCAGGCTGGCCAGCGGTGCTGCGGGCTCCTTGTCATAATCCAGCAGAGGGTATACCTCATCGGCAACCAGCAAGCACTGGTGTTGTTTGGCAATGGCAACCAGTTGTTGGCGTCTTGGCAGGGGTTGATCGATGCCGGTGGGGTTGTGAAAAGAGGGAATGCTGTAGATAAACGCCGGTTGATATTGCTCGATGGCGGTGGCGAGGGCTTCCGGTTCCAGACCGTTGTCATCCATTGCAACCGGGACGACGTTCAGGCCATGGTCGGTAAACTGTTTTAGGGCGATGAAATAGGTAGGTTCTTCAACCAACACCGTGTCGCCCGCACGGGAAAAGCGTGTGCAAATCATGTCGATGGCATTGGAAGAGCCGTTGGTAATCAGCAGGGCTTCTCCCTTGACCTGTGTTCCGCAATGCTCAGTGAGCCAGTGTCCCATGGCTTCCCTGAAGCGACCATCACCAGCGGGCGCACCATAGGCAAGGCTGGGGGCATCGATGTTGTTGGCATCGAAAATGGACGTCGGCAACAGGGATGCATCTGGTTGACCTATGCTGAGGTCAATGATGCCTTCGGGTCTTGTCAGTTGAGTAGTTGCCAAACGACTCATAAGCTTGCCTCAATTCAAAAGCCCAGTTTGGTCGATCAGGAGCCTGCGTTCAACCCGTTTCGGCTTCCTGTGCCGGCCGGCTCGGAATCAACAGGGCTGAGCTGAGAGCCAGTGCGGAGACAGTCAGCATGGTCAGAGTGATTCGAGTGATGTTGCCATCAACATAAATGGTCGAAAGGCTGGCGATGGTGCCTGCGATAATAAATTGCATAGCGCCTAACATGGCGCTGGCTGTGCCACTGAGTTGGCTGAAATACTCCAGATAGGCGGCCTGATTGTTCGGGGCTATGGCGCCAATAGTGCCGCCGACGACGATCATCATCGGCAGAAAGGACCAGAGCCATTCACTGTTAAAGGCAAGCAGAATGTTCATGATAACCAGGGCAGTGACCTGTACCGCCAATGCCAACTTCAACAGGCTGACCGTGGCGTAACTCAATAAAAGTCGACGGTTCAGCGTGCCAACCAGGCCCATCAGAAAAACACCAGAAGCAAAGGCCGCGGAAAACTGACCGTTGTTTAACCCAAACCAGCTCTGATACATGAAAGAAGCATGGGTCACAAAGAGCATGATGACGCTGAACCCCATTGCCTGAATGGCAATGTGCTTCCAGGCGACCGGGTGTTTTAGAACAGAACCGTAGTTGGTCAACAAGTTGCTGATGGGTTCACGCTTTCCCGGTTTTTTGGGCAAGCTTTTAAGCAACTTGTGCCAAAGCAATAACGTCAGAACCCCGGCATAGGCGGCGAGAAAGAAGAAGATGGATGGCCATTCCCAGAACAGCAACAGGATGGAGCCTAGCGCCGGTGCGAGTGCAGGCGCAATGAACATGATCAAGGCGATGAGTGTGAACAGTCTTGCGGCTTCCTGCCCCTGGGCGGTGTCCCTGACCAGAGCGGGTACGCTGACGGCGATCCAGCCGCCGCCAAAGGCCTGAATCAACCGCCAGATGATCATCCAACGCAGATCAGGGCTATAGGCAATGGCGATGCAACTGAGAAAGTAGATCCCCAGTCCAATCAGTAGCACTGGGCTGCGGCCCAGCCGATCTGACAGGGGGCCGCCAATGAGTTGCCCTATGGCCAGGCCAAACACATAGAGGCTGAGCGTCAGGGCAATGCCACCTTCGGTCACCGACAAATCGGACGCCATGACTGGGAAAGCAGGCAGGTAGGCATCGATGGCGAGAGGGCCCAATGCCATCGTCATGGCCATCAGAAGAGCAAATTGAAAGCGTTGTGTCATGATGTCTCTGTGGGTCAGGTGGCTGAGCAAGACAACTTGAATCAGTTAGTCTGGGGCCTCTTGGAAGATTGTTGCAGTGTACAGCATTTAGAGAGTGCTGGCCTGTTTGAGCGGTTTCTTACAAACGGAACAGTCCGTCAACTTGGCACAACGTTCTTTTGACAAGCATCAATCAAGGACGTTGGTCGGTGGACTATACTCTTGTCCAGTTGTGATGAAGATGGCAGGCTATACCCATAAAGATATAGGGAGAGTGCATATAATGATAAAACGATGGTTCAAGCCCGGTGACCTCTTGCTCATAGCCATGGTTGTGGTTCCGGTTCTATTGATTTTCCCCAGTTTAATGCAAGAGAACTGGCAGCAACCCTCGGGCTTTTTTCGCGGTCTGGCACGACTGGCCGGTGTGATCGGGCTTTCTCTGATGCTGCAAGCAGCCATGATGAGCATTCGATTGCCGCATCTGGATCGGCTGTTTGGCGGCTTGCCTCGCCTATGGACACAGCACCGTCTGGTTGGCTTTCTCGGTTTCATGTTGGTCTTGTTTCACGCCTGGGGGCTGAGCTTCTCGGTGATCACCCGTGGGCTGGAACCAGCCATGATGGTGCTGTTTCCTCCTCTGAGTTACTGGCCGGTCTGGATGGGCTGGCTGGCCCTGGCCTTTATGGTGTCTTTTCTTGGGCCGACCTTTCGGTTCTTTGGACGTCTGGATTACCAGAAATGGAAGCGGCTGCACATCCTTTCCGCACCAGCGACACTGGCGGCTTTGGCGCACACCATCCCGCTGGCAACCAACCCCTGGATCTGGTGGTTGCTGGGTGCTCTGGCTATTGGTGCCATTGTCTGGCGTAAGGTGTTGTCGCCCTCCCTTGGTCGGTTTGAATACGAAGTGGTTGATGTGAATACTCTGTTGCGTGGCGTGGTCGAGATCAGCCTCAAACCCAGAGGCAAGGCCATGCAATACGAGGCTGGCCAGTTCATCTATTTGACGCCATTCGATGAGAGTCTCAGCAATGGCGTCGGTGAAGAGCACCCCTACACCATTTCTTCAGCGCCTGGTGATGAGTATCTGAAAGTCAGCATCAAGGATCTGGGCGACGCCAGTCATGCCATTCAAACCATCAAGAATGGCAGCAGGGTTCAGGTAGAAGGCGCTTATGGGGATTTCTACGAGCGACACTACCCACAGAAAAAACAACTCTGGTTTGGTGGCGGCATCGGCATTACGCCCTTTGTCAGTGGCGCTCGTGATATGGCTTACAAGGAACAGGCAGCGGACCCGGCTCACCTGTTTTATCTCGCCAACGACGACTACCGAACCTATTTTCTTGATGAATTAAAAGAGATAGCAGAGAAGCAACCGGCGTTTGATCTGACCTTGCACCTGTTCCGGGAGCAGGGACCGATCACTGTTGCTTTTCTGCAAGAGCACTGCCCGGACTATCGCGATCGGGAGATCTATATGTGTGGCCCGCCACCGATGGTCAACCACCTGAAAGCACTACTGATACGTGCAGGTGTCCCTGCCTCAGCCATTCACTTTGAGGTCTTTGATTTCCTATGAACAAATTAGCCTACACAACGCTGATTGCCTTTGTCAGCAGTATTCTCACCCTGGTGGGTGCCGCCTGGTTGGTGCCCACGTTCGCCCAGACGGACTCCGAAGGGCGCGTGATCAGCCTTGAAGAATTGGCTGAAAACAACCATGCCGACAGCTGCTGGAAAGCCATCGATGGTCGGGTTTACGACATTACCGATTACATCGACGATCACCCCACACCAGCCTCCGTTTTAACGGACTGGTGCGGCAAGGAGTCGACCGATGCCTGGTACGACAAAGGCAATGGCCGCCCTCACAGCCCTGGTGCTCAGGCCTTGTTGGTGCAGTTCGATATCGGTGCTCTTGAGGGCCATGAAGGCTCCAGCCCGGTAGCGGAGACAGAACAGCAAACCGAGGCCACAACAACGACCACAGCAACACCAGCGGCTGCAGCAACACCAGTTGCCAGTTCGGCACCTTCTGCCGGACAGATTGCCGATGGCAGCTACTACGCCGAGTCCGACCCGGACAGTCGCGGTTGGATTGCTGTGCTGGAATTCACCGTCAAGAATGGGCAGATCGTGTCTGCCGGTTTTGATGAAATTCAGCGCAACGAAGAGGGTCAGGTCGTTCAGCGTAAGTCGTCTGATCTGAACTATGCGGACCGGTGGCGCAACGTCAGTGGCATCAGCCAGTTGTCCGCTTATCCGGCCCTGGCTCATCAGTTGATGCAAAGCGGCTCAGCCGATGGGGTCGATGGCATCAGCGGAGCGACGTCTGCTCACGATTCTTTCACTCGCCTGGCGAAGGATCTTATGCAAGGCCGTACCGCAGTACCCATGGCAACGGCAACGGGTTACCGCGATGGCACCTACTATGCTGAATCCGATCCAGATGGCCGAGGCTGGATAGCGCTACTCGAAGTCAGTATCCATCAAGGTGAGATTGTTGCGGCTCGATACGATGAAGTGCAGCGAGGCGAGGACGGCGCTATTACTCAGCGCAAATCCTCCGATTACAACTACGCTGAGCGTTGGCGACGGGTCAGTGGCATCAGCCAACTAACGGCCTTTGCCGCCTATGAGAACCAATTGATTAACAAGGGCTCACCAGACCAGGTGGACGCCTTGAGTGGTGCAACCTCGTCTTACGATTCCTTCAGCGAGTTGGCGCAAAGTGCTCTGGCCGATGCCGGCAGTCAGGCAAGTGCACAAAACGCCACCCTGGCCGATGGCAGCTATTATGCTGAATCCGAACCAAGCAGCCGTGGGCTGAACGCTATTCTGGAAATGACAGTCAAAAATGGTCAGATCATGGGTGTCTACTTTGATGAAATACGCCGCAGCGAGTCCGGCAGTATCGAATATCGTAAGTTCGCAGATCTGGACTATGCCGACCGCTGGCGGCGGGTCAGTGGCGTCAGCCAACTTTCGGCGTTTCCCGCACTGGGGGCTCAGTTGATGCAGTCAGGTCGCCTGGCTGAGGTCGATGCGACCAGTGGTGCAACGAGTGCCCATGATGCATTTTCAGCGTTGGCATCAGAGTTGATGGGAGAACAGCAGGCATTGGCGATCGCCCGGGTCGAAAGCCAAGGGTATCGCGATGGCAGCTACTATGCCGAGTCCGAACCGGATAGTCGCGGTTGGCATGCTCTGGTCGAAATTACCGTGGTCAATGGTCGGATAGCCTCGGTCTACTATGACGAGATTCAGCGCGATGACGAAGGGGTCTTTCAGACTCGTAAATCTGACGATTTGAATTACGCCGATCGCTGGCGTCGAGTCAGTCAGGTGAGTCAACTGTCTGCGTTTGATGGTTACGAAAACCTGTTGTTGTTGACCGGTACCATTGATGAAGTGGATGCGCTGACGGGTGCGACCTCTGCCTATGAATCTTTTGACCAACTGGTTCGTGAGGCACTTGCCGAGGCACGTTAAAGGTCTGAGTCTTTACACGGCAAGGACGCCGCTAGTGACTTGCAACGGCTAGAGTAAGGTGTATTATGATTTTCTAATATAACCTTACTCTGATGGAGGTGTACACCTATGAAAACCAACGTTGGTTCTTTGGATCGCATATTGCGAATGGTCGTTGGAGCGGCATTAATTGTGTTGGCTCTGACCGGGGTCATCGGCTTGTGGGGTTACATTGGAGTGGTATTGATTGCCACGGCTGCAATTCGAATCTGCCCAGCCTACCTGCCATTCAAGATCAATACCTGCAAGAAATAACCCTTCCCGAGCAGACTGGCTGTCATCAAAGGCAGCCGATCTGCTAAGCTCACATTTTTGATCTTCCGAGAGTGAATAGTCTCCATGATGACTCAAATGTCGAGCCTGCACGAAGAGCGGTTGGATCATGTTTTTTCTGTATTGAAAGCAACAGGCACTCAAAAAGTGCTCGATCTTGGCTGCGGCTCTGGGTCTTTACTGTATCGTTTGCTCGAAGATGATCAATTTGTTGAAGTCACTGGAGTGGAGCAATCCGGTCTCTCTCTCGCTCAAGCTCGAACTACTCTGGCCAACTACCTCCATCAAACACCCTCAAGGTTGACGCTTTTGTCTGGTTCCTACCAGGACAAGGGCTTGCCCGTGGCAGGGTTTCCTGCCGCCGCCATGGTAGAAACCATAGAGCATGTAAAACCCCAGGCCTTGTCCACGGTCGAACAGGCCGTGTTCGGCTACTACCGACCTGCCATGCTGTTCATGACCACGCCGAACTCGGAATACAACCCGGTATATGGGCTGGAGCCGGGCGAGTTTCGTGAGGCGGACCACAAGTTCGAATGGAATCGGGAAAAGTTTCAGCACTGGTGCCGTGGTGTTGCCAAGCGCAATGACTACAGCGTGCGTTTTGGTGGCATCGGCGAATACCTGGACGACTATGGATATCCCACGCAAACCGCCTGTTTTAATCTCAGGGGGCAAGAGTTGTAACCTGGGTGGATTTGGTCCGCGCTGAGGCGACCTTACTGCGCTCCCCCAGTTGGGCACGGCATGACTTCGGTGGCAGCGTGTTCCATGTTAAACATCTCGGCGCGCTTGACCCAAACAACGATCACGGCTAGCACGACGAACAGATACATACCAATGGACTGCGCATCAGGCCACATTGGCATGTTGAGCTGCCAGTGGAACAGGATTGGAACCAGGATGCTGCCCTGAGCCGCATTGAAGAAGGCGGTCAGAACGACGCTGACGCCTATGGCCCCAATAAAGAAGGGCATCAATTCCCAGCCGCTTTGTGGTGTACCATCGAGAAAGAAGGCGGGCACATGCCATAGCGCCCAAAAGAACCCCACCACAAGCCCGGCCCAGAACGGTGCCATGCGGCGCTGCAGCAGAGGTGTGGCATAGCCGCGCCAACCGAGCTCTTCCATCGGTCCAAGGATCAGCATGAAGCCGACTAGTGTCAGCAGTTCCAGAAGCGGTGGCTGCATCAGTACTTCTCGTGTGAGCGTTCCGCTGAGTGCGGCACCGATGTAGTAGATCAGGGGCAGGCCGATCAGAAGCAGGAGATACCAGCCGACCGGGGCTTGCCATAGCAGCAGACGCGAAAAATATCGGCGTAATCCAGGCAGACCGCCATACCATAAGACAAGCAGAATGGCTGAAATGGCGGGCGACCACACCGCGAGAATGAACAGCGGATGCGAGGCGCGCAACGGACCCATGGCGGCTTCGATTGCATCCTGAAATACGAGCATCATCGCCATCAGCCCCCAGGCGATGGCAAATGTCAGGAAAAAGAAGACGAATACGGAATGGAGCGGCGGCTCTGGAACAAAACTTCTCATGAATACACTCCTTAATCCCGAAACAAAAACCGAATAATGGCTGTCACGCCCATTCCGGAAACGGCGCAGACTGATTCCTGAAACGCAAACGGGGTGGTGAGAGTTCAGCCTTCTAGTACCGAACTTGTTGATCAATGATAGGACGTCGTCGATGTTGGGTGCCATGACGTAGATCAAGAGCTACAAATAACCCCTTGGCGTAGCACTTGCAATCTCGATATTCTGACTATAATTGAGCCTGCGGGAGGCAAGGACACGCAGTTGCAGGCTCGGCCGGAAACCCTTCACCACTGAGCCGGTGATCATGCCTCAACAATAACAATACAGGAGGCATGTTAATGGCACTCAACTCCATTTATCACCCCATTATCTATGTTCGCGGCTTTGCTATGCGCGACACCGAGATAGAAGACACCGTCAATACCCCCTATATGGGCTTCAATCTGGGGGCGACCCGTATTCGACAAAAACCGGATCGCAGTTTCGTGCACTACATATTCGAATCGCCGTTGATTCGCCTGATGAAAGAATACGGGTACCAGGACGTGTATCACCAGGGTGCGATGATTGAGGGATCCATTCCGCAAAAGAGCGTCATCATTTACCGTTACTATGAAGGTGAACAAGGCGCCGGCCAGAGGCCCACCATTCCTGAAGCAGCAGAGGGTTTGTCGCAGCTGATAGAGCGAGTCAGGGATCAGGTTTGCGGTGAAGACAATGAGGCGCGTAATGCCTTCAAAGTGTACCTGGTTGCCCACTCCATGGGTGGATTGATCTGTCGTTGCCTGCTGCAGAACGATGCCATTGGCAGCAAAACGGCCAAGTCCAGTGTCGACAAGGTGTTCACCTATGGTACGCCGCACAATGGCATCGAAATGAGCGGCTTTAACGTGCCATCCTTTCTTGGGTTGTGGGATATCAACAACTTCAATCGCTCGGAGATGGCCAAATACCTTGGCTTGAAACCGAAAAATGGTCGCGTCAGTCATCTTGATGGCAAGTTCCCGGAAGAACGTTTTTTTTGCCTGGTCGGCAGTAACCACCGCGATTACAACCTGGCGCGCCTTGCGGTTGGCCCGATGAGCGATGGCTTGGTCAAGATCGAAAATGCCTATATAGACGGTGCCCCGCGGGTTCATACCCACCTCAGTCACAGTGGCCATTTTGGAATGGTCAACTCGGAAGAAGGGTATCAGAACCTGGTGCGTTTTCTGTTCGGCAACGTCAAACTGGAAGGCAAGCTGGTGGCATTAAACCTCCCCTTGCCACCCTCCGTCGAAACCGCGCATAAAGAAGGCAAGACCGTTCGCGGCTCCTACTATTTTGAGGCGACGGTCATGCCCCGGCAAAGCGACGCGCCACCTGTCCCCCTGACGGACCGTCGAGTAGAAACCTCTTCAGCCATCTTCCGTACCTACGATGAGATGTTTCACCCGGACAGGGTGAAGCTGACTTATGCCCGACACCCCACACTGTGCACGCTTTTTCTGGACACCCGGAAAATAGCGGTGGGTCGCACTCTGGTGTTCACCATCGACCTCGTCGTTCGCAGTACTGATTTTATTGTCGACGGCAGTTGGTTCTTTAACAAACGCATACCGGAAGAGAATATTTTTCGGGAGAAAATCGCCATCAAAGCTACCCGCGCTGACGACCATTGGCAATTCCGCTACGTCATGTCTGATGACAACTGGGGCGAAAGCCGTGGTCGACCCTGCGGCAAGGATGCGCTCGGATGCTTTGTGCCGTTGAAGAACAACAAGGGGTTCCATGGCCGACTGTACATGACGTTCGAACCGTGGGAGTAGGTCAATCTTGCAAGGCATCCGGTAGGCCGAACAGGCGCCCATAGCGCAGGCCAATGTAGGCATGCTCGCGCATCAACATTTCCGCTCGGGTGCCTTCACCCATCACCAAAGCCTGGTACACCATCTGATGCTGCTGGTGTGCCAGGTGCAACTTGCGAAACTCCTTCTGCAGGTGGGCGGCATCGATGATGATGGAATCCGACGAGGCAAAGGGCAGGTGGTTGTTGCGTGCTATGGCATCGGCAATGGTGCGGCTGCCACTGCCGTTGACAATGACCGCATGAAAGCGTGAATTGATGTCAGCCCAACGGCTGATGTCTTCCTCAACCAGGCTTTCTTTTTCAAACAGCGTTTCACTGTCATCCAGACATTGTTGCAGTGCTTCCTGGTCGCGCGCAGAGAGCCCGCGTTCAGCCAGACGCCTGGCGGCCAGGCCTTCCAGCACACCACGAATCTCCACTCCGCACAAAACATCGTCAGCAGAGAACTCACGAACCACAAAGCCCTGTTTGCCGGTTTTCTCCAGCAGACCTTCCTGTTCCAGCGTACGAAAGGCCAGCCTGATCGGTGTTCGAGACACGCCGAGTATCTCCGCAACCTGAACTTCACGCAGCTTTTCGCCAGGCTTCCAATACCCATCGCTGATGAGTTTCCTCAGGCTGGTAACCGCAACGTTACTGGCAGATCCCATAGTCATGTCTCTTGTTGATCAAAGCGATTTCGAGCGGCCTTAATGGTCCGCGTTCAGTGCGGTTTTGGCAAGTGCTCATATCCATTCGGCCAAAAGATGGATCCAGAAATGGATCCAATAACGTAATTTTACTTGACTGATACCGAATTAAAACCTATTTTTGGATCCAAAATAACAGCAACCAGACCAGAACCGCTCGGAGGTAGACAATGACTCAACAAGCTTCATGGCCCAAAAACACCTGGTATGTGGCCTGCACACCGGATGAAATCACCGAAAAACCCCTGGGCCGCCAGATTTGTGGCGAGCGGATCGTTTTTTACCGCACAGCGGGCGACAAGGCCGTTGGTATTGCCGATTTCTGCCCACACAGAGGGGCACCGCTGTCTCTGGGCTTTGTCAATGAAGAGGGTGATCTGGTCTGTGGCTACCATGGGATGGTCATGAACTGTGATGGCAAATGCAAGTCCATGCCGGGGCAGCGTGTGAAGGCCTTTCCTGGCGTGCGCAGCTACCCAGTTGAAGAGCGTTACGGTTTTATCTGGGTCTGGACGGGCGATGCGGAAAAAGCCGACCCGGCGTTGATCCCGGATTTCGGCTGGTTCGACGACCCGGAGTGGGCTTACGGTGGCGGCCTCTACCACATCAACTGCAACTACAAGTTGATGATTGATAACCTGATGGATTTGACGCACGAAACCTATGTGCATGCGACCAGCATTGGTCAGCCAGAAATCGAGGACGAGCCCCCCGAGTCGTTCAAGGAGGGTGATACGGTGATCACCAGGCGCACCATGGAAAAGATTCCAGCGCCACCATTCTGGCAAAATGCGTTGAAGTTCAACGATCTGGACCCGGACGTTCCGGTAGATCGCTGGCAGGTCAGCCGTTTTACGCCGCCAAGTCATATCATGATCAACGTGGGTGTAGCCCATGCTGGTCTGGGCGGGTTTGACGCCCCGGCTGACAAGAAAGCCTCCAGCATTGTGGTCGATTTCATTACGCCAGAGACAGAAACATCCATCTGGTACTTCTGGGGTATGGCGCGCAACTTCAAGCCGAACGATCAGGAACTAACGGACAAGATTCGTGAGGGTCAGGGGCAGATTTTTTCGGAAGATCTCGAGATGCTGGAGGCGCAGCAGCGTAATTTGATCGAGAATCCGGATCGTCAGTTGCTGAAACTGAACATCGATGGTGGTGGCGTACTGGCGCGGCGGATGCTGGACAAGATCATTGCTGAAGAGCAGAAGGCGACTAGCTAAGCCGGGGCTTTAGACTGCGACTTTGGTCCGTGCCGGCTACCTCGGTTGCCCCTGAGGGGTCGTGCGGTGTGCCGCCCACTTAAACCATCCCTGGTGCCTAGACCGCAGCCGTCCAGGCTGCGGACTCCCCCTCAGGGGCAACCGAGGCATCCGTCACTGGTCATTATCGATTTGGCTTACATTGTTGACCCGCACTGGCTATGCAGCGGGAGATTACATGAAAGTCTCTGAGTTTATGATGTCTCGGAATGGAGTAAAAATTATGAGCAAATCCAGTCTTTCCATGATGGTGCAAGTGAAGACCAAAGCTCAGGAGGCGGAGGATGTTGTTCGCTTTGAGCTGGTGGACCCGCACGGTCGCGAGTTGCCTGCCTTTACTGCAGGTGCGCACCTGGATGTGCAGACAGATGCCGAGCATATGCGGCAGTATTCGTTGAGTAATGCGCCATCCGAGTCGCATCGTTATCAGATTGCGGTATTGCGTGAAAGCGATTCACGCGGTGGTTCTGTTGCCATGCATGACAAAGTGCAGGAAGGGGATCTGATTCAGATCAGTGCGCCGCGTAATCACTTTGCGTTAGATGATTCGGCGGAACATACTTTGTTGTTGGCCGCGGGTATTGGTATTACGCCCTTGCTGGCGATGGCGGAGCAGTTGCATGCGCAGGGGAGGTCCTTCGAACTGCACTATACGGCCAAAACGCGCAGCAAGATGGCGTTCTTGAACGACATCAGTGCATCGCCTTTTGCGGATAAAGTGCATTTTTACTTTACTCAGGAAGAGGGTGGCGCCCGGCCGGATATTGCAGAGTTGGCCGCATCACCGGAAGCGGGCACTCACCTCTATGTGTGTGGGCCGAAGGGCTTTATAGACAGCGTGATGGATACCTTTAAACAGTCGGGGTGGTCCAGCAAGCAATTACATACAGAGTACTTTGAAGGTGCCGAGATCGATACCAGCGCCGACGGCAGCTTTGAGGTCAAGTTGGCAAGTTCTGGTGATGTTTACATCATTCCTGCCGACAAGACGGTTGCCGAAGTACTGATCGATAACGATGTGGACTTGCTGACTTCCTGTGAGCAGGGCATCTGTGGTACCTGTGTGACACGCATTCTCGAGGGGACACCGGAGCATCGGGATCTCTACCTGGATGAAGACGAACACGCGGCCAACGATGTTTTTACGCCCTGTTGTTCACGCTCCAAAAGCAAGTTGTTGGTTCTTGATCTGTAACCCCCTTCTTTAACCGTGCACTTATTGATTCGACATCGATAGATGTCGGATCAATAAGTGCGATTTTTTCCTCAGTACTGTCAATTATTTGTCTATCAGTGAATCAGCTCACAACTGCAAGGTTTGCTGGCTTGGCTATCCGCTGAGAGGTTGCTAGAGTTCAGGTTAAGCTCTCCTATAGCAAGGGAGACGACTCTGAAGCCGGACTCTCAAGGGACAGTGCCTATGGATCAGAAAGTGGCAATCTGGCAAGCCTATTTCCAGAAAACCGAGCAACGCCCCTACAGACCACTACTGGAGATTGCTGTTGCGGCAGATTTGTCGGGTTGCAAGGTGGCAATCGATTGTGGCTGTGGTTCGGGCAATGATGCTGCCTATTTGCTTGATCAAGGCTATGAAGTGAGCCGGGCAAGACCAGCATTGGTAACATTAAACACTGGCATACCTTTACGGTTCTGGCCCGCAAATTATGAGAACACATGCATGAATAAGTCTGTACTTCTGATTTTAGTGAGCCTTTTTCTGATAGCCTGCGACCCTTCGGCGCCCCAGGTGGAGCAACAGCAATCAACTTCTGGACAATCCTCGGTGACACAACCTCCGCCCAACCAGCCTCTACAAAGTCGCCTGTATTTCCAGGCTGTGGTCATTTATCTGGATCTCGAAGGAGGGTTGTACCTACTTGAAGATCAAAAAGGTAACCGTTACGAGCCCATCAATCTGGCAGAGCCCTATCGGCAAGCGGGCCTGCAAGTAGCAGTGAGTGCTGAGGCCAGGCCCAACCAGGTTTCCATAGGTATGGCAGCGCCTTTGATCGAGATTTTCAACATAGAGCGCCTCGACTGACCCAACAATGGGGCGGTATCTGCTCAGAACCATTACCCTGATCTCCGGCTATCCAGTATGATGGCCGGGTTTTTCGAGAGGGTTAAGGGTAAATGCGAGTGGTCGATGTGGTGGTTATTGGTGCCGGAGCGGCAGGTCTGATGTGTGCTGCAACGGCAGGTCAGCGTGGACGCACGGTGTTGGTGGTCGATCATGCCAACAAGGCCGGCAAGAAGATACTGATGTCTGGCGGTGGTCGCTGCAACTTCACCAATACGCTCGTCGAGCCAGCCAACTTCCTCTCGGGTAACCCGCATTTCTGCAAGTCGGCGTTGAGCCGCTATACCCAGTACGATTTTATCGCTCTGGTTGAGCGTTATGGCCTTGCGTACCATGAAAAGGCTCTGGGGCAGTTGTTTTGTGACCATAAATCCAGAGACATTCTCGATATCCTCCTGTCTGAGTGCACCGATGCCGGTGCCGAGATCCAGACGGGCTGCGAAGTCCTGTCTGTGGATCGTCTCGAAGGCGAAACGGGTTTTGAGCTGCTGACGGTGCAGGGCAAGGTGAAGTGCGAGTCTCTGGTGATTGCAACGGGCGGTTTATCGATACCAACCATGGGCGCTACCGGCTTCGGCTATGAACTCGCCAAGCAATTTGGCCTCAGGGTGACGCCCCGCCATGCGGCCCTGGTGCCCTTTACTCTGAAGGGTGAGCTGTTGACTTTGGCTCAGTCTCTGGCTGGTGTTTCGCTGCCGGTGTCGGTGAGTTGTCGGGAGCAGTCCTTCTCGGAGGCGTTGCTCTTTACGCACAAGGGGTTGAGTGGGCCTGCCATATTGCAGATTTCCAACTATTGGTACCCGGGCGATGCCATAGAGGTGGATTTTCTGCCAGGGCAATCCTTGGCCGATCAATTGCAGCGTTGGAGAGAAATCGGTGCCAAGGCAGAGCTCAAAACCCTGCTCAGCCGGCTGATGCCCGCCCGCTTTGTCCAGGCATGGCTCGAAAGCCAGGTGCCCGGGGTAGCTGACCGCCCTCTGGCCGAGCTGACTCGAGCGGAGATGGATGCTTTAGTGAAGGCCTTTCAGCAATGGCAATGTGTACCGGCGGGAACCGAAGGCTACCGAACAGCGGAGGTTACCCGTGGTGGAGTGCATACGGATGAAGTTTCATCCAAAACCTTTGAAGCGAAGGCCGTCCCCGGTTTGTATTTCGTCGGAGAGGTTCTGGATGTAACTGGCTGGCTGGGGGGCTATAACTTTCAGTGGGCCTGGGCCAGCGGCTGGTGCGCTGGCCAGGTGGTTTAATTGGCCTAACTGCCAAAAAGAAACTTCAAAAAGCCTGTGCGCTCACGAGCAGGTGGTTTTTCAGGCCATTGACCGACGGGTTCCTCTGCATAAATCCAACCGGGTCCGACGCGCTCAGCGCGCTGGTTCAACCGATTTTCAACGTTGCTTGTCATTGGCTCAAAACCCGGATGAGTCGTACGTTCTCCTCGACTGTTGCGAGCGTGATCTACCGTGAACTGTTGCGCCAATCGGTGCACTGTGCCTTCTTCCAGGGATAAACTAATGTTTAACTCTCTGGCCCTTAGCGAAGTGCTGGCATAGCCGCTGACGCCCGGGTTTCCACGGGCGACAAATTGGGTGAGGGTATAGTCACCTGGCGGCAATTCGGTGATCAGCAATTGGCGAGAGTTGGAATCCGGGCGAAAGGTTACTTGGTAAGTCTCATCTTCGGCATCGACAAAGTCGAAGATATAGTAATACCCAAGTACTGAGGTTTCGCTGCCAGAGACATTCACACCAATCAACAAGATTGTGCCTGCGGTTGATTCTGGTTCAATCACAACATTGCGTGCACAGCCGCTGAACACGAGCAGGCTGAACAATACAGTAATGACAAGACGCATAAACAGAGACCTTCTTCGAAATAAGGGACAGAGATGGTCGGCAATGTAGCAGAAAAGGCGCAGCCTGGCATCCGTGCCAAGGCTGTCAGATCAGGCTTTTACCTGGCTATATCAGTTTTCTGTGAGGTGCGCCGCATGAAAACGCAGGTGATCCTCAATGAAACTGGCAATAAAGTAGTAGCTATGATCGTAACCGGCTCTCATATTCAGAGTCAGATCCACACCGGCATTCTTGGCCGCCTGCTGCAAGGCCTCTGGCTGCAACTGGGCCAGAAACTCATCAGCATCCCCCTGGTCAACCAGAGTCGCTGGCAGCGTCTTGCCACTGTTGAGCAGGGCAACGCTGTCGTAGCTCTGCCATTGAGCCCGGTCATTACCCAAATAAGCGCTAAAGACTTTTTTGCCCCAATCACAATTGCTCGGCTGGCTGATCGGGCTGAACGCCGAGACAGACTGATAGCGGCCAGGGTTGCGCAAGGCGATCATCAACGCGCCATGCCCTCCCATGGAGTGGCCAAAGATGGCACGCTGCTCAGTCACAGGGAAATGCTGTTCAACCAGTGCCGGCAGTTCCTCCACCACATAGTCGTACATCCGATAGTGGTCCTTCCACGGCGCTTCGGTCGCATTCACATAAAAACCGGCCCCTTTACCCAGGTCATAAGCCTGCTCCGGGTCATCGGCCACCTCATCCCCACGCGGGCTGGTATCGGGCGCCACTATGGCAACACCCAACTCCGCCGCCACTCGCTGCGCCCCGGCCTTCTGCATGAAGTTCTCATCCGTACAGGTCAGGCCCGACAGCCAATACAGCACAGGCACTTTTTGCCCGGTTGCTGTCTGCGGTGGCAAGTAAATGGCAAAGCGCATATCACAATTCAAACGGCTGGAGCGATGGCGAAACTGCTTATGCCACCCCTCAAAACTTTTATTACTGCTGACGTTTTCTAAAGACATTTTGGGGCTCCATTTTGTTTTGTCGCGAGTAGCGGTTTTTGGCTGGGTCCGCCTCAGGTACCGGGTGGGCCGTTGATGGGACGCTGCAAGTACATCCATGTAAGCTCGGCGGCAGCCATCCGACCGCCATGGATGGCAGTAGTGCCGCTTTTGCAGGAGCAAAAAGCGGCCTTGGCTGCCGACGCCCACCAACGGCCCACCCGATACCTGATGCTAACTCCTTAACTGCTTTCAGTTATCGCGACAACTAGATAAGAGAATAATCGCAAAGTAACTTGAACATGGCTCCAGATGTTATGGAGTTAATTGTCGACCATGTTGAAATACCGAGCGATGATTGCCGGGTGCACCAAGGACGGGCGTCGATAGCCATGGATGGCTATCGCCGAGCGCCCATGGATGGGTTTACAGCGTCCCGTCATTGGTGCACCCGGTGAGCATCGCGGGCTCGAATCGTGAGCTGACCTGCTGCGCAGCACCTGAGGCGAACCCATGTCGAGAATCCAATGGGGCGCTTGATTCACGGCGTCCCGTCATGGGCGTACCCGGTGAGCATAACGGGCTCGTGTCGAAAACGACACATCAATAGTGAATCACACTCCGAATGCTCTCACCCTTGTGCATCAACTCGAACGCCTCGTTGATGTCGTCCAACGGCATGGTGTGAGTGATGAAATCATCCAGCTTGAACTCGCCCTTCAGGTAACGCTCCACGTAGTCTGGCAGCTCAGAGCGGCCCTTGACGCCACCGAAGGCGGTGCCACGCCAGACTCGGCCAGTGACCAACTGGAACGGACGGGTACTGATCTCCTGGCCGGCGCCGGCCACACCGATGATCACCGACTCACCCCAACCCTTGTGGCAGCACTCCAATGCTGAACGCATCACGTTCACATTGCCGATGCACTCGAAAGAGTAATCCACACCGCCGTCGGTCATCTCGACGATCACTTCCTGAATCGGCTTGTCGTACTTCTGTGGGTTGACGCAGTCGGTTGCACCCAGTTTGCGGGCCAGGTCGAATTTGCGCTCATTGATGTCGATGGCGATGATGCGGCTCGCCTTCGCCATGGTCGCGCCGATGATGGCGGAAAGGCCAATGCCGCCCAGACCGAAAATGGCGACGGTGGCGCCTTCTTCGACCTTGGCCGTGTTCATCACTGCACCCATGCCCGTGGTAACACCACAGCCAAGCAGGCAAACTTCTTCCAATGGTGCGGTCTTGTTGACCTTGGCCAGAGAGATTTCCGGCAGAACGGTGTATTCCGAGAAGGTAGAGCAGCCCATATAGTGGTAAATGGGTTCGCCATTGAGCGAGAAACGGCTGGTACCGTCTGGCATCAAGCCCTTGCCCTGGGTTTCACGGATTTTTTGGCAAAGGTTGGTCTTGCCGGATTTGCAGAATTTGCACTCACCGCATTCGGGGGTGTAGAGCGGTATGACGTGGTCGCCGACGGCCACGCTGGTGACGCCTTCACCGACCTGCTCGACGATGCCACCACCTTCATGGCCCAGAATGGCCGGGAAAATGCCTTCCGGATCCTCTCCGGAGAGGGTGAAGGCATCGGTATGGCAAACGCCGCTGGCGACGATGCGCACCAGGACTTCGCCAGCCTTGGGTTCCTCGACATCCACGGTTTCGATGGTCATGGGCTTGCCTGGGCCCCAGGCGACAGCGGCTCTGGATTTGATCATGTTGGACTCCTGTTGTTCTGGTCTTATAAAACGTCTGAGCGCATTGTAATTCTTGTAGTCTGTAGAATAATGGTCTGCATTGGTAATTCATTTTTACAGGTGAGTAATAATGGCCGAATGGGAAGGTATCAAGGAGTTTGTCGCTGTCGTAGAGCAGGGGGGCTTTACGGCGGCGGCTCGGTCGTTGAGCCATTCTGTGGCACACATCAGCCGTCAGGTTGGGGCACTGGAGAATCGTCTGGATGCCAAGTTGCTGCATCGCACTACCCGCAAAGTGATGGTCACCGAAGAGGGCCAGCTGTTTTATCAGCACTGTCGGCATCTGTTGGAAGGGCTGGACGAAGCCGAGCGGGCCCTGTCTCGCCTGCAAAGCCATCCCAGCGGTAAACTGAGATTGACCGCGCCAGTGTCCTACGGTGAACGCTACATCGCCCCTGCCTTGCACGACTTCATGCGCCGCTACCCGGAAATTCAGGCCGAACTCCATTTAACCAACCAGTCACTGGACATCGTTGACCTGGGCTTTGATCTGGCCATCCGCCTTGGCATGCTGGAGGAATCCCGGCTGGTGGCGCGCAAACTGGCGCAGCGATCCTTGTATGTCTGCGCCTCTCCAGAATACCTGGCCCGCCATGGTCAGCCTCATACCCTGGCCGAACTCAGGCATCATAATTGTTTGCTGGGCACCCTGGATCATTGGCGCTTTGATGAAGCCGAACGGCACCGGAACGTGCGCGTGAGGGGCAACCTGCGCTGCAACAGCGGCGCTGCCTTGCTGGATGCCGCGTTAAAAGGCATGGGTCTGGTGCAATTGCCGGATTACTATGTGGAAGAGGCCATCGCCGAGGGCCGACTGGTGGAGGTGCTGCACCCTTTTCGCGAGCAGCATGAAGGCATCTGGGCGTTGTATCCGCAGAATCGGCATTTGTCAGCGAAGGTGCGGTTGTTGGTGGAGTATTTTGGGGAGGTTTTATAGCCCCCTAAACCGGATGCGCCCACAAGTCATAGTCATCCGCCTCTTCCACCTCAACCCAAAGCCGATCCCCGGGCTTCAAATGCGTCTGATCATCCAGGAACACCTGGCCATCAATATCCGGTGCGTCGGCCTTTGATCTGGCCACGGCACCTTCTTCCACCACCTCATCAACAATCACTTCAATACGCTTACCGACCTTCGCCTGCAACTTTGCGGCGCTGATGCGTTGTTGCACGGCCATGAAGCGCTCGAAACGTTCCTGTTTTACGGCTTCGTCGACATGGTTGGGCAAAGCGGCGGACTGGGCGCCATCGACATTTGAATACTGGAAGGCGCCAACGCGGTCGAGCTGGGCTTCTTCCAGGAAGTCGAGCAGCATCTGAAAATCGCTCTCGGTTTCACCCGGAAAGCCGACAATGAAGGTCGAGCGCAGGGTGATGTCGGGGCAGATCTCGCGCCATTTATGGATGCGTGAGAGAACCTTTTCGGCATGCGCCGGGCGTTTCATTGCCTTCAGTACTGTCGGGCTGGCGTGCTGAAAGGGTATGTCCAGATAGGGCAGGATACGGTTCTCTGCCATCAACGGGATGATATCGTCCACGTGTGGGTAAGGGTAAACGTAATGCAGCCTCACCCATGCATCGAGTTGACCGAGTTCTTCGCAAAGCTCTTTCATCCGGGTTTTCACCGGTTTGCCATTCCAGAAATCGGTACGGTACTTCATATCGACGCCATAGGCGCTGGTGTCTTGCGAGATGACCAGCAGCTCTTTGGTGCCGTTCTTGACCAGCCGCTCGGCTTCACTGAGTACCTGACCAACGGGGCGGCTGACCAGATCGCCTCTGAAAGAGGGAATAATGCAGAAAGTACAACGGTGGTTGCAGCCTTCAGAAATCTTCAGATAAGCGTAGTGTTTGGGGGTCAGTTTGACGCCTGTATCCGGCATCAGTGAAATAAAGGGATCATGCCTGGGCGGGACGACCTCATGTACCTGATTGACCACAGCCTCATAGGCATGGGGACCGGTCACCGAGAGCACGCTCGGATGCACTTCGCGGATTTGATCTTCCTTGGCACCCAGGCAGCCTGTCACCAGTACTTTGCCATTCTCGTTCAGCGCTTCGCCGATGGTATCGAGCGATTCCTGCACCGCGGCGTCGATAAAGCCACAGGTATTGACGATGACCACATCGGCATTGTGGTAGCTGGGAACGATGTCATAGCCCTCGGCGCGCAATTGCGTGAGGATGCGCTCCGAGTCGACGGTGTTTTTTGGGCAGCCGAGGCTGATAAAGCCAACCCGGCCGGGCGCATTGGCGCTCTGGCCTTCTTTGGGGGTAAAGGTGTGGGTGGACATGACGACCTCGGGGCTGTGCAAAAAAGGAGCGGTATTGTAGCGCCCTGCGGCAGGGCTTCAAGTGCGCAGCGCTGCTCATTCTGCACTATTACAGTCTCCTACCAAAGGAGGAGGCCGATTGAAGGCCGTCAATCGGGCCCCCGGGCATGCCTCCTACCAAGGGAGGACTGCGCCAGGAACAAGCTCAGCCTAGGATGCACAGGCCGATGCAGAGAACACTCATGGCACCTCTGAAGCACTCGGAGGCTCGCTGCATCAACAATAAATACAACATGCTGAGAGAGATCGATTATGAATAAAGCCTTACCTATTGCAGCCCTTGCTGCTGCTATCACAGCAGCACCTATGGCCGCTCATGCCGACTTTGATCGGGTTCGTTGGCAAGTTCCGATGGCATTCTCATCAACCCTGGTAGCACTTGGCGATACCATGCCTGTAGTCTCCGAGATGATCAGCAACGCCAGTGGCGGTCGAGTAACCCTGCAGGTGTTCGAGCCAAACGCCATCATCCCGGCCCTGTCCATTTTCGATAACGTCAGTGCTGGTAACGTCTCAGCCGGTTATACCTGGATGGGTTACGAATGGGGGCAACTGCCAGCTTCCGCTCTGTTCGGTGCTACACCTTTTGGTCTGGAGTCCATGGAATTCATGGCCTGGATGTATCACCATGGCGGCGATGAGCTGCTGAAAGAGCTCTACGAACCACACAATGTGTATCCAATTCTCTGCGGTACCATTAGCCCCGAAGCGGCCGGCTGGTTCGCACAGGAAATGAATTCGGTAGAAGATTTCGACGGCCTGCGTTTCCGTGCTGCAGGTATCGGTGGTGAAATCATGGCCGAATTCGGCATGTCGGTGAATGTTTTGCCAGGCGGTGAACTCTACCAGGCGCTGGAAACGGGCGTATTGGACGGTACCGAATTCTCGTTGCCGACTGTAGACAATCAGTTGGGCTTCTATCAGGTCGTTAGCTACTACTACCTGCCAGGTTGGCACCAGCCTTCAACGAACCAGTTCCTCTACATCAACCTGGATGACTGGAATGGCTTGAATGCTCAGACCCAGGCTCTGATCGAAATGGGTTGTATGGCTGGTAATACAGCAGCTATCGCCAAGGCTGAAGCGCTGCAAGGTGGCGTACTGAAAGAGTTTGAAGCCAAGGGCGTGAATCTGCGTACTTACGACGATGAAACTCTGGCCGCTTTTGAAGCAGCGACCGATCGCGTAATGGCGAAGTACTCCGCACAGGACGAAATGTTCAAACGGGTCTATGATTCGATGAAAGCCTTCCAGGCAGAGCACGCTCCCTGGAAAGACTACGGTTACCTGCCGAACGATTGGCACCACCGGGACTAAGATCCATGACGAAAATCAAGCTCGACCTGGATAAGGTAGAGCAGGCGGTGGAGCATAGCTCCGCCGCCGTTCCTTATCCCAGAACACGTATTACCAATGTGATCGAAGCGGTTATCGACGGCTTTGGTCGGTTCTTTTCATGGGCCTGGGTCTTGCTCATGCTTCTGGTGGTGCTTAACGTGGTACTGCGTTATGCCCTGAACAAGAGTTTTGTTGCCCTGGAAGAACTGCAATGGCACATCTATGCCGTCGGCTTCATGATTGGCCTGTCCTATTGTGTACTCAAGGACGGACATGTTCGCGTTGATGTCGTAGCTGAACAGTTTTCTCCGAAAAAGCGAGCAACCATTGAGTTTTTGGGGACGATATTGTTCCTGATCCCTTTCTGCTTGTTTGTTCTTTATTATGCCTATCCCTTTGTTGAACGATCCTTTTTGATCAATGAGCGATCTGCCAACCCCGGCGGTTTGCCAATGAGGTGGATCATCAAGTCCGTTATTCTGGTGGCATTCAGTTTGTTGATGATGGCTGGTATTGCTCGAGCGCTGAGAGCTTTGTCATTGCTGACCGGCTTTCCTCGACCGCTTCCCGAAACTGACCAAGACCAACGCTAGGCAACTCGCTGTACCGTAACGGTTACATTGCCGTGGAGAATGTTTGTGTTTGAGACTTATGAGATCATCGTAATGGCGATGTTGGGCAGTTTTATTCTGCTCATTTTTACTGGCTATCCAGTGGCCTGGATCCTCGCCGGTGTTTCGGTGTTTTTCAGTGTTGGCGCAATTGTCGCCTTCCAGTATTTCGACGTAGATACCTATTTCCTGACGGATTGGCGCATTTTCGGCATCTTCGTTCAGCGTATTTACGACCAGATGACCAAATGGATTCTGGTGGCCTTGCCCATGTTCATATTTATGGGCTTGATGTTGGAGCGCTCAGGTGTTGCCGAGCGACTCATGGTCAATTTTGTCAATATCTTCGGTCGTTTTCGCGGTGGGCTCGGGGTCGCCGTCATCCTGATCGGCATTATGCTGGCAGCCTCTACCGGTATCGTGGGCGCCTCTGTTGTATTGCTGGCCATGTTGTCTCTTCCTGTCATGTTGGAACAAAAGTATTCGCCCTCCTTTGCCAGTGGCATTGTTGCCTCTTCCGGAACACTCGGGATTCTGATTCCACCGAGCATCATGCTCATCATTATGGCTGATCAGTTGTCTATTTCCGTAGGTGACTTGTTCATGGGAGCCTTGATTCCCGGTGTGATGTTAGGCTTCATGTACATCATCTATGTGATCATTGCTGCAACCCTGATTCCGGGTTTTGCTCCTGCCAGAACCGATTTGCCGCCCATTACTGGCAAACTGATCTGGAATACATTGTTGGCCGTTGTACCACCGTTGGCTTTGATTCTGGCGGTTCTGGGCTCGATTTTCTTCGGCATTGCTACTCCGACAGAAGCTTCAGGAGTCGGTGCTCTGGGTGCGACCATACTGGCCGCCATGAATGGCCGTTTGAGCTGGGCGGTACTAAAGGATGTATCCCGCAAGACGACGATAACGACAGCCTTTGTCTTCGGTATTTTCCTGGGCGCAACCGCCTTTGCCGTGGTCATGCGTAACCTGGGTGGCGATCAGTTTATCGCGGGTCTGCTTACATCGATTCCGTTGTCGCCTGGCGGCATTGTATTGGTGATTCTCTTTATTACCTTCATTGCCGGGTTCTTCCTTGATTGGCTGGAAATCAGTTTGATTTTGCTGCCTCTGGTTGGCCCAGTGGTCAAACTGCTCGGTTTCGATTTGACCTGGTTTGTCGTGCTGTTTGCACTGACCTTGCAGACCTCCTTCCTGACACCGCCAGTCGGTTTCTCGTTATTCTATTTGAAGGGTGTTGCCCCGCCTCAAATCAAGATGACCGACATCTACAAAGGCGTATTACCCTTCATCGCGATACAGGTGTTGGCGGTTATTATGGTCTTTTTCTGGAAAGACCTGGTTCTGTGGTTGCCAGAGATGCGATATGGGTAAATGACGGTGCCGCAGGCATTAAAAGCCCCTTAACGGGGCTTTTAAAGTCATTTACGACCGGCCCTCTCCCCCACAATGAATCGCCCGACTAACCCGCTCCCGCAAGACATTGGCCTCGTCACTACTCACACTGCGTGTCGGATGTCGAATCACCAGCCTGACCAGCACGTTTTTCTGTTCCCGATTTAACCCCAGCCGCAACCTGGCCGACTCCGGCAACTCATCGTAGGGTGTCTCGCCTAGCCACTCGACCGACTCAATCCAGTCTGCCTGCTCAGGAATGGCCTCGCGTATCTGATCGCCAAGTGTTTCGCAGTCCATCTCATTTTCGGCAGCAATCGACAAATCCCGCATGATTGACGGTTGCCAGGAGACCGTTCGCCATCGCTTCAGGTCTTGCAACTGAGCGCTAATGCCCGGGTGTTCCTGACGCAGCAATCGAATGTCTTTCATGTGCTTGCGCAACATCAGGATACGATCCAGGCCCAGCCCCATGGCAATGCCAGTCATGCGAGTGTTATCCCATCCTGCTCGTGTCAGCAGGTCCGGATGAATGAGGCCACATTCACCCACTTCCACCAGCTCGGACTGTTCGTTGAGTGCATCAATCTGCACACCGTTCAAAGTATAGGGATGAGGGGAGGGCGAGAGGTGAATCGCATGTTCGGGTAAAAGGTCATGCAGAATTTCACTGGCGGCAGACCGAAGTACCTCTTCAGGTTCGTCCAGAGGTTTGGGCAATAGCACCCAGATGTCGACCTGGTGTGGCTCGGCGCAATGTAGACGATCAATGCAATCACGCCGATAAACCAGCCCGGGGCTGATCAATGCCAGCTTTCTGGGTGTCTTGTCCACCCAGGAGGCCAGCCAGCCAGGCGCCATGGTGGACGTCTGAGTACGAAGCATCCACTGCTCGCTGATGTATCGGCTGTAACGGCTGTCTCTGGCCGGCCCCTCCACAGGATAACCGAGTGCGTCATAATTTTCGGACACTCTAACGAGCGGATTGGCGCGAAGTAGTTGTACCGGGCATTGCCAGAGGGTTCGAACGCCTTGTGTCAGTTGCTCCAGCAAATCCTGGATGGCATGGGTGCCTTGAGCGGCATCGGTCAGGTCTCGCAGGGACAGCGCGTTGATCAACTGATCAAGAGTGAGGTGTGCAGGCATGGTGATCTCCAAAAAGCCATAAACCGAACAACATGTCGGTTTGTTGATACCCAAAAAATCAAAGTTGAGTATTGCCTCCGAGCCCGGGCTCGGAGTTGGCTTTTCAGACAGGAAAAGTCAGACCGCCGTGCCCTGTTGCAGGACTCGGAGGTCAGTAAATCGATGTGCGATCATCAAGATAGTCATGGAATTATCATCTTGTTATGGCAGGGGCTTGTCAAGTCACAGCCTGCTGTTTTTGAAACCGCTCATCCCGCCATAATTCCTTGTCCATGACGTTCTTGAGCGTCTCAACTGCCAGCCAGATATCCTCAAAACGCACATAGAGCGGTGCAAAGCCAAAACGCAGAATATCCGGGGCGCGATAGTCGCCAATAACGCCTTGATCAATCAAGGCCTGGACAATGGCGTAACCCTGGGGATGAGTCAGCGATACCTGACTGCCTCTGACCTTGCTGTCTTTGGGCGAGGCGAGAGTGAACCCACGGTCGGCGCAACTCTGTTCAACCAGCTCGATAAACGCATCCGTCAAACGTACGGACTTTTCCCGCAATTGCTGCATGTCGACACGCCCATAAATATCCAGACCCACTTCAAGCAACGAGTTCGCCACGACAGAAGGGGTACCGGTCAGCATCTGGCGGATGTCGCCCACAGCCTCGTAGTCATCAAGCATGGCAAAGGGAGCGCTGTGCCCAAACCAGCCACTGAGCGGCTGTTCGACCTTGCCATGAAAACGTTCAGCGACATAAATGAAGGCCGGCGCGCCGGGCCCACCATTGAGGTACTTGTAACCACAACCCACGGCAAAGTCGGCATCAGCCCCATTCAAGTCAACAGGCACCGCACCTGTGCTGTGGCTGAGATCCCACACCACCAGGGCACCCTGTTCGTGCGCCTTGCGGGTAATGGCCTTCATGTCGTGCATCTGGCCGCTTTTGTAGTGGACATGGGTGAGTACAACAACAGCGGTTTGTTCGCTGATCCGGTCCGTTATCTCCGTCGCTGGCAGTGTTGTCAGCACCGGGTCGCCAGCCAGTGACTGACAAAGCCCCTGCAGAATGTAACGGTCGGTCGGGAAGTTGCCAGGCTCGGTAATGATCTCGTGCCGACCCTTTTTTTGCTGCAACGCCAGCGCAGCAGCAACGACCTTGAACAGATTCACCGAAGTGGAATCCGCAACAACGACTTCCTCGGCTTTGGCACCGATCAGAGGCGTAATCTTTTGTCCAAGCCGGCGCGGCTGATTGACCCAGTCGGCCGTATTCCAGCTGCGAATCAGGCCCTGGCCCCACTCCTGCTCGATGACTTGCTGAGCACGTTGCTTGGCGGCTTTGGGCAGCGCGCCCAGGGAATTACCGTTTAGGTAGATCAGGCCATCCGGCAGATCGAATTCATCACGAAAAGACGCCAGTGGGTCAGTGGAGTCCCACTCGCGGAGGGTATGAAGAGAGAGCGTCATGGTCAGGCCTTAGTGCTTGGTTTGGCCTAACCATAACGGGATGTGGTTCGCTTTAGAAGTCTTATTGAAATCTCAGAACGACGCGAACGTTGTCGGTCACCTGGTCGCTGTGAACGTAACCAATCATGGCCGGGTTTTCGCTGACACGGCGCACCATCTCCATCTGGCTGGCTACCTGTTCGGGCGGCTCACCACCACCAGTGAACAGAGATTGTGACCAGTGCCGACGGTACTGGACCGCTCGCTGACGAACCACCTTGCGCAAGAATTGCTCGTGCAGCGCTTCTCTTGGGTTAAGATCCAGTGGCTCAGCACTCTGGCCATCGGCAAACTCATTGGTCCTGCCCAGGTAGAGGTTCTGAACCAGTCGTTCATCCACCGCAGATTGATTGCTCGGGTGAACGATGATGACCCACTCCGCCATGGCGCTGGTCGACACCAGCAGCAGGGCAACCAGCAGGGTTCGTTTCAATGCAGTAAAAATCATTCCGGTTTACCCCTTAAAAAACAACGTCAATGGCTACAGAAATCACATCGGCGTCGCCAAAGTGCGGTAAAGGTACCTCAGTGTGATCCTGACGGTGGGTGTATTCGAGCTTCAATGCGGCCGCTATATCAAAGTCCCAGCGCACACCTGCTGTATAGGAGTGCAGTTCAACCGGGTTGGCACCAGGGTCTGGAGCGCCAGGAAGCGGGCTTACGCCGTTGTCGTCTTCCCAGTAAACAGCGTAGGTCAAGTGCGGCGTCAGGCTGCCAATGCGATAGCCGGTAGAGGCGTAGACACTGTTGCGGTTATTGATCAGGTCCGGGTCCCCATCGTTAACTGCACGAGTGGCTTCCACTATACTGAACAGGGTGCCGTTGTCGTAAGACAATGCTGCAGACATGAACGCCAATGGCAGGTCCAGGCGAAAGGGCGTGGTGTTCTGTGGGTTGTTCGGGTCCATGGCAATGTAACGGGTAATCTGAGTATCCATTGCCGAGTGGTAGGCACCACGGAAAGTAAAATCACTGAGGCTCAAGTCGAGCGCGGTGCCGGCAAGGCGACGAAAATGCACATCGCTTCCGGCGACCGGGTCGTAGCTCTCGGTCGCGCCAATGTAGCCTGTCCAGGTGCCACTGACGGGCCCCAGGTTCAAGCGGTAGTCGGCGCTAATGCCTTCCACCGTTGTCACGAAAAGGTTGTAGGTTTCCATCGGTGGTCGTATCCACTGGTAACCATAGCCGAGGTCGAGAAAGCGGGAGTAGTAGTAGAGTGGTGCCCGTTGCCGACCAGCTCGCAATTCCAGGCTGTCTGTCGCCCGGTAGCTGAGGTAGGCCCATTCAAAAGAGGTATCGAAATCCTCACCGCCTCGCCCGATCATTTGAGCCGTGGCCGTCAGGCTGTCATTGACTCTGGCCAGTGCCTGAATGGCAATCATGGAGCCGGGGGCAAAAGACAGCTCATTGGTGTAAGTGCCACCATTCACTGGGTCAACAATGTAATTCTGATCTTTGTCCAGAGTAACGCCGGCACCAATGGACATGAAGCCGTTAAAGCGAATGTCAAAGGCGTTGGCACTGGTTGGCAATGCAATAGCGACTGCCATTAGCCAAGGGGTGAGTTTCATAGGCCTCTCCTGAGTGAAGGTCTTGGTTCGAACCGGTAAGCCTGGTGGTCACCGGTCGTTAAAGGGTTCACCTGAGGGTGAATTCGTGGGTCAGATCGAGTGTCACCTGGGCGTATCCCAACTCGTCAGGAATCGGCTCCAGCGGCAATGCTCGTCTAGCAGCATCCTGCAGTTCGCGGTCAAGCACGGCATGTCGTGAACGTTCGGTAACTTGTATCTGGCTGATGGAGCCATCGGCCATGACTTCGATGCGCACGCCGACACGCCCCTGCTGGCCGAGGTTTTCTGCCCAGTAGGGGTACTCGATGTGTCCCTCAATGTGAGCCATTAAACGTTGCTGATAGCGAGTCAGCATTTCGGTGCGCTCTTCGTCGCTCAGTGCCAGGGACTCTCGCAACCATTCGGGGGGTGATGGTCTGGGCGGCAAGCTGGCCTGGTTCTGATTCAGACGAAAGGGGTAGCTGACGCTCAGGCGATGTGCGCCATTGGGCAAGGCGTCCGGCAAGGGGGCAAAAGGCGCTGATTGTTCTATGGCCGTTGTTAATGCCTGGCCCAATAGGCCGGCGTTGGCCGGGGTGACACCGTCGATGCGTTGTAGATCGCCATTGGGGGAGACGATAATGTCAACCCGGACATCGGCTTCCTGACCAAGCTGCCTTGCCCAATCGGGGTAGCTGACGCGCGCGTAGACTTTGCGCAGCAAATCCCAGTGATAGGCTTCACGATAATATTGCAGTGCTTCGGCTTCCCGTTCGGCCCGTTGTGCGGCTTCCCGTTCAGCCTGTGCTCTGGCCAGGGCGGCAGCCTCCGCCGCTTCTGCTTCGCGGGCGGCCGCTTCCGCTCGCGCTCGTGCTGCAGCATCGGCTTCGGCTTGAGCTGCGGCCTCAGCCTCGGCTCTGCGCTGTGCCACACGGGCGGCTTCTGCTGCAGCGGCTTCGGCTTCGTCGGCACGGGCAGCAGCCTGTTGGCGCGCGCGTTCTGCTGCCTGGGCTTCGGCTTCTTCACGCGCCCGGCGCTCGGCTTCAGCCTGTTGTTGCTCACCCTGATTCTGCCGCTGTTGTTGCCAGTGGTTTAAAATGTCGGTGCGGTCGGCAGGTGCATTCAGTTCTTGATAGCGTGCGAGCGTCTGCTCATCCAGTGGGGCGCCTTTTAGCAGAGTGTCCTGAAACAAGCGTGAAGCCGGCACATCGCCAAGCCAGGCATTGGCAAAATAGGTAAAGAGCCCGGCCTGATCGGATTCAAGCCAGAGACTGTTGTTGATCCAGATGTGGGTGCCTGCTCCGGCCGGGTGATCAATAACAATGGTGTCACCAACGGAGAGGTTCTCGGTGGGTGCTTCAGTGAAGGTCAGAATCTTTTCGGTAATGGCCGGATTGACTGACAAGTCATTGTTGATGGCAATGTCCTGTTTCCACATCATGTCGAAGCGGCGTGGCGTCCAACGTCGGGTGGTGACCTTGATTACCAACCGTTTATCACCGGCCATTTGATGGAACTCTTCTGCGCTGGAAAAGGGGGATTCTGCGTAAATTCCAGCCAGGTAATATTCTTTATTGAGTTCGTGATAGGCTGCCAAAGATTGAAGCGTCAGGCCGTTGCTTGCTACGGCAGGGCCTACGAACAAGCTGATCAATACAGCGAAAAAACAGATAATAGATCGCACGATGCTCGTCCAAAAAAGGTTCAAATACAGGTCTTTTATTGTTCTGGGGGGCGGAGTTTATACAGATTGCACGGTTATTGGACAGTTGTTTAAAATTAAATACTTATACTGTCGTGTCTGGAAATAATGTATAAGAAAAAGTAGATTTTTCTCTCATCTGTTCACGAATAGCGACCCTCCCTGGTCGCTGAATGGTGTTCGTTAGATGAACAGACCGTTCAGTTCAGCGTATCGAATATATTGGCCGAAAAACTCTTCTGATCACTGTTCTGCACGAATCGCATGGTGCCCCAATACCACCAACTCCAATACTGTTCTTCAACGAAGTTGAGGTTCAACCCCCCCAGGTTCTGATGGTTGACCACAGGCACCAGTTTGCCGGAACGTTGAGCGCTGATGATCTCAAAGTGATCTGTCTTGTCGCCCATTAACACCGGGTAATGGTTGTGCCACAAACCCGTGGGTGCTCGGCTGACCGAGGTGACCTTGCCGTCGGTGCGAATCTGACTGGAGCAGGATTCAACACGTTCGGCCAGTATGGAGCCGCAGGCGGAGTGCAGCGGCACTACACTGTCGTCGTATCCCAGAATGAACGGCTTGGTCAAACGAGCAAAGGTGTCGCCGGCTCCGACAAAGCGCAGCCGAGGCACGGCGCTGTTGTGAATGGCGGTATTGCGCGCGACCGCCGGTTGCAGATCATAGACCACCCCGAGTTCACCCGGGCCAGCATTGGTGCCAAGGAACCAGTTGACCACCGTCGTTGCGGCGCTAGTGATCAGGTTGTTGCTGTCGATCACCGAAACACCGAGGTTGGCCAGCTCCGTACCGCCACCAGCCCCGGCCAGGTCGATCACGGCTGTTACCTGAAACCGGTCCGGCCCATAGCCCCACTGCCATAACCAGCCATTCAGGTTGCGCAGCATATGCCTTGTAACCAGATCGCCAGTGGAATGCGTAACGACCACGCAACCGGCCTGACAGGTGCCAGCATCGGCTAACTGCCGAACCTGAGTGCGGATCTGGTCGGCAATGCCACCGTTGATGCGCTCAGCACTGGACCAGTAAAACACCGCTTCGGCACGGGAGAGCCAATAGTCTTGCCAGTACAAGCTGGCATCCTGTTCCAGTTGAGCGGTGTTGGGGTAATTGCCCAAGTGCTCATATTGAAAACCATGTACCAGTATGACTGGCTTGCCATTAATGGCCGCATGCCCCGCTGTTGCAGTCAGTGCCAGCAACAGGGTCATACACAGTGTTTTCAGTAGGGTGTTTCCAGGTTTTTTCATTGCGTTCTCACTCTATTGTTTTTGTTGAGAGACTCTGATGACCGCAACTTCTACCAGAGACAAAATGGTTCACGAAGCTTTCGTGCAACCGGGTATTGCTCCTTTCAATGTTCAGTACTTGATGCACCGATGCCTGACAGACATCCGCGTCGTTATGGCGCGTCTGTACGGTTTCCTTTCAGGAACTCCAATCGCTCCGCCAGCATGGGGTCTTCCCAGTCAACGCCCTCGAACGCATCAAGAGAGATGGCAGAAACCGGGAAGGCCGCCTGGCTGGCTCGGCCGAAACGATCTGGTTGATTGTCGTCACCCAGACGAGTCAACTGAATATCAGTTAATTGATAGGGGCCTCGCGCATCTGCTTCCAATAAAGCCGGCCCAAAAGCTTGCAATGTCAACGCCGGGTAGCCTTCGGCAACCGGCCCTTCAGCTTGCAGGTGCAGCAAGGGTTTGCCGGAATCGGAAAACAGGTTGGCTTGAACAAAGTAATAGCCGGGGTGATCGGTACGGATATTCAAGGGAATGTCGAGAAAGCCCTCGCTGACGCCCACAGCACCCAAGCCGATCAGGGTGGCGACTGGTCGGTCCAGATAAAAGGGCGCCACCACCGACAACTGTTGCTGGCCCAGACGAGCCCGAACGCGCCACTGCAACTCGGCTGGCCAATCGGGTTGCCAGATGTCTGACAGTTCTATGTGCATGTCGTGACTCAGGTTTGCTGCCGCCGCAAGATTCAGCGGCTGGGCGTGAAGAACCTGGCCATTGAGGTTTGTTATCTCGGCCTCAACCTGTCGTATCGTTGTACCACGATCAGTCGAGAGTTCGAGGCTGACCTGCTGCTGATCGTCTGGTGTGTAGCGGTACCGATCAAGGCCGAGGCTGGCATGGTAGGTATCGCCGTTGGGCAAAGGGTAGGGCAGGCTGACCTGATGGGTACCATTGGGTCGATAGCCCTGCAATGCCTCTGCATCGACTATGGGCTGAGAGAAGTGCGGGTAGCGCGCCTGCAGTTGATAGGCGTCAGCGACTTCGGCAAAGAGGTCGGACAGCAGGGCATCAATCACTTCGTCTTCAGCAGGCTCGCCAGGCGTTGGTGAGTGTTCGTTTACAGCCAATTCAGAAGTGGCGGTCGCTTCGGCTGCCTGATTGGTATCGTCAGTTGCCGCCGTACCAGAGGCGTTGGCAGACTCCTGGGACGCATTCACTGTGGGTGCATCCGGCGTCTGTTGGTGGTCTGCTCGATCAGCCAGGACGACGTCGTTTTGTTCTGGCCGCAACATCGCCAGAGCGGTGACTACACTGATCATCAGTGCGGCCATAAGGGACAGCATCAGAATTTTTTTCATGAAGGCTCTTTGGTCTTGTTCGGTTTTTGTTTTTTGACCAGGCTCGACCATAGGGAGAATTGAGCAGGCTGTACAGGAGGCTGGTCAGGAAAGCCCTCTATCTGTAAAGTGACGTCACTAGTCTTTCGGTATAGCCGTGATTCTTGACTTTTAATTGAAAGCCCTTGCGGAGACATCAGCATGATCATCAATGCTCAGTTTGATGCCGGCAATATTGAGTGCCTGCAAACCAGCGACCCGAGCGATGTGCAATTGCGCATTCGAAACGATGTGGGTGATGAACACAAACAATGGTTTTACTTTCAGGTGAGTGGTGCCCGTGGGGTGGCCTCTCGGTTCAATATCGTCAATGCCGGTGAGGTATCCTACCCGGATGGCTTCGTCAATTATCAGGCCGTGGCTTCATACGATCGCCAGCAGTGGTTCCGGGTACCGACCGAGTTCGATGGTAAAACTTTGAGCATCAACCACACACCAGAAACCGACAGCGTCTATTACGCCTACTTCGCTCCTTATAGTTTTGAGCGACACCAGCAACTGATCGGCGCTGTTCTGGAAGACGATCGTGTCAGCAGCGAGACACTTTGCACCACACCAGACGGTTACCCGCTGACGCTGTTGACCATTGGCGAACCTGCCGCAGACAAGAAGAACCTATGGGTGATTGGCCGGCAGCACCCGGGCGAGACGATGGCTGAGTGGTGGATGGAAGGTTTTCTGGAACGCTTGCTGGACGATAACGACAGCCTGAGCAGAGCCATTCTGGACCATTGTGTATTCTACGTGGTGCCCAACATGAACCCGGATGGCAGTGTACGCGGCCATTTGCGCTGCAACGCCAAGGGCAAGAACCTGAACCGCGCCTGGCAGAGCCCGACCATTGAGCTAACGCCTGAAGTCTATTACGTGCGTGAAGCCATGGAGCAAAAAGGCATCGATTTCTGTCTGGATGTGCATGGCGATGAGGCTCTACCGTACAACTTTATTGCCGGTGCCGAAGGCATACCCCGTTGGAATGATCACATGGCACTGCAACTGGACACCTACAAGTCGGTGTTAAGTACCGTTTGCCCGGATTTCCAGACCGAGCACGGCTACCCGGTATCCGCACCCGGCACCGCCAACATGACGCTGAGTACTACCTTTATTGCCGAGCACTTCAATTGCCTGGCCATGACCCTGGAAATGCCTTTCAAGGACACCACAGAGCGACCCATGCCAGAGACCGGTTGGTCACCGGAGCGCAGCATGCGGTTGGGTGCCGCCAATCTGGATGCCATGTGGCAGACTTTGCCTTTACTGTGAGTCATTACTGGTCGTTTGGTGAATTGGCTGAACCCGCGCCGGCTACCGGGTTAGCCTATCCGGGGTCGCCGTAAACCCGTCCATGGGGGCTCGACTGCGGCCATCCGGGCCGCAGACGTCCCCGGATAGGCTAACCCGGTATCCGTCGCTAGCATGTAGTAAAAAACAGCAGCACAGTCGATCCTTTCTCGCCTAAAAGGGAACTTTCCTAAGGTAGACGGCCAAGCAGCAAGTTAATAAAAGCTTGGCGAGTGTGTGGATCAGTACGACGAAAATGCTCAAAGGTGATGCGATCTTCCCCTTCACGCCAGCCATCAGGCAGCCGAATACCCCAAATTGGCGCTGTTTCCTGTGGCAGCATGGCGTAGCGCACATCGCCGATGACATCGGCGTGCTCCGGGTGCCAGACCAGGTAGCCGTCGGCAAAGCGGTGGAAGCGTTCGATGTCTTTATAGAGCCGGCTGTCTGAATCCAGTTGCGCCAGAACCTGTTCACGGTCAAATACCGCTATGTGGTCACCGCGCACGATGTCTGTTCCGAGCCCGACTCGGATGGCATTGACGTGGTAATAGCCTTCATGCACATAGAGGGTGCGCCAGAGCACGAGGTTACCCAAAGTCGGCTTCACCACCAGTCGCTCGGGTTGGTGGCCAAGTTCCGCGGCAATGGCCAGTGCTTGAGTGCGCACACGATCGTGTTGGAAGGCGCCAAAGGCGAGGTAGCCAATCAGCAGCACCAGCCCTAGCTGAGCCGCCCTCGGTTGTTTGCGGGCGAGTGCCACCCCAAAGCCGACCAGAAGGATCAGCGTTGCTACCGGGTCGACCACCGAGATCAGGTTCCAGGCGACAGCACTGTTCGAGAATGGCCCGAACAGATGAGTGCCATAGCTGGTGCAGGCATCCAGCAGGGCATGGGTGGCATAGCCCGCCGTGGTGAAAAGCAGTAGCTCCCGAAATGGACTTTTGCGTCGCAGCAAGGGCCATAGCAGCAAGGCCGCAATCAGGCCGCCGATGGGGATGAAAACCAGCCAGTGGGTCATTGCCCGATGTACTTCGAGGTTGAGCAAGGGGTCGTCGCTGGAGCGCACCAGAATATCGACGTCTGCCAGAATGCCGCCAACAAAGCCGGCCAGGCTTGCCAGCAGCAGGCGATCTTTGCGGGCCAGGCTTTGGGCGAAACTGCCGCCCAGCACGCCGTGTGTGAGTATGTCCAAGGAGGTTCGAGCCTTGTCTAAAAGATTGGTTCAGTCTGCTAGCAGCGTTTCTATTCAATCTCAAACGCTTGCCAATGAATAATGGAGCTTATCAGTATTCACTAAGTGAATTAAACTGGTATCAATTCTGATGGCAGGGGGTTGAATGCAGCTTAACCGGATCGACATGAATTTGCTGGTGTATCTGGATGTATTGTTGCGAGAGCGCAATGTCACCCGTGCGGCGGACAAGCTGGGCATCAGCCAACCGGCGATGAGCAATGGCCTGCGTCGGCTGAGAGATTTATTCGGTGACCCCCTGCTGATTCGCACCAGTGAGGGCATGACGCCAACAGAACGGGCTCGCCAACTGGAGCCCATGTTGCGGGCGGTATTGCACGACATCGAGCGCGCCATTCAGCCCAGGGCTGATTTTGACGCCAAGAGCAGCCAGCGGGTGTTTCGCATCATGGTCAGTGACTATGCGGAATCAACATTGGTTCCTGTGCTGCTGCGGCGGCTGCGTGAGGATGCCCCCAATGTCATCCTGGATTTGATGACGCCAAGCGATGTCAGCTTTCTGGATGTGGAGCAGGGTAAGGTGGACCTGGTCATCAACCGCTTTGATGACATCCCCCAGTCGTTTCACCAGACCATTGTCTGGCGCGACGACTTCTGTTGCATGGTCAGTTCGGATAACCCCTTGATCAACAACTTCAGTTTGAAGAATTACCTCAAGGCGCAGCATGTCTGGGTCAGTAAAACCGGCTTCGGTGTCGGTGTCGGGGTCAACCCGGAGGATGTTCAACGCCTGGGCTGGGTGGATGAGGTGCTGGGGCAACTCGGCAAGAAGCGGCGCATCACCGTTTTTACCCGCCACTATCAGGCGGCCATGCTGTTGGCCGAACACAACGACCTGGTGCTGACCATTCCCTCGCGCGCTGCCCTGATACAGGCCAACAACCCCAAGCTGGTGGCAATGGCACCGCCTTTTGAAATACCCTCCATCCAGTTGAAACTGGTCTGGAGCCCACTGCTGCATCACGACCCGGCACACCGCTGGATGAGGCGACTGATCAATGAGGTTGCAGATACCATAGACGCGCCGGTTTTCTGAACTCTCGTCATTCATACTAAAAATGGTGGGTATAAAAACGATAAATTGGATAAATTATTTCCAGAACGTACACTCTGAAGTAACTATAAAACTCAAAAGACTTCAGAGGCCCAGACCATGACTGACCGGATCGACGAAAGCGGCTTGCAGATTGCTGCCGCTCTGCACCAGCTGATTGAAAACGACATCGCTCCGGGCACGGGCATCAGCCCCGCGCATTTCTGGCAGCAATTTGCCGAGATAGTGGCGGAGTTCGGGCCTCGTAATGAAGCCTTGTTGCGCGAGCGAGATGCGCTTCAGGCCAAAATCGATGCCTGGCACCTGGAGCGTTCTGTCGAGCCGCATGACGCCGCAGCCTACAAGGCGTTTCTGCAGGAAATCAATTATTTGCTGCCCGAGCCGGATGATTTTGAGATCACCACCAATCAGGTTGATACCGAAATCACTCTGCAGGCCGGGCCTCAGTTGGTGGTGCCGGTCAAGAACGCTCGTTTTGCACTCAATGCCGCCAATGCTCGTTGGGGTAGCCTCTACGATGCCCTTTACGGCACCGATGCTATCAGCAATGAAGGCGGGGCGGAGGCGGGCAAGGGCTATAACCCGGTACGTGGTGAGCGAGTTATTGCCTTTGCCAAGGCGCATCTGGATCAGGTAACACCACTGGAAACAGGTTCCTGGGCGGATGTCTCTGGCTTCCAGTTCGGTGAACAACTACAGGTTAGTCTTAAGGGCGCTGAAACCACGGGCCTCAAGCAGCCAGATCAGTGGGTTGGTTATCAGGGCGACGTGGCCTCGCCCACCTCAATTCTGCTGCAACAGAATGGCCTGCATCTGGAAATTCAGATCGACCCGACCAACCCCATCGGTCAAACCGATCCGGCGGGCATCAAGGATGTGCTGCTCGAGGCAGCACTGACCACCATTATGGACTGCGAAGACTCCATCGCCGCCGTGGATGCGGAAGACAAGGTCGAGGTCTACCGCAACTGGCTGGGCCTGATGCAAGGCAACCTTGAAGAGCGCTTCGAGAAGGGTGGAAAAACCGTGACCCGTGTTCTGGCGCAAGACCGGTCCTATCTCGATCGTGATGGCGAACCCTTCAAATTGCACGGTCGCAGCCTGATGTTTGTGCGCAATGTTGGCCACCTGATGACCAACGATGCCGTTCTGGACGCCCATGGCTGCGAAGTGCCCGAAGGCCTGTTGGATGGCATGGTGACAGTATTGGCCGCCATGCATGACCTCAAGGCCGCCAACCGGCTGCGCAACAGCCGCACCGGCAGTGTCTATATCGTAAAACCCAAGATGCACGGGCCAGCGGAAGTCGCCTTTACCGTCGACCTCTTTGCCCGCATAGAGCAGGCAATGGGGCTGGCCGAGAACACCCTCAAAGTCGGCATCATGGACGAAGAACGACGCACCACCCTGAACCTGAAAGCCTGCATCAAGGCCGCGCAACACCGTGCCGTTTTCATCAACACCGGCTTCCTCGATCGCACCGGCGACGAGATTCACACCAGCATGCTTGCCGGGTCCATGATCCCTAAAAGCCAAATGAAGCAGTCCGCCTGGATCAGCGCCTACGAAGACAACAACGTCGACGTTGGCCTCGCCGCAGGCTTACCCGGCCGCGCCCAGATCGGCAAAGGCATGTGGGCCATGCCGGACGAAATGGCCGCCATGCTGGAACAGAAAAAAGCCCACCCACTGGCGGGCGCCAATACCGCCTGGGTACCGTCCCCAACAGCAGCGGTGCTCCACGCCTTGCATTACCACCAGATCAGCGTACGCAGCCGCCAGGCCGAGCTGCGCAAACGCGCCAGAGCCAGCCAGGACGCATTGCTCACCCTGCCACTGTTGCAAGACAGAGCCAGCCTGAGCCCCGAAGCCATTCAACAGGAACTGGATAACAACGCCCAGGGCATTCTCGGCTACGTCGTGCGCTGGGTCGACCAGGGCGTCGGCTGCTCCAAAGTACCGGACATTCACAACGTCGGTTTAATGGAAGACAGAGCCACCCTGCGCATATCCAGCCAACACATGGCCAACTGGCTCTACCACGGCCTCTGTACGGAAGAACAAGTCGTAGAAACCATGAAGCGCATGGCCGCTGTAGTAGACCAACAAAACGCAAGCGACCCGACTTACCACCCCATGGCGGCCAACTTCGACCAAAGCCTGGCCTTCCAGGCCGCTCTGGCTCTGGTGCTGGAAGGCCGCGCTCAACCTAATGGGTATACCGAGCCCTTGCTGCATGCCTACCGCCTTAAAGTGAAGGCAGTTCTGCAAGAGTAAATGATTAATTACTAGTCATCGAGTTTCGGCGCTGGCACTGACATAGCGGCGGATGCCGGTGTAGCCTCTGTAGGGGAGTCCGCAGCAAGGATGCTGCGGTCTAGGCTCCAGGGAGGATTGAGTGGGCGGCACTCCGCCCGACCCTGCAGAGGCACCACCGGTAGCCGCTGCGGACCAGTGCCGCAAGACCAACCCATATTTTTACTGTTGCCGACCTCATTCTGGCGCTAAACTGCGCGCAAAATTCGAACACCACCCTGAGGTCATCATGCCAAAAGCCCCTGAAATCAAACCTGGTAACGTCATTGAACTGGATGGCAGTCAGTACACCGTCCGCAAAGTTGAGGTGCACAGCCCCAGCGCTCGAGGTGCCGCAACGCTTTATAAAATGACGCTCAACGAACTGGTGACCAAACGGAAAAGAGACGTTGCCTTTAAAGGGGATGAAATGATTGCTCTCGCGGATGCCCAGACCCGCAGCCTGCAGTACCTCTTTGCCGACGGTGACATGCACACCTTTATGGACATCGAAGACTACAGCCAACATCTGTTGTCGGCCGATGAACTCGGCGAGCAACTGGCCTGGTTGCACGATGGCATGGAAGGACTGGCCGGCTTGCTGGTCAACGAAGAACTGGTCGCCATCGAACTGCCTCAGTCCGTTACCAAGACCATTGTCGAGACGGCGCCAGGCATCAAAGGGGCTTCTGCATCGGCGCGCACCAAACCGGCACTGCTGGAAGGTGGCATTACCGTTCAAGTGCCCGAGTACATCGAGCAGGGTGAAATTATCAAGGTCAATACCGAGAGCAAGAAATTCATGTCCAGAGCCTGACAAGCATGCCCCTGACGGCTACCTTTAACGTTGTATGTCCGTGGTGCAGGGTGGCACTGCGGAAGTGACCAGCGGGACGGAAAGCCGTTATCAGCAGCAGGGTAGTGTCGTGGATCCCAAGATGAAACAGGAAGTATCACAGCTACTGGATGTGTTATGCCATAACCCCCGTGTGCGAGTTGCCCTGGAGCGAATGGGGGCCTTTGTTATTGACCATAATGAATACCGTGCCCAATCCACAGAGACGCATATCCACCCTGGTTATGAAGCCCCTTTTGCAACCGCCAACGACTGGCTAAATTACGTGCACCCTGATGATAAAGCGCGCGTCGAGCAGGTATGGCAATCGGTTATGGATGGACGAACGGATCTGTTCAATTGTCAGTTCCGGTTTCGAAAAGCCGATGGCAGCTATCGTTGGCTGACCAATCAGGGCACCGTGGTTTATCGGCTGGATGGCGGACAGCCATGGATCTACCTCGGCTCGGATACCGACGTGACCGAACTCAAGGAGATCGAAGCTGAACTGCGAGCTTCCCAACAAAAACTCGAAGCCAGTTTGCTGATGGACGCTCAGTTGGGCATTCCCAATCGCCGTTTTCTACAGCAGCAATCCCCTCGCTTTTTTGACCTCGCGCAACGTCACCAGCAGCAGGTTGCCGTGATGGTGTGCGATATCGACGAATTCAAAAACCTGAACGACCACCTCGGCCATTTGCGGGCTGATGAATTGCTGCTGGCGGCAGCTCAGATACTACAGAGTACCTTGCGCAGCAGTGACATCATTGCCCGTTTTGGTGGTGATGAATTTGTGGTGGTACTGCTTAATACAACGCCGGAGTCAGTCGCTCAGGTGGCGGATCGTATGATCGAGCGGATCAAGGCCATGCCCATAGCAGAAGGCGACCTGATACTGAGCGTCAGCATCGGAGCCTGTTGTCACATTCCGCAAGATCAGGGTGACTTCTGGCGGTTTTTTGAGCAGGCCGACCAGGCCCTTTATCGTGCCAAGAGTTCGGGGCGTGGCCGCTATGTTGCCAGTTCATAAAGGTTACTTCTGCAACGTCGCCTGGAAATGCGGTCCACCCAGGTGTTTTGGGTACCCGAGGGCGTCAATGGCCAGGACATCAATGTCCTCGGGGCGAAAACAGAGCCCTGCCTCCACCGCCATCAGGGCACTGCGTTCCATGGCAACATGCCTGTCTTCTGCTGACCCTGTTGCCTTGCTCAAGGCGCCGTAAAGGCTATGTTTTTTGCTGGGAATCACGCTGAATCGAGCGCCTGTCAACACCTTGACCAGAGCCTGTTGAACGCCAGCTAGCCCCCGGTGATCAACCAGTTCCAACACAGTGCTGTCTGGAATGCAGATCAGAGAAAACGCCGCTTGTGGCTCTGTAAAGTCGGCATCGGCATCCACCAGTTGGACGTTGATCACCCCGGGTTCTCGTTCGGTCGATGCGTCAGTAAAATGCACTTCGATGCCAACTGTCGAGCCGGGTGAGACCTGCGCCAGAGGGTGGTCTGCAAGTGCTTTAACTAGCAGGTGATTGCCCGAGAGGCGCAGTTCAGTCAATGTCGCCGCCGACTCGCCACCAGGTATTTTGCCGATGGCTTTACTGGCAAAGAAATGGTGAATCAACCCTGCCCGTTGCGGCGAATCCATACAGTCGAAAAAGAGTTCCCGCTCGTAACGGAGGCCTTCCTCTAGTGGCAGCGTGCAACTGGCCTCCAACGCTTCCAGTATGCGGAAGGGTGAATAGAGTTCCGGGCTTTGTTGCAACAACGCCTGGCGAATCGATGCAATGGCTTGTTCATCGGCAGGCGCATTGGGCAGTTCGCCGGTCTTGCGCAATCGGATCTTCCCATCGGCCCATGCCTGGGCAGCCGTCAGGGCTGCTTCTCGAGCCGTTGGTTCGTCACTAATGGCATCGATCAATCCGCTGGTTAGAGCGGTTTCTGTGTCGATCAATTTTCCTTCTGTAATCCATTCTGCGGCAATCGCCAACCCGGTCAGCCTGGGCAATCGCTGGGTTCCACCAGCGCCAGGCAAGAGCCCCAGTTTGACTTCCGGCAGGCCCAAGCGCGTTTCCTTGAGCGCCACCCGATAGTGGCACCCCAGCGCCACTTCCAGGCCTCCCCCCAGCGCCACGCCGTGCACTACAGCAATGACGGCCTTTTTGCTGCGTTCCAGCCGGTTTATCACATCCGGCAGAATGGGGGATTGCGGCGGCTTGCCGAATTCCTTGATGTCGGCGCCAGCGATGAAGACCTTGCCTTTGCCGAACAAGGCAATCACCTTGATAACCGGGTTCGCTTCGGCCTTGTCCAGCGCTGCCATTATGCCGGCACGGACTGACTGCGACAGGGCGTTGACCGGCGGGTTGTCGATTTCAATCAGGGCAGTGTCACCCTCGTAACTTAAATGAACAGTCTGGCTCATCAGAACTCCAAGCGGTCTAGTCAGTCGTTCCATAGGGTGGTGAGCCAGCGTCCATTAGTCAACCAAAACAAAACAATCAACTGCACTGCGAAACAACCTGATTGACAAAAGAGGGTCAAGTATTGACAGGAGGATTGGCCGAGTCCAGGATAAGTACTTATGCGAAAGTTAATTCCGCAGAGCAGAACAAAACAATAACAGACAGGAGAGTTCCATGAATCGTTTCGCTAAAAGTCTCGCTGTTGTCAGCCTGCCACTGTTGTTCGGTGCGTCTGCCAGCCTGGCCTCTGAAGTTGAATTACCCTCTACCATGGCCTGGACGGCCTATGGCACCAATTCCAGTGGCTATGCCCAGGTGGTGGCCATTGGCAACATGTTGCAATCTCAATACGGCACAGCCGTTCGGATTCTGCCCGGCGATAACGATGTCTCGCGCATGACCCCATTGAAAACCGGCCGCGTAGACCTGTGCGCCTGTGGCATAGCGAGCTATTACGGCGCTGAAGGCGTGTTGATGTTTGCCGATCGCGACTGGGGCCCCCAGCCGATTCGATTAATTACCACTTCCAAGGCCTCCTTCGGCTTGTCCATAGCCGTGGCGGGCGACATGAATGTGGAAACACCGGCGGATCTCAGAGGCATGCGCGTCGCCTACATACGCGGTGACGATGCCTTGAACAAGGGTACCGAGGCCTACCTCGCCTTTGGTGGCCTGACCTGGGATGATGTGGAACGAGTCGACTTCCCCGGCTATGCCCGCTCTTTTGACGGCATCATCGCCGGCAATGCCGATGCGGCTTTCACTACTTCTGTTACACCCCCCGCCCAACAATTGGCGAGCAGTTCGCGCGGCATCAGTTGGCCGGTGCTGGATCCAGACGACAGCGAGGGCTGGGAGCGTATGGCGACAGTCGCACCTTATTTCCAGCCGCATCTGGTAACCGCGGGTGCCGGTGGCGTCAGCGCTGATAACCCCGTTCACAGCGCAAGCTACCCTTACCCCATTGTGATTGGCAACAGCAGCCTCGACGAAACAGTCGCCTACAGTCTGATCAAAGCCATGCAGGAACAGTATGATTACTACAAGGACTCGGCTCCGGGCGCCAACGGCTATGCATTGGAAAACCAGGACTTGAGCTGGGTGATTCCGTTTCACGAAGGGGTGATCCGTTATTACGAGGAAATCGGCATCTGGAATGACGAACTGCAGGCGCATCAGGATTACCTGGTGCATCGGCAAGACCTGATACTGGAAGCCTGGGATAACTTTATCGACAGTGCCCCGAGCGACGATGACGCCTTCACCCAGGCCTGGATGCAGGCACGGGCAGCCGCGTTGAATTCAGCGGGTATGGATCTGGTATTCGAATAACCGGGCCGGTTCTGACAGCAAGCCAGGAGACTGGCTTGCTTTTCGTTTTTTAACTGGTAGACCATATGACAACCAATGCTCAGCCTGACCCGGCCTATAGCGCCGAGCCAGATCCGGAAAAAGTAGTACGCATTCGTCAGTTGCCCGGGCCCTTGGCCTGGTTGCCAGCAGCAGTAACCAGCCTGCTGTTACTGATGACATTGGATTATCTGTTCAACTTCGGTTGGTTCTTGTTTGTCTCCAGTCTGGAAACACAATTCTACTATTCAGTGGTGGCTCTGTTGTTGCCACTGGTGTTCTTGCTCTGGCCAGCGACGGCATCACTCTCCTCAAAGCCTGTCTCCTGGTACGACTACGGATTAAGTGGTTTGACGCTGATCACGGGCGGATACTTTGTGATGCATGCCGAGTTGATACTGGAACGTGGTTGGGCGTTTGCTGCACCAGACCTCGCCATTTATTTCAGCTACCTGTTCTGGCTGTTGATTATCGAGGCCGCTCGCCGGGCTGGCGGTTGGCCCATTGCCATTATTGCCGCCACCTTTTCTCTTTACCCGCTGGTTGCAGATATCATGCCCGGGCCTATTCAGGCCTTTCCCAGCTCGCTCGAAGAAACCGCCATGTACCACACCATGAGCACCGAGAGTGTGATGGGCATTCCGTTGCAGGCTTTTGCTGGATTGGTTATCGGTTTTCTGGTGTTTGGCGTGGTGTTGCAAAAAACCGGGGGTGGTGCCTTCTTTATCAACCTGGCGTTTTCGTTGCTCGGCCATGTTCGCGGCGGGCCCGCCAAGGTCTCCATTTTTTCGAGCGGTTTAATGGGCTCGATGAGTGGCAGTGTGATCAGCAATGTATTGACCACAGGCGTCATGTCGATTCCAGCCATGCGCCGTATTGGCATGAAGCGCTCCTTTGCCGGTGGTGTGGAAGCCTGCGCTTCAACTGGCGGCGTATTGATGCCACCGGTCATGGGTGCTACCGCCTTTGTGATGGCGATGTTTTTGAATGTGCCTTATTCAGCGGTGGTTCTGGCAGCCGTTATACCCTCAGTGCTGTATTTCCTCGGGCTCTTTATTCAGATAGACGCCTACTCGGCTCGTAACGATTTGAAGGGCTTGCCGAAAGTAGAGCTGCCTTCATTGGTGACCACCCTGAAAGAAGGCTGGTACTTTATTTTCGTTTTCGCCTTGTTGGTCTGGATGTTATTGGTATTGCAGCGTGAAGCACTGGCGCCCTTTTACGCGACAGCGCTATTACTGGTACTGAACCAGTTTTCCAAAAAACATCGCTGGGGTTTGAAGCAAGCCTATATGGCACTGACCGATGCAGCCAAGCTGTTTGCAGAGTTGACGGCGATTCTGGTGGGTGTCGGTTTGCTGGTCGGAGCCTTGTCGATAACGGGCTTGTCCGGCACCATCGCCAACGACTTTATCTTTCTCGCCGGTGGCAGCATATTGCTGCTGCTGTTGATGGGCGCGCTGACCAGTTTTGTATTGGGCATCGGCATGACGGTGACCGCCGCCTATATCTTTCTGGCAGTGGCACTGGCGCCAGCGCTCACACGGGGAGCTGGCCTCGATCCAATGGCGGTGCATCTCTTTATTCTGTACTGGGGCATGCTCAGCTTTATTACACCGCCGGTGGCACTCGGCGCCTTTGCGGCCGCCACAGTCGCTGGCGCCCGCCCAATAGAAACCGGGCTGCAGGCGATGAAACTGGGCAGCGTTATTTACTTCATACCCTTTTTGTTTGTATTGAACCCGGCGCTGATCATGCAGGGCAGTGCGCTGGAAATTTCCGTTGTGTTTGTGCAGGCGGTTGTCGGCATTGTCTTTTTTGCCTCGGCCATGCAAGGATACATGATCGGCATTGGCCGACTCGGCTATGGGGTGTTTCAGGAGGTTGTAATCCGCGGGCTCATTCTGGTGGCTGGCCTGGCGCTGGCCTTGCCCGGTGGTGGCGATTTAATACCGGTCACACAATGGCAGTTGTTGCTGATCTCCGCAGCCTGTCTGCTCCCGGCAATAGGTATGGCGCGCTGGAGCCAGATCAAACAGACCCAGTTGCCAGCCTGAGGCTGGCTCAACCGTGCTTCAATTCGTTCTGAATGGTGTTGGCCAGAAGTTTCAAACGCGGCCCCAGTTTCTCGACCAGAATCTGATGCGTTAGCCGCAATGAAGCACCGCCACAGTTGATGGCCATGACTTCCGACCCGCCTTCCAGAATCAAGGGCACCGCAACGGCACTGATCTCGGTTTCCCAATCGCCTTCGGAAAACACAAAACCATATTGCTGGTAATCGCTCAGGCTTTTCTGTATCACCTCCTGAGCGGCCTTCCATTGCTTGGGGTCGGCCTTTTTGAGTTGCTCCAGAAACGCCGTACGACGAGCGTCATTGATGCCACACAACCAGGCACGACCAATGGCAGTACTGACCACCGGCAGGCGCGAACCCGCTTCCAAACGCACCATCAGCGGCCCGGGGCCCTGGCACACCTCAACGTAGGTAATGGCGTTGCGATCGACATCACCCAGAGCAATGGCACAGTCAGTCGAGTTGGCCAGTTCCTGCATATAGGGCCGAGCCAATTGACGAATGCCATGACTGGCAAAAAAACGATAACCCAAGGCCAGCACGCCGGGGCCAAGTTGGTATTTCTCGAGGTGACTGCTGTACTTCAGGTAACCCAGTTGGGTCAAGGTATAGGTGAGCCGCGACACACTGGGTTTGGGGATGCCGGTGCGTTTGGACAACTCACCATTACCCAGATAGGTTTCACCGGCCTCAAAGGCACGCAACAATTCGAGGCCGCGTGCCAGGGCAGTCACAAAGTTGCGATCTTTTTCTTCGGTTTGATCGTCAGTCATTTGAAGGGATCACTCTGTTGTTTATGCAATTGGAACTGGAGTTGCAGGGTTGATCAGGTGGCCGTGGTCCGCGTCGGCTACCGGGGGTGCCTCTGCAGGGTCGGCGTGTATCCATCCGTGGAGCCTGGACTGCAGCATCCCTGCTGCAGACCCCCCTGCTGAGGCACCCCCGGTATCCGTCGCTTACTTCTCGATATGGCCACATAGTTCTACGGGAATTCAGCGACAGCGTTCGATAATAACGGCAATGCCTTGTCCAACGCCGATGCACATGGTGACCAGGGCGTATCGGGTTTGTTGTGCTTCGAGTTGTCGCAGCGCAGTCAAAGCCAGCCTTGCGCCGGAGGCGCCCAGTGGGTGGCCAATGGCAATGGCGCCGCCGTTGGCATTCAAACGCACGTCGTTAAAACCGATGCCCAGTTGTTGTGCGCAGCCCATTACCTGGACGGCGAAGGCTTCGTTGATTTCAATGACGTCCATATCGTCGAGTGTGAGGCCTGCCAGCGCGAGGGCCTTGCGCGAGGCGGGTACTGGGCCTAGCCCCATGACTCTGGGTTCCACGCCGGCTACGGCGCAACTGACGATACGACCTCTGGGTTTGATGCCGGCATCAGCGCCTGCCTGGTAGCTGCCAAGAATCAAGGCGGCGGCACCGTCGTTGATGCCGGAGGCATTGCCGGCGGTGACGACGCCTTCTTTGAACAAGGGCGGCAGTTTTGCCAGTTTTTCGGCGCTGCTTTCCGGGCGTGGGTGTTCGTCTGCCGAGACCTTGAGTGTCGGTTGTTTACGGCCCTGGCTGACTTCGACTTCCAGCAATTCTTCTGTGTAGAAGCCTTGCGCCAATGCCTTTTGGTAAAGTGTTTGGGAACGCTCGGCAAAGGCGTCGGCCTGGTCGCGTGGCAGCGACAGATCAGCGGCGATGTTGTCGGCGGTTTCCGGCATGCTGTGGTTGCCAAAGGCTTCCTGAATGAGTGGGTTGGCAAAGCGGGCGCCAATGACCGTATCGTACATGGTCTGATTGCGTGCGTACGGGCTCTCTGCCTTGGCCAGCACATAGGGTGCGCGGCTCATGCTTTCGACACCACCGGCGATGTACAGGGCGCCCTCTTCGCAACGAATGGCACGGGAGGTATCGATAACAGCGGCGAGACCACTGCCGCATAAGCGATTGACGGTTTGCCCGGCTACCGTGACCGGCAAACCGGCCAACAGGCCGGCATGGCGTGCCACGTTGCGTGAATCCTCCCCGGCCTGGTTGGTGCAGCCGGCAACCACGTCTTCAAACTGTCCCAGTGCAAAAGGGTTGCGTTGCACCAAGGTGCGAATTGCCAGGCTGAGCAGGTCGTCCGGTCGTACACTGGCCAGTTGCCCGCCGAAACGGCCAAAGGGGGTGCGAATGCCGTCGTATATAAAAGCGTCTTGCATGGTTTACCTCGGTCAGTTTGGCAATCAGAGTTCTTCGGTAGTGAGTGGCAGACCCAGCTTTGCTCGACGACGCAGCCAGGGGCTGGGTCGGTAGCGTGGGTCGCCACTGGCGTTATAGAGGTTGTGCAATATTGTGAGGATTTTGGCCGGGCCGTAGTGGTCCCCCAGGGCCAGTGGTCCTTTGGGATAACCCAGGCCCAGTTCCACGGCTTTGTTGATGGTTTGCGGTTCGGCGATGCCTTGCTGGGCGATGTCACAGCCGATATTGACGATGCCGGCGATGATGCGTTGCAACACGAAGCCATGGCTGTCTTTCAGGCGTGTCACAAAACTGCCGTCTTCGCTGAACAGGGTCATGGCGGCTCGGGTAAAGTCGGGTTCGGTCGCCGGGCTGCTCATCACCGTGCGGCGTTTGTCGAGGCCGGCGAGCATGTCGATGCCAAGGGTGCGACCCAGTGGCAAACCCTGGCGCAGTGCGCAGTCGCTGATGTCTTCACCCCAGGGCGTGATCAGGCACAGTGCATCCGGGTCATCGGCCGAGTTGGCCATCGGCCAGCCAGCGGTTTTCACCAGACCGATCAGCAGTGAACAACTGGACTCATCCTCAGGGCTGATCCAGACGGGGCAGGGAGCCGTGCGTTCAAAACGGGGCTCTTCCGGCATGACTTGCTGGCCATCTTTGTATTGGTAAAAGCCTGCCTGGGTTTTGCGGCCGAGCAGGCCGGCACTGACTCTGGGTTTGATCAGTTGAGCGGGTCGGTAGCGAGGTTCCTGGTAGTACTGGTTGTAGATGGATTCCATGACAGCGGCAGAGACGTCGAGCCCGGTCAGGTCCATCAGGGTAAAGGGGCCCATTTTGAACCCACCCTGATCGGTCATGATGCGATCGATATCCGCACAGCTGGCACTGCCCTCGGCCAGAATACGCAGCGCTTCTGTACCAAAGGCTCGGCCAGCATGGTTGACCAGAAACCCGGGGGTATCGGTTGTGCGGGCAGGGAAGTGCCCAAGTTGCTGACCAAAGTCGGTCATCTTTTGCAGAACCTGTGATGCCGTTTTCACGCCAGGAATGACTTCCACTATCTTCATTAATGGAACCGGGTTGAAGAAGTGGAAACCGATCACCTGCTCAGGTCTGGCGCAGCCGGATGCTATGTCCGTCACCGACAGCGAGGAGGTGTTGGTTGCCAGAATGGTGTCTTCGCTGACGAGGGTTTCAAGTTGCACAAAGAGGCTTTGCTTGGCGTCTACCTTTTCGACAATGGCTTCGATGATGACTTCACAATCGGCCAGGTCGGTCATGTCTGAGCTGGGCATCAGTTTGGACAGCAAGCGGTTCTGATCGTCCTCGGTCAATTTGTTTTTGCTGACCTTTTTTTGCCACAGCCCGGCGACGAAGTCGATGGCCGCCTCCGTCGCTTTGGCGTTCAGGTCATAGAGTTTGACGTCCACACCGGCCTCGGCGGCAATCTGCGCGATACCTCGTCCCATGGCGCCGGTGCCGACGATGCCCAGTCGTTGGAACGTCAGGGGCTTGTTGGCAGGGGTAGGGCTTTGGCTCGACATGGTTGGCTTTCCTATGGTTGTGGTCTGTAGTGGTAAACACGGATTCTCGGTTCCGCAGTGAAAAACTGAATTCTAAACATTGACTGACATCCTAGGCTATGTAAAAGTTCGGCGCAATGTATGCGGAAGATAATACCGCACAGCGGAATACAAGAATCGAGCGGAGTAGAGCGACCATGATCAGAGATCAGGCAACACTGGACCAGATATTGGGTACCTTGAGAAAGTTTGTGCGCGAACGGTTGATTCCCAACGAGGCGGTACTCGCCGAAACGGATCAGGTGCCGGCCGATATCCTTCAGGAAATGAAAGAGATCGGACTCTTTGGTCTGGCGATACCCGAGGCTTATGGCGGCCTGGGCATGACCATGGAAGAGGAGGTGCTGGTGGCGATGGAAATTGGCCAAGCGTCGCCAGCGTTCCGGTCCATTTTCGGAACCAACAATGGCATTGGCGCTCAGGGTATTCTGATAGACGGCACCGACGAGCAAAAAGAGCGCTATGTGCCGCGCATGGCGACGGGCGACATCATCAGTGCTTTTTGTTTGACTGAGCCCGATTCGGGTTCCGATGCCGCCAGCTTGAGAACCACCGCTACTCTGGATGGTGACCACTATGTATTGAATGGTACCAAGCGCTATATCACCAACGGGCCGGAAGCAGACCTCTTTACCGTCATGGCTCGCACCGACCCATCGAACAAGGGCGCCGGCGGTATATCGGCTTTTATTGTTGAAGCCAATACGCCAGGGTTGTCGCGCGGTGCGATCGACAAGAAAATGGGTCAGAAAGGCTCCCACACTTGCGACATTATTTTTGAGGACTGCCGCGTGCCGGCGGCCAATATCATTGGCCTGAAAGAAGGTCAGGGCTTCAAAACAGCGATGAAAGTGCTCGACCGCGGGCGGCTGCATATTTCGGCGGTCTGTGTCGGGGTTGCGACCCGTTTGATCGAAGAGTCTCTGCGCTATGCCATGGAAAGAAAGCAATTTGGTGTGCCACTGTCCGATCAGCAATTGGTGCAAGCCATGCTGGCCGACTGCAAAACCGAAAGCTATGCCGCCCAATGCATGGTGCTTGACGGTGCCAGACGCAAGGATGCCGGCGAAAACGTGTCGACCCTGGCTTCCTGCAGCAAGTTGTTCTGCTCGGAAATGGTCGGCCGGGTCGCGGATCGGGCGGTACAAATTCACGGTGGGGCAGGCTACATGGCCGAGTACGCTGTAGAGCGGTTTTACCGCGACGTTCGGCTGTTCCGCATCTACGAGGGCACCAGTCAGATACAGCAGCTGGTGATTGCTCGCAACATGGTGCGAGATGCCAGCTGATGAACTGGGCAACGCCTCATCAGGCGCCGGATGAACAGATATTCGGCCGTTGTGCCAGTGAGCTGGTGGCTGAACTGCCGGATCGTCTCAGCACGCGCATTCACGACAATGCTCGTCGATTTCCCGATCAACCTGCACTGGTTGATGGCGCGGTACGATGGAGCTACAAAGAGCTGTCGGATCAGCTAAAGGCCGCAAAAGTCTGGTTGGCGGAGCAGGGCATTCGACCGGGTGATCGTATTATGGCGGTCAGCGAAAATGGCCGAGCTCTGGTGGTGTTGCTGTTGGCGGTGACGGAAATGGACGCCAGTATCGCCATTGTTAACCCAAGGCTTTCGGCCAGTGAAATCGATGCCATTGCAGCCGACTGTCAGCCCAGGCGCACTTATTATATGGCGGATGGGTCAACAGAAGCCGAACAACACGGCCGACGCCATAGTGCAGCAGGCTATGCCCATGCCAGTCTGGGCAAATTGATGATCAGCGCTCTGCACGAAACAGAAACAGACCCGGTGTATGCGCAAGGGCATCGCCAACTGGCTGCGCTGATCTACACCTCTGGTACAACCGGTCGCCCCAAAGGCGTCATGCTCAGCCATCGTGGCATTCTTTATATCGCGTCCATTTCTGGTGGCATGCGCCACCTGACGCAAGGGCAAAGAGTCTACGGTGTGTTGCCGATGTCGCATGTGTTCGGGTTGTCTTCGGTGTGCATGGGGTCGTTATACAACGGTGCCTGTCTTTATACGGTACCGAAGTTCAATGTTGATGCGATGCTTGATGCTCTGGAGCAAGAGGGCATCACCGTATTGCAGGGCGTACCCGCCATGTATGCCAAAACTCTGGAATACCTTCGTACCGGACAGCGCACTCTGAAAGCTGAGTCGCTGGTTTATATTTCTGCCGGTGGATCCCCCCTGGATCTGGAAACCAAACAACGGGTGGAAGCGTTGTTCAAGCTGACACTCCATAACGGTTATGGCCTCACCGAAGCCAGCCCAACCATCAGTCAGACGCGCATCGATGAGCAGCCACAAGACAACACCGTCGGCAAGGTGCTGCCTTTATTGGAATACCGGCTGCAACCCACGGTTGAGGACAGAGAGCCAGCACCAAAAACCTTATTGGGAGAGCTATGGGTGCGCGGCCCGAACATCATGCTCGGGTATTATCGTCAGCCAGAGGCAACCAGAGGATGTTTGACCACCGATGGGTGGCTGAATACTGGCGACATTGCCCGTGTTGATGGTCAGGGGCAGCTTTATATTGTCAGCCGCAGCAAGGAACTGATCATTCGATCCGGCTTCAATGTCTACCCGCCCGATGTCGAAGCCGTGCTGAACCGTCATCCGTCAGTCGTTCTTTCGGCAGTAGTGGGGCGCCAGGTGGCTGGCAATGAAGAGGTGATTGCCTATGTTCAATGTGACCCCGGCTCTTGCATCACCGAGCAGGCTTTGCATGAATTCATCAAGGACCAACTGGTGCCTTACAAACGCCCCAACAGAATACACATCATGACGCAGTTACCGGCGACGGCGACCGGCAAAATTCTGAAAGGCCGGCTGCGCGAGCTGGCCCACACAGAAGCTGGCGAGTGATAGCGCAACGATCTTACTCGCTTAACAGAATGGCGATCCATCGGCTCTTCGGGTAAACCTCCAGGCCAATCTTGACGACAACGGTCAGCGGCACAGCAAGCAGGGTGCCGACTGGCCCCAGTATCCATCCCCAGAAAATCAACGACAGAAACACCACCAGAGTGGAGAGATCCAGGGAGCGCCCCATCAGCCTGGGTTCCATAATGTTGCCGATAATGGCGTTGATCGCGCCAAAGCCGACGGAGCAAATGACAAAGCCCGGCAAGCCCTGCTGAATGCCGGCGAGAATGACTGCGGGTATCGCCGCGATCAAAGAGCCGATGTTCGGAATAAAGTTCATGAAAAAGGCAAAGGTGCCCCAGAGGATCGGGAAATCCACTTGAATGGCCGTCATCAGTGCCCAGACGGTCAGGCCCGTCAAAGCACTGACCAGGGTTTTGATCAGCAGGTAACGCTGAACCAGCTTGGTGAAGCGGCGGGTATAGTCGACGCTGTCATCGTTACCCAGAGCGCGGCGCATTTTGGAGCGCAGGCCCTGACCTTCATAGAGCATGAAGATCAGAATGAATATCATCAGAATGCTGGCGATCAGAATGCTGCCGACACCAGAAAAGAAGCGACCCGCGAAGGCAATAAAGTTATCGGGTGGCGCCATGGACTGCAGGCTGCTGCGAACATCGGTTGCCAACCAGGGAAACTGATTACGCAAGGAAAAAAGCCACTCATCCACTTGGCGTTCATAGTCTGGTATGGATCGAATCATGTCTTCCGCCGAAGACACCACCAGGCTGCCCAATATGTAGGTGAAGGCGAACACCAGAGTCACCACAAGGCCAATGGCGATGGCCAGCGGTACCTTGCGGCGCACCATCCAGGTGACGGCCGGTGACGTCAGCACTGCCAGGAACGCCGCCAGCAATATTGGCACCAATATCGGCTGCGAAAAGCGCATTCCTGCCAGAATGATGACAATGGCCGCCAGAGTCACCAGCGCTCGGCTCAATGGCGAGTCAGTGATGGGCGATGGCCGTTTCAGGTTCATGCACAGGCTCCCTTGATCACAGTTTCCCCTCGACCTTCATGGGGAATCAGAACAAGACCAGTTTATACGGGATAAACAAAAAAAGGATGAAAAAGCCGGCATAAAACCAGCCGCATCCCTATTCGGGTGTTGTTCGACCAGTGTGCAGTGAAGAAAACGAAAAGAAAAGCGGCCAGAAGTCAGAAGGTGAAAGACAGAACAAAACGGCCTCTGCAGGCAAGAGGCCGAAGGGAGGGAGTTAAAGTACTAGCCGGCGGCAATGGCCAGCGGGGTTTCGACAACCGCATTTGGGCTAGCCGGGGTTTTCCTGGCAACTGGCTTATGCATCCGGGACTCCATGGCCTCAAGCGTTTTGCTCAACTCGGCAATACGGGATGCCAGTTGTTGATAATCGCTGTGCTGCACCTGTTGTACGGACATGGGACCTTCCTCGCAATGTGGATCATTGAGGTCAGTATAGGAATTGATGGATCAATCGGAAGGAATGAATAATTTCTATATTAGAAGCTTTGGTTATTAAAGTCCCTCCATTTGCATCAGCGCCCGGGAAACTGTACTTGACGATTTTCAAAGAGCGACTACCTTCATTCTTGACGTATTAGATTAATTTAATATAAGGTTAGGCCGAATAGATATAAAGCGCTCTGCACAACAACCATAAATCGGCCTTTTGACCGAGGAGCACCGCACCATGTCAAATCGCAAGACCCGGCCGGGCGCATCTGCCAGCGCCAGTGCCATGGCGGCTGTCGCCGAAACCATGCCCGCCTTCGAGGACCACAGTAAACAGGAGAAGCACTACACCACCTGCTACATGTGCGCCTGCCGTTGTGGCATCGAAGTGACGGTCGAGAACAACCAGGTCCGTTTCATCAAAGGCAACCCCAATCACCCCGTAAACCAGGGGGTGCTGTGCGCCAAGGGTAATGCCGGCATCATGAAGCAGAATTCTCCTGCCAAATTGCGCAAACCCCTGATGCGTAAAGCCGGCACAGAACGCGGTGCAGGCGAATTTGAAGAAGTCGAATGGGACGACGCCCTGGCCATGCTGACCGAGCGTTTGCGCCATATCCGCGAAACCGACCCGAAAAAACTGGCCTTCTTCACCGGGCGCGATCAGATGCAGGCACTGACCGGCCTCTGGGCGCAACAGTTCGGTACCATCAACTGGGCGGCTCATGGTGGTTTCTGTTCCGTGAATATGGCGGCTGCAGGTCTCTACTCTATCGGCCAGTCGTTCTGGGAATTCGGTGACCCGGATTGGGAACGCACCAAATACTTCATGCTCTGGGGCGTCGCGGAAGACCATGCTTCCAATCCGATCAAGCTCGGTATCGAAAAAATCAAAAAGCGCGGCGCCAAGTTCGTGGCCGTGAACCCGGTGCGCACGGGTTATCAGGCCGTGGCCGATGAGTGGGTACCGATCAAACCCGGTACCGATGCCATGCTGGCTCTGTCCATGTGTCATGTGCTGCTGTCGCGCGACCTGATCGACTGGGGCTTTCTCGGACGCTACACCAACGCGCCCTTCCTGGTGATCAACCATCCGGGCCACTCAGACGATGGGCTGATTGCTCGCGACGAAGAGGGTAACCCTCTGGTCTGGGATCAAGGCAAAAACGCACCCACCAACGGCATGGCTCCGGGCGCAGAGGCCTCCATGTTCGGTGAATACAGCCTGCCGGACGGTCGCCAGACCAAAACCGTTATGACGCTGATTGCCGAGCAGTATCTGGATGAGCGCTACGCTCCGGAAAAAGCGGCCGAGGTCTGCGGCCTGGACGCAGACACCATTGAACGGCTGGCGCTGGAAATGGCGCATGTTGCCTTCAAGGAAACCATTGAGATCGAATGTGAGTGGACCGACTGGGCCGGGCGCAAGCACGACAAGTTCATCGGCCGGCCGGTGTCCATGCATGCCATGAGGGGGATTTCGGCACACTCCAACGGCTTCCAGACATGCCGTGCCCTGCACCTGCTTCAGGTACTTTTAGGCACCATTGATGTTCCCGGCGGCCATCGGGCCAAGGCACCTTTCCCACGCCATACACCGCCACCGATTAAACCGGCCAAAGAGATGGCGCCCAACACGCCGCTCAAGTCTCCGCCGCTTGGCTTTCCGACCTCCCCCGAAGACCTGGTGGTGGACGACCAGGGCAAGCCCATGCGCATTGACAAGGCCTATTCCTGGGAGGCACCCATTGCCAACCATGGCCTGATGCACATGGTCATCACCAACGCTGTCAATGGTGACCCTTACCCCATTGATACCCTGATTCTGTTCATGGCCAATATGGCGTGGAACTCGACCATGAATACCTCTCAGGTGCGCGATATGCTGCGCGAGAAGGACGAGAGCGGCGAATACAAGTTGCCCTTTCTGGTGGTGGTTGATGCCTTCCATTCCGAGACCGTCAACTTTGCCGATCTGGTGCTGCCCGATACCACCTACCTCGAGCGCTATGACACCATCTCCATGCTCGACCGACCAATATCCGAGCCGGATTCCGCTTGCGATGCCATTCGCTCACCGGTGCTGAAACCCGATCGTGATGTGCGTGCCTGGCAAGAAGTCATGGTCGACCTGGCCGGTCGGCTGGGCTTTCCTGCTTTTGTTGATGATGACGGCAAGCCCAAATTCAGCGGCTACACCGATTTTATTGCGCGCTGGGAAAAAGCACCGGGTATCGGCTTTTTAGCTGGCTGGCGTGGCAAAGAGGGCGAAAAGTCCATGCGCGGTGAGCCAAACGAAAAGCAGTGGGACAAGTACATCGAGAACCAGGGCTTTTTCCAGCATCACTTGCCGGAACACATGCGTTTTTATCGCCATGTGAATAGAGACTATTTGGCCTGGGCCAAAGAAGTCGGCTTCAACCCCAGTGATGCACCGATCATCATGGAGCTTTACTCCGAAGTGTTGCAGAAGTTTCGTCTCGCTGGTCAGGGCCTCTATGACGGCCCCTTGCCACCCGACGACATCGACAAGGAACGGCTGGTGCAATACTTCGACCCGTTGCCGCATTATTATTTGCCGCTCGAAGAACAGCGCGTTGATCCGCAGGAATACCCCTTCCATGCCATCAACCAGCGGCCGATGCACATGTACCACTCCTGGGATTCACAGAACAACTGGCTGCGGCAGATCACCGCCCAGAACTTCCTGTTCATGAACCGGGCGAAAGGTGAAAGCCTCGGCATTGCTGACGAGAGCTGGGTGTGGGTGGAATCTCACAACGGCCGCGTTCGCGTACAGGTCAAGCTGATGGAGGGCTGCCAGCCTGATACCGTCTGGACCTGGAACGCCATCGGTAAGCAGTCGGGCGCTTGGGGGCTCGATAAAGACGCACCGGAAGCGCGCAAAGGTTTCCTGATGAACCACCTGATCTCTGAATTGTTGCCGAAAATGGATGGCAACGACGATCACGAGCGTCGTTTGACCAACTCCGACCCCATTACCGGCCAGGCGGCCTGGTACGACTTGAAGGTGAAAATCACTCCGGCCAGCAGCGACGAAGCCGGTACCAGTTGGCCTCAATTCGACACCATGAAACCGCTGCCCGGCGCCCAACCCAGCCCCGATCAGGTGCGCTACAGCACGCATGAACCCGTGCGTCTGAAACGCTCCCTGATGGACATCATCAAGAGGAAGTCACTATGAAACTGGGACTTGTGATTGATATGGACACCTGCGTTGGCTGTCATGCCTGTGTGGTGTCGTGCAAACAGTGGAACACATCCGGCACCCTGGGTGCCCTGACCGACTACGAACCCTACGGCAAAGAGCCCAATGGCGTCGCTTTTAACCGGGTGCGCAGTTACGAGGTTGACGAGTACCCGAACAACAAAACCGTCAACATGCCCATGTCATGCATGCATTGCGAAACAGCTGAGTGCGTGACCGTATGCCCCACCGGAGCCTCCTACAAACGCGAGGAAGACGGCATCGTTCTGGTCGATCAGGACAAATGCATGGGCTGTAATCTCTGCTCCTGGGCCTGCCCTTATGGCGCGCGCGAACTCGACCAGGCCTCCGGCACCATGAAAAAGTGCACCCTCTGTGTCGACCGTATCTACGACACCGAACTGCCAGAAGCCGAGCGTCAACCCGCTTGTGTGCTTACTTGCCCATCAAAGGCGCGGCACTTCGGCGACTTCGACGATCCGGATTCCAATGTCAGTGTGCTGGTGCGTGAGCGTAACGGCCTGCAATCCATGCCCGAGCTGGGTTACAACCCGGTCAACCATTATTTACCGCCTCGGCCCAAACCCAATGCTCCAACTCATAACGGCGGACAACTGGAACCACTGACCGATCGCTTCAAGAAATGGCTGAACAAGGTGGTGGTGCGATGAACTGTAGTGCCCTGGTTTTCGTTTTCGTTGTCAGAGGAGGTTTCTGAACATGCATCCTGCAGTATCGGTTATTCTATTCACCGTATCCTCGGGTGCGGGTTTTGGGCTGATCTTGATGGCCGTTGCTTTATCGCTGATGGGTTGGGTTCCCGGCATGGGCCCCGGCCATACGCTGGTGGCCATCCTTATCGGCTCGGTGCTGGCCACCATCGGCTTGCTGTCATCCACCGCCCACCTCGCCAACCCGAAAAATGCCTGGCGCGCCTTCTTCCGGTTTCGCTCTTCCTGGTTGTCGCGTGAGGGCGTCTTTGCGGTGCTGTTCTACCCTACGGTACTGGTGTACCTGATCAGCCTATGGCTGGCCCGAGACACGGGCAGCCTGGCATGGTGGGGTGTGCTGTTCGGCATCCTCACAGGTCTGTTGGCCCTGGCCACCGTTTTCTGCACAGGAATGATCTACGCCAGCCTTCGTACTATCCCCCAGTGGAACAGTGCGTTGGTGCCAGCGAACTATTTATTGCTGGCCATCAGCTCTGGTACCGTTATCCTGACATTGATTGCAGCCATTCAAGGGATAGAGCTCAACGTGCTTTCAGGATTGGCGCTGGTATTGTTGGTCATCGCAGGCCTTGCCAAACTGCTCTACTACATCTGGATAGGGAAACCCCAGGGGCCCACACTCAACACGGCCATGGGCATCACCCGAGCGAAGATCAAGATTCTCGAATCTGGCCAGAGCAGTCGCAGCTTTCTGAACAAGGAATTCAGCAACCAGGTGCCGGCACAAACTGTGAAGCAAATGCGCTGGGTGGTTTACCTTGCGGGTTTTGTGATTCCAGCAATACTGATGTTGATAGTGCTGCAAACATCCATGATGGTGTTAACAGCGCTGGCTGTTCTATTATTGCTCGGTGGCTTGGCCATTGAGCGTTGGTTATTTTTTGTGGAAGCCAGGCACGTCGTGAATGTATTTTACGGCCAATAAACAGGAACCCCGGTGAGCGAAATCATCACACTGACACCCCAAATGATGGTCGTACTCGCCATACTGGCGTTTACCATCTTTCTCTTTGTATCGGAAATTGTCCGCATAGACGTAGCCGCCATTGCTATTATGGTGATGTTGGGGCTGCTCAGTATGGTACCGGCGCTCAGTGATCTTGCTGACCCGGATACCCTGCTCAATGGCTTTGCCAGTAACGCCGTCATGTCGATTATTGCCGTGATGATTATTGGCACCGGGCTGGATAAAACCGGCGTCATGAGCCGGCTGGCGAGTCTGATCATTCGCTTTGGGGGTCGCACGGAAGCGCGCATTATTCCTCTGGTTTCAGGCTCGTCTGGCCTGATCTCCAGCTTCATGCAGAACGTTGGCGCGGCAGCCTTGTACATACCTGTCGTCTCACGCATCTCTGCTCGCACCGGTTTGCCCAAATCCCGCTTGCTGATGCCCATGGGCTTCTGCTGTATTCTGGGTGGCACCATCACCATGGTGGGTTCCAGCCCACTCATCCTGCTCAACGACCTGTTGCCCGAAGGCATGGAAACCTTCGACCTGTTCGACGTCACTCCGATCGGCCTGGCACTCATGACTGCAGGCATACTGTATTTCGTCTTCTTTGGCCGTTTTATTCTGCCCACCTCGTTACCCAACCATAGCGATGCAGAAAGCGTAGTGGACTATTACCACCGCGTTTACGGTATGAACTTCATTATTCGAGAATTTCGCATCGAACCCAAAGATCCACTGGTCGGGCAGACATTATTGGCACTCGAACAGGCCTATGGTGTTGTGGTGATCGCCAGTTTCATGAAAAGCGAGCTCAGAGTCGGACCCTGGGGGGGCTTGACCATCGAGCCTGGGTCGCGACTGGCCTTGTTGGGTCGAAGAGAAGCCGTAGAAAAAGTCGCCGCCGAGCCCGGCTTTGAACTGTTCGATCAACTCGACGTTTTTGCTGATGTGCTTTCGCCGACCAAGTCCGGTGTGGCGGAACTCGTTTTGCCGCCCCGATCCAACCTGATCGGCAAGACCGTACGTGAAATCGCCATGCGCAAAACCTATGGTCTATCTGTACTCGGCATCCACCATGGCGGTGAAACGGTTGAAGACAACCTGCGCGAACGGCCTTTGAAATCCGGCGATGTTCTGGTCTCACACTGTCGGTGGGATTCTTTAATGCAGTTGGAAAAAAACCGGGACTTCGTCGTCATTACTTCCGAATACCCGAAAGAAGAGCTGCGCCCTCAAAAGGTACAGATGGCAGTGGTGATGTTTGCTATCGCTCTGGGTCTGGTGCTGTTTACCGACCTGCGCTTGTCCGTTGCCTTGCTGACCGGCGCACTCGGTATGGTCCTCACTGGCGTATTGACCATGGACGAAGCCTACAACGCCGTCAGTTGGAAAACCGTCTTCCTGCTCGCCAGTTTGATACCGCTGGGCGCCGCCGTAGAGCAAACCGGTACCGCCGCATGGATCGCGCAGAACACTCTCGACATTCTCGGCGACGTCTCACCCTGGGTACTACAAGCAGCCATCGCCATTCTGGCCACCTTCTTCACCCTGGTCATGTCCAACGTCGGTGCAACGGTGCTGTTGGTGCCATTGGCGATCAACATCGCCATCGCCGCTCAGGCCACTGGGATGGATGCAGACCCGAGAGTCTTCGCCCTGACAGCCGCCATAGCCACTTCCAACTCCTTCCTGATCCCCACTCATCAGGTCAATGCCTTGATTATGGGACCCGGTGGTTACAGGGTAAAAGACTTCATGAAAGCCGGATTGGGCATGACCGCACTGTTTATTGTGGTCTCGATGGTGATGTTGAACATCGTGTTCTGAACCCGTTGGGCAAAGGTTCAAACAGAGGTCAGGCGTTACTCGTTCATGTAAATGCAAGTGACTATCATTAGCGTATGATTTGTGATGTAATGAGCCCCCGTATCAACAACAGGAGGCTCAAATGGCAAGACCCGAACCCCGCGAGCTGGAAGTGCTGAACACCCAGGTTATAACGCCCCACATGCGCCGCATAACCCTGGGTGGCGAGGCTATGACCTCCTTCCCCGCCGACCAGGCCAGTGCCTATATCAAACTGGTGTTCCCCAGCGAAGGCGACGACCGCCCGCTGATGCGAACCTACACCGTGCGCCACCACAGAGAGGCGGAAATAGACGTCGACTTTGTGATACACGAGGAAGCTGGCCCCGCGTCACAATGGGCGGTAGAGACACAACCGGGCGATCGCATTCTGGTCGGCGGCCCGGGCCCGAAAAAGCTGTCGAACGAAGACGCAGACTGGTTCCTTCTCGTTGGAGACATGACCGCCTTGCCTGCCATCAGCGTGAACCTGGCGCAATTGCCCCAGGATGCACGGGGCTATGCCGTTATAGAAGTGCTTGACCAGACCGACATTCAGGACCTGGAGAAACCGGACAATCTTGAACTGATCTGGTTCGTTAACCCCCAGCCGGACCCGGAAGGCCAGGCGCTGTTGAAACGGGTAACACAACTCGACTGGCTCGCAGGGCAGGCCGACGTCTGGGCAGCATGCGAGTTCCAGAGCATGCGCAACCTGCGCGCTTACTTCAAACAGGAACGTCAGACCCCCAAGAACCACCTCTACGTTTCCAGCTACTGGAAAATGGGCATCAGTGAAGACCAGCATAAGGTGGTTAAGCGCCAGGACGCTGAACGGGAGCCCCCTGTTGACGATCCTCAATAGTTGGGTCTTGTTAAAGCTTGAATTGCGCCAGTATTGCCCGCTCCAACGCCTGTGCTGGTGGTGACAGAGACTGATGGGCCAGTTTGACAACGCCCAACTGGCGCACCAGCGTTGGATCGCTCAGGGGAACAAACCGCAAAAGTTGCGACTCTTCTGGAAACGCCAGGCTGGGCAGGGTGGTGATGCCGCTGCGGGCTTCGAGCATGGCCACCAGGGAGATCATGTTCGATATGTAGAAATGGCTGTTGGCCACCAGTTCGCTGGCTGCTGTGTTTTGCAGCAGGCGCGAGGTGCCATTGGCAATAAACCGCTCACCCATCAGTTGATCCCATCGTAATGCTTTGGCATCGGCCAGGGCATGATCTCTGTGCAAGACTACCCCGACCTTATCCTCCAGCAAGGGCGTAAACGCCAGACGATCATCCTGCACCCAGGCGCTGCTGATGCCCAGGTCTACCTCGCCCTGCGCCACCATTCGACACACAAAATCGGCATTCTCGTCGTGCAGATTGATGTTGATGTCCGGGTGGTGAGCAATGAAATGAGCCAGAAAACCGGGCATCAGCCGGCTGGCCACAGAAGGCACGGTGGCCAGGGTGACGCTACCACGGTGGCCTTGTGCCATCTGGGTTAGTTCGTGGGCGAGGCGGTCGTGTTGTTGCACCAACTCGCGAAACCTCGGTAAGCAGTGCTCTCCAAAAGGGGTGAGCTGACCTTTCGGGTGTTTTTCAAACAGGGGCTGGTCCAGCTTCTCTTCCAGATCTCGAATGGCCATCGACAAGGCGGGCTGACTGCGATGCAACTGCTGTGCGGCCGCGTGAAAGCTGCCTTTTTCAACGACCATCAACACATATCGCAACGGCTGTATTTTTAACTCGATGGCCATGCTCGTGACTCCCACCCTGACGTTCATCACTATAAGAAAATCTTATAAAAATTACGATATTTTTGATTATATTTATCCGAGTTTGAGGTTTAGGCTAGGGAAAAATAACAGGAGTACCTCATGCCTCAATCACATGCGTTGTACATTGGTGGTGACTGGGTTGCCGGCGATCACCCCGCCTTGCCCAACCTCAACCCATCGGACCTAAGCGACACCATCGGCCACTACGATCAAGCCAGTGCCAGCCAGGTGCATCAGGCCATTCAGGCGGCAGCCGAAGGCCAGAAGGCCTGGGCCGTCACCGGCCTGGAAGCGCGGTATAACGCTTTGATGGCCATTGGCAATGAGCTGATCGCGCGCAAAGATGAATTGGGTGAACTACTGTCTCGCGAGGAAGGCAAGCCTCTGGCCGAAGGTCGAGGTGAGGTGTACCGCTCTGGTCAGTTTTTCCATTATTACGCTGCCGAAGTGCTGCGTCAGATTGACGAACGGGCTGCATCGGTGCGCCCCGGCGTCGAAATTGAAACGCGCCGTGAACCCCTGGGCGTCGTCGGCATCATCAGCCCGTGGAATTTCCCCATGGCCACCGCCGTCTGGAAAATCGCCCCGGCACTCGCCTTCGGTAACGCCGTGGTGTTCAAACCGGCCAACCTGGTGCCGGCCAGTGCCTGGGCGCTGACCGAGATCATCAGTCGGCAATCCTTGCCAGCCGGAACCTTCAACCTGGTCACCGGCAGTGGTCAGGAAGCGGGCGAAGCCCTGATCGGCAGCCCGGATATTCATGCCGTCTCGTTTACCGGCTCGCTGGCTGTGGGGCGTCGGGTGGCCTCGACCACGGCCGCCAATCTGGTCAAATGCCAGTTGGAGATGGGCTCGAAGAACGCCCTCATTGTGCTGGACGACGCCGACCTGGATCTGGCAGTTGAAGCGGCCTTTGCCGGTGCCTACTCCGGCACCGGGCAAAAATGCACCGCCTCCTCACGACTGATTGTGACGGATGCCATACACGATGAATTCGTCTCACGGCTGAAGGTCCGGCTGGCGGATGCCAAAGTGGGTTCGGCATTGGATGAACAGACCCAGATCGGGCCAGTGGCCAGTGCCAGCCAATTGGCGTCGAACCAGCAGTGGGTCGAATCGGCTTTGGCCGAAGGCGCGACCCTGGCTTTCGGCAACCAGACCCCGGATCAGCCAACCGAGGGTTACTACATGCAGCCGGTGTTGTTTACCGACACCCATAACGCAATGGCCATCAACCGCGAGGAGGTGTTTGGCCCCATCGCCTGCGTGATTCGGGTCGCGGATTATGAAACCGCCCTGGAAACCCTGAACGATACCCAATACGGCCTGACGGCGGGTCTGTTTACTCAGTCGTTGCAGAAAGCCTCGGATTTCAAAGCGCGCGCCGTGACCGGCTGTGTCATGGTCAACCTGGCCACGGCCGGCACCGATTACCACGTGCCCTTTGGCGGCCGTAAAGCGTCCAGTTTTGGCCCGCGTGAACAGGGGCAATACGCGCGCGAATTCTACACCGCCGTGAAAACCTGCTACACCCGGGCGTGAGGAGGTCGCTATGTCACACTCATTGTTGACCATCGACGGCCTGCAGTATTCCAACTGGTCGAGAGGCATTTTTGAGCAGATGCGCGAAGGCGGTGTTGATGCGGTGCACGCCACCCTGGTGTACCACGAAAATTGCCGCGAAACTCTGCTGCGCTTTGGCGAATGGCAACGTCGCTTCGAGCAACACAGCGACCTGATTGTGCCGGTGCGAGAGGCCAGTGATATTGAGCTGGCGCGGGAATCCGGCCGGGTTGGGGTGTTCTTCGGTGCCCAGAACTGCTCGCCGATCGAAGACGACATCGACCTCGTCGGCATTCTGCGGCGGCTGGGCCTGCTCATTATGCAACTGACCTACAACAACCAGAGCCTGCTCGCCTGCGGCTGTTACGAAGCCGAAGACAGCGGTATTACTCGCTTCGGCCGGCAAGTGATCCGGGAAATGAACCGGGTCGGCATGGTCATCGACATGTCGCACAGCGCCGAACATTCAACGCTTGAGGCCATCGAGATCTCCGAACGGCCGGTGATCATTTCACACGCCAACCCCTACAGCTTTCACCCCGCCAAGCGCAATAAATCGGATGACGTGCTGCGCGCGGTGGCACAAAGCGGTGGGCTGCTCGGTTTTTCGGTGTACCCCTTTCACCTCAAACACGGCTCCGCCTGCACGCTGGAGGATTTTTGCGCCATGGTGGCCGACACCGCCGAACTGATGGGTGTCGATCACATCGGGCTGGGCACCGACCTGTGCCAGGCACAGCCAGAAACGGTGCTCACCTGGATGCGCAATGGCCGTTGGTCCAAAGCGACGGACTATGGCGAGGGCAGTGCGGCTGCGGCCGGCTGGCCCGAGCCGTTGTCCTGGTTCAGTGACAACCGTCACTTTCCCAACATTGCCCGGGGATTACGGCAGAAAGGGTTCAGCGAGTTGGACGTCGAGAAAATCATGGGCCTGAATTGGCTGCACCAACTGACTGAAGGCACGCGCCCACAACCGGGCACTGTCATTTAAATACGCGGATACGCAATAACGCCCAACAACAAAAACAGGAAACCGTCATGACCTCAGCAACCTCCTCAAAAGCGCCGACCGGTGTCGGCATCCAACGCTTTGGCGACCCGGTGGTGCTCGTCCTGAGCATCGGCTTTATCATTCTATTCCTCGGCCTCTCGCTCTACGACATCCAATGGACGGCGGGGCTGATCTCGGAAGGCTTTGCCTGGACGGCCAATGCCCTCGGCTCGTTTTTCCAGTTATTGTTGTTGCTGACCTTTCTCATTGGCCTGGGCGTGGCCGTCTCGCCGGCAGGCAGCGCCAAAGTCGGTAATACGGATGCGCCGGATCTGAGCACCTTCAAATGGCTTTCGATCATCATGTGCACCTTGCTGGCGGGCGGCGGCGTCTTCTTTGCCGCGGGTGAGCCGGTGTACCATTTCGTGGTTACACCACCGGTGTTCTCCACCGAAGCCGGCACCGCCGAGGCGGTCGCGCCGGCGCTGGCGCAATCCTTCATGCATTGGGGCTTCCTTGCCTGGGGTATTCTGGGCACGCTCTCGGCCATCGTGCTGGCGCATGCGCACTACACCAAAGGCCAGCCACTCAAGCCCCGCACTCTCTTGTACCCGGTATTTGGCGAACGGGTGATGAGTGGCTGGTTCGGTGGCGTGGTCGATGCCGCCTGTGTGATCGCCGTGGTGGCGGGCACCGTCGGGCCCATTGGTTTTCTGGCAACCCAGGTGAGCTTCGGCCTGCATGAACTCTTTGGCTTCTCGCAAGGCTTTGGCACCCAGCTAATGATTCTGATGGTACTGGCCGCCATCTATGTCACCTCAGCGATGACCGGCATCCACAAAGGCATCCAGTTGCTCAGCCGCTTCAATGTGTTTCTGGCGCTCGCCATTGCCGCGGTCATTTTCATCTTCGGCCCCACGCTGTTTTTGACCAACGCCTATACCCAGGGTTTTGGTGAATACATCACCTCCTTCTTTGCCATGTCGACTGTTACCAACGCCACCGCCCCCGGCTGGTGGATGCAGTGGTGGACAGTGTTCTTTTTTGCCTGGTTCCTCGGCTACGGCCCATTGATGGCCATTTTTGTGGCGCGCATCTCGCGTGGCCGTACGGTGCGTCAGATGATACTGGCCGTCTCGGTCATGGCCCCCATTGCCACCACCATCTGGTTTACCCTGTTGGGCGGTTCCGGCATCTTCTACCAACTCAGTGGTGCCATTGACCTGACCGACGCGCTGAACAACTTCCAGTTTGACGTCGCGACCCTGACCATCGCCCAGGCCCTGCCCGGTGGCACCCTAATGGCGCTGGCGATTTTGCTGCTGACCACCATCTTTGTGGCCACCACGGGCGATTCGATGAGCTACGCCATTGCCGTCGTCAGTGCAGGGCACGACCAGCCAGAGCCGATTATTCGGGCCTTCTGGGGTGTGGCCATGGCTGTTATGGCTGCGGTATTGCTGTACATGGGCGCGGGCCAGATCAGCGCGCTGCAGCAGTTCATCGTGATCACCGCCATACCGGTTTCGCTCATTCTGTTGCCAACACTCTACATTGGGCCGAAAGCGGCTTACGCTATGGCAAGGGATCAGGGCATCGTCCCGCCTAAAGGCGAAGTCGCACTGGTGGGTGCCACCACGGCTTCTGTTGACACTCGGCCCGGGAGCTGACGCATGACGACTCAGGTGGATAGTCACCCTCACTGGCGGTTAAGGCCTGCCGAGCAGGTGATGCGACTGGAGCGATTGGGCAGCCTGCACGCCAGCCGCCTGAGTTTCTGCCGCAGCCTGGTGCGCCAGATGGCCCGAGAGAACTGGCAGATCACCACCACGCGGTTCGACCTGGATGCACAAGGCCATGGCACCGTGATCTACCGGCTGAAAACCCCGAGCCAGCTCTATCATGGGGTGGTGTTCTCTCAGGCATTGGCGCCTGAGCACCGCTCTGACCGAGTCATCGCCGAAGCCTGGGACGTCACCTTCGCCCTGTTGGAAGGCGAGGTGGAAGAGCGGCTGCTGGAGCACATGGCCGCCAATGTGCCGCTGCAGGAAGCCGGCCGCCAGCACCCTCGCTTGTTGGTGTTATCCCGCGCCAACAAAAGCCTGCGCAATTTTGACGGCTTTGTGGAAGCGCTGGCCAGTGGCCAGCAACCCCAGCCGGACTGGCTGACCCGGGTTGGCTACCTCTATCGCACCACAGCGGTGTACGGCAATGGCAAGTTTGGCATTGCCGACTACGCCCGCTTGCGCGAAAACCCGGATTTCAATCGGCCGTTCTCTGCACAGATGTTTGCCGTCTACCTGCTGCGTGATTTCTCCATTCAGCAGGTAGAGCACCTGGCGCGCCAGCGTGACCCACAACAGGCGGTGGCCCTGGCACCCGCCTTGCAACGTTACCTGGGCATTGGCAACGCCACCGGTCTTGGCATGGCCCCCTTTCTGATCAACCACCCGCAATTGATTCAACAGTGGGTGTACAGCCGCGAATGCGCATTGGCGTCGGCCCGCATCCAGCCGCCGAGCCATGCCAGCCGCAATCGGCTGTTAACCCTTTTGCGCCGGGCCCACCGGCACTTGCAGGAAACCTGCACCGAGGATGCCGAACAGACCCAACGCAATGCGGCAACGGTCGCCTCCCTTGCCGATGTGATCGGCTGGCTGGAGCGCACCCCAACCAGCCCCGCCTTATGGCAGGATTTGCTGACCTGGGCCGACAGCCACTGCGAACTGGAAGCACAGGAACTGCTCAACACCCTGTTGATTGAGCTCTACCCTGAGACCATCGACGCCCTGGAGAACGAACTGGGCTGTGAAGAGCTGCTGGAACTGCAACCGGACATGAAGGCTATTGAATTGTTGAGCCTGATTCGTGAACGCTGCGCCTGGGCGCTGACCTACAACGAAAACGACCCGGATCAGTGCTACTGGTTCTGGTACCGATCCGCCGAGAAAGAAGAACCCAGGCTCGGCGTCCGCCGCCAGGAAGCCGGCGCCGAAAAGGAAACCCCACTGGCCATTGGGCCGCGTATTCACAATGCCCACCAACGACTGGAAGCCTTTGTGGAGCGCGTGCCTCAAGGCCTGGTCGTGGAATTTTTAATGGCGCACCCGGAGCAGAAGGAAATTGTGCGCCGCATCCAGACGCTGGCGACCACCCCCTACGGCGAGATACAAGCCAACCTCTGGCACAGACAGATGAAACCCATGCACCTGCTGCGCACCAAACTCTCATTTTTTGGTGCCAGCCGCTTCGACCCAAAATCGGACCGCTGGGTGCGCGTGACCCTGTTCCAGGGCGCCCCCCTGTTCAGCGAGCTGTTTGACGAAGGCGGGCTGGATGACGCCCGAGTCGACGCCCTGGACGACTGGAGTTTCCCCGTACAGCCGGATGCCAATGCCCTATGAAAGTCTCCTTTAACGAACTGCAGGGCCAATGCCGCAAGGCCTTCTCCAGCCTCGGCTTTGCCGAAGGCGATGCCATAGACGCGGCCGACATGGTCGCCTGGCTCGAAGTGCACGGCCTTAACGGCGTGGCTGCCCTCAACAAGGGAATGGCCTATCTGATGCAGGAAGACCCCAGCCGAAAACCGACGGTGCTGTATCAGGACGCCGACCTGACCGTGCTCGACGCCCACAGCCAGAGCGTGCTCGGCAACGCCAGCCTGGCCGTGGAGCTGGGCTTTGCCCGCGCGCGAACGAGGGGGCTCTCGATCACCCGCATTCGCCACTGCCATAACCGGGTGCTGATCCTCGGCTACCTCTCCCGCCTCGCCAAGCGCGGCATGAACATCACCGCCTTCTGGCGCAACGCCCACAACCCACTGGTGGAACAGGTGGTCGGCTTCAAGGCCAACAACCCCATCCCCGAGATGTGTGTGTACACCGTAGACGAAGCACCCGAAGGCACCGAAGCCAACGATGACATCACCCTCATTATGGCCAACCATGTCGACCTCATGCCCAACCTGCGCTCGGAATACGAACTGCGCGATCTGCACCAACAAACCGAAGCCAGCCTGACCGGCTTTCGGAACGCGGCCCTGGTGGAAGGCATGGACGTCGACGATAGCCTCTGGCACACCCTGAAAACCCTCGCCGAACGCCTGCTCGTGGAAGCCACCGACGCCTCGCGCAGCGGCGCCGGCGCCGCCACCCCCGACAACGACTGAACGGACCCGCAAAACATGAATCAGCCAGCGACCATTACCCCTGTAAAAACCAACCTGCCGACATCCAAAGCGCCCCTGGAATGGGCCGTAACCGCCCAGGGCATCCTGTTCACCGCCCAAATACCCATCGACGCTTCAGGCCAGGTGGTCAGCGGCGGCATAGAAGCCCAGGCCCGACAAAGCCTGGACAACCTCAAGGACACCTTGCATTGCGCCGGTGTCGGCATGGAAGCCCTCACCCAGGTGCTGATCTACGTCACCGACCGCGCCCACCTCGGCGCTGTAAACCAGGCTTACGCAGAGTACGTGCAAGCCCCATACCCCAACCGCGCCGCCATTATCGTCTCCGGCTTTGCCCGAGAAGAGATGCTGGTGGAAATCATCGCCTACGCCGCCGTTGCGAAATAACACAATCCCCCACAAACTTTGAATTCCACCGCCAAAGCTGGCACTTTTAGACCAACCGGCAATAAAAACTCACCCAACAGCGCCGGTTTTTTGGTTTGCCAGGTATCCGGACTGGCGGTAGCGTGGTTGAAGGGTTTCAAAGTGCGAGTTGATCCTGGGGCCTTTTACAACTCGCTTCTTACTCGAATGTAGACAAGATGACTTGAGCCAGTATCCACCACGGCAGCCATTTCCTTGTGGTGACCTTTGGTAATTCAAATAGCGAATACGGATATAGTCTCGCAATAGTTCCATGTGTTTAACCGGTTGATTTATAGCGCTTGAACGGTGGTCAAGCTGCACATGAAAAACGGCCTCTGAGACTCATATCTCTTCCATGTTAGGAGCATCAGCCATGAGCATGCACCGAAAAACCATCACACTGACTGAACAGCAAGACGGTTGGGTGAAAGCCCAGATTGAAAGCGGCCACTTTGGTAACGATAGTGAGTACATCCGCGATCTCATTCGAAGGGGCCAGCAGGCCAAAGAACGTCTTGCCATGCTTAGGCAAGCCCTCGCTGAGGGTGAGTCAAGCGGGGACCCGAAACCGCTGGATATATCGGCGATTAAAGCGGCTGGCCGTAAGCGGATCAAGGCGGCTGATTGATCATCCATCACTGGGCGCGAACTACGATCATGTTTTTTCTGGGTATCGCAGATTACAGGTCGAGCGTCACTCTGTTTTTTATCAACTGCATGAATCGGAAGTGCTCGTTGTTCGCGTTCTGCACGAGGATGTGGATGCACCAGAGAGGCTTCTGGAGTAATGGGAGCGATATTTGTGGCACAGCTTCAAGATTTCCATTCAGCCCCGTGCCGTCGTTACCACACAACAAGTAGCTTGAGAGTGTTTGCGAGGTATCTGTGAGTTAGCGGTGTACCATTGAATAATTTGTGCCAGCGGGTGATGACTTCTCGAGTATCCCAGGCTTTCGCTTTGCTGGCGTTAATGTGTAGTACCACATGGTAGTGGTTGGACGTTGTTTACAGGAAGTACTAATCCAGCCCCGTCGATGTTCTTGGTCCATGCCTGTATGTTGGTCCCGACCACAGAGAAACGCACGGCGGACGCAGCGAGCCACGCAATGGTTGTAGGGCGTGGCTTCCAGTGAGATTAGGCTTTTCCCTGGTTTTGGAATGTTTCTGACCCTGATTTTTAATAGCTCCCGATCTACTGTATAAGCTGCATTCCGTCAAGTCCGATATTGTGGTTGTCCTGTCCGCCCATTACTGGCTTAACTATGTGTTTAGTACTAGCATAAGCATCTATTCAATACTACTTTGCAAATTTTCGGCTTACATAAGCGCGTAAATTTGGTGTCATTCATTCTCGGTCAGCCGATTGTAACTCAATGGTGCTTTTTCTCTTGGCGTAGTAAAGTGCCGAGTCTACCAGCTGACCTCCATCTCTACACAATTGCGCTTATAAAACAAAGAAGCGCAATAAGGAGCCAAAGATGAAACTCTACACGAAACACGCTATCGTGGCAGGTGCCTTATTTGCGGCACTTGCAACCCCAATCCATGCAGATACCTTTAGCGGCAGTGCTTTAGGCTACAATGGTACCATCGAACTGGAGGTAGAATGGGGTGAGGGCCAGGTTTCTGATATCCGTGTGGTCTCCCACGGTGACACCCCGTCCATCGCAGAACCAGTTTTTGTTGAGCTTACTCAAAAGATAATAGAGCTTCAAAATACAGATATTGATGGGATCTCTGGCGCAACCTACACCAGTCAAGGTTTTCTTCAGGCCGTCGGCAACGCTATCAGATCGGCTCAAGAAGGCCATGAACATCAGGACGTCTCAACAACTCGAAGTGGCTTCAGTTCGGATCCTTTTACTCTTGTCGATGGTCGTTATAGAGGGATGTTTGGTGATGGTGGTGACCAACAGGTAGTTGTACAGTTTCATTTGCGTGATGGGGTGCTTTTTGACCTCAGTTTTCGTCACTTGTACTACAAGGGAGATGATTATCGCCGAATGGATGATCAACATCCCTTGTATGCGGTAAAGCGTCAACATGAACAGGCCTTAAGTCACCTCGAAGGAAAGACACTTGAATCTATTGAAGAACTGAAGAGACCCGGAGATTATATTGAAGATATTGATGGCTTTTCAGGCGCCACAATTCGTGGCAGTAAGTTGTATTCAACATTTAACGATGCACTTAACCGAGGCGTCTACACACCCGATGGAGAGATAAATATCGAATTTGGCTATTACGCTGATGGTCGCTATAGGGGTACTTTTGGTGACCGTGGTGAACAGCAGGTCAGTATTCAGTTTGACCTTGTCGATAACCGGTTTCAAAACTTACGCTTCCGTCACTTGGCCTACAGTGGAACAGACTATCGGCAACTAAAAGAAGGCGACCAACTCTACCCTGTAGCCCAACAACATCAGCAAATTCTTGACTATCTTGATGGCAAAGTGCTTGCAACCATCGTCGATTTGCATCATCCATCTCAACTGATTCAAGATGTGGATGGCTTCACAGGAGCTACAGTACGGTCCAATAAGGTGGTTTCAGCCATCATGAATGCCTTGTCTCGGCAGGCTTACACCCCATCTGATACAACGAAACTAAGCCTGCCAGAACCTGCTGATGGTCGTTATAGGGGAATCTTCGAGGACTCTGGTGTTCAGCAGGTCTCGATTCAGTTTTTCGTTGAAAACGGCCTCATTAAAAACCCCAGCTTCCGACACCTCTATTACTCAGGAACAGATTACAGGGCACTTCAACCCGGCGACACGTTATACCCAGTGCTCCAACAACACCAGGCAATATTGGAATACATAGACGGCAAACCCGTTCAAACACTACTCGACTTACATCGAACTGCTGACTTTATCCCGGATGTTGATGGATTTACCGGCGCCACTATTAGAGGAAATAAAGTGTTCTCTGCCATGATTGATGCATTGAATAGAGGTCTCTATTAGATTAAGTCAGCCAAGTCGAACTTTAGCCCGCGGAAGGCAATGCTAAAACTAAAGCCCCGCGGGCAAAAAAGCACTGGTCATTCGGTACCTCCACCTTTGTGCTATCTACAGTACAAATAGACGAGAAATAGACGAGACACCCATTACATAGAAACAAACATCAGAAGTTCTTAAATCAAAGCCACAGAATGTTCGTTGTCTTGGTTGTTGCTTGATATACGTGCCGAATCTGGAAAATTAACCCTAAGTTCCATATTCCAGCCACGGCTAATTCCTGAACCAGGATTCAGCACTAAAAAGGGTATGTTGGTGAAGGTTGCCAGGTCAGCAACAACCCGGCGGTTAGCTGCGGTGTTCGTTGGTAACATAGGTGTTTGCACTTGCTCAAAATGCTTTTTGCGGTGCCGACAAAGCTTTTGAATGAGCTTTCAAAATGGCTGGAGGTATATAACCACTTCTCAGGCTCAATACTCAGTCTTTCCAATATAGGTGGAAGAGAGTCATCTATAACGCCACCTTTGTTTCGGCGTAATTGTCGCCCGGTCCAGTCCAGAAGTCCCAGATAGCCCTGAAGTCTGAATGGCAGCCCTGTTGGCATGTCTTGTCGGGGGTAGCCAACAAAGGGTAATAGTTCCTTTGGTTGATTTAGTTGGGTCGGTTTTTTGTCATTCGTGACGCTTACTATTCGTTTTTTGGCGGAGGTGTAGTCGGAAGTTTCTGGCGTTTCTGCCATTCTGGCGCGGATGGGGTTCAAGTCGACATAGGCCAGGCAGGCTGGTAATGGCATTACCGCGACGCGGTAACTGGGAATTAGGTATAGACATAGGGGCTCCGACTGCAAGGACAGGCAAACCTGGCCCGGCTTTCTCGTGGGGGTCAATCAACGTGGCTGAACGGACGATGATTTCAAGAAATTAATCAATCCATCAATCACTTCTAGCCAGCTATCAAAATGGTACCTGAAAAACGGACCGTCGCGTCATTACCCAATTGTGGGTGGATATGTCGGCCATTCCAACAGAAGGTCAGGCGAGCTGAGGTCGTCATCGACGCCCCTAATGGAGATGCCATGATGAAAGTGACGCTCGAGAAGTAAGAAAGTCAGCCATCACTGTGGTGGCTGCCCTGGTTAAAACACTGTAAGGTCGGCTCTGGTGGGCTTTCACAAGTCGTGGATAAAATGATAGTTCGCAAAACGCTGAAAAGTTGGCTACCTTGACATTCATTCAGATCTTAAAGTTATCGGATGTAGTACTAACCCTTATTCTGTCAATAAAAATAGAAACTCATAATAACTCTGCAGTGGTTTAGTCATCAGGGCATTTCAATACGCAGAGCGTGCAGTTGATGCTCGCCTAAGCTCAATTCCATGTTTCAGATTTAGCCAGACTTTGGCTGCTGATTATTTCAGTCTCCAAAGGCTTTCAGTAAAACCAAAAAACAATAGAAGGAGGTATTTTATTATGAAAAGGCAATTCACCAGGCGTATTTTAGGGTCGATAAAGCTTTCACTCTTAATGGTGCTAACGCTGCTGTTTGGTTTGGCAGGGTGCGGTGGTGGTGGTAGCGGTAGTTCTGTGGGTGGAGAGGTGACAGGCCTGTCGGTGGGTGGTTCGCTGACCATCGCCGATGGCAGCAGTACGCTTGAAATCCTGGGGAACGGCAGTTTCACCTTGCCTGGCTCCTACAGCAGTGGCGATAGTTATAACATCAGTGTTCAGGCCTACCCGGCTGGCCAGGGGTGTGAGGTCAGTAATGGCAGCGGCAGCGTAGGCGGGCAGAGCGTGACCAATGTTGGCATCTACTGCTTTGGGTTGCCTGAACTGACTGCGGTATCCGGCATTATGGAAATGACCCTGAGCTGGAGTGGACCAGACAGCGTCGATATTCTCTATTCAACCGATCGTGATTGCGACTGGAGCAACCATGGTGTGTGTGCCAACGCTGGCATGCTGACGAGTGTTGCCGGGTATGAGCGAGTGCTTGGTTCAGTAGCCGATGACTTCGCCGCTGATAAAGGCTGGTATTTCGTTGCTGAACGGGCGGGTTTCCGCTCCCCTGTTTCCTCGGCCAGGCCGGTGCCTGTTAGCTTCGATGGGGCGATCTGGAGCCAGGTAATGCACGAAGACACCCTTATGGTTGGGGGTGAATTCCAGGCTGCTGGTATGGGGGTAGGCGGTGGTGGAGTGGCTTCATTGGGCTCTGGCCACCCGGTTGGCCCCATGCCAGAGATCACCCGGTGGGTTTATGACGCGGTGCCGGATGACGAAGGAGGTTGGATCATTGGGGGTGACTTTACCTCCATTGATGGCGAACCGCGCCAGTTTCTTGCGCGAATACGGGCGGATGGCACGCTTGACCCAGACTGGGATGTTTCCTTTGAAGGGTCCTGGATTTGGCGCATGGCCCGTGTCGGCGATCGAGTCTTCGTCGTCGGTAATTTTTCCGAAGTCAACGGTGAGCCGCGCAGCAATATAGCGGCATTTAGTATAAGTGGCGGTGGCGAATTGGATGTTTTCGAGGCTCCGATCTTCGATGACTTTGTCGATTCCCTGATTGTTACTGAAGACACCGTCTACGTGGGTGGTCGATTTTCCGATGTTGGTGGTGCACCCCGAAACAGGCTGGCGGCATTGGATAGTACCACCGGTGCACTTGACGCAACCTGGGTGCCCAGTGCCTCTGGTGGCAATATACTTGATATGGCGTTTTCTAATGGCCACGTTTACCTGGGCGGTGCCTTTGATGAGATCAATGGGGTTCCGCGCCGTTTAGGCAGAGTCGATACGGATACCGGCGCTCTGGATGTTGATTTTAACCCTGAATTAGATAACAGCGTTAACCGGCTTCTGGTCGCCAACGATACGCTCTTTGTGGGTGGCTATTTTACTGCCTCGGGCTTACGAAGCCGCACCTACCTGGCGGCCTTTTCTCTACTGGACCATACGCTGCTAGATTGGAATCCGTTACTCGACGGCAGTGTCTGGGCATTGGCGTATGACAACGACCGGCTCTATGTGGGGGGAGGCTTTCTGAGCGCTGAAGGTGAGCCTCGCCGACATGCTGCCGCCTTCGATATGGCTGATGATGGCCAGTTACTCGGTTGGGCACCTGAGTCGAAAGAGTGGCTTTACGGCCTTGCGCCCCAGGGCTCCAGTATCTATTTAGCCGGCGGTTCGCCTGGTAGCGTCACTCGGGAGCGACTGGCGGCGATAGACCTGACGACCGGTATGCTGACAGACTGGTCTCCTTCTGCCAGCGGCACGGTCAGGGTGCTGAAGGTTCATGGCAGCAATGTGTATGTGGGTGGTAACTTTACCGAACTCAATGGTACAGATCGTGTTGGCATCGGACGTTTGCATCTTGAAAACGGCGCACTGGGTGATTGGCATGTGAATGCAGACAGCTCCATTCGCGCCATGCATATTCGAGGGAGTACCCTCTATGTGGGCGGTGCTTTTACGGAGATTGCCGGTACCAGTCAATCCCGCACGGCAGCATTCAACCTGAACACGGGCACCCTTATTGCAGGATTCGAGCCCGACATTGATAATACCGTTTATGCCATTACCAGTACCGACGATTGGCTCTATATAGGAGGCAATTTCTCAAACGTAGGTGGAGAAAGCCTGCAATCCCTTGCCGCCATCAGTTTTAATACTGGAGTTCCGGATGAACATTGGGATGCGGGCATTGCTTCCGGCATTGTTCACCATCTTGGTTCGACTTCCGAGCGGCTCTATGCCGGTGGCAGTTTCTCGCCCTACAGGCTAATTGGCTATGATCTCACCGTTGCAGGCCGGCCACGGTCTGACACCTGGCAACCGACAGTGACTGCCAGCATTATTGGGACGCCTCTGGTGTACGATATCGTCGAATGGGGCGACAGGGTATTTGTAGCCGGGCGCTTTTCTGAGCTTAACATGGGCGAAGAGGTTGAATCTCTGATGGCACTCGATAGAACGGACGGTTCCTTGCTGACCGACTGGGCGGGCTCTGTTGGTCGGGATAGAACACACACTCTCTTGGCTGATCCGCTGCGTAATCGCCTCTACGTGGGAGGAAGCTTTCGGGAGCTATCCGGTAGTTACCGTCGTAACCTGGGTAGCATAGATCCTGAAAGCGGTGAGGTGCTCTGGTAAGCTAGCCGGTGATGATTGGAACACAGAATGGGTGGCAAAAGGATTTTCCACCAGGGAACGGTTACCATATGAAAGCGCAGGTTTGTAAATGGTCAGCGAGTGGGTGAATATTTATCGACTTAGCTTGGCGATTGGTGCAACGGGTGTATTGCAGGCCGGTTCGCTTGGGTTTTTTGCCTTTTGTCCGGCTTTATAGGAAGTGCGAAAAGGGAGAGTGAGTTTGTGAGTTGTGATTTGATATGACGATCGAAAAAGCGTCAATTGATGATCTCGAAAAGGTGACCACCTGGATAGGTACGGAAGAAGACTGCCGAACCTGGGCAGGGCCTGCTGTGACTTTTCCTATTCACACTGCTCGGTTAGTGAAAGAAATCTCATTCCTCCCTGAAAACGCTTTTTGCTGTCGATCGGATGCGGACTTATTGGCCTTTGGTCAAATTCTGAGCATGGCCGATGGCCGTTGTCACTTGGCAAGAATTATTACCAATCCTGACTTCAGAGGTCTGGGGTACGGGCGGCAGCTGTGTCAGGCCCTGGTCGACTATGCTGCCAGAATCGGTAATGGTGTGGTCAGCCTGAATGTTTACCGGGCCAACACTCGAGCCAAATGGCTGTATAAGCGCCTTGGTTTTATTGAGTACGCCGAGCATTCCGATGACCGAGTAGTGCATATGCGTAACACCTTCTCGCTCAGCTTTGAGTACTCTTGAGTACAAACTTTTTGGCTCACAAGGCGCAATCCTGGTTTTTGGGCCGATTAAATACGTTGACGACCCAGCGCCTTGGCTCGATCTAGCCAAAGCTGCCGACGTTTTTCATCGGCTTGCCGCACCGGACCAAAACTGCTGATGCGCACTGGTTTTATTCCAGAAAATTCCAGAATGGTACGGCGCATTTGTTCATGCCTGGGTTGGCGGAACATCAAGCGGAAGTACCAGGGTGGCGTATCCATCAGCCTCAGTAGGCGAGGAACAGGTAGGCCAGGTGGCGACGAAAGCGGGGTGTTTTGAGGTCCGTTGAATGCGACATATATCCTCTGAATGAAAGCATGTGATGTTGGACCAGGATTCTATGGGGCAGCCATTAAAAGAAAATAATGCGCAACACCCTATCAATCGTGAATACAATTCATGAATTTCATGCTATTTTTTTGCGGGATCTTTGGTCGCATGACGTGGGTATGGGATGGATAAACTGCGCTTGTTGGAGATGTTTTTGGCGACGTGCGACGGTGGCAGTTTCGCAGCCGCCGCGAAAAGCTGTGGTACGGATCCCTCCACCGTCAGTAAGGCCATCAGTCGATTGGAAGCGCAGGGTGAGAGCGCTCACCATACCTGGGCTGAGCAATGGGCTCCGCTCATTCGCTTTTAACACTGACTGCCTATGGCGAGCGCCCAAAAAAAACCATTCAGGAGGAAACCTCATGTCACTTGTCTGTCGTCAGCTTGGCCCCGGTGATACGGGCTTAATGGAAGCGGTGTCTACCCTCTTTGGTGAGGTCTTCGACGATGAACAAACCTATACCGGCCAGCGGCCGAGCACCGATTACCTACAGCGACTTTTGGGTGGTGATTCTTTTATTGCCATTGCCGCCTTGAAAGGTGCCGAGGTCGTGGGTGGCATTGCGGCCTATGAGCTGAAAAAGTTCGAACAGGAGCGCAGCGAGATTTACATTTACGATTTGGCGGTGTCCGGGTCACATCGACGCGAAGGCATTGCGACAGCTTTGATTGAAGCGGTGAAAAAAGTGGCCATTGAGCGCGGAGCTTTTGTGATTTATGTGCAGGCCGACACGGGTGTGGAAGATGAGCCCGCCATCGCGTTGTACACCCGTATGGGGCAGCGCGAAGATGTTTTGCACTTTGATATCCCCGTCACCGAGGGCAGTGGTGGGGCAGGGAAGGAGGGCTCAAAAGAATAACGGTTACTTGTTGCCCCAAATTTTGGCGACGGCCCGGTCATTGCCGAGCACGCCGATCACCAGGCAGACGATGCTACCACTGAGAAAAATCACAATGGGGATAATGGCCCCCATGATGCCAATGAACAGAGACGAGGCAAAGGAGCCCGCAGCGAGAACCAACAGCAGAATGCCAACACCAACCAGCACAGAGCGATTCAGCTTCCGGTAGTGGTACTCACCTTCGCCAGCTTCAAAGTAATTCAGCAGCGGTGAGAAGAGTTGTCTGAGTCGAGCCTTCATGGTGAATTTGCCTTAAGGTGTTTTGTCCGATTGATGGCAGTGTAAACCAAACCGCCCTGGGCTCCAAAATTGGTACGACCCTCCAGTTAGCTGGGTGCCGTCTCAAACAGCGCACGGCCTTCGAGAATTTGCACACCTTCAGCGCTATTGTCGATAGCGCAAGCCACCAGTTTTTCTGCCAACTGACTGGCCCGAATGGGCCGTATTTTTGCAGGGAATAGTGGTGCAAGTGGCCCCATTATTGTTTGCCCCAATGTTTCCATCGGTCTGTGTGGGTGATGCCCCAGCAGCAAAGAAGGGCGCAGAATATGCAGGCTCTGTAGGGGCAGTGCCTTCAGTTCCTGCTCAAGCTCACCTTTAATGCGATTGTAAAAAACGCGGGAATGAGCGTCAGCGCCGACGGCCGAGATCAGGCAGATGCGTCGGGTGCCTTTTTGCAAGGCCCAACGCGCCAGGGCCAGTGGGTAGTCCTTGTCGATTGTCTTGAACCGAGCCTGGCTACCCGCCTGCTTGATGGTCGTACCAAAGGCGATGCAAAGTACCCCTGGCGCATTGGGTATTGAGGCATCCAGGGCACTGAGGTCGATAAAATCCGTTTCGATATGAGCACTGTTGGCCGGTGAGTCTGGCGGTGGGCGTCTTCCGGGCGTCCAGACGGTTGTACACCTTTGTGCCAGAAGCGGCAGCGCGGCTGCGCCGACAAGGCCGGTAGCGCCCATGAGTAACGCGTCAGCAGTGGTTGAATTCATCCAATATTCTCTGTAGTAGAACGTTTTTCTAATACCAGAGTGTCTGCCTTTTCTTCGTATAAATAAATACTTGATTCTCGGCAGGAATGCCACAATGATAGCCAGGTTGGTGCTGTAACAGTGTCAGCACCTGCCTGATGGGCTCCCCACAATGCTGGTTGGCCTGCAATGACTGACTTCCCGACGGAAACTGCCTGATTAATATGCTGAGCCGCGTTCTATCCTTTCTGTTAACTGCCGCTATGCTGAGCGTGGTTTTTTCCGCGTCGGTGGCATCTGCAACAGAGGTTGGCAAGGGCAAAGAGCAGGCGTTGAATGCGCCCTATGAACACTGGGTCGAACTGCCAAACCCCTCGTTGGGAGGCGATCCAGACGATCTGGTTTGCACTGCCATCGCCGATGCGGCGGCGTCGGTGTTTTACTCGGTCGTCACCCCATCACCCCTCAGGGCACATCTGTCGGTATCGGCAGTTCGCCCTTATGCGCGCGCACCACCTTACTACCTCTGATACCGAACAACCAAAGGCGTTTGGCTTTTTGCCAAATGCATTCGTCGTATTTGTGCATTCGATGCGCAAGTATCAGAGGTATTCGCCATGAAAGAACTTACGATATCCCATCTTGATCCGCAGGATCATTTAGTAAGCCCCTATGAATTTTTCGATTGGACCGAGCAGTCACCGGTGTTGGCTCTGTTGAAGGATTTCCGCATTCACCAGCCTCATAAGGTCCGTTCTAATGCCAGTGCCATAGATGTCGCCAGACAGATGGCGATGGAGGGGGTGGACTGTAAGCTGGTTGCCGACAAGACTGGCGAATTAGTCGGGCTTTTGAGTGAAGATCGGCTCTGCGAACAGCGCTTCCTGATCACTCAAGCCCTATTGGGTGTCGGCCGGTTAGAACTGACGGCGTCAGATATGATGCAGCCGCGAGCAGAGATTCCGGTAGTGGACTATGAGGCACTGAAAAACATCCAGATTGCGGACATGCTCAACACCCTGCGTGAATCGGGAGAGACGTATTGTCTGGTGTTGGATCGAGAGCAGCATCAGATCAGAGGTTTGATTTCCGTGTCCGACCTTGCCGGGCGGTTGCATCAGACACTGACCGTAAAGCCCAAGGTATCCATCGCTCAAGCAGTGGCTTCTTGAAAGGGGTCAATTAAATACCGAGCCATTACTCTGTTCTTGAAAAATGGACGTTTCAAGAACAGAGCTGTTAAACGAAGACTAGATGGACATCCACCACAGTGGGCAACAACGGTCTTTAGACACCCATAGCCAACCTGGGCTAATGCTTTGGGTGTCCGTTGTATTGCTTTGTATAGCTATAGCGCCGATGGAGGCGACACCTTTGCCATCATCGGCGCTGCAGTGGTCTTACTAACCTCGACTACCCGCTATTCCTTTAGCAGCAACACCCCGGCGGTGGACGTGATGACAACGAGTCCATCGCCAATCAGGAGTCGGGCGTTCGTGCCTGGATCATGCCCGGTACTTTTCCAGAGCAAGCGTTCATCGTTCGATGTGTCCAGACGGCTGTCGAGTGCGAAGACAGCGCCATCGCCGTTCTCAATACCAAAAAGGTAAAGCGTTCCGTCTGCGCTCATCGCTGGAGCAGACCGAATTCTGGCGTCAGCGCCCGGCTCCCAGATGACCTTAGGCGTAGGCTTATCTTTACTGAGGTCAAATGCCATGAGTATTTCATCTCCCCCGACGCCTTCAACCAGATAAAGCGTCGACTCGTGAATCAAAAGGCTCCTGGCGTTAAATTCATAGCTCCAGGGATCCTGCCCCTCTGGTGGATAGACCCATGAGATGGAAGGGCTTACCGAGAGGTCGTCCACCTCAATGGCCGTCAGATGGCTTTTGGTCAGCGCGTATAGTGTTCCGTCACTGCCCGTCACCATGCCGAGGTAAAAATCGGAACCGCCGCGACGGGCCACGGCTTCGTCGCGCCATTCGTATTGGCTGCCCGCCTGGCTGTAACGCGTCTTGATGGCGCTTAACATGTATTTCGAACCGGAGCTCTCCTGCACTGCATAGAGGGTATTATCATTGCCCAATGCATAGTTTCTCACCCAATGTTCCAGTTCGATGTTCCAGTATTCCCGAGAAGTGGACTCACCAAAAGTAAAGGCTCGCACAAAACGACCATTCGCCAAATAGACGACGCCCTGCTGGTCGATGGAGAGCATCGTTGGAAGTGACGTTCTGAAATCTTCAATGGTGCGTGCAATGTTCAGGCGAGTAGCGTCGGTTTCCGCTTGTGTATTCAGCCGGAAAATATAGCAATTATCATTACTGAGGCAGCCCGCTACAAAGAGGTCACTATTGTCACCCAATACAATATTGCTGAGGTACTCTATTTGATGGTCGCCCGTGTTTAATGCCGCTTCACTCCACTCCCAGGCCAGGCGGTTGGCAGGCAACGCTGTCGGATCTATGGCCGCAATTTTTAGATCATCGCCTTCGTTCAGAATGGCATAGATCATACCGTCAGGCCCGATCGCAGGTGCGGAGAAATTCGAGGTGCCGGCTCCATAGGCCCAAATGTCTGTGGGCAATAAGGTAGGACCGTTGACGTCAGCACCGCTGCGCCTTGTGCTCTGCCGGTCTCCGCCAGCCGTAGTCCAGTTTGAAATGCCGGGCAGCCAGAAGGTTGAATAAGCGCTGCTGGTCAGTCCGCCTTCATCGCTGACGGTAACGCTAACATCATAGAAGCCCGGAGCAATTACCCTCTCTGCTTGCCATTGCCATTGAGGCAAATCTTCGCCCATTGCGGAACCGCCGAGGCGATACTGATAGCTTAACAAGCCCCCATCGCGATTGAACGCATTGACAGAGAAATCGATGCTTTCGATTTGGTTGGCATCGGGCGTCGCCACAATAGAAAACTGTTCAATAGCAGGCCCCCTGGTGGCCAGGTCAAGGCTGGCGCTTTGGCTGTGACTGCCGTCCGATACCACGACGGTAACAGGTGTTGTCAACGCCTTCTCGTAGGGAGCCTGAACGGTAATGCGATCAGAGTTTTCATCCAGAACATCCCACTCATCGGGAACGGACCATTCATAACTGAGGCTCCTTTCCAGAGGGCTGTAGGCAGAAACGCTGATCTCCAACTGACTGCCAGGGTAAGCGGGAGAGCCTAGAGCGTTCATGTGCGTTATGACAGGCGCCTGAAGGCGATCAAGCAATTGTTGATCCTGGCTGCTTAGGCCAGACTCCGATGAAGAATCACAACCCAGTAGAAGCCCACCTGCCGCAATGAGGGTAAGGTACATCGTACAGCCTGAGAGCCAGTTCTTGCTGCGAACAAAGGGGTGTGATTTGGTTGCCAGCATGAGCAAAAGGATTCCTTGTTAGTCAAGTGATTCGTTTGACCCCTAGGAAGAGCCTGCCTCCCTGAGCGTCAATGCGTGAATTCAACCACCCGATGCTATGGGTAGTCTTCTCCTGGCACAATCACCCAGATAGGCTAACCCAGTGGCGGCGCTCCGCTCTCTGTGCGGCCATGAAGCGATACAAGGGATTCGCACTCCGAGACTGGAGCACAGGGCTTGGCAGGAATAAACAAGACACTGAACTTCACCCGCTAGAACGGGCACTTCAACCTAATGCAAAAAGCATCAATCGGCACTCAATAAAAGCCTAGCGCCTGAACATCTATGTGGGCCTCATGGTCGCGCCCGTAAGCAACAACAGCGGCCGACTTGAGGTTGCTGGCTCGTGGTACTTTCCGCAGTAGCGCACCGGAGGCGACAAAAGACTCGAACGGAAGCCGTATTTCCGACCAGTTTTCTGTGACTTCGAACCCTGCCTGGTAATATTGCCAGGGCAACCTTGTGCCGCTAGTTCGCAGGTGCACAAAGTAGCGCTGATTGTTGCCACGCACCACCAAGCGGATGCCCTCGGTGTTTGCAGGCGCAGGGCCGGGCAGGTCGAGCCGTATCTGAATAAAACCACCGCGATTAGCCGTACTGACCTGACCCGTCATACGAACATAGGGCGTATCGGCATCTGTCGCCAGGGTTGCTTGCCCGGTCGACTGCCCTCCCATGACCTGGTCTGTAAAAAACCGCCACTGGGGTTCGGGTTGCATGGCTATTTCCTCGATCGCTATATTGCCTGGTGCATCAGAGGCAATGGCCGGCGTAAGGCTTGCAAGGGCCAATGTCACAAGGATCAGTATACGCATGGTCTTCCTGTTTGCGATCCAGGAAAAACCACTTTTTCCCCGGGTGACTTCCATAAACGATAGGATGCTCTTTTTGGATGACAGTCAGGCAGGCAGTTACCAATGTCCCGTTCCTGGTGCACCCTTGATCTGGCCGTCCAGATTGGGCGTTACCCAGCCACCATAAAAATCACCCGGCTGTGGAATGACGCGCATATCCCCAACCCAGGCCTCGTCCATCTTGCCAGCGTAGAAAGCGATATAGCCGGCCAGGGGTGTAAAGCGATCGGTCGGTTTTTCGTAGGTCCAGGCCGCCCGAGTGGCGATGACGTCCCCAGCAATAACATCAAAATACTGTGCCTTACCTTTCCACTCGCAGAAACTTGAGCCTGATGCTGAATGAAGTATAGCGCTAACGTCTGCTGCTGGCAGGTAGTAGGTGGGCGCATGATGGGTCTCCAGTACTCGCAACGCGCGATTCGATTTGGCAACTAGAAGACCGCCAAGGTAGATCGTTATCGGCAGCGACGCTGGCTCCAGCGCGGGCGGGCGGGGGTAAGACTGGACGTTCTCGCGTGGTATGGAAGACATGATTCAGCCCATGTGTTGAGGGATGTAAACAGGCGAGGGCGCTGCAGTGCACCGTCATCGAATTCAGGTAACTGTACAAAGAAAAAACCCGGTCGGCCAATTGGGCATGAACAATAGACATGCACACAGAGGTGGGTGTCCGCCTATGGACTAGCGCTAGCGGTCCCTGTTCTCGCTGTCGCCATCGCTCTGCTGTCTGCGCATCGCTGCCAGTGGTTCTGACAATCGTTCCGGGTGGCGTGGTTCCACACCCCGGTAAAACTCGAGCACCTGGACCATGTCTGTGTCCATGTCTTCACTGGGCATCACCAGCCCCGGAAAAGCAATCTCCTTTTTTTGGTGATCGGCCGTAGCAACAATGATTGGCACCCTCGCACCGCTGGCGATGCGCCAAAAACCGGTCTTCCATTGGCTGGCTCCGTTTCGGGTTCCTTCTGGCGACACGATGATCATAAGCCGCTCGTGGGCATTAAAACGATCCACCGTTTGCTGAACCACATCCTGAGCACTGTTTCGGTCAATGGGCATGGCGCCTAGCCAGCGCAATAACGAGCCAAATGGCCCGACAAAGGCGCTGTCCTTGATCATTACTCGGGCATCCAGCCGTAACATTGCCATCGCCGCCAGCGTCACTACGCCATCCCAGTTGGATGTATGGGGGCCACCAATCAATACGGCCCTGGGCACATTCGGCAACGGGCCCCTAACCTTCCAGCCAAACAGGGATAAAATCAGTCGGCCAGACAGGCTGGTAAAGGCATTACCGCGACTCGGCAACTGGGAATCAGGTAAAGGCATGGGGACTCCGAATGCATGGACAGGCAAGCCTGGCCCGGATTTCTCATGAGGGGAAATTCAATGCGGCTGAACGGGCGATGACTTCAAGACCTTAACCAATCCATCAATCACCAACAGCAAAGCACAAAATGGTACCTGAAAAACGGACCTTCACGCCACTATCCCGTCGCCAATTAGTGGGCTGTTTGTCCTGGATGCCCTATGATGGATCCGTCAACGGCTCTACTGCAGGCCATGCAGTCCATGGCTTGCACCATTCATTGGGAGGGAAACACAACATGTCTGAAGTCGGTCAATTTGAAAGCTTTTTGGTCACTGTTAGCAACCATATTGCGCATGTGCAATTCAATCGGCCTGGTGCCTTGAACTCAATGAACAAGACATTCTGGTTGGAATTACCGCGTTGTATTGAAGGCATTGAGCGTTTCACAGATGCGCGCGTCATTGTCATTTCTTCTACGGGCAAACACTTCTCCGCGGGTATGGACCTGGCGGTTTTTTCAGACCCAAAAGCGGTGCCGATGGGGGGCGATCAGAGCCGTATGGCAGAGAATTTGCGCCGTGTTGTTTTGCAACTACAAGCCACCTTGACCTCGCTCGAATCGGTTCGTGTGCCGGTGCTGGCTGCTGTTCAGGGCGGCTGTATTGGTGGTGCGCTTGACCTGGTGTGCGCAGCAGACAGTCGCTATTGCACAGAAGACGCCTATTTTGCGATCAAGGAGACCGAGTTGGGTATGACGGCCGACGTCGGCACTCTGCAGCGGTTGCCAAAGTTGATGCCCTCTGGGGTCGTGCGTGAGCTTGCCTACACTGGCCGAAAGTTCGGTGCACAGGAGGCGCTGCGGCTTGGCTTTGTGAACGAGGTGTTCGCCACCGAAGCAGAGATGTTGGAAGGCGTCTTCAAAGTGGCAGAGAAGATAGCCGCCAACTCGCCCTTGGCGGTAACTGGTTGCAAGGAAATGCTGAACTACAGCCGAGATCACAGCGTGGCGGATAGCTTGCAATATATGGCCACTTGGCAAGCAGGCATGTTCAGAGCCACCGATCTGATGCAATCCTTTCAAGCGAAGGCGCAAAAGCAGACAGCAAAGTACGACGATCTGTTGCCTGTCAGGAATCTATTTGAGGAATAGCGGTTAAGCCTGCCTGCTAGCGGGAAAATAGACAGGTCCTCCAGTGCGAGTCAGGGGTTTCAAGAAGATTGAATCGAAGCAGAGAGACAGCCTGTGAATGGCCGTGGTACTGAGGGCACCATAGAGCTTGTGTGCCCATTATAATACTGTAAGGGCTTGCCGACTCTCATTCACGCCCACTACAGGCGTCGGCGACCCAGCGCCTCTGCCTGGGCTAGCCAGATTTTCCGGCGCCTGTCATCGGCTTGCCGCACTGGGCCAAAACTGCTGATGCGTACCGGTTTAATACCGGCAAATTCTAGAATGGTGCGACGCATTTGTTCATGCCCGGGCTGGCGAAAAATCAAACGGAAATACCATGGTGGTGTATCCATCAGGATCGGCAGTCGAGCACTGCGCCCAGCCAACAAGCGGTCCCACCAGACGCTGTCGCGCCGATATTTGAATGGATACCTTGGCACTAAAATGCGGTCTATAAACCCCTTCACTGTTAGTCCGCAGCTTTTCAAGGTTATGGCGAACATCGTCCGTGGGATGCAGCCGAACGTCTCAGCGAAGGGTTAAAGTAGAAAACCATGATGCTGACCGTTAGGTAGCTCGATATCGAGCCGTACCTTGCCTCCACCGGCTTCTACAGCAGCCGGTCTGCGTCATCCACCTGTGAACCCGATTCTCTTTGGCGAGGCGCCAGTTACCTCTATTCTGGAAGGGAAGCCGCTGTTTAGTCAGTCAAGGGATTTTCAATAAAAAACCCGGCAACAGTCACCTGTTGCCGGGTTTTGTCAGCTAATGTTGATCAGCCAACGCAGGCTTCGTTCTCGGCATGCTTCGTTTGCTTGTAGGTCTCGTATTTGGTCAGGCCAAATTTGGTAGCGAAGGTGCCGACGACATAGGCCGCAACGATGGTCAGAATACTGGCATCGGCAAAGCTCAAAGATGTCAGCATCGGGCCTGGGCAGTAGCCAGCCAAACCCCAACCTACACCGAAGATGACGCCACCAACCACCAGTCGACGGTCCACCTCTGTCTTCGCTGGTACCCGGAAGTACTCAGACAGAATGGGGGATTTGCGCTTCAGAATAAGCGGCACGGCGATGGCGTTAACCACCAGTCCACCACCCATTACGAACGCCAGTGAAGGGTCCCAGGCACCAAAGATGTTGAGAAAGTTGATCACCTTGGCCGGGTCGATCATCTGGGCAACTGACAGGCCGAAGCCAAACAGAATGCCAGCGGTCAGGGCAGCGATAACACGTGCAGGGCTTTGCATGATCAGGCTCCTATCAACTGACGTACAATGAAAACAGTCACAAAAGCCGACGCCATGAAGCTCAGGGTAGCGACCAGTGAACGTGGGCTACGGCGTGCCAGGCCACAAATACCGTGGCCGCTGGTGCAGCCGGTACCGATGGTCGTACCTATACCCACCAACAGACCTGCAATGATCAGCATAGGGGTGTCTACTACGGCCTGAATGTGGCTAACGCCTACACCCAATCCGGACCATTGGTATATAAAACCACCGATGATCAAGCCAATAACAAACACGATGCGCCAGTCCATATCACCCTTTTCGGGGTAGATTACACCGCCGGCTATACCGGAAATACCGGCAATGCGACCGTTGATCAGCAGCAAAATGGCTGCTGAAAGACCGATCAATGACCCACCAATAAAGGCAGAGATCGGCGTGAAATTAATGATTTCCATAGCGACTCCTAATTTAGTTCGCTCTAATGCAATGGATGAATAATACGCTTTGCCGCCTTATATACAACGGCTCTGCCAAAAGGGTTGATTGGGAGGGGGTCATGAAGACACCCCCCCTCCCTGCAGTCTGGTTTAAGCGCCAACCCGCTCTGTACGAATGTTCAGCGGGATTTTCAGGTAACGCTGCTTGTTACTTTCCTGCTTCGGCAGTTTGCCAGCATCAATGTTTACCAGGATGCTTTGATAAATCAGCTTGGGCGCGGCCAGTCCAGAATCCCGCTCCTCACGGAACTTGACGAACTCTTCCTCGGTGGTATCGCCTTTCAACTGAATGTTCTTGGCCTTCTCTTCACCGATGGTGGATTCCCATGCCACTTCACGGCCGCCAGGCTGGTAGTCGTGGCCGACGAAGACGCGCGTCTCATCGGGCAGGCTATACAGGTTGTCGGTCACGCAACGGTAAAGAGTGCGTGCATCGCCAGCAGGGAAGTCGCAACGACCGGTGCCAAAGTCTGGCATGAACAAGGCATCACCTGTGAAGACGGCATCACCGATCAGGAATGACAAGCATGCAGGGGTATGCCCCGGAGTTGGCAGTGCCTTGATGGTGAGTGTGCCGGCCTGTAGCTCTTCAAAATCCTTGATCAGGTAATCGAACTGTTCGCCGTCTGTGACAAAGCTCTCTTCCAGATTGAAGACTGTTTTGAAGGTTTTCTGCACGGTGGTGATGCGTTCGCTGATAGCAACCTTGATGCCCGGATACTCATCCCGGAACAACTGGCTTGAGCTCAGGTGGTCAGCGTGAGCATGGGTTTCCAGAACATAATGCAGTTTCAGGTCATTTTCGGCGACGAAATCAACGACTTTCTGAAAGGACTCGTCGGAAACGGCACTGCCGATAGGGTTGTAATCCAGTACAGGATCTATGACCACAGCGTCACGGCTGTCTTCATCGTAGACAACATAGGTCAGTGTGAAAGTCGCTGGATCGTAGAAGGTTTTGATTTGCTGTTTCATGATGTGATCTCCTGGATCGAGTAATCGGTTAAGCTGCATGACGTTTTAGTGCATGAGCGTTACTTTATCTATATCAATCTCTATGCCAACTTTTAAGTCATTGATATTAAAGGGTTTTGTTGTTTATATTAGGGTTATCTGTTTTATCTTGTTGCAACAAGTGTTGCAGTATTTGTTTCATGTGTGAGCTCTGCTTGCTGGATTGTGCTTCGCTGGAAGAGGTGTCTGGTAAACACACAAAAGGAGCCATCAGGCTCCTTGTGTTTCGTGTCACAGCATCAGGCTGGGTTTAACCTGGCCCTGGCGGTCTTTACTGCTTCATCTGTCGTCATACAGATGTACCGCTCTCCCAGGCTGTTGTACAGGCCGCTGCGCTTCATGACCTCCTCTACTGGCCCCTTGAGACTGGCCAGGTAGAGATCGACGCCTCGGGATCGATAGTCAGTGAGCAGCTCCTGCAGAGCCGTCTCGGCTGACGAGTCCAACTGGTTGATCGCGCTCATATCGAGAACCACCGTTCTAAGCGGCTTATCCATCTGTGCCTCAGCCTTTTTCAAGGTTTCCTTTAGAAAGCTGACATTTCCGTAATAGAACTGAGCGTCAAAGCGGATGGCCAGGATGTGATCTTCGGTTTGAGCGTCGGCATGACGTGCCACATTTCTGTACAGCTCTGTGCCGGGCAAACGGCCGAGAATGGCATAGTGGGGTCGAGTGGTCTTGACCACGAACCAGACCATGGAGCCGGCAACCGCCAACAGAATGCCGGTTTTAACACCGAGAATCAGGGTTGCCAGGAAGGCAAAGGCCAGCATGGCCAGGTCATCGCGTTTTACGTGCCACAGGTGTTTCACCTCCTGGGTGTCGATCAAGCCAAAAACAGCCACCATAATCACCGATGCCAGAATGGCGTTGGGGATGTAGTAGAACAGAGGTGTAAACAACAACAGCGCAATGCCAATCACTATCGCCGTTATGATAGAGGCCAGACCCGTATTGGCGCCTGCAGTGTTATTTACGGCCGTGCGAGAAAAGCCGCCGGTAACAGGCATCGCCTTGAAAAAAGCGCCGACCAGGTTTGCCAGGCCAAGACCGACCAACTCTTTGTTGGCATCGATTTCGTAGCGTTTTTGAGTGGCTATTTTTTTCGCCACAGCAATGCTTTCGATAAAGCCGATAAAGGCGATGGTGATGGCGATGGGCATCAGATCGACGATGGCTTTGTAGCTGATATCGGGTGCGGCAAAGGACGGGAAGCCAGCCGGAACGGTGCCTACTATCGACAGACCAAAGCGCGTATCCAGTTCGAACAGCCAGACTGCCAGGGTTGAGGCGATGACCGCAATCATGGCGCCCGGCAGCATCGGGTTGATGCGCTTGATCACGATTAAAGCCACGATGCCAAAGGCACCAATGGTCACCGCCGCCAGGTTCATGTCGTCAACCTGACTCAACGTATGCCAGAGGGTGATGGCAATATTTTCCGTGCGTGGCAAGTCCAGACCTACAAGGTGCTTCAGCTGGCTAAAGCCGATGATCAAGGCTGCCGCGCTGGTGAAACCCGAGATGACCGGGTGCGACATGAAATTGGTGAGGAAGCCAAGGCGAAAAACACCCATGGCCAACTGAATGATGCCAACCAGTAAGGCAAGGAGAATCGCCAGGGCAATGTATTCGCTGGATCCGACCTCCGCCAGGGTGCCGACACCACTGGCAACCAGCAGTGCCACCATGGCAACCGGGCCGACCGCCAACTGACGAGAAGTACCGAACAGGGCGTACACAATCAGAGGTAGCACAGAGGCGTAAAGGCCAATGTAAGGAGGTAACCCGGCCAACATCGCATAGGACATGGCTTGCGGGATCAACATCATGGCGACCGTAATACCTGCGATCAGGTCACCGCTCAGGTCGGCTTTGCGGTAGTTGGGCAGCCATTGAAGAACCGGCGCCCAGCGGGTAAGGCGGCTCAACATTTGGGTGGTCATATCAGGCTCCTGTGCATCAAAGGCTTAGGTGTTCAACCGGCAGATGGGCTGCCAGGGTGCTCAATGTCTGTTCGGCAGCGAGGTTGTGCGTCTCTACCACGGCAGGCCATTCGCTGCTGGGCAGGCCGAGCATGCCGGCTTCATCAATGGCTTCCAGAAAACGCTCTGCCAGGGCTTTTTTCAAGGGTCGGTGGCAGAAAAAACGGTTTTCGGATTGTGGGCTCTCAAGGTACAGGGCGGAATCCTGTTTCATGTCGCGGCTTTCCTGGGTATCGAGCAGCAGTACGCGCTCTTCCGCATGGCGGCCTGCGAGAATGTCGAACATCAGTTGATCGTCGCCGCTGAAATAGCGCTTCATGAACGCCTTCAGGCTGCGTTTGATCAGGGTCTGAGGGATGCCGTAATCGGCTTCATTGTCCATCATCAACTTGATGTGACCACAGCCCTGGTATTCGGGTTGGGTGGCCAGTTCGCAAAACGATCGGCGCTGAGATAGGGTCAGATCTTTCAGTCGGGTAGTCTGAGCGAGGCCCAGGCGCGAATAAATGCAATCGAGAGTGTGCTGGTCGCTGTGCAGATAGATGGGGCCGACCTGGCGTGCGAAGAGGTTCAGATATTGATCAATTTCCTCCTCCTGGAAGATCTTGTCATGCCTGGCCTGAATGCGCGACAGGCTGTGAACGATGAGGCCAAAACTGCCGCCAGCGACACTGTAGCGCATGCCCTGAGTGCGGCCATCGACGCAGGTGCAGGGTACTTTGCTGATGATTTCGTCGGTCGGCATCCATACTAGTGAGTGTGCCATACTGTGCTCCGGGATTGGTTAAACAGAAAGAGTTGCAGAACCAATATCAAAGGCCGTGCCAGTTTTTAACCTATTGATTTACATGAGTTTTATGTCATTGGTTTCATTAGGCTGTTTAGTTATGTTGCAACGCATGTTTCAAGCTGCGACTGTTTTCATGGTTGCCATCCTGCTATTGGGTTGCACCCAGAGCGGAGATGCATTGCTTGACGACTACCGCAAACGCATGGAGAACGTCCTTCTGGGCAAGGTGCCTGATCGGGGCACTCTGGCGCTGCCCGGGTACCCTCGGGCAAGAGATGTGCGCATCGAGGTGGATGACATTCGGCTCGATGTGCTTGATGCCTGGGCATTACGTCGTTGCGAGTTGTTTGCATTGATCAGCGAGCGCAACTCCATACTGGGCCGAGTCGCCCAGCCTGATGTTCGACTGGATTACGAGCAGCGCTTGCTGTTGGCCATACCCGAATGCCTGACGCAAGACATCGAGCTACCGGAGGCACTGCAAGAAGAACTGACTCGAGTATTGGCGCTCAAGCTCAGCCAACTGCCCCTGCGCATCTGGAACGCCACCCTGGCCCACCCGGATGTGCAAAGCTACTGGAACGGTGGCAACAGTACCTTTCGCCAGGAAGATGAAGTCGACTACGAAGGCTACAGGGACGCCCAGAACCGCCTGGCTTATCTGGCCGTTCACCCCGAGTTGGCTCAGCCGGGAGATTGGGTCAGTGCGCTTGAGCCGATTGCTCAATATCCCATGGGCGGTCACAGCCTGCATTCCATGCGTGCCGCCATAGTCAGCCTTGAACAAACCGAAAGCCTGCTGAGGGAGGCGACCGAAAGCAGGCGCCTGTGCCCCCTTGGTAACCCGAGGCGTGAACTGAATTTTGCCCGTAATGTGATGGTGCAAACCTTTGTTGGTGAAGTACAGCCATGGCTGGTGCGGGTTGATCAACGCTTTCTGGCAGGTTACGAGCCCCTGCGGGCCATTCATGACCAACTTGGCATCGAAAACCCATCGATGGCGGCCTACCTGAGCGAGCTTGATGCCCTTCACCAGCGATTCCGCCAGCAAATACGCTCCCAGGTAGAGGCCTGGCAGGCCTTGTTTGAAGGGTGCGGCCGGGCGGCTGTTGAGCGTTAAGGCCGAGCTATTTTCAGCTAAGGTTCAGCCAGACTCAGGCATGCTGTCTCCAACGGATTGGAGAAACAGAGATGCACAAACATTCGGTACCAAAGAACCCCATCAAGCAAGCCCTGATCGGCCTCACTGTCGCTGCGTTGCTGGCCGGGTGTTATGTTGAAGTTGGGCCGGACCACTCGGGGCATGTCAGCGATCCACCGCAAAATGTCAGCCGTTACAGCACCGAGTTTCTGACACGAGCTGCCCTGATTGTGCCTTCACTGAACACCCAGTCGATCGAAATGGTGGTCGACCCGGTGGGCTTTTTACAGCCACGGCAGCGAAACCAGGCACGCTATCACGACCCCATTGAAACCACCTGGACAGAACTGTTCGACACCGCGCCCTGCCGGTACAGCGGCTCCACCACTCTGGATGGCAATGCCAAAACAGAAACCTACGCCGATGGCATGACCTGGGTGCGGATGTCTGCCCTGGTGCGAGCCGACCGCTGCCGAACCGATTCCTGGATGGGCGTCGCCACCATCGAAAGCCGCCTGGATTATCAGGTCGTGGGCTGGTACGACGAACATCGCCGCGCCATTACCTCTCTGGATGGTGATTTGACCGGTCGTTTCCGCATTACCGGATCGCAGCGAGACATCAGTTACAGCCAGATCGACAGTCGCATTGTGGAGCTCAGTTCAAGAACCTTTGACATCCGCACCCGGGCCGACTTATGGCTCGACAACGGCTGGCTGTCGCGCAATGCAACACTGACGACCCCACAGGCGGTGAACTGGTATAGGGGTGATGCCTTCCCCTATCGCGGGCGAATACGCATCAGCGATCGATCCGGCTGGGTGGAACTGACTTTCAGCGACAGCGGCGTCAGTCGAAACGACAGCCGAGGGTATCGGGAATATCTGAGTTGGCGGTTTTTTCAGTAAAGTAGTGCAGGGGGAGGGAGAGAGCGGGGCGAGCCTGAACGGTCGCCCCGGTTTAACGCGGAGTATCAGCCCGCTACGTACTCAGGCCCGAAGCCGGCAGACCAGAGGATTACTGTACCCACCCGCATGGTCACCAGCAGCACCAGCGCCACGGTAATCACCGAGGTGGAATACATAAAGGCCCGCTCTTTGGGAATGTTCATCACAATCGGCATGCCTTCATAAATCAGATAGACGGCATAAGCTGCTGCTATAGCAAAAACAATCACATTCAGCCAAAGCACAGGCCAGATGCCCGCAATACCCGCCAGGAAAATGGGTGTTGTCGCATACACAGCCATCGCCATGCCATGGTGTGGGTCGATGTCTTCCTCGGCGTAGGTCTTCGCCATCCAGTTAATGAATTCCGCAAATATCCAGACACCCGCCAGCGCCGCAATGTAACTGAGCACACAAAGAATCAGGCCGCTTTGCACTGTCAGCGTCGTCTGTGGGCCACTGCCAAACTGCCAACCGACATGCACAACGCCAATATAGAAGCAGACGGCGGGAATCAGCGCCAGAATGGGCACATGTGTCAGGTATTCCATCAGCTTGGAACGACGCTGATTTCGAATCAGAGACCATTCGCTGTTCGGGTGGGTAAAAATACCAAGGGTGTGGTCAAGAATCATGCTGTGTCTCCTGAAGACATTGGCTGCCGGTTGTTGTCATTATTACGATTGGTCGGTGTACCAGAGAATGGCAGCACTCATGGTGCATAAAATAGAGTATTTGATGCAGATGGCAAGCACTGCTATACCCCTTTCGGACGAAAGTTTGATCAGGCTCAACTTATTATCGAGTTGGCTAATGTGAAGTGCTCTTGAATGTATATTAAATAAACCTAATATAGTGAGGACTGATAGATGCCCGGGATTTGGTGGTGTGCTAAGATGCAGCCATCATAGCGTCCCTTTACGACAGTGGAGATCACTCATGGAAACTACTCAAATTGCAGCCAACTACTGGGTCAGCCCTCAATTGACTGTTGCCGATATTACACAAGCCAAAGAACAGGGTTACACCGCCATCGTCTGCAACCGTCCGGACGGCGAACAGGCGGGCCAACCCACTTCAGATGACATTCGCAGCGCCTGCGAGCAGGCAGGTTTGAGCTTTGCCAATTTGCCGATGCAGGGCCCAAACTATACACCCGCCATGGTGCAGGAATTGAAAGACCTCCTCGCCAAAGAGGACAAAGTTCTGGGCTATTGCCGTACCGGTAATCGCAGCAGCGTGCTGTATCGCGCTACCCAGGAAGCTTGACCATGAAGCAAGCCTGACCTGCCCATGTCAGGACGCTATTTGCCCCGAGCAACTGACCTCAATGCCGGGCTGTTGGTCGCTCTGGTCGGTATACCGCAATGTCTGGCTTATGCCATGCTGTCCGGCCTGCCGCCCATCTATGGTCTGGTCACCGCCGCTGTGCCCGGCATGGTTGCGGCCCTGGTCGGCCGGAGCGCCCACGTTACTGTAGGCCCCACCAACACCACCGGGCTGATCATACTCTCCAGCCTGGCCCCCTGGGCCTCGAACCCGGATCAACTTCTGGTCGCCATGGCCACCCTGACGGTGCTGACAGGCCTCAGTCGCTTGCTGATTGTAGTGTTGAAAGCCGAGAAAATTTTCAACTTTGTACCAGAATCGGTCATGCTGGGCTTTGCCACCGGCGCCGCGCTGATCATTGCCTTGATGCAACTGGACGAACTCCTGGGTGTGCCCTTTGAAGGTGTTCGAACGGCCATAGACAGTGTTGGTCGGCTGGTACGGTTGCGCCCATCGGACATTAGCCCGTCTGCCCTTGGATTGGGTCTCTTTGCCATTGCGGTTGTGCTGCTTGGGCGTCGCTTTGCGCCCAAATGGCCGCTGCCGTTACTGGTGCTCTTGGTCGCTATCGCGCTGGTCTGGTTTGCGCCCTTCGGTTTTGTAGAGCAATGGCTGACCCTGGGAGAAGTCACGGATATCCCCAGCGGTTGGCCACCCCTGGCCAGCCAATTGCCCGAATGGGCCATGATTCAGGCGTTGATCATACCCGGTTTCGCAGTGGCCTTTATTGGCTCGCTCGAGCTGATTGTGACCCTGCGCAACCGCCACGAACAGCCCTGGCTGCGCGCCGAAATCGGCAGTCAGGGTGTGGCGAACCTGGTCGGCAGTGTCACTGGCGCCTTCCCGGCGTCAACCTCGCTGACCCGATCGGTACTGCTGGAGGTCGGCGGGGCAATGACACGCTGGGCCCCCTTTATTGCTGCGCTGGTAATGCTGCCCATTATCTTCTTTGGCGCTGAACTGATTCGCGCCATACCCCAACCAGTGATCGCCGGTCTTCTGGTCGCCACAGCAGTTACCATGGTCAAGCCTCAGCAGATTCGCAGGCTGCTCGCTGCCAGCAAGCAAGCCCGCACTCTGTTTGTGTTTACCGTCGTCAGCACCCTGGTGCTGAGCTTCCACGAAGCCATTCTGCTCGGCGCCCTGGCGGGCATCATTCTGTTCCTTGTGCAAACCAGCAAGCCACAATTGATTCGTTACGCCGTCGATGAAGAAGGCATCATGCATCTGGATAAAGATCACTCCGAACAGGGGCGTTACCTCATTCAGGTGTCAGGTAGTCTGTATTTTGCCGCGGCCAGGCAACTGCCGGATCGTCTGGCTCTATTGCTGCCAGAAAACGCCACTATTGTCGTTGTCGAATTGTCCCACGCGCATCAGAGTCGCGTCAGTGCCGCCCAGGCGCTGCAGGATTTTGTCGAACTGGCCAGGCACCGTGGTATTGAGGTGCAACTCTGTGGCGCCAGTGACGCCTTCCGCTGGTTGTCGCGTCGTTTGGGCATGAATTTGCCCTGGTGCAACTTTCAATTGCAGAAGCGACTAATGCAACCACCAGAATCTGAGGCCAGGCAACCATGACCGCCTACCGGACCGACCCCAACATCAAACCAATGAACTTCGGCGGCTTGCTCACCCAGGCCGAGAACATGAAGGCCTTCATCGAACAGGCAGAACGGGTCGCTCGTACCGAGGCTTCCATCCTGGTGCGCGGCCAGACCGGCACCGGTAAGGAACTGGTTGCCCGCTATATTCACACCCACTCGCGCCGATCCCAACAAACCTTCAGTGCCATCAACTGCGCCGCGCTGTCACGAGAACTGATGGCATCGGAACTCTACGGCCACAAAAAAGGCGCCTTCACCGGCGCCACGCACGATCGTACCGGCCTGTTCGAGCTCACCGACGGCGGCACACTCTTCCTCGACGAAATCGCCGAAATGCCACTCGACATCCAGGCCGGCCTGCTGCGGGTGCTCCAGGATCGCTGCTTCACCCCCCTCGGCTCCAGCGAAGTGGTACACACCGACATCAGACTCGTCTCCGCCACACACGGCTCCCTGCGCAACCTCGTCAAGGAAGGCGACTTCCGGGAAGACCTGATGTACCGGGTACGGGTCGTACCGCTCTACCTGCCACCCCTGAACGCCCGACTCGGCGACGTCGAAATGCTGACCTGGCAGTTCCTCCGCGACCTGAACCGGGAAAACGAACGCCAGGTCACCCGCATTTACCCCCAGGCCCATGACGCACTGCTCAGCTATGGCTGGCCGGGCAACATTCGCGAGCTGAACAACGTCATCACCTACGCCCACGCCATCGGCACCGGCGACGCCATCGAACTGGCCGACTTGCCACCCGAACTGCGCGGCGAAGCCCCACCGGACGAAGCCCAGAGCCCCATTGAAGAAAACGAACGCGACCGCATCCTTGCGCTGTTACAACGAATGGGCGGCCGCAAACAATCCGTCGCCGACGAACTGGGTATTTCCCGAGCCACGCTCTGGAGAAAGATGAAGACACTGAATATTTTGTAAAATTACGGAATAGGGCGTCTTTCATAGCCTAGCGCCGGATACCGAGTGTACCTCTCCGGGGACGTCTGCGGCCTGGACGGCCGCAGTCGAGCCCCCAGGGATGGGTTTATGGCGACCCCGGAGAGGTATACCCGTTAGCCGGTGCGGGTTCTGGCAATACTGCAAACTTTAAAACTGAAAGGAAATGTGTCCTCTACTCTGTAGGCTCGTCATAAATCCGTTACACTTGGCACTCATTTTTCATCTAGATACCTCATGACACCTGACCATCGCGATTTCTGGTTCCTGCCACTGGGCGGCTGTGGCGAAATCGGCATGAATTTGAATTTATACGGCCACGACGGCCAATGGTTGATGGTCGACTGCGGCGTCACCTTTGCTCACCTGGAGGCGAAACACGAACCTCACGTCCAAATGGCCGACCCGGCCTTTATCAGTGAGCGGCGTGACCAGCTTGCCGGCATCGTCATCACCCACGCCCACGAAGACCATGTCGGCGCCGTGCCCTACCTCTGGAAACGCCTGCGTGCGCCCATCTATACCACTGCCTTCACCGCCGCCATACTCAAACGCAAACTCATCGAGTTCGGCCTCGAAGGCCAGGTACCGGTGCACATCGTAGCCCCGGGCGACCGCATCGACATCGGCGTGTTCAACGTCGAATGGCTGCCCATTACCCACTCTATACCTGAACCCCAGGCGATGATGATTCGCACCCCGATCGGCTCGGTGTTTCACTCCGGAGACTGGAAACTCGACCCCAGCCCGGTACTGGGTGAACCCTACAAGCCCGCCCTGTATCAGGCGCTGGCCGCAGAACGCCCCAACGCCATGGTGTGCGACTCGACCAACGCCATGGTGGCCGGCCACTCGACTTCCGAGGCAGACTTGCACGATGGGCTCAGCCGCGTTATCGCCGAAGCGGAGGGGAGGGTGGTCGTCAGCTGCTTCGCCAGCAACGTAGCACGCCTGCACAGCCTGTTCCGCATTGCCGCTGAGCAAAAGCGGGATGTGGCCATACTGGGGCGTTCACTGCGCAATATGGTCGCTGCCGCGCGCAGCACCGGCTATTGGCCGCGCTCCCTGAAACTGATCGATACGTTCGATCTCGGTTACTTCCCGAAACAGAACTTTCTGGTCATCGCCACCGGCAGCCAGGGCGAACCGCGTTCGGCCCTCTACCGCCTGGCGCAAGACACCCACCCGGATCTGGTATTGGAAGCCGGCGATCGAGTGATTTTCAGTTCCAGGGTGATTCCCGGCAACGAACCCCAGATCGAAGCCCTCTACCGACAGTTTCGCCACCGCAACATCGAAGTAATCACCGCCGATGACAGCGCACTGCCGATTCACGCCTCCGGCCACCCGGCTCAGGATGAGTTGAAGCAGATGTATGAGTGGGTGCAGCCTCAGCTAGCCATCCCGGTACATGGTGAAGCCGCACACATGGCCGCCAATGCCGCCATTGCTCGGTCTACCGGTGTGCCGCGTCAGTTGACCGGCCAGAATGGGGATCTGTTCTTTATTGCACCGGTGCCCGGTGTGCGGCGCAAGGCGGCAAAGGTCGGTCGCCTGGGGTGGGACAGGGATGCCTTGATCCCTGTGGATACGGAAGAGCCTGCCGCCAGCGAAATTTAGCGGGCAATCTCACTGATCGGACGGGCCACCTCGGCCCAGTTACCACGCTGGCATAACTGGTCGAAGGCTTCGGCCAGTCGCTCGTTCTCATCAATGACGGTTTGCCAATAGCGCAGCCGTGTCGAATCGTCCAGCCGCTCGAAATCCTTCCGGTCCGGTATTTTCCCTTGCGGTAACCGCTCAATAAAGGCATCGCTCGGGCACACTACAACGGTGTGGCTGTAGTTGCTGGCCAGCACCTTGCGCCAGGGCAGTGGTTTGTCGAACCAGCCTGGCTTCAGAACATTGGAGAAGTGAGGGTAAAGCACCAGCCCTTCGGCGGGCTTGATCGGCAAGTCGAAGTGATAGTCGGTCATGCCGCCATCCCGATAAATACCCGCAGGCGCGCCGGGTGGTGTGTCCACGCCATGAATGATCACCGGAATTGCCCCGGAAGCTTGCAAGGCCGGGCGCAGGTTGTTGGCCGTGAGCGTGACTTCGTGTGTCGGGAACTGATCCCAGGCCTGCACCGGCGCTCGGCTGCCTTCGCTGCTGAACACCACTCGGTCAAAATGCCGCGGCAACAGGCCGCGCGAAGCGGCATTGATCAGCGCAACCGAGCCAAAGGCCAATGCCTGTCTGCGACTGGAGTGTGATGCCGTCATCCCCTTGCAACGCGCTGTCACCAGATGCAAATGACGCAGCGGGTGCAGATCGTTCATCGGCGCATCGCCCAGGGCATGATCCACAAACTCATTCACCTTGGCGGTGATCTCGTCCGCGTCTGCGTTGTCCGAATAGCGCTGGTTCAAGTAGCCTTCTTCGAGTCGATCGATGGCTGCCACCGGGTTCAGGTTGGCGTAGGCGGCCATGCGCCAGGCACCGATGGAGCTGCCCATCAGATGCACCGGGTGTTGAATGGCTGGCAGCCATTCGCGTGCGAGGTAGCGGTCCAGGTGAGTGAGCACAAACCACTTGGGGCCGCCAGAGGCGCCGAGAATGGCCCGGACGCCCTTCGGTTGAAGGCCTTGCTGACGCAGGTGAGTAAGTGCCTGCTCACCGGCGTAGACTTTTAATACCGGAGCACTCATGACTTAGCCCTGACGAGCGGCCAGAAACTGCTTGAATACCTTGGGTGTCGCCGCCAGCAGTTCGTTGGTCTTGTTGCTGGCCGGGCCGCCGTTGCGATCACCGGCCAGAGCACCGGCTTCCTGCACCAGCAGGCCGGCGGCGGCGAAGTCGATGTCGTTCAGGTCGTCAGCGAAGGCCAGTTGTACCCGGCCAGCCACCAGGTTGGCGATGTTCAACAAGCCACAGCCGCTGATGCGCAGTTGCTTCACATGGTTGGCAAAGGCCTGGTAGTCTTCGAAATGACGGCAATCGACTGCGGCCATGGTTCTATCGAGGTGGTCGCCCTGGGCGCGCACGCGGCGCTCGTTCAACTGCACACCACGGCCACGCATGGCGGTGAACTCATCGCCTGAAATGGGATCCAACAGGGCGGTGGCTTCAATGCGGTCTTTCACGAAGTAGCTGATGTTGACCAGAAAACCCGGGTAGCCGGAACGGTAGTTGTCTTCACCGGAGAGGACGTTGATTTTCCAGCAGGATTGGCCATCGTAGTCGCGGCTTTCTTCCATGCCGATGTGCAGGCTGTCGATGTGGTGGCGCTGGTGAACTTTGCGGATGGCCTTGCGAGCGCGCCAGGCGGCGTCTTCGATGGCTTTGTCAAACACGTCCTTGCGGCTGTCGCCTTCTACAGTCAGTGAATCGATATTGGCGAGGGTGTAGCTCAGTTTGTCGGCTGCACCGCGCGCGGCGCGCAGGGCAATGGTCAAGATTGGTTGCATAGTCGGGCACTCACTGATTCAGTTGGCAGCCGCAGCCATGACCCGCGCAGGGGCAATGGCGCGGCTGGCCGGGTTGGCAATCCGCAGGGACGGTCATGTTAAACAGCGTTTCGGAAGCTTTCCCGAAAAAGGGCGGGTATCATACAGAGAATTGCGCAATTCGTTAATAGGCAGAGGGCCGATAATTCATGTCAGAGCACGATCCAGTACAGAACCAACCCCCCGTTTTCACGCTGAACGACGTTAGAATCGTCATGGTCGATACCTCCCATCCAGGCAATATTGGGGCAGCGGCCAGAGCCATGAAAACCATGGGTCTGGCGGATTTGTGTCTGGTCTCACCGAAAAAATTTCCAGATAGAGAAGCCTCGGACCGCGCCACAGGCGCCCAGGACGTGCTCGACCAGGCCAGAGTGGTCGATAACCTCGACGACGCCATTGCCGACTGCGGTCTGGTGGTCGGCGCCTCGGCGCGCTCGCGCACGCTGCCCTGGCCCATGCTCAACCCACGCGAACTGGCCGACAGAGTCGCGGATCACCCGACAGGTTCAAAGGTCGCTATTCTCTTCGGTCGCGAAAGCAGTGGCTTGACCAATGACGAATTGGCGCGTTGCCACTACCATGTGCATATACCGAGCAACCCGGAATTCAGCTCGTTGAACGTGGCCTCTGCTGTGCAAGTCATCGTTTATGAGCTGCGCATGCGAGAAGTGCTCGCCGAAGCACAAACCGAGCGAGCCTGGGGGGTCGAGTGGGATAAGCCGCCAGCCAACAGCCAGCAATTGGAAGGTTTGTTCAACCACTGGCAGCAAACCCTGGTTGAGATCGACTTTCTCGACCCCACTAATCCCCGGACGCTGATGAGCAAATTGCGCCGTTTGATTCTGCGCGCCCAGCCGGACGAGATCGAAGCCAATATCCTGCGCGGCATGCTGACGCAAATCGACAAATCCATAAGGAAACCCTGAGATGTTCCGCGGAGTAAAAGAAGACATTCAAAGTGTATTCGACCGCGACCCGGCCGCCCGCAACTGGCTGGAAGTGTTGTTGAACTACCCCGGCTTGCACGCTGTGCTGATGCACCGTATGAACCACAAGCTCTGGTTGTGGAATCTGAAAACCCTGGCGCGCTGGTTATCACAATTCTCGCGCTGGCTCACCGGCATCGAGATCCACCCCGGTGCCACCATCGGCCGCCGCTTTTTCATCGACCACGGCATGGGTGTAGTCATCGGTGAGACCGCCGAGATCGGTGACGACGTCACCATCTATCAGGGCGTCACCCTGGGCGGCACCAGTTGGAAAAAAGGCAAGCGCCACCCCACCCTGGAAGACGGCGTCATCGTCGGTGCCGGCGCCAAGGTACTCGGCCCCTTCACCGTCGGTCGCAATGCCCGCATCGGCTCCAACGCTGTCGTCACCAAGGAAGTACCAGAAGCCGCCACAGTGGTCGGCATACCAGGCCGCATCGTCAAGCAGCGCGGCGAGAAGGTATTGCCCTTTAGTGATGAGCAAAAAGCCATTGCCGAAAAAATGGGCTTTGACGCCTACGGTGTCTCCCAGATGCCAGACCCGACAGCCCACGCCATAAAAGCCCTGATGGAGCACATTCACGCCCAGGACGAACGCATGAACTCCATGTGCAAGGCACTGCGCCGCCTTGATGCCAGCTACCAGGGTAAGGAAATCCCTGAGTTATGCGATGAAGACTTCGAGTCCATCGAAGAGTCGGATCGTTCAGCGAACAGTGGTGGTTGATTTGAATTCGCACTGCCTGCCTGGTTGTCAGTGCGAATTGTGTCAACAAGGGCGTGAAAGCTATTCAGCTTTTAGACAAGTCCACGCCGGTGAGGGGTGCAGGCGGTTTTTCGTCTGCCCCTGAGTGTGAGGTACCTGAATCAGCTCCAGGCTGCCATCGGTATGCTCGAGCAGGGCTGAGCAACTTTCCACCCAGTCCCCATCGTTGGCGTATACGAAACCATCCTCGGTAATGCGCAACTGACCCTGGTGAATGTGACCGCAAACTACGCCCTGAACGCCCTGTTCACGCCCATAGGCAATCACCTTTTCTTCAAAGCTGTCGATGTAGGCCTGCACCTTCTTACTGCGCATTTTCAAGGCACCAGGCAGCGACCAATAGGGCCGGCCGAGTGCAGCGCGGAGCCGGTTGACGTAGCGGTTCAGCGTAACAACCGCTTCATAGGCCCACTCACCCAGGTGCCACCAGAAGTGGCCGCAATAAATATCTTCATCAAAACGGTCGCCGTGCAGCAACAGGTACTTCTCGCCGCTGGCCGCCGTGTGAATGGCTTCCTGCTTGACCTCGACCGGACCTAAGGAGTTGTTGGCGAAGTGACGGAAAAAAGGATCATGGTTGCCGGGCACATAGACGACTTTGGTACCGCTCCTGGCCTTGGCAAGCACCAGGTGCAATATCCGTTCATGGTCCTTGTGCCAGCGGCCGCGCCGGGTGCTCAGTTTCCATAAATCAACGACGTCCCCCAGTAAATAGAGGTACTCCATATCGGTGGTGTTGAGAAACTCCGCCAGCAGATCCACCTGGCTGTTGGGGTTGGCCAAATGAATGTCGGAGATAAAAACAGCACGAACGGTACGTTGGGACATGATCACCAGCTCCAGTGTGGGCTTGGCTGAAAAAGTACGACAACACTGTGAACGCCAGGCGTCATTTTTGTGAAGACTTGATGACGGTGAAAGCGGATTGAGAGGGAAGGGGGGCAAGAGGGAGGCCCGAACGGGCCTCCCGGTAGAGAGACCGCTTAGCGTCTCAGGGCAAAGGTATCGCGGCCGACGCCGCCTTCGTTATCGGTAACTGTCAGTACCACCTCTCGTACACCATTGCGCATCAGCACTGGAATGGTTTCCAGTTGCACCGGGCCTACCCGTTCAAAAGGCCCCATGGTCCAGCGCTCGTCGACGATGTAGCCGTCGATGTCGTAGCTCAGGCTGACAAACAGGTACCAGAACAGAAACCGATAGGCGCCTATCTGGGCGATGGGCTGGTTGTTCAGCCGCAAATCGATGATCACCGGGTCATGGTCTGACGAGCGGTAGGGTGTGGGTGCGTACAGGCTCTCGATCTGGCTGGTTGATTTGAAGCGAGTACCGTATTCCAGCGCCAGAGGCTCATCGGTATTGATGTTCCAGGCCTGGGTGCGCAGCACCTTGTTCGCCAGGCTGGGCGTTGCCAGGGCATGGTCGAGGTTACCGGACTGGCCGTCAAACACATAGGAGTGGTAGCCGTCTTCGTTCAGGTTCAGGTAACCACCTTCTTCCAGTACGCGAATCGGGTCTTCCATCGAATAGGCGTTGAGGTCACCCATGATCAGCACATCGTCACCTTCCATATCGCTCAGGAAGTCGAGCATGGCGATAGTAGCGCGGGTGCGAGTGTTGTTGTAGTTGGCCTGACCATCGCCGCTGTCGCAATCATCGAAATTGGCGCAGTTGCCACCACCTTTGGATTTGAGGTGATTGACTGCAACAGTGAAGCGATCTCCCGTGTTCAGATGCTTGAAAGTCTGCACCAGCATCGGCCGGCTCAAGCCATCGTCGAAGTAGGGCACGCCATCTTCATCCAGCAGAGAATTGCTGCTGCTCAACACTTTGGCTCCGTTGACCGGGCTAACCTGCTCTGGGCGGTAGATCAAACCGACGGCGATGGCATCATCACCTATGGGGCCGGAACCGACGCTGATGAAGTCGTAATGCAGGCTTTCTTCTTCGTCTTCATTCAACCGATTAACCAGTTGCGCAATGGCACTGAACTCGTCGAAGCCATCGTTTTCGATTTCCATCAAGCCTACAATATCGGCATTCATGGCACGAATGGCGGCGACCAGCTTGGCTTCCTGGCGCTCCAGTTCAAAGGCGTTGCGGGCACCACGCGCAGTCGGGAAACCGCCGCCCTGGCCATCGCCATTGAAGTAATTGAGTACATTGAAGCTGGCCAGTCGCAAGTCTGCACCGGGCGTATAAACCGGTTCCGGTGTTCTCGGATTGGTACCCGCGAAAACCGGCGTCTCGGTCGGCAGCAGTTTGTACTCACCAAAGTTGTAGTTGATGACACCGGTCAGGCCCGTGGTGGTATCGCCAATACGCAGAGTGTTCTCGGCCGTCAGCCCTGGGTAGGGGTAGATGATCGGATCCGGGTTCTGAACGTTACTGGCATCATCGACCTTGATCTGGTTGCGCAGGTTGGCTTCTGTCAGCGCCTGAGCTTCAGCGCCGGGCAACACGACTTCAGTCGGAATAAAGCGACGACCCTGGGCCAGTGTGAACTCGCCGAAGCGGCCAAGCTGATACACCTCGTTCACTGTCAGCGTCTGTTCGAAGGTTACACGCATGCCTTCTACGAATTCGAAATCGTCGACGTCATCGACCGGCAGGCTCATGACAACCGCAGGCGGCAAGGGTACATCGGTATCGCAGACTTCCAGGGCGGTCACTTGGGCGATTTGCGTCAGGTCAAAAAACTCTGTCACGGTGCCACGCAGTCGCACTCTATCGCCCACATTTACCTGAGGGCTGCTGGCGAATACGAACACACCTTCTGAGGTTCTTGGGTCGTCATCCCAATCGCTTTCTGCTTCCTGAATAAAGAAACCACGCAACTGATTGGTTGCCTGGTAGCTGGCGGTCACTATGGCTTCTACAGCCACCTCTTGCCCCTGAATAGGCGATTGCATGCCCGGGCCTTGAACCTCGGAAATCAAGGTTGAAGGCTCGCCGCAGACCATGCTAACGGGTGGTGGGGTGCCATTGCCTGGGTCGCCGCCACCGTCGCTGTTGTGGCTGCCCAGAAAGCTGAAGGTGTTGATCGGGTAGGAATCCCACTCAATAGTGGGATCGAAAGGGGCAGTGAAGTCGGTATCGCCAGTGCTGATATCAGCCTTGCGCACCAGGGTGACATCGCGGCCAAAGTAGCTGTCGTTGCCGAGCTGGCCGATGCGATCAATGACATCGCCATCGCGCTTCAACAACAGTACATCATTGCCGTTGTAGAAGGTCACATTGGACGTCACATCCGCAACACTCAGTATATCGTTCACGGCCTGGCTGTTGGCGATAACGTAGACCTCGCCAGCCTCCAGAGAACCAGAAAGGTTCAAACTGTTCTGCACCGTGGTATTGCCGTTGGTATAGAGCTCGATCACATAAGGACCAAGATCCAGGTTGGCATCACCGGCGTTGTAGATTTCCAGAGCCTTGTTGTTCGAAGACCCTTCAATGTATTCAGAGAAGATCAAATCCGCCTGGCTGAAAGACGCCAGACCGACAGACAGGCTCAGTGCACTGAGCGCAAAGGTGAGTGGTTTACTCCTCGATGGCATGATTTATCCCTCTTCTTTAAGGTGTGATGACCCCTGAAACACAGCAGCACAACCCAAATCCTGTCCGCCGGACACCTTCAGTCCAAGGTCGTTATTGTCATTTTTTGAACAATTGGTCAGGTTGACCAGAGGCTTACACTAGCGCAACTTTGTGACAATTGCCTAACAATTTGATGTTGAATTTTTGGAGGTAGATTTTTAATTTGTGAGCTGAGTCACAAATTGCTTCTAGAGCGCTTTGGTGTCCGCCAGTGCTCGACACAACCGATGCGCAAAACCTATATCTCGCTCACTCAGGAGGGGCAGGCGCTCACTCAGCCACTGCTCGACCTTGGCATCGCCTTCCAGGTTCGTGCCTGCCAACAACTCGGTCAGCCGTCGCTGCAAGGCCTGGCCACTCTGCGACTCTGCGTCTACGCCTGAAACAGCTTCAGCCACCTGATGCAAACCCTGCAACTCATAGGCATACAACATTACGGCCTGCGATAAATTCAACGAAGGGTAGGTCACCTGCATCGGAATGCCGGTCAACAAATCGCACAATGCCAGCTCCTCATTCGACAGGCCTCTATCCTCTCGCCCGAACACCAGCGCCGCCTGAGCCACTGCCTGCCCCTTGCTCGCCAACACAGACAGCAAAGGCTTGGGCTCATGCCAATCTGCCCGTCCATGGCGCGGCTTCGCCGACGTACCAATCATCAGGTCACAGGCCGCACGAACCTCATCCAGAGAGTCAAAGCACCGAGCCTTGTCCAGCACATGCTGACTCCCATGGGCCACCCAACGCGCCGGTGCCTCAAGATGCTGTCGCGTATTCACCAGCCACAATTCGGCAAACCCCATGGTGCACAAGGCCCGAGCCGCCGCACCAATGTTCTCCGGCACCTTGGGCTCCAGCATCACAAAGGCGAGCTTCACGAACCATCACCCTTGGTCAAATCCACTCGCCAGATCTTGATCAGATACACATAAAGGCCAATCACCAGGCCACAGGTCATCGCCAGGGCCAACAAGTTCGGCTCTCCCACTATATCCGGGTTCAGAGTAATGCCCAGACCGCCCAGAGTGATCACCTGCTGCGGCATTAACCAGCGCGTACGCGGCCGACCCTTGAACGTTAACCGCAAGGTAAAATGCAACGCCATCGGCACCGCCGACACCACCACACCCCACCACGCATAAGGCATTTCACTCAACAACGCGGCCGCAAGGCCACCAAACAACGCCACCGCAATAAAAGCCTGATAAACCGGCAAAAAATGCTTCATACCCCAGGTTGACCCCGCTCCAGTTGATCAAACAGATCCTCAATGCTATCGGCCATGATCAACGTCTCCGCCAAATCCGCCCAGGCAAAACCTTCACTCGTCATCCGCTTGATCATCGTAATCAACGGATCGTAGTAGCCCTCAAAATTCAACAACGCCACCGGCTTGTTGTGATACCCCAGCATCTGCCAGGTCCACATCTCAAACAACTCCTCCATCGTCCCCGGCCCACCCGGCAGCGTCACAAAGGCATCCGCAGGCGCCGCCATCTGAGCCTTGCGCTCATGCATATCCTTCACTACCGCCAACCGAGTCAAACCCGAATGCGCCACCTCACGCGACATCAACGCCTCGGGAATCACCCCCAACACCTCACCACCACCGGCCAACACCGAATCCGCCATGGCCCCCATCAACCCCACGCGGGCTCCACCATAAATCAAGTGATGACCACGCCCAGCCAACTGACGCCCCAGTTCCGTAGCCATGTGTACATACTTCGCATCATGACCAGATTTCGAGCCGCAATAGACGGCAATTTGCATGAGGATCTCCTGTATAAATAGTCGCAATTTGATGCACACCAGGTGTTTGCATTGGATGGCTTAATCCGCACCGGCTACCGGGTAGGCTTGTTCGGGGTCGCCGTGAACCCATCCCTGGGGGCTTGGCGGCAGCCGTCCTGGCTGCCGACATCCCCGAACAAGCCTACCCGGCATCCGCCGCTCTAACAGTGCCAACAACGAAACTTTTATTGGTATTTAAGTGTCAATGTAACCGAATTAAGAGCCACGGATGCTGGGTATACCCCTGAGGGGTAGTCTGCAGCCCGGCCGCCTTTTTGCTCCTGCAACGGCGGCACTAGGCCATCCATGGCCGTCGGACACTGCAGTCTAGGCTCCAGGGAAGGATATACGCCGACCCCTCAGGGGTATACCCAGTAGCCGGGGCGGCCCCAAGTCGATGACCTAACCAAGCCACCATTCTACAGAGCCACAAGACCAGCCAAAAGGTCTTATCCCACCCAGTGACAAATGGCCACAGAATCTCGCTATACTCAAGATACAACAACATAACCGTCAGTCGAGACCAAAATGCCTGCAGCCTCCCCAATACACTGTGCCTTCAGCGCTAACGAAGACGAATGGCAAGCCGCTGACGACCTCGCCAGCCAACTGACTCAACCCGACATCGGCTTTGTACTCTTCTTCTGCTCCGCAGAATACAACCTCGACCGGCTAGCCGAAGCACTGCGCCATGGCTTCCCGAATGTCGAACTCGCCGGCTGCACCACTGCGGGAGAACTCACCACCCAGGGCTACCGTCAGCACAGTATCAGTGCCATCGGCTTCAGCCGGGTCAGCTTCACCGTCGGCACCAGCCTGATAGAAGCACTCGACAACTACCCCCTGCCACAAGCCCAGCAGGACCTCGACCAACTTATCCTTGACGCCAAAGCCCAAAGCAACCTGGCCACAGAGGGCGACTTTTTCGCACTCACCCTTATCGACGGCCTGTCCAGTGAAGAAGAACAGGTACTGCTCACCCTCGATGCCGCCCTCGGCCGCATTCCTCACTTTGGCGGCTCCGCTGGCGACGACATCCACCTCGCCAACACCCATGTTTACACCCAGGGCGCCTTTCACTCCTCGGCCGCCATCGTGGTGCTGTTTCACACTGCCTTGCCGTTCGAAGTGTTCACCACCCACCACATGCAACCTCTGGCGCAAAAACTCGTCGTCACCCAGGCAGACCCCGCCACCCGCACGGTTTTTGAGCTGGATGCCGAACCCGCCGCCGAGGCCTATGCTCGCCTCGTCGGCCAGCCGGTCGTCGAACTCACCCCCAAGCACTTTGCCTTGCACCCGCTCGCGGTCAAACTCGGCAACGACTACTACGTGCGCTCCATCCAGCGGGTTAACGACGACCTCAGCCTCACCTTCTACTGCGCCGTCGGCAATGGCATCGTGCTCACCCCCATGACGCCTCAGCCGATACTGCCCGACCTGCAACAACGCTTCGCCGACATCGAGCAGCGCATCGGCACGCCTCTGGTCACCATTGGTTGTGACTGTTTCCTGCGCCGCCTCGAGACAGAGCACCTCGACGCCCTCGACGATGCCTCGAAATTCCTGATGGAACACCGCGTCATCGGCTTTAACACCTATGGCGAGCATTTTGGCGGCGTACACTTGAACCAGACCTTCACCGGCGTGGTGATCGGGGCCGGTGATGACCAACCCCAATAAGCCCCAACAGCCGAGCTATGCCGAACTGCAAGCCGAAAACCAGCGCCTGCAACGCATCAACGCCGCTTTAATAGAACGAGTAGAAAGCGGCAGCACGCTCTCTGCTGCGCCCTACGCCGCCTTCGAGCACGCCGTCGCCCTGGCCGAACAGGTACGTGACCGCACGGATGCACTCTCCCAGGCCCTGAACGAACTCAAGCGCACCAACCACGCCCTGACCCAGGAGATACAAGAGCGCCGCCAGATCGAAACCCGACTCACCGAAGCCAAGGCCGACGCCGAGCGTGCCAACCTCTCCAAAACCAAATTCCTCGCCGCCGTCAGCCACGACCTGCTGCAACCGCTGAATGCGGCACGCCTCTTTGCCGGCGCCCTGGCCGACCAATCCTTGCCCTTGCAGACCGCCAACCTGGTGCAATCCCTCGGCCGCTCCCTGCAGGATGTCGAAACCCTGCTAGGCACTCTGGTGGACATCAGCAAACTCGACGCCGGTGCCGTCATCGCCGACATCAGCGAAGTGAACCTGCAACCCCTGCTCAGCAACCTGGCCGACGAATACCAGCAAATTGCCAGCGCCGATGGCCTGTACTTCAAGGCCGTACCCAGCACCGCCTGGGTACAAACAGACCCGGCCCTGCTGCTACGTGTACTGCGTAACCTGCTCTCCAACGCAGTGCGCTACACCTCGTCGGGTGGGCGCATCCTGCTCGGCGTACGCCGCCTTAAAGCCAAAGGGGGAGGGCAGCCACAGGTTGCCATAGAAGTCTGGGATCAGGGTGCCGGTATCCCCGAAGCCGAACTCGGCGCCATCTTTGGCGAGTTCAAACGGCTCGCCCATGCCAGCAGCAATGCCGAAAAAGGCCTGGGCCTGGGTTTGGCCATTGTCGATAAAATCAGCAAGATCCTCGATCACCCCATACAGGTTCGCTCAACACCCGGCAAAGGCTCGGTATTCTCAGTGACGCTGCCGCAACTCACCACCCAACCCCAGGCACCCATGGCAGGCGATGCCAACCAGAGCGCCGTGCCTTCCAGCCTCATCGGCCTGCGCCTCTGGGTGATCGACAACGACCGCGAAATTTGCCGAGCCATGCAAGCCCTGCTGACAGGTTGGGGTTGCCAGGTGCGCACCGCTCCCAGCCTTAATGCCCTGGCCGAGCAATGTGACTGGCATAAAGAAGCGGTAGACATCGTGATCCTGGATTACCACCTGGACGACGACCTCACCGGCAGCGACCTCGCCCGGCGCATCCTTGCAGAGCGCAGCCAGGCACCTCAGGTACTGATGATTACCGCCAACCACAGCCAGGAGCTGCGAGAACAGATCCGCCAGGAAGGCCACAGCTTGCTACACAAACCGGTAAAACCACTCAAGCTGAGAACCACCCTGGTGCACCTGCAACAGCAAAGTGGAACAGGTGATTAATCTTTACAAATGGCATTTATAAGCATAATAACCCTATAAATCAGCCACATACCCGAACGCCTAGCATGCGCCTCGAACAGGTTTCCAGAATTAAGCTTTGACTCAGCCAGCGAAACCCCTATGATGCACCCAGCTTAGAAAGAAAGACGATTATTTAGTTGCTCCATGCATGGTTTGTCTCAATCCTTGTCCTGAAGTTGTTAAGTACCCGCTCCATCTTTTAAACGCTAGATCGCTCATTAAGAGCACAACTTCAAATTTAGATAGGATAAAGACTATGTCTACAGTTACTGGCACCGTAAAATGGTTCAACGAAGCAAAAGGTTTTGGTTTTATTGAGCAGGAAGGCGGCAAAGACGTTTTCGCTCACTTCAGCGCCATCACCGGTTCTGGCTTCAAGACTCTGACCGAAGGTCAGCGCGTTGAATTCACCGTTACTCAGGGTCAAAAAGGCCCTCAGGCGGAAAACATTACTGCTCTTTAAGCAGTAAGGTTTATAGAAAAAACCCAGCCTTGGCTGGGTTTTTTTATGGGCGAAACAAATGCAAAGTAGGTATGCTGAAAGCAGAGCCACTGCTACTCCGGTAACCCAATGCCCAACACCACAAGCCTCAAGCTACTTCGCCACACATCCAAAATACTATTCATCACCCTGCTAGCCATAACCCGCCTCGCCAGCGCAGACCCAACAGAACTCACCCTGACCGCCAACCAGCTCGACTGGGTCGGCCAACAAATCTACCAGAACGAATGCGCCAGCCGACCAGCCTGCCTGGTACACTGGAATGAAGGCGAAGCCTTCCCCTCACTCGGCATCGGCCACTTCATCTGGTACCCCGCGGGAGTAGAGGAACCCTTTGTAGAAAGCTTCCCCGGATTAATAGAAAACTACCGACAGGCCGGCACCCCCATGCCAGAATGGCTGGCCAACCTGGAACCCTTCCACGCCCCTTGGCCCAATCGCGAAGCCTTTATCGCTGAAGCCGATAGCTTAAAAATCGCCGAACTAAGAATGCTGCTCGAAACCACCCAGGGCCAACAAGCCGCCCACATCTTCGAGCGAGCCCAACGCGCCATGGCCGACGTTATCAACGCCGCCCCCACAGCAGAACAAACCCGCCTCAAGCAACACCTCGAAGCACTCAGTCAAACCCCGGGCGGTGTATACGCCCTGATTGATTACGTCAACTTCAAAGGTGAAGGCCTGGCTCCAACAGAACGATACCATGGGAAGGGCTGGGGATTGTTGCAGGTGTTGCAGGCTATGGATGACCAGGGTCAGCAACCAGCGTTGGTGCAATTCCGGGAAGCGGCGGACCAGGTGCTGACCCGGCGTGCCGAACTGGCGGAAAACCCGATTGAGCGAGAGCGTTGGTTGCCAGGTTGGCGAAATCGGTTGGGGACCTATAGGGAGCCATAGAGGTAGGGGAGGGGCGTTTGGCTTGAAAGTGGGTTTTTAATGCTGGTATTTATCTCCTCGGATGCCCATAGTAGGTTTTTATTGCTGGGTGTCTACTGAATTTCGCACGTTGTTGTGGATTCTCATCGCCTGCTATTTGCATAACCTTGCACCACAACGGGGACGGTTCAGATGAAGGTCCAGGCCAGTATGGGGTAGATTCCGTTTGCGCCAGTTCCTATATCGAGCAGCTTCATGCCAGGCTGTTCAAGCCCTGGCAAGTCAGCCACGTAATGAATATAGTCGGCTCTGCCCGGGATTGGAGGGCAGAGTGCACCTACTGGAATGTCCCATTCGACAATATTGTAGTAGTAGCTTAGTAGCGCGGCGTTGAGCGTTTTTACTGCCAATGGGTCTGCGAAATCGATGGAAAGTTCGCCATGAGTGTTCGGCTTAACGTGGGTGGCCAGTGTTGGGTGGCTTTTTACGAGAGCGGGGAAATCATAGCTCTGGTTGTGAAGATTCCTCGGATGTAGTTCCTTGCGAGCAGGCCTGGTTTGGCTTTTATTGTTTCGATGGGTGGTTTTCACAGTAGCAGACCTGAGGCTTGGAGTTCAGTTGTAGGCTGGACCTGGCCTGAATTATAGTCTTAATATGGGTGTCAGGGATACATCGTAATAGATCAACCAGGAAATCGTTTTTATCACCCTCCTTTTTTAACCTTCCCGGAACTTCAACAGCCTCTTGGTGTTGATTGAAGAGCTTATACACGGTTATTGTGGCGGATAAGTTTTGTGGTTTCGACATAAGACGGTGTTATTACCCCGGTTTAGTTTATCGTGTAAACGATACCAGCCTTGTTCATTGCGTGCACGACCCGAGAAAGTTTGTCAGAATGACTAGAAACTTATATATTCCAGGAACCATGATTCCAAAGCTTAAGGTGTCATTAGAATGAAAACGGGCACTGGGCACTCAGAACAATTAATGATATGGCTGGACTCACTAGCACTGCCCGCATTATTGATTGATGGCTCAATATCCGGAGCGCCCATTCAGTTTCACAGCAAGGCGTGGCGATCCCTTCATGAAGATGTACCCACTGATTCACTTTGCTTGTATTCAGATATTTATCGAATGCAGAATGGTGAACTGACAGAAAACATGGAATACGTGCTTGCTCATCCGCAAAGCCTCCGTGTGCTCACTGTTCAATCCGTGAATTCAGGTACCAAAGGACATCGTTGGTATCGCCATACATTTTGTGGTTTTGACTCAAGTGTTTACCAGAGTGACAGCGATCTGGTATTGATTTTTGAGCATGATATTACTTGGGAAGTGTTAGAAAATTCGCGCAAAGAACAAAAGTCCTCGATTGATCCGCTGACAGGGTTGCTTTCTCGAGAGTCCTTTTTGAATAAACTCAGCGAAAAGCTGCAAGTCCTGGCAAAGGTTCAAGACTCTCTATGTCTCGTATTTATTGATCTGAACAAGTTCAAACCCATAAATGACGAATATGGGCATGATGTGGGTGATCGATTATTGAGCCAGATTGGCGAGCGTATTCTCAGCGAGATGAGCCATGGGAATACTGCTGGCCGGCTTGGTGGAGATGAATTTGTATTGATGTTAACGGGTATTAGTCATGAAAAATCTATCAACGATTTTGTAAACCAAATGTTGGAGCGTGTTTTTCAACCCGTTACGATCAACAATGATTTAACACTAAGTATTAGCGGGTCGTTTGGATATGCATGTACACAAGACCCACAAGCGAGCATCGAAGATCTTTTGAAAGCAGCCGATCAAGCGATGTATCAGCACAAAAATAGTCCTCACGAAGAGGGCGAGTTGTTTGGGCGGGTAATCGATGGCAGAAAAATCCGTATCGATACAGATGGAAAGCTCGACGGCCTGAAAACGAACGAATTGGAAATGTATCTATACCCTATTGTTTCTCTTGAAAGTGAAGAGATTATTGGATTTGAAGTTTTACCAAGATGGGATCACGCCAAATATGGACTTCTTGAGCTTGAACATTTTCATCCACTTTTGCTAGGGTCCGAAGAAGGAAAATTGTTTGACCGTTGGCTCATTCACACTGCTGCCAGGTTCTCAGCGGAGATGAAGGATAAAGGGTTTGATATCGGTATAGGGATCAATTTAACGCGGCGACAACTAGACGATGGGTCTTTTGTAGAGTTCATGAGTGAAACCATTCCATATTTTCCTGATGGCCGAGTGGATATCACTTTAGAGATTGTAGAATCCCCTTACTTTCAACAAAATCACTTTACCTTCAGTGCCTTGCAACAAGCGCGAGAGATGGGTGGTCAGGTGGTACTTGACCATTTTGGTAACGATAAATCTTCCATAAATTTTGTTACTCAAGTTCCCCTGGATTTTATCAAATTGGATGAAAGTTTGAGCCTTGATCTTCACAAACAGCCAGACAAACAACGGTATGTCAGTTCTTTAATAGCCTTCAGCCATGAACTGGGGCATCCTGTTGTTACAAGCGGAATAGAAAGTGAAGCTGACTTCAGTACATTAAAAGCATTGGGGTGCGATTTGATTCAAGGAGCCTTGTGGCTCAAACCCATGACCCTGAATCAGGTGAAAACCCAGCTCCTTGATGGTACCCTTGAAGGCAACTTCAAGTTGCGTGTTAGAGGAAAGTGACGCTCACTTCAAACCTCTAACAAGGTGTTTTACTGCCCTGGTTACTCATTAGTCTGTTGGCTTTATTGGTGGTTCTTCTAGTCGTTCGTGATGGCCTGCGACAGAACGCTGAGCATTTGCATGGTCAGCTACATAACCTGGCAGGAAGCTCCTCGGGTGCCCGTCGCAGGCTTTTATTGCTTAGTGTCTAGTGAACTTTCTGCTGAACTTCGACCGGGTCCACCTACAGTGGCTCAATGGGTGCTAGCCAGGCAGATCCACCCAGCATCCGCTGTTGGGCAGTGATCCACCCAGCCCGGTTATGCAAGTAGGCCGAGGCCTGGGACGGTGAGTAGCGAGCAGGGCTCGGCAGCGTGGCTGCCAGCAGGGCGCTCTGGTAAGGCGTCAACTGGCTCGCCGAGAGATTGAAATGATACTGAGCAGCGGCTTCCAGACCGAATACACCGTTCGGCCCCCATTCCGCGATATTGAGATAAATCTCCAGAATGCGGTATTTGGGCAGAGTCAGTTCCAACAACAGCGTAAACCACGCCTCCAGACCTTTGCGCACCCAACTGCGTCCCGTCCATAAATACAGGTTGCGTGACACCTGTTGCGAAATGGTGCTGGCACCCCGCAAATGGCCGCGTCGTTCTCGCTCCTGCAGTGCTTGCTTGATGGATTTCACATCAAACCCGCGATGCATGGGGAACCGCTGATCTTCAGACGTTACCACTGCCATGGCTGCATGGCGCGGAATATCTTCCCAGCTCAACCATGTCTGGCGCAACTCGAAGTCGTCTCCTCCACTCCAATAGCGCTCCATGATCACCATGGAGGTTACCGGATTGACCCAGCGTAAAGGCGCTACCAGGAGCAAGCTCAGGGTGATGAATAGCAGGCAGAACAGAGCGAACCATAGCAACAGTCGTCTGATCAGCTTGCGCACGGATAGGCGCATCAGGGCGTACTCGCAGTCGGTGCGTTAACAGTTGCTGGGGTTAGCGTCATGGAATCTTGTTTATCACTACGTTTACGGTCTAGGGTGACGGGACGATAAGGCGACCCGATGTAGAGCGCGGCATTGTAACACTTTAAAACAGGTGGGCACCTACACCGGTACGATAATCCCGGACGCATTCTTGCGGTTTTACGCCAGGTGGACACCCTTGCTAATGAAGGCAATGCCGTGATGGGTGTCCTTGTTTTTGCTCAAGCTGAAACCCGAGTTTCAGAACATCGATTTATACCGGTCGAGCTGCCTACCTGCGCTCTGCGAGGCCTTGAGAAAGTCCACAGTAAGGAAGAATGCATGGCTCTCGTCGCGCATTGTCCAGCCGAACAGGTAGTGGTTACTAACGGTTAATAATAGGCCGTGACCAACAGCAGGGGTGTCTGCGCGATCAGACCAGGTGGATACCAGCGATACGCCAAGAGGCACTTTCAGGTCCCACCAGTTTACACCAACCCACTCGGCTCCAAGTGCTGCTTTTCCTCGTTGACCGGCCGGAGCGTCGCCGACGTATTCGTAGACAACATGTGGATGAAGCAGGAAGTACTGTGTCGAGGCCGGTGGCACGAGGCGATTCTGGGCGTAGTAGTTGCGATGCATGAGTGTTGTGAACCACACGTCGACCAGTGTTTGGCTTCGACTCTCATCGAGAAAGCGCTTCCACTCGTCGCGGAGGGTGGTCAGTTCGCGACGGTTCTGGTCGAAACGGTATTGATCGTAGGAGTGGCGATAGGCGTTAAAAGCGACGCTGGCATCCTCCAGCGCTTGTTGGCAGCTCTCGTAGCGATTACTGCTGCCAACTACGTTAAGGCATTGCTCATCCAGTTCTGGAGGAAACCGAACCCGGCTACTTGATGGCATGGTGTTGAAGTAGAACTCTGAACCAAAGGTTTCTATATCGAGGCCTGCGCTAAGTCTATCGAGGTCCGCATCTATGAGATTACCTTCAAGCTCGAACAGGGTCGATTCGAAATAGTCGAACGGCGCGCCGATTCCGGTAAAGCTCTCAGGAGGGAAAGCCTCGTATATCAGCATGCGAGCCTCTGCATTGAAATCGAGCAGTGAGCGTCGTACCTGGTTTGCCGCACCTCCTTCTATCACCAGCATTGATTGACACAGTTGGTTGTTTGTTTCTATGGCCAGATTTCTCAGTTCTGTGAAGCCGGAATTAAACATGGGTGCATCAGGGTCCCAGTTCAGGTCGCAGTTAATATCAGGGGTCACTTCTACTGCAATGCATAAATTCGTGCCAATCGCACAGAACATTGCCAGGGTGAATGCGCGCATATATGTCATCATTGCCGTCCCTCTTTGTCTCTAAGCGCCCTTGAGGTCTCGACAAAGGCATGGATTGCCAACAGCAATTCCGGTGCCGAGCGAACCTCGTTCTCGCGAAGCTCACGTGTCTCTTGCTCGATAAGGTCGTATAGTCCGTTGATCGATCTGGCCAGGTGCCGCTCCTTGCACTGTTTAAACTTTGCAGGTTGCCTGGGCTGCTGCAGAGGCGTCATCTGCAACAGCATGAGTCGGGCGACACCTGGATCGGCGACATATTCCTGAAAAGAATGGGTATTGATGTCACGTACCACCTTTGTCGTTATGTTTGCGCCATCCGATATGTCTGGTTTCCAACAGCGATACCAGGTAAAGGGGTCCAGTTCGTGACGAACGTTGAAAAGGTAGTTGGTGCAGCCTGTTGGCCCAGAACACATCACACCATCCTTGTCGCTGATACCATTGAGCATGGCAACGAGCCGGTTGACGCTGGCGAAAGTCCAGAGGCATTTGATGTTGTCGATTCCAGGTTTTAAATGCGGGAAACCGTCGTCGATAGTGCCGTCGTCTCGATAAAGCTTGTTTAACGTATCGTGCGTCAGGGCCGTGCCGAGTGAGTGGGCGACTATGTGGATGTCGCGCCCCGCTGCACGAGCCTTAAGGTCGTTGAGCACCTTTGCGAGCTCGACCCGCACTTGCTCGCCGTAGTACGTTGCCCCGTAGAGCAGGACATCCAGCCAATGGGTGTAGATCATCTCGTCTTTGTCGAGATCTGCCTGGTATTGGATCAGACGCTGAACGAGATCGATCGCCGCGCCTTGTCCCGGTAAACTATTGAATTGACCAAGGATGTTGTTGGACTGCTCCGCGAGTCTGGCGCGTATTGCATCAAAAGACTCGCTGTAATTAAACTCGACGATTTCGATGTGGTCGTCCAGGTTGAAGTCAGTGACACCAAAACCTATTGCGGCTTCAGTAAGCCCTTCCTTGAACTCTTTGCTCATGTTCTCAGGGGGGTGGATTCCCATTCCGTGTATCAGCAACACTATAGGTTTATTAGACATGGCATGTCTCCCTGCATTGTAAACCACTTCAATCAGCTGAAATCAGTCAAGTATGGATTTATGGCAAGTTCGATAGATCAGGTAAGTAGAGTTTCAATGATATTTCAAGCTTAATTTGGGAATTTTTAGACAACTCAGATATAAGTAGCTGGAAAGCGAAGATTGGGGCCGGATGTTTTCTATGATGTGTGATTGGTGATTTTCACTAAAGTGATTCCGGCTTGTGTTGACTGGTGCGAAGAGCACCACGCTTGTGTGTGTGAAGTCGAACAGACGAAGTCTGTCTCATCGGATACGCTTGAACGTTATCCGTCTTGTAACAACCGCCGTCAGGAGGAACATCATGAACGAATATCGTCACCATATTTCGGGATTTTTTGCCACTAGGGTAGGCGCTGAAAACGCATTGTCGAGGTTGGTCGATAAAGGCTTGTCACATGAACACGTGCATATTTTTTCGGCCGATTCAGATTCACCTACACCAGCAACTGAGGGCAAGAGCAACGATGCGCTGAAGGATATTTTGGTGGACGGTACAGTGGGTACTGCCGCGGGTGCAGGCGTCGGTGCGTTAGGTACTGTGGCGCTGACGGCAACCAGCGTGACTCTATTCGCGGCCAGCCCGTTGGTTGCGCCACTTGTGATGATCGGGTGGGGTGCAAGCCTGGGTGGATTGATTGGCGCCGCAGTTGGCACCACAACAGACAGTTCCGAGAAAAAGGAAGGCAAGCTTGCAGACCTGATCGGAGATGCGATTGCACAGGGTCAGGTTGTCCTGGTGGCCGTGACCCGGGGCGAGCATGAAACAGTCATAGCACGTGAGGTTATGAAAGATTCAGTGGGCGAATTTGAAGATAGTGTTGATAAAAACCACCAGTGACAGAAATGCCATTTCAAAGGCTGCATTTAAGCGCATAAGCAAATCAGGTATCTATAAATATTCCGTATAAAAGCATGGTGGCCAGTGTTGGTTTATACATGCTACGGTGGGGCGCTCAAGGGACAGAGGGGCCAGAATAGTTGGAGATAGGGATTGTGCGTACTTTTGTTCACCTCCCACAACGCAGCTTCCCCCAGTCCAGAAGAAGTATCTGAACAAAAAGATTTTGGGGGTAGCAGTAGGATGGATAAGTGTTTGATTATTGCGATTAGCGCAGTTTTTATTGCGGGGTGCGGAAGTGACAGTGGCGAAACCAGAACCCATAGCATCACCGCAAATGCTAATGAGGGCGGTACAGTCAGCCCCGAAAGTATCGAAATTGAAGAAGGGCAAACAACAGACTTTACCATTACTGCGGATACCTACTATCAAATAGCCTCGGTCAGCGGCTGTGACGGCAATCTTGACCAAAACACCTATACCACCGGTTCCATCACCGAGGCTTGTGAAGTGCTGGTGAGTTTTGAGCCAGTCAACCTGGCAGCGCCCGAAAACCTGACCGGTGAAGCGGATGATGGTCAGATCAGTTTCGCCTGGGATGAGGCAGGCGACGCCACGGGCTACATCCTGGCTTACAACACAGATCCTGATGTCGATCCGTCCAACCCTGGCTCTTATTGGGTTGAAACGGCGGCTACGGAATATACCCTGGAGGGGCTGGATAACGGCACGACCTATTATGCGGTGGTGACGGCGGTGATCGAAGATGTAACGGAAAGCGAGACCAGCAACGAAGTCAGTGTATTGGTGGAGCCTCAGCTTCAATTGACGGGGTATGTGCGAGTCGAAGAACGGGTTGATCTGGATGCAGGCGGTTATGTTGTCCGGGCTGTTGAATGCCCCGCAGGCTTGCAGGCATTCTCCGGAGGTGTGCGTTTGGACGGTGAGTCGGGGCAAACAGACACACGGATCCAGCGAAGCAATCCGGGCATTGTCGGTTCAGAAACCAGTGCGTGGGCGACGGGGGTGTCCAATGAAAGCAATAACGACTACGAGGCCCTCCTATACGCGGTATGTGCCGAAGCACCTGAGGGTCTTGAGGTCATCACCGATGAGCTGACCATGACCGCAGGCTCCTTTACCAGGGCTATTACCGCCTGTTCAGATCCGGATCATGTGGTTTACGGTGGTGGATTCAGGATCCATGGCTTTGTGCTAGACCAGCCGGACGTTCAGCTTCAGTACTCGCGGCCCAGTATGTTTTCCGGCGTTCCGAGTCAGTGGGCAGTGGGCATCGCTAATAAGAGCGCAGAAAGCCGGACCTTTGATACTTATAGCGTCTGTGCGCCACCGACTCGGGGCTACACAGCGACAGAGAGTACACAACTCGTTGGTCCAGGTAGCTTTGCTCGAATGATGACCTGGTGTGAAACAGGCCAGATTGCCCTGAGCGGTGGCGTATTGGTTCCCGGAGCTGGGTCTAGTGAAACCTTTACCGAGACTCAGTATGAGTATCGTTCAAGCCGTGGACTTGTAACGGAGTACGGATGGACCAATGGCTTTCTGAATGACAGCGCAGAGAGCCACAATCTGACGACTTATGCGATCTGCAGTGACCCTTGATTGAAGAGCATGCCAGGTGACTGGATCCCATTTTGCTATGGGCTTCGAGACAACCACAGTACACCAGGTTAGATAAATGGCTTTCAGTGCTGATAGCTGGCTTGATTTTCCTGGCGATGTACTCGAAACATTTTTTTCTACACAAGTTGATGTTGGCGAACCAGTTACCACTTACCTCAAATTGAGGAGGGCGTTCATGTAGGTTGGGTTGCGGGGTTCGGCGTTAACGGGTATCCCGGTGTCGCACTGGGTCATGCATTGCTCTGGTCTGAGGTCTAGCATCCAGCGGTATTCAGTATTTTCATTGGTTGGCGGCATGTCCTGATATGCCTCACATAGGCAGCCGGATGAAGAAATCAGCCCTTGATGCCATCGACATTCGTATTCTGGCCGCGGTTCAGAGCCACGGCCAACTGAGCAAGACGAGGTTGGCAGAAATCGTCAATCTGTCGCCAACTCCGTGCTGGGCGCGTCTGGATCGGTTAAAATCGGCCGGTTTTATCCGAAGCTACCATGCCGACATCGCCATGGATCGGATCATCGATCTCACCCAGGTCATTGTAACCGTCGCCTTGTTGCATCACCGCAAGCAGGATTTTGATCGATTCGAGGCCTACGTTCGCGACGCGCGGGAAATTACCGAATGCTTTGCTACCGGCGGTGGCACAGATTACGTACTGAAGGTGGTGGTGCCATGCATGTCGGCCTTTCAGGCCTTGATGGACGGCCTGCTGGCGGAAGAGCTGAACATCGATCGATACTATACCTATATCGTCACGCGTCAGATCAAGGACAGTCAGCCCGATCTGGTTGCCCTGGCCAAGCCCGCTCAAACGACTCATCAGTGACCATACTGAGTAACCATTAACAGAGAAGACTATTAGATGACTGCACGAATCATTGACGGTAGAGCATTTGCAGCCACAGTGCGTGAGCGGGTCGCTCAACATGTTTCCTTGCTGAAGCAGGAGCACGGAGTCACACCCGGCCTTGCTGTGGTGTTGGTGGGGGAAGATCCGGCGTCTCAGGTCTATGTGCGTTCCAAGGGCAAGCAAACGGTGGATGTAGGCATGAACTCCTACGAGCACAGGTTGGCTGCAGATACGACAGAGACCGAGCTGCTAGGGTTGATTCAGCAACTCAATGTGGACCCCGCCGTGCATGGCATATTGGTACAGTTGCCTTTACCGGCGCACCTCAACGAAGCTCTCGTCATTAATGCCATAGACGCAGCCAAGGATGTCGATGGTTTTCATATTTCCAACGTTGGCCGTTTGGCCACGGGGCAAAAGGCCATGGTGCCCTGTACTCCATTGGGGTGCCTGATGATGCTGCGTGAGTACTGCGGTGATCTGTCTGGCCTGAATGCCGTTGTGATTGGTCGCTCGAACATTGTTGGCAAGCCCATGGCTCAGTTGTTGCTCAAGGACAGCTGCACCGTAACGGTGGCCCATTCGCGCACGCGTAACTTGCCCGAAGTCCTCAAGGGGGCCGATATTATTGTCGCCGCCGTTGGAAGGCCCGGCTTTGTCCTGGGCGAGTGGATAAAGCCCGGTGCAACCGTGATTGATGTTGGCATTAATAGAATTGAGCAGGGCGATGCTAAAGCACGGCTTGTAGGCGATGTGGATTTTGATTCCGCCAGAGAAATCGCAGGCGCTATTACCCCGGTTCCAGGTGGCGTCGGCCCGATGACCATCGCCTGCTTGCTGGCCAACACAGTGACGGCATGCTGTCGTGCGCATGCGCTCCCGGAACCCGTTGGACTGGTGGCCTGAGAAAGGCAAAAACGCTGATTTTATGGCTGTTGGTGTAAAGCAATTCCTTCTGTCCAATCAGTCTCCATGGCGACAAACAAAAGACTGTTTGGTCGCCTGATTCCCCTTTATACAGACCGAAAATTCACGACTTTAACGCTATTCTGCCCGAACAATAAAGATCACGGCACCTATTGCCGTTGATAGACAAGAGGGGCAATGAGAATGGCATTCACAGTCAACACCGGTTTTGGTACCCAGATCCGCAAATCTCCCTATTTCGATGCCACAGTGCGCTGGGGCGCGCAGGGCTATTCGGTTTACAACCATATGTACATCCCGCGCGATTTTGGTGATCCGGAACAGAATTTCTGGAACCTGATCAGCACGGCCATCCTGTGCGATGTGGGTGTGGAGCGTCAGGTCGAGATCACCGGGCCGGATGCGGCCCGCTTTGTTCAATTGCTGACGCCGCGCAACCTGTCCACGCTGTCCGTTGGGCAGTGCAAGTACGTACTGATCACCAATGCCGATGGCGGCATCCTCAACGATCCGATACTGCTGCGCCTGGGTGAAAATCACTTCTGGTTATCACTGGCCGACAGCGACATTCTGTTGTGGGCCCAAGGTATTGCCATTTATGCCGGTCTCGACGTGACCATCAGCGAGCCGGATGTATCGCCTTTGCAGCTCCAGGGCCCGGCATCGGGGCAGATCATGCAAGCGCTCTTTGGTGACAGCATCATGGACCTGGCCTATTTCTGGCTGCGCGAAGTCGAGCTCGATGGTATTCCCCTGGTTGTATCGCGGACCGGGTGGTCGTGCGAGTTGGGGTATGAGATTTACCTGCGCGACAGTGCCTACGGCAACGAGCTCTGGGAGCGCATCATGGTAGCCGGTCAACCCTTCGGCCTGGCGCCAGGCCATACTTCGACCATTCGTCGCATCGAAGGCGGCATGCTCTCCTACCACGCCGATGCCGACCGGCACACCAACCCGTACGAGGTTGGCCTCGGCCGGCTGGTCGATCTCGATATGCCAGCGGAATTCATCGGTAAGGCTGCGCTGCGGCGCATTCACGACGAAGGCCTACGTCGCAAGCAGGTTGGGCTCTTTATCGAAGGCGAGCCGCTTGCGGGGCCGAACTCCGAGTTCTGGGCGGTGACTCAGGATGGCAACACCGTCGGCAAGGTTACTTCTGCGGTCTACTCGCCACGGCTCGGCTACAACATCGCTCTGGCCATGGTCGATATCGACAGCGCCGATATCGGTACCCGGTTCGAGGTTCTGATGCCCCAGGGGGCGCAGCAAGCCATGGTGGTCGACAAGCCTTTTTATGATCCGAAAAAGCAACTGGTAGCGGCCTGAGCAGGGTCTCTGATTTGCACACACAACAAGAACAGGAGCACTCCCATGCAAGACAACGACCTGCTATTGAGTGATTTGGGTACCGACGGCGTCCTGCGTTTGACCCTGAATGACATGGCTCGCCGCAATGCGCTTTCTGAGGCAATGCTCGAGCAACTGGCGGCAGCCCTGGACCATGCTTCCGGCAATGCTCAGGTGCGAGTGATCGTATTGGCAGCAAAGGGGCCGGCCTTTTGTGCCGGTCACGATCTGAAGGAGCTGACTGCAGCGCGCGCAGAGCAGGATCGTGGTCGCGCACTCTTCACGCGGGTAATGAACCTCTGTGCCAGTGTAATGCAAGCCATAGTGACCTGCCCGAAGCCGGTGATTGCCGAAGTGGGTGGTGTGGCAACGGCGGCGGGTTGCCAACTGGTGGCCAGTTGCGACCTGGCGGTAGCGTCCGAGACGGCGCGCTTTTGCACACCAGGTGTTGCCATTGGCCTGTTTTGTTCCACACCCATGGTGGCGTTGTCGCGCAATGTGTCGAACAAGCACGCTATGGAAATGCTGCTGACCGGCGATATGGTCGGTGCTTCACGGGCTGCTGAAATGGGCCTGGTCAATAGAGCCGTGGCCGCTGACGATTTGACCAGTGCAACCATGGCCATGGCGCAGCAGATCGCCTCGCGTTCGCAAATGACGCTGGCGACCGGAAAACGCGCCTTTTACGCACAGCGCGAGATGCCGCTGGCCGAAGCCTACACCTATGCATCCAAAGTCATGGTCGACAACATGTTGGCTCAGGATGCACAAGAGGGCATCAGTGCCTTTCTCGAAAAGCGCCCACCCGCCTGGCAGGATGCCTGAAACCATGACGGCCAACCCTTACAACACGGATCTGGACCGCAACCCGGCCAACCATCAGCCTTTGACGCCGTTGCAGTTTCTCGAACGGTCGGCGCAGGTGTTTCCGGACCATGTCGCCATAGTGCATGGCGAGCTGCGCCGTACCTATGCGGAGTTTTATCGACGCTCCTGTCAACTCGCGTCCGCACTCAGCCAGCGTTACGCCATAAGGCGCGGCGACACCGTCAGTGTGGTACTGGCCAATACGCCTGCGATGCTGGAGTGTCATTATGGCGTCCCGATGAGTGGTGCTGTGCTGCATTCGATCAACGTTCGACTGGATGCCGCCACCATCGCCTTTCAACTGGATCATGCCCTGTCCAGAGTGGTTATCGTCGATCGAGCCTTTATGGGGCTGGTGAAAGCGGCGCTGACGCTGGCAGCTGTCAAGCCGGTGCTGATTCAGTACGATGACCCCGAGGATACTTCGCCAATCAACTCGGACTTGGTGCCTGATTACGAGGCGCTGGTCGGTGAGGGCGACCCGGAATTCGATTGGTTGATGCCGGAAGACGAATGGGATGCCATCTCGATCAACTACACCTCGGGTACCACAGGAGACCCGAAAGGAGTGGTATCGCACCATCGCGGCGCCTATCTGTTGGCACAGGGCAATGCCCTGACCACCTCAATGGCAAAGCACGCGGTCTATTTGTGGACTTTGCCGATGTTTCACTGCAACGGCTGGTGTTTCCCCTGGACCTTGTCGGCCATCGTCGGCACTCATGTGTGTTTGCGTCAGGTCAGTGCCGGGCCGATCTGGGCTGCACTGGCTGATGAAGGAGTAACCCACCTGTGCGGCGCGCCGGTGGTCATGTCGCTTCTGGTAGAGGCGCCGGCAGAGGAAAGGCGAACGCTGCATCGTCCGGTGCAGTTTTTTACCGCTGCCGCGCCACCGCCTGAAAAACTGTTGGCCAGAATGAACACCCTGGGTTTCGAGGTTACACACCTGTACGGACTGACCGAGACCTACGGCCCGGCCGTGGTGAACGACTGGCATGTCAATTGGTCAAGTAGCCCACCTGAGGAGCAGGCGCGGCTCAAGGCCCGCCAGGGCGTACGTTACCTGCCGCTGGAGCAATTGGAAGTGATCGACCCTGTCAGCGGGGTTCCGGTGCCTCATGATGGCGAAACGCTGGGCGAGGTCATGTTTCGCGGTAACGTCGTGATGAAAGGCTATTTTCGCAATCCCGACGCCACTGCCAAAGCCTTTGCGGGAGGCTGGTTTCATTCCGGCGATTTGGCTGTCGTGCATCCAGACGGTTACCTTCAGTTAAAGGACCGCTCCAAGGACATCATTATTTCTGGTGGAGAGAACATATCGTCCATAGAAATCGAGGAAGTGTTGTATCGACACCCCGCCGTGAATGTGGCGGCCGTGGTGGCGATGCCACACGAAAAATGGGGTGAAACACCCTGCGCTTTCATTGAACTTGCCCACGGCAGCGAGGCAGATGCGCAGAAGTTGCGTCAGTGGTGTCGTGATCACCTCGCTCCCTATAAGGTGCCAGGACGCTTTGTTTTCGAAACCATTCCGCGCACGGCCACAGGCAAGATACGCAAGGTAGAGTTGCGGGAACAAGCAAACAAAGCAGCTGAAAGCTGCACAACCTACGCACAGTGTTAACCAACGCTAGGTTACCTTGTCCCCCAATGCATGCTCTACCCAGAGTTTCTGGACTGAAATCATGGCTACGATCGTGAGCGGTGCCGCAAGGATCAAACCGACCGCTCCGAAGATGAGGCCGAAGAGCACCTGTACTGAGATCTGAAGCGCTGGTGCCAGATCAACTGCCTTGTGCTGGATCATGGGTACGACCACATATTTCCTTCGACATGTTGAATAATGATATAGCCGAGCAGCAGAAGCCCTGCCGTCAGAAGGATGGTGTCGGTCAAGGACGGGACTCAAATACCTATGGAATAACAGGCAACGAATGGGGTTTGCTTTACAGAATGCCAGGATTAAGAGTCCAGGTTGAGTAGGTCAACGCGGCGGCAAAGCTCACCCAGGCTATATAGGGCACAAGTAACAATGCTGCTACCTTGTTCAGTCGCCAAAAAGCCACAATAAGCGCCGCAATAAGTGCCCAGAGAATCAATATTTCAATAAAGGCTATTGCACCCAGACGCCAGCTGAAAAACAGCCATGTCCATAGAGCGTTGGCTACCAACTGGACCAAAAACAGCCCGAGAGCAAAACCCGCATGGCGAAAGCCGTGCATTCGCCATACCAGCCATGCTGCTATCGCGATCATCAGGTAAAGGAAGCTCCATACCGGGCCAAACAGCCAAGGTGGTGGTGCCCAGACTGGCAACTCGAGGTTGAGATAAAAAGTCTCGGCGTGCGACGAGGCCAGTGCCCCTAGCGCAGCTGCAGCGAAGGTCACAACCAACCAGCCGGCCAGTCCGATGATCTGTTTTAGACATGACCTGTCATTGTGTGATTCTATCTTCATTAATGGTTCAAAATATCCCAGGCATTACTGAATGTCATCAGGAAAAGTTGGTGAGGGTGACGTCTTAACGGAAGCCGAGAAAGGAGAGAATCACCAAAACGATTACGATTGCTCCCACTATATAGACGATATTGTTCATACGTTACTCCTTCTTTTTAACTGGTCCGAAGTTGGTTTGCGCATTCTTCCTTGCAGCGCACGATGTAACTCCCTGTAGAGGCTGCTCCCTCGCCTCATCGAAGGTCAGAATAGATCTTCGTATTCAGCAAGTCTGTTCGCTGGCGCACTGATTGTATTGAATAGAAACGGCAGCCGAGACAAGGGTAAGTGCGTTATATTATTGGTCAGCTACCATTTTAAAGCGATCCGGTTATTGTGTGGCTCTGGAGCATTCTTGTCTGCCGTGGTCTAATCGGAGTTCATGTAGCAGGGGCCAGTAAATATGAAAGTTGTCGCGCTTCATAGCCAGAAAGGCGGGGTTGGAAAGACCTCGATAACACTCAATCTTGCACATCAAGCCATGAGCTATGGTTTCGAAACCCTGGTCATTGACCTGGATGCTCAGGGGTCTGCCACCTATATGCTGGGTCAAGGCAGCGCGCCGAAGTTGCGGGCCAAAGACTGGCTAAACTCCGAGATCGACTGGAGTACTTTCATCGAGGCAACGCCTTACGATGGTGTCTATATACTGCCTGCGCGAAAAGGGTTGCGTAAACTGGATCGTTTGATGAGTGATGCCGTGTCGGAGAAGCATCTTAAACGACTGCTGAAATCGCTGAAAACCCAATTTGATTTGGTACTACTGGATTGTCCACCGGGAATCAATACAGTGACTGAACAGGCTTATCGAGCTGCTGATCTGGTGCTGGTGCCGCTCACGCCAACACCACTGTGTTTTCAAAGCTATGCTGACCTGGAAGAGTTCACCCGCGAGATAAAAACCGCCCCCGAGAAAGTCGCACCTTTCTTTAATCGGGTGAATCCACGCCTGGCTTTGCACCGGCAATTCCTGATGCTCTTCAAGGATGAACAGTCTGCTCCTCCATTGGGATGGGTTCGATCAACAACCCTGGTAGAAAGAATGGCAATCGAAAAACGAGCCGTTACAGATAGCCATCCGAGCCATCCGGTGTCTAAAGACCTCAGTGAGCTTTGGAAGGGAGTCGTCAGAAGGCTGGATCTACATCATTAATGAGTCAATAATTCACCGCATTAAACAAGGGGTAATATACGGAAGATGGCCGTTTAAACTTGTTAGCAAGCACCTGCTCAAGCAATATGGAATGATCTTGACATGGATTTGACGTTCAGATGATCCTTTTCTATTCTCATCTTTTATAGAGTAATAAATAACCAATACTCTTTAAGCATTGGTGACCATGCCAGGAAGCCATCAACACGATCAGCCTCGCAAACAAGGTCCCAAACCGGCTCAAGCAGCGCCTATTAGTTAACTCGAGATGAGGACTAAAACGTTGAATAAAAATGATTCCAAATCAATCCGACCGGCCTTCCTGTTCAGTTTCCTTGTTTTCGCGATGTTCGTACTTACCGCATGCGATAGCAATAGCAATAACAATAGTAGTAGTGGTGGTCAAGCAACCGATCAGGATACAAACCCGCGCATGCTGACTGCGATGAAAACGGCTCCTGCTGTAGACGCTCAAACCCCCAATGCGTTGCGCACCGAGATAAACGTTTCTGCGCAAAGCATGATGCTGCGAACCTTTAGCGCTCGCGATGGAGGTACTAGTGGCTTTAATGCGTTCGATTACTGTAACGAGACCTACGGTGCTGAAGCACCCATTGATGATCAAAGCGATTACCTGTTCAATGCCTGCCTCATGAGTTATCAAATGAAGGAAACCTTCTTTTCAGGTTTCTTTACCGATATTCGAGCTTCTTTAACACGCATCGATGAAGCGATAAACCCCTATCTGGATCCCACACGCTACTATGCCTGTGCAGACCCCAATTCCGATGTGTACGTTGAAGCTGTAATGACGCCCACTTTGAGCTTCGAGAATGGCGACGATATTTCAGGAATGGGTATTCCAGGCAGTATTTCGGTAAACTGTTTGATGGCGCTTAACTCGGAAAACGGCATTGCAAGTGAGTGGGTTGCTATGGGCCTGGATGACGATGGCTCCATCCGGGTGGTTGAAGGTAATGATGAGGGGCTTAACACCTACTTCATCACCTTGACCGCTGCAGGCGACATTGATGCGTGGTTTACAGTTGGCCGCGCAGTGGCTGGTTTCAATACTGACGGATCACAACCTGACTATGACGAAGAAAATGATTTTGAAGCTTATACCACCGGCTCTACTGGACTTTACCGTGTATACTCTGATGCAGCCTCCGGCTTGATTCAAATGTCAGTCACTGGTTCTCAGGGTATGGGTGATGGTGCATGCGGTATGCGGGTCATGACCGATGGTGTCTATCTGTACTTCAATGGTAATATCAACTCATCTCGAGGAATATGCTACGACGGCGACTATCAGAGCGCCGGTAATTTCGATGAGGACCTGGTAGAGTTTGAAGTCTGCATTCGAGTGGATGGTGACGATTTCGACTTCAAAGAAGACTTGACTGAGTGCGAGAATCGCGGCATTGCCCCTGTTGCCATTGATGGTTCATCCGGGAACGTCACCGTAGATGAGCTGTTCAATATTGAGTTATTCACACGTGAACAATTCAAGCCTTACAATGTCACTAAACTTTTCACCCAGGTTCCCACTGTTATTGGTACAGATGCGCCACTTACCGACACTGGATTTGTAGAAGTACTGCCTCCTGAACCCGACAGCGCCAGTTTGGAAGGTTATGTTCGAGGAGACCTCTTCTTCAGAGTTGACAGTAGTCCGAATCAGGCAGCCAGCGGATTCTGTGCGGATGCTAATGATGCGACAGAAAATCCGAGCATTCCTGTCGCAGCCAAAGTGGTTTTAAGTGGCTCTGTCTTTTCACAGGAAGAGCTGGACAACTTTAACAACTCGCCAGTTCGACAAATCGTTACCGAAATAACCAGCGGTTATCGTGATGCCAACGTTATAGAGTATTGGGCAAACTATGACGTTGACGTTGTGGCCAAAGTGGTCGGTGGCAGTGAGCTGATGTCGTGGAGTGATCAAACCACTCCCATTGACAGAATGGGAAATCGACTGGTTCATGAACTACTGCCTGGCTTTAGCTTGGGAGCGGATGATGTGATCGAAATCACACTAGACGGTCATACCCAGTACGATTGCGATCCACAAACGGGTAATAGGGTTGCAATAGCGCGCCCCAACCTGGGCCGTAGTAGTCTCAGGTATTTCATGTCTGCAGAGTAAGGCCGATCAACCCTGACTTTTGGGGCGACGTCTGTCGCCCCTTGAGACTCATCTCTTCTGAGTGTCAAACCGGGTCATTTCTTTCCCCGCCTTGCCACAAACCAGGCTGATGCATCAAAGCCTGCTATCCTTCTGAGCTATGTTATCCTTTACTGTTTAAAAGTCCTCGATAGAGTAGGCAGCAATGAAAGCAAAGTTGGGGCGAGGGGGAGGCAATACTTGAAGCGCCTGTGGTGGGATTATGTAACCGTCGGAGGACAAGTCGATGAAAATCATCGGGAGCACAGACGGGTCTATCTGATCAATGTCATGTTGCTCTTTACCATTGCAGTGACCATCGTTTTTTTTGGTTTCCACTTGTTCTGGACCGGTTACATTTACCTGGTAGTGATTAATCTGGTGGGGTTCGGGGTCACATTGACAACGATCCTTTATCTACGGTTCAGTTACCAGATTGAACGAGCTGCTTCTGTCCTGAATTTCATTGCGTTTTTCGGGTTGGGTGTCTATCTGATCTTCACCCACGACCAGGATCAAGCCTATATGTGGGCAGCCGTTTATTTTCCTTTTGCGTTTTTCCTGAAGGGTCGCCTTATCGGGGGGCTGTACTCGGGTTTTTTCTTTCTATTGATCGCTGCGGGTACTGTTTACAATATGACGGTGGTAGACCCTGAGCCCACAGCAACGATTGTCAGAACACTCCTGAATATGAGTGTCAGCATTCTGGCACTCTGCGGGACACTTTATTACTACGAAGTGACCAGAGTGGAAGCGACAAGGCGGCTAAATAATGCCCAGGCAAGGCTGCTGGAACTGTCCACAACTGATGGCTTGACCGGTCTCTATAATCGCCGGCATTTTGATGATGTCATGCCGGTACTGTTGGCCAAAGCCCGCCGTGAGGGAACTGTATTGTGTTTCTTGACCCTGGATGTTGATTTCTTTAAAGCTTACAACGACTACTACGGGCACCCAAAAGGTGACGAGGTTCTGCAGGCTATAGCGGACGTCATGAAAGGCACTTTCAAACGGACCTGCGATTTGAATTTTCGCCTGGGCGGTGAGGAGTTCGGTGCTTTGTTCACAGTAACCAACCCCGTTGAGGCAGAGACTTTGGCAGAGGCCGTTCGCGCCGGTGTGGAGGCCCTGGCAATCCCTTCTGCAGATTGCCCGCTGGGCAAGGTGACAGTTTCCATTGGGATGCGGTTGTATCAGGGTGGGTCAGACACCGATAAAGCCTCGGTCCGTGATTTGGCCTCTGAAGCGGACCGGGCGTTATACCAGGCCAAACACAAGGGCCGCAACCGTGTGGTTGTTTATCAGCCGAAGTGAGAGGCTTGCCATCTTCCTGTTCCGTCAACCAGCAGAGGATCAGGCCTTGTCGGATTCCGGTCTCAGGTCTTCACTGTGCTCCGCTTCTGCGTGCTCTGCGGCCCAGGCTCCCGCTGCCTCCACAGCTACGGGAGATGCGGTAGGCACGACTCCAAGGTAGCTTTCGGTTGCTTCCATAGGCGCTACTGTACGCTGGGTCATGCGGTAAAGCGCATAGAGTGCGATGCTCAGAAAGGTGGTGCTCAGTACCGGCCAGAATGCGTAGGGGCCAAGGCTTTGCATTGCCCAGCCCGTAATCAGCGGGCCGGTTATGGCGCCGAGCCCGAAGGTGAAGACCAGGCCCCCTGATGCGGCAGGCATATCCTCAGTGGATAGGTAATCGTTGGTGTAAGCCAGAAAAAGCGCATAGAGCGGTGTCGTGACGCCGCCAGCGAAGAAGGCGGCAACCATCAAGAGCCACAAATGGCCACCTGTTACCCAGCCCAGCAAGCAGAAAGTCGCCCCCGTTGTGGCAGCACCAAAAATCAGTTTGCGACGGTCCATTCTGTCTGACAACAAGCCAATGGGGTATTGCAGAGCCAGGGCTCCGGCGAACAGCATGGCGACGAACAGCGCGATTTGCGACGCCGTTAGCCCAATCTGTGAGCCAAAAACAGCTCCCATCCCCGCTTGAGTGGCATAGGCGCTGCCCAGCAGGAATATCCCTACGGTGCCAAGTGGGGAACTCAAATAGAGTTTACGCAGTGACATGGGGCGAGCAACTTCAATGGTCGGTACGTGGGCCACTGACAGTAGAATGGGCGCAAAGGAGATCGATACCAGAATGGAGGCGCAAATAAAGAGCACCGATGTTGCAGCATCACCCAAGGTAAGCAGCCCCTGGGCGCCAATAATGCCAAGTGTCTGGGCGATCATATAGGCCGAGAGTACTTTGCCGCGCGTCTCGTTGGTAGCGGCGTCGTTCAGCCAGCTCTCAGCGGTCACGTAAATGCCCGACATGCAGAAGCCAACCAATAGGCGCAAAATGGTCCAGGCCCAGGGTTCGGTTACAAGGGGAAAGGCAATCAGCCCGGCCGACATGAAGCTGCCCAGGGCCGCGAACACACGAACATGACCCACCCGACGGATCAGCACCGGGCTAAAACGGGCGCCGGACAAAAAGCCCACGAAGTAGCTGGAGGTGACAACGGCCAGTTCACTCGCCGAGAAACCCTCAATGCCACCGCGCAGGCCAATCAGTGTGAAGTGCATGCCGTTGCCCAGCATGATGAGCACTATTCCGAGCAAAAGCGGCCAAACTCTAAAAAGTACTACGCGCATGGACCAGCAGACCCTTAAAAAATTTTCGGGAGCTTGGCATAGTTAACATGAGGGTAGAGTCATCGCAACGCTCGAATCTTGCTTGTTTGCGACCAGGGGGTCAGGATTATGGCGTAAAGATGAGAGCCCTGGGCGACCATTGAAAAGCTCGACAGTAAACCCGGGCTCAAGTGCCCGAGTGTTACGGCTCAATTTCGATCAGTAAAGGTAAACCGCGCCGCTGCTGCTGGCGTCATTGTTGGTCTGATCACCGCCGATGTCCTTGGCGTTGCTGTTTTCAAGTGGAGCCCCAACCGCCAGGGTATCGCCATTGCCTGAGAGTGCGACGCTCCATCCAAACTCATCGTCTGACTCTGTGTTCGAGGCTTTAACCTAGGCCTGAGGTGCCCAGAGTGTTGCCCAGGCTGCCCTGCGTTTGATTGCCGTTGATGCCGGTGTTGTTTTCAACTATCTGATGGCGCCCTGGGCCAGAGCGCAACCGATGGTGCAGCGCGAAAGCCCGGGCCTGGAATATCTGCAACAGCAGGGGTACTCCAGCCTTTTTGAGATCAATAGCGAACGTTTAGGGGCTCGGATGCTGATGAACCGACGTGGCACTTATTGGCTGGCTCGTGAGATGATGGCTTATTACCTTATTGAGGTGGAAGCACCCGGCCAGGCGCCATCTTTGGCGTCTGTTTTAAGCTTTGAAACCGAAGCCATGTACCTTGGTGCAGGGCAGGGGGTTGATCAATCGATCATACGCCAACTGCGAATCGCCTTTGAAGCGATTCAGCAGGATGGACGATATAAGGCCATTAGTATGCGTTATCGTCCTCAGTAGCCTGCCCTTCACCAGTATTGCGCCTCAACTGAGGCACTTGTTCAGATACCCAATCGACTGGTCGCGCCGCTGCCATAGCGCTGCAGCTGCATGGTATAGGCATCGGCCATGCCTTCGGTGTCTTCAGCGGTGGTATCAGCGTTAGTGGACGAGACCTGGTGTTGCACTACACCACCAGGGACTTGATCACTCAGCCACCATATCTCTTGTGCTCCGCCAGTGCCAAAGCGTACCCGCGTCGCCAGGAAGCTGCCGGCTGGTACTCGAATGGTTTCCTGACCTTCTGTCGCGCCGTCTATACTCTCCTGCGTCAGCACTCTGGGTGGAAAATAGTTGTGCTGGTCCACTGGTACTTCCTGAGGCTCGGCGTCGTCGGGGAACTGGGTGCGTAAACGCAGCATCTGCTCCTGATTTTCGGAGAACAAGGCCTCCATGATGATGACGTCGTCACTGGCGTTGTCCTGATAGACGACTTGCCACCATTCCTGGCCATTGTCCATGCGCCGGAGCAGGGCGCGCCGCATGGTGTTTTCTGGAACGTCGTCATCTCTGGAGACCACAGCCCACTCGGTGTATTCACCAGGCTGATAACTGCGGGTGCCATTGGTGAGGGCATAGCCCTGGCTGTTGAAGGCCATTTGCATCAGATAGCCGGTGTAGAACTGGGTGAATTGCGGTGTATAGCGACGCACCACGGCTTCGCCAATGGCTTCACCAATCACCCGCCCGGCCGCTGAGCCTGCCGAACTGGTGGCTGAATTGAGGGCACTCATTGGATCCATGGTTCCACAGCCGGCCAGGGTTACCGTCAGACATAATACTGCCGTACGAACATTCTTCATTCTTCTACTCCTTGTAAGCTAATGTCTGCGAAGGTGCTTGATAGTCTTGTTGCCATCCCAGCATAACGATAGCCAGCTTGCGGCTCAAGCAAAGCAGGCTAATCCTGCCTACAGGAAACACTCACAGAACGGTTATGGAGCCCCCTTGCCCCGCTCTGTCTCTACCCGAATGGTATTGCGCAATGTCTTGTGCACCGGGCAGCGGTCGGCCACTTGCAGCAGGCGCTGGAGTTGGTCTTCAGTCAGCTCTGGTGCATCGATGGTCACGGTTCGGTGAATAACATCGATCCGGCCTTTGCTGTCCGTTTTCTCACCGGCGGCTGCGCAATCCTCGCAATGTTCGCGGCTGTGACTGAGTGATACCTGAATATCCTCTACAGGCCATTTCTTGTGGTTGGCATACATGCGGATGGTCATGGAGGTACAGGTGCCCAGGGCCGCCAGAAGATGCTCATAGGGATCTGGCCCGAGGTTCTTGCCACCGACTGCTGTGGGTTCATCGGCCAGCCAGTGGTGATTGTCGGCGTAGACATGGCGGGTAAAGCCATTGTCCTGCTCGGTGATCAGCACCTGTCCTTTCTGCACTTCCGGTCTGCTACTACCATCGGTTTCTGACTCCAGATAGCGCTTGACCCAGGCGGCCAGGGTGTCGGCAATGTAGGCGGCGTCGGCGTCATCGGTAATCAAATGGTCAGCGTCGTCCAGGGAGACAAAGCTTTTGGGATGCAGAGCATGGCCGTAAATGGTGGCTGCTTCGTTGATAGGCACCGTCTGATCCATAGGGGCGTGAAAGATCAACAGAGGTCGGCGCAGGTTGCGTATGTGCTTTGCCAGATTGTGGCTTTCGATATCTTCCAGAAACTGTTTGCGGATGCGGAATGGTCGTCCTGCCAGGCAGACCTCGGCCTCACCATCCTCGGCGATGTCCTCTCGGTGATCATCGAACAAATGCGCCACATGATCCGGTGATGACGGCGCGGCTATGGTAACCACGGCTTTCGCTGAGGGTACTCTTTCTGCTGCCGCCAGAATGGCCGCACCACCCAGGCTATGCCCTATCAGCAGAACCGGTGCGCGAAAGTGCTTGCCCAGATGCTCCGCAGCAGCCACCAGATCATCCACATTGGACGAGAAGTTGGTGTTGGCAAAGTCGCCATCGCTGTTGCCCAGGCCGGTAAAATCGAACCTCAAGGTGGCAATACCACGTACGGCCAGGGTCCGGGAGATACGAGACGCCGAGCGAATGTCCTTACCACAGGTAAAACAGTGGGCGAAGAGTGCATAGCCCTGTACGGGCCCGCTGGGCAGTTCGAGCAAACCTGCCAGGGTCTGACCGTGAGCGTTCTCGAATTTCAGTTGCTGTCTTTGCGAGCTCATTGTTGTGTCCTGGCTATGGTTGAGTGTATTTAAGGCTGTTTGGTTCCCGATTTCAGCACGATTCGATCTGACTCCTGGCTAATTTTTTCCTGCTTCAATAAACGGCCAATGGCTTTCTTGAAGTTTCCCTTGCTGACCTGAAAAGCCTGATAGATTGCTTCCGGACTGGAGCGATCGGACAATGGCAGCACGCCGCCATTGGCCGCTAATTCTTTTAGAATTCGGTCGGCGATGTCGACTCGGGCCTCGTGACCTTGCAGTTGCAACATAAGGTCAACTTTATGGTCGTCACGAACGGTCTTTATGTAGCCTTTTATTCGCTGGCCAATGCTCAACGGCTGCAATACGTCTTCATTGAACACCATACCCAGGCAGCGCTGATCGACAACAGCTCGGTAACCGAGATCCGTTCGGGCAGCTATCAGCAGGTCGACCGAGTCATTGACTCGGTAGGCATCGGTTTCTTCTGGTAAAAAGTTGCTCAGCTTGGTGCTTCCGGTGATGCGATGGGTGAGGTTGTCGACAAACAAATACACCACATGCTTCTCACCGGGTTGCATGGGTTTGCGTTGCTCACCAAAGGGTACCAGCAGTTCTTTCGGCAGGCCCCAATCCAGAAAGGCGCCAAAGGAGGTGAGTTGTTTGACTTCCAGCAGAGCACACTGGCCGACTTCAACCATGGGTCTGATGCGGGTTGCGATCAGCCGGTCTTCCGAGTCCAGATAAATGAAAGCGTTGACGACGTCACCTTCCTGGAGGTTTTCCGGGCACTGCTTTTTGGGCAGCAGAATGGAGCCAAGGTTTTCACCGTCGAGGAAGGCGCCGAAGTCCTTGAGTGAGATCACTTCCATTGAATTGAAGGTGCCGATTTTAGCCATGCTGGGAATAAACCTGTCGAGTCGCGAAAGGGGGAAGTATAGGGGCGCCGCCGGCACACTGTACAGCCGCGGCCAGCAGATACTCTTATTGGTCCTGCTCTGGATCCAGGAACTCATCCATGCCGGAGGTATCAAAGGAGTAGGTGATTTTTGCGTCAGGGTACTGTGCCGCTATCACCTCTCTGAATTGACCCGGTAGGGTGGTGATTGTCGTTGTGGTCAGGTTCCCGCTCATGTCTTCGATGGTGACCTCATACAACATCAGGCCGGCTTCGGTCTTAGGTTGGTCAATAACGTCCACGATCTTGTAGTGTGTCATTATTTCGATCTCGCGATGAAAGGCTGGTGAAGTAAAGATAGTGCATCTCGCCGGTTTGGGTATGCGCTGAGCTATGATTGGCAATCCATGATGCGAAGGTCCAGACGATCAAAGTGCATAATATTTCTCAGGATCCAGCATAAACGCCTATTATTATCCAGAATGGCGCAATCAAACGAAATATGAGGTAATGACGCCTTAGAATGGTGCCTCCATAAGGATTCTCGAGCTTTGCCATGTTGACCCGGCTGTACTACATCCTGAAGACCCCGACCATTAATACCCTCAAGCAGACCGCCCTTGTCTACTGGACCCTGCTGAAGATCATGGTACCCACCCTGATCATCGTGAAAGCGCTTGAGCTGCTTGGTTTCACCCAGTGGCTGGGCGCATTGCTGGCACCTTTGATGTCGAGCCTGGGCTTGCCTGAATCCCTGGGCATCGTTTGGGCCGCCACCTTGTTGACCAATATCTACACCGGGATGGTGCTGTTTTTTGAAGTGGCCCGAACCGAGACTCTGACCGTCGCCCAGGTGAGTGTGCTGGGTACCCTGATGATTGTCGGCCACGCCATACCCATGGAAGGCGCTGTTGCCCGCAAGGTAGGAGCGCCATGGTGGCTGACCATCTTGCTGCGGGTTGGTGGCGCACTGGTGCTTGCCTGGATTCTGCATCGGGTATATCAGGCCGGGGGCTGGCTGCAGCAAAGCAATGAGCTGGCCTGGCAGCCAGACTATCAGGAAGTTAGCCTGTTGGGCTGGGCTCTGGTCCAGGGGCAAACCCTGGCGGGCATTTTCTTCGTCATTCTGGCGCTGATCACCTTGCTCAAGCTGCTGCGCCGCATAGGGGTCGAGCGCTTATTACATGCACTGCTGTTCCCGGCGTTGAGGTTGCTTGGTATAGGTCGTGAAGCCGCCAATACCATCGTCATCGGTGTGATGCTGGGGGTGAGCTTTGGCGCTGGTCTGCTGATCCAGGAAGCCAGAACCGGCAAACTCACGCCCAGGGATGCGCTGTTGGCGGTCAGTTTTCTCGGGCTCTGTCACAGCCTGATTGAAGACACCCTGTTGATAATGCTGTTGGGTGCGGATTTATCCGCCATTCTTTGGGCGCGTTTGTTGTTTTCCTTTGTGGTGATCGGGATTCTTGCGCGAATACCCTTGTCGTTTCTCGACCGTCGGTTCAGTCGGGTCGAATAGCATTGAATCATGAACTGATCGGTTTCTACTATTGTTAACTGAAGCAGCACTGCAGTCGCCTTTGACGCTGCTGTGGATCACCCTGGTGCAATTGGTTTGGATTCTGGTATCGGCCTACCTTGTTGAATTGCTGGCTCCGCGTCACCTGGGCCATCGACTCGGGGAGGCCTCTTGAACTCAACTGTGGTCACACTTCGTTTGTGGCGCAGCCTGATTTGCGCCGAATACCAACGCCGGCGCAACGATGCGTTTTTACTCCTGTTGCTATTGGCCCTGGTGCCTTTTCCCGGCTACTGGCTAGCTGCACCACTGCCCACCTGGTGGACACTGCTGGGTTACATTCGTCTTGCCGAAGGCCAGAGCATTGGTTGGCTCTGGATGATAGTGGGCATGGCCTGGTTGTTGGCCATATCAACTTATCTGGCAATTCGACTAAGCCGCCGGTCGGATTGATGTAATCCGATTTGTACTTGGCCGGCTTGGGCCAAATCGGTTGATAAATGGGTTCGACACCGCACTGACTGCGCTTTCACCTTCGCACAAACTGAAAGGGTAACAGTGACTCGCGATCTTGCTGGGCCAATCAAAGGCGTTGGCTGCGCTGAACTGCGCTAAGCAGACTCCCACAAGGAAATAGAAATGACCTCAAGGGTTTCATGGGATCAAATCAAGTTTCTGGTTAATCAGTTCCGAGAGCGGCTTTGGGTGCGTCCTTTGGTGGTGTGTTTACTGTCCATAGGCGCGGCCTTCGTTGCAAAACTTTTCGATAGAACAAGGCTGGATCAGTACGTCCCTGAAATTACCTCAGAGTCGATCGAGGAGCTGCTGTCTATTATGGCAACCAGCATGTTGGTGATCGCCACTTTTTCGGTGGCATCAATGGTGTCTGCCTATGCTGCGGCAAGTAGCACAGCGACACCCAGGGCATTCACGTTGGTGGTTGCAGACGATGCCTCTCAGAACGCGCTTTCGGCCTTTGTCGGAGCCTTTATCTTCTCCGTCGTGGCCATAACTGCCGTAAAGAATGGCTACTTCGGTGATGGTGGGCTTTTCATCCTTTTCGTTCTAACCGCTCTTGTATTCAGTATTATTATTTTTACCTTCGTTCGATGGGTTGATGGCATTGCTCGCCTCGGGCGCATAGGTTCAACAATGGACAAGGTTGAAATGGCTGCTGGTAAAGCTCTGAAGCGACGGCGAGATGCACCAACCCTTAACGCCTCACTTGCCTTTACTCAATCAGATGCACGACCACTGATGGCAACAACGGTGGGTTATGTGCAACACATTGATATTCCGGCGCTTCAGACCTGGGCAGAGAGGGTCGAAGCACTTGTCGTTGTAGCTGCGTTGCCGGGAACTTTCGCCACACCAGATCGGCCTCTGGCCTATGTAAGTATGGAAAACGAATTGCCACTAATACTTGACTACACAGAAATATTGGAATCGTTCCAGGTTGGACCCGAACGTCGCTTTGACGACGACCCAAGATTTGGCCTGATCGTTTTGTCGGAGATTGCAGGGCGGGCTTTGTCTCCTTCTATCAATGATCCTGGCACAGCAATCGAAATCGTGGGTAGGCTAGTCAGACTGTTTCACCTGTGGTGTGAACCAGTAGCAAATCCGGAGGAAAGAGAGCCGAAATATGGCCGAGTTGGAGTCCCTTTAATCTCGGTGGGGGATATGTTTGATGACGCTTTTACCGTGATTTCCCGTGACGGTGCCAGGCATGTCGAAGTTGGTATCAGATTACAGAAGGCGTTGAAGTCATTGTCCATGATAGGTGATGCAAAGATGCGTGATGTGGCTAGCGACCACAGCAGTCTTGCGCTGGAGCGTGCAAGGATTGCATTGGATGTGCCTGAAGATCTGGCAAAGGTTCGAAAAGCGTCCATCTCGGCGGATTAGCCGTTGGCCTTCAGATATGAGTGGGTTTGCTGTTTCGTGACTATGGCTACTGCGCTTTAATCGGCTTTATTGAGCCTCTTTTACAATAAAATTTGGCTATTTAAGATGCTTTATCACAATGGCATCCTCGAAACAATTCGTTCATAAAACTACACTGTGCTCAGCTATAAAAATCTTGACCACCGGTTGGCCGAATATTGATGCATTTTAATAAAAGCACTTACAATTTTTTTTCTGGAATTAGCAGTAAGGCCTTCGCCATCAGTCTGCTGTTGTCGCTGGTATGGCTGCTGATCGTTCGTGCCAGCTTCAACCTGCAAAGTGGTATCTGGCCGAACCCTGTTGTGGCTTTGTTAAGCGATCTTGTTGGAGCATTTTTGCTCGCTGTACTGCTCTGTTTTACATCGGGTCTGGTGCGAGGCGTATTCATCGGGTTGCTAGGCGTTGCCTGCTTTGTGGCCAGCATTCATCTCACTGTGCATGGCACATTGTTTCGGCTTGCGCTGATTGGTAGAGCATTCGATCCGACTTTTGCAGTAGGTAGCCTGGCCACTGCGCACTCGCTGCTCCTGCCAGCCTATCTGGCATTTGCCTGGTTATTGCACTGCGTACACCGTTCCCTGGTCACCACGTTGCCGCCAGCCCGAGGGGGGCTACTGGTTTGCGCGGTAGTGGCCGTGTTGGCTTATATGCAGGCGTTCCAAAGCCTGACCACTCCCGGGAACAATGTTGTTGCCAGTAGCCTTGCGCAAGTGCCTGCGACGGTATTGGCTCCTGTAAGTGTTGCTGTCGGCAGTACTATTGAGGAGCCGGGGATGGAAATGACCCATTCACCTTTCTTCCATAAGCGGGTTGCTGCGCCGGATATCGCTGTATCACCCAATGTCCTGCTGATCATGATAGAGGGTTTATCCGGTGGATATTTTCCTGAAGTCAGTGCATTTCATGGCCTGGAGCCGATGATTACCCTTGAAAGTCTGGAGCGTCGGCTCAATGAGTACGGCTTTCGTACCTACCTGAATGCCTTGAGTCTGGAGCGACAGACCGATCGGGGAACCTTTGCCATTCTTTGCGGCGCCTATCCGAATATGCATCGGCAATCTACCAAGATGACAGACGTAATCGAGGGGAGAGCAAGGGTTGATTGTCTGCCAGAACAGCTTAGAAAAGCTGGTTACTTTACAGCCTACTGGCAGGCTGCACCTTTAGAGTACATGGGCAAGCAACGCTTTATGCCACTCATAGGTTTTGAGGATGTTACAGGTGCTGATGCCTTCTCAACTCACGAGGATGCTGTCGGCTGGGGACCGCCAGATAGGGTTTATTTCGAGAATATAGGCCAGCGGATACGTCAATTGGGTGAAGAAAAGCAGCCATGGATGGTGACTTTGCTCAATGTTGGTACCCATCACCCTTTTGACATTGGAAGCGATACGGACGCAAAACAACTGGAACCAGATACAACGCCCATAGCTGCCCCACAGACGGCGCGTCGACAGGCCATGAGTGTAATGGAACAAAGCCTTGAAGCCTTGCTCGATGAGTTGCACTCGGCCGGAATTCTCGACGACACTCTGGTCATTCTTACATCGGATGAGTCTGGTGGCTTTGTTCGCCCAGATCACCAAAGATTACCATTGGACAACAATATAGGTGCTCTTGCTATTCGTCCGCCAATATATGGATCGGTAGATGACTTTGCCGAACGCGAACATATTGTTGCCCAAATCGACATTTCACTGACGATACTCGATGCTGTAGGACTCGGCGAGCAGAGTGGTGACATGATCGGTCGCAGCTTGATGGTTGATACGGACGTGCCGCGCGATCTGATGGTGGCTGATACCTACACCGGCATGATGTACTTCCTTAGAGAAACCGGTCATTTAATGGCTTGCGCGGAATTGAGCGCCAGATGTACCACTTGGCGATTCGATCCTGAGCGAATATTCGGTTCACTGGCTCAGACAAACGACCCGCCTTTTCTGACCTTGAGAGAACGTATGGCTCTAATAGAAAGGGCCAACGACATAGAACCGATACAGTAGACGCTGAGAGTCGACCTGCGAGAGGGTGCCCTTGATATGATTGTACTCGTCCGGCAAACACTGGCTATTTTGCTTCAGCACCGACGTGGCCTGTTGATTTTTTACCTGTTCTTCGCGGGCATCGCGCTTTCCGTTCTAGCTCCGGTTTTTTCCTGGGCGCTGGCAGCGTTGCAGCCAGTTACCGGTGAAGGCGCCATTACCACCGGTGGTTTGTTGCAGTTTGTGACTTCCTGGGGTGGGCTGATTTGGCTCTTCGTTACGTCGCTACTGGCCGTATTGGTTATTGTATTGCAACAGGCAGGCATGCTGTTGATCGCCTCAACTCAGGGGAGTTCGGAGTACCGAATTGTGTTGTGGGCGCTTTGGGGTGTGGCGCGAAAATTCGTACGGCTACTGGTTTTGACCATTATTCAGGTTGCTGCTCATTGGCTGGTGACACTGCCGTTTTTGCTCGCGATTGTTCAGCTTTATAGCTTTTTCCTCTCGCCCTATGACCTCTACTACCTGCGGCTTGTGCGTCCCATGGAGCTCTGGTGGTTTGGCGGTATTGCTGGGGCGATGCTACTTGGTGCAATTACGGTCAATGGGTGGCTTTTCCTGCGCTGGATTCTTGCGGTGCCGCTGGTTGTGCTCGACAACCAGGAAGTCAAGGTGGCCTTAGGCGATAGCATTCGACTGTCACGAAAGCAGCGACTACCGGCTCTTGCCGCTTTGATGAGTGGTCTGGCTGCGGTGGTCATCGTGCCGATCACAGTCACACTGGCGTTCCGCGTAGTAGGCGGCCATATTCTGGAGGCGTTGCCCCAGAATATGGATCTTTTGGTACCGATCATGCTTTTCTATGCCGGGCTTTATACACTGTCTACCCTGACCCTGGCTTTTTTTGGGATTGCAGCCTATAGCACCCTGGTTTATGCGATCCATGAACGAGTCAGTGGTGCGCATCGAGGCCCTCGGTCTTTGCGAATAAGCCAAAAAGCTGGGCCTATTGCCTGGACGGCAGAAGTCTTGTTGATTGTGTTGGCGCTTTCTCAGAGTTGGCTGGTCGTGCATTCGCATGACTTCACGGACAATGTCTCCGTGACCGCCCATCGCGGCAGCTCCATGATGGCACCTGAAAATACTCGCAGCGCGATCGAACTGGCTATAGCCGATGGTGCGGATTATGTGGAAATCGATGTTCGAATGACGGCCGATGGCATTCCTGTGCTTTGGCATGATGCCAACATGAGGCGAATTTTCGGTCTGGATGGCAAAATCTCCGATATCACCTACGAAGAAGCACTCGAAATTGACGCCGGTCTCTGGTTTTCCCCTGAATTCGAAGGTGAGCGGATACTGACTCTGCAGCAGGCAATTGCCATCACAAAGGGCAGGGTAGGGCTTTATGTCGATATAAAACCCGATACTGACACACCGACCCTTACCCGGGATATCGTTGAACTACTGCAACAGGAAGACGCCCTTGAGCGGACTGTCGTTGCGGCTGCTGACTCGAAGGTTATAAATGAAGTGAAGCGATTAGAACCGTCGTTAAGAACGACTCTGCTTGCGCAGTTTATCGTTGGCCCTTTGCACCGGGAGAGCTTCGATATTCTTGGGCTGCGACACAATCGAGTTAACGCTGCATCGGTAGCTGAAACGCACCATTCTGGCCAGGAGTTGCACGTTTGGACAGTCAACCAGCGAGATGATATGGCTCGCTTTATCGACATGGGAGTTGACAATATCATCACCGACCGGCCAGATGTTCTGGTGGAGCTGATTCGAGAGCGAAGTGCATTAACCGATGCACAGTTGTTTGTGACCAAAATGCGAAACTGGTTGCTGTGATGATTGTCCTGTGCTTGGTTGTCCAGGTTGTGGGTTAAAGCTGCCGGGTTTCATCATCGGTGGCGCTATGCTTTAGATCGGTAAATCACGTTTTTTCAGGGTAGTGCTAACAGTAGCAGTAATGTAGAGAGTGGTGCCTCCTATAGTCCATGGAATACAATAAGGGGGTCTGTCTATTTAACGGGAGGTGCGGACACTAAATTGTGTCCGCTGAACAGCCTCTAAAAAAGGAGTTTTCTTATGTATTTTGTCCAAGCTCTGGTGGTAGTCGTCGCTCTCCTGCACCTGGGTTTTCTGATATTGGAGATGTTCTTGTGGACATCCCCTGTCGGTCGGAAGGTATTCGGCCTCAGTAAGGAAAAAGCTGAAATTACTAAGGTGTTGGCAGCCAATCAGGGCTTGTACAACGGCTTCCTGGTTGCGGGTTTGACTTGGGGGTTGCTGCTCGGTGCGGCGGGTGTACCGGTGTTGGTCTTCTTCCTGAGCTGTGTTGTTGTGGCTGGTATTTACGGTGCAGCTACAGTCAGCCGCACCATCTTCTGGGTGCAAGCAGCTCCAGCGATTGCCGCGTTGGTAGTGTTGGGGGTTGTCTCGCCTTTTAGTTCTTGAACTGCCATAGGCAGTGATCTTGGTACCCTGGCGGTATTCGACAGTGGCGTCTTGCCTTCAATTTTGGTTATGCTGACAAGGTAGCCCAATTTCTGCCACATCCGGAGGAGTTTCCATGTCTCATTCTATAGCAGTCATCGCTGGAGATGGTATCGGCAAGGAAGTCATGCCAGAAGGTCTACGCTGCCTTGAAGCGGCGTGCGAAAGGTTTTCGGTACCGCTGACTACTCGGACCTTCGACTTCGCCAATTGCGACTATTACCTCGAACACGGGCAAATGATGCCGGACGACTGGTTTGAGCAGTTGAAGGGACAGGATGCCATCTTCTATGGTGCGGTCGGTTGGCCGGAAGCCGTACCCGACCACATTTCCTTGTGGGGCTCTATTTTGCAGTTTCGGCGCGAGTTTGATCAGTACATCAACTTGCGGCCGGTCAAGCTGATGCCCGGTGTGCCCAGCCCGCTGGCAAACCGGAAACCGGGTGACATCGACTTTTTTGTGGTGCGTGAAAATACGGAAGGCGAATACTCGAGCGTTGGTGGCAAGATGTTTGCGGGTACGGAACGTGAAATCGTGATCCAGGAAACGATCATGACCCGAGTCGGTGTTGACCGGGTGTTGAAGTACGCCTATGAATTGGCCCAGAGCCGCCCGCGCAAGAAACTGACGTCGGCTACCAAATCCAATGGTATCTCCATCACCATGCCCTATTGGGATGAACATGTAAAAGCCATGTCCCGGCAGTACCCGGATGTTCAGGTGGATTCCTTTCACATCGACATTCTGACCGCTCAGTTTGTGATGCACCCCGACTGGTTTGATGTCGTCGTTGCCAGCAATCTGTTTGGCGACATCTTGTCGGACCTCGGCCCTGCCTGCACCGGAACCATAGGCATAGCGCCTTCGGCCAATATCAACCCGGAAGGGGCATTCCCCAGCATGTTTGAACCCGTTCACGGCAGTGCGCCAGATATTGCCGGAAAAGGCATAGCCAACCCCATAGGGCAAATATGGTCGGGTGCACTCATGCTGGACCATCTGGGTTACAAGGATGCGGGAGATGCTATAGTCAGTGCTATTGAAGTGGTGCTCGCTCAAGGCAACAAAGACGTATTAACGCCAGACCTCGGTGGCCAGGGGAAAACGGACGTACTTGGCAAGGCGATAGCTGCTGTGATAGCTGACGAATGATGTCAAATCGGCAGCAAGGTTCGGGCATCCGACCTGAACGGGCTGCTCGTTCACCTGAAACTTGATTAAAGGATTGCCGGAACCCCATGAACAGCTTTCAGTTTGAGCAAGTCACTGCGGCCGTTAACGACATTTTAACTGCCAAATATAGAACGCCTTTTGCTTTATCCCGTACAGTGATCGTTCGTCTGGACGAAGACAAAAAATACCTGGTCTACAGTCCGGGAGAGCCCTTGCTGGAGCAAGCACAAGAGATCATTGCCAAGGAAGCCGAAGTGATAGTGGTGGCACCAAGCCTCGGCCATACCCTTGGGGTAGCCTCCTGGTTAAACGCCTTCCCCAACGCAAGGTTAGTGGCCACTGAGGCAACAATCGAAAAACTGGCAAAGCAAGGCCTGACAGGCATGAAGTATAGTGAGCCAGAGTCGCTTCATCTGGAACTTCCAGAGCACCTGGGCATCTACCGGCTTCCAGATTGTACCTCGGGAGAAATATGGGTAACCATTGCCAGGCAAGATCGCACTTTCTGGTTAGCGTGCGATGGTGTCATGAACCTTCCTGCGTTTTCCGAGAGCTTCATCAAGAAATTACTTCAACGAATCTATGGGCTGAAGCTTGGACTCTGGATCACACCTGCCTTTATTTCGAACATCACCGACAAAGGCCAGTTTAAAGCCTGGGTTAAAGAGTGGCTAAACGAGGCCGAGCGGCCAGTATTGATACCTTGTCACGGCGATGTTTATCTTGATCAGGGCCTTGAAGATCGGCTTATTCAGTTGCTCGAAAAGCGGCTAAAGGTCGGCTGAGCGGGCGCCATTTTTGAAATCAATATGTTAAGATTGCAGCCTCATGGATTTTAAAGAAAAGTGAGATTACCAAGATGGCACAAGCCGCAGCACGTCATATTCTTGTTCAAGATGAAGCAACCTGTAACGACCTGAAATCGAAAATCGCCGCCGGTGAGGATTTTGCCGCTCTAGCACAACAGCACTCCAAGTGCCCATCGGGCCGCAATGGTGGTGACCTGGGTACTTTTGGCCCAGGCCAGATGGTCCCTGAGTTCGATAAAGTCGTGTTCAGTGCGCCAGTCAACGAAGTGCAAGGTCCGGTAAAAACGCAGTTCGGTTACCATTTATTGGAAGTGACCCAACGTACCGACTAAAGCGTTTCAGTAGACACAGCGCCCAAACTGCGTTGGGCGCTTATTGAAAGGCCGAGGGTGGGACGCCCTCCCAGCGTTTGAACGCGCGACGAAAATTGGCCACGTCGTGATAACCCAGTGCGAAGGCGATTTCCTGAATGGAAATCTGCCCGGAGCGCAAGTATTCCACCGCAAGGGCATGGCGAATGTCTTCCAACACGGCCCGGTAAGACGTGCCCTCAGCCGTTAGCCGACGGTGTAGGGTACGTGGAGTAAGGTGCATCAGCCGTGCGGCTGTTTCCAGAGTGGGGAAGCCGCTGCGCTTTTCCAGCATTAGCCGCTTTAGCTTTTGGGCGGTTGAATTATCGGGTGTTATCTTCTCAAGCTCGCGCTGACAAATCAGCGTTGCATGCTTGAAGGCATCCGGGTCAGCCATGCTCAGCGGGGCGTCGACCACCTGAAGCGGAAATATCATGCCTGCCCAGCTTTGTTCATACCGTACTTCACACTTGAAGAGTTCATGGGCAAGCGCTGCTTGTGGGCCTGCACAGAAGGGGAAGGCGACCTGAACAATACCGCTGGAGCCATGGGTGATGTAGTCGAGCACGTTTTTCAGTGCAAGGATGATGATCTCGTATACCAGATCCTGGACATCTCCCAGGGCGATGTTTTCCCGAATTTCCAGCTGGAACTGATCGCCCTGAGTGTGGTGGTGCACCGTCACCAGGGTGGTACGCAGCGGGAAAAATGCCTCCAACAGCTCGACCACCTGACGGATAGAACCGCTGTTCATGGCGGCATAACCAAGCATGCCGTGCATGTTTACCAGTAATCGCTCACCGATGAGCAAGCCCAGGTTTGGATCCTGTGTCAGCTGACGACCGACCGATAATATTGACTGCAACTGTGCCCAGGGCAGGCGCACAAGAGGCTCTTCCAGCATTTTCTCGGTGATGCCTGCCTTGCCCAATAGTGCAGGCACATCCATTGGGTAGGTGTGCAAGTGTTCGATGATGTGCCTCAGGTAATAGGACGGCAGTACTACTTCATCTGAGCTCAAGGCGGTGTCACTGTTCAGCCATCTGTTCACGCATTGTCAAAAAATGACCCCTACAATGTCAATCTCTAACCTGCCCAGACAGGTTTTCCGGGTCTATTCTTGTCCAATGACGGTAATCTCAGTAAGTCCGGGTGGGCGATACAATGACTTTTTTGCACTATCTCAAATTTTCACTGTTTCATTTTGTCGGCCTCTTTGTGCTTTTGGCGCTGCTGGCCGGAGGGGCTTATATCAGCCTGGGTTTGCTGGCGGTTGTGTTGTTTTATGTATTGGGTGATGGCTTTCTGGGAGACGATCTATCAACGCCAACCTTCAATTATCCAGCCATTTTAACAGTGCAACTCTGGCTCGCCTTACCGCTGCTGGTAGCCATAGTGTTCGTCGCGGTGTGGCAGGTAAGCCCGGGTGATGCTTTTGGTTTTGGTGCCTGGCTGAGCACTCTTACAGGGTATGACCTGAACGCTGCCGCTCAGGCGAGCCATTGGGGGCATAACCTCTCTGCCATAGTGCTGACCGGTTTGATGGTCGGCACAGTAGGAACCATTCCCGCCCATGAGTTGACGCACCGAACTCGAGACAAGGCGTCCCTGGCCATAGGGCGCTGGTTGCTGGCTTTCAGCTTTGATACCAGTTTCTCCGTTGAGCACGTTTACGGGCATCACCGCTATGTTGCCACTACGGCAGACCCAGCCACGGCCCCGCGTGGCAGAAACGTCTATTACCATATTCTTGTCTCGACACTAAAGGGTAATATCAGTGCCTGGCGCATTGAGCGCAAGCGATTGCAGCGCCGGCAATTGCCCTGCCTGTCTATACACAATGCCGTGTTGAGAGGTTACGCCATGAGCCTGGTGCTCCTGGTGGCCGCTTATGTTGTAGGTGGGCTGATCGGCATGGCATTCTTTGTGGCTTGTGCACTCTGGGGCAAGGCGTTGCTCGAGGTCGTCAACTATATGGAACACTATGGCATCGTGCGCCACCCGGACTCCCGAGTGCAGCCGCACCATTCCTGGAATACCAACAGGCGCATCAGTTCCTGGAGTCTTTTCAATCTCACTCGTCACTCTCACCATCACGCCAAGGCCGTATTGCCCTATCACAAGCTGGAACCCATGCAGGAAGCCCCGATGATGATCAGCGGTTATCTCAGCACCCTGATGATCGCCTTGATACCGCCGCTGTGGCACCGCTTGATGAAGCCAAGGCTGCAGGACTGGGATGAACGCTATGCCACAGAAGAAGAAAAGCAATTGGTGTTGGCGACCAACAAAGGCCTGAGTCCGACCGGCTCCCGGGTCTTGAAGGTGTAAATAAAGGCTTTATGGTTGCAGTCAGGGGGCTCACCCTCACAATGTTATGACATGCTCTATTGGAAGGCTCCAGAATGCGTGTTTTTTCCAACCCCGTCGGTGCCGGATCTCTCTGGTTCGATAACCTCACTATTGCGGATGGAACCCCCGTTGCTTATGACCCGCAAGCGCGTGCTTTCGTGCCCATGCCGCCGTTCTGTGCCAACCGTGAAAGGATCGGTTGCAACTGGATAGCGCCTAAAGAAGGCGAGTTCTGTCGATCCTGCGCGATGACTGCCCTGGCTCCGGATCCCGACATCCCCAATGCCATTCCCAACTGGGCACAAACCGAGGCGGCCAAACGCTGGGCTCTTGATAACCTGGGGCGTTGGCACTGGTTTCGTCCGGAAGATCCAGGTGCGCCACCTGTGTTTCATTTGCTGGCTGAAGGGCCAACACCGGTCGCCATGGGCCATGCTCAAGGGGTGGTCACCATCAGTGTGGCTGAGGTCGATCCCGTCCTGGTCATGACCCGTCGCGAGGCTCTGCAAGAGCCTTACCGCACCATGATCGGCCACATGCGCCACGAGATCTCACACATGCTCTGGTGGCGCTTGAGCCTGCGAGAGGACTTTCTCGATGCCTTCCGTGCCATGTTTGGAGATGAGCGGATTGATTACCAGGCGGCCCTGCAGTACCACTACCAGAACGGCCCACCAACCGAGTGGCGACAGCACTACCTGACCAGTTACGCTTCGGCTCACCCTCACGAAGATTGGGCGGAAACAGCGGCGCATTTGTTGCACCTGACCGATATAGCAGACAGCTTTGTGGCCACCGGTTTGTCGTCGCCACAGATACCCCACTCTGGTTGGGACCCATACTCGGAGCCCGATGCCGAGCGGCTGATTCGTATAGCGGCTGATCTCACCGTGGGCGTCAACCACGTGAACCGTGCCATGGGCTTGTCGGACCTCTATCCGTTCGTGCTGTCAGATCACGCCAGGCATAAACTGACCTTTGTGCATGACTGGTTAAGGCGCGGTGCTCTGGGGCTCTAAGTGAAAAGGGTCTCGCTGACTATCGGGAAGACCCTTGTTCCCATCTGTTTCTCAGGCTTCTGCGGTCTGAGCAGCAGACTGCTTATCCGCAAGTGCTTGATCCCGCTCCTCGGTTCTGATGAACGCAGGACGTGAGGTGATGCGTTCGATGTATTCATCAACGATCGGGGTGGTATCCACCAGCCCGAACATCCGACACCATTTCAGGGCCATTCCCCAGAGCAAGTCAACGGCATAGAGTTGATCACCGAGCAAGTAGGGGCCCTTGGCTATCTGGTCGAACAGTGTCTTCTGCATCAGCTCAAAAGTGCCATAGGGCACGCTGGTGGGATCGCCGGGCTCGTGTTGCATTGCACGGTCAACGATGGCGGGCTCAAAGCTGCTGCCTTCGTACGCCATCCAGCGCAAGTAAGCGCCGCGTTTGGGGTCGTTCAAGCTCGGTGCCAGGCCTTTTTCCGGGAAGAGGTCCGCCAGATAGATGAAGCAGGCGACCTGCTCGGATATCACCGTGCCATTGTGAACCAGGGTCGGGACCTTGCTCAGTGGGTTAATGGCCAGGAAGTCCGGGTGATGGTTTTCACCCTTGTTTCGATCCAGTACTTTCAGCTCATAGGGAACACCCAGTTCTTCCAGCAGGAACCATACGCCTGTGCCGCGGGTTTGTGGGGCATGGTAGAGAATGATGTTGTCTTTGCTCATGGTGAGTCTCCTTGGGTTTGATTGGTGTTGCATCGACCATGCTAGAGACTAAACCTGACAGCTTGTGTCAGGTATTCTGGCTATACTGTTAAAAATAAAACTTGCCCGAAATTATTCGAAGGAAAGGCACCATGAGAGCCGGCCGGCTGTTGAAGCTGCTGATGACCTTGCAAAGCCAGGGCAAAGTGACCGCTCGGGAACTGGCTGATGCCTGCGAGACATCCGTACGCACGATTTATCGCGATATCGATGCACTCGGCGAGATGGGAGTGCCGGTGTACAGTGAACAGGGTGTTCAGGGGGGGTACCGCTTGTTGGATGGCTACCGTACGCGCTTGAACGGGCTCTCCGCAAAGGAAGCGGAAACCCTCTTCCTGGCCGGTTTGTCTGGTCCGGCACAAAAAATGGGCCTTGAATCCACTCTGGCAGACGCCCAACTGAAACTGATGACGGCGCTGCCCGAGCGCATGAGGCAGGAGGCGGACCGGCTGCAGAGCCGATTCTTACTGGATGCGCCCAACTGGTTTTCTGAAGACGAGCCAGCCGAGTACCTGCCGCTGTTGATGACGGCCGTTCTGGAGCAGCAATGGGTCGAGATGTCCTATCAGAGTTGGAAGGGCGTGCGCCTACGTCAGGCTCAGCCCCTTGGCGTTGTTCTGAAAGGTGGGCAATGGTATCTGGTGGCGAAGGTGGAATCGGATACCAGGACCTATCGTGTGTCCCGGATAGAGTCGCTTGAATTGAAAGAAGAGGCTTTCGAGCGGCCGTCTGACTTCAACCTTTCCGAGTTTTGGCAGGCCAGTTTGCGACGTATGGAGTCCCTACAATATCCGCTGATGGCTGATGTCCGCATGACGGCCCTTGGGCTAAAAATCATGGACTTCCTTTCCGGCTCATACGTCCTTTCGCATGTGACCATTGAACCGGCGGACGACCAGGGGTGGCATTGGGTTCGGATGCCCGTCGGCAACCCCCCACATGGTTGCAGCGACCTGTTGCGCTTTGGTGCAGAAATGGAAGTCATAGGGCCGCCGGAGCTCAGGTTGGCGATGGAAGAGCAAGTCTTGAAACTGGCTCAGCGCTATCAATGACTTGTCTGGCACTCATCTCTATTCCAACATGCCAGTCGACCAGGTAACGCCATAGGGGTCAAAACCCATGGCAAGCCGAGGCTTGATGATCTGAAAATAGGGGGAAACATCAAAGTCTCGGGGAGTAAAGAGGCTGTAGTGACGGATGTGCAGAATCTCCTTGCGGCAGCGTACGCAGTTCGGGTCCTGTCGGTCAATCTGCTCTATGTCTGGCAATATTGGGTAGCGCACATGCTGGAAGGCTTTGGCAATGAGCGAGGAGCATATGGCCTGAGTCGGGTCGCCACTGCCGAGCGCGATCATACGGCGGCGCCAGCGTTGGGGGACCGGTGGCGTCGGTAGAAGATAGCGTGCCAGGTCTACGATGTTTTTCAGGTCGTACTGATGCCCTATGCTTTGCATGGCGTAGGCTACTACTCGGTCGATGTCTGCGTCCTTGAGGCCAACCGGCCGGCAAATCCGGGTGTGAAAGTTGGCGTAATGGCTGACGGGTATCAGGCGCACGCCGTCACGAACGTCGGCTTCAACAAGGGCAGGTTCTGGCAAGCCCTGACTTCCGGGTAGCAGGGTTTCGCCGATGTACAACCCAGCATGAGACCAGGTAGACTGCGTCAGATACTTGATGCCCTGACTGATCTTGCTGTTGCCTTCGACCAGCAGCACATCGCCCCGCTTCAGAGCGGGCAGAACCGAAACCAGGCTGGTGGTTTCAACCGATTGGTTCTTCGGGTCGCTGCGATTTAGGTAAGCAGCCAACATTCGGCCGATGAATTGCATCAGGTTACGCTCTTTCAATTGGTCTCAATATAGTTGCAGTACACTAGCACCAAGGTAACAATTAATGGAAGCATTGCCTTATTTGCGAGAGATCGTTTTAAAAAGGGATCAGATCGACGATTTCAGCGGCTACCCTTTCTCGATCCCCGCCGTGCGGGAGCTGGATTCGTTGCAGTTCGCGCCTGAGGTCACCTTTTTTGTCGGTGAGAATGGTAGTGGCAAGTCGACTCTGGTGGAGGCCATGGCTGTTGCCATGGGTTTTAATGCAGAAGGTGGAACCAGAAATTTCAACTGTTAATGTGCGCTATAAACTTGATCCATATAAAAAAGCCGCGACAGGGTCGCGGCTTTTTTGGTTTTCTTCTGCTGTTTCTACTGGAGATACATTTCTCCAGCGAGTCGCCATTTACTGAGTTGGTTTATTTACTTCGTTGGAGATCAGCGTTACCGCCGTTTGTGCCATTGCTCGGCCATTCAACGTTGCGCCTGACTTCAGCACAATGCCCGTTTGGCTAAGAATATTGCCATTGAACTTGGCCCCGGCTTGCAGAGTCACTTCCCCTGCTACCTGCCAGAACACGTTCTCAGGCAGTGCGCCGCCAGTCAATACGACAGCCTTGCCATCTTCCAGTTTCAGGTCTTGACCTATCTGGAAGATCCAGACATCGGTCGGAGAGCCATTCAAGGTGACGTCTGAAGTCACCAGTACGCCGGTACCCCATTTGTAGAGGCCTGGATCGAGCGTCAAGCCACCAATTTCACCCGCGCCAAGTTCGTTAAAGTCCGGGTCGGTGCGGCCTGCTGCATTGGTATAGGCGGTTTCCATATCACTTACGGCGGTGGTCAGGGTGATCGGCGTTGGTGCCGTCAAGTCGGCCGCTAACAGTTTGCCTGTCACCAGATTGGAGGTCGCAAAGGTACCGTCTGCGTCCAGCGTTTCACTGAAGCCAGTGATTGCGGTAAGCGATTCCGGGCTGACAGCAATGTCGCCAGTGATGTGGGTCGTGCCGGTTGTGGATATACCGGTTTTGGCCAGAATCACGTAGTCTTGCGCGGTGCCCAGGTCAACCATGGCAGGGCTGGAGGATACAGCAGATCCAGTGGTAAAGCCGATGGTTGTCTGGGCCAGGCTATTACCTGCCAGGTCAGTCAAGCCGTCAGTCAGCGTCAGCGTATAAGCCGCCGTTTGGTCCAGTGCACTCGAAGGGCTCAGCACTACTGTGGTTGTGTTGATGTAACGCAGGCTGCCTGTTACCTCGGAGTCATCAGCGTCTTTCGTCAGTTTGAACGAGCTGGCTGTGAGAGTGGCAGGGTCCATTGCCTCACTGAAGACGACATTGACAATGGTATTGCGCACCACATCAACGGCCTCATCAGCCGGACTGGTAGATACAACCGAAGGTGCATCCGTATCTGCCGAGCTCCCGGTCGTGAAGGTCCAGAGAACGTTAGTGGGCAGGGCGATGCCGGATTCGCCTTCAACTTCCGTGGTGATTGTTGCAGTATAAAGGGTGTTCGGCGTCAGGGTGGCGTTCGGTATCAGGGTTGCAGTCAGGGTGTCGGCAGAGTAGATGACCTCACCGACAATAGCGGTTTCGCCTACGCCCTGCAGCGTGAAGCTGGACTGGGAGAGCGTTTCCGAATTCATTGCGCCGTTAAAAACAACAACGACCTTAACGTTGGTACCCACACCGACCGAGCCACTGGCTGGCGCACTGGACGTTATGGATGGACCAACGCTTAGCGTTTGATCGTCGTCATTGTTGGCATTGCCACTGCTGCAGGCGGCCAGTGTTACCAGCAATAGGGATGTGATAAGGGCATAAAAGGACGTCGAGTACTTCTGTAGAATACTCATAGTAGAGCCTGCTAATTTGAACCAGCGATACGTGAAATGTACAGCCAGTTGATGGAGGTGAGGTACAATTACCTGGTTTCGGAAGACATATGCAGTTGCGAAGAAACGCTGGAAGGCACAGGGGTTTATCTGATTGAGGATACTTTGCGTATTTGGAGAGACCGAGTTCCTGCGGTCAACAACAGTTATACGCTCTATTCCAGACATTAGCTTGTTTTATATTTTTTGGGGTTTCCCATAAGGAGCAAAATGGACATTCGGCTGGACAACCTTGAAAGTGAGGAGATCGCCAACTTCCTCCAGCAGCACATCGACGACATGAGGGCTACTTCGCCTCCAGAGAGCAAGCATGCTCTGGATCTTCAAGGCCTGAAGGTGCCTGAAATCACCTTCTGGTCGATTTATAACGCCGATCAGTTATTGGGGTGTGCCGCCCTGAAGGATCTGGGTGCAGGGCAGGGTGAGATAAAATCCATGAGGGTGTTGGCGTCAGCACGAGGCCTTGGGGTTGGTTCGAAGTTACTTGACCATGTGGTAGCTGAAGCGAAAGCTCGGGGCTACAAGGGCCTCTGGTTGGAGACAGGCACAATGCCTTTTTTTGAACCGGCGCGTAACCTTTACCAGAAACACGGCTTCACTTGTTGCGAGCCATTTGGTTCCTATAAGGAGGACCCTAATAGCGTTTTCATGACACGGAGTCTGGTTGAGTGCTCGTCTTCGAACGAGTGATGGCTACTGGCCTTTATAGCGCCCTGCTATTAAAGATTCTGGTTTGATGACCGATTAGACGTTTACCCTCGGCGTTTTGAGAGGATACTTCACAAAAAGCGGTCTATGCTTGTGTATATGCGTTATTAAACACCGTATCACTTTGCATTGTAGTCGAATGTTTTTCCCTGAATAGTGAGATATCCTCGGTCTGGAGACATGGCAATGACTAAAATCATGACAATCAAGGGCCTTATTTATTCATTGTTCGGGTTCGTGATATTTTGGCTATTGTTGATCAGCGGCTATGCATTATTCGGTGTAAATCAGCTCAGCACCAGCCTGATTCATTTGACGTCAGAGACAGATGAAATTTCAGAAAATCTCCAGCAATCCTTGTTCGAACTGAGTGAGTTGGAGTCTCAGCTAACGGCGTTGTCCGCTGCCCAGGAGTCCCTTGTCCGCCTGCGGGATCTGGAGCAGCAACTGGCGCGCACTGGGCAGGCCGCAAGTGAAATTGACAGTGGCTTACAGAATTTGCAAAGCGTCGCTTCTGTGCAAAATGAAAGTCTGCGGAATATCAGCGACCGGTCGAACCGTATCGCCAAGGATCTTGCTTTGGTATCGGGGCCGCTGCTGACCATGATTACGACTTCCCAAACCATTAACGGCAATGCCCAGCATATCCTGCTGAGCCTGTATCAAACCTCCGCTGGCGATGGCAATGCCGAAGCCAGTATTGGTGACGACATCATTGGTATTACTCGCGGACTGGCCACCATGACCAGTGCCATGTTCAATGTTGACCAGAGTGACGATACTCGACAGGAATTGATAGAACTGCGGCGAGAAATGCGAACTTTTCGAAGCGACTTTAACGTGTTCACTCGCAGTGACGATGAAGCTCAGCGAAATACCCTTTTACCTGAATTGATCGCAGCCGCTACTGAGGTGGCTGCGCGCACCAGTCGCATCCAGAGCGGCAGTCTAGAACTGGCCAATACAACCGCCGCTCAAGTGAATGAACTGGCGGAGGCTGCTCAGGTAGCCGTCGCCGAACAGAGTGAAACCAATGCCGAGTCAGAAGCCGTGCTGGCGAACACTTTAGCGATCGTCAGCAACAACAACGAAGTTACTCAAGCATTGACTGTGGAACTCTACAGTACCGCTCAGGAGTTGGGTGCTTCGTTGGAGATTATTCCAACAGTGCAAGCCGAGTTTCAGCAATCCATACAGGCAATACGGAACATCGTCTCTGCTGATCAATCCGAGCGACTGGATACGGTGCAGATACAGGCCGCCAATCGGCAGGAAGACGCTCGGCGATTGCCCGTTATCCTGCTGTCATTGTGCGCGCTGGCGGTGATTTTTAGCCTGGTGGCAATTTTTGGACTACAGCGACTGTTTGTCCAACCCATTTCGCGCTTCGTCGCAGGCGTCAATCGGGTCGCCCGTAATGACTTGCGCAGCGAGATTGACGCCCGGGGGGCCGTCGGCGAGCTCAGGTTGGTGATTGTGCAGGTCAACAATCTGATCCAGTCTTTGCGACAGAATGTCAACGACATGATTGAGGCCGGTGAAGCCATTGCCAGCAGCGTTAATACCATGCACAACACAAGTATGACGACTCAGGCTGCGGTTGAGGCTCAGCAGCGTAGCGAAGTAGAGATTGAACAGGCGACTCAGCAACTCGGAATCATGGTGCATTCGGTAGCGGATATCGGCGAACAGGTCCAGCAGAATGCGAAACAAGTCGATGGTGCCATACAGACCAGCCAGCAGGGCGTTCAACAAGCCAGGAGTGAGATGGACGCTCTTTCCAGTCGTATAGAAGCAGTGAACGACGCCATGAGTCGACTAAAGACAGACAGTGATAATATTAGCCGAACCCTGACGGTTATCCGTGAAATTTCTGAGCAGACCAATCTGTTGGCATTGAATGCGGCTATTGAGGCTGCGCGAGCGGGCGAGTCAGGACGCGGATTTGCGTTGGTTGCCGATGAAGTACGTCAGCTGGCGCAACGTACTGGAGAGGCTACGGTTGAAATAGAAGCACTCACAGCTTCCTTGAAAGTCGGAGCGAACAGTGGGAACGAGGCCATCAGCTTCAGCCTGGAGCAACTCAAACGCAATGTGCGTGCTACCGAAGAGGTAGCCCAGTCATTGGGCGTTGTTATTAGCCAGGTGGCTGACATCAACTCGCAGAATATCGAAATTGGAAGTGTCACCCAGAATCAACGTGAACAATTGACCATTATTAATCAGGGAATTGAAAGTGTCCGACAGCAATCTAACGAGGCGAAAAAGACAGCCGAGGCTAATATCAATGCGAGTCTTGGGCTCCAGCAGACTTCCGATCAGTTGAAAATTCTGGTACAACGCTTCCAGCTGTAAGTTGGGTCAGGCGAATAAAAGAGGTCTTTAAGCAATGCGGTCCGAGTTGAGAGAAAAAGTCATTGAGGTTTGTAAAAAGAAGATACTGGTCAAAGGGAGCAATGTGGGGTTGTCTTTCTATGCTTTTTTCGAGAATAAGAATACCGACCCAGAACGCCTTATGGAGGCTGCCACCTGGTGGATAAAAACTCACGAGCTGGATCATTTTGAAAAAGCGGTCAAGATTAAAGAGATGGTAGAGAACGGGTTGTAGGTTTACAGGCGAAGAAAATGAGTCATTAGGGGGGCTTCAGGATGATCGAAGGCAGCTGTCACTGTGGATCTGCCTAGTCAAATACGTTTACTTCAGGAAATAGAGCCCAATGAAAGTTGAACTGACAACAGAGCCGAACCTGGCCGATATTGAAGAAATTCGTCAGGGGCTGAGAAAACACAACGAGCCTTATTTGGGTGGTGTGCGTAAAACAGACGTTGTTTGCTACCTGAACAATGATGAAGGAGCAAAGATAGCTGGGCTGGTAGGTGAAATCTGGGGGAATTGGCTTTTTGTCAGGTACCTTTGGGTTGATGAAAGCCATCGAAAAAGTGGCCTGGGTAGTCAGCTTCTGGAAAAAGCAGAGAGCTATGCGCAGAGTGTTGGCTGCCACTCAAGCTCTCTCGATACCTTCAGTTTTCAGGCCAAACCGTTTTATGAACGACAAGGTTACGAGGTTCAAATGGTTTTGAACGATTACCCGATATCAACCAAAAACTACTACATGGTGAAGCACTTCTAGAACCGTTTATTAAGGTTGGTGGCTGCACCAGGCTAATGTTATGGCCACCACCCCATTTTTTTGAAATCAGCGAGTATGCTCTTCGTAATAGGAGCGAATCAGCTCTTCGTCTCTACGAATATCACGCACGGCTTCCCATACCGCCTGCCTGAGTTCAGGGCTCAAGCCTGCTTCAACTGAAAATGCCAAATAGAAATCAACGGAGGTATAGGCTTGGTTGCTGATGTGTAATTGGCTATCAAAATATTCCCGGTCGGCCAGTACTTCGGCCAATTGGCGCAGCATGATGACGCTGCCGTTCCTATCTGTCGAGAGCTTGATCAGGTTAGCCTGATCTCCTTGGGCACTGTCGTCCACTTCGATATTAAGTGCTCGCATTGTGTCGACCAGCGCATAACCATTGGGTATGCGTACCGGCTGAGGCAGGGAATGTGGGTTGCCATCGTATTCGTAGTTCTGGCTTTGTAGAGTGACGACGGCGTCATCCAGGGTAGATAAACTGTACCGGGTATCAATCTCTGAGCCATTCATCGGGTATTGCAGAAAGCTGGTACGGTCTGCCACGTAGGAAATGCCCAGGACGGCATCGACAGTGCCTTCTCTGACGTGTTCCATGCAGCGCCCCCAATCAACAGGCCTTACCCGTACCTTGAGGCCCAGGCGATCGCCTGCCTCCTCTACGATATCGACAAAGACACCACCCGCTCGGTAAGACATTAAATAGGTAAAGGGGTACCAGGTTTGGTCTACACAGAGAATAAAGCGTGGCGACTGTGCTTGTACCAGGCTGCTGACTGACAACAAGGCTACGGCCAACCAGTATTTGAATTTTGACATTAGTGTGCTCCTGTAAAGGCTGAACCAGACTCTCTATCCTCGAAGAACTGCCTCGTGGCGAGTAATTGTATCGTTGCCTGGTTCCTGTACAGCGCCTATGGACTACAATCAGAGTGAGGTTCTAAAAAATCGACAGATCATAACGAGGTGACAATGAAAGTACCAAGAGCTGAGTCACAGTTTTGCAACGCAGAGGTCTCCAGGTGATGACGGGTGGTGTTCTTTGTGTTGTTCAAAAAACGGCCAGTCGTCAATGATACCGCTCGCTTCTCCACTCCGTGTTTCCCTTCCGTTCGAGCCGTTGCGACCCTATATCAGCCACTATTGGCTGAGTATCGATAACACTGACGAAAACTATTCGATATTGCCCGATGGCTCGGTCGATCTGGTCGTTGTGGTTGCTGGCTCGACATTCCGGGTTGAAGTTTTTGGTACCACCACATCCAGAGCAGAGCTTGAGCTCGACATGGGTAGTCACTATCTGGGCATAAGGTTCAGGGCTGGCCAGTGTCGGTACTTTCTGGACGTTCAGGCGTCGGAACTGACGAACGCAAATAGACCTGTGACTGATACCCTGTTTGCAGACCTGGAGTGGGCTGCAGAGTCGATCATGGCGGACAGTCTGTTTGTTGTTGTCGACCCCAATGGTATTGGTGTCGATGTCGTACAGCATTGGCAGGGTTGACGCCGCTGTCACCATTCCAGGTCAAGCGGCGTAAGAACCAGGCCTCAGCTCCCCGGGGAGAGCCGCTTGCTCAATACTTCAATAACGGTGACACCTGCAAAGCCGGTAAGAGCACCCGTAAGGAAGGCTCCAGCTTCTGTGCCGACCACTGCGGCTGGTAAGCCGAGGTAGCCCACACCCAACACCCCTGCAACGTAAGCAATGACCGCCACTGCCAAGCCTTCTGCAATGCGAGCTTTGGTGGACCCTCCGTTAGCATTTCGGACAAATCGTCTGGAAAAGCCACCTATAACACCGCCCACAAGGGTGGCCAGAAGCGGCCCGGTAGGAAAGCGCTGCTGGATGATACGAGTATCGGAATGAGCGCCAGCAGTGACACGGATGGTCGCATCATCCAGTCCCTGAGAGCGTAGCCTGAAAACCGCCTGCGATTCTCCTTCTCTAAAGATGAGTTCAGAGGGTTCTGGTACCGCGGACCCCGTGGTCACCTCAACCGTTGCAGTGAGGTTGGTCTCATCGTTCGCTGGGGCACCGTGCGGCTGCAAGCGCAGTACGCGCACTTGTACTTCATCGAGCCCCAACCCCATCATTGAATCCCGCACTGGCCGCAGTTCTATCCGGGGCATGGCCTCTATCTGGAAATCGATGTCTGTGATTGCGGAACGCAGCTCCAGAACAGGCTGAGCGCCGGTGGGCAGAAAGAGAAACTCCAGGTGAACTTCGTTCTCGACACCGGCATGCTCAATGGTCACCGCGTCAAAGGGGTCGGCGATCAGGCCTCGATACCCGAATTGCACCGTCACTGGCTGCTGGAGGGAAGCATTTGAAGGCAGGTTTTCACCTCTTAAACCCAGAGACAATCGCATCCGGTAGCGGCGAAGTGCTCCATCCCACACGGCTGGAGTCGGGCTTGCTGCCAGGGTCGGGTGGAACCAGCCTTCAGGTTCGTCCGACTCTGAGTCATCAGTTCGGGTAACGGCAACGCCACCTGGCAAATCCACTTGCTCGGTTGTAAGGCGCAAGGTCAGGGTTTCAGCTGGACGCACGATGAATTGATTCTCAAGCCTGCCGTGAGCTTCGGTCCGCGTAGCGGTCTCGGGAGCAGACTCCAGAGTCGGCAAGTCTCGCCTGATCACTCGCCCCTCAAAGTCCGTTATTCTTACCTCGTCTTCCTCAAGTTCACGACGTTCCAGGATCTGCTGAAGTTGAATAATCCTGGCGGCATCTTCGACCCTCATGATTGTTTCCTGAGCCGATGTAGTTGCAGTAAGGAGTGCGGCTGCAATCAAAACGACAAACCCATGCACCTGGTGAGAGGCTATTTTATCCATCATTGTTCCTCCAGAAGTGAGGCCCAGGTGGAGTATAGACGGGCATTGGCTTGCTTGCGGAAATTTGTAGATAACCTGGATATGTGAGTATCAGCAAGGTAGATGGACGGTTATAACGTTCTGATTGTTATAGGCACGGCCGCATTGGTACTGGCAGCCGTTCCTGACAACATGATGCACTCGCTGCCTTGAATAGGCCTTTGTCATGATCCTTGAAATTCTTCGCTCGCTGTGGGACAAGCCTGCCATACCGAAAGCCACATCGCCGGACGAATGGGGCTGGCTGCTGGTCGCTTGTTTTTAACTGGCGGCTGTCGTCGAGGGCTCGACTCGACTCAACCCGAGTAGGAGTGGCGTTTGCGAAATACCCTGTTCACCGTGATTCTGTATTCAGCCAGGAGGGTTGACCCTTGGGGCAGTTCAGGCTTTTAGCACGCCAGCCATTTCCTGCCCAAATTTTTTGATCCAGTCAGCCCATTCGTCTTCGCTTAATGCATCGAACGCATCACCAATGTTGATTTCGCAGTGAATGGCATCTTCATCGGAGCGATAAGGTGGTGGGATCAGTGCCACTTTATGTTGTTGCATCCATTGCTCACCTTCAGTCAGAAACGCCTCTGGCTGACAGCGAATTCGTAGACGAAACATGTTGGTTTGCGGTACAGCAGGCCAGGTGTTGAAGCCGGGCAAGCGATTCAATTGTTCGGCTAGCCAGCGAGCTTGCAGGCGTCGCTGGGGCAGGGTGTCCAGATGCTGGGCCAGACCCTCGCGCGCGGCAATTATATAAGGGAACAGAGCGTACAGGTTGCCACCAACACGCCGTTTCCAGACTTTAGTGCGCTCGATGAAATCACTGCTACCCAACAGCATGGCCCCGGCAATGCCACCGAGGTCCTTGTAGAAGCTGACGTAGACGGAGTCAAACAGCGCGGCGATTTCAGCCAGAGATTTATCGTACGCGGCGGGGCATTGCCACAAGCGAGCACCATCCATATGCAGCTTGATACCTTGTTCGCGGGCCCATTGGCTTTGTTTTACCAGTTCTTCCCACTCCGGCAATTGCCCACCTATTTCGCGCATCGGCAGTTCCAGTAAGATGGCTGCCAAAGGATTTCTTGCAGCAGATTGCAGATCTGCCAACAATGGCACCCGGTGTGGTTCTCCCAGTTCGCAGCCTTTCAACTGCCACAGTACCTGGTAACTGTTGTGTTCGTGCATTGCCAAATGGCTGGTCGCGTGGAGTGCTACATAGTCCGAGCGAGCCAGATCCGCCCAGATACGCAATGCCATTGGTTGCGCCATGGTGCCGCTCGGCATAAAAACCGCCGCTTCCTTGCCCAGCAGTGCAGCCACTTCGCGTTCGAAAGCCTCTATCAACTCGCCAGAGCCGTAGTTGTCTATCTGCTCATCGTCGCTGGTGGCATCAGCCAACCTTTGAAGTGTTGTTTTGATGGACTCGGGTTTGTGGCGGCTGATATTGAGGGTGCAGGCGCGAAAGGCTGCGCGGTATTGATCGATGTTCATAGTGGCCGGTTATTTTTGGGTGCGCCCGAAGTCTAGCTTGAAAGCTGTCAGCTATAAAGGCTTCCCTGATTGTCTTGAGGAAATGCGTAAGGCCGGTGAAAGAAGCTTTGCTGCAGTAACCGCCTCCATCACACGAACCGGCATTAGCCGTTACCAGAGCAAGTTTCCTGCTGAGTCCATGCAGTAGACACCCACTCGCAACCGTTCTTCTTCTTCGTGCCTTGCAATTCCAAAGCATAGGTTACCAGTAGTCTGATTCAGGTCGATGGCACTGCCGGGGCTACTTTGCTGTAAGTTTGCGAGAGCATTGCCCAGGTTCGATGTCGTATCTTGGGTCGCGTCTGATTGTTTGATCAAAGCCGTTCGGCCTGTTTCTGTGCCGTTCACTTCCGTAAAGGTACCGGTAATCAAAAAGCCATTCTCACTGGGCAAGTATTGGAAACCAATACCATAGGACCAGCCTGGGCCAGATAATTCAGCGGTCCAGGGTGCCAGATTCCCATTGCTGGTATTAATGGCAGCGGTATAGAGTCGAGTGTCTGAACCGTTAAATTGGGTAAAGCTGCCCGTCATGTACAGGAGGCCTTGATGCTCTGCAATCGCAGCGACAACGGGATAGTGGCTAAAAGTGGAATTGCTAATGTCTGGCAGCCAACTGGCGTCCAGTTTGCCACTGTCTTCGCCAGTTCGGTGTATGCGGGCAATATGCTTCGCGTCGGCATTGCCACCGAAACCCTCGAAGCTGCCCGCAACATAGATGTGATTGTTCGTCAGTGCCAGCGCGCCTACGCGACCGTTGGCTTCTGTTGTGCCTGCAACAGCGCCAGCATTAGCGCCCAGGCTATCGACGCGTGCCAGCCCTTGCTGACTTACGCCATTCACAGTATCGAAACGCCCACTGATCAGGTAATCTCCATCCATGGGCAGAATGTTCTGGACTTGATGCAGAAATGCGTTATGGCTGATTTGTGGGGCGAATGCCTGAAGTTCGGCAGTGTCCATTGAAAATGCGGCGGCACCACTGCGCACGACAGGTTCGTCGAGATTGGGTGCCATTACTTCGGTAAAGCTGCCGCCAACATAGAGATTGCCTTGATGGATGTTCAGCGATTGTACTGAACCGTTCAGTGTGACTGGGAAGTCGAGCCAGCGCCCTTTCCAGTCCAGAACTGCCAAACCTCGGTGTTGTCCTTCGACGCGTATAAGCGCTCGACTGGCGATCACAATTTTATCGTCAACCAGTTCAAGGTCATACACCTCTTGATCAAGACCATAGCCAATGCGGGTTTCGAGTTCTCCGCCATGGGAGTAACTGGCTAGATTACTGATCGGATAAGGGCCAACTTCACTGAATCTTCCGCCTGCATAAATGGCATTGTCTGTGACCAACAGAGTATCCACAGAGTTGCTCGGAAAATGCTCAGGCCAATTCTCATCGACAAGGCCATCGACATCGACTCGCATTATACGTTGCTGAGGAGACGTGAATCCGCCACCAATGTACAGCCAGCCATTGTGATTTGCTAATGCTCTTACAGAGCCGACAACCGTAACGTTAAAATCGGTTAGGTTTCCGGTTGTGTCGACCATAGCAAGTCGCCTTCTTTCCTGATCGTTGACTTCACTAAAGTTACCACCCAAGACAATATGGCCATTCATTTCTGCCAGAGAACGGACTTGACTATTGATCTTTGGCGCCCAATTCGTCAATGCGCGATTGTTGTCAAGATCAAAGGCAGCCACATAATTTCGGATGTCTTCATTCAGAATATTGGTGTTGCTGAAACCGCCACCGATGTAGAGCACATCTTCGTGAACCATTAGCGCATAGACTTCTCGGTTCGGGTTGGGCGTCCATCCCAGTAAGTCGCCGTTCATGGAAAACGCGGCCAGATTATCTCGGAACGAACCGGCAATTTGACTGAAATCGCCACCTACATAGAGTGTATTACCATGCACCAGCATGGTCAGGATTTCATTATCGACTGTAATGTTGAAAGTGGGGTCGAGATCACCGTTGGCTGTTACCCGGAGTATTTTCACCGGGTAATTGGTAGCAATAAAGTAGCCTCCTTGGTTGTCCTTTGCGACTGCTGTTACTTCATTGTTGATTTGTGGGTGCGCTCGGGGATAGCCGAACCGATCGTCGAGTGCTTGCAGGCTCCCGAAACCATGCCCGGTCATGCGGAAGTCCCCACCTATGAACAGCCGTCCATCGTTGCTTTGCACCAGATTGGTTACGCCACCACCGGGGAAAAAATTTCCGCGATCTACACCAGGCGCGACCACTCGGGTGTCAAGCCTCGCGCTGGTCAGCGTTGCATCGTTAGAACTGACTGTTAGATAGGCAAAATAATTCTGGTCGTTATTTAAATCGGATAAAACAAAGGGAGATGAAATGTTCGTTTCCATCGTATTACTGGTAGCAATGTCTGGGTCGAGATCGGGGTCGGTTGACCAATATAGATCGTAGGTGACATCTTCCTGCATGGGCCAGGTGAGGGTGATCTGTTTCGAAGCTAGCTTCATCTCGATGCCATCGGGCAATGCGAGATCAGTACCAGGTTCAGTGGTGTCGGTTCCAGCTCCGTTCTCGCTTGTACCGCTTCCACCGGAACAACCCGCTAACCAACCAATCAGCGCAACCGCCATTATGCCGCGCCAGCTGTAGCCTGAGTTTGTAGTCCTACGATCAATAGCCAGCATCTTTCCTTCCTCGCTCACCGTCCGGTTCGCAGTGAGTCGAAATTACGAAACGGGGTTTGTGACATTAACGCTAAAATGCTAGGGCTGTTGGGGAGGATGCACAATCACCTAAACGGGCTAACCCCCCGTTGAATCCACTTTCGCGTGGACTACTCTCCGCGCCCTGAACCGACAAAACCGTTAGATGTACCACATACAGGCAAAGGTGGTTTCAGCTCTGGTTCCCCAACCAGGTCGCTAAAGCGCCTTTATCGCGAATTGACAGTTTCTGATAGGCGCGGCTGAGGTGGCTACGCACTGTCGTGGGAGATAGCCCAAGATCCTGTGCCACTTCCTTGTAGCTTTGGCCATGGGCATAAGCGATGGCAATTTCCATTTCGCGCGGGCTGAGCGGTTGGGGTGGCTTGTAGCGAATACGGACCAGTAAGCGGGAGCCGGAAGGCTCTGTACTTAGCGATAAAAACGCGCTGCGATATTCACCTTCGCACCACAAGCGTTCGTTGACAGCGTCGGGCAAGCGTTTGGCCGCTGGACGGCCCCATTCCTGTGCTACCAGGTCTCGAAACACCGGTGTGCTGGCATGCACCTGCCCCTTGGCGTCCAATAGAGCTACTGGTCCTTCGCAGGTGGTGAGCTGACGCTGATCGTTGTGGCGAGCGGCGAGAAACAGATGTTGAGTGATGATGTTTTTCAATTCGACATCGGCGTGGCTGAAGCGAGTATTGGGAAGATCGCGAGCCAGAGTGATAAAGACGTGCAGACCCGTTTCTGGATCAATTTTCATCGTGGCGATCATGGTGCGGGCTCGATATAGCCCCCAATGTTCCCTGTAGGCTCGAGCATGGTGAAAATCCGGGACCTGATCTGTGGTCCATGTCTGGCCGGTGTTACCAATGACCAGATTGGCGAAAGGGTCTACTTCTTTTACGGGTTCCCAGGTGTTGAACAACTTGTCCGTTTGATCGATCACATGCGCGCTGTGTAGCTCCCGGTTCATGCCGTCCCCGGCACCCCAGATGGCGAAGTCGAAGTCTATTACGCTGCGTACCCTTTCCAGGGTGTGGCGTTCAAACTCGTCAGAGGGCAAACTCATACTTGCAGCGTGAATATCCAGCAATAAATCGTTCAGCGCATGATTGATACGGCATATGCTCATATGAACAAGTCGGTTTCCACTATAGTTGAGTTGAACCGAGTGTGCCTGGATTTATAGAAATTGAACAGAGGTTGAAAAGTGACAAAATTGGATCTTGATTTCGTTCGAACGCAGTTTCCTGCCTTCAGTGAGCCCTCTCTTGAAGGGCAGGCTTTTTTTGAGAATGCTGGTGGCTCCTATGTCTGTAAAGCCGTGATAGAGCGGTTGAATACTTACTATCGCCAGACCAAAGTGCAGCCATACCACTTGCATCCGGTGGCGCAGCGTGCAGGTGAGTTGATGGATCAGTCCTACCAGCGACTGGCGGACTATTTGAACGTCTCAAGTGATGACGTTCACCTGGGTCCCTCGACCTCGCAAAACACCTATGTATTGGCACAGGCCTTTGCTCAATGGCTGAAGCCAGGTGATGAGCTTATCGTGACCAACCAGGACCATGAAGCGAACATTGGCGTATGGCGTCGACTGGAGCGGGGTGGGGTAGTCATCAAGGAGTGGCTGGTGGATGCGCAAACAGGTGAGCTGAACATCGAAGACCTCGATGAACTGCTGACTGAAAAGACACGGCTTCTGGCCTTCGGGCATTGTTCGAACATAGTGGCACACTTGAACCCTGTGGCCGAGATTTGCACCAGAGCGCGCGAGGCGGGCGTTGTTACCGTAGTAGATGGCGTCTCCTATGCCGGTCATGGTTACCCCGATGTGAGCGCTTTGGGAGCAGACATTTATTTGTTCTCGCTTTACAAAACTTTCGGCCCTCACCAGGGCGTGATGGTGATTCGCCGGGCCCTTGCTGAGCAATTGGGCAATCAGGCGCACTATTTTAATGAAGCGCACAAACGCAAGTGGTTTGTACCGGCAGGGCCGGACCACGCCCAGGTGGCGGCGGCGCAAGGCGTGTTGGATTATTTTGATGCACTCCATGCGCATCACTTTACTGACCCGGATGCCAGTCAGGGCAAGCAGGCAGAGTTGCGAGCCCTGCTACATACCAGCGAGCAGGCTTTGCTGACGCCTTTGCTGGAGTTCATTAGCCACCACCCCAGGTTGCGCCTGCTGGGGCCTTCCGACGCTGGTCGCAGAGCAGCGACTGTCTCGCTGCTGCATACCGAGCACAGCCCCCAGGTTGTGGCACAGCAGCTAGTGGATCAAGGGATTCAGTGCGGTGCCGGGCATTTTTATGCCGTGCGGTTGCTCGAAGCCATGGGAGTCAACCCGGATACAGGCGTGCTGAGGTTGTCGTTCGTGCATTACACCAGCCCGGATGAGTTGAACCAGTTATTGGGGGCACTGGATAAGGTGTGTTAGTGCTGGTGGTCCATTGGCACCTAATTAACTCGTTCGAGTCCCGGACTGTTCAATATTCTGTGCACTAGTGTGCGAAATATGGAATAGTGTCTAAACTGGAATCAAAAAACTAAAAGAGGTTGGTTTGGTGACCGCTACACAAGGGATCGGCAGCCCGGCTACAGACAAGGGCCCGGCTATCGAGATTGAAATTCGGAACCTGAGCAAGGTCTTTGGCGATGGGCCGCGTGCCTTCAAGGCACTCGACGACATCCAGCTTGATATACGCCAGGGTGAGTTTTTCACCCTGTTAGGCCCTTCCGGGTGCGGTAAAACCACCCTGCTGCGGTTGATCGCGGGTTTCGAGCAGCCATCGTCCGGCCTTCTCCAGATCAATGGCAAAGCCGTGGCCGGGCTTGGGCCAAACCGCCGTCCGGTCAATACAGTCTTTCAGAATTATGCCCTCTTTCCCCATATGACCCTGGCCGAGAACATTGGTTTTGGTCTCAAGATGCTGGGCAAGTCCCGCTCAGAGGTGGCCAGCACGACGCAAGAGATGCTCAAACTGGTCAAGATGGATGCCATGGCTGATCGAAAGCCGGCCCAGATTTCTGGCGGTCAGCAGCAGCGAATCGCCCTGGCGCGTGCCCTGGCACCTCGGCCCAGAGTGCTGCTGCTGGATGAGCCTCTTTCAGCGCTGGACCTCAAGCTGCGCAAGGAGATGCAAGTCGAGCTGAAACGGCTCCAGCTCGAAACCGGTATTACCTTCGTATTCGTGACTCACGATCAGGAAGAAGCCCTGACCATGTCCGATCGCATAGCCGTAATCTCCGGTGGTCAGGTATTACAAATGGGTACCCCACACGAAATCTACAACTTCCCTGCAGAGCGTTTTGTCGCCGACTTTATTGGTGATACGAACTTTATTGACGCCGAAATTGTGCAATATGAGGGGGATTTTGCTCAGGTGCGTCTGCCGGGAGGCGTGGTACGAGAGGCCAGTCTCCCGGAAGGTTTTAATGCCAGAGTGGGAGAGACGGTCACTGTAGTGATTCGCCCCGAGCACGCCAGTCTGACGGAAAGGGGAGATTTGCAAGCGACAGTGGAAAACGCTGTCTTCTTTGGTACCGATACTCACATTCATCTGCGCCTTGAAGACCAGACGCCCTTTATTCTCCGACGGCAAAATACCGGTGTCTCGGTAGCCCCACCAGAAGCCGGTCAGCACGCTTGTATTGCTGTGGCAGAAGGTGGCATTCAGGTATTGAGGAGCTGAATTCATGGATGACATGGCCGGAAATAAGACGGAGCAGGCAACTGAGATCAAGGAAACGCCAAAGCGCCATCTGTGGAATTGGATACTCTGCGCACCGGCACTGACGGTTCTGGTGTTTGCTGCATCGGGTCCTCTGTTGATTGTCCTGGTCTATTCTTTTTTGGCACCAGGCAGTTTTGGCGGTATTACCTGGAGCTTTTCCCTGGAAGGCTGGTTCAGAGTCTTCTTTTCGCGGGATATTTTTGATCCTGAAATCGTCAGTTTGAATACTGCCCATTTAACGATCTTCTGGCGCTCGATCAGCTTGTCGCTGCAGACGACCATTATCTGCGCCATTCTCGGCTTTCCGACAGCCTGGTTTATTGCCACTCGCCCCCAACATACACGAAACATCTGGCTGTTCCTGATTACCATCCCATTCTGGACAAACCTTCTGATTCGCACCTTTGCCATTCAGGAAGTCATTCGCAATCAGGGGTTGATCAACACTACCTTGATTCGCTTTGGTTTCATCGATACACCCATCCAGATGATGTACACCGACTTTGCGATCTTTCTGGGCATGGCCTATGTTTTTTTACCCTTGATGGTTTTGCCGCTCTATGCCGCCATGGACAAACTGGATATCCGCTACCTGGAGGCTGGCTACGATTTATACGCCAGCCGCTGGCAGGTGCTGCGACACATTATTCTGCCGTTGGTAAAGCCAGGCTTTATTGCCGGCTCCATACTGGTCTTTATTCCATCCATTGGTGCTTACGTGACACCGCGCTTACTGGGTGGTGGTCGCAGCATGATGCTGGGGAACTTGATCGAGCTGCAGTTTGGCCAGGGCCGTAACTGGCCATTGGGCTCTGCGCTGGCGTTGACGATGCTGGTGTTGGTCGTGGGTGCTTTGGTGCTTTATATCCGCACGGTGAACCGCGAAGAGGAGCCTCGACATGGCTAGGGACTTTTCCATCAACCGTTTGCCGGGCTTTGCATCGGTCGCGATACTGACCTTTTTCCTGTTGTACTTGCCTATTTTTACACTGGTCGTTTTTTCATTCAACGAAGCCGCTTCGATGTCTCGCTGGGAAGGCTTTTCGCTCAAATGGTACGAAGCGGCCTTTCAGAATCGGCAGGTGCGGGATGTTTCCATCCGTTCACTCTGGCTGGCAGCTACAGCGGCCAGTTTTGCCACCATCCTGGCAACCCTGGCGGCACTGGGCACTACCCGTACCAGCAAGTTCAAGGGCCAGACCATGATCTACGCCCTGATCAACCAGCCGTTGATGGTGCCCGAAATCGTCACTGGTGTTGCCCTGTTGATTTTCTTTGCTGCCATCAAGGTTCAAACCGGTTATACCGGTATGGGCTATCTGGTTGCTGCTCACACAGCCTTTTGTATTCCCTTTGCTTATTTGCCAATACGAGCCAGACTGGAAACCATGGACAACACCCTTGAGATTGCAGCGGCAGATCTCTATGCCGGCCCCATCAAAACCTTTGTGCACATCACCTTGCCATTGTTATTGCCAGGAATTTTTGCTGGTTTGATGCTGGGTTTTGTGATTTCACTCGATGCGGTAGTCATAACCGAATTTGTAAAGTCAGCCGGTCAGGATACCTTGCCCACTTACATGCTGGGGCAACTCAGGCGTGTGGTAACTCCCGAGATGAACGCCATTGCGACGCTGTTTCTATTGCTCTCGGTACTGGCTGTAACCATTTTTTTCGTACTTTCGCGCAAACGCGCTTAAGCGTGGCCCATCGCAATTGCCCGGCATCCTGAGCAGGGGCCGGAAATGGCGAGGGGTCATTAATAATAACACCATGGAGACTGAACGATGACGAGATCTGCCTTTCGACTCACTTTGATGAGTCTGGCCGTAATGTCGGCCTCAATCACTGCTGCCAACGCCCAGGGCGTTTTGAATCTGTACAACTGGGGCAACTATACGCCGCCAGAACTGTTGGAGAAGTTCACTGCCGAAACTGGTATTCGTGTGACGCTGACCGACTTCGACAGTAACGAGACGGCCTTGACTCGGGTTCGTCAGGGAGGCCACGGTTTTGATATTGTCGTGCCTTCCAACAACGTTATACCTGTCTGGATTGAGGAGGGGTTGATACAACCTTTGGATCTCAGCGTTGTCACCAACTTCGACAACATTGCCCCGCAGTGGGTTGATGTGCCTTTCGACCCCGGCCGTGAATACACGGTGCCATGGGCATGGGGTACCACGGGCGTGATTGTGAATACCTCTCTTTACGATGGGGACATTAATACCTCCGACATTTTCCTTAACCCGCCGCCCGCCTTGCAGGGCAGGGTAAATGTCATCCCCGAAATGTCGGACATCATTACCATGGCAATCTATGCTGCTGGCGGTGAATCCTGTACTACCGATAGAGACGTATTACGCACAGTGCGCGATACCCTGGTATCGGCCAAACAGCACTGGATCGCCATGGACTATGGCACGGTGGATGCCTACGCTGCCGGAGACATTGGTGCCGGTGTGTATTGGAATGGCGCCAGTATGAGAGCTCGTTTGCAAAACTCGGACCTCGCCTACGGCTACCCTCAAGAGGGTTTCCCGGTGTGGATGGACAACGCGGCCGTACTGACCGATGCACCCAACCCGGAAGCGGCGATGAAGTTCATTAATTTTATTCTGGAGCCAGAGCATGCGGCCATGATCTCCAACTATGCACGTTATTCCAACGGCATCCTGGGATCGGAAGCTTATCTGGACCCGGAAATGAAGGGGGCTCCCGAGATCGATGTGCCAGATGCGTTGGTCGGTGCTGGCCGTTTCAGCGAAAGTTGCTCGGCTGAAGCCACCAATATTTATACTCAGATATGGACTGAACTGCTGCAGTAAGGTCCATTGGTCCAAAGGTTAACGTCTGTTGCCAGGGAGTGACGCAAGCAAGCTCAGAGCAAGGTATAAAGCCGCAGGAATAGCAATGGTTTGGGATGCCAGTGCTATCTTGAGGTTTGATATCGAAGCTCTGGGCTTGCAGGCAGTAGATGTCAGCGCAAAGAATTGCTGCCATGTAGAAGAATATATTATTCGATTATTCTAGAAATATAGTTTAAAAAATACTCCATCTGTTTTATGCTGTCTCCATGAAACGCTTAACGCTCGAACAAGCTGCGAAACAATTGGCCGAACTCGGCCATACGACCCGGCTGGGTCTTTATCGCCAATTGGTCAAGGCTGGTACCACAGGTATGCCGGTGGCTGATCTGCAGCAGGCATTGGGCGTTCCCGGCTCGACGCTCTCACATCACATCAGTCGCCTTGTTCAGGTTGGCCTGGTACGGCAGGTCCGAGAAGGGCGGGTGTTGCGCTGTTTTGCGCAGTTTGAGCAACTGAACACCCTGTTGGGCTTTCTGCAGGAAGAGTGCTGTGTGCATCAAACGTGCTGATTTTTTTTGGGGTTTTATATTTCGATATATCTAGAATGATAGGAGGTTGCCATGAGTTGTGGTGCGCCCGACCACAGTGTAGAAAGCGTCATCTCGCAGCAAAAGAAGGCGTTCTCGCAAGTGACCACTCACCCACCACGGGTTCTGGTGTTGTACGGGTCGCTCAGGCCTGAGTCCTATAGCCGTAAACTGGCACTTGAAGCCGCTGGCATAGTCCAGGCATTCGGGGCTGAAGTCCGGGTCTTTGATCCCACTGGTCTGCCGGTCTTTGATCACGTCTCGACGGATCACCCCAAGGTTCGGGAGCTGCGCGAGTCCGTGATCTGGAGTGAGGCCATGGTCTGGAGTTCGCCGGAGATGCATGGCAATCTTACCGGCGTATTCAAGAACCAGATCGACTGGATTCCGTTGACTCAGGGATCTGTTCGTCCGACTCAGGGTAAGACGCTGGCCGTGATGCAGGTCAGTGGTGGCTCCCAGTCTTTCAATGCGGTCATTGCCTTACGCATTCTTGGCCGTTGGATGCGGATGTTTACCATTCCCAATCAATCCTCTGTTGCCAAGGCCTGGCAAGAATTCAATGTCGATGGCAGCATGAAGGACTCCAGTTATCGGGATCGGGTGGTTGATGTGATGGAAGAGCTGTTTCGGTTTACCCTCCTGTTGCGCGATCAGGCGCCCGGGCTGACACGCCGATATTCCGAAAACAAGACTGACCATGTGGTCAGTGCTGCAGAAGCCTCGGCCGTAGAACGCAAAACGTGCTGCGCCTGATTGCTGCAGACAGCCGGCCAACGGTGCTGGCCAGCCTGGTTTTAACGTTGACGCTGGTTTCCGATGCCGTGCTCTACCTGCTGTTGCCGCTGTTCTTTGAGGACTTCGGGTTGACGTTGCTTTGGGTCGGGGTGTTGTTGTCGGCCAATCGTTTTGTGCGCTTGCTGATCAACCCCTGGCTGGTGCCGTGGTTTCAGCACTTTGGTGCTCGTACGGCCATGATCCAGGCCGTTGTCCTGGCGAGCCTGGCCAGCCTCAGTTTTATCTGGCTGCTGAACCCCTGGGCCCTGCTGGCTGCCCGTTTGCTCTGGGGTTCTGCCTATGCCTTGATGCGCCTGGGCTGTTTGCACTACGCCACTGAGCAGCCGGAACGGCGGATGGTTAATCTTGGCTGGTACACCAGCTTGCAGGAGGTAGGCCCGCTATTGGTACTCCTGCTGACTCCGCTGATCGTTGATCAGGTTTCAGTGCAGGCGGTGCTGGTATTGTCCTTTATGCTCTGTCTGGTGGCGATGTTGCCGGCTCTGGCCTTGCCAAGGGCAGAAGCCGAGGAAGGTGCGAGCGCCCGCGCCCGGTTACCCTGGCCAAATGCCTGGCATCGTCTAACCTTTGTGTTGTGTCTACTTTTCGATGGCGTTTGGACCGTCATCCTGGCACCCCTGTTGGTGGCTGCCGGCTGGTCCACTGCCATGGCACTGACACTGACCTCTGTGTTGCTGGTGGGCAAGCGGCTTTTCAACATGGCGCTCGGCTTTGTCGTGGTTCGATTGGATACCTGGCAACAAACAGGGGCCTGGTTGAGTCTGGCTTTTGGCTTGATGTGGCTGGCCTGTGTCCTGATGGCGCTGAAGTCAGTCCTTTTGGCCAGTGCACTGGCTATTATCGGCCATGGCTTGTTCATGATACTGGTGCCAAGGTTGCTTTCAGACCGAGCAGAGAACCGAATTGAACGACAACAAAGTCTGAACAGCTTTACCTTCTGGCGTGATCTGTCCGCTGCTGTCGGTGCCTTGCTGGCAGGTGGATTAATAGCATGGCAAGTGGCCCCTGCTTTTTATGGGGCATGGGGGGTTGGGCTTTTGGCTATGCTGATACCTTTGCTGATGGTAGAACGCAAGATAAATCAGTCCGTGAACACTTTTGATCCAGAGGCGTAAATGTACGACTTTGCTCGCTCACTGTTAATGGCTGGCCTGTTCGGCTTTATCGCCTTGTGTGTTCTGCTGTTTTTCTATCAACGTAGCCTGCTGTACTACCACACAACAGAGCGTGCCCTGATGTCGGGTGATTTTACCTTGCAACAGGGTGATGTGAGCCTGGTTATCCGCGCACGCCAGACTCATCTTGATAAGGCGGTTATCTATTTTGGCGGCAATGCCGAAGACGTCAGCATCAGCATTGGCGAATTCGAGCGAACACTGCCATCGATGGCGCTCTATGCCATGCACTATCGGGGATATGGCGGCAGTGAGGGCAGGCCAACCGAGGAGGGCCTGGTCGCCGACGCCCTGGCCCTTTATGACGCCATCGCCGCAAGTCACCCGTCCATCATTCTGGTTGGTCGGAGCCTGGGTTCTGGCGTCGCCATTCAACTGGCCAATGCCAGGCCGGTCGACCAATTGGTGCTGATCACCCCCTTCGATAGTCTGCTCAAGGTGGCACAAAAGCAGTTTCCTTTCGTGCCGGTTCAATGGTTGATGCTGGATCGATATGAATCCTGGCGATACGCTTCCGAATTGAATGTGCCAACTGTATTGGTGGCAGCGGAAGACGACGAAATCATACCGCTGGAACGAGCAGAGCAACTGCTGGAAGCCTTTCAGCCCGGCATTGCAACCCTGCACGTTCTGCCAGGCCTGAACCACAACAGTTACATTGATCTGAGTGAATTCCTGAACCAGCCACAGGATGAACTTTAACGCCATGATCCGCGGACGCGGACCAGGGTCATTCTATGAACTCAACCCCAGGGCTCGTGCTTCAGAACGCCGTTTGAGATAGAGGTCCCATCCCGCTGCGCCGGCAAGCACAAGAAAACCCGTAGCCTCGACGATCAAGTGGTAATTAATAAACAGTGCATAGTTGATTGTGCCCACCCCAATAACCGCACCAATGACAGGGGCGGTGGAGCCATGACGACGCCAACCAGCGGCGACGGCAACGGCGGTGATGACAGTAAAAGCGGCGATGGTTAAAGCCCAGATCCCCTCGTCCAGAATCAGGTTCATACCCAGCAACGGCAGTAACGCCAGGGCGCCCAGAGTGCCGTAACAGGAGATCAGCGCCATTAGTAAAGCTGTCACGCCGGTCAGCCCTCGCCGCCAGATAGCACGTACCCAGCGCTGAGGGTTGAGTCGCTTGAGCCACTGCTGCAAAGTGGAAGGTGCACGCTCGCCGCGACACATGCTCAGCTCCATGGAGTAGGCTCCGAAGCTGGTGGCTATCTCTCGCGTCTGGGCGCTGGGGCTGTGAGCAAAATAGTCCTGAACGCGCACGGTCTTGATACTCTGAAATCCGCAATCGCGGAACAGCGTGACCAGGTCTTCGTCGACGGTGGCACCAACCACACACTCCACCCAGAGCCGTGGGTCATTGTCACAGTCTACGGTAACCGGTCTACGAATCACGACATCGGCAATTTGTAGACGCCCCCCGGGTCTGAGTACTCGGAACATCTCTGTGATGGCGCGACGCTTGTCGGGTACCAGATTCAAGGCGCCGTTGCTGGTGATGACATCCACTGATTTGTCTGGCAATGGGATGGCTTCGGCTGACCCTACTTTGGCGGTCACATTAGTGTAGCCGGCCGCTTCCAGTGTTTGGCTCAGCTTGGCAATCATCGCCGGCGTAATGTCCAGCGCGATCACCTGCCCCTTGGAGCCAACCAGGCCTGCTGCTATAAGGCTGTCTGTGCCAGCACCAGCGCCAATATCCAGGACGGTGTCACCCGGCTGGATGAGGTTGGCATTGAAAGGGTTGCCGACTCCTGCAAAGGATTCCAGCAGTGTTTCTGGCAACGGGTCGGTTTGCTCTCTGGGGTAGCCCAGGGCATCGCAGGCCTTGCGGCCAACCGGGAAATGAAAGGTCGAAGTAGGGACATCGGCCACAAGGGTGTACATCTCTTTCACCGCCTCGACAATCTGTTCGCGTGAATAGCCCAATACTGCAACCATAAACAGGTGCCTCCGTTGGCTTGCGTTCAGTTTTATTTGTCGATCCAGCTGTCACTGCGAACTGGACGCTCTCTGATTAGAATTTTTCGATGAGTGATTTGATGCGCAGTTTTAGTCGCTCCGGTGCCTGAACCTCGGCACTCTCTCGTACTCTGGCTCTTAATCGCTTTTCGAACTCGGCGCGTGAAAAGCAGTCGCGACAGGTTTCCAGGTGACGTTCGATATGAGTACTCAAAGGATGGCTTATCTCCTGGTCAAGATAGTCGAACAATAATTCGATGACTTCTTCACAGTTCAGTTTGCCGGTTCCAATGCGAATGCGTCGTTCTATTTCAGCTCGGCTGTGGCAGTCTGCGCAGGCTTTCAAGTGTTTTTCTGTTTCGGCATCGAGCGGTACCCCTGGTGTTCTCTCCAGGTGATCAATGACCCGTTTGATGACTGCATCGCAGTTCAGGTGCCTGGAGTTCATGGTCTTTCTCCACTCGAGTTGCCACTGTCAGCTACCAGCCCAGCCGCTCTGCCTTGTTTCCAGAGCGCTTTCTGCAACAGACCTCGGCCTCGGTTGAGTCTGGAGCGTATTGTACCCAAGGGGGTATGCAGTATCTCTGCTGCCTCTTCGTAGGTATATCCCTGGACTTCTATCAACACAACCACATGACGGAAAGCATCCGGAAGGTTGTCCAGGGCGCACTGCAGGTCTTCACGCAGAATAGTGTTCAGCAGTTGTTGCTCTGGCGTGCCCCACCAGAGCAGGAAGGGTTGGTGGAGTTCGCGAAACAACGAAAATCGCTCTGCATTCAGGTCTTCCTCATCGGTTAACGATTCCGATTCCATTTCCTGGCGTCGACGTTGACGCCGCCAGTGACTGACAAAGGTATTGTTCAGGATGCGAAATAGCCAGGGCTCCATTGAGTGAGGGTCATCCAATTGGTCGAGACTGGCCCACGCCTTGCTGACCGACTCGGCGACCACGTCCTCTGCCTCATACGGGTCGCGCGTCAATCTTAATGCAGTGCCGTAAAGACGATCGAGCAGGCACTCGATTTTTTGTTTGAAGATTGCTCGGCGCTCATCAAGACCTTGCTCATCTTCTTGTTGATCCGGATGTGGCATTGGCACTCCCACGACAGACTCCTGAAGGGTAGGACCGAGTGTTTTATCCGCAGCCTATAGCAGAAGTATAGGCACGAATTCAGGTCGCGTAAAACGCACGCAAAATGCAGGACGCATAGGCCTGATAAAAAGTTCCCGCTGCCCTCTATAATCGATCGATTTTGTCATTTACTGATTGAGCAGGAACCATTTTTCATGCTGCTGCGTCCTTGCCTGGACTCTAGGGTACCAACGCAGCGTGCCGCGAGAAAAACAGGAAAGCATGGGAGGACTCTGGTTATGAACGACAAGGCATTAGCAACCGATTTGAACGTCGATCAACAGGCGTTGGAGAGCAAGGTAAAAGACATGTATCAACAGGTCGCTGAAGAACCTTATGCGGAGTACCACTTCGCCATGGGTAGACTTCTGGCCGAGCATCTGGGTTATTCACCCCAGGACCTGGACCGCATTCCGAGTGCAGCCATAGACTCCTTCGCCGGGGTCGGGAATCCGCTAGAGCTGGCGGACATCCAGCCTGGAGACGTGGTGCTGGACATGGGCAGCGGCTCTGGTATGGACAGTTTTATTGCGGCACTAAAAACGGGGCCGGAAGGACGAGTTCTGGGTGTGGACATGACCAAAGCGCAGCGGGGAAAAGCAGAACGCCTGGCCAGGGAGGCCGATTTTCACTGGGTATCGTTTCATGAAGGTTACATCGAGGACGTTCCGTTCGACGACAATAGCGTAGACGTCGTTATCAGTAACGGTGTGATCAATCTCTCTGCCGAAAAACAGCGGGTCTTCGCCGAGGCTGCACGAGTGCTGCGACCAGGCGGCAAACTTTCGGTTTCCGACATCGTCACCGAGCAGGATCTGCCCGAAGGGGTGAAGCGCGATGCCACTCTCTGGGCGGCCTGTATTGGCGGTGCCATTCGACAGGACGACTATCAGCGAGCGATCGAGCGTGTCGGGCTGAGTGTGAGCAGTGGCTGGCCAAATTCGCAATACGCCTTTCTGACCGAAGCTGCACAGAATGCCAGCGAACGTTATGGCGTGAAGAGCATCTCGTTGTTGGCCATCAAGTCGCAACATTGAGTTGGGGTGTTACACCAATCAATTAAGGAGTATTTGACATGATCAATTGCATTCGTTTGTTCATCATTGTCCTGGTGTCCATGGGGATGGCTGGCCTTGTCTCGGCTGATATGCCCTACAAGGGTCAGGGCCACATTATGGTGTTACCTAATGAACTGGAGTGGGGGCCCGTTGGCTCCATGTCGGGTGACGCTCGTATCGCGGTAATCGAGGGTGAACTGGGTACAGACGACCCCTTCACCTTCCGGTTGCTGCTGCCCGCCAACTACCGGGTTGAGCCTCATGTGCATCCCGCTTACGAGCGCGTCACGGTGATCTCCGGGACTTTTTACTTCGCACATGGAGATGAATTTGATCGTCAACAGGCCAAGGCTTTGCCCCAAGGTGCCGTCGCCATTATGGCGCCGGGCGAGCCAATGTTCGGTTACACCGAAGAGGAGACCGTGATTCAGTTGCACGGTACAGGACCCTGGGCGATCGACTACATCAACCCTGAAGACGACCCCCGAATCACTCAATAATCCCTGGCTGGTTGGGTACGCGATGCGTGCCCAACCCTTCAGCTCTAGGCATGAGCGGTTCGAGTAATTCACAACTCTATAGTCTTCTCTACTAATATAGACGGTCTGATTTCGTTTTAATTGCGCTTAAGGGTGCCTCTTAGTCTCTTTCAGAGAACGCACCGCCGTGAAGGGTAGTTAAATAACTGAAACAGCTGTTGGTTCACACCCTTTAGAAGAATTAAGGCTAACCCTCAGCAATTAAATGCTTGAGCCGGGTGTGCTTTGGAATATAGTTGGACCGTTCACTGTAAATTTTCTTTTCCGGTTCTGGAGTCCCAGGGCGTTCTCCATTTGCACTTGAGGGATGACAGTTGTCTTAAGGTACTCAGAGGATGGTGCCATGAAAGGTATTTTATCTACTCTACTGATCGCTATATTTTCCACTATTGCCATCACAAGTTGCGATAGCAGCGGCGCACAATCGGACAACAACCAGAATAACAATAATGGAGCGAACAGCTCGGGGCCTCTGGTACCCAAAATCGGGGAAGGTTACGCCCAAAAGGGTCCCTTTCAAAACGGTGCAACTGTCCTGGTCGAAGAGTTTGACGATGAAGGCGCTCCGACGGGGTTAACCTGGTCAACCACCACACAGAGTGATGGCAAGATCAGCTTTGAAGGCATCGGTTGGGAAGGCCTGGCCATGGTCACTGTTACTGGCCATTACTTTAACGAGATCAGCGGTAGCTATTCTGCGGAACCCTTTGCTCTGCGTGCAGCGATGCTCGTATCGGATACCGAGCGAGTAGGCAATGTGAATCTTTTTACTCACATCATCGCCCGTTACATAGAATACTGGATGCCAGATGGTTACAGCTACGACGAATTGCGAGAATATGCAGACAGCTACTTTGCTGACTGGTTTGGGTTACTGACACCTCCGGAACATCTTAACCTGCTGGATAGCATAGATGCCAATACCGACCGTGATAGCTACATCCTGCTTTTGTATTCTGCCGCCATGGCCAGCCTGGAATTGACACAAGAAGAGGTTGACCAACTCGCAGACGAATTTGCTCAGTACGATGCCGGTTACTACGTCGACTGGCCACCAGGGCCGGGTCGTACCGTACTGGAGAAATTGTTTCAGGAGGTGCAGGAAAACGAAGCCTCTTTGATTACTCAAGCTCGTGAACAGCTCGAGCAGGAATTCAAACGTGTGATCAGTATTGGTGACATCGGTACCAACCGTGTTGCGGGCACCATTTGTATTTATGCCGGTGTACTTTGCGAGGGTGGCATGCTGGAAGGCGTTCCAGTACAGGCGAGTATCCCTAAAGATGTCCCTGTCAATGTCCTTTATTCAGGGTCTTATGGTTTTCTTGCCTACTTTGAGGGTAATGGTCAAAACGCCAATATTGCATTTTCCAGCCAACCAGGGGGAACAGCTTTGCGTTCAGCCAGCGGCAGCTCCAGCTCGTTTATTCAAATCATGGTGCGCCCCATTACCGGGAAAGCACGCTATAATCTTCGTTTTACCAGTTCAGTGGACAAGATGATTGAGCGCCTGAGCATGTTCCGCTTGAGCGATGGCCTGCCGAAAGATCCCTACCCATTGGTTGTGGGTGAAAATTCTGTGCAAGTCGGTGTGGTATGGGGAACAGACAAGAATACCGACAGTTACTATCAGCTTATTGCTGGGCCTGGTCGTTACCGTTTTGACATCAGTGGTTATCGCTGTGCTGTATTCGACCCACCACCCATTCGTGTAAAAGGTTACGAGTGGGATTGGGATGTTCGTGAGCTTCCAGTTGAGCAAGCAGCTAATAACCCCTTTGATAATAGCTCAGCTATAGTGATCGAAGAAGCCACCGAATGTTTTCTGCAGTTTGAACTTGAAGCCGATACTCGGCCCAACCGGTTGTATGTGCATGTGGATGCAACCGGTCTTCGTGATGCTGCGATTAACAGCAATCGAGCCATATCAGAAGAATTCAAGATCACTGTGACGCGTCTTTAGCGATGAAGCATCAGCGTTTCAGGTAGTCCGAGAAGTCGATATCTCGTGCTAATAACATTGCCTGGACACGGTTGGAAACATTGAGTTTGGCCAATATGGCCGACACATGAGCCTTGACCGTGGCCTCGGCTATGTTGAGTTCGTAGGCGATCTGCTTGTTCGATGCACCGGTGAGCATGTTCTGCAGTACCAATAATTGCTTGCGCGTCAAGCTGTGCAGTTGTTGAGGCGTGGCCTGGAGGCCGTGGTCCGGTTGGGGGCTTTCCGGTGCCTGCATGATGTCTGGTGGAATGTAGATGTTGCCGGCAAGTATCAGTTCCAGCGCCTGGTCAAGTTTCTCCCTGGGAGCGGATTTATTCAGGTAGCCCACGGCACCCAGGGCAATGGACTGCATCACGATGCTCTTGTCCGTTTCGGCGGAAATGATCGCCACCGGTAGAGTAGGGGCCTGTTGGCGAAGTGCCTTGAGGCCATTCAAGCCATTCATTCCCGGCATGTTGAGGTCGAGCAGGACGAGATCCAGCTCCGGTTGATCTTGTGCTACCTCCATGGCGGCGTCGAAATCGTCTGCTTGCAGCAGCTCACAGCCTTCATACAGGCGTTGAAGAACCTGAATCATGGCGTCTCGAAACAGCGGATGGTCGTCGGCAATCAGTATGGTATACACAGGCGTATAGAGTCTTGTTTTGCAGTGACTTTAGCACAGTCGGTAAAAGAATCGCACACCAAAAAGCTTCACCATAGCGCAAAGACTTAATACCAAAGTTGCAATAAAATCCCCCCTGAGCCGAATGGTCGGCGCCCCTGCTGTGAGCCTAGTATCAACCCACGCTCCGCAATGCCGGAGGCGATAACAACAACATCGAGGCTCAAGTCATGATCTATGCACAACCTGGTTCTACCGATTCCATCGTATCCGTCAAACCTCGCTACGAGAACTTCATTGGTGGCAAGTGGACGGCGCCTGTCAAAGGGCAGTATTTCAGTAATGTCTCGCCCACCAATGGCGAAGCCTTTTGCGAAATTCCGCGTTCAACCGCCGAAGACATTGAACTGGCACTGGATGCCGCCCATGCCGCCAAAGCCGGCTGGGGCGCAACCTCGGTGACTGCACGTTCCAACATTCTGCTGAAAATCGCCGATCGGCTGGAGCAGAACCTGGAGATGATTGCTGTCGCCGAGACCTGGGACAACGGCAAGGCCGTGCGCGAGACGCTGAATGCGGACGTTCCCCTTGCCGTGGACCACTTTCGTTACTTTGCCGGTGCCATCCGCGCTCAGGAAGGCTCCATCGGTGAAATCGACAACAACACCGTGGCCTACCATTTCCATGAGCCGCTGGGGGTTGTCGGGCAGATTATCCCTTGGAACTTCCCGCTGTTGATGGCGGCGTGGAAACTGGCACCCGCTCTGGCGGCCGGTAATTGCACCATTCTCAAGCCGGCCGAGCAAACGCCCTGGTCCATTCTCAAGTTCGTGGAACTGATTGAAGACCTGCTGCCACCGGGCGTGCTGAATGTTGTCAATGGCTATGGCGCCGAAGCCGGTCAGGCTCTTGCCACCAGCAAGCGCATTGCCAAAATTGCCTTTACCGGCTCTACACCTGTGGGCTCTCATATTCTCAAGTGCGCGGCCGAGAACATCATTCCTTCGACCGTCGAGCTTGGCGGCAAGTCACCCAACATCTATTTCGAAGATGTGATGCAGAACGAAGACGCCTACCTCAGCAAGTGCGTCGAAGGGGTGGTGCTGGCCTTCTTCAACCAGGGCGAAGTCTGCACCTGCCCATCGCGTTTGCTGGTGCAGGAGAGCATCTACGACCGCTTTATGGAGCTGGTAATCGAGCGCACCAATCAGATCAAGCGTGGCAACCCGCTCGATACCGAAGTCATGGTTGGGGCCCAGGCCTCTCAGGAGCAGTTCGACAAGATCATGGGGTACTTTGCCATTGGTCGCGAAGAAGGTGCTGAGTTCCTGCTCGGTGGCGACAAGGAAGGCTCCATGGATACCGGCTACTACATTCAGCCGACCTTGATGAAGGGCCACAACAAGATGCGCGTCTTCCAGGAGGAAATTTTCGGGCCTGTTGTTTCCGTCACTACCTTCAAGGACGAGGCCGAAGCCCTGGCCATTGCCAACGATTCCGAGTTTGGCCTCGGTGCCGGCTTGTGGACGCGTGACATGAACCGTGCCTATCGTCTGGGTCGCGGTATCGAGGCGGGCCGAGTGTGGACCAATTGCTATCACCATTACCCGGCTCATGCGGCCTTTGGTGGTTACAAGAAATCCGGCGTGGGTCGCGAGAACCACAAGATGATGCTCAACCACTACCAGCAAACCAAGAACCTGCTGGTCAGCTACGACATCAACCCCATGGGCTTCTTCTGATCGCCCACCGCTGACGGCCGTAAGCACTATACAACCCCTGACCGGTGCGAGATTGCTGGTCAGGGGTTTTTACCTTCTGGCTATTTCTGCTGTCTGCAGGCGGCGCTCAAGGTCGCTCAGCCACTGATGGCCGACCCAGACTGCGGCGATCAGGTAGGGGATGCCGCCGCCGACCCACATGCTCAGTCCTGCCAATTGTTGATCCTGAATGCTTCGTGCCTCGCCATAGAGTACGGTATTGGCGAAGGTGAGGACTGCTCCGAGAAAGCCGGTGTGCATCAGAGTGAACAGCACGGCGAGCAGGGCGAAGGGGCGTGTGTGTCGACCACTCAGCAGAACTGCCCACCAGAAACCGACCGCCGTCAGCAGGAAGCAAAGGTGTTCCACCCAGTGCCACCAGGGGTTCTCGACAGCAAGCATATAAGGTCTGGGCAGGTGCCAGAACCAGATGGCGGCCGCATGTGCATAGGCCAGAGTCAGTGGGTACTGACTGATGCGCACGATACGGTGCCAACCGGTTTGATACTTGAAACCCGCGTGAAACCACTGCGGAAACGGGCGGGACAGAACCCAGAAGGGCCCAATGATCACCATGATCAGCATGTGCTGTACCATATGGGCAGACGTGCTGGTTTCGGCCCAGTGATCCAGCGGGCCCATCAGGGTGATCAGCGCTAGCGCAGTAGTGACGTGAAACAGGATCGCACGCCAGAGGGGGGGAGCGTGTCGGCGCTGCCCGACCAGATAGAGTACCCAAAGCCCCCCCAGCAGCAAGAGGTTAAGAGCGCCCACCCAGCGTGCTGAACCCTCACTGGTGATGGGGTCATGTGCCCACCCTGTCATGGGTAGGCACCAGAGTGTTGTGACAAGGGCGAATGCGACGCCCAGTGCTGGTCTCTTCAAAGGCATGGTGGCAGTGCGAGCAGTGGCCCTATAGCGATGAGCGCGGCAACAGCGGAAAGTGTATACAAGCTGGCAGAAATGCGAGCAATAAACCAGGCCTGCCTGCCCGAAGGGTCGGTAAGATGGGTGCGGCTTGCTGTGCTTTTCCAGCATGCCCAGGCACCCCAGATCAGGCCGAGGATGGTTAATATAGTGATCAGGATAAGCGTTATATTGATGGCATTAAAGGCACCTTGAGCCGGATCCGGGGCTGCCAGTTCGCAAGCGACTGACAGGCCGCCATAGACTGCCACAAACCAGACACACCAGACTGTTAGCCCGATTACCAGTTGCGCCGGGTGCCCGGTCGAAAGCCTCAAGAAGGTCCTGTTGCCGAGGGTATTCTGGTCGACATTGTTGGGCTCGGTCATGACGGCGTCCCCCATGCCATGGGCAGTAGCACAAAGAGCGCCAGGCTTACCCAGAAAATACCGGTGGTATATAGCCAGAATGGCCAGACCACTTGCGGTTCATAAGGCAAGCGGGCACTCACAAACCCGAGTTGCGCGCGCCAGGCCTGGAGTGCCGTGATGACGACGGCCAGAGCACTGTGAAACAGCAGAAACGCCAACATGAAAAAGAGCACCGCATCATGGGCGCTTTCGGTAATGGCCAGGGGCGCCAGCCAGAGCACAGCGAACAGTGAGAGCACATGCAGCGCCCCAAGCCCCGTCGCCTGCCAGAGCCCAGAGAGCACACCAGTTTCCTCGCGGCGAGCCAGACGCTGAGCTTGCTGATGAAAACGCAAGCTGGCGAGCGTCAGCAGAATGCCACTGAGTACCAGGCCCCAGATGCTCAGTGGCCCGGCATCGGGTGCTGACCATTGAGGTGAGGCTGTCCATAGGTAAAACCAGCCGAACAACAACGAGAGGTAGAGTGCACCGTCTGCCATCAGTGTGAAGATCATACCCCAGCGCCCGGGGCCGTCTGTTGTTCTTGACTCAAGTGGCAGCTCTCCCTCAGGTTCGCGTCTCAGCGCTGCCGCATCAGGGTGCCCACCGTTTTCCCAGCTCCAGCGAAACAGCGGCAGCGCTGCCAGGATCACACCTACAATTGCCAGTGAATACCAGCGCAACAACAAGCTGATGCAAACCAGAGCAAGGGCTGCTGAGGCCAGCAGTGGCCACCAGGAATTGGTTGGCAGGTGGCAGATTTCTCGGGGCTCAGCGGTTACTGCATCGGTGCCCCAGGTCTCTCGCCGGCCGTGGTCAATGCGGGTCAGGCTGCCTTCGCCAGCTTGCAGGCTATCAACCAGTTCCGGGTCATCCCACAGCGGATGTCGAGAGTGAATGTGGGGTAGCGACACGAAGTTGTAAGGCGCCGGCGGCTGGTGCAGAGTCCACTCAAGGGTGTCTGCCTGCCAGGGGTTGCGCGACGCCTTGCGGCCGAAGTGAAAATGCAATAGCAAATCAAGCAGGATCATCACCACACCGGCCGCCATGATAAAGCCACCGATGGATGACAGCAGATTCAACCAGTCCCAACCGAGTCCGGCCTCATAGGTATAAACACGACGCGGCATACCCAGCAGCCCGGTGAGGTGCATGAGCAAGAAGGTGGTATTGAATCCGACAAAGGTTAGCCAGAAGCCCCATTGGCCCATGCGTTCCGAAGGCATGCGCCCGGAGACCAGCGGCAACCAGTAGTACAGACCCGCCATCAGTGGGAAGAACATGCCCCCGACCAGGACATAATGCATATGTGCTACAACGAAATGGGTGTCGTGCACCTGCCAGTTGAACGGCACCAGCGCCAGCATGACCCCTGTCAGGCCACCGCAGACGAAGATGACCAGGAACCCCATGATCCAGAGCATGGGCAGCCGAAACACGACCTTTCCCGTCCACAGAGTGGCCAGCCAGGCGAAGACCTGAATGGCCGTAGGCACGGCCACCATCATGCTGGCTACCGAGAAAAAAGCCTGCGCCAACTGGGGAATGCCCACAGTGAACATGTGGTGTACCCAGAGCCCGAAGCTGATGAAACCGGTGAGAATGATGGACAGCACAATCCAGCGATAGCCGACAAGAGGGCGGCCGGAAAACACTGGAATCAGCGTCGATACGATACCAGCGGCGGGCAGGAAGATGATGTACACCTCGGGGTGCCCGAACAGCCAGAACAGATGTTGCCACAGCAGCGGGTCACCACCGCCTGCGACATCGAAGAACGGCATGCCTGCAGCTCGCTCCAGTTCCAGCAGAATGCTGGCAAGAATCAGTGGCGGAAAGCCGAAGACGATCATCAGCGACATGGCCAGAATGTACCAGCAGAAGATCGGCATCTTGCTCAGTGTCATGCCCGGCGCGCGGGTACGCAGGATGGACACCGTGAGTTCGATGCCAGCGGACATGGCGGAGATTTCGACAAAGGTAATGCCCAGCAACCAGAAATCGGAACCGGGGCCAGGCGAAAAAGTGCTGCTGCTTAGCGGTGTGTACATGAACCAGCCGGAATCTGGCGCGACGCCGAGAAACAGGCTCGACAAAATAATGATGCCGCCAAAGAGGTAGCAGTAGTAGCCCAATGAACTGATGCGTGGAAACACCAGGTCGCGCGCACCGATCAATTTGGGAATCATGTAAATGGCCAGGCCTTCAAGCACTGGTATGGCAAACAGAAACATCATCACCGTGCCGTGCATGGTGAAGTACTGATTGTAGAGTTCGGCGCTGATCAGGTCTTGCTCGGGCAAGGCCAGTTGGGTGCGCACCAACATGGCCAGACCGCCACCGATCAAAAAGAAGATCATCCCCGTGACCATAAAACGCAAGCCGATGGTGCTGTGGTTGACCGCCGACAGGCTGCGCCAACCCGGTGGATTGGCCCAGACGCGCTGCAACTCATCAACGAATTTTGACTGTCCCTGGTTGTTGGTCATTCTGTGCTCTCCTGAGCTTGTTGCTGCCAGTGGTCGAAGTCATCTTCCGTGTGTGCGGTGACGGTGAACTGCATGTGGGCATGGCCGAGGCCACAGAATTCGGTACAGCTGCCCCGATAGACGCCAGGCTCGTCTGCCTGGAGGCGCAGCACATTGGTATGGCCAGGAATCATGTCCATCTTGCCGCCCAGGCGGGGTACCCAGAATGAATGAATCACATCGTTACTGCGCAAAACCAGATCAATGGGGGTGCCCACCGGGATATGGATTTCATCCCTGAGGTCGATGGCCTGATCCGGGTAATGCACCGCCCACCACCACTGATGGCCAGTGACTTCTATTTGCAAAACCTCCCCGGATTCCGCCGGCAATGGCATCATTCGATGCCCGATCGGAATGCCGAAGGCCAACAGCAGGGCAATGGTGCCAAGTGGCAGCGCAAGCCCTCCCCAGATAATCCATCGGTTCTGAAATGCCTGAGCAGACTTCTCGTCCGGGTGTGAGGAAGGGCGCCGTATGGCATAGATCCACAGCGCTGTTACCCCAATCAACACCAGTGTGGAGAAAGCGAACATGGCCCACCACAAGCCCGCTATATCGCGGGCGGCAGGCCCGGCTGGGTCGAGGGTGGAGTAGGGGCCGCTGCAGGCCGTCAGCAGCAAAGAGATGACCACAGCGCCAACGCCTGCTAGGCTGCTGTTGAGTGACCGCAGTACCCTGATCACCCGAGTTAGACCAAAGGAGGCATTATGCCCTTGCAACCCATAGCCAGCCGGATGGCCATTAAAGGTCACCCTATTCACCCCGTTCTGATCCATTTTCCAGTCGCTGCCCTGCTCGGGCTTGTTGCAACAGATCTGACCTATCTGTGGACAGGTGATTTTTTCTGGGCTCGTGCCAGCCTCTGGCTCGTCGGCATAGGTGCTTTGGGCGGTTGGGTGTCCGGCACCGTTGGTCTGATTGACCTGGTCATTGTACCCAGAGTACGAAGGTTGATCACAGCCTGGTGTCACGGCATTCTGGCCGTCATGCTGCTGTCGCTTGCCACGCTGAATTGGCTGTTGCGGGTCGATGATCCGGCGACCGTTGTCTGGCCCTGGGGTGTGTACCTCTCCTTTATTACCGCTGGTGTAATCGCCGTTACCGGTTTTCTTGGAGGCAAGCTGGTGTATGAATACGCAGTCGGTGTCGACATTGACCATGCGCGACTCAAGAGCTTGCCGGGAAACAAAGAGTCGGCGCCAGAATGACTGTGAACCGCTGTTAAACAGTAGATGATTCATGGCAGCCACTCCATCGGCAGCCATTCCATTGAAGGTTTGGCCAGCACAAACCAGACGATGGCTGTCATCAACAGGCACAGAACGACCAGTAAAATGCCACTTAAAATTCGAATGTAACGTCGTTTTCCCTCTTGCTCTGCGCGCAGTACTATGACACCAGCCATGGTATGCGCCATTGCCAGAGCCGTCACCAGAGTCAGTTTCATGATCAACCAGGGGTCGACGGTGCGGTTGAGCAGAAATACGATTGTACCGGTGATGATGGCTGCCAGAGCGGCTGGTGTTGCTACTTGAGTAAACAAAAATCTACCTACAGAATCGTAGGGCTTTGGTTTTTTGTCGATATCAGGTGGTGTCTCGGGGGACGCGCCGACCATAATGGGTATGTAAAGCAGAGCCGCAGCCCAAATCAAAAGCGCAGCCATGTGCAGTAGCAGAAACCAGACCACAGGGGTCTCCTTGTTTTTGCAGGCTGCGTGAAGCCGTGCGTTTCAGGCAGCCACCGAAGCGGATTTGGATGATAAAATGCCAGTAAACACAAACTTTACGTTGACAACAACGATCACCGTACGATTTTCGCGATAAGTATGGCACGGCTTTGCGGACGTTTTTTTAAAATTCATTGTAAATTCGGTTATGATGGCCGCACTCGCTCTCCTCATCCTTCTCTCGAGATACCATGACAACGTACAGCGCGCACCACCTTTGGCTGAAACTGACTCCTGTGCTCTTTGTGCTGTTGTGGAGTACAGGCTTTATTGGCGCCAAGTTTGGGTTGCCCTATGCAGAGCCTTTCACCTTTCTGTTTGTGCGCTTTGCCTGTGTATTGGTATTGCTGTACCTCCTGATCCGGCTGCTTGGCGAGCGCTGGCCTAGCGGTTCGTTGCTCTGGTTCCACATAGCGGTTGTTGGTGTACTGGTGCATGGGGTTTACCTGGGTGCGGTGTTTACAGCCATAGGTCTGGGTATGCCTGCAGGCATTACAGCGTTGATCGTCGGTCTACAGCCTCTGATCACGGCCGGTCTGGCGCGGCTATGGTTGGGTGAACGAATCCAGCGTCGTCAATGGTTGGGGATACTGCTGGGGCTGGTCGGCATTACGCTGGTCATGTCTGAACAGCTTGATCTGGGAAGCCCGGGTGGCCTTTTCACAGGTTTTGGCTGGGCGGCTGTCTTGAGTGCATTTTCCGCCCTGCTGGGCATTTCGGTTGGTACGCTTTACCAGAAGCGCCACTGTACCGGCATGCCGCTGGTCACTGGCACCTTTATTCAATACCTCGGGGCCAGTCTGATGCTGGGCGTGGCTGCCTTGCTGTTCGAGACCCGGGAAATCCAGTGGAACCCTGTCTTTGTATTGGCGTTGTTGTGGTTGATCTTTGGGTTGTCGATCGCCGCCATCTTACTGTTGATGACCATGATCCGGCGCGGCGAGGCGTCACGCGTCGCCAGCCTGTTTTACCTGGTACCACCGGTTACTGCGATAGAAGCCTGGATACTCTTTGGTGAACGCCTTGGCATAGTGGCGCTGATTGGCATAGCCGTCGCCGTAGTGGGTGTCGCTCTTGCTGTTGGGCAGCCAAAGTCGGTTAATCGCGTTGACCCTGTAGACGGTTGAGTGACGTAAGGCCGTAAATAGCATGATCCACCACCCGCCCGTTCAGATTCTCATTGCGGGTAACGATGCCCTCCAGTTTAAAACCGAGCCGCTCGCACACTTTACGGCTGGGTTGGTTGTCTACCGCAGCTGAAATTTGCACTTTTTCCATTCCGAGTACATCGAAGGCATAATCGATCAGGCAACTTACACTTTGTGTAACGATGCCTTTTCCTCGACCTTCCTGGCTTAACCAATAACCGATCTCTACCTTTTTCAGCGCGTGAGAAATGCTGTTGTAGCTGATATTTCCAACCACCTTCCCGCGATACAAAATAGCGCAGGTCATGGCTTTGCCGTCGGCATAATCATGCAAGGCTTTCTGGATGAAAGCGGCAAAGAAAGCCTCTGAGTCGGCATGGCGTGGCCAGGCCAGCCATTGACCGAGATCGTCTCGTTCTGATTTAACAATGGCGTAGTAGTGGCGAGCGAACGAGGGTTCGACCAGAGCGAGCTGAATGTCCTGATTAACGATTTTGGTGAACATGGTTTCCCTTTATGGTTTCTGCATTTTATGAGTAAGCCATCAACAGATAAGGCTGGCAGGGCTCAATTCAATGCATCAAATTCTGAGCGTGATTGTCGGATCTGGCTATGCGCGGCTTCTGCCCAATCCACCAGTTGCGCCAGAGGCGTAAGCAAAGACTCACCGAGATCAGACAACTGGTACTCAACACTGGGTGGCTTGGTTGGAAACACCTCTCTGAGCACCAGACCATCTCTTTCCAATTGGCGCAATGTCTGCGTCAGCATTCGCTTTGAAATATCGGGCACCAGGCGCTGCACCTGACTGAAGCGTCTGGGTTCTTTGGCCAGCGTCATCAGAATCAGAGTGGTCCATTTGTCGCCCAGGTGATCAAGTACATCCCTTACTGGGCACCTGGCCGAGTCAAAGGGTGCGCTATTCCACTGATCAAGGTGCTCAGCAATGGCTTCTCGTTTGGGTGAGTTACTTGAAGGTAACCTGGTCACAAAAAACTGCCTCCTTCCACAGTGGAATCGTGGTCTCTATAATAGACCATGTTTTAAATAGAGACCTACACAAATCGTATAACGACAGGAAACAAGAATTATGACACAAGCATCCCCCCAAATACTCATAACAGGCGCCACTGGTCAATTGGGCCGTTTGGTGATTGAGCAATTGGCGAAAAAGGTAGACCCATCACAGATCATCGCCGGGGTTCGGAACCCTGAAAAGGCGGGCGATCTTGCAGACCTGGGCGTCACCGTCCGGCGGTTCGACTATGATCAGCCAGACACTCTGGATAGCAGCCTGGAAGGCGTCGACAGGCTGTTGTTGATATCTTCCAGCGAAGTCGGTCAGAGAACGCCTCAACACAAAAATGTGATCGATGCAGCCCTTCGCGCCAAAGTGGCTTTGTTGGCTTACACCAGTATTTTGCATGCCGATACCAATCCCATGCAGCTGGCAGCGGAGCATAAGGAGACCGAAGGCTATTTGCAGAAGTCGGGTGTACCCTATGTGATATTGCGCAACGGCTGGTACACCGAAAACTACACGGCAAACATACCAATGGCATTGGATCATGGTGCATTGGTGGGGGCTGCCGAGGGAGGTCGTATTTCCGCAGCCGCCCGCTCCGACTATGCCGAAGCGGCTGTTGCCGTGCTGACTTCCGCTGAGCAACAGGTTGGCCGTGTTTATGAACTGGCTGGCGATGTGGCTTTTACCCTGTCCGAGTTGGCTGCAGACGTCAGCCGACAGTCTGGACGCCCATTTCAGTATCAGAACCTGGAAGAAGCGGATTATGCCGGCGTACTGGTCAGCCTGGGTTTGCCTGAGGGCTTTGCAGCCGTATTGGCCAACAGTGATGTTGAGGCGTCCAGGGGTGCGTTGTTTGACGACGGGCATCAGTTGAGTCGGTTGATAGGGCATCAAACGACCCCTTTTCAGGAGATGGTCTCCAGGGTGTTGGGTCAGTAATTTAACGTTCAACCAGGCCTGAAATTGAGAACCAGGGAGGTGATACATTCCTGGCACTCAAACTCAGGCCTGGCTGGCTGTCACAGCCATTCATGGTGAGTCTGGATAACGTCTCTTCATTTCGCCTACAGACTGGGTTATCAATTCGCGAAGGACGGTGAGATCAATATCGGACAAGCGTTTTATGGTCAAACAGGCTCTGCCCATTTTGTGCTTACCCAATTTTGCCAACAAGTTGGCTTGTGCGTCGGTGCTGGCCATCAAGTAGATGCTGATATCACGTGCGCGGGAAGCAAAACCAGTGATCATGAAGTCGCCTTCTCGACCACTCTCATACTTATAATGGTAGGTTCCGAACCCGACGATGCTGGTGCCCCAGAGTACAGGTGGTTCATTGGTGATTTCCGCCATTATTGATACCAGGCTGGTGCAGTCCTGGCGGCGTTGTGGGTCCTCAATAGTGGCAAGGTAGTCTTCGATCGCCATTTCGGTTGTTTGGGTTTTGTTGTCTGCCATGGCGTTTTATTTTACCCCTTGAGTGGTTGCTACCAGTTATTCTTCTTATGGCTCCGACCAGGCCGCGTATTCGTTTCCACTTGGGTCGGTAAAGTGGAAGCGCCGTCCACCAGGGAAAGAGAAGATTGATTGAATGATCTCGCCCCCTGCATCCTGTACCTTTTCCAGAGTAGCCTCCAGATTCGTGCTGTAAAGCACGACCAAAGCACTGCCGTTCGCTGTTGTGGCTGTTTTATCTGAACGATAGAAACCGCCATCTATCCCTGCATTCTCAAGGGCCACATAGTCCGGGCCATAGCCTACAAAGTTCCAACCAAAGGCGACCGTAAAAAAGTTTTTTGTTACGTCCAGGTTACGGCAAGGCATCTCGATGTAGTTGATGTGTCCATTCGCGTTCATGCTTTCCTCCGACATGTAGCGAGCGTTCAGGTTGGGCAAAAGCAGTCGTGAGATTTAAATCAAATTATACAGTGGTTTGTACAGTATTTTTATAAGGGTAACTTGTCAAGTATTGGATCTTCAGGCCTGGCATCAATAACACTCAGGACTGCGACTCCTATAGCCTGAGACAGTGGCAACGAAATATGTTTTTTTGGCAAATGGTGGCAGTGTTGGGGTGGAGCTCTGGAAGGTAGCCCTGCCAGAATGAAATACCAGCAGGGCCAGGGGAGGCATGCTAAAAAAAGCCCGAACTTGAGTTCGGGCTTCTGAGTCACAGCACCAGGCGACGAATGTCCGCCAGAACAGTACACAGATAGGTGGCAAACTTGGCCGCATCGGCGCCGTTCACCGCACGGTGGTCGTAGGAGAGTGACAGCGGCGTGAAAGTGCGCGGCACAAATTCCTTGCCATTCCAGTGCGGTTTCACCTGGTTTTTCGAGACACCCAGAATAGCAACTTCCGGTGCGTTCACGATGGGAGTAAAGGCCGTACCTCCAAGGCCACCGAGGCTGGAGACGGTAAAGCAGCCGCCTTTCATCTCGTCGGCTTTCACCTTGCCATCGCGGCCGCGTTTGGCGTAGTCGATGATCTCTTCCGCAATCTGCCAGATCGATTTCTTGTCGGCATCGCGAATCACCGGCACGATCAGACCGTTGGGCGTATCGACCGCCACACCAATATGCACATAGTGTTTCTGCACACGGCGCTTGCCATCGGCCAACAGGGAGACGTTGAAGTTCGGGAACTCGATCAACGCAGACGCACAGGCTTTTACAATAAAAGCCAGCGGGCTGATCTTGACGCCGCGTTTTTCCATCTCACCTTTCAGTGATTGACGGAAGGCTTCAGTCTCGGTTACATCGGCTTCGTCGAACTGGGTCACATGCGGAATGTTCAGCCAGTTGCGCGCCATGTTCTGAGCGGTGATCTGGGCAATGCGGTTCAGATCCTGAATGTCCACTTCACCAAACTTGCTGAAGTCCTGATCGGGAATTTCAGGAATACCAGCGCCGGCTGCTGCCTTGGCAGGCTCCTGCAGACGCTTCTTGACCCAACCAGCAACGTCGTCTTTGACGATGCGGCCTTTCGGGCCAGAACCAGGTACGTAGGCCAGGTCGACGCCGAACTCGCGCGCCAGTTTACGCACGGCAGGGCCGGCGTGTACCTTCTTGGAAGGGGCAACGGGTGCGTCGTCGTAAGCGTGTGCCAGACTGGGTGCTTCCGGTTCAGAGGCGGCTTTGGGTTTGCTCTCTTTGGCGTCTGCTTTGGCAGGGGCTTCCTGCTTTTCGGGTTCTGGCTCTTTTGAGGCTTCAGTTGAGCCACCGCCGCTGGTTTTCACTTCAATCAGCACGCTGCCTTCAGAAACGGTATCGCCTTCTTTCACCGATACCGAGACGACCTCACCACTGACATCCGAAGGCACTTCCATGCTGGCTTTGTCGGATTCCAGCACGACGATGGCGTCTTCTTCCTCGATGGTGTCACCGGGTTTGACGTTGATCTCGATGATGCTGGCACTGTCCATGCCGATATCCGGCACCTTGACTTGCTGCACCTTGCTACCGCTGGACGCTTCTTTTTTGGGTTCAGCGTCTTTGGGTTCAGTTTCTTTCTTGGCTGGAGCATCCTCAGCAGGGCTGTCGCTTTCTTCTTTCTTGTCGTCTTTGTCGTCGCCACCGCTGGCGCCTTCGACTTCCAGATAGAGAATCTCGTCACCTTCGGCGAGGCTGTCACCTTCGCTGACCTTGATTTTGGTGATCTTGCCGGCCATGGGTGCAGGTACGTCCATGGAGGCCTTGTCGGACTCCAGCACGATCAACGTATCGTCTTCCGCGATCACATCGCCTTCTTTTACGCTCACCTCTATCACCGAGGCGGCGTCCATTCCCAGGTCGGGAACTTTAATGATTTCAGTTGCCATTATTGACTCCTAAATCCGCTTTATGTCGCTGCCCGTTCAAGAAATGGCCGGGTTGGGTTTGTTCGGGTCGAGGTTGAATGCAGCAATGGCTTTGCTGACTTCCTTCGCCTCGATGGTGCCTTCATCAGCGAGTGCCTTGAGCGCGGCGACCACAATCCAGTAGCGATTCACTTCAAAGAAGTGGCGCAACTGTTTGCGCGAGTCACTGCGGCCAAAGCCATCGGTGCCGAGCACATAGTAAGGCTGCGGTACCCATTTGCGGATCTGGTTGGCGTAGTTCTTCATGTAGTCACTGGCAGCAATTACCGGACCACGGCGTTTTTCGAGCATCTGTTCGACATAGCCCTGACGCGGCTTGTCTTCAGGGTGCAGCATGTTCCAGCGGTCAACATCCAGGCCATCGCGAGTCAGTTCGTTGTAGCTGGTGACAGCCCAGACATCGGCCTGAACGCCGTAGTCGTCGCGCAGCATTTCTGCAGCGGCACGCACTTCCTGCATGATCGAGCCGGAGCCAAAGAGCTGAACGGCCTTCTTGCCTTTCTTGACGCCGTCTTCGAGCAGGTACATCCCCCGTTTGATGCCTTCAACCATGGACTCATCCAGGCCGGGGTTGTGGTAGTTCTCGTTCAGGGTGGTGATGTAGTAGTAGACGTTTTCCTGGTCTTCGACCATCCGCTTCATGCCATCCTGTATGATGGTCACCAGTTCATAGCCATAGCTGCAATCGTAGGAGACGCAGTTGGGTACGGTGCCCGCCAGAACATGGCTGTGGCCGTCCTGGTGCTGCAAACCTTCACCGTTCAAAGTGGTGCGGCCCGAGGTGGCACCGATCAGGAAGCCCCGCGCCTGCAGGTCACCCGCAGCCCAGGCAAGGTCACCAATACGCTGGAAACCAAACATGGAGTAGAAGATGTAGAAGGGGATCAACTGCTTGTTATAGGTGCTGTAGGACGTCGCTGCCGAGATCCAGGAACTGAATGCACCGGCTTCGTTAATGCCTTCCTGCAGTATCTGACCCTTGACGTCTTCCTTGTACCACATGACCTGGCCTTTATCCTGAGGGATATAGAGCTGGCCGTTGGGTGAGTAGATGCCAAACTGACGGAACAGACCTTCCATACCAAAGGTGCGTGCTTCGTCCGGCACAATGGGCACGATGCGGTCGCCGATCTTCTTGTCTTTCATCAGCGTGGAGATCAGGCGCACAAAGGTCATGGTGGTGGAGATTTCGCGATCACCACTGTCTTTGGTCAGCGACTCGAAAGATTCCAGTGTGGGGACTTCCAGTTCTTCCTTCGCCTTTTCCCGACGCATCGGGATATAGCCACCCAAAGAGTTGCGGTGGTTGCGGATGTACTGCATTTCCGGGCTGTTTTCGTCCGGGCGGTAGAAGGGGATCTTGCCGTCTTCGAGGTCCTTGTCGGAAATCGGCACACCACAACGATCACGGAAGGTCTTCAGGTCGTCGACACTGAGTTTCTTCAGCGAGTGGGTGGCGTTTTTCGCTTCACCGGCTTCGAGGCCATAGCCTTTGACGGTGTGCGCCAGAATGACCGTTGGCTGGCCATTGTTGTCATTGATCGCGCGCTGGAAAGCTGCAAAAACCTTGTACGGGTCATGCCCACCGCGGTTCAGGCGGAAGATCTCATCGTCGCTGAGATCCTTGACCATTTCCGCCAATTCAGGGTACTTGCCGAAGAAGTGTTCACGAGTGTAGGCGCCGCCGTGCGATTTGAACGCCTGCAGTTCACCGTCGACGACTTCATCCATGCGCTTCTGCAACAGGCCCTTGCTGTCCTTGGCGAACAGCTTGTCCCAATGCCGACCCCAGACCACCTTGACCACGTTCCAGCCGGCACCGCGGAACACACCTTCGAGTTCCTGGATGATCTTGCCGTTGCCACGCACGGGCCCATCGAGGCGCTGCAGGTTGCAGTTGATGACGAAGTTAAGGTTGTCGAGGTGCTCGCGACCGGCCAGGGAGATGGCGCCCAGTGATTCTGGCTCATCGCATTCGCCGTCGCCAAGGAAGGCCCAGACGCGGCCGCCTTTTTCGATCTGCTCGCGGTTTTCCATGTAGCGCATGACATGCGCCTGGTAGATCGCCTGGATGGGGCCGAGGCCCATGGAGACCGTCGGGAACTGCCAGTAGTCCGGCATCAGCCAGGGGTGCGGGTAGGAAGAGAGGCCCTTGCCGTCGACTTCGCGGCGGAAGTTGTCGAGTTGGTCTTCACTCAAGCGGCCTTCAACGAAGGAGCGCGCATAGATGCCCGGGGAGATATGCCCCTGGAAGTAGACCATGTCACCAGGGTGGGTGTCGGTCGGCGCGCGCCAGAAATGGTTGAAGCCAATGTCGTACATGGTGGCGGAGGACTGAAAGCTGGAAATGTGACCACCCAGGTCGTCGCCGCTGTTGTTGGCGCGAACTACCATAGCCACGGCGTTCCAGCGGATCATGGCGCGGATTTTTCGCTCCATCTCGTTGTCGCCAGGGTACTTCGGTTCTTCGTCCAACGGAATGGTGTTGCGGAACGGCGTGTTGAGGGCAAAGGGCACGGTCGGGCCGCCCTGAGTGACGTTGTCGGACAGGCGCTTGAGCAAAAATTGCGCCCGGTCACTGCCTTCTTCACGCATGACAGACGCCAGGGCGTCGAGCCATTCCTGCGTTTCAATAGGATCGATATCGTGTTCCATAAAGTTCAGACCTCTTCCCCTATGGGTTGAATCGTGATTGACGGATTCATGGTACGTGTCTCACCGCAACCCTCTGTCGGTGATGACGAAAAAAAGACTTCACACACTGTAGCCGAAAAAAGACGCCAGCGTGGAAACAACTTTTGGCGAAATTTCGCTTTTTTTGGTCCCTTAAACCACAAACGGCAGCCAAAAAGGCTGCCGTTTGTGGGGTTTTTCAATATAGAGCGCCTTTTTACAGGATATTGCCGACGCTGACAATCTTCATGGTGTTGGTGCCACCATGAACGCCCTGGTGATCACCGTAGGCAAGCAGTACCAGATCACCATCCTTGACAATATTGCGTTTTTTTAGCTCGTCCACGGCCAGGCGGTTGACCTGATCGATTGGCGCAGCTGATACATCAAAGGGAATCGGCTCCACACCCCGATAGAGCGCTGTCTTGCGACGGGTTGTATCGTGGGCTGTCATGGCATAGATCGGCATGCCGGAGCTGATGCGAGACATCCACAGTGGCGTAGAACCCGACTCGGTCATGCACAGTATGGCCTTTACGCCCTTGAGATGATTGGCCGCATACATGACAGACATGGCAATGGTTTCGTCAACCCGGTGAAACGCATGATCAACGCGATGCTTTGACCTGGTCGTCAAGGGGTGCTTTTCGGCACCCAGACAGACGTCGTGCATCACCTTTACCGTCTCGACCGGGTATTCACCGGCGGCTGTTTCGGCAGAGCACATGACCGCATCGGTGCCATCGAGCACAGCGTTCGCAACGTCGAACACTTCCGCCCGTGTCGGGAACGGGTTGTCGATCATGGACTCCATCATCTGTGTCGCCGTGATGACCACCCGATCCAGAGTGCGGGCCCGCTTGATGATGTGTTTCTGTACGCCGATCAGTTCCGGGTCACCAATTTCGACACCCAGATCACCACGCGCAACCATGACCACATCGGATGCGAGGATGATTCTATCCAGGTTGTCGTGATCAAGGGTGGCTTCGGCACGCTCCAGCTTGGCGACGAGTTGAGCCGTAGAGCCTGCCTCGGCCAGCAATTGACGAGCTTCATCCATGTCTTCCGCGCTGCGCGGAAAGGAGACAGCAACAAAGTCGACGCCAATTTCAGCGGCAGTCTTGATGTCGGCTTTGTCTTTTTCGGTCAATGCCTTGGCGGACAAACCACCACCGAGTTTGTTGATGCCCTTGTTGTTCGACAACACGCCGCCTTGAGTGACAGTGGTATGCACCTCACTGCCCACCACCTTTTCGACTCTGACCTTGACTCGGCCATCGTCCAGCAGATAGACATCGCCTGGTTTGCTGTCTTCGGCAAGGGCGGGGTAGTCGATGCCGACGCGCTCGTTGTTACCTGCGGTCTTGTCGAAATCGACATCGAGAATGAAGGACTGATCATTAGCCAGTGTGACTTTGCCTTCGGCAAAACGCGCGATGCGGATTTTCGGGCCTTGAAGATCACCGAGAATACCAACGGACAAGCCATGTTTGTCGGCAATGTCATGCACTGCCTGGGCGCGTTGCTTGTGGTCTTCAGCGTTGCCGTGGGAGAAATTCAACCGGGCGACATTGGCGCCGGCCAGAATCAACTGTTCCAGTACGCCGGGCTTGTCGGTCGCCGGGCCCAGAGTGGTCACGATCTTGGTGCGTCTCATTCTTTCATCGTCTCTTTTTTGATTCAGGCAAACAGGACAAACAGATACAACAAACCCGGAACAAGTCCGGGTTCAGGTTGCCGTGCCTTACTTGGCGTTCATCAGGGCAACGGTGCTGTCGAGCATGCGGTTAGAGAAACCCCACTCGTTGTCATACCAGGCCATTACCTTGACCAGACGACCCTGAACACGGGTCTGAGTGGCATCAAAGATAGAGCTGAAGCTGTTGTGGTTGTAGTCAGAGGAGACCAGCGGCTCAACGTTGACATCCAATACCTTGGCCAGGTTTGCGTCTGACGCCAGGGCATCCTTGATGGCCTGGTTGATTTCTTTTGCGTTGGTGTCTTTGCTGGCGGTGAAGGTGAGATCGACCAGTGAAACATTGGCGGTCGGCACACGCACGGCCATGCCATCAAACTTGCCTTCAAGCGCCGGAACAATCTTGCCTACCAAGGCAGCCGCACCGGTTTTGGTCGGGATCATGTTCAGTGCAGCAGCGCGGGCACGGTAAAGGTCCGAGTGATAAACGTCGCTGAGGCGCTGATCGTTGGTGTAAGAGTGAATGGTCGTCATCAAGCCGGATTCAATGCCGACGCTGTCACTCAATACCTTGGCAACAGGTGCCAGACAGTTGGTGGTGCAGGAAGCATTGGAAATCACCGTCATGTCACTGGTCAGGATGCTGTCGTTGACACCGAAGACGACGGTCGCATCCACTTCCTTGCCGGGAGCGGAGATGATGACTTTTTTTGCGCCGGCGGTAATGTGCTTGCCGGCACTGGTCTTGTCGGTGAACAGCCCTGTGCATTCATAGACAACATCGACTTTCAGGTCGGCCCAGGGCAGATCGGCCGGGTTGCGCTCAGAGTAAGTCGCGATTTTGTCGCCGTTGACGATGAGGCCCTCGTCGTCAAAGCTGACATCGGCATTGAAGCGACCATGAACCGTATCGTACTTGGTCAGGTGGGCGTTGGTTTTGGAGTCGCCCAGGTCGTTGATGGCAACGATCTCGATTGGGTAGCCGTTACCTGCCTGTTTGGCTTCATACAGCGCACGCAGTACATTTCGGCCGATGCGACCATAACCATTAATAGCAACGCGTATATTGGACATGATGTGCTCCTTAAGCAGAAGTGACGGGTTCTGACCCGACGGATACTAGGTTTGTCTGTGCTCGAACCCTTAAACCACTGATGGGATCGAGCGTTTAATTTTTGCTGTGTGAAACCATAGTCGTAGAAACCAATGTCGAGTGAGCTGGCCCCTTTGTTGTCAGGCCGTTTCACTCGAGCGTTCAGCCTACTGCTTTGCCGGGTTTCTGTAGCTAAGTTTCATATTAATCCAACATTGTGGGCTTATACTGCCAGCTTTAGCCCGGCTTTGGTAGTATTTTGTAGTTTTATTACATCAATATTGCGCCAGATCAAGGAAGCGAATGATGCGTCTTGTTACGGAGCTTTCGGGAGAATAGTTCAGAAGGCGCACTTTGCCAGTGCGCGAATCAAGGTTGGCAGCAGTCTGTGGTGCGCACTCTGCGTCCGCAGTGGGGCTATAGGGCGAAAAGGCCCGGCATTCAGTCCGTATCAGGGAGTTTAAAGCGGGTATCGGCCAGTGCGGCCTTGATGCGTTTCAGATGACTCTGAAACTCCGGGCCGTGGCGCAGAATCACACCGGTGGCGAGCACATCGATGACGGTGAGGTGTACTATCCGAGAAGTCATGGGGGTGTAAATGTCAGTGTTTTCAGGGCTTTCGACGCCGAGCAGTATGTGGCTCTCGTTTGCCAATGGGGAATGCGGCTGGGTGATGGTGATCACCGTTGCGCCGGAATCTCGGGCGATACGGGCCGTCTCGACCAGGGCAATGGTGCGCCCAGTGTTGGAAATGATCAAAACCACATCACCGGGTTTGGTGGCTGCAGCGGCCATGCGCTGTTGCAATACATCGGTATAGGCAACGCAGGGGGTGTTCAGGCGAAACAGTTTATGTTGTGCGTCCTGGGCGACACTGCCGGAAGCGCCCAGGCCGTAGATTTCGATACGGCGCGCCTGCGCCAGGGCGTCTACGGTGCGATGTAAGGCATTTGGGTCAATGGCGCGTTTGGCGTCCGAGATGGCGCTCATGGTCGCCTCGAAGATTTTGCTGCTGTATTCCTCGACATTGTCGCTGGCTTCAACGTTCCGGCTGACATAGGGCGTGCCGGTGGCCAGGCATTGCGCCAGTTTCAGTTTGAAGTCCGGGAAGCCGGTGCAATCGAGGCTGCGGCAAAAGCGATTGACCGTCGGCTCGGACACATTGGCGGCCTTGGCCAGGCTGGCGATGCTGGAGCGTATGGCCTTGTTCGGGTCTTCCAGAATGACCTGGGCCACCTTGCGCTCGCTCTTGCTCAGGCAACTCGGGTTGGACTTCAGGCGCTCCAGAATGTTCTGTGACATGCGTTCGAGGTTCCAGAAGGTTTAAATGCCGCAGGATTGTAGGTAATTCGCCTCCGCAGTGAAAGCGCCCTGTGCTCAAATGGTGCAAAGAGCCTTGGGCAACCCGGCGTAATGACATTCTACTATCCATCAGCAGCCAGCATAGAGCAGGAATTCATTGTTGTAAAATTACAATAATGGGCGACATCGATACACTTATGCCGTAAAATTGGAATAAAATTACATCGCTTTTCGCCAAGTTCTGGAGCCATACATGATTCAATCCAACGTCAGTTTCCCGTGCAATGTTGTCATCTTTGGCGGCAATGGCGACCTGGCCATTCGGAAACTGCTGCCTGCACTCTACAACCTGGATCGTGCCGGTTATCTGGGAGAGGGTACCCAGGTCATTGGTGCTTCCCGAACCGATCTGGGTCGGGATGGCTATCTAAAAATGGTCAAAAAAGGACTTCAGGAGTTCGTTAAAAAAGAGGATTGGGATGCCGATGTCTGGACTCGTTTCTCGGAACGCCTGAACTACGCCGCTGTGGATGCAACCAAAGCGGAGACGTTCAAGTTGCTGTCTGACGCTCTTGGCAAAGGCTTCAAGGAGCAGGATACCGTCTATTATATGTCAACAGCACCGGATTTCTTTGGTGACATTTGCAGCAACCTGAAAAAAGCCGGCCTGGTCAGTAACCGTTGCCGCGTCGTCATGGAAAAGCCCATCGGCAAGAGTCTGGAAACATCGAAACTGATCAATGACGCGGTCTCGGCCGTATTTGACGAAAACAACATCTATCGCATTGACCACTATATGGGCAAGGAAACGGTTCAGAACCTGTTGGCCGTCCGTTTTGGTAATGCGCTCTTTGAGCCGGTCTGGACCAATGCTCATATTGATAATGTCCAGATCACCGTTGCCGAGACCGTTGGCGTTGAAGGGCGCTGGGGTTATTACGACGACTCCGGTGCCTTGCGCGATATGATTCAGAACCACCTGTTGCAATTGCTGTGTCTGGTGGCCATGGGCGTACCGGTGTCGTTGGACCCGGATGCCGTCCGCGCCGAAAAACTGAAGGTGCTCAAATCGCTGAAGAAAATGAGCATCGACCGGGTTCGCCGCAATACGGTGCGCGCTCAATACACCTCGGGCAACGTCAACGGGGTTCAGGTGCCGGGTTACAAGGACGAAGAGGGCGGCAAGCCTGAATCGATGACTGAAACCTTTGTTGCCATCCGTGCCGATATTCACAACTGGCGCTGGCGCGGTGTGCCCTTTTATTTGCGCACCGGCAAAAGGCTACCCGCACGTTACAGTGAGATTGTCATCCAGTTCAAGGACGTACCCCACTCCATCTTTCCGGATGGCTCCAACCTGAGCTCCAACAAGCTGGTGATTCGCCTGCAACCGGAAGAATCCATTCAGTTGTATATGATGAATAAACTGCCAGGCCTCAGTGAGCGCATGCAGGTGACCCCGGTGACGTTGAACCTGTCCATGCCGGATCACCTCGCCGACAACCGAGTGCCCGAGGCTTACGAACGATTGATTCTGGATGTCATTCGCGGCAACTCAACGCTCTTTGTGCATCGCGATGAAGTCGAGGCCGCCTGGGTTTGGGCCGACGCGGTGCTGGATGGCTGGCATCAATCCACCATTGCGCCGCACGCCTATCCGGCCGGTAGTTGGGGCCCCCAGGCCGCCTTCGAGCTGGTCGCAAGAGATGGACGCAGCTGGCACGAAAGTAACTAATTGAAGAGGCATTTATGGCACTGGAACAACGAGTATTCGAAACCCGCGACGCCCTGACCGATAAATTGATCAGTGAAATCAGTAGCCGTTTAAGCAAGGCCATCGCTCAGTCGGGCAAGGCGGCATTGGCGGTATCCGGCGGACGCACGCCGATCGACCTGTTCAAGGGATTGAGTGAAGTGGATCTGGACTGGTCAAAGGTGGTGATTACCCTGGTCGATGAACGCTGGGTAGACCCGAGCGATGACGCCAGCAACGAGCGTCTGGTGCGAGAATATTTGCTGACTGGCAAGGCTGCCAGGGCGCAATTTATAGCGCACAAGGGTGAGGCCGAGACACCCTTTGAAGCCGAGGCGGAGCTGCATCAGGCGTTGGCTGAACTGCCGGAGGCCATTACGGTAACCATTCTTGGCATGGGGGAAGATGGTCACACTGCCTCGTTCTTCCCCGGAGCGGACGCGCTGGCCAGTGCGATCGACCCCTCCAATGCAAACGACTGCTGCGGCATTATCCCCAAAACCGCCCCGAACCCACGCATGACGCTCACACTGCAGCGCATTCTGCGCAGTGACTGGATTGTGCTTCACCTGTCCGGTGATGCCAAGCAAACCACATTAAAGGCCGCTTTGGCCGAAGGTCCGGTCGAAGAGATGCCCGTTCGCACTGTGTTACGCCAGGATCGAGTCCCTGTTTCCGTCTACTGGGCCAGCTAAGAGGACAATATAAAATGACAACCCTACACCCCGGCCTGGTCAAGGTCACCGAGCGAGTCATGGAGCGCAGTAAAGCCTCCCGTCAGAAGTACCTGGCGAGGATGAAAGCGGCAGGCGACAGCATGCCAGATCGCAAGCAGCTCAGTTGCGGTAACCTGGCGCACGCGTTTGCTGCCTGCTCGAAGTCTGAAAAAGACACCATCAAGCTGATGAATGCGGCGAACCTCGGCATTGTTACCGCCTACAATGACATGCTCAGCGCCCATCATCCGTTCAAGGATTTTCCAGACATGATCAAGGCCGCTGCACGCGATATGGGCTGTACCGCTCAGGTTGCTGGTGCGACCGCTGCCATGTGTGACGGCGTGACCCAGGGGCAGCCGGGCATGGAACTGAGTCTGTTCAGTCGCGACAACATTGCTCAGTCCGTTGGCATCGCTCTGTCACACAACATGTTTGATGCCGCCCTGTTCCTGGGGGTGTGCGACAAGATTGTTCCGGGTCTGGTGATCGGTGCCGCCCGTTTCGGTTACCTGCCGGCCGTCTTTGTGCCAGCGGGGCCCATGCCATCAGGGTTGCCGAACAAGGAAAAGGCGCGCATTCGTCAGGAATACGCCGAAGGCAAGGTCGATCGGGATGCGCTGTTGCAGGCGGAATCTGATTCCTACCACAGCGCAGGTACCTGCACCTTTTACGGCACAGCCAACAGCAACCAGATGCTGATGGAGTTCATGGGCCTGCATTTACCGGGCAGCAGCTTTGTGAACCCCAACACGCCGTTGCGTGATGCGTTGACCTATGAAGCCACGCAGCAGGCCGCTCGCCTGACACGCCTGAATGGCCAATACACGCCAGCCTGTGAAGTGCTTTCAGAAAAAGCCTTTATCAATGGCATTGTCGGCTTGTTGGCCACCGGTGGCTCGACCAACCTGACCATCCACATCATTGCCATGGCGCGTGCGGCAGGCATCATCATCAAGTGGGAGGATTTTTCCGACCTGTCACATGTTGTGCCTTCGTTGGCACATGTCTACCCGAACGGCATGGCGGACGTAAACCACTTCCATGCAGCCGGTGGCTTGGGCTTCATGATCCGTGAGCTGCTCGGCGCCGGCCTGTTGCACGACGACGTCAGCACCATCGTTGGCAAGGGGCTGCATCGTTATACGCAGGAACCCTTCCTGAAGGAAGGTCAGCTCGAATTCCGCGAAGGCACCGAGGTGTCGTTGAATGAGGACGTGGTGCGGCCGACAAGCAACCCCTATAGCCCTGAGGGTGGCCTGCATGTGGTTCACGGCAATCTGGGTACCGGTGTGGTGAAAATCTCGGCTGTCGCGAAGGAACATCGCATCATCGAAGCACCGGCCGTCATCTTTGAAAGCCAGCACGATCTGCAGGCCGCTTTCAAGGCCGGTGATCTGGATAAGGACTGCATCGTGGTGGTACGTTTTCAGGGCCCCAAAGCCAACGGTATGCCCGAGCTGCACAAGTTGACGCCGCCGCTCGGCGTACTGCAGGATCGAGGCCATAAGGTGGCCCTGGTCACCGATGGCCGCATGAGTGGCGCCTCCGGTAAGGTGCCGGCGGCCATTCATATGTCGCCTGAAGCCAGCGAAGGCGGCCCGCTGTCCAAAGTACGAGAGGGCGATCGTATTGCTCTGAACGCCGATACGGGTGAATTGAAGGTTCTGGTTTCCGATGACGAGTGGGCTAAGCGTTCGCCAGTCAAGGCAGACCTCAGCGACAATTTCTGGGGTGTGGGCCGCGAGCTTTATAGCCCGATGCGTGCCGCTGTTAATGCGCCAGAAGAAGGCGCCACCATCTTCCGTTTTGAAGACTTCGAGGAGTAACCATGACCCAGTATGGATTGATCGCCGATATCGGTGGCACCAACGCGCGCTTTGCACTGGCGCCGATCAAGACTTTCAGTGGGCCCGATGGCCTCAGCCTGGGTGATGACGAACTGGTCGCCGTGAAGGCGTTGAACGGTGCCGACTACGAGACCATTGGTGAGGCGGTCAAGGCTTACCTGGCTGGCCCGGCCAAAGGGTACGACACGCCTGAGCACGCCGTGATGGCGATTGCCTGCCCGACAGATCAGGATCAGATCACCATGACCAACCACACCTGGTCGTTCAAGGTCAGTGAGTTGAAGGCGGAACTGGGCCTGGCCTCGCTCAAGTTCATCAACGACTACAACGCCCTGGCGAACTCGATTCCACACCTTGGTGAAGATGGCCTGATCAAGATTGGGCGTGGTGAAGCCGTGGCCGGTTGGCCCATGGCCGTTACTGGCCCCGGCACCGGCCTGGGTCTGGCAGGGCTTGCCTTTGGTGAGGCGGGCCCGGTAACCCTGGAGACCGAAGGTGGGCATGCGCATTTTGCGCCCACCGATGAGGTTGAGATTGGCATTCTCCAGTTCCTGCTCAAAAAGCATAATCGGGTTTCCAACGAGCGGCTGATTTCCGGTATGGGGTTGGAGAATATATACGAGGGGCTTTGTTCGCTGCGAGGTCAGGTCAGTCAGAAATTGACTGCGGCGGATATTTCTCGCCAGGCGCTGGAAAAAACCGACGTCGTTTGCGAAGAAGCACTGGCCAGGTTTTGCGCCATTCTGGGGAATTACGCTGGCGATGTTGCCCTGACACTGGGCGCCAAGGGTGGGGTTTATATTACCGGGGGCATCGTGCCGCGCTTTATCGAGTATTTTCAGGCGAGCCAGTTTCGCAGCCGTTTTGAAGCCAAGGCTCGGTTACGTGGTTTTGTGGAAAACATCCCGACCTATGTCGTGGTGGCGAAACAGCCTGGTTTGCTGGGATCGGCGGCCGTTCTGAACCATCGGCTTCATGCAGAACAGTTGGCTTTGCAAGCCTAGGTTTCTTTTGTAGCAAAATACGCACGGGCTACCAGGGTAGCTCCTCCGGGGTCGTCGTGAATCCTCCCCTGGAGCCTGGTTCGCAGCATCCGACGGCCATGGATGGCCTAGTGTCGCCGTTGCAGGAGCAACAAAGGCGACCATGCTGCGGACCACCCCGGATGGGCTACCCTGGCATCCAGTGCTCACCTCAAAGGAAGGCGGTAGCTTCCTGAAAATAGAATCGATGGCGACAGATCATCGCGAGAGTGAGAGTGGACATGACGAATCAAGTACAAAGCATTATGGAGCAGGCCTATCCGGTGATGCCGGTGTTGGCGGTGAGTCGAGTCGAGGATGCCATTCCTCTGGCCGAGGCATTGAAGGCCGGTGGCCTGACTGTGTTGGAAGTCACGTTGAGAACCGAGGCGGCGATTGATGTGATTGCAGCCATGAAACAGGTCGAGGGTGTTATTGTCGGGGCTGGTACGGTCACCAGGGTCGAGCAGCTTAAACAATTGGAAGCCGTTGGCGCTGATTTTGCAATCAGTCCCGGTGCAACACCCCGGTTACTGGAGGCGGGCAGACAGGCAGCAATGCCTTTCCTGCCGGCGGTGGCATCGGTGTCGGAGATGATGCAGGCGATGGAGCTCGGTTATGAGCACTTCAAGTTCTTCCCGGCGGCCTCATCCGGTGGTGTATCGGCGTTGAAAGCCTTTGCTGGCCCTTTCCCGAATGTTCGCTTCTGCCCAACCGGCGGTATTTCGGCAAAGGATTTTACCGATTACCTGGCCCTGCCCAATGTGTTGTGTGTGGGTGGTTCCTGGGTAGTGCCGGCGGATGCGTTGAATCAGGGGGATTGGCAACGGATTGAGCAGTTGGCACGGGAGGCTTGTGAGGCGGCTGGGTGAGTTTTTGGGGGTGTTTGACCTGCCTTAACCACAAAACCCAACACCAACACCATCTCCAAACCCAGGAGAACACGAACAAATGAAGCCACTAACCAAACCTCAGGTTCAACTACTGGACCAGACATTCGAAACGGTCCAGGCCACCATCCTGTGTCGGCAAAATCCGCACACGGGATTGTTCCCGGCGAGCACCGATGTCAACGGCCACGGTGACTACACCGATGCCTGGGTACGTGACAATGTCTACTCCATTCAGGCGGTCTATGGCCTCTGGTTGGGCTATCGTCGAAGTGGCCATCATTACGAACGCGAGGTCTACCTGGGCGAGAGCATCATCCGACTGATGCGTGGCCTGTTGCAGGCGATGATGCGTCAGGTGCACAAGGTGGAGCGATTCAAATATACCCAGAACCCCATGGATGCCTTGCACGCCAAGTACGATACAGAAACCGGTCAGGTGGTGGTGGATGACGACAAGTGGGGTCATCTTCAGCTTGATGCGACTTCGCTGTACCTGCTGATGCTGGCTCAGATGACGCGCTCGGGTTTGACCCTGGTGGAGACCACTGACGAAGTCAATTTTGTGCAGAATCTGGTGTGGTACATTGGCCGCGGTTATCGCACTCCTGACTACGGCATCTGGGAACGTGGTAACAAGGTCAATAACGGTCGGGTGGAAGTGAACGCTTCGTCCGTTGGTATGGTCAAGGCGGCACTGGAAGCCATGAGTGGCTTACCCTTGATGGGTAAAGAGGCAGGGCAACGCGGTGTGATTCATGTGGTTCAGGATGAAATAGCGCGTTGCCGCACCACGCTCGAGAACTTGCTGCCCCGCGAATCCTTGTCGAAGGAGGTGGATGCGGCTTGTTTGTCCATTATTGGTTACCCGGCCTTTGCGGTCGAGAATACCGATCTGGTTGCCAGAACCCGTAAGCGCATTCTGGACAAGCTGGCCGGCCCCTGGGGATGTAAACGCTTCTTGCGTGACGGTCATCAGACGGCTCTGGAAGATCCGCATCGGCTCCATTACGAAGCCGAAGAGCTGCGCAATTTCGAGCACATCGAATCCGAGTGGCCCCTGTTCTATGCTTTTCTGTATCTGGATGCACTTTTTTCAGACGATCAGCCATTGGCCCGGGAGTATCGGGCCAAACTCGATGGCTTGAAGGTCGAGAAGGACGGTCAGTGGCTGTTGCCCGAACTTTACCGAGTGCCTGCCGATTGCATTGAGCAGGAAAAAGCCAACCCCGGTAGCCAGCCCAGAGAGCCTAATGAGAACCTGCCGCTGGTCTGGACGCAGTCGCTCTTTGAGTTGGCGGCGCTGCTGGATGCCGGAGTCATCGCGCGGGATGACCTCGACCCCCTTGGCCGACACAAGGCGCTCGGTCAGCTCAGCAACAGTCCAGTGCTGGTCGGTGTGCTGGCAGAATCCGAACGAGTCAAACACGGCCTGCAGTTGCAGGGTGTTCATGGCGATACCGAGGCCGACCTTGAGCCGCTTAGAGTGCTGCAACCTCTGGAGCTGGCGAGGGTATTCAATGTCATCGGTCAGAACCGCTCCCTTGGTTTGACCGGTCGCCCACAACGTCGGCCGCGATCCCTGGCCACAGCCCAGATCTATCATCTCAATGGAGAGAGCTGTGTGTTTTTGCCGCAATTTCAGAACCGGGAGACCTTCTTCCTGGCATCGGATAACCGCCTGCTCAGCGAGAAGTTTCGTGCCGAATTGAAATACATCAGCCGTCATTGGGACCAGGAAGGCTTGCCGGTTTTGATGCTCTACGTGACGGAAGCCATGATGCAGGCGGAAGGTTTTGATGCTGTGCTGGATCTGCTGGATGCCCTGAACAAGGGGGAATGCGAAGGCATAAGCGTCAGTACCGGGCCCTTGTTGAGCATGCTTAATCTGGCCGGCGAAGAACGTATTGACGACCTGAACGATTATTACCTGCCTGACACCACCCGTTTGAATGCCAGGGAACGCAAGGAATGGTTGTGGTATGACCCGACTCAATGCCAGCCTGTGGCCGTCAGCATGATGGACTGGTTGCAACCCAACCCGACTCTGGAAAACCGAGTTGCGGCGCTGCGTCACTCGCGCAACCTTTACGAACAAGTCAGTATTCTGGCCGATCTTGCCGCGACGGAAGGGCTGGAATTTCAGCCGGGCATTGCACCCAGAGTCAATGTGAAGATTCTGCTCGAAGAGATCTACCAGAAAGCCAGTCGCCTGAATTACTGGAGTGTCGTTCGTCAGGCGGCGAGCGAATTGGGCAAGTATTGGGGTGGGTTGGACGAATCGGTCGCGGAAATTCTGGCCACCCAGAAAGTGATTGCCGTCGGGCGCGCCTACAGTGAGCAAGGGTTGATTACCGAGCCTTTGTCCAACAAGGAAATTGTCGCCCTTATTGAGTCAGGTATTGGCCGAGATGGTCGCGAAGCCATTCTCAATCAGGAAATTCTGGTCATTCTGTCGGTACTGATGCGCGGCGAGCCAAAACTGTTCAAGGGCTTGAAAACCCTGCGTCCTGGTCACCTGGCCATGTTAATCATCGGTCAGTTGGCACAGGAACTGGATCAGGAACCGGATCAGGCCTTTGAGTCGATGGCGGCGTTGAGCCCGCATGCGATTCAGATGCGCATTGAGACCATTCTGCGCAGTTACGACCACGAAGTCGCCCGTCTGTTCTCTACCGAAGGCTTGCATCTGGGTGCGCCGCTGGAGTCCATGACGGTTGATGTGACACTGGTCGAAGAAGAAGCGGCCTCGGAGCCCGTACAGAATTGGATGCAATGGCGCGAGCAACAAGGCGTTATGGCGCGAGTGCCGGACGATTTTTACCGCAACCTGTGGCACTTGCTGGAGCACTGTCGAGGGCTGGTCATTGGTGATCGCTTTGATTCACGTAATCGCCTCGAGTCGAGCCTGGTTTTAAGCTCAATGACGGCCGATGAAGCGCAGTTTGCGTACCTGATTGAACAAATCCTGAATCAGATCCGTAGCCCTTCATATCGGCAGTTGACGCTGGAAGCGCTGTTTGCACTGATGGCCTTTGCCAAGGCCAATCCGGCACTGAAAGTGGATGATGTGGTGATAGTGGAGGTGATGATCTCCCACGCAGTGAGGCTGAACTGGATCGCCGCCAACCCGGGCATGGAGCAGACTTACAACCAGCACCGAGCCGACGCATGGAAGCTGTTTTACTGTTCGGCACCCTCTCAGGTAAAAACCCGGGTACTTGAATCCATGGCCTATCTCGCCCAACTCAGCTCTGCCACTGAGCCCGTGGAGGGCAGGGGTTGACGGGGCTGGATGAGCAGGAGGAAATTCCACCTGCTCTTTAAATCCGTCTAACCTTAAGTGTTTAAGAAAGGCAAAGGGCCGTCAGGCTCGGTACACTGATCAAAAAGGGCGGCACAGCCATGCCCCTGTATTTGTCACTTTAGTAATTGCACTGAATAAGAGGTTAGTATGGCGCAACGGGAATTCGCTGCGAAAATTGCCCATTTAAGAAACCTGTCATCCCGCTTTGTCGATTACCTTGGTCGCGAAACGGAAGTCGCAGAGGAGAACCTCCATCTGATACTGGAGGCGATGGGGTACCGTCTGGACGACCAGGAACAGCTCGAACGAGATGCCTGGCAACTGGACCGAGCCCAGTGGTATGAATTGCTGGAACCAGTAACTGTGATCAGCCCCTACCGGGGTTGGCGAGTAAATCTCTATCTGTTGGATGCAGAAAAGGGCAACTCAGCACAGTGGCAGGTTACATTTGAGGATGGCACTGAGCGCTCCGAGTCGTTTGACGCTTCGGCGCTGGCGGAATCCGGCGAGTATTGGATGGGCTCGGATCGTTATGTGCGGCTTGAACTGCCCATCCCGGAGAACCTGCCATTGGGGTATCACCGCATCAAAGTCAGTGTGGGTGAGCGACAGCAGACTACCCCCTTGATTATTACTCCTGCGACCAGTTTTCAACCAGAATCCTTGGCCGATGGCAGCCGAATCTGGGGTACCGCCATTCAGTTGTACACTCTGCGTTCTGAGCGCAACTGGGGAATGGGGGATTTTTCCGACCTGACCGATCTGCTCGAGCGATTGTCTGCCGAGGGTGCGGATGTGGTCGGGTTGAACCCCATACACTCGCTCTATTCGGTCAGCCCAGAGCATGCCAGCCCCTACAGCCCATCCAACCGTAGTTACATCAACCCACTTTATGTTGACATTGAGCAGGTGCCGGAGTTTGCCCAGGCTGCCAAGCTGAAGCGTCGCGTATCGGGCAAAGCCTTCCAGAAAAAGCTGGCCGAACTGCGCCAGACAGAGGATGTTTCTTACACGGGCGTCAGCGAGTTGAAGTACGCTGCTCTGCGAGAGCTATACGACACCTACAAAAGCAAGCATGCGGGCAAAGGCACCGAGCGCGAGCGGGCTTTTCAGCAGTTTGTAGAGAGCCAGGGTACACCCTTGCTGGAACATGCGACCTTTGAAGCCCTGCTGGTGCATTTCAAGGCGCTGGACATCAACGCCTGGGGCTGGCCAATGTGGCCAGAAGCCTATCAGAACCACCATTCCGCTGAAGTTCAGGCCTTTATCGAAGCCCACCCGGACGAAATAGCCTACCGCCAATACCTGCAGTTCATCGCGGATGAACAATTGCAGAACGCCGATCAACGTGCCAAGGCATTGGGCATGAAAATTGGCCTCTATCGTGACCTGGCCGTTGGTGCAGACCGAGGCGGTGCCGAGATCTGGGCCAACCGGGAGAGCTTTTGCCTGGATGCGGCTGTTGGTGCGCCACCCGATGCACTGGGCCCCAATGGCCAGAACTGGGGGCTGCCACCGCTGGACCCGGTCAAACTGAAACGCGACGGCTACCAGACCTTTATTACCCTGCTGCGCAATAACATGCGTGCCTGCGGCGCCCTGCGCATAGACCACGCTATGGCGCTGTTGAGGCTATGGTGGTGCCCGCCAGGAAAGTCGGCAGCCTATGGCGCTTACGTCTACTACGATCTGTTCGATATGCTGGGTATTCTTAACCTGGAGTCGCAACGCAACCGGACCATGGTCATAGCGGAAGATCTGGGCACCGTGCCGCCGGAAGTTGTGGAGTATTTCCCGAAGGCCGAGCTTTACTCCAACAAGGTGTTCTACTTTGAAGTGGGTGAGGCCGGCTGTACACCGGTGGAAGAGTACGCAGAGAAAGCTCTGGCCATTGTCTGTAATCACGATATGCCAACCGTCCACGCCTTTTGGCAGATGAGCGACCTGGAACTGCGTTGGCAGTTGGGCATGTTCGCCAGCGAAGCTGATTATCATGGCGAGCAGCACAAGCGCAGCCTGGCCAAACAAGCCATTCTGGATGGCCTGAACGCCTACAACCTGCTTCCCGAAGGGGTGCCAGACCAGGCCAGTGAGCTGGAGGAGATGACACTGCCATTGTGCCTTGCCATTCATACCTTATTGGCGAAAAGCCACTCGCAAATCATCGCCGTTCAGCTCGAAGACCTCATGCTGATCAACAAACCGGTGAACATTCCGGGCACCAGTGATGAATACCCTAACTGGCGACGCAAGCTCAAGGAGCCGGTGGTCAATCTGCTGCAGCGCCCCGAAATAGCGGCCTTTTGCCAGAAAATTGGTGAGGTACGCCGGCAGGGCTAACGCTGTCTGAAACAAAATTACAGCACTTTCTGCGGAATCGGGGTTGCATTTGGTAGTATAATTACGGCTATAATGAGGCAGATTTCGTTGGTTTGGCAAAATGGCTGTAATAAAACAACATTTTGCCGACTGAAGAGCTTGTAAGCCAATTACAAAGCCGCGATGGATGTTGAACAACGACAACAAGAGAGTGGAAGCAGATGGCGAATATCACGTTAGAGAAGTTGGTCAAGAACTACGGTGAAGGCGATATCATCAAGTCAATCGACCTTGAGATTCAGGACAAAGAGTTCATGGTCCTGGTGGGTCCGTCCGGTTGTGGTAAGTCAACCCTGCTGCGAATGATTGCCGGTCTGGAAGAAATCACCGATGGTAAACTCTTCATTGGTGACCGTCTGGTCAATAACGTTCACCCGAAAGACCGTGACGTAGCCATGGTGTTCCAGAGCTATGCTCTCTACCCTCACATGTCGGTCTACGAAAACATTGCCTTCGGTTTGCGTTTGCGCAAAATGCCAAAAGATGAGATCGACCGCCTGGTAACCGAAGCTGCCGACACCCTCGGCTTGCGTGACCTGCTGGATCGTAAGCCCAAGGCCTTGTCTGGTGGTCAGCGCCAGCGTGTTGCACTGGGTCGCGCCATTGTCCGTAAGCCCTCGGTATTCCTGTTCGATGAGCCATTGTCCAACCTTGACGCCGAACTGCGTGTGCACATGCGCGCCGAAATCGCCAACCTGCAGAAGCGCCTGGGGATTACGGCCGTTTATGTAACCCACGACCAAGTTGAAGCCATGACCATGGGCGATCGGATCTCTGTGCTGCACAACGGCCATCTGGCCCAGGTGGGTACGCCGCTGGAACTCTACGATACGCCGGCCAACGTCTTTGTTGCTCAGTTCATCGGCACGCCGAACATGAACATGCTGAAGATGAAGGTTTCCGACGACGGTACCAGTGTGGTGCATCCGGATATTACTCTCAAAGTGCCCGAACGCCTGAAGGCCGCAGTGGCCGACCGTAAGGGTAAAGAAGTCTTTGTCGGTATGCGTCCCGAGCACATTGTCGCCCCTGACGAGCATAGCTGGAGCAACGTTGCCGAAATCAGTGGCAAAGCGGAAATCGTTGAGACTCTGGGGCATGAAGTTGTGGTACACATGAGCCTGGGCAATGACACAAAACGCATTGTCGCCAAGATGGATGTGCACAAGGTGCCTCAGATTGGTCAGCAATTGGAACTGAACGTCAATGCCGACAATATTCACATCTTTGACAACGAAACTCAGAAGCGTCTTTGATCGCACAGTCTGCATGTTGTGATTGAGCGAAAAGCCAGCCAGGGGCTGGCTTTTTTATGTCCAGAGAATCCTTGAACCACTACGAGTCAAGTTCATGAAAATACAAATCGCCAACCCGGGAAATTACATCGCCGACTTGCGCTACCCCTGGTCCCGGCATTTGTCGCAATGGCCTGAAGAGCTGTTTGTGGAGGTGCCCAAGGGTATCCATCGCAACGTTGTTCGCTTTATCAGTTACAAGGGCAAGGTGTACGCGTTGAAAGAACTGATGGCATCGGTCGCTCGGAACGAATACCGATTGCTGCGCGAACTGCATGAAATGGGCCTGCCTGTGGTCGATGTTGTGGGGCTCGTGACGCATCGCGACGAAGAAGTCTCTCAAGCAAAAAACCGTTTCGAGCTGGTGGGCGACCCTGTAGACATGAAGGATCGGGCACTGTTGGTCACTCAGTTTCTCGATCGGGCCTTACCCTACCGCGTCATCATTCAGAATGGCATTAATGCCAATCAGTTGAGCCAGATGCTGGATGCCCTGGCTGAACTATTGGTGCGCTTGCATCTATCGGGTTTCTATTGGGGCGACTGTTCGTTGTCGAATGCGCTGTTTCGGCGTGATGCGGGTTTGATGGCGGCCTACCTGGTTGATGCGGAAACCAGTGAGCTTTTGCCCAGCCTGACCGATGGGCGCCGTCAATATGATCTCGAACTGGCTGAAATGAACATCGGTGGCGATCTGATGGATCTGGAAGCCTATTGTGGTTTGCCGGATCAACAGGACCCGGTAGACCTGGCCAATTCACTGGTCACTCGATACGAGAGCCTGTGGCAGGAACTGACGCATGACGATGTGTTTGCACCGGAAGATCTGCACATGATCGAACGCCGGGTGCGTCGATTGAACGAACTGGGGTTTGATGTCGAGGAAATGGAAATAACGACGGTTGATGATGGTCAGCGGGTTCGTATGGTGCCCCGTGTTGTGGAACATTGGCATCACCGTCGGCGCTTGAATACATTGACTGGTTTGCAAGTTCAGGAAAATCAGGCGAGGCGGATGTTGAACGACATCGGTCGCTACAGGGTCTATCTGTCACAAAAGGACCATCTCGACGTGCCAGAACTGGTTGCAGCCTATCGCTGGCTCACAGAGGTGTATAACCCGACCGTGCAGAGCATTCCTGCAGAGTTGAAAGGCGGCCTTGAAGATGCGGAGCTCTTTCACGAAATCCTCGAGCACCGTTGGTATATGAGCGAAGACCTTAAAAGGGATGTCGGTCAAAAAGAAGCGACCGAAGCCTACATCAAGGAGATCCTCGAACTTCGTAGAGAGGCTCCAGAATCCTCCACAGGCGATGCCTTTACCGTGCCTTTTTCAGAGTTGGGCGAAAGTGATCCCGACGCTCTCGACACACCCTGACGCTTTCAGTCACGTTTTCCCGCGGCTTCTATTTTCTGGTATAGGGCATTTGCTTGTTCGGTCAGCAAGGAGTAGTTGCGTATATCTCCGTTGCGCTGAGCGTTCATGGCTTTACTCAGCAAGGCCTCATACTCTTTTTGCATTTTTTGAGTTGGATCAGACTTTAGCCACTTAAACATAGATTCATCATCACATCATGGTGTATTCGCGATAAACTACGGCTAAGGCAGCATCCTGGACCAACCCTCCCGAACGTGATGCTCATGAGTGCAGGAGAAACGCAGTGTCTGCAATGGAGCCCGGCAACGCCAGCCCCTCTCAAAAACTGACCCTAACGTCGCTCGAAGACCTAAGGCGTTATTATCAGGCCAGGCCAAAATATGCGACTTATCATCCGCTGGGAGAGATACTTGTCCAGCACCAGGTGATTAATCGAGATCAGTTGTCCCGCGCTCTTGTGGAACAAAAACAGTTGGGGACCACTCGCCTTGGTCAACTGTTGCAGAAAAAAGGGTGGGCCAGAGCCGAAGATATAGCAACCGCTCTGGCTGAGATACTGGGATTGCCCTTTGTGCACCTGGACAGCTTCGATATCGAAGATAGTGTTATTGAACGCATACCGGCCGAATTTGCACGTGAGCATGGTTGTGTACCCATTTTAGCAACCTCCGATAGCCTGGTAGTGGCCGTCAGCGACCCTACAGACACTGAATTACTGGGCATGCTCAAGTTCATCACGGGCAAGAGTATCGACCTGGCACTCGCCAACGAGGCTGAGATATTTGCCGCAATCAGTCGTCATTACGATGCAGGTGAAGAGCAGGAGGCTCTGGCGAGTATTCGCACCAGTGTACTGACCCAAAGCAAAGATGAGAAAGCCCTCAAACGCTCAGTGGAGCAAAACAAGCCAATCATTCACCTTGTGCAGAACCTGCTGTCCGATGCCTTGATTCGTCGTGCGTCGGACGTTCACATTCGACCGCGACAAAGCCATGCCGAAGTGTTGTTTCGTATCGATGGGCAACTGCTCACGGTCAGAAAATTGAACAAGGCATTGTTACCCCTGGTGGTCAGTCGCATCAAGGTGCTGGGCAATATGAACCTGGCCGAGCATCGTTTGCCCCAGGATGGCCGTTATCGTTTATCGGTACAGAACAAGACGGTGGATTTACGCTTGTCGATCATCCCTGCATTGCATGGGGAAAGTGTGGTGATTCGCTTGCTTGATACCGATTTTGCCTTGAGAGATTTGCAAGCCCTCGGTTATTCCGCTGGCGACGAGCAACGATTGAAGCATTTGCTTAGCCGCAGTCAGGGCATCTTTTTGGTCACAGGTCCGACCGGCTCGGGTAAATCCACAACGCTCTATACGGCATTGGGCCATATTCGAAAAAGTAACCCCAACATCATTACGGTTGAAGACCCGGTGGAATACCATCTTGACGGTATTACCCAGATCCAGACTCGACCAGAGATAGGCTATACCTTTGCACGATCACTGAGGCATATTCTCAGGCACGATCCTGATGTGATCATGATTGGTGAGATTCGCGATCGTGAAACCGCCAATATGGCCGTTGAAAGTGCGTTGACAGGTCACCTGGTGCTGAGTACTTTGCACACCAATGATGCCACCAGCAGTATCACCCGTTTGCTGGAGATGGGCATTGAGGCCTACCTGGTTAATGCGACGGTCATAGGCGTTCTGGCTCAGCGGCTGGTTCGCAAGAATTGTACTCATTGTCGCGTGCCAGAGCCTGTCGCCGAGTCGATTCGAACCCACTTGAGTATCCCCCTTGATGAGGTGTTTTATCACAGCCCCGGCTGTGAACATTGCCATCACACTGGTGTCCAGGGTCGTGTAGCTGTCTATGAGTTGCTGTCCGTCAGCTCAGCGTTAAGGGCAAGCATTGAAGAGGGCGCTTCGCTGGATCAGCTCGAACAGCAGGCACGAGTCGATGGAATGACGCCTTTGACTCAGCACGCGATCGCCTTGGCACGCAAGGGTGTTATTTCGCTGGCGGAGGCATACCGGGTTCGTTTGGAATAAGTCCTATATTCGTAATTTCTAATAAGTATAGATGTCCAGGTTATTAGACGTGACCCAAATGGATGTCTATATTAGCCTGAGTGGACTGCTGATTTGGAGTTCAGTGGTCAATGCAAAAACAATGACAGGAATGTAACGATGCCTATAACAAGAAAACTCGGGTTGGGAGCAGTGGTCATGTCCATGACCCTGGGTTCAATGGCCTTCGCGGCTGAGCCACTGACCGATGCTGAACTTCAAGCCGCCGTTCTCGCAGGTGGATGTGCCGGGTGCCACGGTACCGATGGTAACCTCAGTGGGCTGTCTTCAAGATCGGCCAGTGTCCTTGAGCGACAATTACTCAACTTCAAATACGAGCGAGTGCCATCGACTGTGATGACACGTATCGCCAAAGGGTTCACCGATGATGAAATCGGCGAAATCGCTCGTTATTTCGCTCAACTGGATGCGCGCTAGGAGGACACTACCATGGTCGATAAACAACAAGCAGTCGGTGGGCTTACTCGCCGCAATCTGGTCAAAGGCATGGGCGCAGCTGGAGCCGTTACGGCGCTCAGCGGCTGTGCCACCATAGGGCGAAATCGTCGAGTCGATGGTCGAGTCGTCGTCATTGGTGGTGGTTTTGGGGGCGCAACGGCCGCCAAATACATCAAGCGTGCCAACCCTTATATTGACGTCACCTTGATCGAACCAGCACAAACCTTTTATACCTGTCCGTTCAGTAATCTCTACCTGGGTGGTATCCGTCAGTTCAACGAAATTGGCCACGGCTATGATGAGTTGCGCAACGACTATGGTGTGACCGTCATTCACACCATGGCCGAGGATGTCGACCCTGTAGCCCATACTGTGCAGTTGGCCAACGGCCAAAGCCTGGAGTACGACCGACTGGTCATGTCGCCGGGTATCGACATGCGCTGGAACGCTATTGAAGGCTATGACGAAGCCGCTGCGGAACTGGCCCCCCATGCCTGGAAGGCTGGAACTCAGACGCAAATTCTCAAGCGTCAACTCGAGATGATGCCTAATGGTGGCTTGTACATCATGGTGGCACCGCCCAACCCCTATCGTTGCCCTCCTGGGCCATACGAACGGGCGAGCATGGTGGCGCATTACTTCAGTCAGCGGAAGCCGCGCTCCAAGGTCCTGATTCTTGACCCGAAAGACGCCTTCTCCAAGCAGGGGTTGTTCACCGATGGTTGGCAGCAATACTACGGCGATAACATCGAGTGGGTTGGTTTGTCCAACGATGGCCGTGTGACTCGCGTGGATGCCGCTCGGCGTGAAGTAGAGACCGAATTTGGCACACGCCATCAGGCCAATGTGTTGAACGTGATTCCACCACAAAAAGCGGGATGGATTGCCGATCGTGCAGGGGTCACTGATGCCAGTGGTTGGGTGCCAGTAAAGGCCGCTACCTTTGAATCGCAGTTGGCAGACGATATCTTTGTTGTTGGCGACGCAACAGTGGCTGCGCCTATGCCAAAATCCGGCTTTTGTGCCAACTCCCAGGCCAAGGTCGCCGCTGCGGCTATTGCGGCGTCACTCGACAGCCGTGATGCGCCACGCCCTTACTTTACCAACACCTGCTACAGCCTGATCGCGCCAGACTATGGCATCTCGGTTGCGGGAATCTACAACCTCAATAGCGATGGTTTGATTCAGGAAGTTGCAGGCGCTGGCGGTCTGAGCCCGCGCGAAGCACCGGCGAGCTTGAGGGCTGCGGAAGCACAACACGCTCATGGCTGGTATGACGCTATCTGTCAGGATACCTGGGGAACGCGTGCCTGATGAGCGGTGTTGACTGGGTGGTGCTGGGGGGCGGACTGATTGGTCTGCTCTTCGGTGGTATTGGGCAACGGTCGGGTTTTTGTTTTTTGCGTGGCTTGAATGGGCTCTGGTTGCAGCAGGATGCACGCAAGCTGAAGATGTTCTTCATGGCCATGGCCACCGCGCTGCTCGCAACACAATTGCTTGTTTGGGTGAGTGGGCTCGACCTCGGCCGAGCCCACTACCTGCAACGCAATCCGGCCTGGTTGGCCATAGTACTTGGTGGCGCAATGTTCGGCTATGGCATGGTACTGTCCAACGCCTGTGGTGCGCGTTCGCTGGTTTTGCTCGGTCAGGGCAATTTACGCTCTCTGACGGTGTTGCTGTGTCTTGGAGTAGCGGCTTATATGGCGTCATCTGGCGTGCTCGCGCCGGTCAGGCTCTGGCTTGAAGGGCTGGTACGTCCCTCCTTGGCTGCACCGGACCTGACGGGGCTGGTGGCAACAACGGGGATGTCTGTTGGTCTTTCTCGTCTTCTGGTCACCCTGCCTTTGGCGGCGCTTTTGTTCTACTTTGCTTTGCGCAAAGGGCGTGTTCAAGCCGACCCTTCTGCATTGCTGGCGGGCGCTTTGATCGGTTTGTTGGTGACCACTGGCTGGTGGCTGACGGGCATTGTTGGCGACGATGTCTTTGATCCGGTTCGTCTGGCGACATTGACCTTTATTGCGCCCATTGGTGAGAGCATTCAGTACCTGATGATCGCCACCGGCATGAGCGTCAGTTTTGGCGTCAGCGTGGTGGCTGGTGTCATAGTCGGCAGCCTCATCATGGCTCTGATCACAGGTCAGTTTACATGGCAGGGTTATCAGAGCATCGGCCAACTGCAGCGCGGGATTCTTGGCGGTTTGATGATGGGGGTCGGCGGTGTCATGGCACTGGGGTGCAGTATTGGCCAGGGCTTGAGTGGTTTTTCGACGCTGTCGATCAGCAGTCTGGTAGCCATTGCGGCCATTCTCTTGGGTGCCTGGTTGGGGTTGAAAAGCCCGGTTCGAGTGGCTTCGGCCGGGTCATGAGCTTGTAAAGCCGTGATCCTGGCGAAGCATTTCTGACTACAATCCAGCGAATGAATGATCGCGTAAAATCTGCAAACAATATTTATGAGAGTGTGATTCATGATCAGCATCAATAACTGGCGTACTCCCGGAACCACTTTGGCGCTCGGCCCATTGCTTTCTCTTGCCCTTATGGTGTTTGCGCTGCCGGCACAGGCGAGTTGGCAAGGCTTCGATGCAGTGGCCAGCATTCTGGCCGATGCCGAACAGGTGCACGAGCAAGGTCTGGCGCTCGAAATGCCTCTGGTTTCAGAGGATGGATCGGCTGTACCCATCAACGTCAAGCTGGACCACCCCATGACCGAAGACCGGTACATCACCCGCATTCATATATTTGCGCAAGGCAATCCCAACGCGGAAGTAGTCGATTTCTATTTGTCGCCTGCGCTGGGACGCGCCGAAGTGTCGAGCCGTATTCGTGTCAACGAAAGCCAGAGGATCTGGGCAGTGGCGACCAACAATCAGGGTGAGGCCTGGGTCACGCATCACGATATCCGCGTAACAGTGGGTGGCTGTTTGATGACCGCTGAAGACAATTCAACCATTGCCTTAAGCCAGCCTCGCGTCGCACTGCCACGCAGCTTTACCGCCGGTCAGCCAGCAGAAATTCGTACCCTGGTGACTCACCCAATGGAAACCGGAATGCGAGAAGGCCCGGACGGTAACCTGCTCCCGCGGCGGCTGGTGGAGCGTTTTGTGGTCACCCTTGGCGATGAAACCGCTCTCGAAGTGCATTTGCACACAGCTGTGTCAGCCAACCCTTATTTGCGTTTCTTCCTTGCACCACAAAGCAGCGTGCAGGCACAGTTCGTCTGGCATGAGGATACCGGCTTCGAAGTCGAAGAGCAGGTTAGCTTGAGTCTCTAGGGGGAGAATCGTCGGGCAGCCATTCAATGCGGTTACGGCCGCGTTGTTTCGCCAGGTAAAGGGCCTTGTCGGCCCGACTCAGTAAGTCGTGCGCTCGGCTTGTCTGCTCGGGCCATGAAGCAATGCCCAGGGATAGCGTGAGTTTGCTCAAGGGCTGTGCCTCATGGATCAGCTCAAGTTGTTCAACCGATTGCCGCAACACTTCGGCACGCTCGGCGGCTTGTTCGGCGTTCGCACCAGGTAATATCAGTACAAACTCTTCGCCACCGTAACGCGCCAGAGTATCACTCTCACGAAACTCATCTAAAAAAGCCTTGGCAACGGCCTTCAAGGCGGTATCGCCAGCCGGGTGGCCATGGCGATCGTTAAAGTCCTTGAAGTGATCAATATCGGCGATGATGATGGCCAGCGGAGCTTCATTGCGGGCTGCGACGGCAAGTTCGTGTGTTAATAGCTCATCAAAATATCGGCGATTCTTGAGGCCAGTGAGGCCATCTTCATAGGACAGTGTTTGCAACTGCTCGCGCAGCGCCAGGCTCGACAGAACAACACTGACTCGCTCAATCGCCTGCTTCAAGGCAAGAAATAGCAAGCTCTGATTGGAGTGTGTTTGGGGCTCAGACAGGGATTCCGGCAATGCCAGCATCAGTGCACCACAGGGAATACGTCCATATTGAAGGTGCTCAAGCGCAAGGTGAAAGCACCAGTGCGGTCTGGACTCAAAATTGACCTGGAGAGGCGTTTCCCTGGTCTCGTCAGTTTCTGGCTGGCTGGCCGGAGGCAGAACATCCAGTTCCAATGGTAAGGTCGGCAGTGAGCCCTTTCGATTGTGTCTCCAGGTGGCCCATTGGCGATAGACATTGGACTGGGGCGTTCGCAAGTAAAGACTGCCGGCCAATGGCTCTGCATAGTTGGGCAGAGTTCGAGCCAGAATGGAAAAACCATCTTCCAGACGATTGCATTTCTCCAATTGGCTGACGATATCGGCCAGAATCCTGTTCTTTTCGTTTTCATAGCTCAGTATTTGAGCTCGCTCGCGCTCTTTGGCTGCCAGACGTTCCAGTGCCTGGGTTCGATCCTGAACCTTGGCTTCCAGCTCCATATTCAGCCGAGTCAGCCGTTTTTGGGTGTGACCGTAGTGGCGCAGTGACAGGGTGACAACGACCAAAGAGAACGCCAGGGCGCCCCATGAAACGGGCACTCGTGCCCAGGGCAGGAAATTGTGGGCTACCAGCATATCGACGACCAGAAACACTGCGAAGATGGCGAAGGCAGCCACAATTCCCGTTTCTTCCAGGTTCAACTTGCCCAGTTGCGGAGCAAGCATGGTGAACATCAGTGTCAAAGTGATCAGTAACAACACATCAAAAACCGGGAATGTCGTGGAAAGGTTGATCAACCCCATTCCCGAAAGTGCCAGAGCCAGTACCAGGTAAACCAGGTGGAGTTGCCAGACTCGGCGGATCCAGAGTGCGGTCTTGCCCGACAACCATTGCTCCAACAGCAGTGCCATTGCCAGGGGCAGGCTGTAATAGCCTGCTGCACCCAGGTAATTCCAGGTCAGTGGTGCATTCATCAGCAACAAGCGGGCCTGGCTTTCCGCGATGACCATGAACCCTGACCCCAAAGCAAAGAGGCCGATGGCGCCAAAACTCCTGCGACTACCGGGAAACCAGGCAAAAACGAAGGCGAGCAAGGCAACCAGAATCGAGATGCCACCGGAAATTAGCGCTTTTACAGAATTCTGCAGCACAAAGTAGGTCAAATCGGGTTGATCCATGATCTTGACCTCACCCCAGAGGCCGATATCGCTGTAGTTGGAGTAGACTCGAAAATACAGCCGCTGACCCTGAAACCCCTGTGGCAACGAAATCTGGTGCCAGGGCCAACCGCGAAAGTCGCCAGAACCGTCCTCGCGGAATTCGCCGTATTGATATATGAGCTGGTCTTCCAGGAAGACCTGAGTGATCAGGTCAACGCTATAAATATAGAGGACGGGGTCGGCCCAATCTCCTTCAGGCAGTGTAATTCTGAACCAGGCATTACGCTGGCCGCGTCGTTCGGGTGGGTTGGAGGGAAAGCCGATACTGGTCCAGGCCTCTGGCTCTTCCGTGAGGGCCCAGAGGGGTTGGTTTTGTTCGTTAAAAAGGGAGTCCCCCCAGCGGTATTCCCAGCCCTGGTCGAGCGCCAGTGCAGAAGAGCTGGCATAGGCCAGCGGCAAGCAGCAAAGCCACAAGATTGCCAATATCCATGTTCGCCACTGAATCAAGGGGTTAGCTGCCTGATATGCTGTTGGTCCATCGTTTAATGGTAGACCAATTCAAACCAGACAAGGGCAAAAAAGTTTTGTTCCAAAACCTGGACGCGCTGTACAGGATAGTTTTGAATCTTGTTGCTCCTGCATCTAAAGGTTAGGGTGCACTGGTCGATACCGAACCTATAGTTGTTAGTATTGATTCAAACGCTGATATCATTCGATACGAGTGTTCAACTGCAAAAAATGCAGTCCTGCGTCCTGCCATGGTAGGAGAGACCTGGACCGCCTATACGCCATAATCACAGATTGGCTGGAAGTGGGTAAAAAATGAATAATCTCAGTTTTCGTCTAAAGCTAATGATCGTCCTGGTGGCATCCATTGCCGGGTTGGCTGCGCTACTCGCAGTGGGCTATAACGGTATGCGCCAACAACAAGAAACCAACAACCAGGTACAGAACCTCGATCTTGTCAGCAATCAGTTGAATGGTTTGGCAATGAATGCTTTACGGTTTCGTCAGAGCATGAGAGACCTAAACGACGCCAACCTTGAGCAATTCCTTGGCGAAGTGACCACTCAAAGTGAGGCACTGCCAGCTCAACAGGAAGCAGGGGCCAGGCTGATTACTGGCACCGGCATAGAAGACGACTATGAGCGTTATTATGTGCAATACGATCGATTTCTCTCATTGTCTCAGGAGGTCGCACGCTTCAACCAGGAGGTTGGCTTTAGCCGCAGTACCGGCCTCAGGGGTGAAGTCAGTGTTATAGGGGAAGAGCTACAGGAATCCTTGTCATTTTTGAGTATGGTTCGTGATCGAGTGGTCGCCATGCGCGATGCCGAAGTTAATCTGACTATCGAGGCATCCGTTAACAACCAGATGGCTTTTGAAGATGCCTACAACGTTTTTTACAGTGAACTGGACGCCATTGGTTTGCTCGATCGTTTTACTGAACAGGTCGAAGCCTACCGCAGTACAATTGATCGCTTCGTTGAAGCTGGTACCTCTCTGGACGCCCGTCAGAATGCTTTGGCCGCTCAACTTGGGCAACTGGATAGTTTGCAGACCACCGTCTCCGCTGAAATGAATCAGCTTGTCGACGATGCGAGAAGTCAAGCAGATCAGAGTTCAGCGCAGGCAGTGGCCACATTGATCATTGTGGGTCTGATTGTGGCAGCCCTGGTCATACTGGTTGGTGCATGGATTACGGTCAGCGTGCGCAGCACCCTCATGCACATTACCGAAGACCTTGGCAAGATACAGGCCGGTGATTTGACCGCCCGTTTGGCAGTCAACCACAAGCGGAATGATGAATTCGATGCCTTGAGTGAAGCGGTTAACGGTATGGCCAAAGGGTTAGGGAGCCTGGTCAGCGATGTGGTTCGGTCTGCGGGTATGTCAGCGCAAATGATTCAGGAACTGAACCAGGAAATTACGCGCCTCAACAGCAGCAATCAGCAAGTGAATGCTCAGACTGACTCGGTGGCAACCAGCACAGAAGAAATTTCGGCCACTATCAGCAGCGTTTCAGACACCACTCACGATCTCAATGAGAAAGCTGAGCAAACCTATCAGGCAGCTACCCACGGCGCGGCTACCTTGAATCAAGCCCTGGTTGCCTTGAAAGAAACGGGTGGTGTTGTTCGCGAGACCCACGAGAAACTGAAAGAGCTGGGCAATCTGTCTTCTGATATCGACAGCGTCATTGGCATGATCAATGATCTGGCTAGCCAGACCAACCTCTTGGCGCTGAATGCAGCCATTGAAGCGGCCCGAGCCGGCGAGGCTGGGCGAGGCTTTGCGGTGGTGGCAGACGAAGTGCGTACCCTGGCAGAAAGAACGGTAGACGCAACAGGGCGTATCACCGTTATAGTCGAAGCCATTCAAGGCTCTACCGGCAATGCACTGGAAACCATGGTTCAGGCGCAAAAGCATCTTGAAGGGGTTGAGAACCACAGCGAGGAGGCTGGTGAAGCCATGCATGGCATTGAATCACGGGCCCAGGACAGTGCTACCTCAGCCGAGCAGATGGCACAGTTGATTCGAGACGTCGCCACCGCAGCAAGGCAGATCAGTGAAGATATGGACCAGGTAGCACAGAGCGTTCGTAATGATTCCGGCTCCATAACAACCATTACCCAGAATGCAGACCAGGTTGCACAGCTATTGGGTGAATTGAACCAGAAAGCGTCGAACTTTATTGTCGATTAGAACGTCGATAAACCTTGTTTGAGCAGCCTACTGGCTGCTCAAACACCCTTTCTTAACCAACCAGCGTTCGGCTGAACAGCACCCCTTCACTGTCACTGATGTACAAAGGTCCACTGAAATCCACGTGGGTCAGGCCTGGTGTGTTAAGTGCAACCTGCCACCCGGACTGTGCGAGGTTGGGGATTGGCAGGTTTTGTGGTGTTACTTCGCGCGGCGCGCCTGCCATATTGGCGATAAACAGCAATTGCTCGTTGCTGTCCCTTAGCTGGCGCAAGCCGACATAGATGACTGCACCTTCACTGGGATGGAGGTAATCAAAATAGTCACCTTGTTCAAGGTTCAGATTATTGCGCAGACTCGGTCTGGCCCGTCTGAAATCCCGCAGCCTGGAAAAATACTGGCTTTGTTCCGCATCCAGATCGTCCAGCCAGTGGCAGACATTGCAATAATCATGGACGTCGTCCATCCAGTCTCTGGCCAGAGATTTGAGCGCTGCTGTGCTGTCCAGTTTTTTGTCAGCAGAAGTTGGCAATGCCTGAATCAATTGGGTAATGGCTTTCAAGTCGTAGGCCGTTATATCAACAAAGGCCATCAGCTTGTGCAAAAAATCTCGCAGTTCGGATAGCTCAGTAAAGCCGCGTTGCTTAATGCGCTTGAAATGGTCTGGTTGTTGGTAATCCTGACTGCGTATTGCCCAGTGTGTGAACCAGGCTTCTTCTGCCATCACTTTTACGCCATAGCGATCATCGATATTGCGCATAAAGCTCCAGGGTGCTTCGACATTGGCATTGATGAACTCCATGGGAATACCGGGCAACATGGCGTAGTCCAACAAATGGGAGGCCGGGTTGTTATAGGCTCTGCGGAAAATTTTGGGCAGTGTTGCGCCAAGATAAGTGTTGATAGGCTCTTTCGGATCAACCTGAGTGCCGCGGCGCAGAGTGTCGTGGTTGGCACAGCCAGTAATCCAGTGGCTACCGACTTCGGCGATTTCACGCACGCGCCACCATTTGCTCAACCAGAAAGTGAACAGATAAGGTGTGTTGTGGGCAAAGGTCAAAGGACCCCACTGGACTATGTCGGGCTGTTGGCGCGTCACCTCACGATAGGTGGAAGACAACTCCCAGTCATCCCTGGGCCATGGGCGGCCGTCTTCAAAAATCATCCAGGGGCGGAAAATGTTTGAGCCGACCTCAACAGGCAGATCGCTCATGCACTTCAAATAGTCGTCGTCGTGGTAAAGCTGTTCGGTAATGGGATCCCAGATCTTGAAGTCCTGAGCGCCATCGACGCGCACACCATCGACACCGTAATTGCTCTTGCGACGCTGCATTTCCAACAGAATGGCGCGAACCAGGGGGTGGCGATAATTCAGGTTCTTGCCGTACATGTTGTCGCCGGAGAAATAAACCTGGCTTAAATATTGGGGAGCCTGATTGTCTGTGTGGCCATAAACAATATCGAAGATGACCCGTATCGGTTGGCCGGGGAAGGTATGCAGGGTAGCGATCAGGTCGACCAGTTCATCCGGTCGTTTCGAACCAAGTACGGTCGCTGCAACGGAAGGCGAGCCCAGGGTCATGACATCGTAACCCCAGTTGGTCATATCCGGTGCTTTGAGTTTGATCTGGCACTGACCAGGCTCAGTGCTGTCGCATTGCCAGAAAGCCAGGCCGGCTTCAAACTCTATGGTGGGTTCAACCGGCATTAGTTGAACCGCATCGTAACCAAGGTAGGCGGATTCGGCTGGTGTCAGTGGTTCCTTTTGTGTGATTTTCTGTGCCAGCTTCTGGTAATGCTCGGTCAAACCTTCAAGGGTGCCCTGCGCCGTCGAGGTGCCTGGGTGCAATTGCAATATATTGACCGGGCCGGTTTGAGTAATGATGCCATCCTTGCCTGCCTTGCCAGTCAACTGGGCAAAGTACGACAAATCGGTCCGCTGCGAATGAAGCTGCGCCATATCATAGGCTTCTGCCGGCGATGATGCTCCAAAGGGTAGGGAATAGGCCAGTGGATCGCGCAGAGTCTGCCATAGACCGTGCTCATCCTGATACTTCAACCAATAAAAAGACCCACACCTTTCACGTTGGCCTGCGATCATACCGCCGACGACAGCCCAGCAGAACTCGCCATCCAGCAGAACAGGGACTCGCTCCAGGCGCGCAGACACATTCTGTTGACCGGCCCGGAATTCGACTTCTTCGAGCGGGGTAAATATCTCGAGGTAAACCTGAGCGGGAGATTCCGACAGATGAGACAGCTCTGGCGCCCAGAAGCCCAGATGGCAATCACCCTCCTCGCTGAAGTGGGCACCCAGTCGTCGTACGATTTGCTGAGCGGCCTCAAACGGCTCTACGGCACCCTGACTGACCTGTTGCCGCCAACTCGCCATGGCTTCTGATGCTGTCTGGTTCAAGGTGCATTGTTTTGTCTTGGCCATGCCGATCTCCTGACTGAATGAAGGAACTGGTAGAGCCTTTTCAAGGTAGCTCGACTTACAGTGTTAGAGAAAGGCTTAAACGATTAAGATGGTTATGAATTTACTTTGATAATCCACCTACTGAGCGCTGCTATGCCATCGCGCGAAGCCCTGGAGATGATTAAGAAGAGCGACGCTGGTCGCTCTTTGTGGCCTGTGCCAACCGTTTTCAGTGAGGCAGGGCGCGGTGCATGGCGATTATCAGTTCATCACGATTTTTTGCTGTTAGCGCTGCTAATTGGGAGACAACCTGGTCGGTAAACAGGCCTGCAGCGCCAAGGTAGTTAACAGTACCGATGACATGGCCATTATTATCGACCAGTGGCAGGTTAAGCGCGGATTCGCAACCCAGTTGGTTAATGATGGCATAGTCCGAAAAAATGTCCGAAAACTCCTCGGTCTTGTTTGCAATGAAAGGTTGCTGCTTTTCGATTACTTGCTGGCTCCACCGATCATTGCGCATGGGTTTGGATCCGGTAACCGGATACTCAACAGGGTGAGAAGAGTAGACGCGACGCGCGAGCTGAGCCGACCGGTCCAGAACCATGACAGTAAATAATTTGGTACCAGCTTGCTCGCTGGCGTTCTGGTGAAGTTGGGCGTAAACGGTTTCGTGATGGGTGTTCATTGATTATCCAGTAAAGAAATGACGAAAAAAAGGGCGCAGAATCTGCGCCCAATGAGAGCTAAGGAGTACAACTTATGAATCAAGGTTGTAGAACTATTTTTCTACCAGACGATAGAAAACGTAGTCAGAAATAGCGCCATTCACAAACCCCTGAACATTGTCACGCATGGCAACCTGCTTGGCTGCCTGGAACATGATGACAATGGGCGAATGCTCCTGCACTTCGCGTTGCAGTTGCTCGTACATGGCCAATCGCTGATCAGCGTCCTGTTCAGACAGGGCGGCCATTGTCATTTCATTCATGGCATCACTTGGCTGCCAACCGTTACGCCAGGTGGTTGTGCTTTGGTAGTTGTCATCCGAATTGTCACTATTGTAGGAGAAGGCCTTGGCATTGGAATGAGGGTCCATGAAGTCGGGCCCCCAATACAGCAGCATGGCCTCATGTGTGCGAGCACGGTACTTGGTAATCACCTGAGCACCCGTACCCGGCAGGATGTCAAAATGGACACCGGCAGGTGCGAAAGTGGATTGCAGAGCCTGAGCCATATCGGTAAAGGGGGCCGAATTAATCACATCCAGGGTGACACGAATTGGCAGCTCGACACCATGTTCCTCTAGAATAGCGCGGGCCTGTTCGGGATTATAGCTATAAGGCGTGTCAGTGACTGAACCCGGGAAGCCTTCAGGCCAGAACGCCTGATGCACTTCCATTTGACCTTTCAAGAAGCTGTCGACCATGCCGTTGTAGTCTACCAGGTAACGAGCCGCTTCCCACAAAGCTTCCTGCGTCAGCACTTCCGCTTTCTGGTTGAATGACAAGAAGTGTACCGCTGCTTGTGGATAGGTTTCTACTCGAATATTGGCATTATTTTGCATGCCAGAGACCTGGTCGGGGGTCAGGTTCATGGCAATGTCAACATCGCCTGATTGCAACAGCAGGCGCTGCGTCGCAGCCTCGCCTACGTGGCGAATGATGATTGAGTCCATGGATGGAGCGCCTCCGAAATAATCCGGGTTGGCATCCATGATCAGCATTTCTGCAGGACGATAGGTGCGTAGCTTGAAGGGGCCTGTACCTGCCGAGTTCCGGTTCAAATAGGCATTGCCCATGTCGCCATCAACTTCATTTGCTTTGGCAAGCTCGGCATCAATGATGGATGCAGGGCGCGATGCCAGGACATTCATCACAAAAGAGGGTGCGAAGTCTCCCTGGTAGCGAACCACGATCTGGCCGTTCTCGACAGTGACCATTTCATCCATATTGCTTTCGTTCCAGCCCAATTGGGTCAGGATGAATGCAGGCGCCTTGTTTAGAGCAACGACTCGCCTGAAGGAATAGACCACATCTTCAGGGCGTAAGGGGTTGCCGGAATGGAAGGTGACACCCTCGCGCAAAGTGAAGGTGATGCTTTTAGCAGCACCGTCGATTTCCCACTCGGTTGCCAGGCCAGGGGCGAGCAGAGTGGTATCGGCTGCATCGTACTGGACCAACTGATCGTAAGTATTGGCGACGTACTCTCCTGACGAAAACTCGTAAGCCTGTGCCGGGTCAATGCTGACCATATCATCGATGTTTTGGGCAACCACTAGGGCATTGGGGGGCGTGGCGGCCATCGTCTGAAGGCCCGGAGCCGCCAGCAAAGCGGCTGCCAGGGCAAGTGAGGCGAGTTTTTGCATCGTTTTTTATCTCCTGTTGGTTATTGTCTGGGTGTGATGCTCGTTCGAACGGTGTTGTCTTGTTCAGGCTTTGTCTGCTGTTCAGTCACCATTGGTTAATTGCTTACCGATTAGACGTGGTGTGGTGCCTGTCCAGAGCAGTCGCACCGCTTTGGTTGTTTGATTGGCAAAGCTGTGCGGTGTATCACCCATAAAGTGCAGGGTATCTCCTACGGTCATCGTAAAAGCACTGTCGCCCAGGGTCTGACGGATAGTGCCTTCCAGAACCACAATCATTTCTTCGCCGGCGTGGCTGGCTACTTCCGACTGGTAGCCGGCAGGCACATGAATGATCAGTGATGTCAGCGTTCCGCCGGGTAAATCGGTTGTCAGGCGTTCGTATTGAAGCGACGAGTCTGCCACTGAAAAGCGCGGCCTCTCATCAGATCGTGTGATGCTGTCGGTGACTTTCGGTGTCGAGATGAAAAATTCAATGCTCACTCCCAACGTTGACGCAAGCTGAGCGAGAGTGCCCAGAGAGGGTGTCGCCTTATCGCGTTCAACCTGACTTAGAAATCCAACCGAAATACCGGCCTTGTCACTCAACTCTTGCAGAGTCAAACCGGCTCGGCGTCGTAAGTCTCGTATGCGACCGCCGCTAAGCAGCGTTTTAGAGCCTTCTGTGGGGGCTTTGCTGGCGTTCATCTTGTGCTCTGCTCTGCTAAAGTTATTTGACATTAGTAAAAAAATTTTGTTAAGTCAAAAAAGATTTTAACAAAAACAGGTTGGACAGATGCCTCTTGCCACTTACGGTTGGTCCAGAACTCGCGCCAAAGCGCTGAAAAGTGCTTCCGTGATTTCCGGTTTCTTGATAACAATCGCCGCAACCTTCCTTGGGTTGCTGGCGATTACTTTTATTATTGGTCGGGTTGTGCCGATAGATCCCGTTCTTGCCGTAGTGGGAGATCGGGCACCACAAGCGGTTTATGAAGCGGTGCGACTGGAGATGGGCCTGGATAACCCTCTGATTGTGCAGTTCGCCCATTATGTATGGGACGTTGTGCGTGGCGATCTCGGAATGGCGGTCTCAACTCAGAGACCCGTCATTGAAGAGTTGGGCCGCGTATTCCCGGCCACCCTGGAAATGGCCACCCTGGGTATTCTGATCGGGGTTCTGGTTGGCGTGCCGGCGGGTGTCACCGCAGCTGCGCACCAGGGCAGTTGGCGTGATCAGGTTATACGGGTGCTTGGTTTGGCTGGTTACGCCATCCCTGCTTTCTGGTTGGGCCTGGTTGGCCTGGCGTTGTTTTACGCTCATTTGCGCTGGGTTGGCGGCCCGGGCCGGTTGAACCTGTTTCTGGAAGGCATGGTGCCAACTCGAACTGGCATGTTGCTGATCGACAGTGCCCTGGCCGGGAACTGGGCAGTTTTCAAAAATGCCTTTTCACACATCATTTTGCCTGCACTGATACTGGGCTTTTTCAGCATGGCCTACATCGCCCGGATGACGCGATCCTTTATGCTTGAACAGCTCAGTCAGGAGTACATAACCACGGCCAGAGTGAAAGGGGCTCCGGAAAGAGTGGTTGTTTGGGGGCATGCATTCAAGGCGATTCGAGTGCAGTTGATTACGGTCATTGGTCTTTCCTACGCACAGTTGCTGGAAGGCTCGGTGATGATTGAGACGGTCTTTTCCTGGCCGGGCATTGGCAACTATCTCACCAGCGCTTTGTTCAATGCCGACATGAATGCCGTTCTGGGTGCCACTCTGGTCATTGGCGCGGTATTTATTGGTGTCAACAAGGTGTCTGACATGCTGTACCGCTTACTGGATCCGAGGGCCCGATGATGCTGACAACTCAATGGTTACTCGATGAAAACCCCCAGACTCGGGCCCAGTCCAGAGCGGGACAGGCTTATCGCTTGTTTCTGGCCTTGCTGCGTAATCCCTTGGCCATCGTGGGGGCCTTGATTATTCTGCTATTGCTGGTTGTCGCAGCATTCGCCCCCTGGCTTGCACCCTACTCACCCACCGAAAGCAATCTCTCCATGCGATTGATGGCTCCTTCCGCTGCGCACTGGATGGGCACAGACGAACTGGGACGGGATATCCTGTCGCGCATCATTCACGGCACCCGCATCACGCTGTTCATCGTATTGCTGGTCGCTGTCATATCTGCCCCGCTGGGGCTGTTGATAGGCACTGTGGCTGGCTATTTTGGTGGCTGGATTGATAAGGTGTTGATGGGACTGACGGACATTTTTTTGTCTTTTCCTCGTTTGATTATGGCATTGGCCTTTGTGGCCGCCCTCGGGCCGGGAATCGAGAATGCCGTAATCGCCATTGCCATAACCGCCTGGCCCGTTTATGCCCGCATTGCCCGAGCCGAGACATTGACCTTTCGCAATTCGGAGTTCATCTCTGCCATTCGTATGCAGGGGGCCAGCCATGGCCGCATCATATTTGGTCATGTCATGCCGTTGTGTATGTCCTCGACCATCGTCCGAGTGACTCTGGATATGGCTGGCATCATCTTGACTGCAGCCGGGCTCGGCTTTCTGGGCCTGGGTGCGCAACCGCCATTGCCCGAATGGGGTGCGATGATTTCCAGTGGCCGCGCCTATATCCTGGATCAATGGTGGGTCGCTACCATGCCAGGCTTTGCCATCGTGATTGTCAGTCTCGGCTTTTGCCTTTTTGGCGACGGCTTGAGAGATATTCTGGATCCAAGAAGTAGGACGAAATAATGAGCCTGTTAACGGTAGAAAACTTGCGAGTTAGTTTTCCCACAGAGCAGGGGCGAGTCGAAGTGGTGAAGGGGATTAGCTTCGAGCTCGGCCGCGAGCGCTTGGGTATTGTTGGTGAAAGTGGCTCCGGCAAGTCGATGACAGGTCGTGCCCTGTTGCGCTTGATTCGTGAACCTGGCCTGGTAACCGCCGATCAAATGAACTTTGATGGTATTGATTTACTGACCTTGCCAGAAAAAGGCATGCGAAGCCTGCGCGGTGCGCGCTTGTCGATGGTCATGCAGGATCCGAAGTTTTCTTTGAATCCTGTCATGCGCATTGGTGACCAGATATCGGAAGTATTGCGTTTTCACGGGCGATTGAACCGAAGGGCAAGGCGTCAGAGAGTATTACAGGCCTTGCAGTCGGTCAGAATACAAGACCCGGAGCGAGTCTATCTGCAATACCCACACGAAGTTTCGGGTGGGATGGGGCAGCGCATCATGATTGCCATGATGGTGGTGCTGGAGCCAGATCTGATGATCGCTGATGAACCCACTTCAGCTCTGGATGTTTCAGTGCAATCCCAGGTGCTGGACATCATGGACGACCTGGTGCGCAACAAAGGCATGGGGCTGATTCTTATCAGCCATGATCTCAACCTGGTGGCCCGCTACTGTGATCGCATACTGGTGATGTTCAACGGCCGCATCGTCGAAAGCTGTATTGCCAGTGAACTGCACCAGGCGTCACATCCGTACACCCGAGGGTTGCTGGCGTCTGTGCCAACCATGGATGAGCGTCGTGAGCGTCTGCCTGTGCTTGATCGAGCCTTGCTGGAGGGGCTAGAAACTCATGATTGAACTGCGAAATCTTTCCATTTTTTACGGTGAGACCCAGGTGGTCAAGGAGGTTTCCTTGTCCATTGCCCGGGGTGCCAGCTTTGCCCTGGTCGGTGAGAGCGGCTCCGGTAAATCCACTATACTCAAGGCTCTGGCAGGGCAGGTGACCGATTGGACGGGGCAAATAAGGCTCGGTGATCATAGTCTCGAGCACGGCCGAGATCCGGCATTGGTGCGCCTGTGTCAGATGGTATTTCAGGATCCTTTTGGTTCTCTGCACCCACGCAAGTCCGTCGATGCGACACTGTCTGAACCTTTGGCCATACATCGCATTGGTCGGCAGAATGAGCGTGTCTTGGAAGCCATGGATGCCGTGGGTCTGGCCCGGAAGTTCCGTTTTCGTCTGCCGCATCAACTATCAGGCGGGCAGCGTCAGCGAGTGGCCATTGCTCGTGCTCTGATGTTGAACCCGCCGATCCTGTTATTGGACGAGCCGACTTCTGCTCTGGATGTATCGGTACAGGCGGAAGTATTGAATTTGCTGAAATCCCTGCGTGAAGACCATGGGCTGACATACTTTCTGGTCACACACGACCTGCCCGTGGTGTCCTTTCTCTGTGATGAGCTTGGTGTGCTGCGTAATGGTGAACTGACTGAGGTTACTTCCGTTGAACGACTCAAACAAGGCAACCTGCAATCCGAATACGGCAACGAACTGCTCAGTAAAAGTCACTGAGTGTACTCGAAGATAGAGGCTATTATGACTTTTGAACATTACAGAACTCACCTCAGTACTCTGATGGCGCGATACAGTGATGCCTTGGCGAAGTCGGGGCATGATCAGATTGTCATCTGCGCTGGCAGTCAGGTAGTGGTTGCAGAGGATGACCGCACCTACCCCTATACACCCTTGGCTTTTGCTCAGCAATGGCTGCCCTATGACCTCCATCCGGATACCTTTATTGTTTTCAGGCCTGGTGAGAAACCCCGACTGCTATGGCCGGCGAGAGCCGACTTCTGGCATTTGACGCCAACAACGCCAGACGGCGAATGGACTGCCCTTTGGCAGGTTGAAGCGGCTACGTCACTCAAGGACTGGTTACCCGCCCTGGTCGGTAACATCGCCTGGTTAGGCCCGGTGCATCCGCAGCTCGATTTACAGAGGGTTGATGTCAATCCGACAGCGTTGAAGGCCGAGTTGATCTACAGCCGAGCCCGTAAGACGGAGTTCGAAATTCAGTGCCTGCAAGCAGCCAATGACAAAGCAGTGGTTGGCCACCGAGCCGCGGGGCTGGCTTTTTTGAATGGTCAATCCGAGGCAGAAATCTACCGGGCCTACTTGCACTACAGCTGTCAACTGGAAAGCCAGGAGCCCTATAGCGGCATCATCGCCTTGAATGAGTCGGCGGCGACGCTTCATTATGAGCGGCGTCGGTTTGAACGTCCGGTCGAACACCGTACCCTGCTGATTGATGCCGGCGCAAATGTTAATGGTTACGCCAGCGACATTACCCGAACGCATACTAAAGGCAGCGCTCTCTTTCTGGATTTGGCCAATGGCATTGAACGATTATCGCTGTCATTGACGGATCAAGCGAAACCAGGTATCGCCTGGTCCGATATTCACCACGGTGCACTGACAGGTGTCGCTCAATTGCTATTGGATTCCGGCATTTGCCGCCACAGTGTTGAAACGCAGTTGGCGCAAGGCATCCCACAAACCTTTTTCCCTCATGGCATTGGCCATTTGTTGGGCTTGCAGGTGCATGATGTCGGTGGACATCAGCAGGATGTTGAAGGGCGGCTTGCAGCGCACGAGGATTACCCCTTCCTGCGCCTGACTCGTGATTTGCAACCAGGCATGGTCGTCACCGTAGAGCCGGGCTTGTACTTCATTCCCATGTTGTTGGAACGGATGGATCAGGAGAATCCGGATCATGGTTGTGATCTGGATTTGATTGAGACACTCAAGCCTTATGGCGGGATAAGGTATGAGGATAACGTGGTGGTCTCCTCGGGTGTCTCAACCAATCTCACCGTAAATGCCTTTGACCGGCTTGCGGAATAAGGCCCGGCTTTCCTGTAATCATTAAAAAGGGCGCTGCCCCTGGGGTTTTTTGTTTATAAATCAATCACTTCGGCCAGCTTCATGGAGTCGTCATGGCGGCATTCTAGAAGAACTGTGAACTGATCGCGATTTTTATGTCATGCCTTGCTTGAGCAATCAGAATCAAGCTCTATACTTGCGCTGGTGGGTTGCCCACTATTATTCAATGGAAAAAAGGAGTATGTAATGAAACTTTTTAAAATGGCATTGGCGGCAGTCGCAATGGTTTCCATGATCGGTTCAGCCGCCGCTCAGCGTGACTTTGCAGCTATCTATAAGGAATGTGGTCTTGGAGCCTTGCTCTTCCCAAATGACCCCATTATTGCGGTAGTGACCAATGTTACCTGGGACCTCGGTACCACAGCGGTTATTTCAGAATTGTCCTCTCCAGAAACCTGCAACGGCAACCCTGCTCTGATGGCGTCCCTGGTTCTTGATGCTTATCCTCAGTTGGAACAGGAATTGGCTATCGGTGAAGGCGAGTACCTCGCTTCCATGGTAAACCTGATGGGTTGTGAAGGTGTTGAAGGCCAGGCTGTTTCTGCCCTTCGTGTTCAGTTCGCCGATTCAGTTGCTGGTGGCACTTACTACGATGCAGACGGCTTTGAAAAAGCGGAAGTACTGTACAATGCTGCCATGTCTACCTCGAACCAGCTCTGCACAATCTAAAGTGCAAGGCTGAGTGAGTTGAAACAAGGCCCCAGACAGGGGCCTTTTTTTTGATAGGGATAGCAATGCAATCAGCGCGTATTTTCGCTTCAATCAGTTTCTTATTCTTCCCCGCACTCCTTTTTGCTCAATCAGATTCTGATGTATTGGCCTACCAGGTCTCTCAATCTGATCAATGGAAGAAACAGCTATACCTTTCAGATCGGCCAAAAGGTGGGCCTTATCGGCCTCGTATTCAATCGGATGATTTCTATTTTAGCGGTACCGATAGTATAGACCCGTTTCAGGAGTTGCTTCAGACCCGCCAGGCCGTCTTCTCCAACCTGGATCAACTGAATAATGATCATCCGGCTTGTCGATTTCCAGGTCGATTTCTATTTTTGAATGCGGCTCTTGCGCTTGATTACGATACTTCACTGTTGGGTGAATGCTCGAATTTTCAAAATTGGGCTCGCTTTGATCGCTATGATTCACTGTCAGTGGTTATGGTAGAAGGCTATTACGGCAACCCGGCTTCCTCATTTGGACACTTGGTACTGCGCCATGGTCGCAGCGATGGCGCTCAGCAGTTACTGGATACGAGCATCAATTTTGGTGCTCGAGTGCCTCAGGGTGAAGGACCTATCAAATACATTCTTAATGGCCTGGCTGGCGGCTATCTGGCGTCCTTTACCGCCGAGAGTTACTACAGGCAGGATCTGGTGTACACCCAGGTTGAGCATCGGGATATGTGGCATTACGAGCTGGATCTTGATGACACCCAGCGGGTGTTTTTCCTGGCGCATTTATGGGAGTTGCTGGACAGCCCGTCGACCTATTATTTCTTGAAGAACAACTGTGCCTTTGCCGTAGCCGAGATTCTGGAGATCGTTTTTGAACGGAATCTGGTTAATCAAAATACACTGTTTTATCCTCCGGTTACTCTGTTTCATGAGTTGGAAGAGATCCACCAACAAGGCGATCTGTCAGTCATCCGCTCAAAACACTTTGTCCCTTCTCAACAAAGTGTTTTGAAGTCACTCTATGTTACCTTGTCGGCGCAGCAGCGCCAGGTTTTCGGTCGATACATTGGTCGTGAGCAGCAACCGGTTCAACCCTTGTTGGCTGACCTTGAAGAGGCTGAAGCAGCAGAAGTCATTGAATCCTTGATCAGCTTTTATAGCTATCTGATCAGTGGCTACCCTGAACTGGGAACAGAGCTTTATGAGCGGCGCAGGCAACTGATCGTAGCTCGCCTCGAGTACCCCTCAGGTCGATTTCTACAGGCAGCTGAGATCGAGCCAACCACTGAGCCGGGCAAGACGGCAAGGGTATCCCGCTTGAGTATGGGAGTCTCTCTGGTCGATAATCAGCCGGGCTTGGCGCTTGGCTGGGTACCCTATTCTCAGTCGGCAACGGACCTGGGTAACGATGATTTTTCGGAACTGACGGTTTTAGCTCTGGATGGGCGGTTACAAGAGGATGCTCTCGACGCCAAGTTCACGCTAATTCGAGTCGCGCAACGCAGTGATTTAATCGACCGTTTGCCTGGAGATTGGCCATTGAGTTGGACCATCGACCTTGGTTGGCAAACAGCTCAGACTGGACGCTATAGAGCTGGTGGCCAGGCCGATATCGAGGTTGGCCAGAGTGTTCAGGTAGGCTCGATGTTGTTGTCTGCACTTGGCGCTTTCAGGCAGTCTGGCTGGGAAAGTGGCCTGGGGGCTCGTGCGGAGTTAGCCCTTACGACTGGGCAAAGGATTACCTGGATAGGTTATGCGGACTACACCTTCTGGACCTCGGGTGAAAGCGTCCAATTGGGGCTTGATTCGAGGTTCAGCTTCTCTCCACGTTGGAGCCTGGAGGCCGAATTGTCCTCATTTGACCGAGGGGGAGCCGAAGCGGAGCTGAATGCCCAACTCTTACTGGCCTGGCACTTTCGCTGAAATAAATAGTAAAAGCGCAGCGTTCTGAACTATTTCAGCAGGTGATCCAGCTCACTGGTCAGTCTGGTGATTTCATCCGCTGCCGCTCGGGAGCGGTCTGCCAGGCTTTTGACTTCATCGGCGACGACCGCAAAGCCTCTCCCAGCTTCTCCAGCACGTGCTGCTTCAATGCTCGCATTCAAACTCAGCAGTCGCAGAGTCTTCAGCATATCAAGGATGGTATGCGTCTGCTTTATGATATCTGTGCTGTGTTGTTCGACATTGGCCATCTTTGATTGGCGATCGAATTCCAGTTGTTTGCGACTGTTTATGTCTGTTACTACACCCTCCAGGTAAAGTACGTGCTTTCCCTCGCCAAAGACTGGGCCGCCTTTCTCGTTGACCCAGAATTCATCACCACCCTTGGTGTTCAGCCGATAATCAACATCCCAGAGTGAGTGGCTGTCAATGGCGGACTCAACAGCAGCATCCACCTTTGCAACATCATCGGTATGGATCAGCGTAACGTAGGATGCCAGCCGATTGCTCACCAGCTCGTCCTTTTTGTAACCTGTCAGTTCTTCAACAGACCCAAACATGTACTGCATGGTGTAGTCGCTGTCCATGCTGCATCTATACAAAAAGCCGGACATTCTGCTGGAGATGCTTTCAAAAACGCTACCGATGTCATCCTTGTGCAATGCTTCTGGTTTACTGCTTACTATCGTCATCTAGTTTTAGCCTCTGGAATCTGGTTAACCGGGGTGATGTCAAAAATAACCGGGCATATGCCGTTCCACAAGCTTAAAAGATAACTGCATGCACAACCTTGACCTGGGTCTGTATTCTGCATTCAGCATTCAGGGAGTCAGCCTGCCCTGGGTGGCGAGCGGTATAGCGATAGCAAATAGTCGAGCCGGGCCTGACTGTCTTCCAATCCGCCAGGTCTGCTGTGCTCCAGCCACAGGTCGGCATAGTCCGAGATCAGTGGCTCAAGCTCTTCGGCCAGTTGCTGTCTCAGCTTGAAGGAGAGTCTTTCGACCCGGTAATCCCTTTGTTCAGAAAGGGCTTCACCCAAAGCGCAAGCGTGTGCTGAGAGTCTTGCGGTCAACAGCAATTCACGCTGCCAATAAGACTGTCGTTCGTCCTCAGGGGTGATGGCACCCAAGGCTTCGATCAACTGTTGGCACTGATGCCATCCATGGCGAAAGCCACGGGGGTACCATTCCGACAATTTCTTCATATGGCGGTTGGTCATCTGGTTGAACAGCAGGACTCCGATTACCGAGACGAAGGGTAATTGATCCGCCGTCAGCGTCGACAGGTACAGGTTTCCCAGCTTGAGTAAAGCGATGGCAAGGGTAGCATTGTTCAATACCTGATGTTGAACGGCACGCTCGGTATTGAAGTCTGATAAGGCCGCAACGTGCCAGCCAGCAACGGCACCGATAAAGTAACCCGGATAGGCACTGATCCAGGCCTGACCATGCCCGAAGTCGCCCCATTCGGACATGTAAAACCCGCTGGCACCATATTTCAGTCCATTCTGCGCCGCGTTGAGGGCGTTCTGATAGGCATTCAACCAGCGCCCGCTGAACGCCGCAAAGGTGCCGGTGGCGGCAACCACCTGAAAATCGATGCCCGATGACTTGAGTTGGGCGCATTCACGATCAAAGGGGTGGTCGGCTTCGTAGCCCCAGTTCATGACGGTGATGTCTTTGGGCAGTTCTGGCAGCAAATGTGGGTACTTCAGCAAAATGTCAGACCACATCTGGACCCTCTTGCCCTTGCGGGTACAGAGCTCGTGAATGTGTTTAACGTAGTTCAGGTAAACCCTGTCTTTGCCAAGCTCTCGACACTTGGCATTGCTGGCACCCTGCCCAAGGTCAAAGGTTTCATCGGCATTGATGTTGATTCTGTTGTCCGAGAAGCAAGGCAAGAGTTGTGACAGCAGGTCATCGACAAAGGCAACAGATAGCTCGCTGACCGGATTGAGGCAAAAGGAGTGGTTACGATGGTTGCCGTGTGGGTCGATACAGCCGCCAACCTGCTCAGCCAAATGCTGGTAGTCCGGCAAGTCCAGCCAGCGCTCCATATGGCCAAAGGTATTCTGGTTGGCGATCAGGCTGATGCCTTTTTTGGCGCAGTATTGGTCCAGTTCTCGTATTTCTGTCGCCGTCAGTGGCGATCGATGGGCAACCGCAGCAGCATGGCCTTCATAGTCGAAAGCCGCCTCCATGTAGAGTTGCAGTTCGTTGTACTTGAGGCTGCCCCACAGGTCGACCAGGTGGTACAGCATGGCCTGAGTGGGCACTCGGTCTCGGCTGATATCCAACAGTATTCCTCGACTGGGGAAATCCGGCCAGTCAATTATGTCGCAACCGGGAATGCCTTCGCTCGACTGGCTCTGCTGGATGACCTGTTTCAGTGTTTGTATGCCATAAAAATAGCCACGATCCGACGAACAATGGATTTCAGGCCCCTGTTCACGGACAACCAGTCGGTAGCCTTCGGCGGCCTGCTCCTGGCTATGATGACGAACGATCTCAGCGATAGGCGGGTCGCCGAGTTGGTAGGCAGTCAGTTTCGCCAGAATAGAGGCGGGAGCTGGATGCCAGCGTTCGTGTGTCTGCTTCATTGATTTTGGCGGAGGGGTGAGTGTCAGCATGTGTTACTCCTGAAGCAGTACAAAATGATTGTCTGCATGTTTTCGATATTCCTTACCTGGACGTCGGCTGAATTGTCGAATCCTGTCCGCCTGGTGGCGGAAGTCTTCTTCCTGCTCCAGCAGTGCCTGGTAGGAGCGAGTCGGGTCGGGTACCGAAGACAACAACAACCGTGTGTAAGGGTGTTGGGGGTGGTTGATCAATTGTTCTGTTGATCCAAATTCGACAATTTGCCCCGAATACATGACCGCCGTTTCGTCCGCCACATACTGAGCGGTCGCAATATCATGGGTGATGTAGAGCAAGCCAAGTTGCTGTTGCTCTTTCAGTTGCCGGAACAACTTCAGCACATCCAGGCGGATCGAGACATCAAGCATGGAGGTCGGTTCATCGGCAATCAGAATGCTGGGTTCAACGGCCAGCGCACGGGCCAGGTTGACGCGCTGGCGCTGACCGCCACTGAGCTGATGAGGGTACTTGCTCAGAATGTCGGTTTCCGTTAGTTCGACACGCTCCAGCAAAGCGTTGATACGATGCAGGCGCTGCACTTTACTCAGCTCTGATCGATGCAACCGCAAAGGGCGTTCCAGATGGTGCCGTACCGTGCGTGTCGGATTCAAAGAGCCAAAAGGGTCCTGAAACACCATCTGCACCGCGCGGCGATAGATCATCCGTTGACGGCGTTTTTTCAAGTTGACAAGGGGGGTTCCTTGTATGGAGATACTGCCGGAGCTGGCTGGCATCATGCCGGTAATCAGTCTGGCGGTAGTGCTCTTGCCGCAGCCAGATTCACCCACCAGGGCAAGTGCCTGGCCTGCTTCGACACTAAAGCTGATGCCTCTGAGTGCATCAAAACTGACCTGCTTTAGACCCTGCCTCTGAAGAAAGGTCTTGTGCAGGTTCTGTACGGATAACAGCACACTCATGGCGACACCTCCGGCAAGGGTTCATGCCAGGTTCGACCAAACAAGTGGCGCCCGGGAATGGCTTCAAGCAATTGTCTGGTGTAAGAGTGTTCCGGTTTTTCGTAGAGGGTCGCACGATCTTTCAGTTCTACTATCTCCCCGTCTTTCATGATGCCAATGCGGTCACAGAACTGCAGCATGAGCGCCAGATCATGGGTGATAAAGAGTACTGAGAAGTCGAGCTTCTGCTTCAACTCGTGAATTTGCTGCAGTATTTCACGTTGGACGACAACGTCCAGGGCGGTGGTGGGCTCATCCATAATGATCAGACGAGGCGACAACGCCAGGCAGATAGCGATCACAATGCGTTGACGCATGCCACCGCTGCATTGGTGGGGGTAGTCATAAAGCCGGGAGAGCGGGATGTCCACCAGTGCCATCATTTCTTCGGCTCGGCTGATTGCTTGATCCTTGCTCATGGTGGTATGACGGGCCAATACATCAAGGAACTGCTTGTCGATGCGAGCCACAGGGTTCAGGGAGTTCATGGCACTCTGGAACACCATGCCGACCTGGCTCCAGCGGAATCGATTCAGTTGGTTTAGTGGCCATTTTAGAATGTCATCATTTTGAAACAGGATCTGCCCTTGAGTGATATAGGCCGGAGGCTGATGCAAGTTAAGCAGTGAGAAAGCCAGGGTACTTTTACCACAGCCAGACTCACCAGCCAGACCCAGGATCTCGGACTCAGCTATATCCAGGCTGACATCCTTCACGGCTCTGAAAAACTGGTCCCCTGTTACATAATCGACACAAAGGTTGCGAATCGAGATGAGTGGTTGCTTCATGCTTGCACCTCCTTCACGCGGTTGGGTTGCAGCATAAGCCGTTTCATTTTTTTGCTGACCTGGAAGGTACGCAGCCTTGGGTTAGCCATTTCATCCACGGCAAAATTCAACAGTGCCAGACCGGCTCCCAATAGCCCTATGGCCAGGCAGGGAGCCATGATTTCCCACCAGGCGCCAACATAGAGGGCGGCAGAATTCTGTGCGTTGTACAGCTGTATCCCCCAGGAAACGGAGGTCGGATCGCCCAGCCCCAGAAACTCAATGGTGGCTTCTGTCAGAACGGCGTAGATAACACTGCCAATAAAGTTGATGCCAACAATGGAGATCAGGTTGGGCAATAGTTCAACAAACATGATGCGCCACTTGGGTTCGCCGATTAGCTCGGAAGCAACGACAAACTCTCGCTCACGTAATGCCATGGTTTGTGCACGAATGACGCGAGCCCCCCATGACCAGGAGGTAAAGCCGATAATGATCATGATCACCCAGGGGCTGGCCTGACCAATAAAGGCGGCCAACACCAGAAGCAAGGGCAGATTGGGAATGACAAGAACGACATTAGTAAAAAAGGTTAAAACCTCGTCTATTTTACCTCCAAAGTAGCCCGCACTGATGCCAATCAGAGTGCCCAGCGCGGCAACGATAAGCCCCGCACCAAAGCCGACGGCAAGAGACGTTCTGGTACCGTGCACCAATTGGGTAAAAACATCATGGCCCATACGAGTTGTGCCCAGCCAATGTTCGCTGCTGGGTGGTTGGTGAGGCATGCCCACCCGTCGCTGTGGTTCGTATGGGCTCAACAGGGGGGCCGCCAACGCCATGATCAGGAACAGGCTAACAATGCCCAAGCCTATTTGCGCTTTCCAGTTACCTTTAATGACGGAGAAAATGACACTCATGAATCAGCTCCTGCGCAGTCTTGGATCGAGTACAACGTACAAAAGGTCTGCTATAAAATTGGCGGTGAGCGTCGCCAGGGTAATCAGCAGTAATTGGCCTTGAATCAGGGGGTAGTCGCGGGCATTGATGCCGTCAAACAGTATCTTGCCCAGCCCCGGGTAGTTGAAGACGACCTCTGTGATCAGTGCGCCGGCGATGACAAAGCCGAATGCCATGGCCAGGCTGGTGACGCTGGGCAGTAGGGCGTTGCGGGCGCCATAGCGAAACATGACGGACCGGTCTTCCAGGCCTTTTGCTCGGCCCATGGTGATGTAGTCTTCGCCTAGCAGGTTGATCATGTTGTTGCGAATGGTGACCAGAAAACCACCGACTTGAACCAGAATGAGGGTGCCAAGAGGCAGAGCGGCATGGTAAAGAACGCTGCTGATATAGGCCCAGGTGAAGGCAGGGTCCAGTTCCAGATCATAGGCTCTGCCAATGGGAAACCAGCCCAGCCAGAACCCGAAAACGAAAAGGGCCAGAATGGAGAGCACAACAGCAGGGATGGACTGCATGACCAAAGCAAGAGGGGAGAAGAAGGAATCGAATCGACCACCACGATGCCATGCCGCAAAAATTCCCAACAAACTACCAATCGCAAAGCTCAGTATGGTAGATGTGCCCACCAGAAAGAGTGTCCATAGCGCTGCGCGTCCCAGAACTTCATTAACAGGCTGTGGGTAGAAAAAGACGGACATACCCAGGTCCCAGGTAAAAACGCTTTTCAGGTAGGCCAGGTATTGCATGAATAGTGGCCCTTCAACAAAGCCAAAGGTTGCTCTCAAGGCATCCATGGCTTCAGGCGATAAGGTGCTGCCGGCCTGTGCGAACATCATCGAAACCGGGTCGCCCGGCATCAACCTCGGTAGCAGAAAATTGAAAGTGGCTGCCACCAGAAAGGCGGCAAGGTAAAAGGTCAGACGACGCAGAAAGAAAACCATGAACAATCATCCTGTTGCGATACTTCGATACAAACCATTACTGAATCCAGGCGGCCATTAATAAAACCGGCTGGGTTGTCCCAGCCGGTTTGCTAGCCTTGTTTACACTTACTGGCGTGGGCTCAAGTCGAGCAGGTGCAGCAATCGCTCCGGGTTACCGGCATGGGGTTGTGGGCGGCCTTTGGGATTATCCTCGCTCCACCAGCCAACGAAACGGCTATCGTTGTACTGATACCACATGGGGTTGTTGAACACAGGGACATAGGCCATGTCCTCAGCAATGATTGCCTCTATTTTATGGATGATAGACTGTTGCTCTGGTAGTGAAGTGATTGTGAAAAATTGATCCAGGAGGGCATCCAGTTCATCATTGTGATAACGCGCTGCGGCAAAACGCGTGTTGTCTTTAAAGCGCGAGTGGAAAGCATTATCCAGCATGCGGTGAGGCGTGGCACCGGGCAACCAGGAGTTGATGGCTGAGTCATAATTGCCATTGATCAGGCTTTGATCCCAGACGGCGGCCTCGGGCGTCCTGACTCTGGCGTTGATGCCAATTTCCTGCAGCCCCTCAGCCGCGATTTGCACCGTATTGACCCAGTCTGTCCAGCCGTTTGGCACAATGATGTCGAATTCGATGCTGTTGCCACTGGGGGTGCTCAGGAAGCCATTGCTGTTTTGCTGGTAACCCGCATTGAGCAACAGCTCACGAGCTGAGTCCAGGTCGTAGGACATAAATGGAAGGTATTGCTCACGCAGCTCGGCATCGGCCCAGGCCGCATAGAGCTCCCCCAAACCGCTGGCGTAGTCGTTCAGGGTCGGGTAGCCGTAGCCGGCGATATTGACTTGAGCAGCACGGTCCATCGCCATTGAATAGGCACGACGGAAGTTGACATCATTAAAGGCTTCACGATTACCCTCATGCTCTGTCTCCAGATTCATGATCATGGCAACCATACTGCCAGCGGGTAGCCAGTATTTGTGATGCTGTGGGTTTCTGGAAACGTAGGTTCGATCGATGTCCGGGATAAAGGATCCAAACCAATCCAGTTCGCCCGAAGCGGCAGCGGCCAGGGTGTTGTCGTTGGTGGCCAGTTGCGGAAAGCGCAGGCAATCAATCTGCACGGCCTGTGCATCCCAGTAGCTCGGGTTGGCGCACTGCACATAGATTTGTGGAGTAAAGCGCTCTATTTCGGTGAAGGGCCCCGTGCCTACCGGATTGTCGTTGGTAAAGGAGACCGGATCACTGACCGACGACCAGATGTGTTCTGGCACTACAGGCACGTCGACGAGACGCAGGTGAATCCCTGTATTGACTTCGCTCAGGTGAAAGTGAACCCGATGGTCGCCCTCGGCTTCAACGGCTTCCAGGCGATTCCAGATCGCACCAGTATCCAGCGCCGGATTCTGCTTCAGCATTTCGAATGTGAAGACGACGTCTGCGGCGGTAAAGGGTCTGCCATCGGACCACTGCACACCCTCACGCAGATCGTAGGTAAAGGTCATCAGGTCATCGGAGTACGCTTCTGCAACGGCCAGTCGATAGTAAGGCTGGCCTTGCTCGAAAACATTGTAAATCGCCAATGGCTCGTAAATGAATTCCCGCGTCGAACGCAAGCGTGTGGTTTCGTTGTAAGGGTTAAAGTTGCGCACCCAGGACGTTACCTGCTGAATGTTCATCGTCAGGGTGTGTCGTTCAGCCAGGCTGAGCTGGGGAAGGGACAAAGCGGCAACCAATGCGGCGGTCGCGGTAACGGTCGTTTTCATCTTACCTCCTGCATGGGTCCCGAGGTTGTCCTGGAACCCTCTTTATTGAAATTATTTTTCATTTTTGATCGATTCTCGGCCCTAAAGGTATCTAAAAGGGTTTCCATTGGGCTTAATAAGTGATCGTTTTGGATCTTACTATGGCTTATTATCGAATTTCAATCGGTTTCTAAAAGAAAATAATTACCGTGGTCCGGGTGATGCCCAGCCTTGTTTTGCAGTAAGCGCTTTCAGGTCAGTAGTCGGAAAGGTAAGGTAAGTGCGGTTTGAGGTCAGGGGGCATGGCTGTCGGTTAGGTAAGGGTAGTCAGGCAGACTCAGTCACCCAGTGGCGCACCATCATCATCACCATCCCGGCTGACCATGAGTTGGTATTTGATGCGACGCAGCCGTTCGGCGGCGGTTTCTTCGAGTGCCAGTGCCACGCCGGTGGCAACAATATCGATCAGCGCCATAAAGGCATAGCGTGAAGCCGTGGGCTTGAATATGTCTTCCGACTCATCGATGACAATGGGTAACAGCCCATCGACAACGGCCGCCAGTGGCGAACCCTGTCGAGTCATGGCAATGACCTCGGCCTGATACAGGCGCGCAATGGTCGCGCATTCGCAAAGCGCCGGATAACGGCCCGTAGCGGACAACACAATCAAAACGTCGCCTTTGGTCAGGGTGGCGGCAACCATGGTTTGCATCTGGCTCTCAGTGTAGGCGCTAACGTGCAAACCCAACCGAAACAGGCGATTGGCAAATTCATCGGCCAATGCTGCGCCACTGCCACCTCCGCCAAACACCACCACGCGTTTCGCGGATTTCAGACTGTGAACCACCCGAGTCGTGACCTCACTGTCGAGTTGGTGTTCCAGTTGATGAATGGCATTGCGTAGCCCGCCGATGACGTTTTCGGCGACCGTATCCAGGTCATTTTTGGTATAGGGTTTTTTCAGGTAACGCCCACCGACGACCTGGGCCTGAGCCAATTCCAGCTTTACCGTCTTGAGGCTGTCGCAGCCGACTGAGCGGCAAAAACGGGTGATGGTGGGTGGGCTCACATCAGCCGCCCTGGCCAGATCTGTCGTGCTGGCGCGCGCTGCAAACTCGAGATTGTCGAGTACAAAGTCGGCCACTTGCCGTTCTGCGCGGCTCAGTTTCGAGTGAACGTCTTTGATGCGCGAAATAATGTCCAAGGGCGGCTCTTCTTTTGAGGGTCAGGGCGCCTTATAGGCTATCAGATCCATTTCCACTTTGGCATCAACCATCAGCCTGGCTTCAACCGTGGAGCGGGCAGGGGGGTGCTCGCCAAAAGTCTCGGCAAATACCTTGTTGAAGCTCCAGAAGTCTCTCGGATCCTCCAGCCAGCAGTTGACCTTGATGACATGCTCCCAGCCATAGCCTGCTTCATCCAGTATTGCTTTCAGGTTACTGATGGTTTTCTGCGTTTGCTCAACAATGGTGCCACCCACCACCTCGCCATTTTCCATGGCAATTTGCCCGGAAACATACAGAAACCCGCCGGCTTCAACAGCGCGAGCAAAGGGAAGCTTTTGCCCGCCAGCACCGCGACCAACGTCACCATGGCGTTGAATACTCATAAGGTTACCTCCAAAAAGAAAATTAATTTCAATATATTGACCATTTGCAGGTAAATGTTAAGGTTTTAAGTGTTTAAATGTAAAGAATTTTCTTAAAGAGCAGGAGGTCATATGAATGCTGGTGTCTCGCTGGACCTGGTGTGTCTGGGAGAATGTATGCTGGAGCTCAGAGCGCTGGAGGAGCCCGGCCTTGTGCAGATGGGCTATGGTGGTGACAGTTACAACACTGCCTATTACGCGCGCAAACTGGGGATAAAAGCCGGCTATGTCACTGTATTGGGTCGTGATGCATTGAGTCAGCGCCTGGTCGATTCGTTTCAGGCCGATGGCGTGGACACCGAAGGTGTGTTTCGGGATGGCCTTAATCCGCCAGGCATGTACTGGATTGAGAACGACGAAGCCGGAGATCGACGATTCCACTATTGGCGCAGCCAGTCGCCCGTGCGGACGCTGTTTCACAGACCATTGATGGATGTGCTGGATGTGTGTCAGCGAGGTCGGGTTTTTTATTTGTCCTTGATCAGTGTCGCTGTAGTCGAAAACCGGGACGCTCTGGTTGAGCTGCTTTCGGCATTATCGGATCGTTGTGTGATCGTTTACGACAGTAACTACAGGCCAGCACTGTGGCGCAACCGCGAGGAGGCGCTCTATTGGCACAGCCGGATTCTGCCCTTTGCAGAACACTACATGCCCTCGCTGGACGACGAGTGTGCTCTGTACGATTGTTCGGAGACAGCCGCGCTGTCTCGCCTGGAGCGCCAATCCGACCATTGCACCCTGATTTTGAAACGGGGTGAGCGAGGCGCCCTGATTTGTAAGGACAAACATTGGCGCCCGGTAGCCGGCCGACCTGTACAGGCGACAGACGCGACCGGGGCCGGCGATTCCTTTAACGGCGCCTACCTGGCGGGCATCTGCTCTGGTTTAAGGGCCTGGCAAGCCGCCGAGCAATCCAGCCAGTTGGCCGCTGAAGTCGTGCGGTACCCGGGTGCGCTCTTGCCTGCCAATCACCCCTTTTTTAGTGTGGAGCGCATCAGCCAATGAGAGTTTTTACCGCTTCAGTCGCAACTGAAACCAATACCTTTTCCCCCATCTTTACCGATTTGCGTTCCTTTACTGACACCTTCTACGCCAGGCCCGGTGAGCACCCCGACACGCCGACCCTGTGCAGCGCACCCATTATTGCCTGCCGTGAAATCTTGCGCCCTCAAGGCTGGGAGGTTATAGAAGGAACCGCCACCTGGGCAGAACCGGGTGGGCTGATCGCCAAAGCGACCTGGGAAACCCTGCGCGACACCCTGTTGCAGGAGTTGCAGGAAGCAATGCCGGTACAGGCTGTCGTGCTGGGCCTGCATGGAGCCATGGTTGCCCAGGGTTATCACGATTGCGAAGGCGACCTGTTGCGCCGAATGCGAGACATGGTTGGCCCCGATGTCATTATTGCCGCGGAACTTGACCCACACAGTCACCTCACCCCGGCCCGATGCGAGGCGGCCGATTTGCTCGTTGCGTTCAAGGAATTCCCTCACACCGACTTTATGGAGCGAGCTCGGGACCTGGTACATTTGACACAAAGCGCTGTAGAGCAACGCATCAAGCCCGTTATCTCCAGCTTCGACTGCCGGATGATCGAAGTGCTGCCAACCAGTCGTGAACCGATGAAGGGCTTTATACGCCAACTGCACGAACTGGAGAAAACAGATGACAAAGTGCTCTCCATCTCCGTTATTCACGGCTTTATGGCCGGTGATGTGCCCGAGCTGGGTACTCGCATCGTCGTGATTACAGACAACGCCCCCGAACATGGCGAAGCACTGGCGCGCCGCCTGGGTCTGGAGCTGTTTGATTTCAGAGGTCGAACGCGGCCACCTTTTCTGAGTGTTCAGCAAGCTTTGGACCAGGCTGAAAGCAGCCAGCAAGCCCCCGTAGTATTGGCCGATGTTTGGGATAACCCAGGGGGCGGTGTTGCCGGAGACGGCACACTGATTCTGCACGCCATTATGGCGCGGGGGATCGAGTCAGTCGCTTGTGGTCTGCTGTGGGATCCAATGGCAGTGCAGCTGTGCTTTGCGGCAGGTGAGGGCGCTCAGATTCCGTTGCGGTTCGGTGGCAAGAGCGATGCCAAGGCCGGGGCTCCTATCGATGCCATGGTCAATGTCAAAAGCCTGGTACGCAACGCACAGCAACAGTTCGGTGAGAGCCTCGTGCCCATGGGCGATTGTGCCTGGATTCATTGGCAGGGAATTGACTTGGTGCTCAGCTCCAACCGCTGTCAATCCTTTGATCCTACCTTGTTTACCACCATGGGGTTAGACCCGACTGCCAGGCAGTACTTGTTGATCAAATCCACCAATCACTTTTACGATGGCTTCGAGCCCATAGCCGGAACCATTATTTATGTAGACGCTGGCGCCCCCTATCCCAGCAACCCGAAGTCTAATGGTTATCAGCATCTGGAGCGTCCAATTTGGCCAATAGTGGAGAACCCTCATCATGCCTAATAGCGATCCATTAACGCCCTATGTGCGCATTGATCAGCAGAAAACTCTGGCCAATATCGAACGTTTTCAGCGCTTGTGCGACAGGACCGGTATTGACTTTCGCCCCCACATTAAAACCCACAAGCAACCCCTGGTTGGCCATTGGCAAATCGACGCGGGGGCGGTGGGTATCAATTGCCAGAAACTGTCTGAGGCTGAAGTCTTTGCACGGGCTGGCTTTGACGATTTACTGATCACCTACAATATTCTGGGCCGAGAGCGGTTAAACCGTCTGGCCGCATTGAACCGGCAATGCAAGCTGACTGTGACCGCCGATCACGCTTTTGTTGTTGATGGCCTGGCCAGTATTGCGAGTCAGGACGCCCCATTAAGCGTCATGGTGGAGTGCAATACGGGGGCGAACCGCTGTGGCGTACCCACATCGGAACAAGCTCTGGAGCTCGCTAAACACATTCTAAGCAAGGATGGCTTACGGTTTTCCGGCTTGATGACCTACCCTCCAGCAGGCAAGATCGAAGCCGTTAACCAATGGCTAATGGATGCCAGAGCCTTGTTCGATCAAGCAGGGATTGCAGTACAGGTGGTTTCCAGTGGTGGTGCACCGGATATGTGGCAATTGCCGCGTATGAAGGCCATCACCGAATATCGGTGTGGGACCTACGTCTACAACGACCGTTCCCTGCTGGAGCGAGGTATATGCCAGTTAGAAGAGTGCGCACTCACACTTGAAGTCACCGTTGTCAGCACACCAGAACCGGGACGAGTCGTCATGGATGCCGGCTCCAAGGCACTCAGCTCAGACCTGCTGGGCCTGGAAGGTTTTGGGCACATCGTTCAATACCCCATGGCACACATACTGTCCTTGAGTGAGGAGCACGGTGTGGTGGATGTGAGTCGCTGCCCTCATTCACCAGCAATTGGTGATCGCTTGAGCATTATTCCAAATCATGCCTGTGTGGTATCCAATCTCTATGATCATGTTTGGCTGGCGCAACTGGACGGTTCACTGAGTCGCCAGGATGTTGTAGCGCGTGGGTGTGTTTTCTGATGATGTTGTCGGTACCATAGTGTGCTATGCGGGCAGGGTGGCGATAGAAGAATCCTGCCCGCCATATCAGTGAGAGCTGCTTCCAACGCTTTGATTGTTTACATTCTTTTTCAGGTTGGTAAAAAAAAGCCCCAGGGATCAAGAATCTGAGGCTGTTAGAATTCTGTCTACACTGTCAAGGGTAATCAGGGCGCCATATAGCGACGGTTATTGGCCCGCTCTGTTTCCTGCAGGAACAGATCCAGCAGTTCTCCGCCTTTCTCGTCCTGAGTTGTGCGAATGTAGTCGATAAGCGCAGGTTGAGTTGCCTCACGGAAACGCTCCCGCTCCTCTGGAGACAAAGCATTAACGTGCATTTTACCCTGCAAACCCGGCAAACCACGATCTGACGCTTCGATTACCCGAGAAACACCTCGGCTGGCATTGATTCCGGACTGAGCGGCATAGTGAAGAATGTTTTGCTCCTCTTCTGTCAGTCCATCATAGAACCGCTTGCTGATAATCAACGTATAAGGCGAAAACAGGTGATTGGTTAGAGTCACATACTGCTGTACCTCATCGAAACGGGCAAAGGAGATGGTTGGAATCGGATTCATTTGTCCATCAATCACACCCGTTTGCAATGCCGAGTACACTTCGCCCCACGCCAATGGATAGGCTTCACCACCCAACTCCTGAATGATTCGCTGGTGTGACGGAAGCGTCATGGTCCGCACGCGAATACCGTCGAAGTCGTCGATGCTCTCGATGGCCCGTCGCGAGTTGGTCACCGAGAAAAAACCACCCGTATCCGGGAAGCCGAGCACTTTGACATTTCTCAGGGATGCTTCTATATCGTCGGCCAGCTCATGGCCAAACGGCCCATCGAATACTTCATAGGTTGAAGCATTGCTACTGAAAGCGAAGGGTACGTCGAGCACGCCCATCCGAGGGTAAAAGCTGGCCAAGGCGCCAACAGAGGTCAGGGTGCCCTGAATAACATTGTTTTGCACCATCGTTAAATGCTCATTCGCTGAGCCCAACTGATTGTTTGGGTATACCTCTACTTTAATGGCGCCGTTGCTGGCTGACTCGACGATGTTCTTGAACACGCCAGTAAAAGCATGGGCCGGGTTCTCAAACATGTCGGTACGGTTATCATGTGCAAACTTGAGAACTTTCTGCGCATGAACGGCCGGAGCCACTATTACCATTGAGGCAGTCAGAGTTGCTGCCAATATCTTGTTTTTAAAGGTCATCATTGCGTCACTCTTCAAGGTTGGTGGGTTGTAGAGCACACACTAGTATCCCAGCAAACGTGGGATAAAGAGTGTGATGCTCGGGGAAAAAGCAAAGATCAGTAATAAAGCCAGTTGGCCGATAAGAAACGGAGTAAGCTCTACGGAGATCTTTTCCAGTTTCTCTCCGGTAACGGACGATAGAACAAACAGGCAGGCCCCAATCGGCGGAGTCATCAATGAGATATTCAATGCCAGAATAAAGATGATGCCAGCGTGCAGTGGGTCCATGCCCATTTGCTGAGTCATGGGTATTAACAAGGGAGCCAGGATAATCAACATGGCATTGATGTCCATGATCATGCCCACTAGAAGAAGAAACCCGATGATCAATAAAAGTATGACGTTGGGGTTGTCTGAGAGTGCGCTGATGAAAGTGGCAATGGCCTGTGGAATCTGGTTAAAGCTGAGCCACCAACCAAAGATGGAGGCAGCGCCGATGATCAAATAGATTACGGCCGTAATCTGAGCCGTGCGAATCAGCAAATGCACCAACATGCCAAGGCTCAAGTTGCGATAAATAACCAGGCCGACAAAGAGGGCGTAAGCAACGGCAATGGACGCAGCCTCAGTTGGTGTCACAATGCCTGTGACAATTCCCCCGAGGATGATCAGTGGCATCAGCAGTGCAAAAATGGAGCCCCGGAAATGCACCAGGATCTGCTTTAAGCTCGCGCGCTCTTCTGATTTGGGCAGGTTTTTACGGCGAGCAAAGGCGGCAATAATGGCCATGCACACCAGACAAATCAGAATGCCTGGCAATATTCCGGTAGCAAATAACCCTCCAATGGAAACGCCCATTAGTGAGCCGTAAACCACCATTAACCCCGAAGGAGGTATGGTTGGGCCAATAATAGAGCCTGCAGCGGTAACTGCGCAGGCATAGGGGCGGCTGTAACCCTGTTTCACCATTTCCGGGACCAGAGTGCGACCAAAGGCAGCCGCATCGGCCGTGGCAGCACCGGTAATACCAGAGAAAAAAACAGATGCAACCATATTGGAGTGGGCCAAACCGCCTCGGAAGTGACCAACCAGTGCTTGCGCCAGCAGCATCAGGCGAGCCGTAATGCCAGTGTGGTTCATGATCTCACCGGCCAAAATAAAAAACGGCATCGCCAGAAACGGAAAGATATTCAACCCATGAAATATCTTTGACGAACCCAGTGCAGCGAAAGAAATACCGCCGGTCTCGTACATACCTATAACGCCTGCCAGCCCAAGAGCTACGCCAATAGGCGCTCCGATGAGCAGCAACACCAGGAAAATAATCGCAATAGCCATACTTTGCACCGTAGTTTAAGAGAAGTTCGAGGAACTGATTGAATCGATTGGGTTTGAGCGCTAGAAAGACCCAGCTAGAGGTGGCGAAGTGTTTCTAGTGGCACCCATACTGCCGAGTAAAGTTAAAAAGGCTTGCAGTGCGGCCAGGCCAAAGGCGGTTGGAATGGCTGCAAAGGCGTAAACCATAGGCATTCGGAAAACGGTGGACAATTGGCTCATTCCTTGTCGAGCAAAGTCGATGCCGGAAATGGCTATGTAAGCAAAGAATGCGATGGTGACCAGATCTACCAGAATACTCAGTGGCTTTTGGATAATTGGAGGCAATCGATCACTAAACATGGCTAACCGAACGTGTTGTCGCGCAACAACGCAGCAGGGCACTGCCAGCAAAATGGCCCAGATCATTAAGTAGCGCGCGAGCTCTTCCACCCAACCAATTTGCCATTTAAAGAGGTAGCGATCCAACACCGCAGTCCACACTGTCAGAATCAGCAGCGCCATCAGCAGGCCAACGGCCCAGCGATTCAGGCGATCAATGAATTCGCTGAAATCAGCGCTAAGTCGAGCGACGGTTTCCATGATAGACCTTATTCTTGTGAGTGAAGAAAATTATCATTATTTGGCTAATGTAGTGCGATTCTGGGTAAGTATCAATGGATTTTTGGCACTAAATGAAGAAAATCTTCATTGTGGGTGTGAGAAGAGTCCTGTTTGGCGGTACAGGGAGGCGACAGTTTGCAACGAGTGATTGTCGTGTTTTAATGCCTCAAGATCGAAACCCGAGCAGCTCTGAAAGCCATCGAAGCTTCTCTGGCCTCATAGCTGACCTGCCAGGTGGAAACAAAGATTGATATGAATAAAGCCATCGTTACGGATGTGGTGTCCTACTTAAAGGAGCGTAAGTCGTCCATGAGTAATGCCGATCGTCGCTTGAGTGAACTGATTCTTGCGGACGTGGACTTCGCAGTACAGGCGAGCACCACTGAATTGGCTGAACATTCAGGGACCAGTACGGCCAGTGTTACCCGGTTTTGCCGCAAGCTGGGCTTCAGGAATCTGCGAGACTTCAAAGTACAGCTTGCCCAGGCCAGCTCAGTCGGTGCGCGCTTCCTGGCTGGCAGAATGTCTTCCGGTAGCCACTCCGAAACCGCTTTTCAGATTGTCAGTCGAGCACAGCGAGCGCTCGACATTCAACTCGCCAGCCTAGATAGTGACATTATCGAATCAGCAGTGCAGGCACTGCTGCACTCGAAACGGATTGTCGTATTTGGCAGCGGCGGCGGTGCCACTATAGTGGCACAAGATGCTGAATACCGAATGTTCAGGCTGGGGCTTAACATCAATGCTTATCAGGATAGCCAGATGATGCAAATGGTCGCTTCAACCCTAAAACGAACCGACGTTTTGCTCGCCATCTCAACTTCAGGTCGCTTTGCTGGATTGGTTGATGCTTGTGAAATAGCCCAAAGCTATGACGCCACCGTCATTGGTGTAACGCGCCCCGACTCTCCGCTAAGTCAAAAGGTAGATATACTGTTGCCTGTCAATATCCCGGAGGAGAAAGAGTTCGTCAACCAGCCGACATCATCCCGCTATGCCTTGCTCGCGGTAATAGACGTGCTTTCTTCTGAGTTGGCTGTGATGATCGGTGAGCCAGCATTGGATAACGTGCGGCGTATCCGCCACAACCTGGTTCGCTATAGAGGTGACGATGATGACCAACCGCTGGGGGATTAAAAACGCTATATGAGGCAATCTTCTCGGTAGATCAAATACTCATAAAGCAACAACTGTACTACCCTGGTCTTTCGCAGCTTTCGGAATCTGAGCAGCCATCGACCTGGATATAGTCCCAAGGGATCACCTGGAACCCGCTCACCCGCTATCCTCGCCGCTTTTGCTGTGTCTAAAAAGTATTGAAATGTAGGTTCGCCCATCATGCTGAATGGCGATGGGCGCTACTGCCGCAAAGGATGCACTGGCGTAAACGCGACAAATCTCGGGCTACGGCCTTAGGGAGTCTCTATGTCGCTGTGATTTACAAGGCTTCTTGAGCCCTGATGCCGAAATAGCCGTTTCTTTTTATCGGGGTAGTCGGTAATGTCATAGTCAAGCCGCTGACCTATAACCAGACAGATTAGGCGTTCAGTTCCAGAATTCAGTAAACTGTGTGCTGGCCCATGGCAGGGGTACGCCAGGAAATCGCCCGCGCTGACGGCAGTTTCCTCGTTACCATCGAAAGCCGTAGCCTGACCTGAAAGGATGAGCAGGCACTCCTCTTCATAATGGTGCGTGTGCCGCTCAGTAGAATAGTGCCCTGGCTCAACCTGGATCAAGTGTACCCCCAGGTTCTGTAAACCAGCAGCATCTCCAAGTGATCGACTGTTGCGTATCGCTTTGTTGTTCAGAAAGTGTGTCTTTTTCACAGCCTCAAGTGATTCAATAGCTTTCTCCGTCAGTATCACAATGTGCTCCTTTTCAGGTCAGGATGATGAGCAAGACATAGGAATTCGACCAATGCTTCTGATTGACCGGCGAACATATCGGCACCAGTCATGGTTTTACAGCCTATTGCGTTAGCATGATTCAGTAAGGGAGTAGCCGCTGGCTCAGTAATGGCCTCAGCCACGAATTGATCTGATCGAAGCTTGTCAAAATTGACCGGTTCAGGGTCTTCGGCGTTCATGCCAGCTGGCGAAGCGTTGGCAACCAATGTATATCCTGTAGGATCACAGCTACCCATTCCAACACGAGCACCAAAGCGTCTCATAAGTCGATTAATTAATTGTTGACTCAGTAGGGTCTTGGTGTCGTACACATCAACATGTGCGGCGCCCCGAACCAACAATTCGTAAGCAATGGCAGAGCCTGCTCCGCCGGCACCTATGACCAATGCCCGGCAATTGGGCACAACATATCCCAGGCGTTCCAGGCTATTCAGATAGCCAATACCGTCCATATGGTCTCCAAAGTAGAGACCATCGGCTGTTTTCCTCATCACATTGACCGCATTAACGAGGCTCGCGCGATCCGAAAGTTCATCGCACAATGTAAAGGCAGTGTGCTTGTGTGGCATCGTTAAAATGAGGCCGGGCACGTTGTGGGAGTGGAATAGGCTGTCAATAACCAGCTTGAGGTGCGCAGGCTTCACATGCAGCGGAACCACCAACGCGTTAATGTCACGTTGAGTGAGTAAAGGAGTAAGATAGGCCGGCGAGTGAACCTGGGCGATTGGGTCGCCAATAATTGGAAACAACAAAGTGCGCCCATTGGGCAAAACGGAGCGAGTGCTTTTATGTACCATCAAACCAGGGCTCCTTGTATCCGTAGCCGCTCCTGCACTCTTGGTACATTCACTTCCTGGCTGTTTTGAGAATAGTCAGCCGCTGCAACACCGGCTGCTTCGCCAGAAGCAAAGGCAGTGCCCATAACACGAACGGAGCCATAGGCTTCATCGTCCGCTCCGATCACTCTGCCGGCATACCACAGATTATCGACGCCTTTGGCGCGTATGCTGTCGTACGGAATGTGTGCATAGCCCGGCCCACCCAGGCTGTGATACACCGGTTTACCCGCTTCGGCATGCAGCTCAATAGGCCAGGCAGCACGGGCAATACCATCGTCTCGTTGGCGACCCTGAAGTAAGTCTTCCGCAGTCATTTCGTAGCGGCTTAGCGGATGTCTGGTCTCACGAACGCCGACTTGTGGTCCGGTGCTGACCAAGTAGCAATCCTCAAATCCGGGCAGGTTTCTGAGCAGTTTCAGGTAGTCATGTGCCATGGCACGGCCGGTCATCTCTGCTTCGGTAAAACTGTGAGAGCTCAAGTCATTTAAGGGGAGATCAACCAGCATCCACCAATAATCCTGTGAAATGGGCAGCGGAATAATGATACCGCCGTCCTTGCGCGCAATAGGGTATTGACCATGGCGATTGTACTCTTCGATCAAGGCCATCAGCATTTTGCGATTCAGCCTCGTGTTTTCTTTTACCCCGCTGATGCGTATCGGCATGGTCAAGGCCTGAAGTTGGCCTTGCAGGTTCCCAACCCGGTAATCGACGCCGCTGAGCATCGCCAGATTGGCATCACCCGATGCATCAATGAAGGTCTCGGCGATGACACGTTTGCGGCCATCCATGCCTGCCAGAGTGACGCCTTCCAGTGCTTTGCCAGTGCGGGTAACAGAGGCGCATCGAGTATGCAGGAATACATCAATGCCGTGTCTTTGTGTCAAGCGGTCGAGGGCGAGTTTCAGAACTTCGGTATCCAGCATGACGATCCAGTTTCCAGTGGTCTCCGACCGATGGGCATCGCCGCTGAGGCCGAGCCTCTTGAGTTCGACCAGAAGCTCCTCAGCGACACCGGATACCGCCTTTAGTGGCTCTTGTCCTTGTTGAAAAATACCGCAGTAAGCGAGTACCTGTGACGTTGTCGCTGCACCACCGAGAAAGCCATATTTTTCGACCAGGCAAACCTTTGCCCCTGCTTTGGCTGCTCCAACTGCGGCACCGATTCCACCAGCACCTCCGCCGCAGACGAGTACATCGTATTGTGATTCTGTTCTCATGTTTAGGTCCGCCATCTCAAGAAGTAGCGCTCTGCTCGGCCTATCAGGAAGGAAACAGTCAAGCCCAACAGTGACAGAACGGCCACACCGGCAATGAGCTGATCTGTTGCCATCAGGCTGCCAGCCAATAGAACGTAGGCACCAATACCAAACTCAGCTCCAATCATTTCAGCTGCAACCAATAGGATGATGGCGATGGAGGCCGAGATTCTGAAGCCCGACAATATGGCAGGCAAAGCACCCGGGAAAATGATCTTGCGAACGATCGACGACCAGGACAAGCCGAATGATTGCCCCATTCGAATCAGGCTACGATCCACATTGTCGACCGCACCATAGGTTGCAATGACGGTAGGGAAAAATACGCCGAACAGAATGGTAGCAACTTTTGAGCCTTCACCAATTCCGAACCAGATAACGAACAAAGGTAGCAGTGCAATTTTGGGTACTGGCATAATAGCGGCGACCAGGGGGGCGAAAGTAGCACGAGCAAGAGAAGAAAGAGCGATTGCCAGACCAATGCTGATACCCAAAATGGTGCCAGACGTCCAACCGATAACCAATCGTTGCACGGACGCGCTAACGTGCTTCCAGAGCATGCCAGACTGCGCAAGGTTTATGAACGCTTGCAGTGATTCACCCGGCGAGGGTAACACCAGAGGATGGATAAAACCGCTGCTGGAACCCCAATACCAGAACAAAATTAGCCCGACAAACACAAAGGGCGAAAGCCAGGGGACAGTGCCAATGCGAAAACCACCACCGCGGAAGGGAACCGGCCTGGCGAGTCGAGTAGAGGTGTTGGTCTGAGTGTGAGTAATGGAATCAGACATCATTCAGCTCCATATCTGCAGCCAGTGCTTCTTCGCGCATCAGGTTCCACAGATGATTTTGTTGTTGTTCAAGTTTGACCAAGTCATTCTTCCGGTCGGCCAACGGTGTATCGATTGACACAATCTCGCGAATCTTTCCCGGTCGTCTAGAAAGCACAACGATCTTGTGACCGAGCCGGACAGCCTCAGCCAGGTTGTGTGTTACATAACAGGCTGTAAATCGCTCCCTGGTCCAGAGGTCGACCAGGTCGTCCATCAACAGCTCTCGCGTTTGGCTATCGAGTGCCGAAAGCGGCTCGTCCATCAGCAATACTGCCGGGTTGACGCATAAAGCTCGGGCAATAGCAACGCGTTGCTTCATTCCGCCGGACAGTTGCCGAGGAAGCGCTGATCGAAAATCTGTGAGCTTGGTACGACCCAAAACATTGTCGATGATTCTCTCAATTTCCTGTTTTGGTATTCGGTGGTCCTCCAGTGCGAGTGAGATGTTGCCTTCTACAGTGCGCCATGGCAGTAGGGCAAAATCCTGGAAGATATAGGTCAACGGGTTCAGGCAGGCCTCTGGCGGTGAGCCTATTTGCAAGACTTCGCCTGAGCTGGGTCGCTCCAACCCACCCAGAAACCTTAGCAAGGTGGACTTGCCACAACCTGATGGCCCTATGATGCAAACAATCTCTCCACTTTTAATTTCGAAATTGATGCCAGATAAAATTTCCACATCACCATAGAAGTGATGAATGTTATTCAGAGACAGGTCCATTAAGACGCTCCTGATTCAGGCGACAGACACAGTGCCCATGCGTGGTGATGGAAGCATAAAGATGAGCCTGGCCAATAGGCCAGGCGATGTGATCTCAGTAGGTTTCGACAAAGCTCGTATCGAAAACTGTCTCGAATTGGATGCTGGACGAAACCAGGCCTTCAGACTGGAACCACTCCAACTGATCCCGCAGGTTGGTCACGTTCATTTTAGCGTCCTCATTGATGCGCATCGCACCGTTTTGTATGGAAACAGAAGAGCGCTCGTAGGGTTGGTCGGCAGCAATATACTGCGCAATGATGCGAGTAACTGCTTCGGCTTCATCTGCACTGGCGGTTTTGTCGACAAGTGCTGCATTGTGGTCACTAACGCCGGCTGAATAGGCAGCCAGGAAGCGCTCAACCATCTCCCTTCGTTCATTTACATTGCGTGTACTGGTAAACACGGTAGTCACCTGGTAATCCGGGATGTAGTCTGCTACCCATCCGATCTGCACAATTTCATCGGCCTCCGCCAGAGGCTTGCCGACGTTTGGTACAATAGACCAGGCGTCGATCTGCGCAGTGCGCAATGCACCGACGATTGTGCCTACTCCCTGCAAGGGGCGAAGGGTCAAGTCTGAAGTCGAGAACCCGGATGCTTCGGCAATTTTAGAAGCCATATAGTGGAAAGACGAGCCAGCCTGTGTGATGCCGAAGCTGCGCCCGGCGAGTTTCTCGGGTGATGTCAGACCATCATCATAGGCTGCCTTTGAGGCCAAAATAATCTGGCCGTCGACGCCTGGCTCTTCTTGCAGAGAGCCACCAATGACTTTAATAGCACCGCGGTTGGCAAGGTTGATCAGTGCCCCAGAGACCGCCGTCAAACCAAAATCCACATCACCGGAGGCAATAGCTACCGCCATGGGTTGAGCAGCATCAAAATAGATGAAATTAACGTCCAGATTCTGGTCATCAAAGTAGCCGCGCTCATATGCAATGAAGTTGGGCGCATGTGAACCAAGACGAAGCGCGCCCACCCGAATGGTGTCGCGATCGGCTGTATGGTCGCTGGCAAATCCTTGGGTGGTGATTAGGGTTGTTGCAGTGATGGCGCTGATCATTAGCGTACCGATTTTTTTTGTAGTCTTTAGCATTGTTGTGCTCCGATGCTGCAAGAGTGCCTGTTAGGGCTTGGGTTAACAGATCAGCTGCGCTGATCCTGGTTATTCTTTTTGGTTAAGCAAAGCGACGCCTCTCGATGTAAAATCGAAATCCGTCAGGGGGTTGTGCAGTGATGCTTATGGGCCCGGTCTGGCACCTTGTATATGGATTTTTAACAAGTTACAGGCATGCACAGAATCGCGTTTAATGGCCGCAGTGGCGAGATCATCATGCTCTTTTTGGCTATTGTTGAAATTTATCCGCCCTTCTTTCAGCGCCGCCAGACGAAAGCGTCGGCTCTGGTTGTACAGTTTGTCCTGTATATCGAGCAGCCTGGGTGAGCCACAGGCATCCATTAAGGCGTGGTGGAACTGCCGGTTGTATTCTTCCCACTCCAGCGCATAGGTTTCAGGCTGCTCCAGCATGAATGACTCTATCCGGGACAGGGCATGACGTGCCGCCAACACACGGCCTTCCCACGCAATGTCGCCGTTTTCCATGGACCAGCGCAGCCCCATTACCTCGAGCTCACCCCTTAGACGGGTGATATCCTCCAGGTCAGCGGCTGTTGCTGAGGCAACGCGAAAACCACGTTGTGCTGTTGCTTCGACCAGACCCTCGACACTCAAAGACACCAGAGCCTCTCGAATGGAATGAGCACTGCCACCATAGCGGCTGCGCAGCGACTCGATCTTCAGCTTAGAGTCTGGTGGCAACTCCCCAAAGGAAATATCACGCCGGATCGCCGCAGCCAGTAAGGCCACTACCGTATCGTTTTCGTTATTCTTGCGTCCGAACATCCAAATCACCAAGAAAATTAAAAATCTTCAATATTTTTGGTAATTTAGACAAAACGGTGAATATTGCAATATCCAAAAGGCTCCGGGATGCTGCGTTCCATTCGAAGCAATTCTGACTAGTCAGTGAGGTCTGTATGCACCTCCTGTGTGGTTTGGAAGCTTTGCTGGATACCGCAGCCATTAAAATCTCGGGTGCGGCGTGCCATGCAAGGTACCCGTTGTATTCGCTGGTGTGTTGGCGGCCAACCACGATGGCGATTCAGATTCCACTGGTGCGATTACTGGCAATCTGCTGGGTGTGATGTTGGGAGTTACTGTTATCCCTAATTGCAGGATTGAGCCACTTGTAGTGGTCACATAATTCTGGTCATCAATTCAGAAGGATTGTCAGCCATTGACGGATAGCCCACTTGAGTGTGAGCGGTCGATCCGGTACATACAGTGAACTCCAATGGAAAGTCAGGACAACCAGTCTACCAGGCACCCTGTACCGTGTGAGGTTCAGCTACCAGCGTCAGCCCGGCAAAATCACTGAAGACGTCAATCATCGCCTCCTGCAGCCGGGTTTTCCGGCCCTGCTGCAGCATCAACTCATCCAGGCTGAACACCAACTCGGGCAGTGACTCTGCCGGTATTATGTTTCCCGCTTGCTCTGCAAGGCCCGCCACTATAACCAAAATACGCAAGGGGTCGTTGTGGTCATCCGGATCCGGCAGTAACTGTTTCAAAGTATCGGAGGCCTCTCTCACATCTGCTGCGCTTGAGCGCAGTGGCTCGGCATCTTGAGCCTTGCTCAGGGTCTTAATTAGCCTGGGCATGTTTTCTTGCACGGTCTGCCCACGCCCCCGGGCCGTAAACAACAACACCATAGCCGCGACCAGTTGCGGCTGCGTTAATGCCTCCATCGCCGCTCGGTCAGCGGCAGCCACCAAAGCTAGCGACTTGCGCAGCCGCCGTGACCGCTGCCCGTATCTGAACTGCGCCAACCTGTCCGGAGCCGCCATCACGCAGTCAACGATTTTCTGCAATACCTTCAAGGCCCAGTGAGCCACTAGCCCAAGCAGAAGTATAAGCCAGCGAGCCAGGTTCCAGAGCAATAACAGCGTTACCTGAACCAGGGAGAATACAAGGTTGAACAGCGCAAAAACCAGGTGCGCATACACCGCGTTCTTGCCGCGAACCTGCACGCCAAAAAGCTTGGCGGAGGAGCGCTTGGGTTTGACCCAGTTAAAGGTGCCCAGCTTATTTCGACTGGAGACCGTCATGCCGGTTTTCGATAAATTGAGTCGGGTCGGCCCACTACCGTAGCGGCCACGCAGAACGAACCGACCGTTTTGCAGCGCCATCTGGGTGTTTTTGCCAACCGACCGGGATACGCGAACGCCATGACGGCTATTGGCCGTCAGGTTTAACCCAGCAGCCCTGGTCTGAGCGCGAAAGGAGACACCACCCGTGCGGCTGGCACGGAGGTGCTTGCCACGGTGCTCAATGCGCCTTTGCTTACCGAGCTTGTCTTTTTTGCCGATATTTAGAAAATCCATTTGTTTAAATCGAAACCCTTTTCGGTTAGTTGAAATGTAGGCAATGGACGTTAAACCGTACGTTCAACCCAACAGTAATTTTCTGGCGTGAGAGTGCGCTCACCCTGCCATCGATAAGCACATAACTTTCCGCCTTTGTCGCTGGCCACGCTGTAGTCCAGACAGGCGATGCTGGGATGCAATGGCGCAGGCGAACCCTGTAACCAGTAATGACCTATAAAGACGGGCTTTTTCCCGTCGTACCCAGGCATACTTCCGTCCTCTATCGGCAACTTCGGTATCTTGCGGATTTCATCACCCGGGACCATGGCCACGTCATGGTAGGTCGTGGCATCCAGGTTCCACCAGGCGGTTCGAATCGCAGTGCGCGGGTGATTGCTTTTATCCCGGAACGAATAGCCTTCGGGTAAATCAATCTCCAGGCCCTTGAGCACAACTTCCAGAGAGTCATAGCCAGCCCCATTCTCGAGGGCAAGATCGAGCCAGGCACCAGCTCTGATGCAGTTTTGTTGATCCAGAAACGCCTCCAGTGATTTGAGGTGCTCCGGGTGCCAGCAGGCGTGGACCACGCGAATGCCGTCCAGCTCCAGGAACAGCGGCAAGGTTTTAAACCACTTTAGTAGCTCTTTGTGAGTATCACTGCCTTCGCTCACCTGGTCCAAAAAGGCCTGGTGTTGCTCTCTGTTTTTTGCACTATGGTCTCTAAGGTAGCTGCCAGAATTCTTCGGGTGTTTTGTTGCCCAGGCAACGGCATTAAACTCATGATTACCCATCACTGCATAAGCCAGGTCAGCCTCGACCATGCGCTTCGCAATGTGTACGGTTTCCACTTGCTCTGGGCCTCTGTCGACAAAGTCTCCCAAAAAAACAACTTTCCGTTCCGGGTGACGCCACACGCCATCTCGGTCGCTGTAACCCATCGAGTGAAGTAATTGCTTTAACTGGGCCGCATGGCCATGAATGTCTCCTATGATGTCATACATCTAATGGGCCTTTTTGATTGCTGTAACATTGATCTGTACAAAATTCGAACTGAAAACGGTACGCCCGCTTTGCATGCTCGGCTTGCAGGGCTGAATAACGCATGCAGAGCATCTATTTCGCTATTCCTGGCTCAGCAGCAGCGTCATCACAGGCTTGATCGTATTGGCCGCTATGGGGTCACCGTCATAAAACCACTCGGACAGTACGTCGTGTAGCGCGGCTTCAATGGGTTGCCCCCGACTAACACGCTCCGCCACATCGTTCGAGACCGTATCGTATTCATCAAAACAGTCGTTTTCCTGACAGCAAGTGTGCATGGGGTCCGATTGAAATAGAGCCTGGGAAATCTGTTCCGCTGTGAAGGTTGATGGCATAGTGTCCTCACTATTTTTTTGTTGGCCGATCGTACAATCCAGGTGCGACATTTACTGTCGCATGAGTCGATACAGTGGCTTTAACAGAGTCACCAGTAAGGAGTGATACTGATGAACCGACTTAAAAAAGAAGAAGCCAGAAAATACCGGGAAGCCCGCGAGGGGTTAACCGAAGCAGAAGTCAAACAGATGGACAAGAAAGAAGCAAGCCAGCAAGCGTTAGAGGAACTCACTCGCCAAATCCATCTTGAGTGGTTTCCAGAAGAGTACGATTTTATGATGGATTCAAGTGCTGACGCCAAAGACCGTAAACGCGGCGTGAACCCCATGAGCCAGGATTACACCGAGCGTGCCAATGCTCGCAGGCAGGCACTGGGCGTGGAGCCGCTTGGTGATAATGGCTTGCCCACCACTCGCAAAAGTTGGGAGGTTGCTGCCGAGGAAGCCAGGCGCCGGATCGGATGATCTAGCGGCTTATTCGAATCCGCTCTTATCTTATTTTATCTATAAACGAGTCTTCAAAGTTTATTTTAGGTGTAACTATTGGTTCGTTCAATATTGACCTATTTTCAAAATCAACAAAGGGTAGGTTCGAGACGGGCAAGCCATCCTTTGGAATGATGACTAGGTCTAGTTCTCCAGTATCAAAAGATCTTGGTATACCCAGTGAATCCTGCAAACAGGCAAATAAATCACTGACTTGCTGTGATCCAATATTTTCTGATACGAAACTCTGAAGCGCTTTGGTTGAAGCTAAGCTCGAAAAGGCTGAAATGCCCAGAACTGCAAATATTTCGGGCATAGAAGCCGCCATGAAAACTGCTTTCCCTCCAATTGCTATGGCTGGGAAAAAAAGTATTGATAGAGTTCCAATCAGCATTAAACTACTAGTAACTAGAAGTGGGGCTTTTTCTTTAATTATCTTTCTTTTACTTAATCGCTCTTTCCACATTGCTGTCGTAATATCATCAAGATCAGCTCTATTTACTTCATATGACTCTTCGCTTTTCAAGTAGTTATTATATATAGTAAGTGCTTTCTCAATAGATAAAGTAAGATCCTCTTTACTAAGGTTGATGCCTTTTTTTCCATCTAGAAAGTCTACAATTGACTGGGTAGTTATATGATCAATCTTGCTTTCAAGATTCACCTTGCTAAACTTGGATTTTAAGTGCTCTAATGCAGAGTGAGGATATCTAAAGATTCGAGCATAAAATGGACCAGTACGAAGCATGCTATCTTGAAGCTGAGCCAGTAGGTGAGGGTTTATCGCAATACGTTGGCCGCTCTCAGAAACTAATTTGTTATTTAGCGCCTTTAAAATCTCGCCTCGTCCATAGTCAGCAACTTCACGGTTACTTCGAATGTGATTGTCAATACAGATAGAAATATCGTTAAATACATCTATAAGTTTGGTTTTAGTATCTTCCTTGAATCTCTCATATAGTTCGGTTTTGTCTAAAGAGCTTAAAGTCTCTGTTATTGAATACTCGTTCTTTGTATTGATATACTCTATTTCGTCGATATACCCTCTAGTATTAGCAGAGTGTATCCTTGGCGATACGAAAACGGCTGATATGCTTTTAAGTACACCGATAGTTGAAAGCGCGGAATTGGCCTCAAGAAGACTCTCATCAATGTTACTATTTGATTTAGACAGAATATAGTAAATAGGCAAAGAAACTGAAATACTACTTATTCTTGAAAAAATATCTTTAAGATCTTTGCTTTCCTGTTGTTCTAGCGAAGCTACTACAATAAATGCTGAACAAAGATGTGAAGCTTTTTCAAGCATTAATGCCCTAAGCTCAGATGTTCTGCCATTGGATGGCTCTGTATTGATGGTGTAACTGCGTTGAATATCAGGGCAATCTAAAATTGCAAATCCAATACTGTCTAGCTCCTTGTCAAAAGCGACCAAAGGAATATTTAACTTGTCTAGGTGCTCTGAACGAGCGTTATATTGCGCGGCTGCCAAGTCAGGATTCTCGGAAAGCAACTCAGGTACAGTGCTGAAAATACCTTCGAGTCTGCCAAATAATTGATGCCTGTATTGACGCCATGAGTAAGGCGCCCACAGTACGAATCGATGTGTGCCTGCAGCAGAGACATCTCCTATATTAACTCGCGGCCTTGATGTTTTATCTAAAAATGATGCAGTCAAAGTGGATTTGCCTGAGTTCATTAATCCACAGACTGCGACAATAGGTTTATTGAAAACTTCAATAGTATTAAACTGCTTAATTATGCTTTTAGCTGTTTCATTTAAATTAGGGCATACACTGGATGCAACTTCATCAAGTGTGTATTGGTGACCATGTAGAGTATCGTTAAACAAGTACTCTTTACACCAAAATGTATCGAGGTCTTTGTACAACGTAGCTGTAGTAGCCCCCATTTAAACCAGACACCTTGGTAAAAACAAAGACCTAGGCATAGACCTAGTGCAAAGGAGTATCCAAGGTGGAGAGAATCGAAGTCATAACGGGCGTTCAGCGCCGGCGCAGGT